>NZ_PCOQ01000008.1 GCF_002975275.1 Achromobacter sp. MYb9 | reverse complement strand
GCTTGCTGCCCCCCGAGGGGGCTGCGCCGCCTTGGGGGCGGCCCGGCGGCGGCGCCCGCGCCCCTCAGAATGAGCGGGATTGCCCCGCTTATCCCCACCAACTGTGGACAACCCGGCAGATAACTTCTGCACAGCCCGAAAAAGTCCTTTCGTTCCAGTGACTTGCGAAACGCGATCAAATGCCGCTCAGGCATGATAGATTTGCGCGTTCCCTGGACGAGTCAGTATGAGCAGAACGTTTACCCGCGAGGACACCCGCAAGCTTGCCGCCGTGCTGGCCGAAACCGCCCTGGCGGAGGTCATGCCACGCTACCGCAACCTGCCGGAAGGAGCAGTCCGGAACAAGAGTTCGCCGCGCGACCTGGTGACCGACGCGGACGAAGCGGCCGAACGCCTGATCGCCGCCCGCCTGTCCAAGCTGCATCCCGGCGCCGTGCTGATCGGCGAAGAAGCCTCAGCGCGCAATCCCGCCCTGCTGAACATGCTGGTGGACGCCGACCTGGCCTTCCTGATCGACCCCATCGACGGCACCCGCAACTATGTGGCCGGCCTGCCGCTGTTCGGCATGATGATCGCGGCGTGTCACCGTGGCGACGTGATCGCCGGGGTCATCTACGACCCGGTCAACCGCGACAGCGCGCTGGCCGTGCGGGGCGAAGGCGCCTGGATGGAATACGAAAACGGCCGGCAGGCGCCCCTGACGGTGGCCAGTCCGGCGCCCCCCGAGGACATGGATGGCCTGATCTCTACCGGCGCCCTGCCCGAGCCGCTGCGCACCGTCGTCAACGGCAACTTGTCGCGCCTGGGCAGCACCTCGTCGCTGCGGTGCGCCGCGCATGAATACCGCATGCTGGCAGCGGGCCATTGCCACGTGGCGCTGTACAACCAGTTGACGGCTTGGGACCATGCGGCGGGCTGGCTGCTGCACCGCGAGGCCGGCGGCTACGCCGCTCGCTTCGACGGGTCGCCTTACAAGCCCACGCACCGCACGGGCGGACTGCTTTATGCTCCGGACGCCGGCAGTTGGCACGCTGCCCGCAAAGCGTTGCTGGGCGACGGCATTGACGCCACGGAGCCCTGAAAAATCGGGGTTATCCCTAGGAATTATCCACAGTTCCTGTGGACAACCCTATGGAAAGGTCTGTAACTGCGCGAAAAATCCCTTACAGGGCAAGCACTTGCTTAGACCGATCAAAAACCGGCCGGCAAAAACCGTGCCTACAGGGCGTCCAGCGCCACCGCGCAAGGCTGTTCCACCTTCAGTGTCAGCAGCGGATCCGCCCGGGTACGGCCCAGATTGATGGCGGCGATCGGCATGCCGTTGCGGGAGGCCGCCGTCACGAAGCGGTAGCCTGAATACACCATCAGCGATGACCCGACCACCAGCACCGCGTCGGCGCTCATCAGGCCGGCATTGGCCCGGTCGACGCGGTCGCGGGGCACGGTTTCACCGAAAAAAACCACGTCCGGCTTGACGATGCCGCCGCAGCGCGGGCAAGGCGGGACGGTGAACCGCGAGAAATCCTCGCCGTCCAGGTCCGCGTCGCCGTCGGGCGCATCGGTGGCGTCCAACGAGGTCCATTCCGGGTTGCCGTGCTGCAGGTCGTCTTGCCAGGCCTGGCGGCCGCCGCGCCAATCGCAATTCATGCAGCGCACCTCGTCCAGCCGGCCATGCAGGTCCACGACTTCGCGGCTGCCTGCGGCTTCATGCAGGCCATCGACATTCTGCGTGACCAGCACGGTGACGTGGCCGTGCGATTCCAGACGCGCCAGCGCGCGGTGCGAATCATTGGGCTTGACGCTGCCGAAGCGCCGCCAGCCGACCATGCTGCGGGCCCAGTACCGCGCCCGCGCAAGGTCGTCTCCCATGAAGGTCTGCAGCGTCATGGGCGGCTTGCGCTTCCATTCGCCTTCGGTGTCGCGGTAGTCGGGGATGCCCGAGTCGGTGCTGACACCCGCCCCCGTCAGGACGAACAGCCGCGGGTGGCGGTCGATGAAGCCGCGCAGCGCGGCCAGATCCGAGACTCGTGTATCCATCCTGACTCCTCTGTCCTGGCCGTCCGCCCCGGCGGCGCCACGCGCGTGAAGGCGGCGTTCAGCCGCCCAGGCCGCAATCCGGCATGTCGCTGACCAGGCTGGCCTGCGTGACGTTGCTGCCCGGCGCCACGCTGCGCGTCAGCCAGACATTGCCGCCGATGGTCGACCCCTTGCCGATCGTGACGCGGCCCAGGATCGTGGCGCCAGCGTAAATCACGACGTCGTCTTCGATCAACGGGTGGCGCGGCAGGCCCTTCTTGAGCTCGCCGTTTTCACCGGGCGGAAAGCGCTTGGCGCCCAGCGTCACCATCTGGTAGAGGCGCACGCGGTCACCGATGATGGCGGTTTCGCCGATGACGACGCCCGTGCCGTGATCGATGAAGAAACTGCGGCCGATCGTGGCGCCGGGATGGATGTCGATGCCGGTGTCGGCATGCGCGATCTCGGCCACGATGCGTGCCAGCATCGGCACGTTCAGGCGGTACAGGACGTTGGCCAGGCGGTGATGGATCATCGCGGCCACGCCGGGATAGCACAGCAGCACCTCGTCCACGCTGTGCGCGGCCGGATCGCCTTGATAGGCGGCGGTCACGTCCAGGTCAAGCGCGGCACGCACGCGGGGCAGCTCGGCGCCGAACTGGCGCACGATCTCGATGGCGCGCCGCTGCGTATCGGCCGGGTCCACGTGTTCATGGCGGCCCATGTACTGCAGTTCCAGACAGACCTGATGCAGCAGCGCATCCAGCGCAGCGCCGATGGTGTGTCCAACGTAGAAGTCTTCGACCTCTTCGCGCAGGTCGATCGGACCCAGGCGCATCGGGAACAAGGCGCCACAGAGGTCCTTGATGATCTGGCGCAGGCTTTCCTGCGATGGAAATTCACGCAAGCCCGAATCTTCACGCAGGCGGCCACGCGGACCGCGCCACGCGACACGCGCTTCGCGCAGGCCGGACACGATGCTGTCCAGGTTCCAGTGGGCCGGCGGCAGGTAGGAGGGGCCGCTCATTGCCGCGGCTCCGGCAAGGCGCCGCTAAGCCCGGCATACGGATGGAATTCAAACATGGAAGTGCCTCACTGACGGTACAGGGCCCGGGCGGCCAGGCCGCCGGGCCATGTTGCTACGCAATAATCCCGTCAACTGTAACCGCTCGCGCCCTTTTTCCGTAACCCTTCCGACATGCCATTGGGGTTATGCGGCGGCCTTCCCCCGCCCCGGCGGTTCGTGCGCCGGTTGCGCCTGGGCGGGCCGTTCGCCGGCCGGCCCCGCATCGCCCGACGCCTCGTAGCCTTGCGGATTGCCTTGCTGCCAGCGCCACCCGTCCGCGCACATGGCGGCCACGTCATGCGTGCTGCGCCACCCCAGCAGGGACGCCGCCAACGCCGGGTCGGCCCACATCCGTTCGATGTCGCCGGGCCGCCGCGCCTGGGTGCGCATGGGGATGCGGCAGCCATTGACCTGTTCAAAGGCCCGCACCAATTCCAGCACGCTGGTGCCCTGCCCCGTTCCCAGGTTCACCGCGACAAAGCCCGGATGCCCTTCGGAATACGCCAGGGCCTGCACATGGCCTTGCGCCAGGTCCATCACGTGCAGATAGTCGCGCACCCCGGTGCCGTCGGCCGTCGCGTAGTCGTCGCCGAACACGCGCAGGAACGGCTGCCGGCCCACCGCCACCTGGGTGATGAAGGGGAACAGGTTGTTGGGCAGGTCACGCGGGCTTTCGCCGATCAACCCGCTGGGATGCGCGCCGATGGGGTTGAAGTAGCGCAGCGTGACCGCGCTGAAGGCGGGATCCGCCGCGCAGACATCGCGCAGCATCTCTTCCACCATCCATTTCGTGCGGCCATAGGGGTTGGTGGGCGCCAGCGGGTGGGCCTCGGTAAACGGCAAGTAGCGCGGTTCGCCGTAGACGGTGGCCGATGAACTGAACACCAGCCGCGCGACGCCGGTGTCGCGCATGGCGCGTAGCAGGGCCAACGACCCCGCCACGTTGTTGTCGTAGTACTTCAGCGGATCCGCCACCGATTCCCCAACCGCCTTGCAGCCCGCCAGATGCAACACCGCCTGCACCGGCTCCCCCCGCGCCGCGGCCTCGGCCAGCACCGATTCCATCAGGCCCGGGGTGCGGATATCGCCCTCTATCAGCGGAATCGGAACGCCGCACAGGCGTTCGACCCGGTGCACGGCCTCGCGGCTGCCGTTGCTGAAGTTATCCAGCACCAGCGGCCGCTGGCCTGCCGCCAGCATCGCAACCAGCGTGTGCGTACCGATATAGCCCGCGCCGCCCGTCACCAGCACATTCAGCTGTGGCATGCCCGTCCCCGTCAAAGATGGGCCGCCATGCCCGGCACCCACGCATGCCGCGAGCGCGGCGCCTGGGCATGGCCGCGATAGCGGTCGATCCAGTACGACGTGGACGCGTCATGGCCCCAGTCCACCACCCCGGCCGACACCGGAACCGCCAGCTCGCGTTCGATGCCGGTGGCCAGGCGCTTGCCCAATTCCACGCCCCATTGGTCGAAGGGATTGATGCCCCAGACCACGCTTTGCACGAACACCTTGTGCTCGTACAAGGCCAGCAGCGCACCCAGCCCGCGCGGGTCCAGCTGGCGCAGGACGATCAGGGTCGACGGCCGCCCGCCCGGATGCACCATGTGCTGCGCGAGGCTTAGCGCGCGTTCCTGGTCGTCGATATGCGCCACATCCAGCAACGCCTCTTCCAGGCATTTGCCGCGTAGCAGCGCCTGCCGCTGCGCCAGGCAATTGGCCAGCAGCATGCGGTGCGCATCGGGGCTGTCGGCATGACCCTGCAGGCTGGCGATGAAGTCGACCGGCGCGCCCTCCTCGCTCTGGTGCAACCATTGAAAGAACGTATGCTGCCCGTCGGTGCCGGGCATGCCCCAGATGATGGGCGCCGTTGGCACGCCGACCGCCGCGCCGTCGCCCGCCACGCGCTTGCCCAGGGATTCCATTTCCAGCTGCTGCAAATACGTCACCAGATGCAGCAACCGCGCGCTGTACGCGGCGATGTTCAGCGAGTTGTGGCCCAGCACACTGCAATTCACCAGGCCGGCCAGGGCCAGCTGGATCGGCGCATTGGAGGCGAACGGCGCCTGCTGGAAATGCTGGTCCATGGCCTCGGCGCCCGCCCGCATGCCGATCAGCACGTCGGCGCCCACCGTCAACGCGATCGACAGCCCGGCGACCGACCAGACGGAATAGCGTCCGCCGACCCAGTCGCACATCTTGAACACCTGGCTGGCCGGCACGCCCAGGGCGCGCGCGGCGGGTGCATTCGCGGTAACCGCCGCCAGGTGTTCGGACACGTCCGCCACGCCACCTTGCTTGAGCCACGCAATGGCGGCCCGCGCGTTGTGCAGGGTCTCGGATGTCGTGAAGGACTTGGACGACACCACGACCAGGCAGCGGCGCGGATCCAGCCCCGCCACGGCGTCATGAAAGGCATGGCCGTCGATGTTGGACACAAAACGGATCTGGCGTCGTTGCGACGGCCCGCCAAACGCCTGAATGGCCAACCGCGGGCCCCAGTCGCTGCCGCCGATGCCGATATGCAGCACCGTGGAAAAGTCCGCCGTCTGGTCCAGCTTGCGGACGAAATCGGTCATGCGCGAATACTCGCAGACGGAATCCGCATCCTGGCCGTCCGGTTGCTCGCGGGTGCGGCCGGCGCGCAGCGCGGTGTGCCACGCCGGTTTGCCTTCGGTCCAGTTGACCGGGTCGCCCGCGAACAGCGCGTGGCGCGCGTCCGCCAACCCGCGCGCCTGCAGCAGGTTCAGCGCCGCCCCCTCCAAGGCGGGGGACTGCCGCTGCATGGTCAGGTCCACGCACAATCCCGCTGCCTCGATCACTTTCAACGTGCCGGCGTCCAGTCCGGCGCTTTGCGCCGCTTGCGCGAACGCCTGCCACTCGGGGCTGTGCGCCAAGCCGGAGTTCGCCCTTAACGCCTCAATCGCATAGTTGGCCTTACCCATCGCGTGATGCTCCTTAGAACGGTAAACGAACGTGAGGTGCAATGCGCCGGAACGCTTTGCGGAAGTCCTCCTCGATACGGGCCAATGCGGCCACGGTGTCTCCTTCAAAACGCAAAACCACCGTCGGCGTGGTGTTGGACGGACGCGCCAGGCCGAAGCCGTCGGCATAGTCCACCCGGACGCCATCCAGGTCGTTGATGGAGACGGCGCCAGGGAATTCCCCCTGTGCGCGCAACATGTCTACCAGTTCGAACTGTTCGCCTTCGGCGGTGTCCAGCTTGATCTCGGGGGTGGCGCAGGATTGCGGCAGGCCTTCCAGCAAGGCCGACGGGTCCGGCGCCGACGACAGGATTTCCAGCAGCCGGGCGGCGGCGTAAATGCCGTCGTCAAAGCCATACCAGCGCTCTTTGAAGAACATGTGGCCGCTCATCTCCCCAGCAAGCAGCGCTCCCGTCTCGCGCATCTTGGCCTTGATCAGCGAATGACCGGTCTTCCACATGGTGGCCCGGCCGCCCGCTTCAACGATGGCGCGCGCCACATGGCGGCTGCACTTGACGTCGTAGATGATCTCGGCGCCCGGATTGCGCTCCAGCACATCGCGTGCGAACAGGATCAGTTGACGATCCGGCCAGATGATCTGTCCCGACTTTGTCACCACGCCCAGCCGGTCGCCGTCGCCGTCGAACGCCAGGCCCACTTCGCAGTCGGAATAACGCAGGCAATAGATCAGGTCCTGCAGGTTCTGCGGGTCGGCCGGGTCGGGATGGTGGCCGGGGAACGAGCCGTCCACTTCGCAAAACAGTTCCGTCACTTCGCAGCCCAGCGCGCGGAACAACGCCGGCGCCACCGCGCCCGCCACCCCGCTGCCGCAGTCGATGGCGATCTTCATCGGACGCGCCATGCGGATGTCGCCCAGCAGGCGGGCGGCATAGCAAGGCTGGATCTGCATCTGCGTGCGCCCGCCGGACACGGCGGCGGATTCGATCGGCAGGCGCATCGCGTCGCGCAGGGCCGTGATGCCTTCGCCGTACAGCGAAGCGCCTTCCAGCACAATCTTGAAGCCGTTGTGCGCCGGCGGGTTATGGCTGCCCGTGACGGCGATGCCGGCGCCCGTGTCCATCAGCCGCGTGGCGAAATACACCATCGGCGTGGTGGCCATGCCAATGTCGATGACATGCATGCCCGCCGAACGCAACCCCGCCTGCAGCGCCGCCGCCAGTTCCACGCTGCTGATGCGGCCGTCGCGGCCCACCACGATCGACCGCGCGCCCTGCTGCCGCGCCTGCGTCCCCGCCGCCATGCCCAGGCTGTGGGCGAAGCGCGCATCGATTTCATCCGGCACCGTGCCGCGTATGTCGTAAGCCTTGAAAACCGCATCCAGAATTTGCGGGGTATCCCAGCCAAAAGTTCCGTGCATGCCAGTTTCTCCGGGTGGCGTTATTTGGGGCCGTTCTGTTTGAAATCGCCGTAATACGCCGCACGGGAATACCGATAGCTCCCATACTTGGAGCGGAAGCCGAATCGCTCCGGCATGAGCTTGAGGCCGTTGAACAGCACGCCATCCACTGGCGCGCCGGCCTGAATCAGCCGCTTGGCCGTTTCGCGGATCTCGCCCACGGTGTTCATCCCCGAACGCACGACCACCATGACCGCCGCCGCATGCGTGCCCACCACCGCCGCGTCGGGCGACGACAGCACGGGCGCCGTATCCAGGATCACCATGTCGTACTGCGACGCCAGCTCGCGCAGGGTCGCGCCAAACACGGGCGAGGCCAGCAGCTCTGAAGGATCGAACGTCACCGCGCCAGTGGCGATGAAGTCCACGCCTTCGGACACGCTGTGCTTCCTGACGCGCGTCAGCGGAATCGTGCCCGCCAACACTTCAAACAGGCCGTCCTCCTTGGGCACGCCGAAGTAGCGGTTCAATTGGCCCTTGCGGAAGTCGGCGTCGATCAGCAGCACGCGCTTTCCCACGCCGCCCTGGATGAAGGCAAAGTTGGCCGACAGGAACGACTTGCCCACGCCGGCCACCGGGCCGGTGAACATGACCATGTTGTTGGCGGACTGGCGCAACGACGCCTGCAGCACATTGCGGAACGAACGCAGGCTTTCAATGGGCGGCGCGTTGCCCTGGCTTTGCGCCAACAGCGCAGGCACCGTCGCGTTCTTGCGGCGGCTGCGGCGCCACAGCTTGTCCTGCATGTCGCTGTACGGAATGGCGGCCAGCACCGGCAGCCCCGTATAGCGCTCGACATCATCGGGTTCCGACAGCCCGCCGAACAGCGCATTGCGGACGAAAGCGCACAGCATGCCGAAGATCAGGCCGATGACCGTGGCCACGCCGAGAATGATCGCGGCTTTGGGGCGCACGGGGCGGTCGGGTTGCACGGCCGCGTCCAGGATGCGCACGTTGCCCACCTTGCCTGCGCGGATCAGACGCAACTGCTGCGCGTTGTTCAACAGACCGGTGTAGAGCTCGGTGTTGACGCGCACGTCGCGCACCAGCCGCACGACATCCTGCTCAAGATCCGGCAACTGCTTGATGTTGTTGCCGATGCGGCTGACGTCGCCGGAGAGCGACGTGATCTGGCGGTCGATGGCCACGATGCTGGGATGGGTCGGCGCAAAGCGCGTGATCAGTTCCTGCCGTTTGGAGCGCAGCTCCATCACCTTGGTCTGCGCATCCACGGACTGCGCCAGGATCAACTTGGCCTCTTCGCTCAGGTCGATCGTGCCGCGCTTGTTGCGCAAGGTGTTGTACTTGGTCTCGGCGGCATCCAGCTCTCCCTTCAAGATAGGCAGCTGCTGCTCCAGGAACGTCAGCGACTTCTCGGCCTGGGCCGACTTCCGGTTCACGTTCTGCTGCACGTATTCCTGGCCGATCTGGTTCAGCACCGCGGTCGTCAGCGCGGGATCATTGCCTTCCAGCGTGACGCCGATCACGCCCGAGGCGCGGCCACGCTCGAAGATGCCCAGGTGCGACTGCACGTCTTCGATAGCCGCCAGACGCGACGTGCGCGACACGGTGAATTCCGTGCCGGGACGGCCGGCCAGGGCGTCGATGTGCACGTCCATCGCGCCGCCGCCGGGCAACATGAAATGCTCGGGCTTGCCGACGGTGCCCGTGAACGTGGCGCCCGTGAATTTGTCGGCCAGCGTGTAGCGGCCTTCGCCCAGCGCAGTCACGCGAAAGGGCTTGCCCAGCCATTCGTTGGGCACGTCCAGCTGCGAGATCGCGATGGATTCCCCGCCCCACGCGTATCCGCCGCGCGGCAGGCTGGAGGGATATGGCAAGGCCTCATAGCGCTGCGCCAGCCATTCGCCCACGACGGGGAAATAGCGCGGCTTCGCGTGGATGTAGAGCAGGAACTTGTCGACCGCCGGGCCCACCACCATGCGCGAGCGCAGCACTTCCATTTCACCGGAGGTCTCGGCCTTGGTATCGAACATGGCCGAAACGTCGCCAAGCAGGCTACGCGCCTGGCCATTGGGCATTTCCTCTTCGACCTGGACAATGATGTCGGCCGAATAGACCGATGGGGTCACCATCACATAGGCCAGCGCGCCGAAGAAGGCGAGCAACGTGATCGCGATGATCATCCACCGGTTCGACACGATGGCGTCCACATGCGAGGACAACGGGGTTTCCTGCTGGCGAGCCGGGACGTTCGGCTCGAATGATTCGATGGGCAACGACATGCAGCTCTCCAGACGTGGGCGCCGCGGCAGTTGCGGCGCCCCCAAAGGCGTTGGTTTAGGGTCTGGCGACCCCGAAAGGCGGACTAGTCGATCGATTTCACGGTCTGTACCGTTTGCGCGCTCGGGAACAGGTTGCTGATGAAGCGGTTCCACCGCACCAGCGCTGCCGTATCCACGAACACGACGTCTTTGGGTTCCAGCTCGAACTTCGCTCCTACGGCCAGAGCTTGCGGCGACTTGGCGTTCAGGTGGAACACCTGCGGCGTCGCTTGCTCGGTACTGCGGACCACAAACACTTGCGACGCGTCGGCCGTGAGCTGGTTCGGACCTCCTGCCATGCCCAGCGCCTCGGTCAACGACATGCGTCCGTCGCGCATCACCACCGTGGTGGGCAGGAACACTTCGCCCATCACGAACACCTTGCTGTCGTCGCGCGGCGTCACACGCACGATGTCGCCCGACTTCAGCATGACCTGATTCAAGTCCTGGCCTCGCTCGATCAGCGCGGGCAGATTCACGCGGGTACGGCGGCCTTCACGAATCACATAGACGGCGCTGCGGTCGGCGGTGGGCAACAAGCCTCCCGCGCGGTTGACCGCTTCAAGCAGGGTCATCGGAATGTCGTTGATCGCTACCGTGCCCGGCAACTTGACCTCGCCTTCGACGTAGACGCGCTTGCTGCGATAGCCAAGCACGCGTACCGTGATCTGGGGATCCTGGATGTACTTGCCGGAACTATTGACTATGAGATTGCGCGCCTGAAGTTCCGTCAACCCCGCCACTTTCAGCAATCCCGTATAGGGAAATTGGATATATCCCGAGGATGACACCGTATAGCCCGGAATGCCCGAGGCGGTATCCCCCATGACTAGTTCGGTTACCCCTGTCCCGATAGCGTAGGTTTGCGTCGGAAGGACGAGCTCGGGGTGATCCCACACCACGATGGAGAGGATGTCTCCGGGGCCGATGCGATAGGGCTCGACGCTGCCGACCAGGCGGTTCACGCCGTCGTTGTCGATCAATGCCTGGCGCGCGCGCAGGTCGTCCACGACCAGCGACGGCGTGATCTCCTTGATCGGCGCGACGGAGTTCGGATCCAGGGGATCAACGAGGTGGCCGGCGTTGAAGGTCATACCGGGTGACAGGGCGCAAGCGCCTAGCGAGGACACGAGCGCGATAGCGGCGATGGCTCGGCTCAACGTTCCGAAAAATGTCGTCATGGCAAATCCACTGTGAATGACTTCGTTGCTTGGAATGGAGCCCGATGCGTAACGGGTTGCGACATTCCACTCTCTTTTCGAAGCCCCGCACATTCGACGGATGCCCTAAGCCTTCTCCTACATCGTTTGGAGGTTTCGGGTACGCCTTGCACTCAATAAGATTTCGTCGGTAGCCCCATGTTTTTGCGGCACTGCATCGTTTTTTTCGGCCGCAAGAAGAAGACTCCCCACGAACAGGAGTGCGCGATGGACCCGTCCAACACGGACACGTCGGCAAGATTCAGCGGGGCAAGCTATCTGTACCGCTTGCTCGACGCCGCGATCGTCATCACCTGCGGCCTGACTGCCACCGGCTTGAAATTCTCGGACGATGCTCTGGCGGATCCTCCGCAGATTCATCTGTTTCTGATCTATTTGTGCGGCCTGGGCGTCATCGCCATCTTCCCGGCGTACCGCCTCTATGTGTCTTGGCGCGGCCGCCTGCTGACGGATCTGGTGGTGCGCAGCCTGATGGCCTGGGCCACCGTGTTCGCGCTGGGCATTCTTGTCAGTTTTCTCATGCACCAGACCGCCGCGATATCGCGCATTTGGGCGGCTACCTGGTTCGGCATGACCGCACTGACGCTGGCCGGCGTGCGCATCGCCGTGTATGCGGCGCTTGGGGCGGCGCGCGACCGCGGGCTGAACAAGAAGAATGTCTTGCTGGTGGGATTCGGCGCACTGGGCCATGACCTGTGGCGCCGCGTCGAACGGTATCGGGGCGCAGGCTACAACGTGGCGGGCATCTACGCCGAGCCGCATGAGAGCCTGCCGCCGCAAGTACGCCGCCTGCATGACCTGGATAACCTGCACGCCTTCGTCCACGAGCACAACGTGCGGGAAATCTGGATCGTCCTTCCGATGGAGGCGGGCCAGGAACTGCGTGAAGTGCTCTACCACCTGCGCAACGACCTGGTGGATATCCGCTGGATTCCCGACGTGATGTCGATCCAGTTGCTGGGCCACCGAATCGGCGAATTCCTGGGGCTGCCCGCCATCCAGCTCAATAGCCTGCCGGCCGCCGGCGTGCGCGGCTGGGCCAAAGAGGTCTTCGACCGCGGGTTCGCCTTGTGCGCGCTGATCGGGCTGTCACCGTTGATGATATCCATCGCCCTGATGGTGAAGCTGACGTCCCGTGGCCCCGTTTTCTTCACCCAGCCGCGCCTGGGCGTGGATGGCAAAGTGTTCCACGTCTACAAGTTCCGCACCATGACCGTGCACCAGGAACATGGCACGGTGACGCAGGCGACGCGCAACGATTCCCGCATTACGCGTATTGGCGGCTTTCTGCGGCGCACCAGCCTGGATGAGCTGCCGCAGTTCCTGAACGTGCTGATGGGCGACATGTCTGTCGTCGGGCCCCGTCCGCACGCGCTGGAGCACAACGAAATGTACAAGGACCTGGTGCAGCGCTACATGATGCGCCATCGGGTCAAGCCGGGCATCACGGGCTGGGCCCAGGTCAATGGGTTCCGCGGGCAGACGGACACGCTGCGCAAGATGAGCGACCGCGTCGAGCACGACATCTACTACATCCAGCACTGGACGTTTCGGATGGACCTGCTGATCATCGCGCGCACGGCCGTGTCGGGATGGACGGGCCGCAATGTCTACTAAGCCTTTGGGATGGCCCGGGCAAGACGCCCGGGCGGATACGGCCCCGGACGGCATGCTGGCGCAGGCCGACTTCCGCCAGGCGGTCGAGATGCTGCCGCTGGTGTCCATCGACCTGCTGCTGCGCGACGCCAATGGCCGTTACCTGACGGGCCTGCGGACCAACCCGCCCGCCCGGGGCGCCTGGTTCGTGCCCGGTGGCCGCATCCGCAAGAACGAATCGCTGCGCAGCGCGCTGCACCGTATCGCCCGCGACGAGCTTGGGCTGCCCATCGCAGCCGAGGTCTGGACCCCGCGCGGCGTGTACGAACACTTCTATGGCACCAATTTCGCGGGTGAAGCCGGACGCTCCACCCATTACGTCGTCCTCGCCTATGAGGCCGAACTGTCGTTGAACGCCGCAAGCCTTCCCCAGGCCCAGCACCGGAGTTACCGCTGGCTGCCTGCGGAAGAGATCGCCGCCGACCCCGGCGTGCATCCGTACACCCAGGCCTACTTCAAGGAGTGAGCGCCATGACGAATCCCCCTCCCCCCTACCGGGCTGTCATTCTTTGCGGCGGTTCCGGTTCGCGCCTGTGGCCGTTGTCGCGCGAACTGCTGCCGAAGCAGTTCATCCGTTTGACCGATGCCCGCAGCCTGTTGCAGAACACGCTGCTGCGGTTGGGGTCGGCGGGCGCCCAGGCCAAGCCGATGCTGGTTTGCAACGACGCCCACCAGTACATCGCCGCCGAACAGGCGCTGGAACTGGGCATCAAGGACGTCGAGGTGATCCTGGAGCCCTTCGCGCGCAATACCGCGCCGGCGATCGCCGCGGCCACGCTGCGCGCCATGCGCGACGGCGAAGACCCCATCATGCTGATCATGCCGTCCGACCACGTGCTGGAAGACGGCGCAGTGCTTAGCGCCGCCTTTGCCGACGCCTACGAGGCCGCGCGCCAAGGCGCGCTGGTGACGTTCGGGATCACTCCGACCGCGCCGCTTAGCGGCTACGGCTATATCCAGTCGGAAGAGCCCGGCGTCATGGCGCCGGCGCGCCGCGTGCGCCGCTTCGTGGAAAAGCCGTCGCCGGAAGTGGCGCAACGCTTCATCGAAGACGGCGGCTACTACTGGAACAGCGGCATGTTCGCCTTCCAGGCCTCGGTCTTCCTGGCTGAAATGGCGCGCCTGGCGCCGAAAATGCTGGAACAGGTGCAGGCCGCCGTCGCCACCGGCCACGGGGAAGACGGGCTGTTCCACCTGGACGGGCCGTCATTCGAGGCTTGCCCCAGCGATTCCATGGACTACGCCATCATGGAACGCACGGACAGCGCCGTGGTCATCCCGCTGGCCGCCTCGTGGAGCGACGTCGGCGCCTGGGACGCCGTCTGGGGCATCGCCCAGAAGACGGAGGAAGGCAATTCGACCACCGGCGACGTCATGGTGGAGGACTCGCGCAACTGCCTGATCCACTCCACCAGCCGGCTGGTCGCTTCGGTGGGCCTGGACGACATCGTGGTGATCGAAACGGCCGACGCCGTGCTGGTCGCGCACAAGTCGCGGTCTCAGGACGTCAAGCGCCTGGTCGAGATCTTCAAGACCCAGCACCGGTCCGAACTGAACCACCACCGCGAGGTGCAGCGCCCATGGGGGTCCTACGACTCGGTGGGCCACGGGCCGCGCTACCAGGTCAAGCGCATCACGGTGAAGCCGGGCGCGCGCCTGTCTTCCCAGATGCATCACCATCGGGCGGAACACTGGATCGTGGTGTCCGGCACGGCTCGCATCTACAACGGCGACAAGCAGTACCTGCTGACCGAGAACCAGTCGACCTACATCCCGCTGGGCGAAACCCACAGCCTGGAAAACCCGGGAAAGATCCCGCTGGAGATCATCGAGGTCCAGTCAGGCGCGTATCTCGGCGAAGACGACATTGTCCGCTTCCAGGACATGTATGGAAGAGTATGAGCCCCCACGCCACACGCGCTCCGCGCGTTCGCTGCCCCCCGAGGGGGCGCCTTTTGCCTTGGGGCGGCCCGGCGATGAAAAGGAGCCCCCTCGCCACACGCGCTATGCGCGTTCGCTGCCCCCCGAGGGGGCGTCTTTTGCCTTGGGGCGGCCCGGCGGCAAAAGTGCGTTCTGGAAGGCCGGAGTGGCGCGGGCGTGCCTGCCTCTGGCGGCGGTGTTCTTCGCCGTGCTGGTGACCGTGGGCAATTTGCCGGGGCTGGCGGCCGACATGTCCGATGCCTTCGGCGACAAGCGCCTGCATCTTGTGGCCTACGCCTTCCTGGCCGCGTTGATTTACCTGTCGGTCAACCGGCGCCCGGCCCTGGTGGCCATGCTGGTCGTCACGGCGTTAGGTGCGCTGGATGAATCAATCCAGTCCCTTTTTCCCTATCGACAGGCTGAACTCTTAGACCTTTTGGCCGATATCTTGGCGGCTGGTGCAACAGTAATCTCATTGCACATCGGTTCCGCAGCCTTCGGCTCCTTTCGTGAAGTCACTAAGTCTTAAGGATACAACCATGCCAAAACGGGCACTGATTACCGGCGTTACCGGCCAAGACGGGGCCTATCTGGCGGAGTTCCTGCTGGCCAAGGGCTATGAGGTCCACGGCATCAAGCGGCGTGCTTCGCTGTTCAACACCGCGCGCATCGACCACCTGTACCAGGATCCCCACGACAAGCCGCGCAATTTCGTGCTGCATCACGGCGACATGACCGACTCGTGCAGTCTGATCCGCATCGTGCAATCGGTGCAGCCCGACGAGATCTACAACCTGGCGGCGCAAAGCCACGTGGGCGTCTCGTTCGAAGAACCCGAGTACACCGCGAACGCGGACGGGCTGGGCACCTTGCGGCTGCTGGAAGCCATCCGCATCCTGAAGCTGGAGGAAAAGGCGCGCTTCTACCAAGCCTCCACCTCGGAACTGTATGGCCTGGTGCAGGAAACCCCGCAGAAGGAAACCACCCCCTTCTACCCGCGCAGCCCCTATGCCGCGGCAAAGCTATACGCCTATTGGATCAGCGTGAACTACCGCGAAGCGTA
The DNA here is from genome assembly GCF_002975275.1 of Achromobacter sp. MYb9. Taxonomy (GTDB): domain Bacteria; phylum Pseudomonadota; class Gammaproteobacteria; order Burkholderiales; family Burkholderiaceae_B; genus Achromobacter. The sequence continues at coordinate 238,435 of NZ_PCOQ01000008.1, read as the reverse complement.
TGGGATGTACGCCTGCAACGGCATTCTGTTCAACCATGAATCGCCCAAGCGCGGCGAGACCTTCGTCACCCGCAAGATCACGCGCGGCCTGGCGCGCATCGTGCTGGGCCTGCAGGAATGCCTGTACCTGGGCAACCTGTCGGCGCTGCGCGACTGGGGCCATGCCCGCGACTACGTCGAAATGCAGTGGTTGATGCTGCAGCAGGACACCCCGGAAGACTACGTCATCGCCACGGGCATGCAATACAGCGTGCGCGAATTCATCAATACCGCGGCGCGCGAGCTGGGCATCCTGCTGGCCTGGGAAGGCGAAGGCCTGGAAGAAACGGCCACCGTGCTGTTCTCGCCAGTCCATGACATCAAGCCCGGCCAAGTGATCGTGCGCGTGGATCCCCGGTACTTCCGTCCGACCGAAGTGGAGACCCTGCTGGGCGACCCCACCAAGGCGCGGGAAAAGCTGGGCTGGTCGCCGCGCACCACGTTTGCGCAGCTGGTCAAGGAAATGGTGGAAAGCGACCTGAAGGATGCGCGCCGCGACGCCCTGGTCGAACAGAACGGCTACGAAATCTACGCCTACAAGGAGTAGCCCGACATGACGAACCTGGACCAACGCGTGTTTGTCGCCGGCCATCGCGGCATGGTGGGCGCCGCGATCACCCGCGAACTGCAGCGCCGCGGCTACCCGCAGGTGCTGACCCGCACCCGCACCGAGCTGGACCTGGAAAACCAGAACCAGGTGCACCGCTTCTTCTCGACCACCCCGGTCGATGTGGTGTACCTGGCCGCCGCCCGCGTCGGCGGCATTCTGGCCAACCAGAATCATCCGGTCGACTTCCTGTACAAGAACCTGATGATCCAGTGCAACGTGATCCGCGCCGCGTATGCGGCCGGGGTGCGCAAGCTGCTGTTCCTGGGTTCGTCATGCATCTACCCGCGCGAGGCCCCACAGCCGATCCGCGAAGATGCCCTGCTGACCGGTCCGCTGGAAGCCACCAACGAGCCCTACGCCATCGCCAAGATCGCGGGCTTGAAGCTGTGCGAAGCCTATCAGCGGGAATACGGCGCGCGCTTCATTTGCGCCATGCCGACCAACCTGTACGGCCCGCACGACAACTACGACCTGCACAGCAGCCATGTGCTGCCCGCGCTGATTCGCAAATTCCACGAGGGCCGCGAAGCGGGCCAGGAAAGCGTCACGATCTGGGGCACGGGCACGCCGCTGCGCGAGTTCCTGTATGTGGACGACCTGGCCCAGGCCTGCGTGACCCTGATGGAGCATCCCGACGCCGAAGGCATCTACAACATCGGCGCGGGCAAGGACATTTCCATCGCGGACCTGGCGGCGCTGGTGGCGCGCGTCGTGGGGTACCACGGGCGCATCGTCTACGACACCAGCAAGCCGGACGGCACGCCGCGCAAGCTGATGGACTCGTCGCGCGTGCAGGCGCTGGGCTGGCGGCCCGGCATTTCGCTTGTCGACGGCATCGCGCTGGCCTATGGGCATTTCCTGCGTGAACGCGTCGAACAACCCCGACAGGCGCTGCCCGTGGCCTGAGGGCCGCGCCAGCATGCAACACAGGCTACCCGATGCTTGGATTCGTCAGAAAACACATCGCCGGCAACGCTTCCTTCTGGGGGCTGGTGGAATACGGCATCGGCCCGGTCGCGGCGCTGGTGGCGCTGCCCATCCTGTTCCGTCAGCTGGGCACCGTCGGCTTTGGCCAGTACTCGATGATCATCGCGCTGGCCGGGTTCGGCAATGCCGCCAACCTGGGCGCGGCCGTGACCGCGACCAAGCTCGTGTCCGAACGGATGCACGAACCGGGCGGCGCCTACCGCGCGGCGGGCGTCAGCATGTCGCTGATCGGTTGCGCGCTGGGCGTGGTCACGCTGGCCGCCGTGCTGTTGTGGGCGGTCGTCGGCCTGGCCTGGCCTGCCGCCACCTTCGGCGGCGTCGCGGTGACCTTGCTGGCCATGCCGGCGCTGGCCATCTATCTGACTCAGCAGTATGACCAGCTGTTCTCGGGTTGCCTGAAAGGGCGCGAAGATTTCCGCGCCACGGCGCTGTGCGAAGTCTTCAGCCGTTCCGCAACGATGGCGCTGGCTTGCGCCACGGCCTGGCTGACGGCGTCGCCCACCTGGACGGGCGTGGCCCAGGCCTTCGGGCTGCTGGTCGCCGGCACCGTGAAGATGCGCGTGTTCTCGCGCGCCTACGGACGGGTGCTGGTGCGCCCTGTGCGTGACCGCGCCGCGATGATGGACGCATTCAAGTTTTCCCGCTGGTCCTGGCTGAACAGCCTGAGCGCGCTGGCGTTCGGGTCCGTGGACCGCGTGCTGGTGGGCAGCCTGATGGGACCGGCCGCGCTGGCGATCTATACGGTTGGCGTCCAGGTCGGACAGATCATCCATACCGCCGCGGTGGCGATCTTCCAGAAGGCCATGCCGCGCGTCAGCCGCCTGTCGGTGTCGCCGCCCTATGCCGGCGCCGCCGAACGCGAGATCCGCCGCATGATGCTGTGGAACCTGGCGCTGTCCGCCGGCGCCACGCTGGCGGTGCTGGCCGTGAGCCAGCCGCTTCTGAACCTGCTGCTGGGCGACAACGTGGCCACAGGCCATCTTGACACCTTCCGGCTACTGATCGTGGCATCGGGGCTGCTGTCCCTGAATGCGGCGGCGCACTTCTCGCTGCTCGGTCTGGGAAATTCCCGCGCGGTCGCCATCCTGAACGGTTTGGGCGGGCTGGCGATGCTGTGCGTCATGGCGGGATTGGTACACGCGGCGGGTGAGCACGCCGCGGCTTGGGGCCGCATGGCCTACGCGGCGATCACGCTGGCCGGCGTCGCTCTCGCCATCCGTCAATCCCGCCCCGACTTCCCGGGCGCATTGCCAGCGGCCACCCGTTAACCCCAACATGTTGAGGTCTTACATGCGCAAGCGTCATAACGAGTATTCACGTCAGCTCATCGACTTCGTCCGCGAACTCCGTCCGCCCGCGCCCATCGCCGGCGGCCTGCTGCCCAAGCTGACCATCGTGACCCCCTCGTTCAACCAGGCCAAATTCCTGGAACGCACCATTCTGTCCGTGCTGAACCAGGGCTATCCGCGACTGGAGTACATCATCATCGATGGCGGGTCGACCGACGGCAGCGTGGACATCATCCGCAAGTACGAGCGGTACCTGACGTACTGGGAAAGCACCCCCGACCGCGGCCAGTCCCATGCCATCAACAAGGGATTCGAACGGGCCACCGGCGATTACGTCGGCTGGCAGAATTCCGACGACCTGTACTTTCCGGGCGCGCTGCGCAAGCTGGGCGCGGCCGCGGCGCGAGGCCGCGCGCCAATCGTCAGCGGCAACCTGTTCGTGGCCGACGCCAACAACCAGATCTTCCGCAAGATCCACTACACGCCCGTCAACCGAGGCACGCTGACGGTGGTGAAGGCGTCGATTCCCAACCAGTCGGCCATTTTCCGCCGCGATCTGCTGCGCAAATACGGGCTGCTGCAGGAAAGCATGCGCTACTGCATGGACCTGGAGCTGTGGAGCCGGCTGCTGCGCGAGGGCAAGAACCTGATCGTGCCGGACGCGCTGGGTGTCTATACGGCGCATGACGAAACCAAGACGGCCCTGATGCAGGACGTGCTGCTGGAAGAGCGCGAACAGATCGTGACCCGCATCCGGCGCACCGAACCGGGACTGGGCCGGCTGTTCGAACTGTCCTGCCGCGCATCGAAGGTGGCCGCGCATGCCCGCCAGGGAGACCTGTCCTACCTGTTCGAAAAGCTGACCACCAAGATCTTCAGACGCGACGACTGGGCCGCGCACTAGGACACCGACATGAGCCCGCATCGCCGCCTATCCACCCTGCACCTGCTGGGGCTGTTCGCGTTCACCGCCCTGGCATTGAACGACGACCGCTTCATCCTGGGCGTGGGCAGCTTCAAGCTGTCGCCTTTCGACGTCCTGTTCGTCGCCATGCTGGCCGTCAAGGCGCTGCGGCTGGCCGAGCCCAGCGCCTACGCCTTGCCCCGCGGCGTGCTGGGCGCGCTGCTGGGCCTGCAGGCGATGTCGGTGATCTACCTGCTGCTGGTATCGCTCCATCACCCCGGCATCGAGACCGGCGACGTGGCGCGCGACCTGCGCATCGTGTTCTATTTCCTGTGCACGCCATTCCTTTGCTACAAGGACATCGATAGCCCCGCCGCTTACGCCGTGCTGCAAAAGTACATCGTGGCGGCCTGCCTGGCGGTGGCCACGCTGATGCTGCTGGAACAGGCGCAGGGTTTCAGCGTGTCCAACCCGCTACGCAACGTGCGGCTGGGCGTGTGGGCGATCCCGTTCGGCGTGGTGTCGCTGCTGACGTTCCGGCGCACGCTGAACGTGTCCGGGCCCAAAGCCTATGCGCTGACGCTGTACATGCTGTTGGCCCTGGTGTTTTCGCTGAATCGCAGCCAATACCTGCAATTGGCGGTGTCGGTGGTGATTGCGGTGCTGCTGGGCACGGGCCCTGAAATCCGTCGGCGCGCGGTGCTGATCTTTGCGCCGGCCGCCGTCGCGGGTGTGCTCGTGTTTGCCAGCATCGGCTACCTGGACGTGCTGACCAACCGCATCTTCAGCGTCGAAAAGCTGGACGAAGATTCCAGTTACGGCGCACGCATCCAGGAAATGCAGGGGCAGATGGACTCCTTCGCCGAAAGCCCCGTATTCGGCAAGGGCGCGGGGTTCCGCAGTTGGGTCATGGGCGAAAACGGCTTCGAACTGAGCACCTTCGCGCACAATTCCTGGGCCTTTTACCTGATGAAGTTCGGCGTGGTCGGCACGATCATGATCATGCTGCCGCCCCTGCTGATATTGCTGCTGACGCTGCTCAGGCGCTACCAGCATCCGGGCCTGGAAATGCACCGGCGCTACCTGTTGGCGACCGCCCCCATCTACATCTTCATCGATTCGCTCTCCGGCGGGCTGGCCTATGCGCCCAAGACCGCGTTCACCGGATTCCTGCTGTGCTATTGCCTGTCGCTGATGCGCAATGCGCAGATCATGCCCGTGCCTCGGGCGGACACGCCCGCAGCACCGTTCACCCCCAGCCACCGCCCGGACGCCGCGCGCCGGGCGCTACCGAGAGTGATTCCCCATGCCTGATGTCTTGTTTGTCGCGCCGGACTTGCACGGCGGCGTCGGAAGGTGCGTCGCCTTCATCGTGGACGCCTTGCCGGAACAGGGCGTGGATTCCGCCCTGTTCCTGCTGCGGTCGCGCAACCGCGAGTATCCGGTCGGCAACCCGAAGGTCACCCGCGCGCTGCCGGTCATTGAATCGCCCACCAAACTGCGGCTGATGCTGCCCCTGGCGTTCATGCGCCTTGTGGCCCAGATCCGGCGCGACAAGCCCGCCATCGTGTGCTCGCATGGCCTGTTGTGCAACATGCTGGTCGTTCTGGCCAGGAAGATCCTGGGCGGCACGTTCCGGACGGTCGCGTTCGAGCACAGCAGCCCGGCCATCCACTACGGCGCATCGCGGATGCGGCGCCTGAAGTGCTGGCTGGTCAGCCAGACCTACCGCCGCCACGACGCGGTCGTGGGCGTGTCCCGTGGCGTGAAGGAAGACCTGGTCAGCATGTTTCCGCCGCTGCGCGGCAAGGTCCACACGATCTACAACGGCGTGCCGCTGGACAACGTGCGCAGACAAGGCGCCCAGCGCCCGGAAGGCGGCACGACGACGCCCTATCACGTCGTGGCGGTGGGCCGGCTGGAAGCCGTGAAGGACTACGCCACGCTGATCGACGCCGCCGCGCTGCTGGACGACCCCGGCATCGCCTTCACCATCCTGGGAGAAGGCTCCGAGCACGCAGCGCTGCAAAGGCGCATCGACGAGCGTCCGTCCCGCACGTCCGTGACGCTGGCCGGTCACATCGACAACCCATTCCCCGTGATCGCCGGCGCCGGCGCCTTCGCGCTGACGTCCATCCGCGAGAGCTTCGGCAATGTGCTGGTTGAAGCGCTGTGCCTGGGCGTGCCGGTAATTTCGACCGACTGTCCCCATGGGCCGGCGGAAATACTGGACGCCGGCCGCTACGGCCTGTTGGTGCCGGTGGGCGACGCGGCGGCGTTGGCCGATGCCGTGCGCCGCCTGGCCTACGACGGCGACATCCGCGAGCAGCTGGCCGCCCGAGGCCCCGAGCGCGCCGACGCCTTTTCCCTAGAGCGGCATTGCCGCAACGTCATCGCGCTATTCCAGCCGCTGATGCAACGCGGCACGCCCTGAACAGGACAGCATCATGCAGAAAATACCGGTTTCCGTAGTTGTCATGACGAAGAACGAAGAGCGCAACATCACCAAGTGCCTGAAGGCGCTGTCGGAGTTCGACGAGGTGTTCGTGGTGGACTCCAACAGCACCGACGCCACCTGCGCGATGGCCACGGCGCTGGGCGCGCGCGTCTCGAACTTCCAGTGGAACGGAAAGTACCCGAAGAAAAAGCAGTGGTGCCTGGAGCAGCTGCCGTTCTCGCACCCGGTCGTGCTGTACGTGGACGCCGACGAGGAAATGACGCCTGCGCTGGCCGCCGAGATCCGCGAAACGCTGCCGCGCTTTGCCGCCGGTGCCGGTGGGGCTTTCGTGCCGTTTGACTACGTGTTCTGCGGCAAGAAGCTGGTGCACGGCCACCGCGTCTACAAGCTGGCGCTGCTGGCCCGTGACCAGTCCCGTTTTCTGGACTACGACGATCTGGACGTGGCCCACATGTGGGAAGTGGAAGGCCATTACCAGCCGCAAGTCCAGGGCGAGACCTTCGCGCTGCGCCAGCGCATGGTGCACAACGACCACGACTCGCTCTTCCATTATTTCGACAAGCACAACCGCTATTCCGACTGGGAAGCCAACCTGCGCACCAAAGGACTGATGAACGATCCGCGCGAAGCCAATGTGGGCGCGCGCGCGCTGCTCAAGCGCATCTTCCAGGCCATGCCGTTCAAGGCGCCGATTTCCTTCCTGCATTCCTATGTTTTCCGTCTGGGGTTCCTGGACGGCAAGGCCGGCTACGACTACGCGGTGGCGCGCGCCATGTATTACTGGCAGATTCGCATCAAGACCGAAGAACTTCAGAAAGCACGGCAGGCGCGCGCGGGCGACGCGCAGGCGGATGCCGTGGCGGGGGCCGCCAAATGAGCGCGCTCCAGCAACTGGACCGCTTTGCGTTGGCGCCGGGCCAACGCGGCCGCTCCGCGTTGACGGTGCAGCTGTGGTGGATGGTACAGGGGACGGTGTTCCGATGGTCGCCACAGGTCGCCTATGGCTTTCGCCGCTGGCTGCTGCGCTGTTTCGGCGCGCAGGTGGGCCGCAAGGTGCTGATCCGGCCGACCGCCACGGTGACCTATCCGTGGAAGGTCCAGATTGGCGACTACGCCTGGATCGGCGACGACGCCGTGATCTACAGCCTGGGGCCCATCCATATCGGCGCGCATGCCGTCGTGTCGCAACGCAGCTACCTATGCGCCGCCGATCATGACGCGGGCCAGCCGGATTTTCCTTTGCGCGAACGCGCGGTGCGCGTCGAAGATGGCGCCTGGGTGGCGACGGACGTGTTCGTCGGCCCGGGCGTGACGATCGGCCGCGAGGCCGTGGTGGGCGCGCGCAGCTCGGTATTCCGCAACATGCCGCCGGCGATGGTGTGCCATGGCAACCCCTGCCGGCCCGTGCGCCCCCGCCTGCCCACGCCGCCATGAAGATACTGATCTACGGAATCAACTATGCGCCGGAATTGACCGGCATCGGCAAGTACAGCGCCGAACTGGCCGAATGGCTGGCCGCGCAAGGCCATGACGTGGACGTCGTGACCGCCCCGCCCTACTACCCCCAATGGCAGGTCCACGACGGCTACCGCGCGGGCCGCTACCGCAAGGAAGAACGGGCCGGCGTCACCGTGCGCCGCGCACCGCTGTGGGTGCCCGCGCGCCCCGGTGGCCTCAAGCGGCTGATCCATCTGGCAAGCTTCGCCGTATCCAGCCTGCCGTCGCTGCTGCGCGCGGCCGCCTGCCGGCCGGACCTTATCCTGGTGGTGGAGCCGGCGCTGTTCTGCGCGCCCGCCGCCTGGCTGACGGCGCGATTGTGCGGCGCGCGAGCGTGGCTGCACATCCAGGATTACGAAGTCGACGCGGCATTCGAGCTGGGTCTGCTGAAGGGCGCCCGGCTTCGGGCGCTGGTCAAGCGGGCGGAAAGCTGGTTGATGCGCCGCTTCGACCGCGTGTCCACGATATCGCATCGCATGCTGGACTTGGCAATGGCCAAAGGCGTGGCGCCCGAGCGTGCCGTGCTGCTCCCCAATTGGATCGACGTCAACGCCATCTCTCCGCGTGCGGACGGCGGCGATTACCGAGCCGAATTGGGTATCCCGGCCAACGCCATCGTCGCCCTGTATTCGGGCAACATGGGCGGAAAACAAGGGCTGCAGACGCTGGCCGACGTGGCGCGGCAGCTTGCCGACGACACCCGGCTATGGTTTGTGTTCTGCGGGCAGGGGCCAGAACGCGCGCCGCTGCAAGCGTGTTGTGAAGGGCTGTCGCGCGTCGTGTTCCTGGACCTGCAACCGGCGGCGCGGCTGGGTGCGCTGCTCAATACCGCGGACATCCACCTGTTGCCGCAACGCGCCGGCGCGGCCGATCTGGTCATGCCATCCAAGCTGACGGGCATGCTGGCCAGCGGCCGTCCCGTCGTCTGCGGCGCCGCGGCCGGCACGGAGCTTGCCACCGTCGTCGCGCATTGCGGACTGCTCACCGCCCCCGAGGACGCCGACGCCATGGCCCAGGCCATCCGCACGTTAAGCAACGACGCGCAGACCCGCCAGGCCCTGGGCGCGTCGGCGCGCCACTATGCGCTGACCCATCTGCACGTCGACGCGGTATTGGCCGCGGCGGAACGCGAGTTCGCGGCGGTGGTCGGCGTGAAGGCTCAAACGCCGGCCTCCATGAAAAGCCGCACCCGGGAAAGCGATACGTAGGGCGGATGATTCCCGCCCGTAGCAGGCGCCCCTATTTGCCATCGACCTTGACTGGAGCGGGCGTGCCCGCGCTTCTGACCAGCCCCATCTGCACCGCGATATAGGCCGCTTCGGCCTGGTTGCGCGCGTTCAGTTTCCAGTACAGCGTGCGTGCATGGCTCTTCACCGTGGCGACCGAGATGCCAACCTGCTGGCCGATTTCGCGCATCGTCTTGCCTTGCACCAGCAGCTGCAGTATTTCTTCCTGCCGCTGCGTCAGTTCGCGCAGCTCCTGCGCCGGTGCGTGCGAGACGCTCTGTGGCCGCCCGGCCGGTTGGGGATAGCACTCCCCGCCCGCCATCACCAGGCTTACGGCCGCCGCCAGCGCGTCGGGACTGGACGCCTTGGGCAGATACCCCGCGACCCCGCTGCGCGCGCACACGCCCATGACGGACGTGTCCAATACGGAATACAGCACCAATACCAGGCGCGGCATGAAGAAAGCCATCGACTGGGAGATAAGCCCGATGTCCTGCTCGGCCATGCCACTACAACCGATCACCAGTAATTCCACTGGACGGTTGATCGAACTGGACATGTTGAGCAAATGGGCTGGCGAAATAGCCAGGATGTCGTCGGCGTTACGGACACGTTCCAGCACATGCTGAATTGCGACGCGAAGCAGAGCGTAGTCTTCGATCAGTACGGTTGTCATCCCGGGAGGAACCTTGTGACGCATGGCCCATACACGGTTCCCGTCACACCGGCGCACCACGCTGCCTGAGCAGGTTTTGGGTGGTGCGCCGGCATGACGGGAATCTCGTCCGCGCTACGGGATCGCTATCGCAAGGTGTTGTGATTCGCGCTATCGACCCAGGCTTGCGGACACAACCCATGCTATCAGCGGCTACGTTCGCTGAATCTCGTTCAGGAGGATGATTGGTGGTGGAAAGGCGTGCCAAAAAGCACGCCGGGCACTGCTATGTAAGCCTTAGCCAGGATGGCTATGCGGACCCCGGCAGCAACGGAACCTGCGCGTTCCAGGCTGCCGGGCAGGCAGCGCAACCTGCTGTTACCCCAGCTTGCGCCCGTAGATCTGCCCGGCGTCCGTATCCCTGCTGCCAGTGGGTTCGTGCCATTCCAGGGTTGCCCCGCGCTGCAAAGCCGCGTAGACCGCCTCTCCCTTGTTCTTGACATGCAGGCGCTGGTAAAGCGTGCATGCATGCGTCTTGGCGGTGGCGACCGAAATGTTGAGCATCCGGCTGACGGTCTTGATGGGATAGCCCCTGGCCAGCAACACCAGGACTTCGTACTGACGCGGCGTGATCTGAAGCAACTGCGCCCCGGCGCTGACCGGCATCGAGCCCTTTCCAGAAGCGTCGTCGGCATCGCGAGACGGCAAGGCGCAGACCGTTGCCGCCGGCGTCTGCAATGCCTGTTCGCTGGGAAAGCACTGTCCGCCCGCCATGACCAGGCGTATCGCGGCTTCCAGGATTTCAACCGAGGCGGTCTTCATCAGGCAACCATATACGCTTGCGCCCGGCAAGCCCTGCACCGGCATGGGCAACGGCATCACGTCCGTCAAAAGCAGAATCCGCTTGGGAGTGAGCACACGCTGGATCTCGTGCAATGCGCTCCATGCCTCGTCGGTCTCCACCGGCAACCCGTAGATCAGAAGATCGGCGCCCGCGTGCGCGCCGTCGGCCTTGGATAAATCCGCCAGGCCCATCCCCTCGATTTCCCACACATCGTCCAACTTGCTAAGTATCTGCCACAACCCCAACCGCAATAGCGGATGGGCTTCAATCAGGACCATCTTGGCCATGGTGTCCTCCCGGTTTTTCGACGGGCCTAGAAGGGATCTTCGCTGTGCTGAAGACTATTTTTTTTCCAGCCCCGCGGTGGGTGGTCCGCACTATCCCGGAATATCTAATGAAGCTGGACCGGGGCGTTTGGGCTGGGCAACTTTGGTAGCCAACATAACGGATGGCATGAACCCATCTTATGGTTCGAAACCCTCAAAATCAAGACGTTTCAGGGCGATATAATCCGACAAAAACAGAAATCATTCGTTAGCCTTAATCACTCTCGTAAATAGGGATGAGAGGGTCTTCTCCCTCTTTTTGACGCTAGGGTTTTTACCAACATTCGAAGGCATACGGAGCGGATCCCCGGGGATCCTCCTTTGAGGAGGCTCAATAGGGACGGGCCATAAGGGATGGGGGGCACAAAAAAAGCCGCATCGGGGCACACACGCCCGCCGCAGCACGTAAGACCGGTTTCGAATGGGAAAGCTATCGATATGTTTCCACGGACACATCACGCCCGTGCGTGCATTTTTCAAAAGAAATATAGGTAACATTTTTATTTTTGTGCCGGATGCATCATTTACTCCATATAGGCGAAGTCAAATACCGTATGCCCCCCTTGGTGATGCCAATGGTGCATTGAAGCATGACGCTTCCCTAAAAAGCTCGCGTAGTGGATTTCGCCATCGGTTTCTACATAGGTCGTCGGGGAAAGCTCCTCTATCCGGTTCAGTGAAACGCCCTTGCCGTAGTGGCAGAAGCCCTGATACTGCGCGCAGCGGATGACCTCTCCGCCAGGAGAGACAACGATTCCGGCGTTGCGGGCCCGCATCGGGTTGCGCACGATCGGATTGCCGGCATGCGGCGTCCAGACGGTGGAACGCGGCGAATCCGAAAAGAACGCGAACAGCTCGTCGCAATGGCTTTGGCCGTCCGTCCGGTCGATATTCGTTAATAACCACCAGTATTCTCCGTGTTTAAAAATAATGGTATCCACGGCGGATATATTGGTCATCAAAGTGACATCAAGCTCCCATTTAAGCGGAAATTCAGTGCAACGCCACAATTCGATACTGCGATTTCCGCATGTTTCCGGGACCATGTAGGTCACGCCTTCGTGTTCGAATATATAGGGAAACGACAGGTGGTAGGGCAGGTTCAGCGCGGTGCCAAGCAGCCGGAAAGCCCCGTCGGAGTAGGTCGCGACCGAAATCGTGCCCTTCCGGGAAGTGAAGTCGTAATCCTCAAAAAATATATATGGTTTTTTATCGTGGGTATATACAAAAGGGTCCGCGAAAAAACGCCCCTTCGGAGGTTGCAGCACCATCGCGTCCGATACCACAACCTGTTGCCGGGCCGATGGGAACATACCTATTCGCCATCGAACATTGCGCTTCATGATGCGACGCACAATTAAATCAGACATTAACCATGCCTGACGCGCGATATAAGCCGCGCTGTCCCACTCCATGGGATCGGGCCGGCGCGGTCCGCTCATGATCTGCATTTGGGGCGTTGCCATGGTCTGCCTGGCGTGGGCCAGCGCCTGCAAGGCGTCGTAGACCATGAAATTTCCCAGGCTGAAGGCGCGCGCCTGATTCTTCAGCCAGAACACTTCCGTGTTGAAACTGCGCTGGTCCAGGAGTTCGTCCTGATCCGCTTCCGGGCCGACACGCCAGAGTTTCACGGTGGTGTGATCCTCGCGCTGGTAAACCTCCCAAAAACCGGCATATCGGCTGGTGGACACCGCGATATCCGAATAGCTCAATTGCCAGACGCCCAAGCGCGCCCACCCGCTCATTTGCGCCCGAGTCGCCAGCGATGCGCCCAGCGTGATCACCAGGTCCAGGCCCAGCGCGGCGACCACGTCTTCGCCTTGCACCGCCTCTCGCGGCGCCAGCGGCAGCACTGGCACGCCAGGTGGCGTGCTTTGCCGCATGTCTCGGCAGTTCGCCAGCATCTGGCGCTGCTTGACCGGCAGCAGCCGGGCCTCAAGGCGTGACAACGTGCCGAACAGCGCCTTCACTCCCAGACGCGGCGTCCTGACAGCGCCTTCGGGCGATATCACCAACAGAGCGGACAGGTCGAAATCCTGACTATGGATCAGCCACTCCGCCATCTCATGCATCCAGCCGGGTTGCTCATACCCATCAACCAGCAGTCCCACTCGGTAGGTCTTCATTTGTCCTGCTCCTGTGTCGGGGCGCACGGGTAGCCGCAGCGGTCACGCCAACGGGCCCGCGTCGCGTACGGCCGGTGCAACGCGTTGAACTCCTCGCGCTGATACTGCGGCGTTTTGCGCGCGGCTTCCAGACCACATTCATCCTAGGGCGGTCGTCCGAGGACGAATGGCCAAGCTCCCCGCCTTCGGCCGATGGGCGCGTCGTCCCTCGGCGCGACCCCTCTCATCCATCTGATCTAGCTGACCCGGTCCGCTCATACCTGAAGGGTTCAGGCCAACCGGTGCATAAGCGCCGTCACGGGTAAACCCTATTGGGGATTGCCGAGGCTCGCTTACTGCACTTCCCTACCGCATAATGTTTTTAAACGAACGTTTGAATTCAACCATATGCAAGAAATCAGAACTCCCAACACTCGCGAATCCATCCTGGACACGGCTGAAGCGCTGTTTGCGCAACAAGGCCACGACGGCACATCAATGCGGCAGATCACCGGCGCGGCCGGGGTCAATCTGGCATCGGTGAACTATCACTTCGGCTCCAAGGAGTCCCTCGTCCAGGCGGTGCTCAAACGCCGCCTGGAAGTGCTGAATCGCGAGCGCCTGCGCCTGTTGGATGAACTGGAGTCGCAATCCGGCGGCAAGCCCCTGAAGCCGTCGCTGATCGTGGACGCCTTCTTCGGCACCCTGCTGCGTCTGGCCGCCGATCCCGCCCAGGCGGGCAGCACGTTCCTGCCGCTGCTTGAACGGACCATGACCGATCCGTCCGACTTCATCCGCGCCCTGTTCGCCGAGGAATACGCCGACGTGCTGGAGCGCTACCGCAATGCCCTGTTCGCCGCGCTACCCGACGTGCCCAAAGCCGAAATCGTGTGGCGCTTCCAATTCATGCTCGGCGCCACGTCGTACGCCATCATCGGCACCGACCTGCTGCGGTCGGTCACGGGATGGACCCTCGACGAAGCCGAACAACCCGACAACCCCGACCTGCTGCTGCCCCGGCTGATGAGTTTCCTGCTGGGCGGCTTGCGCGCGCCGCTGCCGCCCGTCGTGGGCACGTAGCCGTCCCGACCTCGTAGCGGCCCGCTGGAACAGAACAGAACACATACGGAGACAACGAAATGAACGCAGTCCTCATCGCGCTGGCCGCCATCGCGCTTCTTGCCGCCGTTTTGCTGGGCGTGCGCCCCCTGCGGCGCGCGCTGCTGTCGGCGCCGATCTTCAACCTGTACCGCAAGGTCCTGCCGCAGATGTCCGACACCGAGCGCGATGCGCTGGAAGCCGGCACGGTCTGGTGGGAAGGCGAACTGTTCCGGGGCCGGCCCGATTGGAGCCGCCTGCTGGCCTATCCGCGTCCGCGCCTGACCGAGGATGAACAACGCTTCCTGGACAACCAGGCGGAAACGGCCTGCCGCATGGTCAATGACTGGAGCGTCACCCAGGAACGCTATGACCTGCCCGCCGATGTCTGGAACTACCTGAAGTCCCAGGGTTTCCTGGGCATGATCATTCCCAAGGAATATGGCGGTCTGGCCTTCTCGGCCTATGCGCATTCCGAAATCGTCACCAAGTTGTCCACGCGCTCGTCCGCATTGGCGGTGTCGGTCATGGTGCCCAATTCGCTCGGCCCCGCCGAGCTGCTGCTGCACTACGGCACCGACGAACAAAAGAACCACTACCTGCCTCGCCTTGCCCGCGGCGAAGACGTTCCCGCTTTCGCGCTGACCAGCCCCTGGGCCGGATCCGATGCCGCGGCCATTCCCGACAGCGGCATCGTTTGCAAGGGCGAATGGCAGGGCCGCGAAGTGATCGGCATGCGCGTCACCTGGGACAAGCGCTACATCACGCTGGCGCCCGTGTGCACCTTGCTGGGCCTGGCTTTCCGCCTGTATGACCCCGACGGCCTGCTGGGCGGCAAGCGCGACCTTGGCATCACCTGCGCACTGGTGCCGCACGATCACCCCGGCGTCGACACCGGCCGCCGTCACTTCCCGCTGAACGCAATGTTCATGAACGGGCCCACCCGTGGCACCGACGTCTTCATGCCGTTGGACTTCATCATCGGCGGCCCTGCCATGGCGGGCCAAGGCTGGCGCATGCTGATGGAATGCCTGGCCGCGGGCCGTTCGATTTCGCTGCCCTCGTCCAACACCGGCATGTCCAAGCTGACGGCCCGCGCCGTGGGCGGCTATGCGCGCGTGCGCAGCCAGTTCCGCACGCCGGTCGGCAAGTTCGAGGGCGTGGAAGAAGCGCTGGCGCGTATCGGCGGCCACACCTACATGATGGATGCGGCGCGCAGCATGACGGCGGGCGCCGTGGACCTGGGCGAAAAGCCATCGGTCGTGTCGGCGATCGTCAAATACCATGTGACCGAACGCGCCCGCCAGGTCGTCAACGACGGCATGGACGTCATCGGCGGCAAGGGCATCTGCCTGGGCCCCAGCAACTTCCTGGGCCGGGCGTACCAGCAGATTCCAATCGGCATCACCGTGGAAGGCGCCAACATCCTGACGCGCAGCTTGATCATCTTTGGTCAGGGCGCGATCCGCTGCCACCCGTATGTGCTGGCTGAAATGCAGGCCGCCCAATCGCCGGACGGCAAGCAGGGCCTGACCGACTTCGATCGGGCGTTCTGGGGCCATGTCGGCTTTGTCGCCCGCAACAAATTACGCGCGCTGGGCACCGCGCTGACGGGCGCCCGCTACGTCAGCGTGAACGCCGATGTCGCGCCGGACATGTTGCGCTACTACCAGCTGCTTAGCCGCTATTCCGCCGCTTTCGCCTTGCTGGCCGACACCTCGATGCTGGTGCTGGGTGGCAGCCTGAAACGGCGCGAACGCCTGTCGGCGAGACTGGGCGACGTGCTGTCCCAGATGTACCTGGTCAGCGCGACCCTCAAGCGCTTCGAAGACGAAGGCCGCCAGGCCGCCGACGCGCCGCTTGCGCACTGGTCCATCCAGGACGCGCTGTTCAAGCTGCAGGAAGCCTTCGACGGCGTGCTGGACAACTACCCCAACCGTTTCGTCGCCTGGAGCCTGGCGCGCATCATCTTCCCGTGGGGCCGGACGCAATCGCTGCCCTCCGATCAGTTGGGCCAGGACGTGGCACGGCTGTTGATCAACCCCAGCGCCACGCGCGACCGGCTGACCGCGGGCTGCCACCTGCCCGACTCCGCCGACGAACCCGTGGGCGCCATCGAACAGGCCCTGGCCGCCACGCTGGAGGCCGAACCCATCGAGGCCAAGATCCGCGACCTGGAAAAACGCGGCGCGCTGGAAGGCAATCCCCAAGCCAACGTGCGCGACATCGCCGACGCCGCATACGCCGCCGGCGGCATCACCGCGGAAGAATATGCCGTGGTGAAACGCCGCAACAGCTTGCGCGATACCGTGGTGAAAGTGGATGATTTCCCCTTCGACCTTGGCGCGTCCGACGCAGCCAGGCCCGCTGCCGAACGCAAGGTCGCCTAAGAGGAGGGAACCGATGGCATTCAAACCGGTTTACGTCGTCGACGGCGCCCGGACGCCCTTCCTGAAAGCGCGCACCGGACCCGGCCCCTTCTCGGCGGGTGATCTTGCCGTGCAGGCCGGCCGCGGCCTGCTGCTGCGCCAGCCCTTCGCGCCCACCGACCTGGACGAGGTCATCGTGGGCTGCGCCGCGCCCTCTCCCGACGAAGTGAACATCGGCCGCGTCATCGCGCTGCGCCTGGGCTGCGGCAACACCGTGCCCGGCTGGACCGTGATGCGCAATTGCGCGTCGGGCATGCAGGCGCTGGACTCGGCCATCGCCAACATCCAGTCCGGCCGTTCGGCGCTGGTGCTGGCGGGCGGCACGGACGCCCTCTCGCGCGCGCCACTGTTGTTCTCGGACGACATGGTGCGCTGGCTGGCCGGCTGGTACGCGGCCCGCGGCATCGGCGCCAAACTGGCTGCCTTGCGCCGCTTCAGGCTGAAGAACCTTGCACCGGTCATCGGCCTCTTGAAAGGCTTGACCGACCCCGTCGTGGGTCTGTCGATGGGCCAGACCGCCGAGAACATCGCCACTCGTTTCGGCATCGACCGCGCGGCCATGGACGCCTATTCCGCCGGCAGCCACCAGCGCGCGCTGGCGGCCCGCGCCGCGGGCATCATGACCGAAATCACGCCGTTGATCGACACGCAGGGCAATCTGTATCCCGATGACGATGGCGTGCGCGAAGACTCCACGCCAGAGAAGCTGGCCAAACTCAAGCCCGTGTTCGACAAGCCCTGGGGCAACATCACCGCCGGCAACAGCTCTCAGGTGACCGACGGCGCTGCCATGTTGGTGCTGGCGTCGGAAGAAGCCGTGGCCAAATGGAACCTGCGCCCGCTGGGCCGCATCGTCGACAGCCAGTGGGCGGGGCTGGATCCGGCGCAGATGGGCCTGGGGCCGGTCCATGCGGCCACGCCGATCCTGCAACGTCACGGCCTG
The DNA here is from genome assembly GCF_002975275.1 of Achromobacter sp. MYb9. GTDB lineage: Bacteria > Pseudomonadota > Gammaproteobacteria > Burkholderiales > Burkholderiaceae_B > Achromobacter. The sequence goes on along the minus strand of NZ_PCOQ01000008.1, from coordinate 221,025 downwards.
GGCTTGAATGACCTGGATTTGTGGGAGATCAACGAGGCCTTTGCCGCCCAGGTGCTAGGCTGCCTGGCGGCCTGGCGCGACGATGCCTATTGCCAAGCGCACTTCGGTACGCCAGCATGGGGGGTGCTCGACCCCGGCAAGCTCAACGTGGACGGCGGCGCCATCGCGATCGGACATCCGGTGGGCGCTTCCGGCGCCCGCATCGTGCTCCATCTGCTTGATGCCCTGAAGCGCCGCGGCGCCAGGCGGGGCATGGCGGCCATCTGCATCGGCGGCGGTCAAGGCGGCGCAATGCTGGTTGAAACCCTGGACGAGGACCGCCCATGACGACCCTGGACTCGCTCTCCCACTGGCGCCTGGAACGCGATGCCGATCACGTGGCGTGGCTGACGTTCGACCGCGCCGGCAGCGCCGTGAACGCCTTGTCGGCCGACACCATGACCGAGCTGGCCGTGGTGCTGGACGCGCTGGACGCCGCGCCGCCCAAGGGCCTGATCATCCAATCCGGCAAGGCCACCGGCTTTATCGTGGGCGCCGACGTCAATGAATTCGCCAGCCTGGACACGCCCGAGCAAGGCCGCGCGCTGGTGGCCCGCGGCTGGAACCTGTTCAACCGCCTGGCCGCCGTGCGCTATCCCACGCTTGCCCTGATCCAGGGCCATTGCCTGGGTGGCGGGCTGGAACTGGCGCTGGCTTGCCGCTATCGGCTGGTTGCCGACGAACCCGGCACGTCGCTGGCGCTGCCCGAAGTCATGTTGGGCATCTTCCCCGGTTGGGGCGGAATGCTGCGCTTGCCGCAAGTGATCGGCGCGCCCGCCGCGCTGGACATGATGTTGACCGGCCGAGGCGCGGACGCCCGGCGGGCCGCCGCGCTGGGCCTGGCCGATGCCCGCGTGCCGACCCGTCTGCTGCGGGCCGCGGCCCGCCAGACGGTGCTGTCGAACAAGCCCGCGCGCCGTGCCCGCGGCCTGGGCGGGTGGGCCAACCGCTGGCCGCTGAAGTCCGTGGTGGCCAACCGCGCCCGCAAGCAGATCGCCGCCAAGGATCCGCAGGGCCACTACCCCGCCGCCCCCGCCATCGTGACGTTGTGGGAAAAGCACGGCGGCAACGCCCTGCAGGCGCCGGGCCTGATCGACGGCATCATTGCATCGGACACCGCGCGCAATCTTCTGCGCGTGTTCCGCCTGCAGGAACGCCTGAAGGCCAACGGCAAGCAGACCGGCGTCACGCCCGCCCGCCACGTCCACGTCGTGGGCGCGGGCGTCATGGGCGGCGACATCGCGGCCTGGTGCGCGCTAAAGGGCATGACCGTCACCTTGCAAGACCAGGACATGGCTCGCATCGCCCCCGCCGTCCAGCGCGCGGCGGCGCTGTACGCGCGCCGCCTGAAAGACCCGCGCCTGGCGCGGGCGGCGTTCGACCGCCTGATTCCCGACCCGGCGGGCGGCGGCGTGCCGCTGGCCGACGTCGTCATCGAAGCCATCAGCGAACAGCCGGAGGCCAAGCGCGCGCTGTACCGCTCGCTGGAACCGCGCATGAAACCCGGCGCGCTGCTGGCCACCAACACGTCCAGCCTGTCGCTTGAAACCCTGCGCACCGGCTTGGCGGACCCCACGCGGCTGGTCGGCATCCACTTCTTCAACCCGGTCGCCAAGATGCCGCTCGTGGAAGTCGTGCATGCCGAGGGCGACGCGGGCGATGCGCTGGCGCGCGCCTGCGCCTTCGTCGGCCAGATCGACAAGCTGGCGCTACCCGTCAAGAGCGCGCCCGGCTTCCTGGTCAACGCCGTGCTGGCGCCCTACCTGTTGCAGGCGATGCGCAGCGTGGACGACGGCGTTGCGCCTGAAACGGTCGACGCCGCCATGGTGGCGTTCGGCATGCCGATGGGGCCGCTGGAACTCGCCGACACCGTCGGCCTGGACATCGCGCGCGCCGCTGGCGACGAACTGGCCGGTGGGGCCGCCCCCCCGCGTTGCCTGGCCGAACGGCTGGCCCGCGGCGATCTCGGCAAGAAAAGCGGCAAGGGCTTCTATACCTGGCGCGACGGCAAGCCGGTCAAGCAAGCCGGAGCTGCCCCGGCGGGCCTGGCAGAGCGCCTGATCCAGCCGCTTGTGGACGCCACCCGGCAGCGCGTGGAGGCAGGCGTCGTCGCCGACGCCGACCTGGCCGACGCCGGCGTGATTTTCGGAACCGGATTCGCCCCCTTCACGGGCGGACCCTTGCATTACCAACGTAGCAACCCCTAGGCACAGCAGTAAAACGGCTCACGCCGATTAGACCGGATCGACAAGAAAACCGGCAGTGGAATAGAGACATACATCCAACTCGAGGAGGCAGTACCATGCGCAGACGTTCATTGTCCCTGAGCACCTTGTCGGCCCTTGTGGTCGGCCTGGGCGCATCCGCAACGTCCTATGCCGCCGGCTTTCAGCTCTTGGAGCAGAACGCCAGCGGCTTGGGCAACGCGTACGCAGGCTCGGCGGCAAATCCGGAAAACGCCAGCATCATCTACTACAACCCGGCAGGCATGACGTATCTGCCTGGCATCAACTTTTCGGGCGGGGTCAACTTGATCAAGCCCTCGTTCAAGTTCTCGGACAATGGCAACAGCCGCAATCCCAGCGTGCCGGGCATTCCCGGATCGGGCTTGAACGGGTCGGTGCCCACAGGCGGCAATGGCGGCGACGCCGGCAACCTCGGGGTCGTCCCCAACCTCTACGCTTCCTGGCAACTGAACGAGCAGTGGTACATCGGCCTGGGAGTCGGCGCCCCGTTCGGGCTGATGACCGAATACGACGACGGTTGGGTCGGCCAATATCACTCCAACAAGTTCGAGATCAAGACCATCAACGTGAACCCGTCGATCGCCTACAAGGTCAACGACAAGTTCTCGATGGGCTTCGGCGTGAATTGGCAGCACATCGATGCCAATTACAAGAAAAAGACGGTGGTGCCGATCGCCGGCCTGCCGGTCGCCACCAATGGCGACGCCGACTTGAACCTGAAGGGCGACGCGTGGGGCTGGAACATCGGCTTCATGCTGCAGCCGACGGAAGACACGCGCATCGGCCTGTCGTACCGCTCGAAGATCAAGCACACGGCCAAGGGCGATACCGACATCACCAGCATCGGCCCCAGCAAGCAGTCGGTGTCCTTCGACGCCAAGGCCTCGGTGGACTTGCCCGATACGCTTATCTTGAGCGGCACGCATCAGCTCAACGAACGCTGGGAACTGCTGGGCGACGTGTCGTGGACGGGCTGGAGCAGCATCCCCGAACTGAAGATCCGCAACTCGGGCGCCGGCGCGCGCGACGACGAACTGCCGCTGAATTTCCGCGACACGTGGCGCGTCGCCGTGGGCGCGAACTACAAGTTCGCTCCCGCCTGGAAGTGGAAGTTCGGCGTGGCCTACGACCAGTCTCCGGTCCACAATGAAGCCGACCGTCCGACCTCGCTGCCCGACAACGACCGCTACTGGTTCTCGACGGGCGTGCAGTGGCAAGCCACCAAGAGCACCACGCTGGATCTGGGCTACACCTATCTGTACCTGCGCAAGACGGACATCGACACGACGTCCGGCAGCCAGCTATCCAAGGGCCGCGTCGCGGGCACCTACGACAGCAGCGGCCACATCTTTGGCCTGCAGCTGTCGTCCCGCTTCTAGCCTTGCACGGGCGGGCCGGCCCCAAGCCGCCCGCCCGCTTTTCCAGGAGAATCCCTTGAGCAAGTTCGTCGTCAAACACGTCGCCGTCCTGGGTGCCGGCGTCATGGGCGCGCAGATCGCCGCCCACCTGGCCAATGCCGGCGTGCCCGTCACGTTGTTCGACCTGGCGGCCGCCGAAGGCGACCGCAACGGCATCGTCCAAAAGGCCCTGGCCGGCCTGAAAAAGCTGGAGCCCGCGCCGCTGGCCGGCGCGGCGCGCATTGCCCTGATCACCCCCGCGAACTATGACGACCATCTGGACGCGCTGCGCAGCTGCGACCTGGTCATCGAAGCCATCGCCGAACGCATGGACTGGAAGACGGCGCTTTATGAGCGCATCGCCCCGCATGTGTCGCCCGACGCCATCATCGCCTCGAACACGTCCGGCCTGTCGATCGACGCGCTGGCAAACGCGCTGCCCGCCAGCCTGCGTGACCGCTTCTGCGGCATCCATTTCTTCAATCCGCCCCGCTACATGCGGCTGGTGGAGATCATCGCTACGTCCCATACGCAGCCGGCCGTGCTGGACCAGCTGGAAACCTGGCTCACGTCCACGTTGGGCAAAGGCGTGGTTCGCGCGCTGGACACGCCCAATTTCGTGGCCAACCGCATCGGCGTGTTCTCCATCCTGGCCGCCATGCACCACACCGCGCGCCTGGGATTGGGCTTCGACGAAGTCGATGCGCTGACAGGCCCCAAGATCGGCCGCCCCAAGAGCGCCACCTATCGCACCGCCGACGTGGTCGGCCTGGATACGCTGGCCCACGTCGTCGGCACCATGGAAAAGAACCTGCCGGACGACCCGTGGCATCGCTATTTCGCGCTGCCCCAGTGGCTGTCCGCCTTGATCCAGAAGGGCGCGCTGGGCCAGAAGACCGGCGCTGGCGTCTACCGCAAACAGGGCCGCGACATCCTGGTGCTGGACCTGAAGGCGCAAGATTACGTGCCCAGCGCCGGCAAGCTGTCCGACGAGGTCGCCACGCTGCTGAAGGAACGCAACCCCGCGAAGCGCTTCGCCGCGCTGCGCGCAAGCCAGCACCCCCAGGCGCAATTCCTGTGGAGCCTGTTCCGCGACATCTTCCACTACAGCGCGGTGCAGCTTGAGCACGTGGCCGACAACGCGCGCGACCTGGACCTGGCCATGCGCTGGGGCTTCGGCTGGGGCCAGGGCCCGTTCGAGACCTGGCAGGCCGCCGGCTGGCAGGCGATCGCCGCCGCGGTGGCCGAGGACATCGCCGCCGGCCATGCCATGAGCAACGCCCCGCTGCCCGCCTGGGCGCTGGAACCCGCCCGCCAGGGCGTGCACGCGCCGGAAGGTTCGTATTCGGCGCGCACGGGGAAACTGCATCCGCGTTCGGCGCTGCCCGTTTACCAGCGCCAGTTGTTCCCGGAACGCGTGTTCGGCGAAGGGCCGGATGACCGTGGCGTCACCGTATGGGAAAACGAAGGCGTGCGCCTGTGGAACCTGCCCGATGTGGACGCCGGCATCGGCATCCTGTCCGTCACGTCCAAGAACCACACGCTGGGTGGCGAGGTGCTGGAAGGCGTGCTGCAAGCCGTCGCCCGCGCCGAGCGCGAGTTCGACGGCCTGGTGATCTGGCACGAGCCGCCGTTCGCGGTAGGCGCCAATCTGCAACAAGTCGTGGAAGCCTGCGCCGCCGGCCAATTCGACATGTTGGAGGCCATGGTCGAGAAGTTCCAACGCGCCTCCCAGTCGTTCAAGTACGCGCAGATTCCCACCGTGGCCGCGGTGCAAGGCATGGCGCTGGGCGGAGGCTGCGAATTCCTGATGCACGCCTCGCATCGCGTCCTGGCGCTGGAAAGCTACATCGGCCTGGTGGAAGTCGGCGTCGGCCTGATTCCCGCAGGTGGCGGCAGCAAGGAATTCGCCGGCCGCGCGGCGGCCCTGGCCGCGAAGACCGCCACGCCGGGCGAGGTCTTCCCCTACCTGCAACCCATCTTCCAGACCATTGCCACGGCACAGGTCGCCAAAAGCGCGCGGGAAGCCATCGACACCGGTTTCGCCCGCGAACACGACATCGTGCTGTTCCACCCCGACGAGCTGCTGTTCGTGGCCATCGGGCAGGCCCGCGCCGCGGCCCAGGCTGGCTACACGCCCCCGCCCCGCCTGACGAACATCCCGGTCGCAGGCCGCAACGGCATCGCCAACTTCGAGATGGTGCTGGTCAACATGCGCGAAGGCGGCATGATCAGCGCGCATGACTATCGGGTGGCCCGCAGCGCCGCCGTAGCGCTGTGCGGCGGCGAGGTGGAAACCGGCACGAAGGTGGACGAAGAATGGCTGCTGGCGGTGGAACGCCGAGAATTCGTCGCGCTCCTGCGCACGCCTGAAACCCAGGCCCGCATCCGCCACACGCTAGAAACCGGCAAGCCATTGCGGAATTAGTCCCCCCCGCAGCGCCCGTGGCGCTTCCCCCCAGGGGCGCCGGCTGCGGACCGGCGGAGCCGGATCCGCCCGGCCTCGCTGATGCAGCGCCGTTGTGCGTTGGAGCGGGGTTTTTATATCTCGCTGTTGATTGTCTCGTTGTAGAGATATGAGGAATTGAACATGAGCAAGCAGATTCAGGACGCTTACATCGTCGCCGCCACGCGCTTGCCGGTGGGCAAGCGCAACGGCGCCTACATCACCACTCGTCCCGACGATATGCTGGCCGCCGCGCTGAACGGTGCGTTGGCGCAGGTGCCAGGGCTGGACACGGCCCGCATCGAGGACCTGATCGCCGGCTGCGCCATGCCCGAGGCCGAGCAAGGCATGAACGTGGCCCGCATCGGGCTGTTGCTGGCGGGGCTGCCGCAAAGCGTGGCCGGCGTCACGGTCAATCGCTTCTGCGCGTCGGGCCTGCAAGCCGTGGCGGACGCCGCCGCCCGCATCCGCATGGGCGAGGCCGACATCATGATCGGCGCCGGCACCGAATCCATGAGCGCGATGCCGCAGATCATGGGCAACAAGGTGTCGATGAACCCGGCCATCTTCGCCCACGAAGAGAACATCGGCATGGCCTTCGGCATGGGCCTGACCGGTGAAAAAGTCGCGGAACGCTGGAAGGTCTCGCGCGAGGATCAGGACGCGTTTGCTCTGGCCTCGCACCAGAAAGCCTGCGCCGCCATCGCCGCCGGCCATTTCCGCGCTGAAACCACGCCGTTCGAAGTGGTGTCGCACCTGCCGGACGGCGCCAGCGGCGCTGTCCGCGTGGTTCGCCGCCTGGTCGAGGTGGACGAAGGCCCCCGCCCCGACAGCAGCCCGGAAGCGCTGGCGCGCCTGCGTCCCGTGTTCGCCGCGCGCGGCAGCGTCACCGCAGGCAACAGCTCGCAGATGTCGGACGGCGCGGCCGCGGTGGTCCTCGTGTCCGACCGCATCCTGCGCGAATTCAACCTGAGCCCGCTGGCGCGCTTTGTCAGCTTTTCGGTCGCGGGCGTGCCCCCCGAAGTCATGGGCATCGGCCCCATCGCCGCCATCCCCAAGGTGCTTCAGCGCGCCGGCATCACCCAGGACGCGCTGGACTGGATCGAATTGAACGAAGCCTTCGCCGCGCAGTCGCTGGCCGTGATCCGCGAACTGAAGCTGGACCCAGCCAAGGTCAACCCCTTGGGCGGCGCCATTGCGCTGGGCCATCCACTGGGCGCGACCGGCGCGATCCGCACGGCCACGATCACGCATGGCCTGCGGCGCACGGGCGGCAAGTACGGGCTGGTCACCATGTGCATCGGCACCGGCATGGGCGCGGCAGGCCTGTTCGAAGCGATGTGATGCGGACGTTTTAACCTCAGCCGCCAACACAAAGGCCCGACGAAACGTGAAGCCCTATTGGTTCAAGAGCCTGTCGCCGAAATGGCGCGCGCGCCTGATGCGGGTGGGCTTCAACCTGCATCCGGCGTTCCGCGCCACCGGCGGCCGTGTATTGCACGTGTCGCCGGATTTCCAGCACATCCGCATCAAGCTTCCCTTGCTGCGGCGCACGCGCAACATCGTCGGCTCGATGTACGGCGGATCGCTGTTCGCGGTGACGGACGGCGCGCACCCCACGATGCTGATGTCCGCGCTGGGCGCGGACCACGTCGTTTGGGACAAGGCCGCGTCGATCCGCTACCGCAAGCCCGCCTACACGACGCTGTACGTGGATTTCCGGTTGCCCCCGGGGGAGATCGCCGAGATCCGCCGCATCCTCGCGCGGGACCACGAGACCACCCGGACCTACACGGTGGAATTGAAGGACAAGGACGGCGTGGTCTATGCCGTCGTGGAACGCACGATCTATATCGCCGACAAGAAGTTCTACAAGCGAAAGAACACAGGAGGAGACCCATGCATCCCATCTCTGGAGGGCGATCCGCCGCCCTGAGCGTCATGCTTGCCGCCAGCCTGGCGGGCGTGCCCGCCCTTGCCGCCGACCGCGACGTCGCGCGCGTGCGCGTGCCGGAACAGTTATCCCAAGGCGGGCAAGCGCTCGTGCTCAACGGCGCGGGCGTGCGCACCAAATTCGTCGTGAAGGTCTACGTTGCCGCGCTATACACCACGGCCAAGAGCAGCGATGCGCAAGCGGTGATCAACAGCGCGACGCCGCGCCGCATCCGCCTGCAGTTGCTGCGCGACGTGGACAGCAAAAGCCTGGATGACGCGCTGCAGGAGGGACTGCGCGACAATACGCCCAAGCAGGAGCTTGCCGCGCTGCAAGCGCCCGCCAACCGCTTATCGCGCCTGATGGCCGACCTCGGCACGGCCAAGGCAGGCGACGAGGTCGATCTGGACTTCGACGCCCGCGGCGTCACGATCACAGCCAACGGCACGCAGCGGGGCAGGTTCGACAGCCCCGACTTCGCGCGCGCCTTGCTACGCGTCTGGTTGGGCGACAATCCGGCCCAGGCCTCCCTGAAAAAGGCCCTTTTGGGCAACTAGTGCCTGTGCAAGGCTTCTTTGCGTGTTAACAAGCCCTGGGAATCCCACGACGATGGAACGAATCTGGCACAAGAGCTATCCCTCCGGCGTACCCGCGGAGATCGAGATGGACGGCGTGACGACGCTGGTCTCGGTCGTGCGGGACAGTTGCCGCCGCTATGCGGACAGGACCGCGTACATCAGCATGGGCAAGTCGATCAGCTACGCCGAATTGGACGCGCTGACCCGCGACTTCGCCGCATGGCTGCACGCCAATGGCCTGCGCAAGGGCGACCGCGTCGCGCTGATGATGCCCAACTTGCTGCAATACCCGGTCTGCCTGTTTGGCGCGCTGCGCGCGGGCTGCATCGTCGTCAACTGCAACCCGCTCTATACCGCGCACGAGCTTGAACACCAGTTGGCGGACTCGGGCGCGCGCGCCATCGTGGTCGCGGACAACTTCGCGGCGACCTTGCAGAAGGCCCTGCCCCAGACCGCGGTCGAACGCGTGCTGGTCACCTCCATCGGCGAGATGCTGGGCCCCCTGAAGGGTCGGCTGGTGGACTTCGTGATCCGCCGCGTCAAGCGCATGGTGCCGACCTGGTCGCTACCCGGCGCGGTCCGGTTGGCCGACGCCCTGCGCGCCGGCCACAATGCGCCCTTCACGGAGGTGCCGCTGGGCCAGCGCGACCTGGCCTGCCTGCAGTACACAGGCGGCACGACAGGCGTGGCCAAGGCCGCGATGCTGACGCACGGCAACCTGGTCGCCAACCTGAGCCAGGCCCACGCCTGGATCAAACCGCTGGTTAAAGACGGCGAAGAATGCATCGTGACGGCCCTGCCGCTCTACCATATCTTCGCGTTGACGGCGAACTGCCTGACGTTCATGAAGATCGGCGCCAGCAATCTACTGATCATCAATCCGCGCGACATTCCCAGCCTGATCAAAGAAATGGGCAAGGTGCCTTTTTCCGCCTTCACCGGCGTCAATACGCTGTTCAACGCCCTGCTCAACCATCCGGATTTCGCCAAGCTGGACTTCTCGCGCCTGCGCCTGACGATGGGCGGCGGCATGGCGGTGCAACGCGCGGTCGCGGACCGTTGGCGCGCCGTCACGGGAAAGCCGCTGGCGCAGGCCTACGGCCTGACCGAGACCTCGCCTGCCGTCACGGTCAATCCGCTGGACGTCAAGGTGTTCACCGGCTCGATCGGTTTGCCAGTGCCGTCTACCGAAATATCGATCCGCAACGATGACGGAGAAGAACAGGGCATCGGCGAAAGCGGCGAGATCTGCGTGCGCGGCCCCCAGGTCACGCAGGGCTATTGGAATCAGCCGGGCGAAACCGCGCTGGTGATGTACCCGGATGGCTTTCTGCGCACGGGCGACATCGGCTACGTCGATGAAAACGGCTACGTGTTCCTGATCGACCGCAAGAAAGACATGATCCTGGTGTCCGGATTCAACGTGTACCCCAACGAGGTCGAAGACGTGGCCGCGCTGCATCCCGGCGTGCGCGAAGTCGCCGCCGTCGGCGTGCCGGACGAACGCTCCGGCGAAGCGGTGAAGCTCTACGTGATTCGCAAGGATCCGGGCCTGGACGCGGAAACGCTGATCGCCCATTGCCGCACGCAACTGACGGGCTACAAGGTGCCGCGCTACGTGGAGTTCCGCGATGATCTGCCGCGCACCAATGTCGGCAAGATCCTGCGGCGGGAATTGAAGCCAGAGGCGCAGCAGGCCGCGGCGTCGCCGCAAACCCAAACCGCCCTCTAGCCGGTACGACCCGCCGCCCTTGCCACTGCCCTTACCACTGCCCGAAAAACACCCCCGCCCGCTTATGCGCGTTGGTGGCTTTTTCCACGGCCTCGTCGCTGATCGTGGTGCGGCGTTTGCCACGCAGCATCCAGTCCAGCAGGCGTTCGCGCAGTTCCGCGCGCACGCCGGCATGCGCGCTGCTGGTGCCCAGGTCCTGGAATTCGTCGGGATCGGCGTGCAGATCGAAGAGCTGCTCAGGCTCGTCCAGCCAATGCACGTAGCGCCAGCGGTCGGTCCGAACCGACCAGGCGCGTGCGTTTTGCGGCGTCTTGCCGCGCAGCACGCGCGCCTGGCGAAAGCTGTAATCCAGTTCGGAAAACACGCAGTCCCGCCAGGGCGTGGCGGCGTCGCGGCCATGCAGCAACGTCTGCAATTCGCGGCCCTCCAGCCGATGGCCGGGCCCCGGCGTGCCCAGCGCGCGTAACACGGTAGGCACCACATCCACGCTCTCGACCATGTCCGTCAGCACGCGCCCCCGCGTCGCGGCGGCCGCCGCCGACGGGTCCATCACGATGAAGGGGACCCGCTGCACGGTGTCGTAGAACAGCTCTTTCTCGCCCAGCCAATGGTCGCCCAGGAAGTCGCCATGATCCGCCGTGAACACGATCAGCGTGTTCTTCATCAGCCCCGCGCCTTCCATGTAGTCGAACAACCGGCCCAGGTGGTCGTCCAGCTGCCGGATCAGGCCTTGATAGGCGGGCCGAACCACGCGCACGCATTCGTCCGTGGAAAAGCTGACGCTTTCTTCCTGCTGGCGGTACGCGGCCACGACCGGGTGCGCATCCACCAGCTCTTCGCGATTGCGCCGCACCGGCAGGCATTGATCGGCGGTATAGCGATTGTGGTACGGCGCCGGCGCCATGTAGGGCCAGTGCGGTTTGACGTAGCTCAGGTGCAGCACCCAGGGCTGGCTGCCGCGCCGCTTCATGAAGTCCAGCGCCTGATCCGTCATGAAGGCGGTCTCGGAATGCGGTTCGGCCACGCGCGACGGCAGATGCACGTTGCGCATGTTCCATCCGCTGACCACCTGGCCGCTGGCGTCCACGCCCGCGATCACGTAATCGGTCCAGGGGTCCGCGCTGTCGTAGCCGTGGCGGCGCAGGAACGCGGGATAGCCGCTTTCCTCGCCCGGCGTGTGGTGCCCGTCGTAGCGATCCAGTTCCGTGAAGCCGCCGCGGCTCAGCAGCACGCCCAGTTCCGAGGCGCCGTCGATGGCCAACCGCTCCATGCCGGCCTTATCCGGAATGATGTGGGTCTTGCCCGCCAGCGCCAGCTCGCGCCCCTGCCCCGCCAGGTACTCGCCCAGCGTGATCTCGTTGACCGACAGCGGCACCCGATTCCAGGTCGCGCCATGACGCGACGGGTAGCGCCCCGTGTAATAGCTCATGCGCGAAGGGCCGCAGACGCCCGAGTTCACGAAGGCCCGGTCGAAACGCGCGCCGCGCGCGGCCAGCGCATCCAGGCTGGGTGTCTGCAAATAGGGGTGGCCGTAGCAGCTCAGGTGATCGGCCCGTAGCTGATCGGCCATGATGAACAACACATTTTGCACCGTGCTCATGACGGACTCCGTTATTGCGTGACCGTGAAGCCGGAGGCCCGCACCACGGGCTCCCATTGCTTGCGGTAGGCCGTCAGCGCGGCGGCGGTGCCCGCGGCATCCATCGAGACCGGTTCCAGGAACACGCCGCGCACGGCGTCCTGCATGGCAGGTTCGCGCAGGATGGCGGCGATGTCCGCGCCCAGGCGGTCGATCTTGGCCTGCGGCATCGCCGCCGGCGCGAAGAACGCGTTCCAGCCGTCCGCCGCCAGGTCCACGCCGCTTTCCTTGAAAGTCGGCACCTCTTTCAAATCAGCGTCGCGCGTGTCTCCGGAGGTGGCCAGGATACGGATCTTGCCTGCCCGGTGCTGCGGCAGCAGGGTGTCCAGCGTGTCGATGCCTTGCGGCAAGATGCCGCCGATCAGTTCAGAGATCAGCGGCGCCGATCCCCGGTATCCGACCACTTCCGGCTCCTGCTTGATCTCGCGGCCCAGCATCAATGCAAAAAAGTGCGGCAAGCTGCCCGTGGCCGGCACGCCTACCGTGAACTGCTTCGGGTTCGCGCGCAGCCACTGGCGTAAGGCCGCCACGTCTTTGATCGGCGAACTGGCCGGCACCGCCAGGGCGAATTTATAGCGGCTGGCCAGCGATACGGGCGTGAAGTCCCGCTGGGCGTCGTACCCCGGCTGTGCATAGACCAGCGGCGCCACCACCATGACCGCCGGATTGGCCAGCATCAGCACATTCTGGCCGGCGGGCGCCGCGTGCAGGCCCTGCGCCGCGATGCGGCCACCGGCGCCGGTCTTGTTCTCGACTACGACCGACACGCCCAGCCGGTCCTTCAAGCGGTCTGCCACCAGGCGCGCGATGCGGTCCGAACTGCCGCCTGGCGGATAGCCGACCACGATGGTCAGCGGGCCGTCCAACGGCGCTTGCTGCGCGCAGGCCAGCGGCGCCACCGCCACCGCCGCCAACGCCGTCGCCACCAGGGCGCCCGTCATCCATTTACGCATTGTCTGCTCCTGGAGACAGTGGCCCGCTGTCGGTTATGGTTATTCATGCTTGGCCGATACCCGAATGAGTGAATGGAATATAGCAACGCGGCCGTTGGTTGATCTAATCCAGGACTTTCCATAAAGATATGCGCGCCACGCCTTCCCCGCCCCTGTCCGAGCCGCCCCTGTCCGAGCCCCCCCATCTGGCGGACATGCTGATGTACCGGCTGTATCAGGCCTGGTCGCAGTCCAACCCCGTCTTCGTGCGGATGTGTGAAGGCCGCTTCGGCATCACGCGCCGCGAATGGCGCATCCTGGCCTGTGCCGTGGAGGGAGGCATCATGAATTCGGCCGAATTGGCGGCGGCGGCCAAGCTGGACCTGGCCCGCACGTCTCGCACGCTTGGGGCGCTGTGCGAAAAAGGCTGGCTGCGCAGGCTTCACGACAGCGCCGACCGCCGGGTCGTCCGCGTGGAAGCCACGCCTGAAGGCATTGCCCGCTACCAGGCCCTGCTTCCCGAGGTCTCGCGGCTGAATGACCTGCTGGTGCAAGACCTGAGCGATAGCGAAGTCGTGCTGCTGCGCAATTTTCTTGCCCGTATCGAACAGCGCGGGCGCCGCATGGCCGAAGACAACATCGTCACCGAAAAGGCCAGCCGCCGCGACGGCGGCACGCGGCGGGCGCGTTACGCCTGAGGCCCCGTTGTCGCGTTGCGCCAACATTCCCGGCCGCCCGGCATGGGCGCCGCTGGCTGCCGCAACCGGCTGATAGCGCGGGGATTTTTAGTCGCAGCCGACGCCCGTGGAACCTTTTTGCAGGGCTTTTTTACATCTGGGATCACGGCGCCCCCTGGCCGCCAGCGGCTGCTCCATCAATAATAATAATCGTTGTCATTCTTATACATGATCGGCTGCCAAGCAGCCGCCGGGGAGCATTCTTGAAACGTCATCGTTATCCGACCGCGCGCCGCGCGCGGCCGCAGACCCTCTTGCCCGCCACCGCATTGCTTGCCGCCTGCCTGGGCGGCGCGGCGCAGGCACAGCCGGCCCAGACGGGCGCGGCCGGCGACGTCCCTACCGTGTTGCCTGCCGTGCAGGTCACCGGCACGGGCGAAACCGCGACCGGCCCCGTCGACGGCTACGTGGCGACGCGCAGCGCCACCGGCACCAAAACCGACACGGCGCTGTCCGAGACGCCGCAAGCCATCACGGTGATTCCGCGCGAACAGATCGTGGATCAAGGGTCGCAAAACGTACAGGACGCCATGAATTACGCGGCCGGCGTCCGGCCCAACGCCTACGGCGTGGACAACCGCGGCGATTACGTCCGGATCCGCGGCGTGGAGCCTGCCCAATACCTGGACGGCCTGCGCCAGTTCTTCAACAACAACAACCCGCGCACGGAAATCTACGGCATGGAACGCGTCGAGGTGCTGCGCGGCCCGTCGTCCATGCTGTACGGCCAAGGCAGCACCGGCGGCATCGTCAACCTGGTCAGCAAACGTCCGCAGGCTGAAGCGCAACGCGAGATCGGCGTGGTGCTGGGCAACGACAACCGGCGCGAAATCCAGGCCGACCTGACCGGCCCCGTCACCGAAGACGGCCAATGGCTGTATCGCGTCGTGGCCGTGGGCCGCGACAGCGACACGCAGGTGCAGCACGCGCCCGACGACCGCTTGATGCTGGCGCCTTCCTTGACATGGCAGCCCAGCGCCGCCACCTCGCTGACCTTGCAGGCCCTGTGGCAAAAGGACAAATCCGGCACCACGCAATCGTTCCTGCCCTGGAGCGGATCGGTGCAAGAGAACCCGAACGGCCGCATCCCGACCCGGCGCTTCGTCAGCGAGCCGGGTTTCGACGCCTACGATACCGAGCAGTTCAGCGTGGGCTGGCTGTTTGAACACCAGTTCAACGACACGTGGAAATTCCGCCAGAACTTCCGCAACACGGTCAGCCGGGTCGATTACCAGACGCTGTACCCCAATGTCTACGGCGACCGGCGCGGCAATTCGTACATCGATGACGCCCAGACCACCACTGACCGCTTTTTCTACATCAACAAGCCGCGCATGCGCACGCTGCTGGCCGACCAGAACATCGAAGGCAAGTTGAACTGGGGTCGCACCGAGCACACCGTCATCGTCGGGATGGATTATTCGCATTACCGCGAGACCAGCCAGACGGCCAGCGGCCTGGGCGCGCCGCTGAATCTGTACCACCCCGTGTACGGCAACCGGCCGGAGTACGAGTTGTCCGACACGCCGAAGCAGAAGCAGCAGCAACTGGGCTTCTACGCGCAGGACCAGATCAAATTCGACAAGAACTGGATCTTCCTGGCCGGTATCCGGCGCGACCGCGCCGACAACCGCATCGACGGCCAGGACAAGGAAACCGACTACGCCACGACCAAGCGCTTCGGCCTGATGTATGCCGCCGACAACGGCTGGTCGCCCTATCTGAGCTACAGCGAATCGTTCACGCCGATCGCGGGTTCCGATTTCTACGACCAGCGCTGGAAGCCGATGCGTGGCAAGCAGGTCGAGGCCGGCATCAAGTACATGCCGAAAGACGCCGACATCGAGTTCACGGCCGCCGCCTACGACCTGCGGGAAAAGAACCGCCAGACCAATGACCCGAACAATCCCAACAACCAGATCCAGGCGGGAAAGACGCGCACGCGCGGCGTGGAACTGGAGCTGCGCGGCCGGGCCACCAAAGACATCGACGTGATCGCCAACTACATCTACACCGATGCCGACGCTCAGTTGGAAGGCCTGCCCAAACACATGGCGTCCCTGTGGGGCAAATACCGCTTTGCCCTGGCCGGCCAACCCGGCTTCGCGGTGGGCGCCGGCGTGCGCTACCTGAGCGCGTTCCGCGATGGCGGCGCCCCGGAGACGCCTGCCGTCACCTTGTTCGACGCCATGATCAGCTACGACAATGGTCCGTGGCGCTACGCGTTGAACGTCAACAACATCGCGGACCGCACCTACGAGGTCGTCTGCCTGGACCGGGGCGACTGCTTCTACGGCGCGCGCCGCACGGTCATGCTGAGCGGGGCCTATCGCTTCTAAGCGACAGGTCGGCCTCCGGGACGGGATAACCTGTACGTACTAGCTGTACGTACAGGTGTACACTTACGGTTTTCAACCCGTGACAGACGCATCAACGAACGTCTGCAACCCACCAGAACTTTCCTGGAGACTCAAGCAAGTGTCGACCGCAACTTCCCGTTCGCCTTTTTTTGGCACCATGCAGAAGATCCCTGGCGGATTGATGCTTGTGCCGCTGATCCTCGGTTCCCTGATCGGCACCTTCGCCCCTGACGCCCTGGCCATCGGCGGCTTCACCACGGCGCTCTTCAAGAACAGCGCCCTGCCCCTTATTGCGCTGCTGATCTTCGCGACCGGCACACAGGTCAACGCCCGCACGGGCGGCCCCATCCTGGCCACCGCCGGCACCATCCTGCTGATGAAGACGCTGGTGCCTGCCACCCTCATCATCATCCTGGGCAGCTACGTTGGCCTGGACGGCGTGCTGGGCGTGTCCATCCTGGCCTTGCTGGCCGCGTTCGACAACAGCAACGGCGGCCTGTGGCTGGCCTACACCGGCCAGTACGGCGATGCCCGCGACCGTGGCGCCTACGTCGCCAGCGCCGTCAACGACGGCCCCTTCTTCAGCCTGCTGTTCCTGGGCGCCTCGGGCCTGGCCGACATTCCGATGATTGCCCTGGTGGCGGCCCTGGTGCCGTTCCTGCTGGGTGTCGTGGTCGGCAACCTGGACCCGAAGTGGCGCGACGTGCTCAAACCCGTGCCCAACATCGTCATCCCGTTCTTTGCCTTTGCGCTGGGCACCGGCATCAACCTGGGCGCGGTGGTCAGCGGCGGCATCAGCGGCCTGATCCTGGGCCTGATCATCAGCCCCATCACCGGCGGCCTGGTCTACCTGGGCTATCGCATGATCCTGCGCCGTGGCGGCAAGAGCGGCCTGGGCTTTGCCGCCGGCACGACGGCCGGCAACGCCATCGCCACGCCCGCCGTGGTGGCCGCCGCCGATCCCAACTTCCAGCAGTACGTGTCCACCGCCACCGCGCAAGTGGCCGCCTGCGTGCTGATCAGTTCCATCCTGGCGCCGATCCTGGCGTCGTACTTCCTGAAGCGCGCCGGTGAATTGAAGTCCGAGGACGCGGACGCCAACCGCGCCACGCCGACGTTGGGCGAGGCGCGCGGAGAGGCGCTTTGACCCCGACCATCGCCATCGTCGCCGATGACCTGACCGGCTCGGGCGACACCGCGGTGCAGTTCGTGCGCGCCGGCTGGAGCACGCACCTGTCCATCGGCGGCGCCGAAGAGGCGCTGTCCGGCCCGGCCACGGCCGGCGTCGAAGTGCTGGCCGTGACGACCCACAGCCGCGCCCTGCCCGCCGCCGACGCGGCGCGCGTCATCGAACAGAACGTGCGCCAGCTGCGCGCGGCCGGCGTGTCGCGCCTGTACAAAAAGGTGGACTCCACCTTGCGCGGCGCCTTCAAGGCCGAGATCGACGCGGCGCGCCTGGCCTGGGGCCCGGACACGGTAGCGGTCATCTGCCCTGCCTTTCCGGCCACCGGCCGCACCGTCGAACAAGGCGTACTGATGGTGAACGGCAAGCCGGTCACCGAAACCTCCGCCGCGACGGACCCGGTCACCCCGGTGACCGAAAGCCATATCCCCACGCTGCTGGGCTGCGCCCACGTCGCGGCGCAAGACGGCGACACGCCCGACGCGCTGGCCGCGCGCATCCGCCAGGCGGGCCACACCGTGGTGGTGGACGCCGCCACGGACGCCGACCTGGAACGGCTGGCACGCGCCATCGGCTTGCTGGGCGAACACGCCCTGCCCGTGGGCGCGGGCGGTCTTGCCGTGCCGCTGGCCCGCGTGTGGGCCGGCGCGGACCAGACGGCGCCCGTCGTCGTCGTGGTCACGTCGCAGCACAGCGCCGCGCGCGCCCAAGCCGCTGCCCTGAAGGCTTCCGGCGCCGACACGTGGACGCCCACCTTGGCCCAGTTGGCTGACGACGCCGCGTGGCAGGCATGGACCCAACCGCTGTTGCAGGCCCACGCCAAGGCCCCGGCCGAAGCTGGCACCGTGCTGCTGTTGGCGCCCGAAGGGCAGCTCGATGGCCTGGATTCTGAAAAAGTCGCCGAACGGCTGGGCAGCCTGGCGGCGCAATTGATCACCACCTCGCGCGCGGCAGGCGTGGTCGCCACCGGCGGCGACGGCGCGCGCAGCGTGCTGGTGGCGCTGGCCGCGCGCGGCATCGCGCTGGTGGATGAAGTGATGGGCGGCGTGCCTCTTGGCACGTTGACCGGGGGCCCGGCTGCAGGCCTGCCCGTGGTGACCAAGGCCGGCGGCTTTGGCACCGAAGACGTACTGGTTCGCGCCGTGCGCGCGATCCGCGACAGGAGATTCAAGCGATGACACAACCCCAACCGAACAAGCTGCCGCTGCTGGCCGTCACCCTGGGTGACGTGGCCGGCATCGGGCCGGAAATCACGGCCAAAATGCTGATGGGCCATGACGAACTGCGCCAAAAGGCCCGCCTGCTGGTGGTCGGCGACGTCGACGTGATGGTCAACGCCGTGCGCGGCCTGGGCGGCGACCCCGCCATCGTGCGCAAGCTGGACCGCCCGGCCGACTGCACCAACACCCCCGGCACGATCGAAGTGCTGCAAGCCGGCCCGTCGCTGGCTCACGTCAAGCTGGGCGAAATCAGCGCCGACGCGGGTGATGGTTCCGTGCGCTTTGTCACCACGGCGTGCGCCCTGGCGCGCGCTGGCGAGGTCGACGGCATTGTCACCGCGCCGCTGAACAAGGCCGCCATGCACGCCGCCGGCCACAAGTGGCCCGGCCACACCGAACTGCTGGCGCACGAGTTCGGCGTCAAGACCTTTTCGCTGGTGCTGTCGGCCGGCGACCTCTACATCTTCCACGCCACGACGCACGTGTCGCTGCGCCAGGCCATCGAAGACCTGACGCCCGCGCGCATGCGCGCCGTGCTGCGCCTGGCGGGTTCGTTCGCCAAGGCCCTGGGCCGCGGCGACCAGCCGGTCGCCGTGTCGGGCCTGAACCCGCACGCGGGTGAGAACGGCATCTTCGGCAGCGAAGACGCCGACATCCTGGCGCCTGCCGTGGCCGAGGCCAACGCCGCCGGCATCCTGGCCGCCGGTCCGATTCCGGCCGACGCCCTGTTCCCGCAAGCCGTGCGCGGCAAGTGGCAGTTCGTGATTGCCTGTTAC
Source organism: Achromobacter sp. MYb9 (assembly GCF_002975275.1). GTDB lineage: Bacteria > Pseudomonadota > Gammaproteobacteria > Burkholderiales > Burkholderiaceae_B > Achromobacter. The sequence goes on along the minus strand of NZ_PCOQ01000008.1, from coordinate 201,807 downwards.
CACGACCAGGGCCATGCGCCCTTCAAGGCCGTGTATGGCGATGACGGCGTGAACATCACCGTCGGCCTGCCCGTCGTGCGGGTTTCCGTCGACCACGGCACCGCCTTCGACATCGCAGGCAAGGGCATCGCCCGCGAAGACAGCTTGATCCTGGCCGCCGAGCGCGCCGCGCATCTGGCCCCGGGCTGGACGCATGTATGGGAAACTGCGCGGGCACAAACCGGAGGTTGATTTCCATGGCGCCCGCCACGCACGACGCATTGCCCATCCTTGACCGCTCTGGCGATATCCCGCTGCACGCCCAGGTGGCGGCCCTGCTGCGGGGATACATCCGGACGAACAAGCTGGCGGCCGGCGCCGTGCTGCCCAGCGAAGCCGCGCTGTGCGAACGCTTCGGCGTGGCGCGCAGCGTGGTGCGGCAGGCCTTGGCCGCGCTGGCCACCGAAGGCCTGATTCAACGCGAAACCGGACGCCCGGCGACTGTCGCGGCGCCCCAGGAGCACCGCCGGCTGGTGCAGCGTTCCACGGGCCTGTACGAACAGTTCGCCCAATCGGGCGTGGCCTTGCAGACCCGCGTGCTGGCCTTCGCCCGGGCTGAACCACCCGAAGACGTGGCCGCCTTCTTCGGCACGACGCAATTGCTGATGCTGGAACGGCTACGCCACGTGTCCGATGCGCCGCTGGCCTATGTGCGCACCTGGCTGCCCGTCGACGCCGTGCCCGGCCTGCGCGCCGAAGACCTTGCCGACGCTTCCCTGCATGGCGTGCTGACCCGCCGCTTCGGCCTGCGTCCCGGCGCGGGACGCAACCAGATCCGCGCCGTCGCCGCCGACGCCACGCTGGCAAGGTTGCTGGACACGCAGGCCGGCACCCCGTTGCTGATGCTGCAAGGCCAGGGCATGGACCAGCACGGCCGGCCGCTGGAATGGTTCACGACGTGGCACCGCGCCGAGCAGCTGGTTTTTGATGTGGACGTCAGCATGGGCCACGAAAGCGTGCATCCCCGGCTGCAAGACGCCCCGGAGCAGGCCGCCCCCGAGCCCGTCGATGCCGTCGCGCCGCCGGGGCAGGATCCGCTGGCGCGCGCGCAGGCACTGGTGGCCGAACTGTCGGCCGAACTGGCCCGGCTGCGCGGCCAGTCCTGACCCTCAGGCGCTTTCGGCCTGATCGGCGGTGGCCGCCACCTGCCGGGCCAGCGCCTTGCGATCCACCTTGCCCACGGCGTTTTCCGGCAAGCGATCGATCCACCGAACATCCCTGGGCACATAGATGCGGCCCAGGCGCGCCAACACCTCTGCCTGAATTGCCGCCGCGTCCACGGATGCGCCATCGCGCTGCACGAAGGCCACGGGCACTTCGCCCAGGTCCTCGTCCGGCGCGCCCACGACGCAGCACGCGGCCACGCCAGGCAAGCCCGTCACCACGCCTTCGATCAGCGCGGGGGAAATGTTCTCGCCGCCACGGATGATCACGTCCTTGATGCGGCCCGTGATGCTCAAGTAACCCTGCCCATCGAAACGGCCCAGATCGCCGGTCCGCAACAGCGTCGGCGCGCCGCCATCCGCGTCCCCCACGCCCAGATACCCGAGCATCAGGCTATCGCCTTCGATGCAGATTTCGCCTTCGCCGCCTGGCGCAGCCTCGGATCCGTCGGGCAGCCGCAGCGTCACGCGCTGGCCGGCCAGCACCGTGCCCACCGATCCCACGCGCCGCGCCTGGGGCGGGTTCATCGTCGACGTGCATGTCGCTTCCGACAAGCCATAGGACACCACCAGCGGGCAGCCCAGAAAGGCCTCGATGCGCCGATGCAGCGCTTCGGTGATCGGCGCCGATCCGCAACGCGCAAAGCGCAGGCCTGCCAGGCTTTGCGGATCGAATTCCAATTCCAGCATGCGGGCGTACATGGTGGGCACGCCCGTGATGATCGTGGGCCGGAACGCGCGTAGCAGATCCGGCATGTCGTCCGCGCGGAAGCGGCCGGCCAGCGCCACGCTGGCGCCCGCCAGCAGCGGCGTGAAGATCTGGTTGTTCAGCGCGTTGGTGTGATGCAGCGGCATGACGTGCAACAGGCGGTCGTCCGGGGTCAGGCCGGTGTGCGCCAACACGCCGCGCGCATTATTCGCCAGGCCCCGGTGGCTAAGCAGCACCCCCTTGGGATTGCCCGTGCTGCCGGACGTGAATAGCAGCAGGCCGGGGGCCGCGGCGGACACATCATGGCCCGTCCAGTCTTCCGGCCCCTGCGCCACATCACCGGCGGCCAGCAGGCGCGCCGGGGGCAAGCCGCAAGCCTGCGCCATGGGAGCGTTGGCGTCATCGTGCAGCATCCATTCCAAGCCCACCACGGCCACGCGGCGCGCGGTTTCCTCGGCCGACAGACGCGGCTCCAGCGGGCAGGGGCACGCCCCCGCCGCCATGACGCCCAGAATGGCCAGCACCTGCTCCAACGAGCGTTCCATCGCCACGGCCACGAAGCCGCCACGCGGAACGCCGGCCACGCGCAGGCCGCCCGCCACTTGCCCGACGCGGCGACGCAAGGCCGCATAAGTCAGCGTTTCGTTGGCCGTCACGATGGCGGGACGCGCCGACCATTCGGGCTGACGCCACGCGCGTTCGCATGCCGCCACCAGCGTGGCCTCGGCAATCGTCATGGCGGCCTCCTAGCGCAACGCCACGGCGGCGTCGCGTTCGAATTGGCCGTCCGCGTCCAGTTCGCGCAGCGCGCGGGCTTCGGCGGCCGTCGGCGGTTCCGACGGCGCGGCGCCCGTCGCATCGAACTCGAAGCCCGTGCGCTCGCGCACTTCCGACAGGCTGGATTCCGGGTGCCACGACTGCAAGGCCAGCTTGCCGTCGCGCTTCACGAACACGGCAATTGGCGTCACCACGCCGTGGAAGCCGCCCCAGGACGTCATGAAGTCCAGCTTCTGCACGAAGGTGCGGCGCGAGTGTTCCGTGCGCCATGTGCACGCGCGGCGGGCGGTGGGCAGCATCACCGCCCCGCCGCCGCCACCGGGCAAACGCACCTTCGGTTCATGCCAATCGCCAATGCAGGAATTGTTGGCGCAGCCCGCGCCGTCGATCTGCGCCGCGCCCAAAAAGGTCAGGTCCATCCGGCCGCGCGTGCAAAGGTCGTAGAAATCCTCGTTCGAGAAGATCGACGCCGTATGCTCGGCCAGCACCGGATCAGAGCTGGATATCGGGATGTGCGAAGGCCGCGGGTTCACGCCGCCCGCCACGTTGATGTAGACGAAATCCCACTCGTAAGCGCGCTTGGCCAGCAGGCACGCCAGCATCGGCATCGTGGAATTGACGCCGCTGAACGTGATTTCGTCGGGGCGGATGAAACGCGCCAGATTCGTGACGATGTACGAAAAGCCCGACCATTGCTCAGCCATGATTGCCCCCTTGCGCTTCGGGCGCCGCCGCCAGGTGCGTTTGCAGATCGCTGTTCTTGTCCATGTAGGCCTCCACGGCGGGATAGTCGATGGCATAGTCCGGCCAGCACGACCCGGGCCAGGCGCTGCCTGGCGCCACCGCGTAGGCCTGCACCATGAAGTACGGCACCAGCGTGGATTCCGGTTGCGCTTCGAACACCGCGCTATCCACCACTTTCTCGGCCACGACCAGCACGCTGCCCGCGGCACGCGACATGATGCGGTCCCAGTGCGCCGTGCCATGCACGCGCACGTTGCCCAGCGCATCCACTTCGGAAGCCTGGATCACGGCGAAGTCCGGACGGATCGCGGGCACGACGTAGGTCTTCTGCCCGCTGCCGTAGGGGTCGTCCAGACACGCCCAGCCGTTAAGCGCCGGCAGCCCGCTGCCATGCAGGCCGCCGCAAGGCTGGAACGGCACGCCGAACGCCGCCGCCCGCAATCCGGCCGTCAGGCTGGCGCAGGCGTGTTCTTCCAGTTCGATCTCGCGGCGCTCCACGGCGCGCCGATACCAAGGCGCCAGGCCGAAATTGCCTTCCATCGCCACGATGCCCGCGCGCACGCGGCGCAGCACGCCCGCGCGGCACAGAATGTCCACGTCGTACCCGGGCGATTGCTTGATCAGTTCCAGATCCCGCTTGCCCTGGCGGATCAGTTCGCGCACGAACGCGAACGGCCCGCGGTGCAGAAAGCTGCCGCCCAGCGCAATGGATGCGCCGTCCGGCACCAGCGCCGCCAACTCCGCCACCGAGCACTGCTTGTTCTTTTGATTGAAACCCGAAGCCATTGTCTTCCTCCCTGCTGATTCTTGGTGCCGCTAGCGCGCTTGCAAATAGGCGGCGATGCGGTCCTTCAACCCGGGCGCGGCCGCCGAGCGCACCAGGCGCGCCAGGTCGGCGTCCGGCGTCTCAAGCGACAGCGCCGCATACAGCTGGATGCGGCTGGCATCCGTCAACGCGCCGGCCGCCTCGTCCGCCTGCTGCTCAACCTCGGGCCACTCCGGCACCGAGGCAAGGCGGCTGGCGAAACCGTCGCGCAACGCCTCTTCCGCGCTGAACGTCGCGGCCTGCTCCAACACCGCGCGGGCGCGTTCGGCGCCCACCAGCGCGGCGAAGCGGCGCGTGCCCAGCACCAGGCCGAACTTCAGGCCCGGCATGCGGAACGTGGCGTCCGGCGCGCTGATGCGCCATTTGCAAGCGCCGAACAGATCGACACCCGCGCCGAAGTTGCGCCCGTGGGCCAACGCCACCGTCAGGCACGGGGATGCCGCCAGCCGTTGCAGCAAGGTTTCGATGCGCACGAAGCGCAGCAACAGGTCGCCCTCGCTTTGCGTTTGCCAATCGCCAAAGTCGAATCCGGCGCTGAAATTCTTGCCCTCGCCCTTCAGCACGATCAGCTTGGCGCCCTGCGACTCGGCCTGGTCCAGCGCCGCGATCAGCGCCTCGACCAATTCGGCGGACAGCGCATTCATCTTCTCGGCGCGCGTCAGCGTCAGCACATGCCGCGCCCCTTGCGTGTCGACACGGAGAACGCCGCTCATGCCGCCACTCCTTTCTTGGCGGCGCGCAGGGCGCCCAGCACCTCGTCGTTGTGCTCGCCCAGCGCAGGCGGGCGCAAGCGCAACGCCGTGGTCTGCCCGTCAAACCGCACCGGCAGCCCAAAGGTGCGCGTCTGCACGCCATTGGGCAATTCCACCGGCTGCACCCAGCCCATGTGTTCCACCTGCGGGTCCGCCAGCACTTCGGAATACGTGTTGATCGGGGCGCAAGGCACGCCGGCGGCGCGGAACCGGGTCAGCCAGGTCTGCGCGTCGTCGGTGGCGAAGATGGCTTCGAGGATGTCGCGCAGCGCGGTCTGGTTGCGGGCGCGGGCGCTGGTATCGGTAAAGCGCGGATCGGCCAGCAGGTCTTCGCGCCCCACGGTCGCGCATACGCCCTTCCACAATGCCTGGTTGCCCGCGGCCATGCCGAAGTAGCCGCCCTGGCAACGGAACGCCTGGTACGGCGCGTTGCGCGGATGTGCAGACCCCAATTTGACGGGGTCTTTGCCGCTGCCGAAGAACTCCGACGTCTGCAAGGCCGCGATGCCCAACGTGGCGCCCAGCATCGGCACGTCGATATGTGTGCCTTGCCCGCTGGCCTGCGCCGCGCGCAATGCCGACGCGATGGCAAAGGCGCCATACAGCCCCGCCGAGAAGTCCGCCACCGGCACGCCGCATTTCACGGGTTCGCCGCCCGCCTCGCCCGTCACGCTCATAATGCCGCTCATGGCCTGGATGGTCAGGTCGAAACCGCCTTCCTGCGACCGCGGTCCCGATTGCCCGTAGGCCGAGATCGAGCAATAGACCAGCTTGGGATTGGCCTCGCGCAGTTGCGCATAGCCCAGGCCCAGGCGGTCCATCACACCCGGCCGATTGTTTTCGATCAGCACGTCGGCAGTCAGCGCCAGTTCGCGCGCCAGCGCCAGGTCGGCCGGATCTTTCAGGTTCAGGGTCACCGATTTCTTATTGCGATTCAGCGACGCGAAGTTCTCGCTGTAGCCATCGGATATCGGTGGCCAGCTGCGCAGCGTGTCGCCGCCTTCGGGGTTCTCGACCTTGATGACGTCGGCGCCCATATCCGCCAACAACATGCCGCAAAACGGTCCCGCCGCGACATTGCAAATTTCCAGCACCGTAATGCCGGCAAGTGCCGAACTGGGTGTCATGTCTGACCTCTCGTTATAAAAATTCAATATTTAGGATGCAGAAAATAGTATAAGAGCGCGCCTTCCCGGATGGCATCATGCCGGACGGATTCGTGACGCCGGCTCATGTTTCCTAGTGCAATCCCTAGGAAGGTCGCTTAATTGTTGACCAGCATATCACCGTGTGGAATTCTACGTAAACCATTTATTGGAATACGAGTCCTATATTTTAGGATTTATAGAACAGGGTCGCAGCACCCCAAGCCACCGCAACCGCGGGCGCCCGTGCATGACGACTCGTCCACCAAGGAGACTCCCATGAAGCAAACGTGGCGCATTGCCCTTGCCGGCGCTGTCCTGGCGCTGGCCGCCAGCCCTGTCCTCGCCCAGACCTGGCCGTCGAAACCCGTGCGCATGGTCGTGCCGTTTCCGCCTGGCGGCGCCACGGATGCCGCCGCGCGCATCTATGCGCAGCACCTGGGCGACTTTCTGGGACAGGGCGTGGTGGTTGAAAACAAGGCGGGCGCGGGCGGCGAAATAGGCGCGGAATACGTCGCCAAGTCGGTCCCCGATGGCTACACCTTGTTGATGGGCGCCGTGGGCAGTCATGCCATCCATGCGGCCATGCCGGACAAGCCGGGTTATGACTTCGCCACCGCCTTCGTCGGCGTATCGATGGCCACCAGCATGCCGATGGCGGTCGCCGTGAACAGCAAGGTGCCCGCCACGAACGTGCAAGAGCTGATCGCGCTGGCCAAGAGCAAGCCCGGCACCATCACGTTCGGATCGGCCGGCCCCGGCACGTCGCAACACATGGCGGGCGAACTGTTCCAGGTGGTGACCGGTACGCGTCTGATGCATGTGCCCTATCGCGGCAGCGGCCCGGCCATCACCGACTTGCTGGGCGGCCAGATCGACATGGTCATCGAAACCCTGCCCGCCCTGTTGCCGCAAGTCGCCAGTGGCAAGATCCGGCTGCTGGGTGTCACCACGTCCACGCGTGCCACCGCCCTGCCCGATCTGCCCACGTTGATGGAGCAAGGCGTGAAGGACTATTCGGTCGCCACCACCTATGCGCTGCTGGCGCCCGCCGGCACGCCGCCCGCCGTCGTCGAAAAATTGTCGGCCGGCATGCAAAAGGCCGCTGCGATGGCCTCCGTGCAACAGGCCGCGCTGAAGCTCGGCGCCGATGCCGTGGCGACCTCGCCGGCGGATACCAGCCGCGTGCTGAAGCAGGAAGTGGCCCGCTGGGCGGACGTGGTGCGCATGTCGGCCGCCAAATGACATCCACCGGCGCTTCGCTCCAGCCGTCGGCCGCGGACCTGGCCATCGTGGGCGGCGGCTCGGTCGCGGTCAGCCTCCTGTACCAGTTCCTGCTGGCCGTGCAAGATAAGAATGGCGGGCCTGCCGCTCGCCCGCTGCGCATCGTCCTGTTCGAACCGCAAGCCGAACCCGGCCCAGGCAGCGCCTATCAGGAAGACCTTCCCAGCAACCTGCTGAATATCCCGGCCGGCAACATGTCGGCGCGCGCCGATCAGCGGATGGACTTCGTCGACTGGCTGCGTGGACAGGACCCCGCCTGGCTACGCGAGTATGGCGTTGACGCCGTCGCCCCCACGGACTTCCTTCCGCGCCCCTTGTTCGGCGCCTACATGCGCGCCGTGCACGCGCGTTGCCGCGAGCTGGCGTCAACGCTGGGCGTCACGCTCGTGCACGTGCAAAGCCGGACGCGAAGCGTGACACCGCTGCGGGAGGGCGACATGCGCGTAGGCGACATGCGCGTAGGCGACGTGCGCGTAGGCGACGTGCGCGTGACGCCCGAGCACGGCGCGCCGTGGCTGGCGCGCCATGTGGTGCTGTGCAACGGCAACCTGCCGTCGCAAGCCTTTCCGCACCTGGATGACGCGCCGGGGTACTTCAACAGCCCGTACCCGGTGTCCGCGCTGGCGGGCGCAATCGGCCGGGATGCCTCGGTGTGCGTGGTGGGCACCAGCCTCAGCGCCGTGGACGCCATCGCCGCCTTGCAACAGTCCGGCCACCGCGGCCCCATCCTGTGCGTGTCGCGTAACGGCCGTCTGCCCTCGGTGCGCAGCCCCCACAACCAGGCGCCGACGGCGCTTCGCCAGCTGAGTCGTGACGGTGTCTTGCAGTTGGCCGCGCGCCACGGGGGAGCGCTATCGGTGGCGCTGATCACGCAAGCGCTGAAAGACGAGGTACGAGCCGCCGGCGGTTCGCTGGACACGGACGATGTGCTGGGCCTGGAAGCGGATGCGCGAACGGCGCTGGACGAGGAGATACGCCGTTCATCGGCTGCGGCTCGCCCCTGGCAGGCGGTGGCCGCGGCCACCAATGCGGCAGTGGACCAGATCTGGCACCTGATGCCCGAAGCGGAACGCCGCCGTTTCCAATCGCAATGGCGCTCGCTATGGATGGCGCGGCGCGCCACTTTCCCCATGCGCAACGCGTTGAAGCTGCAAGCGTTATTCCAAAGCGGCCAGCTGCAAGTGCGCGCGGGTTACATGGACAGCCGCCACGATCCGGCGGACCAGTTGTTCCACACGCGCTTGCGGGGCGCAGCGGGCATCGCCACGCATTCCAGCCGCTATCTGGTCAACGCCACGAGCTTCTCGGTGGATGCCGCAGCCACGCGTGACCCGCTGGTGGCGGCGTTGCTGCGCGACGGCCATGCGCGGCCGGATCCGTTCGGCGGGCTGGCGCTGGACTTTGCAACCGGCTGCCTGAAAAACGCGCAGGACGCGGTGCTGCCGCGGATATCCGTGCTGGGCAGCCTGGCCGGCGGCACGTACTTCTGGACCACATCCATGGACGTGAACGCGCGGCTGGCGCGCGACCAGGCGCAACGTATTGCCACCGCTCTGACGCGTCAACCGCCCCTCATTGGTCCAGAAAGCCCCGCCGATAGCCCATCCCCTGCGATATGGCCTGCGCGCACGCCGACACATCCGGCGCCAACTGCTTCATCCTAGCGGCGCTCAGGCGGTCAAGCGGGCCCGAGATGCCGACGGCGGCCACGGGCTGGTCCAGGCTGTTGAAGAGCGTCACGGCCAGTCCGCCCACCCCTTCCCGCCATTCGCCGCGATTCACGGCATAGCCGGCACGGGCGATCTTGCGCAATTCGTCTTTCAGCAACGCCATGGACACAATGGTGGACGGTGTGTGCCGCACCAGGTTCTCGGCATAACGCTCGACATAGCCGTCGGGCTGGTAGGCAAGCAGGGCCTTGCCGGTCGCCACGGCATAGGCGGGCGCGCGTCCGCCCACCATCGAATACGCACGGATGGGTTGCGGGCTGTCGATCTTGTCGACATAGACCACGTCAAACCCGTCCAATACGGACAGGTGCACGGTTTCACCCGTTTGGTCGGCCAGCGTCCGCATGAACGGCGCAGCCAGTTTGCGCACGTCCAATTGCGCCAGTTGGCGGGCGGCCAATTCGAACAGGCGCACCGCGCCGCGGTATCCGCCACCGTCATCGTCCTTGATGACGTAGCCGGCGTGGATCAGCGTTTGCAACGTGCGATGCGTATTGCTGCGGGTGAGACCGACGCGCGCGGCCAGCGCATCGATCGTGCGCGGCGGATTGTCCACGTCCGTCACCGCCTCCAACACCATCAACCCCTTGAGCAGCGTCTTGTCCATGTTGTTTTTTCCTAATATTTAGGACAGGAACATAGCATGAGACGCCGCGCGCGAACAGCGCCTTCCCGGCAATCAGCCCTTCAATTCGGGAATGGTGGCGCGCACGGCCGCCGAACGGTCCCACAGGTTGGGCAGGCTGGGCGACGAATAGCCGGACACGAACGGCTTGGACTGTCCGGTGACCGGGTCATAGACGTGCCGCGACACCGCGCCAATGTTGCCGCCGTACAGGTGCACGCTGATCGACACGCGATCAGCGAAGGCGTTGGACACTCGGTGGATGTCGCCCTCTTCCGGCGACAGGCGCTCCACGTCGCCAGGACGCAAGGTCGTGGCGTCGCCCGCGGGCGTCAGGCGGCCGTCCGGCTGGCGCGCGTAGCGCTGATTGATTTCGGCGCCGCGCAGCATGCCCACATAGCCCCAGACCTCGTGGTCGTGCACGGGCGTGAACTGTCCCGGTCCCCAGACAAAGCTGACGAGTGAAAACCGCTCGAGCGGATCGCAATGCAGCAGGAATTGTTGGTAGTACTGCGAATGCGGCGTGGTACAGGCCTCGGGCAGCCAATCGTCGTGCCGCACCAGATCGGCAAAGGCTGCCTGCAGGGCCGGCGTCTGCGCCAGTGCGTCCGGGGCGGCCAGCCGCGTCGCGGTCGCGATGAAACGGCGAAGCCGGTCCAGGCCGGGGGAAGCGTCAGGCATTGCGTATCTCCGTTGGTCAGGAATATCCCAGATGAGAAAACCAGTATCCATCATTCGGGAATCTTGCGCACGCTTGCCCCCACCGCGGTCACGGCCGCCGGTTGCAAGCCGCGCTTGACAGGCTTGCGCCTGAGCGCGCAGCGTAACGGATTATCTTCCAGGCCGAAAATGACGAGTCCTTATCTAGATATTCCGCCAGCGCTGATGGAAACGCTACGCGGCGCGCAACGCATCGTGGTCTTCACCGGGGCCGGGGTTTCCGCGGAAAGCGGCATCGCCACTTTCCGGGATGCGTTGACAGGCTTGTGGTCGCGCTTCGACGCGCAGGCACTGGCGACACCCGACGCGTTCCGCGCGCATCCCGACATCGTCTGGGGCTGGTATGAATGGCGTCGCGGGCAAGCCCTGCGCGCCGAGCCGAATGCCGCGCATCGCGCCATCGCGGCGTTGGCGCATCACGTACCCGAGCTGATTGTCGTCACGCAGAATGTGGACGACCTGCATGAGCGCGCCGGCAGCCCCCGGGTGGCCCATTTGCATGGCAGCCTGCACGCGCCGCGTTGTTCGGCCTGCGCCGCGCCCTACACGCTATCGGGCGGCGCGCCCGACGAACCCGACGAAGGACGCCGCATCGCGCCCCCCGCCTGCTCCGTGTGCGGGGCGCCGGTACGGCCCGGGGTCGTGTGGTTCGGGGAAAGCCTCCCTGCCGACGCGTGGAGCGACGCGCTGCGTGCGGCCGAACAATGCGACCTGCTGCTCAGCATCGGGACATCGGCGCTGGTCTACCCGGCCGCCGAATTGCCGCAACGTGCGCTGGCCGCGGGCGCGTCCGTGATCCAGATCAACCCCACGGTGACACCGCTGGACCGGCAAGCGCACTGCAATCTGCATGGCGCGGCCGCCGATGTGATGCCCCGCCTGCTGGCGGCGGCGTTTGGCTCAAACAGCCACTGATTCCCTGTTCGCCACGCAAGCCATAACCCGTTTACATCGGGCAATGCGGGGATGACGGCGTCAGGGCTGGTGAAGATTTGTGAAGATCTTTCGACGGATGTGGAGTAGAAAAGAGCTTGCTGCAACTGTCGAGGGGAAACCCCAAATCTCACCGTTGCGCCGCCGCATTACAGTGGCGCAAGCTGTTTCGGCCGTGGAGAGCACCATCCCTTTTTCCTGGAGACTTCCCGATGTGTTCGTGCGTTCATCAGACGGTGTCTTGCATCGTGTGGTGCGGCACGCCACGACCACCGATACCATTGCCAAACTTGAGAGCGTTCCCAGCAATTACCACCTGGACTGCGAATGCATGCTCGACAACGGCGAAACGCTTTCCTGGATAGGAAATAACCAGTATCGTCAGACCCGCGGCGGTGCGATTTACACCGCCGAATCCGATATCACGACGCCCCATGGCGAGTTCCGCAAAAGCGGCGCCTCGAAGCGGAATGCACCGGATGCATACAGGGCCGCCCCGCACAAGAAACTGACCGCCGGGCACACCCCTTTGCCACTAGCTGTCGTCAACTTGAAAACCGGCAACGATTGGAGCTTGATACGCGCCTGGCGCGAGCACCTCAATATCAGCACTGCGGATATGGCGGCCCGGCTCGGCGTTGACCACTCCATCTACATTGAATTGGAACGGCCGCGTCCACGGCCACGCCAGGTCATCCTGGATCGCGTTTCGCAAGCATTGGGCGTCTCACCTGACCAACTCGATGATTCATTGTTAGGAGGGCGTTTTCGGTAGCTCCGCGCCGGGCCTTTCCGCCCGCCCCCGCACCTTGAAACGCCCACGTGACTTTGGCGCCGCATGAAAGACGGCCCGCGCAGGAGGTAAGGTATGCTCGGCACCGCAAGACGATTGACGGATGTGCTTGCCACATCCCCCGATGGCACGCTGTATCGCATTGAACGTTTCGTGGCCGACCTGGACGCGTATACCGCGCTGGGGACTTCGCGCTTCGATCCCAAGATGCACTGCATCTGCCGCACCAGCTCTGGCGAAAAAGTCACCTGGCTGGGCGGGCAGGCCTACGAGATGCTGAAAAACGGCATCTCGCTGACCGCCGTAGACCGACGACGGCGGTGAACGCGCACGCCTACCGCGTGAACCGGTCCACCAGAAAGTCCACGAAGGTCGTGAGCTTTGGCAACGCCTGCCTATCTTTCGGATACAGCAGCGTGATCGGCCGCGCGGCAGGCCAGTATGGCTGCAGGATCGGCACCAGGCGGCCTGCGCGCACGTCGTCACCCAGCAGCAGTTCGGGTTGCAGCACGACGCCAAAGCCCGCCAGCGCCGCCTGTCGCAGCGCCTGACCGTTGTTCGACAGGAAGCGGCCCGAGGGGTAACCCACCTGATTGCCGTCTCCGCTGTTCAGTTGCCAGCCGGTGCGCCGGCTCCAATACGAAAAATCCAGGCATTGATGCCGCACCAGGTCGTCCGGCGTGGCGGGCGTCCCATAGCGCTCAAGATAGGCGGGCGCGGCGCAGACGATCATTTGATAACGCCCGATTGCGCGCGCAACCAGGCTCGAGTCGGCCGGTTCGCCGATACGCACCGCCAGGTCGTAACGAGCGGCCACGATGTCTTCCACGGCATCGCCAAGCACCAGTTCAACGCTGACATCGGGATAGACGGAAAGGTAGTCGGCAATGGCCGGCGTCAGCGCGAATGAGCCGAAGGTGACCGTCGACGTGATGCGCAGATGCCCCCTTGGCGTCAGCCGCAACGCCTCGGCGCCCTGCTCCGCATCGCGGATCTCGGCCAGGATGGCCTTGCAACGCGCGAAATAGGCCTGGCCGGCCTCGGTCAGGCTTTGCCGTCGGGTGGTGCGGTTCATCAGACGCACGCCCAGGCGCGCTTCCAGTCCCTTGACGTGCTTGGCCGCCATGGCTGGCGACATCTCGTGGCGCGTCGCCGCGGCGGTCAGGCTACCCAGCTCCACGACCGCCACGAATACTTCCATGCTGAGCAACCGGTCCATGAATTACGCACCCCGAGTGTGAAGTGTTTCCACTATTCCTGGATTTTTCCATGGAAATCGAACGGCGAGAATGGCTGCATGCACTGGCGCTGGGCCGGTGCACGACAAAAATCGAGCAGATTTCGGGCAAGCCCCGGGAGACCCCATGAAAATCATCCTAATCGGCGCCACCGGCACCATCGGCCGCGCGGTCGCGGCAGAACTCGGCCAACACCACGACATCATCGCCGTGGGCAAAACCAACGGCCAGCATCAGGTCGACGTGACCCGCAGCGACAGCATCCGCAATTTGTTTGAGCGCGTGGGCAAGGTGGACGCCATCGTCTCCACGACCGGCGGCCTGCACTTCGGCCCGCTTTCCGACATGACGGCCGAGCAGTTCAAGATCGGCCTGCACGACAAATTGCTGGGCCAGGTGGACCTGGCGCTGATCGGCCAACATTACGTCAACGCGGGCGGCTCCATCACGCTTACCAGCGGCATCGTCAGCGACGAACCCATCCGCTTCGGCGCCAATGCCTCGGCCGTCAATTCCGCCATCGACGGCTTCGTGCGCGGCGCCGCCATCGAGCTACAGGGCATCCGCATCAACTCGGTCAGCCCGACCGTGCTGCAAGAATCGATGGCAAGCTACGGCCCTTACTTCCCGGGCTTCGAAGCCGCGCCCGCCAGCCGCGTCGCGCTGGCCTATCGCCGCAGCGTCGAAGGCGCGCAAACGGGCCGCGTCATCCGGGTCTGGTGACCGCCAGGCCCGCGCGCGGGGGTCGTCCAGGCAAAAGAAAAGCGGCTTGATGGATGACCATCAAGCCGCTTCGTCTTTATTGCGGTATTGCTTTTGCCTTTCGGCAGAACCGCGGCATCGTTGATACCGCGTGTTCTAAATAAGTTGGCGCGCCCGGCAGGATTCGAACCTACGACCCCCTGGTTCGTAGCCAGGTACTCTATCCAGCTGAGCTACGGGCGCTCCGAAAGAGGCGTGTTTATAACATGAAAAAATACCATCGCGCAAATCGACTAAAAAACTGCGCGGTTTTCTGCCGCCGTTTTTTTTGACGACTGGCGTCTGTAATGGCCCCCAGCGCTTGCGACAGATCAAAGAAGCCGCCCGTCCGTGCGCAGTACGCTGGACGTGCCGCCCCGCAATCAGACACACCATGGCCAAGAAATTTCCAATGCACCCGAAACACCCCGAGCGTATTTGCTGGGGTTGCGACCGCTATTGCCCGACCGACGCCATGAGCTGCGGCAACGGCTCGGACCGCACGATGCATCCCATCGAACTTCTGGGCGACGACTGGGCCAGCGTGGGCGATTGGGGATTCGACGCGACGGACGAAAAGGGACAAGCTGCGGACCAACATTCGCCCGCTGCCGCCACATAGACGCGGCGGCCGCCCGAAGATTCGCAGCCCGAAAATCCCTGGCGCCTCTTTCCTCGCGCCTCTTTCCTCGCGCCTCTTTCCTGGCAGTACGTTTTCACGGCACAAAACAAAAAGGCCTTCGATACGAGATCAAAGGCCTTTCTATTTTCTTTCTTTGTTTTCTTACTTTGGCGCGCCCGGCAGGATTCGAACCTACGACCCCCTGGTTCGTAGCCAGGTACTCTATCCAGCTGAGCTACGGGCGCTCCGACAAAGAGGCAAAATTATATCAGAATAATTAAGCCGTTGGGGCTGCTGCCACCCCTATTTGCTTTTTTCTTTTACGTTTTCACGTTCCTCGTTTTTTGCATTCCTGGTTCGGCGTGAATTTCTCCACATCGATCCAGAACACTAAAAAACTTGGCGCGCCCGGCAGGATTCGAACCTACGACCCCCTGGTTCGTAGCCAGGTACTCTATCCAGCTGAGCTACGGGCGCATCAAAAAGCAAGCCTTGAATAATAGCGTTGTTTCAGAAATCGCGCAAGTCGGGGCGGGGAAAATCTGCCATGCGCCCCGCCGCGCCATCATCCTGAGCAAGCTAGTACAGCGTCAGCATAGGCCGTCGCGCGGCGCTTCCGTTCCACACGACAGGCAAGCCAGCCGCTTCGGCCGCGCGCACGATCAGTCCGCCAACGCGCAGCATGTCGGCGTCCGCACCTTCGGGCGCGCCCCAGAACGCCAGATCCAATCGCCCTTCCTTCTTTGCGCGGTTGCGGTCCTGGCGGGTATAGAAACAGAACCCGTGCAGCCCGGCCGCCACGCCACCGCGTTCATCGAAAACTTCCGAGCAATCGTCAAAGCCGTCCGATTGCGTCGTGCCCACATCCTGCATGGCCACCAGGCCCGCCTGCGTCAGTGCCTCGAACATCGAATCCAACCGGGCTTGCGCCTCGCGCCATTGCGCCGCACTAAGCTTGACCGGCTCGGGCTCCGGCTCCGGCTCCGGCTCTTCAAGCGCCACACCGGTCAGCGCGGACAGCAGTTCCTGCACCTCGGGCATCATCGCATTCACGGTGATGTGGTTACCGTGGTCATCGCTGATGTCCGCGCGGGCGCCCGCATCGATCAGCAGTTGCACGGCGTCCGTGCTGGGCGCGAACTCCGCCGCAAGATACAGCGCGGTGCGCCCCTCGCGCTGGAATTCCAGTGGACTGCCGGCGTCGATCAACGCCCTCAGCACGGCCAGGTTCTCCGCAATCTCGGTGTCATTCGCCCCCATCGCGGCGCACTGCAACGCGGTGAATCCGTGCGCGTTCACCGCCGCCGGGTCCGCGCCGGCCTCCAGGCACGCACGCACACCCTTCACATCGCCGCTACGGGCGGCATCGAAAATCTTGCTGGGCTTCAAGGGCAGCTCCTAGGTTTGCGCCACGCCGGCGCCATGCGTAAGCATCGCGTAGATCTCCGCGACCCGTTCGACCGTCACGCCCTCGCGTTGCTCAACGGCCATTTAAAAGAAAATTCCATATTCCGGGCAGGCAGGGAAGATGGAGGATGATAGCAACCCGTGCGCCAAGCCACCGCCGCCGGAAAGCTCTATCCTAGTGGCGGCTTTCCGCCCCCTCGATCAACGCAACGGCCTTTAACGTGAAACACCTGCTCGCCAGCCTAGACAAGCTGGATGACTTCGACGAAATCATCGACGTGCGCTCGCCGCTCGAATACGCCGACGACCACATCCCCGGCGCCGTCAACGCGCCCGTGCTCAGCAATGAAGAACGCGTGCAGGTCGGCACCTTGTACCGCCAGGTCTCGCCCTTCGAAGCCTCGCGTACCGGCGCGGCCATCGTCGCGCGCAACATCGCGCGGCACCTGGAAACCACCTTCGCGGACCGCCCGCAAGGCTGGCGCCCGCTGGTGTACTGCTGGCGCGGCGGCAAGCGCTCGGGTTCGATGACGGTGATGTTCAACATGATCGGCTGGCGCGCGCGCCAACTGGACGGCGGCTACAAGCGCTACCGCAGCGCCACGCTCGAGGCGCTGGACACGCTTCCTGCGGCATTGCGCTATGTCGTGCTGGTCGGCCCCACCGGCAGCGGCAAGACGCGGCTGCTGAACGCGCTGGACCAAGCAGGCGCGCAGACCCTGGACCTGGAACAGCTGGCATCGCATCGCGGATCGCTATTGGGCGCGCTGCCCGGCGTCGCCCAACCGTCGCAGAAGCGATTCGACACGCTGCTGGCCACGCGCCTGCGCGAACTGGATGCCAGCCGGCCGGTCTACGTGGAATCAGAAAGCCGCAAGATCGGGTCGGTGGCGCTGCCGCCCGCACTGCTGCAAGCGATGCACCAGGGCGCCTGCATCGAAGTCGTCTCCACGCGCGAAGACCGCGCCGCCTTCCTGCAACAGGATTACGCGGAACTGTTCGCAAACCCTGACTGGTTGAAGGCACAGCTGCAACGCCTGCTGGGCTTGCACAGCCGCGAGGTGATCAACAACTGGCTGTTGATGGTGGACGAAGGCCGCCGCATCGACTTGGCGCGCGAACTGATCGACCGCCACTACGACCCCGCCTACGCCCGCAGCAGCCACGCGCACTACACGCAATTGCCGCAGGCCACGCGTATGGATTTCCGGCCGAATGACGCCGACGTGGTGGAGCAAGCCCGCGCGTTGTTGGCGGCGCTGGAATGAAAAGCCCATGAAAAAACCCCGCAATCACTTTCGCGATTGCGGGGTTTTTATCTTCAACGCTGGTACTAAGCCAGCGCCGAAGCTTATCTGGCGGAGACGGTGCCCTTCAAACTTCAATCCCAATACATTGAAATATAAGTATATTTTTATTTACATACTTGCAAGTACCCGCAAAAGTACCCACACCAACTCCCCTCCTTACCCCTCTGCGCACGGGTCTCTCAGTTGCAGAACAAGTTGCAGAACAAAGTGTGACACTTTGATGTATAAAGAAACTAAGCGCGACTAGCGCTGGACCATGCATCTAAGGAGAGGAAAATGGAGACAATCGTTATTACCGACGTGACCCGGTTTAAGCTAAAAGACAACAAGATCTGTGTTGCTGGCTTAACACTGGATGGAAAAACCTGCATTCGACCAATGGTACCAACGTCATCACACCCCGACTACTTGTCTCATGATGATTGCAGGAAAAATAACATACTACCCGGGATGGTAGTTCGTGGAGATTTCCATCTTCCGAATCAAGTTAGCGCCCCGCATCATGAGGACCGGCTGCATAACTCTCTAGAAAATACAGGGCCACTCTCCGCAGGAGATTTTGAACGGCTGTTGAAAAAATCCCTCTCTAAAAGCGTTCGAGATGGCTTCGGCATCACGAGTACGGAGAAAGTCGTAAAAGTGGACGAACGCCCAGCACGTTCTATTATAACGATCCAACCTCGAGCCGGAACCGTCCGTATCGTTCAAGATGGATATAATGAAAGTCGAATCCGCATTCATTTCACCGACCAATCCGGCGCTGAATATTCCTTTCTTTCAATAACAGACCTCGGCCTCTATGACTTTGTTGGAGATCCTGAAAAAAGGAAAATGAGCATAGGGGATGTAAACGCCATCTTAAACGGATTAAACCGCGTTTATCTACGCGTTGGACTCTCCCGGGTTCATACGGTTGGCGAACGGACCGGATATTGGTTACAGGTAAACGGCGTGTACTCGTTCCCCCAATATAGCGAGATCATAAGAAGCTATTGATCATGACCATCTTCACAATTGGATTTACAAAAAAAAGCGCCGCCGAATTCTTTAACCTGTTGAGAAATTCCAACGTCAGAACCCTATATGACGTTAGAACGAACAACAGTTCTCAACTTGCTGGGTTCGCAAAAAAGCAGGACCTAAGTTTTTTTTTAAAAGAAATACTGAATGTCGACTACGTAGAGCTTCGCGAGCTTTGTCCAGAACCAAATTTACTCAAGACGTACCGAAGCGGAGCGATGAATTGGGCAGCTTACTCAGAGAAATATATCGAAGGATTAGCAAAGCGAAACGCGGAGCGAAACGTCCCGCTGCAACTCCTTGAGGCCGGCTGCCTCTTATGTAGCGAACATGAGGCAACGTTTTGCCACCGCCGTCTTGCGGTAGAATACTTAGCGAGTTTCGCAACAAGCAAACCCTCAATTTCTCACTTACTATAGCGATGACTGAAATCAGCCACCTTCTTATAGCTTTCTCATCAGGTTTTACCAACAAGGCGAGCTATGAGAAGGTGGTGGCGAAGGTTCTGACAAATAGAACGCCGCAGAAAATTACGAGTGTAAATGATGAACGAGACTTCGTAAAAAATGACCCGCGTTTCACGGAGACAAAAATTTCGCATGCGAAATGCCGTGCGAAAATTGAAGCCAGACGCCTTGCAGCATCCGCCTCGCACATCATTTGCTTTTGGTCGGGCGAAGACATAAATGATTTGATTTGGGAAGGCCGAAACCAAAAAATTCCATTGCGAGTATCAACTTTTTTTGTTACTCGCGCCGTGAACAGGGATGCCGGCGACGCCTTTGATATTTATATTGGACGCAGTGGCCCGTGGGGCAATCCCTTCCCCATAATACCCGGCACCGATCAAACTCGTGAGCGAGTAATCGAACGCTACGAGGAATATTTCAAAGATACTATTCTTTCAGACCCTTCGAAGCATAAGGCCCTGCTTGCACTAAGAGGATTGCGTCTAGGATGTCACTGCAAACCGCTTGCTTGCCATGGTGACGTGATAGCTCGATATTTGAACAATTATCGCGATCCAGATGAGTCATCCACCGATGACGAGGATCAAATGCAAAGCCAGCCCCCCGAAGAGCAAGGATAGTTTGTGTATTTGTGACCCAGGCAGGCCGCGCCAACAGCACCAACGTTCTGCCCCGGAACCGCCATGCCCCATCGTTCCCTGGGATTGTCATAGACCGTCGTTCAAAGTGCGTCTGTACTGCGTCGATCTGCGCCATATGGCAACCACCGATCACCCCCCGATAAGTCGCGCCAATGCTGGCGCTAAGGGGTGACGCATGGATGAGTCTTTTTTGCGCCATTTAGCGGGCAGGCGTGGAGGGGGGAAGACTGCGCGCCAGGGGGTTCCGCTGGCCCGAATGCTGTATATTCATACAGTACTTTGAGGCACCCCTATGGACTTCTTCGACCGACCGCCACCCGCCCCTCTCCCTGCGGCCCGTATAAGGGCGCTCTACGCTCAAAACCCCACCGCCGAGGCCTGCGCCCTAGCTTGGGAGATATGGCGCCTACAGCGCGTCTTGGTGGCCCTGGAAGCCGGACTCAGAAGCGCCAGCACCCTGCGCCATCGGCAAGACATCCTTGACCGCGTGGCCGAGCTGCGGGAATACGTCCAGGGCGAACCGTGCTTGAACGAAGCGCTCGCCGTGAAGCCTGGGCGCAAGCGCGGCGAAGAGCGGTAGCAACGGCGCCGCGTACAGACGAAAAAAAGCCCCGCCGAAGCGGGGCATGTCATGAGGTCGGGCGGACTATTCGCTCTCGCCCGTATGCACCACATACGGCCGGAACTTCACCACTTCCTGCCCGAGCCATTCGTTCAAGCCTAGGAACGTCGCCTGTAGGGGTTCCAGCTCGTTGCGCGCGAATACCTGCGCGGCGGGCAGGATGGCACCAAAGCCCCCGCTATTGCTGGGCACCAGCCCCATGAGCTGGGGCGGCACCCGATGCGCGGCTAGCATGTCATCGCGGCTGATGTTCTTGATGTTGAAAAAGTCATCACGCGCGGCGACCTCGCTTACAGGGATGATCTGCAAGCCGTCCTTCTTGCCACCCGGGGCATAGACGAACAGGTTGCGAAAGTTGCCGGGGCCTTTCGAGTTCTTCAACGCATCGCGGATACCGTTCACATAGCTTTCATCTTGGATGGTGTCCGTCACATACATGACGAAGCCCGCATGACTGCCGTTCTGGTAGTACTTGCGCCGAAACAACGTCGCGGATTCGTTCAGCCAGGCTGAATTCAGCGCCGCCAGATATTCCGGCATGCCATAGATTTCCTGGTTGATGTCCGGCTGCATGAGATGGGCGACGGTCCCCTTCGCAAATTCGTGTTCCTGCCCGATGCTTGGCACATAGAAATATTGATCGTCCTCCACCCCTCGCCGCGTGTACTTGGCCAAGGCATGGCGCACACCAAGCAGCTTGCCGGTCACGCTGTCCTGTCGCTCCGCGTGCGCGTTGCCGAAGATCAGAAAATCGAGAGCCATCTTGCGGCACGATTCGCGCCCAAACAGGTGATTTGGCTCCAGCGTTGAAGCCAGAATATTGGCCTTGAAGTAGATGGCCGAGCTGTGATGAGGGCTTGCGCGGAACGACTTTGCCAGCCCTCCGAAATTGATGGGCGGTTCATACCAGCGCCCGTTCTTCCAGCATTCCAGATAGTCCAGAATCTCGCGCCTATCCAATACCGGTGTCGGTTCACCAAAGGAAAACGCCTCAATACCGGCGGACGCCGGCGCCGATGTCTGCGCCGCAGCGGCGGCGGCGAGCTGCACGCGCGGGGCCTTCTTTCGTTTCATCCGTAAATCTCCACAAGTCCCTGGTTCGCGCCGGTCGCGCCTTCCAAGGGTTCAAAGTCCAATGCGTGCATAAGTGCCCATGCGAGGTCCGCATGGCCCGTATCGGCAGCGCGCCCAGCGTCGTAGGTCACGCTCTTACCGCTGGCGGTCATCGTCTTTCTAATCGACATCAGCGAGTGCGCTAGGTCGGTAGCGCCGGCGTCAAACTCCAAGCGCTTGTTTCGGATCACGTCGCCCGCCTTCAGGACAAGCCGCGACTTCACTTCGGGCGAATAGGCGTACGCACGCGCGTTCGGGAAAAACTGCTTCACCAGTTGGTAGACCCCCTGGCCCATCCCGGTAGCGTCGATGCCGATGTAGACAACGGCGTACCGCTCCGTGATTTCCTTGATTTTCTTGGCCTGGTCGGCAAAGTCCATGCCGCGCCACTGGTGACGCTCCAATACCCGGAACTTGCCGCCGGGCGTGCGCGGCGCGGCCAGCACAACGCAACCGGCCGAATCGCCGGTAAGCGATGGGTCGTAGCCGATCAATACCGGGTTGTAGCCATAGGGCCGCAAAAGAAACTGCTGAACGTCGATCCATTCCACCATCGAATCGACCATGCAACCCTGGAGCATGGCCAGGGGGAAGATGGACGCGGTGTCGTCGATGAACCCGCACATAAGCAGGTTCTCGAACTGGTCAGGGCTGTATTCAAGCCGCAGCTCGTCGATGTCGAACAGGTTGCACCCGCCCGCCTCCGCATCCAGAATCGTGACGATTTGCCGCCATAGCCGATCATCGCAACGGTGCCCGTTCTTCAGGACTGCGTGCGCGAGTTCGATCGCTACCTGTTCGCGCTTCGCGCGCCGCTTGTTGAAAAGTTCTCCGGTCCACAGCGGATAGGCTTCGTGCGCCATGCTGGACGGGGTAGAAAAATAGGTCTTGCGCCAGTTCTTATGCAGCGCCATCCCGCTGGCGACCTTGTTCAGCTCCGCGAAATTCGGCGTCCAAAAGAACTCATCAAAGTAGAAATTCCCGTGGTAGCCCTGCGCCGTCCGCGCGTTCGTCCCAAGAAAATACAGATGCGCGCCGTTGGGCAGCACGATGGGATCACCCTTCAAATCAACGTCGGCCGCCTCCCGGGCAAACTGCACGATGTACTGCTTGAAAACGTGTGCCTGCGCCTTCGACGCCGACAGAAATATCTGATTGCGGCCTGTCCGGATTGCGTCATCCAGGGCCTCACGAGCGAAGTACCACGTTGCCCCGATCTGACGTGACTTCAGAATCATGCGCGTGCGCTGGTCCCCGTTGCGCAGCCATACCTTCTGATAATCGAATAGCGACTCTCGGAAGGCCTTCGAGATCTGATCCGCCTGCGCCTCGCTGATCGCGTTTCGCTCCGGCCGGCTCTTCGGGGCAGCGTTGCGGCGCTCAAGATTGGGGTTCAGCGTTGATTCCTTGC
Organism: Achromobacter sp. MYb9; assembly: GCF_002975275.1. Classification (GTDB taxonomy): domain Bacteria; phylum Pseudomonadota; class Gammaproteobacteria; order Burkholderiales; family Burkholderiaceae_B; genus Achromobacter. The sequence goes on along the minus strand of NZ_PCOQ01000008.1, from coordinate 178,972 downwards.
CGTCGCTGTCGAACTTGCGCACGCGCGCCGTGTGCGCAAGCTGCCGCCCCAACAAGTCAATTTCTTTGAAGTCTCGGCCGTCCTTCTGGTCCTTCGCGATCAGCATGCAAAGCCGCGCGTCCAAGGCGGTTTCCACTCGTTCCAGCGGTGATGCCGCGTCCCACTTGTCGCGCGTCTTCCAGCTCTGCACGGTTGTGCGCTTCTCGCCGATGTGCCGCGCAATAGACGACACGCGCCACCCCTGCCAATACAGGTCACGCGCAACTTTCCGGGGGTCGATGTTCGGTGCAATTTCAGACATGCCGCCATCGTGCCGACGTTTCCCGCGCGCGCGTGAAGGCGGTATGTGTGGCTACGCCTGCGACATCTTCAAGCCGTTGAGCGTGTGCCGGCACAGAGCCACTATGGCAACACCCGAACACCACAAACGAAGCGAGACCAACCCATGAAATGGTTCACCGTGGCCACCGAAGGCCAAACGACTGACGGCCGCGTGATTGAACGCAGTTGGCTGGACGACATCGCCGCAACCTACAACCGCGCAAACTACGGCGCACGCATCTGGATGGAACACATCCGCGGCGTCCTGCCTGACGGCCCTTTCAAGGCCTATGGCGACGTGTTGGCCGTCCGCGTTCAGGACAACAAAGACGGCAAACGGGAACTGCAAGCCCAGCTCGACCCCACGCCGGACCTGGTGGCCCTGACTAAGGCCCGTCAGAAAATCTACACGTCCATCGAGATCGAGCCGAATTTCGCCAAATCCGGCAAGTGCGGACTCATCGGCCTGTCCGTCACCGACTCCCCGGCCAGCCTGGGCACTTCGATTCTGGAATTCGCCGCCAAGAACCCGGCAGCCCACCCCTACGCCGCCCGCAAGCAAAACCCCGAGAACATCTTCACGAGCGGACTGGAAACCAACTTTGACTTTTCGGATACGCCGGCCGCCGTGACGCCGGACCCTACCGCCACGATTTTTACTCGCATGACGGAATTGCTGCGCAGCTTCACCCAGCAGCCGCAGCAACAGCAGCAGCCCCAACAGGGCGACACCGCGAAGGCCCTGCAAGAACTGCCGCAACTGTTTAGCGATCTGCAGGCGGCTTACACCGCCGGAAACACCGCGACGGCCACCAAGGTAGCGGAGCTCGCATCGGAGCTGGCCGAATTCAAAAAGACCGCCGCCAGCGCCTCCGACCTGCAAGAGCTGCGCGAAACGCTCGACAAGACGCCGAACAGCTTCCGCCAGCGCCCGCCGGCGACGGGCGGCACCGGCGAACAGCTGACGCAGTTCTAAGCCCAAACATCAGCATCAACCTCTTTCGCATACAGGATTCGCAATGCACCAAGAAACCCGCAAGAAATTCAATGCCTACCTGGCCCAGCTCGCCACGGTCAACGGCACGGAAGACGCTGGCAAGACCTTCACTGTCATCCCGTCGGTACAACAAAAGCTCGAAACCGCGCTGCAAGAAAGCTCGTCGTTCCTGGGCCGCATCAACATGGTCGGCGTGGATGAACTCCAGGGCGAAAAGCTGGGCCTGAATCTCTCCGGCCCGGTCGCTTCGCGTACCGACACCACGGCCAAGGAGCGACAGCCGCGCGACCTGTCCACGCTGGCCGACAACGGCTATCACTGCCGCAAGACCGACTACGACTCGTTCATCCGTTACGAGAAGCTCGACGCATGGCGCCGCTTTCCCGACTTTCAACTTCGCATTGCTAAGCTGCTGGTGCAGCGCCAAGCCCTCGACCGCATCATGATCGGCTTTAACGGCACCAGCATTGCGGCGAACACGGATCCCTCCGCCAACCCGATGCTCCAGGACGTGAACAAGGGCTGGCTCCAGAAGGCTCGCGAAAGCGCGGCCGAACGCGTCATGTCGGAAGGCAAGACCGGCTCGGGCAAGGTGCTAATCGGCACGGACGGCGATTACAAGAACCTTGATGCGCTGGTCTATGACGCCATCCAGCTGCTGGACCCGTGGCACCAGGAAAACCCTGGCCTTGTGGCTATCGTCGGCCGGGGCCTGATGCACGATAAGTATTTCCCGCTGGTCAATCAGGACAGCAAGGCGACCGACACCCTCGCCGCCGACATCATCATCAGCCAGAAGCGCGTCGGCGGCCTGCCCGCAGTGCAGGCGCCGTTCTTCCCGGCCGGCAAGGTCATGATCACGTCGCTGGACAACCTGTCGCTGTACTGGCAAGTCGGCGGGCGTCGCCGGCATGTGGTTGAGAATCCGGGCCGGGACCGCATCGACACGTTCGAAAGCTCCAATGATGACTACGTGGTGGAAGATTTCGGCCTGCTTTCGCTGATCGAAAACATCGAACTGGCGGCGGCGTAACCATGGCCAGCCCTGCGCAGCTTCATCGCATGCGGGTGCTGGCTGCCAAGACGAGCGCGGCCAGCGAGGGCGCGCCCGTCGTGGTGGGCGGTATCTATGGCCAGATGATGGCCAAACTGACACTGGACGCGCGCCGTCTGCACGACATTCAGTCCGTCGAACGCAAGATTTCAGTCAAGCGCGAGCTGCTGCCCGAGTATCAGGCCTACATCACGGGCGTTTTGGAGGGCGACTCCGGCCAGCCGGATGAGGTAGTCGCCACGCTCATGCTTTGGCATATCGACGCGGGGTTGTTTGAGCGAGGCCTTGAAATCGCGGCCTACGTCATGCGCCACGACCTGCCGTTGCCGGAGCGCCTGAAACGCAACGCCGCCACCCTCTTGCTGGACGAAGTGGCGGGCGCCGTCGCCGGCGGCGCTGTTGCTGACGCAGATGCCGCTATGGCAATTCTGCAACGGGTCGCAGTTCTGGTGGACGGCCACGATGCCCCCGACCAAGCCCGCGCCAAGCTGCATTTCGCTCTGGGCAAGACGCTGGCGCTACAGGCCGGCGACACGCTGGACGGGCAACGCCTGGAGATGGCACGGGCTGCGGTCGCGCAGCTCAAGCGTGCGGTAGACCTGTTTTCCGGCATCGGGGCCAAGAAGCTCATTGAACAACTGGAACGCAAGATCAAGAACGCCGGCAAGGCCGGCTAACCGAGTGCCCCCAAGCGCACGGCGGCGCGGGCTGACGGTGGCTCCCTGAGCAACCCGACGCCCGCCCACCGCCGACCCCACAGGACTCCGCTATGAGCTTTATCGCTACTGCCCCGACCCCGCCCAAGACCCCGGCCAACGTCATCAAGAACGACGGTTTTTTCCCCGACTTCGACATGAGGGAAGTCCGCGACACGCTCCGCCTGGATGGCACCATCACCGATGCCCGCCTACGGCACGCCCTGCTGGGCGCCATCGTGGAAGTGGGCGGCGATCTGGCGGCATGGAAGGAAGCCATGCGCACCCAGGGCAGCACCACCCTGGCAAGCGTGGCCACCGGCGACTTGATCGACGGACAGTCGCGGCGAACGCTGGCCTATGTGCGCGCCGTGTACAGCCTCGTCAAAGCAGACCTGATTGAGCGCATGGCTGACTACGACACCACGGGTACCGGACAGAAGCGTATCGAATGGCTGGCCGACGCGCCGGACGAGCATCGGCGCAATGCCCGCTGGTCCACCGCCGACGTGCAGGGCCGCCCGCGCAACGTGGTGGAGCTGATTTGATGCTGGTCCGCGCAATGCAGGGTGACACCGTAGACGCGTTGTGCTGGCGCTACCTGCGCACCACGCGCGGCGTGGTGGAACAAACCTTTGAACTGAACCCCGGACTTGCGGACCACGGCCCCATCCTGCCGCACGGCCTCGCCGTGAATCTCCCCGAGCCGGTATCCGAACCTTCGACGGTCCCGACCGTCAACCTCTGGGACTGAACTTCATGGCCGAACCCTCCACCGTCACCGCGACCGCTGCGGCGACCACCGCAACATCCGGGCTGGTTCTAGCCCAGGTGCTGCCCTACATCGACGCTAACGCCGCCTTTGGCGCCGTCATCGGTGCGGCCCTGGTCGCCAGCACCAAAAAGGATCTGAGCGCCTGGAAACGCTTTTTATCCTTCCTGCTGTCGGCCCTGTGTGGCTATGGTGGCGCCGGCGAATTCATCGCGCGCGAGTGGGCCAAGCAATCGTTCCTGCCTGCGCTGCTGGGAGCGCTGATCATTGTCCCCATCGCGCTCAAGCTGCTGGCCATGGCGCCAGATTTCGACCTGAAGGCGATCATCATTCGGATGGCCGGCGGCGGGGGCAAGCCATGAACACCACCGCGCTGACGCTTACCCCTCTGGCCGTGGCATGCGTCCTGCTTTACGTCCTGGCCGGCGCCCGCCTCCTTTGGTACCGCCCGAATGGCGCGCGCCACCGGCCGAACATTTCCTTCATGGCATCCATCGCCATCGCCGCGCTGTTCTGCCGCGCCCTGGCGGTCGCCCTTTCCACGTCCGGCCCGCCTGGATTGCTTGAGCTGATCACCGCCGGCGCGGTCTGCGCGATCACCTACGCGATTCGGGGCAACCTGGCCATCTTCTTTCGGAGCAAGCAACGTGAGTGAAATCCTGAAATCCGGCGCCCTTGGCCTCACGGTAAGCGCACTACAAACGCAGCTCAACAATGCGGGCTATCGCTTGGAAGTGACAGCCGAGTTTGACGATGCCACGGAAGGCGCCGTACGCGCCCTACAGGCGGCACGCGGACTTATCGTGGATGGCAAGGTGGGAGTCAAGACCCGCGCCGCCCTATGGGGCCAGGACACGTCCAAGCTGATGCGGGAATCCGATCTCGTCGCCGCCGCCAAACAGTTGGGCGTTCCCCTGGCCAGCATCAAGGCGGTCAACGCGGTGGAGTCCAACGGAAGCGGGTTCCTTCCAGATGGCCGCGTCTCCATCCTCTTTGAGCGCCATGTGTTTTACACGCGCCTCCAGACGCATGGCGTAGACCCTGCGCCGCACGCCCTCCGCTTCCCCGGGATCGTCAATCCCAAGCGCGGCGGCTACGCTGGCGGTGCCGCCGAACACGCCCGCCTTGCCAGCGCTGCGCAGGTCTGCCGCGCCGCCGCGTTGGAAGCGACCAGTTGGGGCGCATTCCAAATCATGGGCTATCACTGGCAAGCCCTGGGGTATGAAAGCGTCGAAGCCTTCGTTGCCTCCCAGCAGGAAAGCGAAGGCGCGCAGCTCACAGCATTCGTGAAATTCATCGAAGCCGACCCTGCGTTGCACAAGGCGCTGATCGGCCGAAAGTGGGCCGCGTTCGCGCGTGGGTACAACGGCCCTGCCTACGCGGAAAACCTCTATGACGTGAAGCTGGCGCGCGCGTATGAACGGTTTGCAGCCCAAGCCGAACAGGTGGCCGCATGAGCGCATGGATTCTGCGCGTCGCGCCCTATGCCGTCTGCGCCCTGCTGGCCCTGGGCATCTGGCACCAGCGCGGCACCATCGCCGCCCAGGCCACCACCCTAACCACGTACGGCGAACGCCTGGACGCCCAGGATGCAGCCATGAGCAAAGTCACGGCGGGCATTCAGCAGGGCAAGGACGACTTGCGCCGGCTGGCGGCGACGCAAGAAGGATTTCGCAGCGACCTGGAATCGCGCCGCTCTGACATCGAGGAATTGAAACGTGAAAACGAAGAGTATCGCCGCTGGGCTGATGGCGTGCTGCCTGAGCCTGTTGCAAGGATGCGGGAACGCCCCGCGATCACCGGCGCCGACGGCTATGCCGAATACGTGCGCACCCGTCGTCCCGTGCGTGCTGTCAGCGAACCGGCCGGCCCGCAATGAAGACCTGAACGCGGCGGTTGATCGCGTAGAGGCAGATTGGGCCATCTGCGCCGCCCAGGTGGACGCGGTCATTGCGTGCGAAGCGAGGGAGCGAAATGCGCAAAGCCACTGAGCTGCGGGCCTACATCACCGAAGCAAACCCATACCTGCGGCGTGACCCGGAAAAGCTGCACGTTTTCATCGACGCTGGCGCAATAGGGACCATCGCCACGGGCGGCCTCTCGCATCAATATGCCTATACCCTGAACCTGGTCATCGAGGATTTTTCCGGCGACCCGGCCAGCATCATGGTTCCGATTCTGGCGTGGTTGCGCGTGCATCAGCCGGATGTGCTGGAGAACCCTGAAAGGCGCAAGCAGGCCATCGCGTTTGAAGTCGAAATCATCACAAACGACACGTTCGACCTGAGCATCAAGCTCCAGTTGACCGAGAGTGTCATTGCGAGACTGGACGCTGCCGGCGAACGGATCGACGTGACCCATGCGCCCGAGCCTGCCCACCCCGACCTATTCCCGGACCCGCAAGCGCCCGCGCGCAGCGTCTGCCGCAACGGCGAAGAAATCGGCGTCCTGCCCTATCCCGGCTGGGCCATCCAGCGATGAGCGCGGACTTTCTGGACGTGCAGGATTGGGCCGCTGGCCTTCTGGCGCGCCTGGAGCCGGCCGAGCTGCGCAAGGCAAATCTGCGGATCGCGCAAGTCCTGAGACGCGAAGAAAGCCTGCGCATCGGAGCGCAGGTAGACCCGGACGGCCAGCGCTTCACCCCCCGCAAAGCCCGCAAGAACTTGCGCGGCAAAAAAGGCGCGATCCGCCGCAAGATGTTTGCGCGTCTGCGCACCACGCACCACCTGCGCGCTGGCGTGACCGACGATGCGGCAACGGTGGGCTTTAAGGGGCGTGCCTCGCGTATCGCCTGGGTCCATCAACGCGGGCTAAAGGACCGGGCGGCTCCGGGCGCGCCCGACGTGCGCTATCCCGTCCGGCGTCTGCTTGGCTTCTCCAAGGAAAGCCGCGAACGCGTTCTGGATACGCTGGCCGACTTCCTGGCAGGTCGCGGGCTGTAGCAGGCCGAGCAACAACACCAGCTTCGTGCGCGCGCGAAGGCGGCGCGGCAACATGGCCGCATGCACGAACTAGCCGAACTCTTCCGCCTGCTGACCAACCTTATCCGCGTCGGCACCATCGCGCAGGTTGATCTTTCCAGCCAGCCAGCAAAGGTCCGCGTGTCCACCGGCGCGCTGACGACCGACTGGTTGCAATTCCTGGCTCTTCGCGCCGGCACGTCAACGACTTGGGATCCCCCGACGCAGGGCGAACAGGTACTGGTGCTATGCCCGGGCGGCGATACCGCCGCCGGCATCGTTGTCACCGGCCTGAACTCGAACGCAATTCCCGCCCCGTCGAACAGCGCCAGTGAACACGTTCGCCTGTATCCCGACGGTGCGCGCATCACCTACGACCACCAGGCCGGCGCTCTGACCGCGACCGGAATCAAGACCATCAGCGCGGACGCCAGCGAGTCCGCTGTCCTGCACTGCCCCGACATCACCCTGGATGGCAATGTGACCGTCACGGGCCAGCTGTCCTATCAGGCGGGCATGTCCGGTAAGAACGGAAAGGGAAATCGGACAGTCATCAGCGGCGACATCATTCAGCGCGACGGGGAACTGTCGTCCAACGGCGTAGTGCTGGAGACTCACACGCACCGAGTGCGCAGCCTGGGCGGTGAAACCGACGAGCCGACCAAATGAGCTATCTGGGAATGAACGCCAAGACTGGCCGGCGTATCACGGGTGCGGACCATCTGAGCCAATCGGTGGGCAAGATCATTGGAACTTCGGTCGGTACGCGCGTTCGCCGGCGTGCCTTCGGCTCTGTGGCGCCTGACCTGGTAGACGCCCCGGCCAACGCCGCGACGCTATTGCAGCTCTACGCCGCAGCGGCCACCGCCCTGCTTGCCTGGGAGCCGCGGCTAACGCTACGCACCATTAGCGCGCAGGCGGATGCAGCTACCCCTGGCGTCCTGATTTTCGAACTGTCCGGCGAAGCCTTGATAGACAACGAAGTGCGCCCGGTCTCCCTCTCCACCCGCATCGGTGCATAGCATGGCCACGTCCAACACGATCGACCTATCCCTACTGCCGCCGCCCGACGTGGTGGAGCAACTGGACTACGAACGGATCCTTGAAACGCGCAAGGCGCGCATCATTGCGCTGTTTGCGGCCGAAGACCGCGATGCAGTCACCAAAACGCTCGCGCTCGAATCGGAACCGCTGACCATTCAGCTGGAGGAGAACGCCGAACGGGAACTGATCCTCCGGCAGCGCGTCAACGAAGCCGCCCGCGCCGTCCTCCTGGCCTTCGCGAAAGGCGCGGACCTGGAGAACATCGCCGCCGAATACGGCGTGCAGCGTCTGACCATCCGCGCCGAAGACCTGACCGCATCGCCGCCCATCGAAGCCGTCATGGAATCTGATGACGAGCTGCGCGACCGCGCTCAACTCGCCTGGGAAGGTCTCTCGACGGCTGGGCCGCGTGGCGCGTACGAATTCCATGCGCGGTCTGCGCATGGACAAATCGCGGATGCAAGCGCCATCAGCCCCGACCCCTGCGACGTATTGGTGTCGATCCTTTCGCGGGAAGGCGACGGCACCGCGAGCGAGACCATTCTTGCTGCCACTCGCCTCGCACTTAATGACGACGACATTCGCCCTATGGGGGATCGCGTCGCCGTGAAATCCTCCGTCATCCGTCGGTACAACGTGCGCGCCACACTTCACCTTAAAGGCCAAGGCCCGGGCCGCAGTGTGGCCACTGCCACCGCCAATGCATCTATCAGCGCCTTTGTGAACCGCCCACGGCGCCAGGGCATTTCTGTCTGGCGCTCCGCGCTGATCGCCGCCCTGCACGTCGAGGGGGTAGACCACCTGGTACTGCACGAACCCGCCGCCGACATCCTGTTGCAGCCGACAGAAGCGGGAACCTGCATCGCCGTATCCGTCGATGTTGCGGGCGATACCGGCAATGGCTAATAAGCGCGCGCTAGTCCCGCCCGGTTCCACACCTCTGGAACGCAATCTTTCAGTTGCCTGCGCCGATATCGAGGATGTTCCGCTGCCCATTCGCAGCATCCGGCGCGCTGCTGATTGCCCGCCCCATCTGCTTACGTGGCTGGCGTGGGAGCGCTCCGTGGATCGCTGGGACGACGCTTGGCCCGTGGAGGCAAAACGCAAGGCCCTGCGCAACTCCTTCTTCGTCCACAAGCGCAAGGGCACCATCGGCGCACTGCGACGCGTGGTGGAGCCGCTGGGGTATCTGCTGAACGTGACCGAGTGGTTCCAGATGCAGCCCGAGGGCCGGCGCGGAACGTTCCGACTGACTATCGGCGTGCTGGAAACCGGCATTGACGAGGCGATGTATCTGGAACTGGAACGCTTGATTGAAGACGCCAAGCGCCTGAGCCAGCACCTTATCGGCCTCGCGATTGCTGCAGAAGTCCGCACGCAAGTGAATTTCGGTATCGCCTCCTATGACGGCGACACCTTGACCGTTTACCCCTACATCCCCGAGACCATCGAAACGCGCGTTTGGATGGGCTACGGCCTCCGCGATCACACCATAGACACGATGACGGTATACCCATGAGCGCTACCTATTTCGGAATCCTGACCAAGTACGGCGAAGAGCGCGAGGCGCAGGCGCACGCGCTGGGCATCCCCCTTAAGATCACGAGCCTTTCCGTGGGCGATGGCGGCGGCGCTGTCCCGACTCCTGACCGTCTGCAAACCGCCGTGATCGGCGAATGGCGACGCAAGCCCCTCAATCAACTATCCACTGACCCCGCAAACCCGAACTGGTTGATCGCCGAACAGGTGATTCCTGAAAACGAAGGGGGCAACTGGATACGCACGCTGGGCCTGCACGACGAGACCGGCGCGCTGGTTGCCGTGGCGAACTGCCCGCCCACGTACAAGCCGTTGCTGGCTGAAGGCTCCGGCCGGACGCAGGTTATCCGCATGGTCCTGATGGTCAGCAGCGCGACAAACTTCGAGCTGAAAATTGATCCGGCGGTTGTACTGGCAACGCGCAAGTATGTCGATGACGGCCTGGCGCTCAAGCTGGACAAGACCGGCACCGCAGTTGCCGCCGCCAAGCTGGCCACCGCGCGCACGATTGCCCTCACCGGCGACGCAACTGCATCAACGGCCTTCGACGGCACTAAGAACGTTTCGGCCGTGCTTACGCTTGCCGCGTCTGGGGTCTCGGCAGGCACGGCGGGCGGCGCTAATGAAATTCCCGTCATCACCGTGGACGCCAAAGGCCGTGTCACGGTCCTAGGCAAGGTCGCAGTGGGAAATGCTGCGACGGCAACAAAGCTTGCCGCTGCACGCCAGTTCTCGATTACGGGCGGCGCCACCGCCGCAGGCGTCAATTTCGATGGCTCCGCGAATGTCGCGCTGAACGTCACGGCTCTGGACGTTTCCAAGGCGACCGCCGGCATACTTCCCGTCCCGCGCGGGGGCACGGGCCTAGCCACGGTTCCGGCCGGCTCGTACCTCGCTGGCGCGGGCGCCAATTCCATGACCCCGCGCACACCGGCGCAGGTGCTGGAGGACATTGAAGCCCTGTCGCGAACTGGCGGCCGGCTGTCCGGCCCGCTCTTGCTTGGGAACGGCGCAACCATCGGCAGCCAATACGGCGCGAATACCAATTCGGCACAAACGGCTCACGTCCTATTACCTGACGGTGCGGGATATGCGGGACACGTGGCTTCCCTAACTGGGGCGATGAAGATCACACTGCCGCCTGTCGCGGTCGGCCTCAATTCGATGATTCGCCTGCGCGTGGACCTGTTCGAGTACGACGCGGTTAATCCCCCGGTCTCCATCCTCATTCAAGGCTACGTGCAGACCACCAAGGCATGGGCGCGTTGCACCGCTACGGTTCTGGCAGGTTCCCCGGTGTCCGATCTGCCTATCCGCTTTGGATCGGACGCAGACGGCCGGGTTTGCATCTGGGTCGGCGAGTTGAATAAAACGTGGGCCTATCTAACGCTCACCGTCGCTGAAATCATGGCGAAGTACAACACCCCGGGCGCCACGGTGGACGCCTGGGGTACCGGCTGGAAAGTGGAACCGGTGACCACGTTCGATACGGTGTCAGTGACGCTGTCCAGCGGCAATCTGGCTTTTGCCCGAAGCGATGTCGTCAATGTGGCCGGTCTGCAAGACGCACTTGTTCAAAAGGCCAATGCAGGGTTGATCTTGACCGCCGGAAACGGTCTGACGGGTGGCGGAACGCTCGCCACGAATCGCACACTCACGCTCGGCACTCCCGCCACCCTGACGGCCACGACTTCCAACGCGGTCCAGAGCACAAGCCATTCGCACGCGCTTGACACGCAGACCAGCGCGACGGATGCGACCGCCGGCCGCATCCTCCTGGCTGGAGCCTTTGGCCTGGGCGGAGTGGCTCCGGGCATGACCGCCTACGGTTTCGCTTCAGACTTCAATGCTATCGATGGCGCCAACGTTCTTGTCACCATTGATAAGGCGATGGCTAACGGCCCACTTGGCGCTGCCGCAATCGCCTACGTCGGGCAATTGCGGGTGTCCCGCCGCAGCTTGCCCGGCGGGGTAAGTGTCGTGCAAGAGCTATTCGTATCTGACACTTCGTGGATCCGGTTCGGCGGTGGCGATGCGGGCAGCACAGTTTGGGCGAAATGGCAAAAGCAGCTGACTGAGCAAAATCTGAATGTGCAGACCGGGGCTAACGACACGACGACGGGTCGAATTCTGACGGTGGGAAGCGCGTTCGGGCTGGGCGCATTGAACGCGCTTGGCACAGCCAACCTCGATACTGTGAAGGTTCCAGGCCTGCATGGGCAGCCACTCAGCGCAAATGCAACGGTAGACAGGAACTATCCCGTTGGGGTTGCCGGTACGCTGCTTGTGATCTCGGGCGGAAACGACATCACCTCCCAGCTCTACACCACGTACAACACGGCTGCATTATTTACACGCGCCTGCTACCGCGACATCTGGTCAAAGTGGAGAGAGGTTCTGACCTCCGATGCGCTCACTGGCTCAGTCAGCTTTTTTGCATCCCCAACCGCGCCGCCGGGATGGGTGAAGGCCAATGGCGCAGCCGTCTCACGCGCGGCCTACGCCGACCTTTTCAGCGCGATTGGGACAATCTATGGCGCGGGCAATGGCAGCACCACGTTTAACTTGCCTGACCTGCGGGGCGAGTTTGTACGCGGGCTTGCTGATGGGCGTGATGCAGATACCGGCCGAACTCTTGGTTCCTGGCAGGCAAGCCAAAACCTCGCGCACGTTCACGGCGTTACCGATCCGGGACACACCCATCAACTCAATTATCAGGTGCCGCGCAATATCTTTGACGAGGACCGCGGCACAGGCAACGAAAGCCACTTTTCGGTAGACGATCCCCATACCCCCGTTACTGTCAGCAGCAAAACCGGCATCACTATTCAGTCCGACGGTGGCACCGAAGCCCGGCCGCGAAACGTCGCACTGCTGGCATGTATCAAATTCTGAACGGAGCCAAAAGAATGCAGAATGACAACATCACCATTGGCGAAGAAGCCGGGACTTTCCCGGCGCAGAGGCTTGTATCTCAACTGGACCATAGGGGGTTCTTCGTCGGCCCCGTCATGGCCGATGCCTCTCCGCTGGAGCCCGGGGTATACCTGATACCCGGCAACGCCGTAGAGATCGCTCCGCCCTCCCCGGTACAACCGGGGCGTCTGTACATGCCCGCCGAGAGCGGCGGCTGGGACAGCGTTGAGGATCTGCGTGCAGTGGCGCTCTACAGGACACGAGATGGTCAGCCCTACCAGCTCGGAGCAGTTCACGACGGCCAGGAATATGACGGTATCGGACCTTACCCGGAATGGCTGACACTCTCCCCGCGCCCGAACGAATGGAGCATCTGGACCGGCACGGCCTGGGAAGAAGACGCGCAACTGTTCGCCGCCGCAACGAAGCGCCAGCGTGCAGAGACAAAGACCAGTTTATTGATTGCCGCAGGCGAGGTGATCACACCGTTGCAGGATGCTGAAGACTTGGGCATTGCCACCGAAGATGAACGGGCGCGTTTGCAGCGTTGGAAGCTCTACCGCATCGAGCTGACCAGAGTAAACCCGGCCGATCATGAAATGCCTTGGCCAGATACCCCGGCGTGACGCCGCGTAGTCCTTCCACCCATGCCCCGCATTGCGGGGCTTTTTGTTTGCCGGCCTCCGACAACAAGCCCTCCGTGCGCGCGCGAGCATCAGCCCGCAAACTGGCCGCTGTATTCAACAAGGTCCAGCGCCGCCCTGGCGCATCTATCGGAGAAAATCTCAATGGCTGAGGACTATCACCACGGCGTACGCGTCATTGAAGTAGACGACGGCACGCGCCCGCTTCGCACCCCGTCCACGGCTACCGTGGGCTTTGTGGCCACGGCCGAAGACGCCGACCCGAAAACGTTTCCGCTCAACACGCCCGTGCTGGCGACCAACATCAGCGCGGCCGCCGGCAAGGCCGGCACCAAAGGCACGCTTGCGCGTACGCTGGAAGCCATCGGCGCCCAAATCAACCCGGCTACGGTCATTGTCCGCGTTGCCGAAGGCGCGACGCCGGCCGAAACGCAATCCAACGTGATCGGCGGCACCGATACGAACGGCCGCTATACCGGCATCCGGGCGCTGCTGGCGGCGCAAAGCAAAGGCCCGCTGATCAAGCCGCGAATCTTGGGCGCCCCGGGCCTGGAGTCCGCCGGCGTCCTGGCCGAGCTGGCCAGCACCGCGCAAAAGCTGCGCGGCTTCGCGTACGGCAGCGTTCCCGACATGGCCACCATGGAAGAAGTGGCTGCCTTCCGTGAAACGTTCGGTCAGCGGGAACTGATGCTGATCTGGCCGGACTTCGTAGGCTGGGATACGCGCACGAACAGCGAAGCGCGCATTGTGGCTTCGGCTGCTGCGCTGGGTCTGCGCGCCAAGATCGACACGGATATCGGTTGGCACAAGACGCTGTCCAACATCCCCGTCAACGGCGTGACGGGTATCAGCAAGGATGTTTTCTGGGACTTGCAAGACCCGGCGACCGATGCGGGCTACCTGAACAGCAAGGACATCACCACGCTGATCAACAAGACGGGTTTCCGCTTCTGGGGAAGCCGCACCTGCGCGGGACCGCAAAGCCTGTACCAGTTCGAGAACTACACGCGCACCGCCCAAGTGGTGGCAGACACGGTGGCAGAGGGCCATATGTGGGCCGTCGATCAGCCGCTGCATCCCTCGCTGATTCGCGACATCATCGAAGGCATCAACAGCAAATTCCGCACGCTCAAGAACCTGGGCTACATCATCGACGGCAGCGCGTGGTGGGACAGCGAACCCAACACCAAGGAAACGCTCAAGTCCGGGCAGTTCTGGATCGACTACGACTACACGCCCGTTCCGCCCGCCGAGAACATCATTTTCCGCCAGCGCATTACCGACCGCTATCTGGTGGACTTCGCCAAGCGCATCGCGGCCTAACGCATCGCGGCCGCAGCGCGCGGCCGTCTCTATTCATTACGAATCACCGGAGCCATCATCATGGGCATGCCCTCTAAGCTCAAGAACATGAATCTCTTCAACGACGGCCGCAGCTATATCGGCGTCGTTGCCGCAGTCACCCCGCCGAAACTGACCCGCAAGCAGGAAGCATGGCGCGGCGGCGGCATGGGCGGCGCCGCTCATGCCGACTTCGGCCTGGATGACGACGCGCTCAAGATGGAATGGACCATTGGCGGCTACATGAAGCAAGTGCTTCAGCAAGTCGGCGCGGTCGGCGTTGACGGCGTTCAATTGCGGTTCGCGCAGGCCTACCAACGCGATGACACCGAAGAGGTTGATGCGGTGGAAATCGTCGTGCGCGGTCGGCATTCCGAAGTTGACCGGGGTGAATCGAAGGTGGGCGACGACACGGAATGGAAGATTTCCACCAACTGCACCTACTACAAGGAAACGATCAACGGCGAAACCGTGGTTGAAATCGACATCTTCAACCTCGTTCACATGATCGGCAGCGTTGACACACAAGAAGCCGTCCGCCGCGCCATCGGCATGTAACCCCCAACCGAGAACACCATGAAATCCCAAGACCAAGACCAATCTCTCGCCATTGCCGCCCCAGCGCATCCGGCCGCCGCCCTCGACGGGAACGACGGCACCACGCAAAGCGTGACGCTCGAAAGCCCGATCAAGCGCGGCGGGCAGGACATCCACATCATCACCGTGCGCAGGCCCAAGGCGGGCGCGCTGCGCGGCACCAGCCTTGTCAACCTGGTGCAGTTGGACGTGGCGTCCCTGCAAACCGTGCTGCCCCGCGTCACGGACCCGATGATTTCGGCGCCCGAAGTCGCCAATCTGGAGCCGGCCGACCTGCTGGCCCTGGGCGCCGCGGTTGCCTCTTTTTTCATGACGAAGGCGGAACGCGCGGCGCTCCAAACTGCGTAGAGGACGCGATGGCCGACCTGGCGCTGGTGTTCCACTGGGACCCGGACTACATGGACGGCCTATCGCTGGATGAACTGGCCCAATGGCGCGAACGCGCACGCGTTCGCTACCAACCGGAGTAGATACCGATGGACAAGACGCTTCAACTGCGCGTCATCGCGGCGATGCAGGACAAGCTGTCCGGGCCGCTCAAGAAAGTAAAGCAAGCCTCTGCCACGTCCGCCGCCGGCGTGGTGGAGCTTCGAGACAAGCTCAAAGCGCTGAACAGCGCGCAGCGCGACGTAGGCAGGTTCCGCGAACTATCGCGCGGCCTGCAATCGACCCGCGCGGAAATGTCGGCGGCGCAGCAGCGCGTGGCCACCCTCGCCCAGCAGATGCAGGCAACCGCCAGCCCCACGCGGGCCATGACACGTGAATTCAACAGCGCAGTACGAGCAGCCCAGCAGCTCAAGGCCAAACACTCCGAACAGTCCATAGAGCTGCAACGGCTGCGAACCAGCCTCAGCACGACCGGCGTGTCGGCAAGCAACCTTTCGCGAGATGAGCAAGGGCTACGGCAGCGCATCGACCAGACCAACGCGGCGCTTGATCGACAGATGCAGAAGCTGAAGGCTTCCGCGTCTCACCAGCAGCGCCTGGGCGCCGCGAAGGACCGGTATAACGCGGGCCGATCCGCTGCCGGCGCAATGGCTGGCCTGGGCGCCGGCGGCTTGGCCGCTGGAGGTGGCGCGCTCTACGCAGAAACGAAATTCCTTTTGCCCGGCGTTGACTTCGATGCGGCGATGAGCAAAGTGCAGGCTCTTGCTCGGCTGGACAAGATGAGCGAGGCGATGCAGGCGTTGCGCAAGCAGGCCCGCGACCTCGGCGCCGACACGATGTTCTCCGCTGGCCAAGCTGCCGACGCGCAAGGCTTCCTTGCGATGGCCGGCTTCAACCCGAAAGCCATCCTCGCCGCCATGCCCGGTATGTTGTCGCTGGCGAAGGCGGGAGATACCGACCTCGCCCAGACTGCCGACATTGGGTCCAACATCCTGACCGGTTTCAACCTGCCGGCGGAGCAAATGGGCCGCGTGGGGGATGTGCTGGTGGGCGCATTCACTCGGTCGAATACCAGCCTCTACATGCTGGGCGAGACCATGAAATACGTCGCGCCGGTCGCCGCCGGCGTAGGCCAGGACATTGAGACCGTCGCGGCCATGGCCGGTAAGCTGGGCGATGCCGGCATTCAGGGCAGCATGGGTGGCACGGCACTGCGCGCGATCCTGGGACGACTTGCAGCCCCACCGAAGGCAGCGGCCGACGCTTTGGAAAGCCTCAGCATCCAGACGAAGGACGCACAAGGCAACCTTCGCGAGCTGCCCGCCATTCTGGAAGAGTTGCACAAAAAAACCGCCAAGATGGGCAACGCCGAGCGCGCCGGCATCTTCAAGCACATCGCGGGCGAGGAGGCCTTTAGCGGCCTACAGGTGCTGGTAGCTCAGGCCGGTAGCGGCGAGCTGCAAAAGTTCATCCAAGTGCTGCGGCAGGCGGCGGGCGAGGCCGATAAGACCGCCGGCACGATGGCGGACAACATGCGCGGATCTCTGGACGAGCTGTCCAGCGCCTGGGAAGACCTGGGCATCCAGATTTACGAACAGCACGATGGGCCGCTGCGTACGATGGTCAAGGGATTAGCGGACACCATCGGAAAAGTGAAGGCCTGGGCGGTGGCAAATCCGAAATTGGCCAGCGGTTTGACGGCGGCGGCGGCCGGTGTCGCTGCGCTGGTGGCCGGCTTGGGCGCGCTGACGCTGACCCTGGCCAGCATCCTCGGGCCATTTGTAATTGTTCGCTATGCGTTCACCATGCTTGGAATCCAAGGCGGCGGACTACTGGGCGTGCTGCTGAACCTGGCCCGTAAGGGCATTGGTGGCGTAGCCCGCGCAGTCTTTCTCCTTGGCCGCATCCTGATGGCAAATCCCATCGGCCTGGCCGTCACCGCCATTGGGCTGGCCGCGTTCGCGATCTACAAATATTGGGAGCCGATCAGCGCCTTTTTCCAGGGGCTATGGGAGCGCGTTCGAGGCGCGTTCACGTCTGCTGTGAATGGCATTACTGGCTTCCTGCGAACCTGGAACCCATTGGCGACGATTCGGGCCACCTTTACAGGGACCATGGAGTTTTTCTCAGGACTTTGGGCGTCCATCCGCAGCACCTTTGATACCGCCGTGGCCGGCGTGTCGTCCGTCCTGCAAAGCTGGAATCCCATGGGGTTCATCCGGTCAGCGTTTGCCGGCATCGGCGGCTTCTTTACCGAGACATGGGCAGGGGTCAGCGCGACGGTCAGCGCAGGGATTGGTGCTGTCGGCAAGCTGCTGGCCGAGTGGTCGCCCCTCGCACTTGTATCCAGCGCCATCAGCTCCGGCTTACAAGCTCTGGGTCTGGAAATTCCTGCGAAATTCTCAGACCTCGGCGGCATGCTCATGCAGGGATTGGTGAAGGGCATCACCAACGCCGCCGGCGCCGTGAAGGAGGCGATCTCCAACATGGGCGCCGGCGTCATTGGCTGGTTCAAGGAAAAGCTAGGCATCAAGTCGCCAAGCCGCGTTTTTATGGGCATGGGCGAATTCGTGTCCGACGGGGCCGCAATAGGGATAGACCGGCATGCGCCGGCCGCAGCGCAGGCCGCGCAGGCGCTGGCCGCCTCCGTCGCCAAAGCGGGAGAACTGGCCAGCCTTACACCAGCCGCTACCCTGCCGCAGCTTTCGGCGCCGTCGCTGGTGGCGCCCATGCCTATCCCCAACGCCACGGCGCGGATTACCGTGGCCGCCGTACTGGTTCCCGGCCTTCCTGAGCTGAACACCATTGCTAACGTGCAGGTCCCCCAGGTCGCCACCCCTCAGCTGGCTGCGGGCCTCCTGACGCCGCCAGCAACCGCACAGGCACCGGTTGCCGCCCCTAGCAGCCCGCCGCCTGCGGCGTCCGCTGGCATGCCTTCCTTCCTGGCACCACGTCCGCAGCCTGTCCACTTTGATGTTCCGCGCATACCGCAAGCACTGGAGAGCGTCACCGCAGTTGGTAGTGCAATCGCATCGCGGTTGCTGGGCGCGCTACGGGCCGCCCAGGGCGTTGCTACAGCACTTGCCATAGGCGGAACAGTAGTCACGCCCAGCGCCGCGCTGGCGGCCTCTCCTGAAGCCGCACGACCATCGGTAATCAGCTTGGACCCTGACATGCTGGCCAGCCGATTCGACATGCGGCCTACCGTACGGCCGGCAGCGGCCCCGCGTTCGGTCATAGTGCATGGCGACACCATCGCCATCAACATCCACGGCGCCGGCGCCAGCCCCGCCGACATCGCGCGCGCCGTGGAATCTGCCTTGCAACGCCGCGACGCGGAGCGGCAGGCCCGCATGCGCTCCGCCTACCTCGACCCCAACTAAGGAGACCCCGCCATGATGATGGCCCTGGGCATGTTCGTTTTCAGCCTTCCCACCCTCGCCTATCAGGCCCTGCGGCGCTCGACCGACTGGCGGCATGCGTCGAACAGCCGCATGGGCGCGGCGCCGGGATATCAATTCGTGGGGCGCGGCGAGGACAGCACCACCCTTTCCGGCGTTTTGATTCCCGAGATAGCCGGCTCAGCCGGCGCGCTAGCGCTGCTGCGCCGCATGGCGGACACCGGCAAGGCTTACATCCTGGTGGACGGCAGCGGCACCGTGTACGGGCCGCACATCATCGATAAGATCGACGAAGACCATAGCGAGTTTTTCTTTAACGGGCAGTCGCAACGCGTCGATTTCAGCATCTCCCTAAAGTCGGTAAGTGATGACCAGGCCCGCACCCTGCTGGACGATTTGAAGCTGCCCATCGGACGCATGGACAGTTCCATTCTGGATTGGAGCCTGTAGTGTCGTTCGCAGCCCTCGCCGCTTCGGCGGACTCTTTAACAGGCGGCGCCAGCTCGTATCCGCGCCCGCTGTGGCGCGTAGTGGTGGCCGGCCAGGACGTGACCGGCAAAATGCTGCCGCGCTTGATGAAGCTCACGTTGACGGAATGCCGAAGCGATGAGGCGGATCAGTTGGACATCGAACTGTCCGACCACGATGGCAAGCTAGCGCTGCCTGCGCGCGGCGCAACCATCCGTCTTAGCCTAGGCTGGGCCAGCACCGGCCTGGTGGACAAGGGAACGTTCGTCGTTGATGAAGTCGCGTTTGAAGGCCCGCCCGACACCATCACATTGCGCGCGCGAAGCGCCGATATGAAGTCGGCCTTGCGCACGCGCACCGAGCGCAGCTTTCACAAACAGACGATCCGGGAAATTGTAGAGACCGTGGCCAAGGCGCATCAGCTAACCGCCGTCGTCGGCCAGCGCTTCGCAAACGTGAAGCTCCAGCACATCGACCAAACGAACGAATCTGACGTTGCTTTCCTGAACCGTATCGGCAAACGGTACGACGCCGTAGCCACGATCAAGGATGGCAAGCTCTTGTTCGTGCCGACCGAGCGCGGCCAGACTGCCAGCGGCAAGGACATGCCCACGCTGAAGCTGACCCGCCGCGATGGCGACCGCATCAGGTTCCACATGGCTGACCGCGACACGTATACAGGCGTGCGCGCACTCTGGCAGGACAAGGGATCATCTGTGCAGCGAAAGGTAGTCGCGGGCGCTATCGGAAACGCGAAGACGCTGCGAACCGTGTTCGCAAGCGAGGCCGACGCTTTGGACAATGCGCGGGCGGAATGGCAACGGCTACAGCGAGGCGTGGCGAACCTTGAAATGTCCCTTGCATACGGCCGGCCCGATCTGTCGCCGCAAACAAAGGTTTTGCTTCCGACCGTCAAGAGCCCCATTAATGAAATGACGTGGCTCATCGTCAAACTCACTCATAGCTTGGATGAGAGCGGCCTGACGACGCGGTTTGAAGCGGAGACAGCAGAAGCGGCAGACGTGCGGACTCGCGAGGAAAGCGGCCCGGACGACCTGCCAGCGGGTGACGGTGCGGAGTAGCCCGGCGTCCGTTACCGTTCGATGTTCATCATCACATTAACCACAAGCTGCACCGCGCCGATCTGGATATTGTTGTTTCCCGTGATCGTTTGCAGCGGCGCAGTCTCCCCCGCAAGTTGAATGTTCCCTTCGCCCTCAATGCGTTGCTCATTGATGGAACGGGCGTCTACCGCGCGCTCCGGGAGCTTTTCCTTCGCCTGTTTCAGCGCGTCGAATAGCGTTCCCAGCACATCGCTACGCGGCTTATCGTCATGGGGTTGATTCAGAAAATGAACGTTCATACCGAGGTCATGAGGCTTTTGCATTTCTTATCTTCCTACTGTGCAATGCCAGCTCCATACAGACCCCTATACCGGCGGTGCCTGTAGCCCTTGCCGGCTTATGAGGGCATCTTCACCCCCCAAGCCTCTCCCCCGGCAGCGTCATTTAGACGCGTATTGCTCTCCCCGTTAGCCGCTCATCATGCACATAGCGGCCACAGTTGCGACAGCCTGAGACTGGCTTGCTTTGTCTTTGGCCACCTCATCTATGCACGACGCTGCACGTACAGACTTTTCCACCACGTCCATCGGGCGTTTGGCAAGCTTCGCGCCAACGACCATATCCGCCATGGTGGCCATCTTGTTCTGCGTCACGGCACCGGCCCACTCTTTCAGCGTGGCTTTGTGAAGCGTCCCGCCCTCGTACCAGTTGCCCGCCGCGCCGGCGACCAGCGGCACGCCTAAGGCCAGCAGACCCATTGCTCTACGAAACACAGACTTCTCCTTGATAAAAATGGCGCGCGCGTTACGCCGCCAACTGCAAGACCAACTCTGTCAATTTGCTTTGGTCGATTGCGATTTCGGCCTTGCTGGCCTTGAACAGCGCATCAACGGCTTTGCGCTTTTTCGCTGGGCTCAGTTCACGGCCGGCGGCTTCAAGGGCAAGTTCCAGGGTTTCCCAGGCTTTGCCATAACGCTCTAGATCTGCCTCTAAGTCGCGCTCAGATAGCGCGCGGGCGCCTGTGACGATGTAAAGCACGTCCGCGCCAGCCCGGGAAATGGCCTCCAGGTACGCCATATCTGGCTGCCGCAGCCCCTTTTCATAGTTCGCTTGCGCGCCCCTTCCCACGCCCCCAAGCGCCGCAAATTCGCTTTGCCCATGGCCGAGCCGCGCACGTTCTTCTGCAAGTCGTTCGTTCGATGTAGTCATTTGAGTGCAATCCTATTGACGAATGCTCTCGTTTGAGAGCATAATCACTGCGTCACGTCACAAAGCAGAGTGTCACACCATGCAACATACACCATCCAAGCGCCGACCAGCGCCCAAACGAGTGCAACGCCCCATGGTTGGCTTGCGTATGGACACATTGGAATTTGAGCAATGCAAGGCATTGGCAGAAGCCGATGCCCGGTCTGCCGGACAGTTCGCCCTGTTGATGTACCGGCGCGGTTTAGCGGACTACCAGCGCGAAACGGCCGGCGCTTCAACCCCCCGGCGTCGCGGCGGTGCGAAATGAATGTGCTTGGCCAGCACTGCCCTCACTGCAACAAGTTCGCGACGGTCCGCACGAGCGAAATCGTCTCTCCCACCATGCGAATTCTCTATTTCCAATGCCGGGACATCACATGCGGACATACGTGGGTTTCGCACTTGGAAGCAGTCCGCACCGTCTCGCCGGCATCGATACCCAATCCGAATGTCCATCTGCCCATGTCCACCAAGGCTGAAATCATTCGACAACGCCTTGCAGCTTCCTCCGATCCACGTCAACTGAGCCTCGACCATGAAAACGAATAACGCCCACCTTTCCGTTGTGAGTGGTTCCGTGAACTGGAATCGGAATTTTCTGGCGGACCAAGCCCATCAGTTCCTGGCCGTTGAGTTGGCACACGGCACACGCCCCGCCGCATTCCGCGACAACCTCTTGCTTGAACGCTGCACTGCATACCTGATGGCCGTGGCCAACTGCTCGAAGCGCACGGCCGCCACACAAGCCGCGCAGGCCATCGCCGAGGTATCGAGCGCCCGTAGCCGCCTGACTCTGGACATGGACCGCAGTACGAGCCATGCCCTGTTTGTCATTGACCGAACATCCGGCGCCACCCGCGTGATTTCAGCCGCAGAGCTTGCCGTCATTCTGGACGCCCACGGCACCGCACAGGCGCCCCGCCAAGCGCGCGCCCACTAGCCCCTACCCCCCCTTGTTTCCGTCTTGCTGGCGGGCGTTCTGGCGCCCGCCACGGATAACTGTTTTCTAAAGGAATTAAATATGCCCGCCATCCCCGTGCATGCCCGCATCGAAACCCATATGAACGACGACGAGGTAAAGGCCTTGGCCAAACTAACCGAGTACCTTGTTCGTGGCGCCTATGAACCGGGGCAATCCCTTTTCTTGACCGCCGCCGCCGGCGACGCCGTCATTTCCGGCCACATGCTTACCGCCGCCTGCACCGTCCACGCTGCCGCCATGCGCACGCTGCGCGAACGTAATCTGCTGGGCTGATTTGATGCGCGCAGACCTTCAACGCGCCCACGCTGCGGCACATCTGCGCGGCACGCTAGAAGAGGCATTGCAATGCCCCCTTCTTAGGCGTTGCTTGGAAATCACTGCGCGTGCCCTGGTCGGTGCCCCCTGTCTCGACCACCACCCAGAAGCCAGCGTGCCGGCCTCGCCGCCCCAACGCCATCCGAAACCCAACGCCGCGCACCGCCCTGACTTCAAACGCGCCTGCGCGGCAGACCTGGATTAGCAATGACCAGTCAACCCGCACCCGAATTGACCGTGACGGCGGCGAAAGCCAAGCGCCCTAGCCGGCCTGCCCCCGATCAAATCCTGCCTGACGCCCTCTATTCATGGAACGACATTGCGGGCTTTGTGCGTATTGGCCGTGCCACATGGCATCGCCATGTCAAAGCCATGACTGCACCGCAACCCCTGACGCTGGGAAGTCGATGCACGCGCTATCGAGGCCGCGAAGTCCTAGCCTGGATTGCCTCGCCCGGCACATATCGGGCCGACCCCCAAACAGAGAAGTGAAATGCAAGCACGTGTCCCGAATGCCGCGATGGCCAAATGGTTTGACCGCCTGAAAAGCGATATCGACTTGCACGACCTGGCCGACCGCCTGGGCCTCAAGCGCCATGGCGCGAAAGGCAACTATCACAGCCCGCACCACACAGACAAGACCGCATCGGTTTCGGTCTTCAAAGAGGGGCGCATGTGGAAGGACTGGAGCGGTACAACCGAGGGCGGAACGGCCATAGACCTGGTGATGTACTGCAATGCGGCGGAAACGCCCCTAGACGCCGCCAAACTGCTCGGGCAATGGTATGGCCTGCCCATGCCACTGCCCCAGCCGCTAGAAGCCGGGAATTCCACCGAGCGTAAAAGCATGGTGGACCACATCGCTGATCGTTGCCTTTCCAGCCCCGAGCCGGTCATTGCCTACCTGGTCGGCCGCAAGGTCCGCGAGGATGTGGCCAGACTCGCGCTCAAACAGCGCGCAATCGGTTGGAACATTTGGCGCAGTGACAAGGTAGCGGCCGGTGAACCTGGCCATGGCGGGCCGGGCGCGGCGTTCATTGTCCGCGCCGCCGGCGGCGCTCAGGTGGCGGCCGTCGATCTGCGATACGAAAACGCCCAGCTCAATGGCGGCGTGAAGACGCAATGTCAGGGCGAGAAACTGGGCCACGGCTGGACGAGCGACCGGCGCCGGCTGGAACGCGCGCATACCGTGTATATCGTGGAAAGCCCGATCAACGCGCTATCAGTGGAGTGTGCCCATCTGCCGGCGGGCACCGCGGCTTATGCGATTCGCGGCACTGGCAACGTGGAGGCAATAGATTGGTCATTCCTGCGCGGCAAGAACGTGCGCATCGCGCTAGATCATGCCGACCCGATCAACGAGCGGAGCCGGCTGCGCCCCGGCTTGGCCGCAGCCTGGCGCCTGTCGGAAATCCTTACCGCCCAAGACATCAGTTCCTTGCTGGTGGACATGCACGATTGGGACGAGGGCGAAGACATTAACGATGTGCTGGCGAAGCGGGGCGAGGATGAGCTAACCCGCCGCCTGCGCACGCTAGAGGCGTGGCTTATCCCCGGCATGCCCGGAGGCGGCGACCCCGAGCGCCTCGACGGTACCCGGCGCGTGTTTCTGCCGGGGCATGACTTCGGTGTGTACTGGCGGTACCGCGTCAAGGACGATTTCACGCAGTACGTGGCCAAGTTCAAGGATAGCGACGAGGAGGACGGCAAACGGTCAGAAGACCTAGAGGATATGTGCTCGTTCCGTGTGGCGGGCTTTTCCCGCCTACGGATTCAAAGCCACTTGGCCACGCTGAGCGGTCAGCCCGATACTCAGCCCGAGACCGTTTTCGGCGTAAGCGCTCAGGTGCCGCGCCATGGCGCCGCGCTTCAACGTGAAGTCGTCAGCGATGAGCGCCTGTACAACCTTGAATGGTGGCGGGCGAAGTTCGGGCAGGTCTGGATGCCGCAACAGTTCACCCGCATGATTACCGTTCTCGAACGCACCGCCCACCTGGGCGCGCGCGACGTGGTGAACTTCGTAGGCTTGGCTTGGCGTGCTGGCCAGCCGGCAGCGCTAGAGGGAAAAGACTGTTATTTCATGGAGCCGCAAAAGCAGTGCCTGTACTACAACATGCAGTTTCCGCGCGGCTCTCGCGAAAACGCCGCAGCAGTCATCGAAGCGTACCAAGCGACATTCCAAGACAACGCGGCAGCGATTGCGCTGGTGTGGGTGCTTGGTGCACACATCAAGGCCATTCTGGGCTTCTACCCTCATCTACAAATGCAGGCCGAGAAGGGTTCCGGCAAATCCAAGCTGCTGGAAAGTCTGCAATCAACCCTCGCGTTTCAGGTGCTATCGGGCCAGATGCTCAAGACAGACCACCGCCGGCGTGCCTCCGTGTCCTACACCACGCAGCCCGTCGGCTGGGATGAATTTTCCAAGCTCCCCAAGGCTGTGCTGTCGGACATCGACGGACTGCTACAGGCGACCTACCGATTTGAGTTCACCCGAGTTGGCGCAACCCTAACGCCATACCTGATGTGCGCGCCGGTTCTCCTGGCCGGCGAAGAGGTCGACGTCGAAAGCCTGCAATCGAAACTTTGCCGCACGTCTCTATCGGTGGCGCGCCAAGGTGCGGTCATCCCCCACGACCTGCCTCAATTTCCTGTGTGGGAATGGCTGCATTTTCTGGCTGGCCAGCAGCCTGCACGGATCCGGGATCTGCATGCCAGGTGCATGGCGGGCTGCGTGCGGCGCGCTCGATCGGAGGAGCGCGACGCGACAGCAAAGCGCATGATGGAGAACTATGCGGCCGTTATGACTGCCTGGCTGCTTGTGTGCGAGTTCGCCGGCATTGAGGCGACGCAGGGCGGCTTCGCGGACAATTTGATCACCGAAATGAACACGCACATCGCGGACACCAACGGTACGCGCCTGCCCTGGGTCTGGATCATGGAAATCCTGCTGTCTGAGATTGAGGCGCGGCGGTTCTCCTTTCCCTACGCTTTTGATCGCGTCATAGATGAACAGGGGCAGGACCAGATGGCCCTATTCCTGCGCCCAAATCACGTAATGGACCATCTATCCACGGCACCGCATTTGCGTGCCAAGTTCGACGCCTTGCCAGTCAAGACCGGCCGCATCTTCAAACAACAGCTCATGCAATCAGGCGTTGTGGCCATGGCCGGCGGTAAACCCCTAGACGACGTGGAAAAGCGCGTGCGTGGCCAGCGTGCCGCACACCTGACCGGCATTCGCCTCGACAAATTGGCCCAGCTCGGCCTGTACGTGACGCCCGACCTGGTTGGCGAAGACTCTAGTGCACAGCGGCCGGCATAAATCGGCCTTCTGGCCTCACCTTAACAGCCCGCCGCGCGCGGGCTTTCTTCCTTTTCCAATAACCCTACTCTCGTATCAACATTCCCCGGAGCTGGTCGAACCTGGATCACTAGACCCGCCGCACGTCAAGCGAAGATTGCACGACAAGGGGCGGAAATTGCCCCGCCGGGTTGGCATGCGGTTAAATTCCCCTGTGGTTACGTGCCTTATTTCTCTATAACTCTTTGATGTTGTACAGGAAGTTGCCGCCGAAACCACTCCAAAATCCCACGATTTCGGCCTGAAACCCCACGGTTTGCAATACTTTCTGTGGGACTCAATTCCTTCTGTTCCTCGCTATCTTTTCTTCTTTCTTTTTAAAAACAAAGAGATAGAGATAAAGAAAGAAGGCGAAGAAGAAAAGACGGATGCCACGATTTCGGATAAGTGGTCAAAAATTGAGCCACAGTTTCAAACCCCATTTTGTGGCGAAACTGTGGCTCAAACATTGCGCAATCTAGACGCAAACCGTTGATTTATATAGCTGTGCAACCTGGTTCCACGGTTTGCCACAGTTCCACAGCTTTTTTGCTACCGCCCCCGCCGATCAAGCAGCGCGCACCAGAGGCAGCACTTTGCCGCCGAGCCGCAAGGTGTCCATATAGTCGGACCACTCCTGCATGAAATGAACACGCTCTTGCAGGAACGAAGTGCGGTTGTAGGCACGGCCTAGCGAATCGGCCACTTTGTGCGTGATCTGCAATTCCAATACCTCGACAGGGGTTCCCAACCGCTCCGCAGCCAACGTCCTCGCCGATGCGCGGAACCCATGAGCCGTCATCTCGCCCGCGAAGCCCAGGCGCATGAGCGCGGCCCGTACGGTGTTATTGGACAGCGGCTGTCCTGGCTTGCGCTGAGACGCAAACACCAGCCCCGTACGGCCCGTCAGCGGTTGCAGTGCCGTTAAGATGGCCACGGCCTGGCGCGACAGCGGCACAAGGTGCGATTCCCATCCGGTGCGCGTGATCTTCGTATCCCCTTCGGCCTCTGCGCGTGCTGCCGGAATCTCCCACATGGGCGCGCCCCAGTTCTTTCCGGCCAGGTCGAATTCATCCCATGCCGCTTCTCGCAGCTCAGACGGGCGCTGGAATACCAGCGGCGACAACTGCAAGAGGCATTGCGTGACAAGCTCCCCCGAATAGCTGTGAAGCCCCCGCAGCAAGTCGCGGAACTTGTCCGGCGTGGTGATCGCCGCGAAATGCCCGGCCTTGGGCGTAATGACGGCGCCCTTTAGAGTTTGCGTTGGATCACGCCGCGCGCGGCTTGTGGTCATGGCATAGCGGAACACATCCCCCATGATTCCGCGCAGCCGCCGCGCAGTTTCCGGTGCGCGCTTCTCCACGCGATGCAGCAGGGCTAGTAGCGTAGGCTCGTCATGCTCTAGGTCTCGGGGCGTGCGGCCACCGATCCAAGGGAAGACATCCTTCTCAAGCTTTGCCAGGATCGAATCGACGTAGCCCGGCGAGCGCCCGGCGGTCAATTTCTTGGCCCACATCTCGCGCGCCACGGCCTCGAAATCGGCCTGCATGTCCGTACGCGCGGTGATCTTTTCGGTTTTCCGCTGCGCCATCGGATCGACGCCAACTGCGAGTTGGTGGCGCGCCTGCTTGTGCTTGTCGCGCGCCGCCTTCATCGTGACTTCGGGATAGACACCCAGCGCCATCGTGCGGGCGCGGTCGATGAACCGATAGTCATAACGCCAGTACTTACCGCCATCGGCTTTGATCAGCAGGTACAGGCCGCCGCCGTCCGAAAGCTTGTAGTTCTTCGGCCCAGGCTTGGCCGAACGAACTTTGATCTCTGTGAGCTTCTCCAGCGCCTTGACGGTCATATGCAGGTATTTTTCCGGTGTCTGAACGGGTTACCCCGAAGTACCTGCAAAAATACCTGCCTATGTGGTGACCTGTCCAGGTACGAGCTGGGACAACGAGAACCAATGAAAAACCCGCAGAGCGTTAGCTTCTGCGGGTTTTGAGACATCGCGGTTTATCGCGGTATCTGTATTTGGCGGAGACGGTGGGATTCGAACCCACGATGCAGTTTTTAGCCACATACTCCCTTAGCAGGGGAGCCCCTTCAGCCTCTCGGGCACGTCTCCGAAAAGAGAACGAGATTCTAGCACGTTTTTTTTGAGTCTTGCCCGCAAACGGGGCCATCAATCAAAAAAACGTGCCGAAACCGTTGCCTTTATTCCTTGGCGCCCGGCGTCTGGTCCAGGCCGAAGGCCTTGTGCAGCGCGCGCACGCCCAATTCCATGTACTTGTCGTCGATGATGACGGACGTCTTGATCTCGCTGGTGCTGATCATCTGGATGTTGATGCCTTCTTGCGAAAGCGTCTGGAACATCAGGCTGGCCACGCCCACATGCGAGCGCATGCCGATGCCCACGATCGAGACCTTGGCGACTTTCTCGTCGGTGGACAGTTCGCCCGCGCCCACGGCGGGGATGACTTCGCGCTTGAGCAGGTCGACGGCGCGCGCGAACTCGTTGCGGTTCACGGTGAACGAGAAGTCGGTCGTGCCAGCCACGGACTGGTTCTGCACGATCATGTCGACGTCGATGTTGGCGGCGGCGACAGGACCCAGGATGGAGAAAGCGATGCCCGGTTTGTCGGGCACTGCCAGCAAAGTGATTTTGGCTTCGTCGCGGCTGAAGGCGATGCCGGAGACAACGGCGGCTTCCATTTTTTCGTCTTCCTCAAAAGTAATCAGCGTGCCCGAGACCATTTCTTCGTCGAGCGGGATGAGCGGGTCGGTCAGCGAGGACAGGACCCGGACCGGTACACGATATTTGCCGGCGAATTCAACCGAGCGGATCTGGAGGACCTTGGAACCCAGCGACGCCATTTCCAGCATTTCCTCGAAGGAAACGACGGCCATGCGGCGCGCTTCGGGCACCACGCGCGGATCGGTCGTGTAGACGCCGTCCACGTCGGTGTAGATCAGGCATTCGTCGGCCTTGATGGCCGCCGCCACGGCCACCGCCGAGGTGTCCGAACCGCCACGGCCCAACGTCGTGATGTGGCCTTCCGGGTCGATGCCCTGGAAGCCCGTCACGATGACCACGCGGCCAGCGTCGAGGTCGGCGCGGATGCGCGCGTCGTCGATGGAGCTGATGCGCGCCTTCGTGAAGGACGAGTCCGTGCGCACAGGCACTTGCCAACCGGCATAGCTGCGCGCCGGCACGCCTTCGGCCTGCAGCGCGATTGCCAGCAAACCGCTGCTGGCCTGCTCGCCGGTGGCGGCGATCATATCGAGCTCGCGGCCATCGGGCTGGGGCGAAATTTCGCGTGCCAGGCCAAGCAGGCGATTGGTTTCGCCCGCCATTGCCGACGGCACAACAACAACCTGGTGGCCTGCGGCATGCCACTTCGCGACGCGACGCGCCACGTTCCTGATGCGCTCGACCGAGCCCATCGAAGTACCGCCATATTTGTGAACGATCAGGGACATCTCGTACTCTGGCTGGGAACCCGCCGCAAAGTGGTGGCGGGCAAAACCATATATTCTAGCGCGGCGGTAAAAATTTGCTCAGTTTGAGGAAATTTATGTTCATTACGCGGCTATTTTTCTGCGGATTCTTTCCAAAGCAGCCGTTTTTATCCTCTGGGCTCTACCCAGACCCGTCCCCGATGACATCGGATGACGTGCCCCGCCTGCTCCACCCGCAACTGGCGGTCATGGCCCAGGCTGTGCAGTTCGCGCAGTTGGCGCAAGAGGTCGCGCAGGCGCGCGTCGGTGGGCATACGCGCGCCGTTCTGCGCCAGCCAATGGCGCAGCACTTGCGACTGGCGCGCCGCAGACAACCCACGCCATGCTTGCAGCGAAAAACTGACGCCGTCCGGGCTGGGATCCAGTCGGGCGAAATCCTCGCGCGCCACCTCATCAAGGATCTGGGCAGCCTCGGCCATGTGCGCCGCATGCCTGGCGACAATGCCCCGCCACGCGGGCCAGCGGCGATCCAGCACCGGCGCCAGCAGTTCACGCACCGCGGCGCGCGTGTAGCGGGGATCGGCATTGGTGGGATCCTGCACCGGTTGCCAGCCGCAGGCGGCTTCGACGGATGCCGCCGCCTGCAGGATGGTCGCGCGGTCCTGGTCTAGCCAGGGGCGCAGATACCAGAGGCCGTCGCGCAGCGACGCCGGCGACATGGCCGCCATGCCGGCCAGCCCCGTGCCGCGCAACAGACGCAGCAGCACGGTTTCCGCCTGGTCGTTGCGGTGATGCGCCAGCAGCACATGCCGCGTTCCATGAGCTTGCGCCAATTCGGCCAGCGCCGCGTAGCGGGCGTCGCGGGCAGCCGCTTCAATGCCTTTACCGCCCGCTTGCTCGAC
Source organism: Achromobacter sp. MYb9 (assembly GCF_002975275.1). Classification (GTDB taxonomy): domain Bacteria; phylum Pseudomonadota; class Gammaproteobacteria; order Burkholderiales; family Burkholderiaceae_B; genus Achromobacter. The sequence goes on along the minus strand of NZ_PCOQ01000008.1, from coordinate 148,532 downwards.
GTGGACCCGGGCCTCGGCCACGGACACGCCCAGCAAGCCGCCCAGCGCATGCACCTGGCACCCCCAGGCATCGGCGGCGGCCTGCAGGCCGTGATGCACATGGAACAGCGACAGGCCGATGCCGAGCTCGCGGCATACGGCCGCCGCATGCACGGCCAGCATGGCCGAGTCCGCGCCGCCGCTGACCGCGACCGCGATGCGGGCGGGACGCTCGGGCAAAGCCAGCAGGGCGTGCCGCAACGGGGCGGCCAATGCCGACATGACGGGAGGCCCAGCGGGGGCCGATGGCGTACCGGAATGCACAACGCCCGACTCGGCCGCGTGGGGCGTGTCGGGCGTTGGCCGGACGTTCATGGGGATGGCGCGGGTAGCGCGGTGGCGACGCCGGCTGCGTGCCGGCGCCTTGCCCGCCTTACGCGCGCACTTCCTGATAAGCGCCGTAGGACAGCAGGCGTTGCACGCGCTGTTCCACAAGCTGTTCGGGCGTCATGCCCTGAAGCTGGCGCAGGGCGTCGCCCAGCGCGCGGCGCAGCAGGCGCGCCATGACGCGGGGGTCGCGGTGCGCGCCGCCCACGGGTTCGTTGACCACCCGATCCACCAGACCCAGGTCTTTCAGGCGCGGAGCGATGATGGCCAGCGCTTCGGCGGCGTCGGGCGCCTTGTCGGCGCTGCGCCACAGGATCGAGGCGCAGCCTTCCGGCGAAATCACGGCATAGGTGGCGTATTGCAGCATCAGCACGGCGTTGCCCACGGCGATCGCCAGCGCGCCACCCGAACCGCCTTCGCCGATGATCGTGCAGATCACCGGGACCTTGAGTTCGGCCATGGCGTACAGATTGTGGCCGATGGCTTCGGACTGGCCGCGCTCTTCGGCACCAATGCCGGGATAGGCGCCCGGGGTGTCCACGAAGGTAAACACGGGGATGCCGAATTTCTCGGCCAGGCGCATCAGGCGCAGGGCCTTGCGGTAGCCTTCGGGACGCGGCATGCCGAAATTGCGGGCAGCGCGTTCCTTGGTGTCACGGCCCTTCTGATGGCCGATGACCATGCAGGGGGTGCCGTTAAAGCGTGCAAGACCGCCGATGATGGACTGGTCGTCGGCGTACATGCGGTCGCCGTGCAGTTCATGGAAGTCGGTGAACATTTCGCGCACGTAGTCCAGCGTATAGGGACGCTGGGGATGGCGGGCGACAAGGGCCGTCTGCCACGGCGTGAGCTTGGCGTAGATTTCCTTGGCCAAGGTCTGGCTCTTCTGCTGCAGACGTCCGATTTCGTCGGAGATGTCTACCGCTGAATCGGCCTGCACGTAGCGCAGCTGTTCGATCTTGTTTTCAAGTTCGGCCAGCGGCTGTTCAAATTCCAGAAATGTATTGCGCATGTAGTGTGGTTCCGTAGATGGGCTGCCTGGTGTGCATCAGTATTGAACCGGTGTCGGTTCCAGACTGCGCCATAAGTACCAGGTTGCCACGGTACGCCAGGGCTGCCACGCCAGCGAGACTTCGCGAGCCTCGAAGCGCGAGACAGGCTCGCCACTGAAATAGTGTAGCGAGATTGCCTTGAGCAACCCGGGATCATCCAGCGGCAGGACGTCAGGCCGCTGTAGATTGAAAATCAAAAACATCTCCGCCGTCCAGCGTCCGATGCCGCGAATGGCGACCAATTCCGAAATAACGGCTTCGTCGTCCATGGCGGCCCACTTTTCGGGGTGGACGCGGCGTTCGCCGAAATGCACCGCCAGGTCGAGCACGTATTCGGCCTTGCGCTGGGACAGGCCGGCCTTGCGCAGCCCGTCCACGCCCACGCGCAGCACGGCGACCGGCGTGGGGCGCTTGCCCACGGCGTCGATGAACTTGGTCCAGACGGCATCGGCCGCCTTGGTGGAGATCTGTTGGCCGATGATCGCCCGCGCCAGCGTCACGAACGGCGTGCCGCGCGAGGTCAGCCAGACCTCGGGATGCTGGGGGATGACCTTTTTCAGGATGCGGTCGCGCCGCATCAGATGGGCGACGGCGGCCTCCCAATACTCGGGCTTGGGGATGTCGAGATCGGCGGTGGACATATCGGGCGTATCCACTGGGCTCAGGCCCGGCGCCATTGCGTCAAGCCACCCGGCTTGTCGTCGAGCTCAATCCCCGCATCGCGCAATTCGGCGCGGATGCGGTCTGCTTCGGCGAAATCGCGGGCGGCCTTGGCGGCTGCGCGAGCGTCGATCAGCGCCTGGATCGCGTCGGCGTCCAGCGTGGCGCGCGGGCCTTGCTCGATCGCCGCGGCGGAATAGCGGGTGGACGACTGGAAATACGTGGCGGGGTCCTGTTGCAGCAGGCCCAGCAGCGACGCCAGCGCCTTCAACTGGCCGGCGCTGCGCGCGCTTTTGGTGCGATTGGCCTCGGAGGCCAGCTCAAACAGGGCCGCAATCGCGCCGGAGCTGTTGAAATCGTCGTCCATGGCGGCCTTGAAGGCCTGCGCCTGCGGCTCGTTCCAGTCGATGCCCTGGTCGTCGGCCGGCACGTTCTGCAGCGCCTGGTACAGGCGGTCCAGCGCGTTCTGCGCGTCGATCAGGTTGTCGGGCGTGTAGTTTTGCGAGCTGCGGTAATGGTTGCGCACGATGAAGAAGCGCACCATTTCGGCTTCGCGCGGGTTGACGCGGTAGGTCGCCTCGTCCGTGGCCGGGTCGCCCTGGGCGACCGTCTGGCGGATGGTGCGGAAATTGCCCAGGGACTTGGACATCTTGTCCGAATCGACCATGAGCGGGCCGCAATGCATCCAGATATTGGCCAGCGTGCCGCCGAAGGCGCCTTCGGTCTGCGCGATCTCGTTTTCGTGGTGCGGGAACTTCAGGTCGGGACCGCCGCCGTGGATGTCCAGCGGCAGGCCCAACAGGGACTTGCTCATGGCCGAGCACTCGATGTGCCAGCCCGGACGGCCCAGGCCGTAAGGCGACTCCCACTTGGTATCGGCGGGTTCGTCGGCCTTGGCCGATTTCCACAGCACGAAATCCAGCGGGTCGCGCTTGGCCGAGCCCACGGCCACGCGTTCGCCGGCGCGCAGGTCGTCCAGCGTCTTGCCGGACAGCTTGCCGTAACCGGCAAAACCGCGAACGGCGTAGTTCACGTCGCCGTCGTCGGCCTGGTAGGCCAGCCCGTTCTTTTCGAGCTTGCCGATGATGTCCAGCATATCGCCCACGTAGTGGGTCGCGCGCGGCTCGCGGTCGGGCGATTCGACGCCCAATGCCTGCTCGTCGGCGTGCATGGCGGCGATGTAGAACTCAGTGACTTCGCCGATGCGGCGGCCGGTTTCAACGGCGCGGCGGATGATCTTGTCGTCGATGTCCGTGATGTTGCGCACGTAGTCGACCGCCAGCCCGCTGGCGCGCAGCCAACGCTGCACGATGTCGAACGAGACCAGCATGCGGGCATGGCCAAGGTGGCAGAAGTCGTACACGGTCATGCCACACACGTACATGCGCACCTGACCAGCCTGGGCCGGTTTGAACGGTTCTTTGGTACGCGATAACGTGTTGTAGATTTGCAGCATGGCGCTTTAGGATTCGTCTAATTGCTTCCGGGGCGGATTCGGAAAGTTGCTTGCGAAGGACAATACCTTCGCAGCCTGCCGCCAACACCAACATCATCGAATATCGACGACGGGTCTTGCCAGACGCCGGGTTTGATTCGGGTCTATGCCGAGCCAAATCCGGATCTGCTTCGGGCCTATTTCGGGCCTATTTCGGGCCTATTTCGGGGTCTATTTCAGCCCTATTTCGGCCCTGCTTCGGCTTTCGCCCCCATTACAGCCCCTGGCGCGACACCCGATGTCGAACCAAAAACTCAACCGGGGCTAAAATGGCGGTCGTCAAGTATAGCAAGCGGCCCGGTCGCGCGCGTAAGTGCGAGCCGGCCACGACTTTTAACGGATACCCACGTGACTATCAAGCCGCGTTTTTGTGTCGCCCTGCTCGCCCTGGCTGTTGCTGGCGCGCCGGTTGGAACCGCCCTTGCCCAGTCGATGGCTGGCGGCGCCGGCACCAACCCCAATGCCACCCGCACCACGCTGGATCCGATTCCGCCCGAAGGCGGCTGGGACGGCCTGGCCAAGCTGCTGGAAGCGGCCAAGCCCGGCGTCGATACGCGGCTTGCCCCGTCCCCCTCGCAGGTCACCACGCGCATCGAGATGCTGCTGAACCGCGGCGACGTGGATGAAGCGCTGGCATTGATCGAAAAGCGCGAGGCAGAGATCAAGGACCAGCGCGGCACCGACGTGCAGCTGATGTTCCAGCACGCGCGCGCCCTGGCCGCCTTGAACCGCACGAACGAGGCCATCGACATCTACACCGACATGACCACGCGTTTCCCGGAGCTGCCGGAACCTTGGAACAACGTGGCGGCTCTATATGCCAGCCGCGGTGAACTTGAAAAAGCGCAAGATGCCCTGCAAATGGCATTGCGCGCCGACCCCGGCTATGCGGCCGCCCGGGCCAATCTGGGCGACCTGCAACTGCTGCAGGCCCTGCAGACTTACAAAAAGGCCGCCCGCGACGGCGTGCCCGGCATGCAGGACAAAGCCCGCGAAGTCGAAACCATGCTGAAGGATAAACAAGGCAAATGATGTCCCGTTACTCCCCCTTCCACCTGTTGCGCCTGACGGCGTGCTCGTTCGCGCTGGCCGCATTTGCCCCAGCCCTCGTCAGCGCCGCCCCCGCGGCCACTTCTTCCACCCCCACTTCTGAAGGCACAAAAGCCATGAGCACCAATCCCCGCGTCAAGCTCGTCACGAACCAAGGCGACATGGTCATTACCCTGGACGCCGCCAAGGCGCCCAAGACCGTCGAGAACTTCCTGACCTACGTCAAGGAAGGCTTCTACAACGGCACCGTGTTCCATCGCGTGATCGACGGCTTCATGATTCAAGGCGGCGGTTTCGAACCCGGCATGAAGCAAAAGCAGACCCATGCCCCGATCGAGAACGAAGCCAACAATGGCCTGAAGAACGACAAGTACACCCTGGCGATGGCCCGCACCAGCGACCCGCACTCGGCGACTGCCCAGTTCTTCATCAACGTGTCGAACAACGACTTCCTGAACTTCACGTCGCCCACGCCGAACGGCTGGGGCTACGCCGTCTTCGGCACCATCACCGAAGGCACGGACGTGGTCGAAAAGATCAAGGGCGTGAAGACCGGCAACAAGGGCTTCCACCAAAACGTGCCGAACGAAGACGTGATCATCGAGAAGGCCGAAATTCTTGAATAAGATTGCCTTGTCCGGACCGATCTGGCTGGCATCCGACTTGCATCTGGGGCCGGCAACGCCGGCTACCTCCGAGGCCTTCCTGGCCTTTCTGCAAGCCGCGCAAGAAGACGCTGCCGCGCTGCTGCTGCCGGGCGACATCTTCGATGCCTGGATTGGCGACGACGTGATCCGCGCCGCACCACCGTGGCTGTCCACGGTGCTGTCGGCGCTGCGGGAAACCGCCGGGCGCATCCCGGTGTGGCTGGGCCGCGGCAACCGCGACTTCCTGATCGGGGAAGAACTGGCCAACACCGTGGGCGCCAAACTGCTGCCCGAACCGGCCCTGCTGGAAACGGATTTCGGCCAGGTGCTGCTGACCCATGGCGACGAGTTCTGTACGGACGACGCCGCGTATCAGCAGTTCCGCAAGATGGTCCGCGACCCGCGATGGCAGGCCGAGTTCCTGGGCAAGACCATTCCCGAACGCCTGGCGATGGCACAACAGGCCCGTGGCGAAAGCCAGGCGGCCAACCAAACGAAGTCCATGGAGATCATGGACGTCAACGGCGCCGCCGTCGACGCCATCTTCCGCGAGACGGGCGTGCGCGTGCTGGTGCATGGCCACACGCATCGCCCCGCCCGCCACGTGCTGGAAGTCGACGGCAAGAAATGCGAGCGCTGGGTACTGCCCGACTGGGACTTCGACCACGTGTCGCCCGCCCGGGGCGGCTGGCTGGTCATCGACCGCGACGGCCTGGAGTTCTACGATCTGGAAGCGGAAGCGTAACCCCCGCGCCACCGCCAACGCGCACAAGAAAAAGGGCCTCGCAAACACGGCGAGGCCCTTTTTTTGTCCCGCCGCCGCAAGGCTTAGCGGGTGAAGACCCAGGCGGCCACGACCGCGCCGAACACGATGCGGTACCAGGCAAACACGCGGTAGGTGTGGTTGGCCACGAAGCGCAGCACCGCCCGCACCACCACCATCGCGCTGAGGAACGCGGCGATGAAACCCACGGCGATGCCGGACAGGTCGTGCTGGGTCAGCATGCCGAAGTTCTTGTACATGTCGAACACGGCCGCGCCCAGCATCGTGGGCATGGCCAGGAAGAACGAGAACTCGGTCGCCGTCTTGCGCTGGATGCCGGCGATCATGCCGCCAATGATCGTGGCGCCCGAACGCGACGTGCCGGGGATCATGGCGAAGCACTGGGCCACGCCCACGCCCAGCGCCTGCTTCCAGGTGATCTGCTCCAGCGTATGCGCCGAGGCGCGCTCGTCGGACGCCGTATCGTCGGCCGCCCCCGGCACGTCGCCCGGGGTATGGTGCGTTTTGCGCTCGACGTACAGCATGATCAGGCCGCCCACCACCAGCGTCACCACGACCACGCCGGGGTGGTAGAACACCGACTTGATCGCCTTGATGAAAATCGCGCCGATGACGGCGGCGGGCAGGAAGGCGATGATCAGGTTGCGGGCGAAGGCGACCTCGCTGGGCACCCCCGTCAGGGCGCCGCGGATCAGCTTGAGCAGCCGCGCGCGGAATACCCACATCACGGCCAGGATGGAACCCAGCTGGATCACCACCTCGAACACTTTTCCGTCGCCGGATTGGAAATTGATCCAGTCGCCCACCAGGATAAGGTGGCCGGTGCTGGATACCGGGATGAATTCCGTCAGGCCTTCAAGAATGCCAAGGATGAAAGCCTTGACCAGATAGAGCGCGTTTTCAGTCACGATAGGTAGGATTTCCGGTTAATCGTTGGCAAGCGATGCTTCATCGGAGAGCATTTCCGGGGGCCGCCTTTCGACGCGCACCAGCGCGATCCGGCGGCCGTCCATTTCCAGGACTTCAAAGCGGAAGCGCTGGTGATGGATTTCGTGTTCGCAGGCGTCTCCCGGCTTGGGCAGATGCCCGAAGCGCGACAGCAGATAGCCCGCCAGGGTGGAAAAGTCCTGGGCTTCGTCGACCAGGCCTTCGGTTTCCAGCACCTGTTCAACATGGTGCAGATCGGCGGCCCCGTCGATCTTCCAGGTATTGTCGCCGTCGGCCACGATGTCGGGCAGTTCGTCTTCGTCGGGGAATTCCCCGGCGATGGCCTCGAACACGTCGATGGGCGTGACCAGCCCTTCGATGGCGCCGAACTCGTCGGCCACCAGCACCAACTGGCCACGCGACCGTTTCAAGGTATCCATCAGGCGCAGGATGCCGATGGCCTCGTGCACGATGATGGGGTCGCGCAGGCGGTTGCGGCGCACCCGGCCTTCGGTGATCAGGTCAGCCACCAGGTCTTTGGCGCGCGCAATGCCCAGCACCTCGTCCAGCGAACCGCGGCAAACCGGGAAGAAGCTGTGGGGGGCCTCGGTCAGTTGGCGGCGGATCAGTTCGGGGTCATCGTCGATATTGATCCAGGACACGTCCGTGCGCGGCGTCATGATCGACCGAATGGACCGTTCGGCCAGCGTCAGCACCCCGCTGACCATGTTGCGCTCTTCGACGCCGAAGGCCGGCATGGCCGGGCCGTCGGCATTGGGCAGGTCGGGCTCGTCGCTGGCGGGCGGGCGCTTGCCCAGCATGCGCAGCACCGCGGACGCCGTGCGTTCGCGCATCGGGCGGCGGGCGTCCAGCTTCAGCAGGTTGCGGCGCGCCACCTGGTTAAGCGCTTCGATGGCCACCGAGAAGCCGATCGCGGCGTACAGGTAGCCCTTGGGCACCTTGAAGCCAAAGGCCTCGGCCAGCAACGAAAAGCCGATCATCAGCAGGAAGCCCAGGCACAGGACGACCACGGTCGGGTGCGCGTTGACGAAGCGCGTCAACGGCTTGGAGGCCAGCAGCATGATGCCGATGGCGATGACGACGGCAATCATCATGATGGCCAGGTGGTCGACCATGCCCACGGCGGTGATCACGGAGTCCAGCGAGAACACCGCGTCCAGCACCACGATCTGCGTCACGATGACCCAGAAGCTGGCGTAGACGCGCGGCCCGGACGCGCCGACGTGCTGCCCGCCTTCCAGGCGTTCGTGCAGTTCCATCGTGCCTTTGAACAGCAGAAACAGGCCGCCTACCATCAGGATCAGGTCTCGCCCCGAGGGCGACAGTGGACCGACCGAGAACAAGGGCGTGGTCAAGGTGACCAGCCACGACATGACGGACAAGAGGCCAAGCCGCATGATGAGGGCCAGGCTCAACCCCATGATGCGCGCGCGGTCACGCTGCGCGGGGGGCAATTTGTCCGCCAGGATGGCGATGAAAATCAGGTTATCAATGCCCAGGACGATCTCAAGGACCACCAAGGTAAGCAAGCCGACCCACGCAGCGGGGTCTAGCAGCCACTCCATCAGGAGCTCCAGAAGTTACACGACCGGTAATCGTACATGGAAATGCCGTGACACGCCGGTGACACGCCTCGTCCGTATGCCTGATGGCCACTGGTGTTCAACCCCCTGAAAAGCGGGGCGAGCCGGATTCCGGGCAGAAAAAAAGCTGGCGCGCGCGCCAGCTTTCAGCCGTCGATCCGCAGCGGAAAAATCAGCCGCCCAGCTTCAGCGTGCCCTTCATCATGGCCCAATGCCCGGGGAAAGAGCAGAAATAGGCGTAGTCCTGGCCCGCCGCGATCTTCGACACGTCGAAGGTCACGGAATCGGATTCGCCGCCGCCGATGACTTTGGTGTGGGCGATGACCCGGGGGTCGGCCGGCTTGACATAGTCTTGCGCCAGGCCCGCGCCAACGCCCTCGGTGGCTACGGCTTGCTTGTCCGCGTCCTTGGTCAGCACCAGGTTATGGCCCATGGCGACCTTCGGCATCTTGCCCACGTGCTTGAGATGCAAGGTGAACTGCTTGCAGCTTTTGTCGACGACGATTTCCTTGACGTTGTACTGCATGGCGTCATTGCTTTCGACAGTGGCCTCGCATTGCGCGGCAAGCACCGGCAAGGCGGTGGTGGATAGCAGAAGGGCCAGGGTGGTCTTTGCAAGCATGAAATTCTCCGGTGACTGGGCGGTCTGACTGCGCGATTGCGGTATCTGTCCGCAAGGCCGCCGCCGCGCAGAAGTCTATGCCCGAGCTTCCGCCGCCCAATTGACGCGCATCAATCCCGACCGCCAATAACCGCATACATCCCTACGGTCCATAAGGGTATTGCGCAGGACGCATGCGACTTTGACAAACCGCAACCTGATGCGGCGCGGCGATTCGTAGGATGGCTACAGACCCACACCAAGAAGAGTCAAAGCATGCGCGGCAGTACGGCAGCACATCACGGAAATCCCCATTTCATCTGGGCCCTCTTCATTTCCTTGCTGCTGAGTTGCGCATTGCTTGGAACCGCCGCACAGGCACAGCGGTTACCTGATTTCCTGGGTGCAACGCCGATTGCCGAGATCTTCCCCGGCGCCGACCGGATCGGCGCGCCTGAAGGCAAGCCGATGACCGTCCGGGCCTACGCCGGCGACCAGGCGCTTGGCCGGATCTATCTGACTTCCGACGTCGTCAACACCCGGGGTTATTCCAGCAAACCGATCGATGTGCTGGTGGGCCTGGCGGACAACGGCCGCATCGTCGGCGCAAAGCTCGTCGAACACCACGAGCCCATCGTGCTGATCGGCATCCCTCAATCTAAGGTGGACCATTTCATCCAGGGCTATGTGGGCCTGAATTTCCTGGACAGCCCGCCCCGCCACGGCGCGCCGCCGCCCGTGGACATCGTCAGTGGCGCCACGGTCACGCTCATGGTGATCGGCGACAGCATCACGCGGTCCGCCATCCTGGTGGCGCGCGCCTACGGCGTCGACAAGACTGCCGCAGCCCAGCCCGCGGCCGCCGCCCCGCCCGTGCGTCATGTGGACGAGGCCCGGGACACCGTGGAGTCGTGGCAGTCCCTGCTTGAGGCCGGCGCGGTCAGGCGCCTGCGCCTGTCGCCTGAAGACGTGGATCTGGCGTTCCGCCAGTCGGGCCGGCAAGACGCGGCCCGTCACGGGCAGGAAGCCGCGCAGGACGATACGTTCATCGACCTGTACGTGGCGCTGGCCAGCGTGCCGGGCATCGGCCGCAGCCTGCTTGGCGACACGGAATGGCAGCGTCTGAAAGAACGGCTCAAGCCAGGACAGCAGGCAATTCTGGTGGCGGGCGAAGGCGCCTATTCATTCAAGGGCTCGGGCTATGTGCGCGGCGGCATCTTCGACCGCATCGAGATCATCCAGGACGAAAGCAGCTTCCGCTTCCGCGACCGCAACCATCAAAGACTGGCCGACATCGCGGCGCAGGGCTCGCCCGCGCTGCGGGAAGTGGCGCTGTTCGTCGTGCCGGAAGACGCGTCGCTGGACCCCGTGAAGCCCTGGCGCCTGCAACTGATGGTGCAGCGCGTGCTGAGCGTGTCCGACAAAGCCTTCGTTACCTTCGACCTGCCCTACGACCTGCCCGGGCGGTATACGCAGGCCAGTGCGCAGCCCGTGGCCCCGCAGCAAACGCCTGCCAGCCCGCCCGCGCAGGCCGCCCAGCCCCCCGAAGACCCTGCCGCGCCCGCACTGTGGAAGCAGATCTGGCAGGGCAAGCTAGGCCAGGTGGCCATCCTGGCGGTGGCGCTCGTGGTGCTGGTCGGCATCTTCTTCTTCCAGGACCAGTTGGCAAGCCGGCCGCTGATGCATGACCGCCTGCGTCTGGCGTTCCTGGCGTTCGCGCTGTTCTGGATCGGCTGGTATGGCCAGGCCCAGCTATCCATCGTCAATGTGCTGACGTTCTTTTCAGCGCTGCGAACCGACTTCCGCTGGGAATACTTCCTGATGGATCCGCTGGTCTTCATCCTGTGGTGCGCCACGGCGATCTCCATGGTTTTCTGGAACCGCGGGGCGTTTTGCGGGTGGCTGTGCCCATTCGGCGCCCTGCAAGAGCTCTCCAACCGCATCGCCAAACGCCTGGGAGTGCGCCAGATCACGCTCCGCCACGGCGTGCACCAGCGCCTGTCGACGCTGAAGTATGTGATTTTCCTTCTTCTGTTCGGCTTCTCGCTCTACGACCTGGCCGTCGCCGAGCAGCTTGCCGAGGTTGAACCGTTCAAGACCGCGATCATCCTGCGCTTCATGCGCTACTGGCCGTTCGTGGCGTTCGCGGTAGCGCTGCTGGCCGCCGGCCTGTTCGTGGAACGCTTTTTCTGCCGTTACCTCTGTCCGTTGGGGGCCGCGCTGGCCATCCCTGCCCGGCTACGCATCTTCGACTGGCTGCGCCGCTACCGCGAATGCGGCAACCCCTGCCAACGCTGCAACCACGAATGCCCGGTGCAAGCGATTGAACCCACCGGCGAAATCAATCCGAACGAGTGCATCCAGTGCCTGCACTGCCAGATGCTCTACCACCACGAGCAGAAATGCCCGCACCTGATCCAGAAGCGCAACAAACGCGAACGCCGCCGCGCGCCGGACACCGGCCCCGTCGAGCACGAGATCGTCATGCACCGCGCACCGAACCCCAACGCGCCGGCCAGCCCGGCGCCATCCGAACTCTGATCCTCCGTTTTCGCACTGCGGCGCCAAGCGCCGTCCCTATCAAGGAGTTATCCATGTCCGACAAGAATCCCGACAAAGCCGGCTTGACCCGCCGCAGCTTCCTGGGAACCGCCGCCATCACCGGAGCCGCCGGCCTGGTCGGCGGCGCGCAATTGTCCACCGCTCACGGTAAAGAAGCCAAAGCAGGCGCCGGCGCCGTCCTTGGCCACGTCGGCCCCGGCGAACTGGATGAATACTATGCCTTCAACTCTGGCGGCCAATCGGGCGAAGTGCGGGTGCTGGGCCTGCCGTCCATGCGCGAGCTGGTCCGCATCCCGGTTTTCAACCACTGCAGCGCCACCGGCTGGGGCCGCACGAATGAAAGCCGCAAGATCCTGTCCGAAGGCCTGACCCCGGAAACCCGCGAATACCTGAAGGACAAGGGCGGCGTGTTCCTGAACGGCGATGCCCACCACCCGCACTTGTCGTTCACCGACCGCACTTACGACGGCCGCTATCTCTTCATCAACGACAAGGCGAACAACCGCGTCGCGCGTGTGCGCCTGGACGTCATGAAGACGGACAAGATCACCGAACTGCCCAACGTGTCGGGCGTGCACGGCCTGCGGCCCCAGCGCTATCCGCGCACGGGCTATGTGTTCGCCAATGGCGAGCACATCATCCCGCTGCCGAACGACGGCAAGATCGTCGACGATCCGAAAAAGAACTTCTTCGCCATTTACACCGCGCTGGATGGCGACACCATGAAGGTCGCCTGGCAGGTGCTGGTGGACGGCAACCTGGACAACGGCGATGCCGACTACCAGGGCAAGTATTCCTTTTCCACCTGCTACAACTCGGAGAAGGGCGTCACGGTGGAAGAAGCCTCGGCCAACGAGCAGGACTGGGTGGTGGTGTTCAACATCAAGCGCATCGAAGAGGCCGTCAAGAAGGGCGATTTCAAGACCATGGGCGGCGTGCCGGTGATCGATGGGCGCCACGGGTCCAAATACACCCGCTACATTCCCGTGCCGAATTCTCCGCACGGCTGCAACGCCGCGCCCGATGGCATCCACCTGGTGCTCAACGGCAAGCTGTCCCCCACCGTCACGGTGCTGGACGTGCGCACGCTGGACGATCTGTTCGACGACAAGATCAAGCCGCGTGATTGCGTGGTGGCCGAGCCCCAACTGGGCCTGGGCCCCCTGCACACGGCTTTCGATGGCCGCGGCAATGCCTACACGACGCTGTTCATCGACAGCCAGATGGTCAAGTGGAATATCGACAAAGCCAAGCGCGCCTTCAAGGGCGAAAAAGTCGATCCCATCATCCAGAAACTGGACGTGCACTATCAACCCGGCCACAACCACTCCACGATGGGCGAAACCCGGGAGGCCGACGGCAAATGGCTGGTGTCGCTGAACAAGTTCTCGAAGGACCGATTCCTGAACGTTGGCCCGCTCAAGCCCGAGAACGACCAGCTCATTGATATTTCCGGCGATGAAATGAAGCTGGTCCATGACGGCCCGAGCTTTGCCGAGCCGCACGACATGTGCCTGGTGCACCGGTCCAAGGTCCATCCCGTCAGCCTTTGGAAGCGCGACGACCCGATGTGGGACGACGCGCGCCAGATGGCCAAGAAAGACGGCGTCTCGCTGGACGACGCAGCCAAGATCGTGCGCGATGGCAACAAGGTGCGCGTGTACATGATGGCGGTCGCGCCCATGTTCAGCATCAAGCGGTTCGAGGTCAACCAGGGCGACGAGGTCACTGTGGTGGTGACCAACATGGAAGTGATCGAAGACCTGACGCACGGCTTCACGCTGGAAGGCCACGGCATCGCCATGGAAATGGGGCCTCAGGCAACCGCGTCGGTCACGTTCACCGCGGACCGTCCGGGCGTGTACTGGTACTACTGCCAATGGTTCTGCCACGCGCTCCACATGGAGATGTCCGGCCAGATGGTCGTTCATCCCAAGAAGACCGCGTAACGCCCATGACGTTCATCGCAACGTTGACGGTGGGCGTCGGCCGCGCTGCCGGCGCCGTGCTGGCAGCCCTTGGGCTTGCCCTGCCCGGCGCCGCTGGCGCGGCCACCGTGCAGGTCGGCGCCGGCGCCGACCTGGCGGCCGTGATCGCGGCCGCCAGGGAAGGCGACGTGCTCAGCCTGGCGCCAGGCACATACGCGGGCGGCATCGTCATCGACAAGGCCTTGACGCTGGAAGGCCCCGAGGACCGTTCCGCCGTCATCCGGGGAACCCGCCAGGGCCGCACATTGTGGATCAAGGCGCCCGGCGTGTCGGTACGCAACCTGACCGTCACGCTGTCCGGCCTGAGCCTGTCGGACATGGATGCGGGTATTTTCCTGGACCGCACGGCAGACCGCGCGCTGATCGAGCGCAACGACATCCTGGACAACCTCGTTGGCGTGCACGTCTGGGGCCCTTCCGACGCGACCGTCCAGCAGAACCGCATCGTGGGAAACCGCGAGTTGCGCGTCGCCGAACGGGGCAACGGCGTCACGCTTTGGAACGCGCCCGGCACACGCGTGCTGGATAACGATATTTCTGCCGGCCGCGACGGCATCTTCGTGAACACCAGCAAGCTGAACACGTTCAGCGGCAACCGGTTCCACGATCTGCGCTACGCGATCCATTACATGTACACCAACGATAGCGAAGTCAGCGGCAACGTCGCGACGGGCACCGACATTGCCTACGCAATCATGTATTCGCACCGGCTGGTCGTCAAAGACAATCTGGCGATCGACAGCCGTGAACAGGGCTTGATGCTGAATTACGCCAACCAGTCGCAAGTCACGGGAAACACCATCGACCGTGCCGGCAAATGCGTGTTCATCTACAACGCCAACAAGAACGCCTTCCTGGACAACCGCTTCGCCAATTGCGACATCGGCGTGCATTTCACCGCCGGATCCGAGGGCAATCAGATTTCCGGAAATGCGTTCGTCAACAACCGGAACCAGGTCAAGTACGTGGGCACGCGCACGCTGGACTGGTCCGTCGACGGCCGCGGCAACTATTGGAGCGACAACACCGCGTTCGACCTGAACGGCGATGGCATCGCCGACACGGCCTACCGCCCCAATGACGTCGTGGATCAATTGCTGTGGCGCGCGCCCTCCGCGCGCATCTTGCTGAACAGCCCGGCCATTTCCATCGTGCGGTGGGCACAGTCGCAATTTCCCGCCCTGCTGCCCGGAGGCGTCATCGACAGCGCGCCGCTGATGAATCCTCCGTCCGCGCTCGGCGGGAACCCAAAGGAAGCACCATGAACACCGATCTTGTGACCCTTGCCTGCGTCAGCAAGCACTATGGCGGGCTGCGGGCCATCGACGGCCTGGACCTGCAATTGCATGAAGGCGAGTGCGTTGCGCTGGCCGGGCATAACGGCGCCGGCAAAAGCACGTTGATCAAACTGATCCTGGGCCTGATACGCCCGACCCACGGGCGCGTCGCGCTGTTCGGCCACGATGCCCATGGCGCGGCCGCTGCGCGCCTGCGCGGCAAGATCGGCTATCTGCCCGAGACCGTCGCGTTGCACCCGTCCATGACCGGCGCGGAGACACTGGCTTTCTACGCCAGGCTCAAACGCCAGCCGCTCAGCGGCAATGCCCGGCTGCTTGAGAAAGTCGGCATTGCCGGCGCCGCGCACCGGCGCGTCGGGGGATATTCCAAAGGCATGCGGCAACGCCTGGCGCTGGCGCAGGCGCTGCTTGGACAGCCTCGCGTGCTGTTGTTCGACGAGCCGACCACCGGCCTGGATCCGGCTTCGCGCCTGATGTTCTACGACATCGTCCATGAACTGCGCGCCGACGGCGCCACCATCCTGCTCAGCACGCATGCCTTGTCGGAGCTGGCCGGGCATGCCGACCGCATCCTGGTCATGAAGGCCGGCAAGAAGATCGCCGACGGCGCGATGTCGGCGCTACGACGCTCGACGGGCCTGCCGATCCGCATCCGGCTGACGTTCGAGGATCCGCAGGCGGGCGCGACGCTGCCGGACGCGTGGCGCCGCATCGACGCCCACCGCTATGAACTGGCTTGCCTGGAACAAGACAAGATCGATGCGATACGCAGCATCGGCGCCCTGGCGCCGCCCCTCGCCGACCTGGACATCCTGGTGCCCGGGTTGGACGACATCTATGCACACCTGCTTGAACGGGAAGACGTATGAACGCGGTATTCACCATCATCGGCAAGGAAATCTGCGACGGCCTGCGCAATCGCTGGGTCCTGGCCACCGCCCTGCTTCTGGCCGCGCTGGCGTTGGCGCTGGGGCTGCTGGGCAGTTCGCCGACCGGCACGGTCAAGGCCGACCCGTTGGCCGTCACGGTCGTCAGCCTGTCCAGCCTGTCGATCTTCCTGGTCCCCCTCATCGCCATGCTGCTTGCCTACGACGCCGTGGTCGGCGAGATCGACCGGGGCACCATGGCGCTGCTGCTGAGCTACCCCGTGTCGCGCTGGCAGGTGATCGTCGGCAAGTTCTTCGGCCATCTGGCCATCCTGGCGCTGGCCACCAGTGCCGGTTACGGCTCGGCAGGCCTGGCGCTGCAATGGGCCAATGGCGGCCTTGACCCCGCCGCCTGGCAGCCGTTCGCGCTGTTGATCGGCGCAAGCATCCTGCTGGGCGCCAGCTTTCTGGCGATGGGGTATCTGATCAGCACGCTTGTGCGCGACCGCGCGACCGCCGCGGGCATCGCCGTGGGCGTGTGGCTGTTTTTCGTTGTGATCTACGACATGGCGCTGCTGGGCGTGCTGGCGGCCGATCAGGGGCGCCACATCAGCCCGGGCCTGCTCAATACGCTGCTGTTGCTTAACCCGTCGGACGTATACCGCTTGTTGAACCTGACGGGCTTCGAGAATATTTCGCAGTACGCCGGGATGGCAGGCGTGAGCGATCAGGCCAGCCTGCCCTTATCCGCGCTGGTGGCGGCGCAACTGCTATGGATCGCCGTGCCCTTCGTGCTGGCGGCGGCGGCTTTCAGGAGCAAACCGCTATGAGATCCCTTCGGCTTGCCTTGAGCCTGACCGCCTTGCTGGCTATCGCCGGCTGCGGCGACGTTGGGGATGCCTCTCCCCCGCCCCCGCCGCAATCCGTCAGCGCGCAGTCGGTTGGCCACTATTGCGGCATGGCGCTGGCCGACCATGCCGGCCCAAAAGGACAGATCTTCATCCAGGGACGTCCGGACCCGGTATGGTTTTCGTCGATCAAGCAGCTGTTCGCCTACACGCTGCTACCCGAAGAGCCCAAAGCCGTCAGCGCCCTTTACGTCAACGACATGGGCACGGCCGGCCCGGACGGAGCGCCCGACGCCACCGCGTGGATCGACGCGCGCAAGGCGTTCTATGTCATCGAAGGCCGCTTCATCGGCGGCATGGGCGCTGAAGACGCCATGCCGTTTTCGCGACGCGCCGACGCCCTGGCGTTCAGCCAGGCCCATGGCGGACGGGTCGTCGCCTTTTCCGACGTGCCGGAACAATATGTCTTCGCCCAATAGCGCGCGGCAGGCCCGTGCGCGCCCTTCGAGTCACAACGCCATGAACCCCAACCGCCGCCGTTTCATCGGCATCGCCGCCGCCTCCGCGCTGGCGCTGACCTCCCTTCCGGCACGCCGGGCCTGGGCCGCCATCCCGCCCGTCACGTGGCAAGGCGTGGCGTTGGGCGCCGACGCGGAACTGCGCATCTACCATCCCGACACCGCAGCGGCGCAACGCTTGATCGCGCAGTCGCTGCAGGAACTGCGCCGGCTGGAACGCGTGTTCAGCCTATACCGCGAGGACAGCGCGTTATCGCTCCTGAACCGCCAGGGCTTCCTGGACGAGCCCCCCGCCGACCTGCTGCGCCTGCTAAGCGACAGCCGCCGGCTCAGCCAATTGACGGGCGGCGCGTTCGACCCGACCGTGCAGCCGCTGTGGCAGGTTTACTCGGGGCATTTCGCACAGGCGGGCGCCGCCCCCGAAGGCCCGCCAACGGCGCAGATCGCGCATGCGCTATCGCTCGTGTCATACGAAGCCATGACGTTGGACAGCCAGCGCATCCGCTTGACCCGCCCCGGTATGGGCCTGACGCTCAATGGCATCGCCCAGGGCTACATCACCGATCGCATCACTGATTTGCTCAGGCAAGGCGGGCTTGAGCGCGCGCTGGTGGACATGGGCGAGATACGCGGGCTGGACATGCGCGCCTCGCCCGGTGAATGGCAGGTTGGATTGGCGGACCCGCTGGCTCCCGAACGGATCCTTGCGTCGGCGCCGATACGGAACCACGCATTGGCCACGTCCGGCGGCTACGGCACGGCGATCGATGCCTCGGGCCGGTACACGCACCTGTTCGACCCTCGCACAGGCAGCGCGCAGCCTCGCTACCGCAGCGTGTCCGTCATGGCGCCCGACGCCACCACCGCGGACGCCTTGTCCACGGCCTTCTCCCATATGCCGGTATCGGCCGCGGCGCCCCTCGTGCGCACGCTGGGATTGCGCGCCTGGTTCGTGCTGCCCGACGGGAAACTGGTGCGGCAGGGCGAACCCGGCTAGCACGCCGTAAACCCGGGATGCCCCCTCCCGGAGCAAGCCCAAAAAAAACCGGCCAATCGGCCGGTTCTTGACTTGCGGGACAGGTCCGTCCGATATCAGGCGGCCGACGGCGTGTTCAGCGACGTCAGCATTTGCGTGAAGATCTTCGGGCTGGCGGCCAGGACGTTGCCGCTGTCCATCCAGCCTTGTTCGCCGTCGAAGTCGGCGATCAGGCCGCCGGCTTCCAGGACCATCAGGCTGCCGGCAGCCACGTCCCAGGGCTTCAGACCCACGCCGCAGAAGCCGTCCAGGCGGCCGCAGGCCACGTAAGCCAGGTCCAGCACGGTGGCGCCCAGGCGGCGCACGCCGGTGGCGCCTTCGGCCATCTGACGGAAGCGCTGCGAGCCCTGTTCAGGGTCGCCAGCGCTGGGCCAGTGGGCGCCCAGCAGCGCCTCGTGGTAGCGGGTGCGGCCCGAAACGCGCACGCGGCGGTCGTTCAGGAACGTACCGCTGCCACGGCTGGCCGTGAACAGTTCATTGCGCGACGGGTCGTAGATAACGGCTTGCGTGACCTGGCCGCGCTGCGTCAGCGCGATCGACACGGCGTAGTTGGGCAGGCCGTGGATGAAGTTCGTCGTGCCGTCCAGGGGATCGATGATCCACTGGAATTCGGCTTGGTCGGGACCTTGCAGCCCGAATTCCTCGCCCAGCACGGCATGGTCCGGGTAAGCGGCATGCAGCGTTTCGACGATGGACTCCTCGGCGGCGCGATCGACTTCCGTGACATAATCGCGCGGCCCCTTGCGAGCCACGCTGAGTCGTTCCAAATCCATGCTGGCACGGTTGATAATGGTGCCGGCACGCCGGGCCGCCTTGATGGCGATGTTGAGCATCGGGTGCATAAAATTCCGTACGTATGCGGTGGGTTCGCGTGATGGTAGGCCACTTGCCGCCTCCCGGGTCCGTCGTCGCCCCCACCGGGGAAATCGACCCAAAAAACCAGGAAGGCACTCAGCCAAACGTGCCATTTTAAATGACTCAAGCATTTTCACGTGTTCGCTTCGTTATGGTGAACCCCAGCCACCCCGGAAACGTCGGTTCGGCGGCCCGTGCAATCAAGACAATGGGCTTCTCGGAACTGGTGCTGGTCGAGCCTAAATTTCCAGATGTAACAAGCCAGCCTGAGGCCGTGGCGCTCGCCAGCGGCGCGCTGGATGTCCTGGAAAACGCACGCATCTATCCGTCACTGGAGGCCGCGCTGGCGCCGGTCACCCTGGCTTTCGCCCTGACGGCCCGCGTGCGCGACCTTGGCCCTCCGCCGTGCGATATCCGCCAGGCGGCCGACTTGGCCTGCGCCCATCTGGCCGAGACAGCCGAAGGCGTCGCCGCGATCGTGCTGGGCACCGAGCGCGCCGGGCTGACCAACGCCCAGATCGCGCTATGCCACCGCATCTGCCATATTCCCGCCAATCCCGAGTACAGCTCGCTGAACGTCGCCCAGGCCCTGCAACTGGCGGCCTGGGAACTGCGTTACGCGTTGCTGGTGGACCAGGGCGCGGCGCTGCTGCCTGCCTCCACCGCCCAGGAACCCTCCCGGGGTGCGGAACCCGCCTCCAGCGAGGCCGTGCAGGCTTTCCTGGCGCACTGGGAAGAAGCGCTGATCGGCATCCAGTTCCTGGACCCGGCGCACCCCAAGAAGCTGATGCCGCGCATGCGCCACCTGTTTTCGCGCCCTGCCCTGACCCGCGATGAAGTGGACATGATGCGCGGCGTGTGCACGGCGATGCTGGCGACCGCCAGGCGCAACGGCGGCGCAAAAAAATAGGGACAGGCGTTTGCCTGTCCCTGTGGTACGTCCCCGGCGGCAAGCCACCCGGGGAATACGACGATCAGTCCACCGTGGCGCCCGAGGCCTTGACCACCGGGGCCCAGCCTTCCACTTCCGACTTGATGAACTGGCCGAATTCGGCCGGCGTGGTCTTCACGCCCACGGCGCCCAGCTTCTCGAAGCTGGTCTGCACGGACGCTTTGTCCAGGGCTTGCTGCATCGCGGCGTTCAGCTTATTGATCACTTCCGGCGGCGTGCCGGCAGGCGCCAGCAGACCAAACCACGACGACACGTCGAAATCGGTAAAGCCCGATTCCTTCATCGTGGGCAGGTCCGGCGCGCTCTTCGAACGGTCGCTGGTGGTCACGGCCAGAGCGCGCAACTTGCCCGATTGGGCATGCGGCCACGCCGAGGGCATGTTGTCGAACATGAACTGCACCTGGCCGCCGATCAGGTCGGTAACCGCCGGCGCGCTGCCCTTGTAGGGCACGTGCAACACGTCAATGCCCGCCTTCATCTTGAACAGTTCACCTGCCATGTGGATGGAGGTGCCGCTGCCCGAGGAGGCGAACGCCAGCTTGCCCGGATTCTTCTTGGCGTAGTCGATCAGCTCTTGCACCGACTTCACCGGCACTTGCGGGTTCACGACCAGGATGTTCGGCACCTTGGCGCCCAACGCCACCGGCGCGAAGTCCTTGCGCAGATCGAACGTGACGTTCTTGTACAGCGTCTGGTTGATGGCGCTGGTGACGGCCACGAACAGCAGCGTGTAGCCGTCAGGGGCGGCGCGCTGGACCTGGTCGGTGGCGATGTTGCTGCCGGCGCCCGGCTTGTTCTCGACCACGAACGATTGGCCCAGGCTCTCGGTGAGTTCCTTGGCCATGATGCGGGCGATCACGTCCGTTGTGCCGCCGGCGGAAAAACCGACCACGATACGGACAGGCTTGTCGGGGTAGGCGGCATGGGCGGCGCCCATGGTGAATACGCTTGCGGCGGTGGCCAGAAGGGTGGCGGCCAGACGCCGCAGGCCAGGCTTTTGACCTGTAGTCATAATGTCTCCGTGCAGGTACTGTCCATTAGATGGACGATTCGAATTATTAGATGCTGCATTCTGAGCTATACACGGCGAGTGCATCAAGGTAGAGTCCACGCTACGGACAATGGTTTTCCCTTGGCCGTTCCGCACTTACCTAAAGATCTCAGAGATTTGCATGCAAGACAGTGATGCCGCGGCCGCAGGCCCACGCACGTTGCGGCGCGGTTTAGCCGTTCTGGCCGCGTTACGCGACCAAGGGCCCGACGGCCTCAGCGTGACAGATATCGCCCGCCTGACGGGCATTCAACGCCCCACCATTTACCGCCTGCTGGCCGCCCTGCTGGACGCTGGCCTGGTGCTGCCGGTGACGGGCACCAAGAAATACCGCGCCCAGTTGGCGGTGGACCCGGACACGCGCTCGCGCGATCCGCGGGTGCGCCAGTTGCTGCCCGTGCTGCGCCGCCTGGCCGACCGCACGGGCGACGCCGTCTTCCTGGTGGTGCGCGACGACGACGATTCCATCAGCCTGCATCGCGAGATCGGCAGCTACCCCGTGCAGATCCTGGCGACCTACGCCGGTAAACGCCAACCGCTGGGCGTGGGCTCGGGCGGCATGGCGCTGCTGGCCGCGCTGCCCGACGACATCGCGCGTGGCATCGTCGAGCGCAACTCCGGACGGCTGGACGAGTACGGCGGCATGACGCCGCAGGAAATGTACCGCCTGATCGAAAACACGCGGGCGCGCGGCTATTCGGTGGTGGGCAACCACGCGGTGCGCGGCGCGCTGGGCGTCGGGTGCGCATTGCTGGATTCCCAAGGCGCGCCGCTGCTGGCCGTGAGCGTCACGGCCATCATCGACCGCATGCCGGCCCAGCGCCAACGCGAAATCGCCGGGTGGATCAAAGCGGAACTGGCGCGGCTGGCCTTGCAGGCCTGAACGGCACGGCAACGCCAAAAGAAAGCGCCCGAATAAAAAAACCCCGAGAGCTGGATCCCTGTCCAACTTTCGGGGTTTTTTATCGGGCGGCCGTCTTCAGGCCAGACTTGGGAATCAGGTCGCGGCGCTGCCAGGAGCGGCCTCGGCCTTGCCGACGCTTTTGGCGTTCTGGATTTCACGCAGCGGGATCGGCGGCTGGAAACCGGCCGCTTCCAACGCCGACCGGATCTGCTGGTACAGGCCCCAGCGCAGGTCCCAATAGTTGTCGGCCAAGGCCCAAACGCGCACGTTCACGATGACGCCGTTTTCCTTGTATTCGAACACCTTGACCAGCGGTTCGGGATCTTTCAGCGCATCCGGGCGCGCATCGACGATTTCCTTCAGCTTGGCCAACACCACTTCCAGATCGTCGCCGTAGCGAACCGGCACCGGGATATCCAGGCGGCGCGTCTTGTTGCGGCTGTAGTTGGTGATGGTGGCGTTCCATACGGTGCTGTTGGGCAACGTCAGATGAATGCCGTCGACCTGCACCAAGCGCGTCAGGAACAAACCGACCTCTTCCACCGTGCCGTCGGCGCCGGAACTCAGCGCGATGTACTCGCCCGCGCGAATGGGGCGAAGGATCAACAGCATGATGCCCGCGGCGATATTCTGCAGCGTGCCTTGCAACGCCAGGCCCACAGCCAGGCCGGCGGCGCCCAGCACGGCGATCAGGCTGGCCGTCTGCACGCCAAACCGCGCCAGCACGGCGATGACCGTGAAGATGCGTACCGTCCACACGACCGTGCTGTAGAACATCGGCACGATGGTGGGATCGATCTTGGTGGACCGCGAGGCGGCGCGGCGGACCCATCCGCCCAACAACGACGATACCCACCAGCCGACGATCAGGATAAGCAAGGCAACAAGCAGATTGATGCCCATATCCATCAGCCTGGGGGCCCAGGCGCTAAATTCCTTCAACGCGTCTTCCATGGAATCTCCCGCAAAATTGACAACCGAAAACTGTATCAGAGGATCGTTAAGCGAAGGGCCGCGATGCGGCCCCATGATGTCAAGCTTTGTAAGGATACGCCTGCCCGGCGCGCGACAACGTTCAGGCCGGCACCACGCGGAAATGGTTGTCCCAGGACACCTCGCGCGAGGGAGGCAGCACGGGTGATTCCCCGCCCGCGGCATCGGTGCGCAGCATCGCGCCCAAACCGCTGCTGACCAGGAAGCCGGCCTGGGCGGCGGGCGCCACGCCGCAGCCGTCGGCCAACCGCGTCGTTCCCAGGCAATGGCCGTTCGTGGTGTCCCAATAAATCACCTGGCCGCCCACGGGGCTGGAGGTGGCGACGATGCCGCCTGCGGCATCCACGGTCACCGAACCCACGTAGTTGCGCATGTTGCGCAAGGTCTCGGCCGGCCCTTCGAAAAGCTCAAGCGCCGCGCCGCGGCGATGCCGTCCCACCAGCGCCGGGCGGTCTGCCGCCG
This sequence comes from Achromobacter sp. MYb9, assembly GCF_002975275.1. Classification (GTDB taxonomy): domain Bacteria; phylum Pseudomonadota; class Gammaproteobacteria; order Burkholderiales; family Burkholderiaceae_B; genus Achromobacter. The sequence goes on along the minus strand of NZ_PCOQ01000008.1, from coordinate 125,013 downwards.
GGCCCATGTACTGGCAGCCAAACCACACGCAACCGTCGGCCGCAAGCGCCAGATGCCGGATCGACAAGCGGTGCAGCTCGGGCGCCAGTTCCACTTTTTCGAGTAGTTGGCCGTTGGCCGCATCGATGTAGGCCAGCGACGGCCGCATCGTATCCAGGTTCAGTTCCAGCTTGCCGTAGTCGGGGTGCGTGAGGATGCCGCCGTTGGCCACGCACAGGGTTTTGCCGTCGGGCATCAGCACGACTTCGTGCGGACCGATGCCGCCGGAATCGAATTCGCCGACACGCCGCCAGCCGCCTCCGGGCGAGGCATCGTAGATGCCCAGCACGCCCCGGCCACCTTCGAAATCGTTCTCGGTGGCGGCAAGCAGCCGTCCGCCATCCACGAATGCGCCATGGCCGAAGAAATGACGTTCGTCGGGCGTGGGCAGTGCTTGCGGCTCGCCCCCGCGCAGCGAAAACGCCACGGCGAAGAACCCGGGCTGGCGGCCGAACACGACCGCGCGCTGATGGGCGGGGTCGATGGCGAAGCTGTGCCCGCGCGCGGGCATGGGCACCACCAGCCGGTCGCCGCCGGTCTCGTCCAGCAACACTGCTTCGTCACGCCCGCCGCGCTTGCGCGCGCTCAGGTATAGCGGCCCACCGTTGGCTGGCAGTACCGCCCGCGCCGCGCCTGAAGACAAACCCAACGCCGCAGCCAGCGACAGAAAGCGGCGGCGATCAATCACCATCGAGCGCATTGAACCCGATCGTAACGCCCAGCGCGGGCGCCAGGTCCTGGTCGACGATGGCCTTGGCGTTCTGGATCGTCAGTGCCGCCAGCAGCAACTGGCGACGGCCGTCTTCCTGTTTCAGCGCGGCTTCCAGCGGCGCCGGCACGGCCTGCAAGCCTTGCGCCGCATTCTGCAATTCGCTGCGCACCGACACATCCATCCAATCGCCGCCCTTGGGCAGCGGATAGCCGCCGGCCTGATAGAACGCCTTCAGGCCGTCCAGGTTGGCCGCCAGCAAGCGCATGGAAAGCTCGCTGCGCCAGAAGGCGGCGCGCTTGGGACGGGCCGCCTCGGCCGAATCGCCCAGCACGGGCAGGATCTTCACGTCGCGCGCAAACTGCAGGCCGGTGGACAACGCCTTCATGGCCTCGGCCGCGACTTCCTGCGGATCGCGGTACAGATCGTTGCTGGCTTGCGGCTTGGCGAATTGGCGGCCGAATTCGCCCTGCGCGCCCCAGGCCTGCGCGACGTCGCCGGAAATCGTCGCGACGTTGGCGGCCACGGCGCGCGCATAGCCGCACGCGTAGCCGAACGTCGGCGCGCTTGTCTGCTTGAGCAGCGCGGGTTCGCCGTACAGCACGTATTCCAGGGCAGGCAGCCCCTGCACCGCCACGCTGCGGCCGGCCAGCGCGCCCGGCGCCAGCAATGCCGGGTCGCCTGCGGCGATCAACTGCTGCACCTGCCTGGGCATCACGCCGCGCGTGTCCGGCCAGAACGCCAGGCGTTCGAAACGGTTGGCCTGCACCAGCGGGCCGAAGCGCAGGATTTCCACCCCGGACCACGCCAGGGCCAGCTTCGCGAAGGCGTCGCCGACGCGCGCCGCGCCAGCCGCGTCCGGCTTGGCGCACCAGCCGCCCAGCTCGCGATCCATCGCGCCCGCGGCATCCGCCATCTTGCCCACGGCCGGGCGGGCGTAATCGCGCGCCAGACGTTCGCCCAGGTCGGCGGGCAATTCGGCCTGGGCGGCCAGCGGCACGGCCGCCAGCACCAGGGCCGTCACGGCATGCTTGAACAAGGGCGAGAAGGATCGGGCCATCACAGCGACTCCAGGAAACGGATCAGGTCGGCGCGTTCGTCGGGCGTCATCGCCACCACGCGGTCGCGCGCGGGTTTGCCCGCGCCGCCATGCCACAGCACGGCTTCCAGCAGCGTGCGGGCACGCCCGTCATGCAGCCAGGTGGCGCTGGGGTTCACGGTCTTCGTCAGGCCAATGCCCCACAGCGGCGGCGTGCGCCATTCACGGCCATTGGCTTGGCCGTCGGGCACGCCGTCCGCCAGGTCGTCGCCCATGTCGTGCACCAGCATGTCGGTGTAAGGCCAGATCAGCTGGAAGCGGTGTTCGGCCTGCTTGGCATTGCGGCTGGTCACGTACTTGGGTACGTGGCAGGCCACGCAGTTCGCTTCGTAGAACAGCTTCTTGCCCGCCAGCACGCGCGCGTCTTCCGCATCGCGACGCTGCGGCACGGCCAGATTGGTCGAGTAGGTCGTGACGAAATCCATCAGCTTGGCCGGGACTTCCTCGGGCCCGAAGCGCGGCTGCGCGCCATGCGGCATGTCCAGGCACTGCTTCTGCGCGGGCGTGCAGTCGCCCGAGTGCTTGGGGAACATCGGCGTGGACAAACCCATGTCGTTCGAGAACGCCGCGGCGCTTTGCTGTTCGACCGTTGGCTGCCCGGCCTTCAGGTTGAAGCGGCCCAGCACGCGCGCGCCGGTGCGCGCATCGGTGACCCAGTTGGGCTTGCCGACGATGCCATCTCGTTTGTCGGCCCCCACGTTGGCCAGGATGTCGGCCTCGTGGACGGACTCCAGCAGGCCCAGCCCGATCATCGGCGGCGCCAGGCGCGGCGAAATCTGCGTGTCGGCGCGCATCGGGCCATAGCCCAGGTTGTCGATGCGGTACGTGGGCTTCATCAACGTAGCGGTTTCGCCGCCGTTGAGCGCAACGGTGACGGGTTCGTACTCGATCTCCATGCGGCCTTCGGCAGGCAGGCCCGCCACCGCGAAGTTCTGCAGCTGCACGCCGTAGACGGGCTCGGGCAAGGTGGCGAGCTCGCCCGCGGCAAGTTTGGGGTGACCGCGGTCGGGGCCGTTCGGCACGGCAAGCCGCAGCAACAGCGCCACCGCGTCCGTGCGTTCCAAAGGATCGAAACCCGGCACGGTGCCGCGTCCGTCCTTGGTGTGACAGGCCTGGCACGAGCGCGCGTTGAATAGCGGTCCCAGACCATCGGACGCCTGCGTGGAGGCAGGCGCCGACACCCAGTCCTTGCGGAACAAGCCGTTGCCGACCTGGAATTCCTGTCGACGTTCGAAGCTCATGTTGGCCGACGGTTGCGAAAAGATGTCGGCGTTGATGAGCTTGTTGGTGGTGGCCGCCCCGGCCTGCATGATCTCGAAGGTTTCCACCTTCGAGAAATCACGCGTGGGCGCGGTAATGGCGGTGACACGTTTCTGATCTTCGGGCGTAAGGTCGTCACGCCCGGCGGGTACTTCAGGTGCGGCGGCGGCGCCGGCATGGGCCGACGCCGCCAGTACGGCGGCTAATACGAGTTTCACTTGAATACGGCGTCGGGTTTATCAAGGCTGTCGGAACCTTCAATGGCGACCTTGCCCAGTTCCAGCAACGTGATCACGCGTTCCAGGCTGCGGGTCTGATCGACCAGGCGGTCGATGGCGGCCTGCACCATCGCGTTGCCTTCCTTATTGCCGTCGGCAATCATCTGGTCGTAGGTTTCGACCGTTTCGGCGCGCGTCTTCATCGCCTGCATGGCGGCCACGGTGGCGTCCAGCTTGGCGCGCACTTCGGCATCCAGCTTCGGATCCTTGACCTTGACCAGTTCCGACAGGCTGGCGCCCTTGACCTGCTTGCCGTCGATGCGGGTATAGGCGCCCAAATAGACGTTGCGGATGCCCAATTGGTCGTAGTAGTGCGCGTTGTGGGTGTTGTCCGAGAAGCAATCGTGCTCTTCTTCCGGATCATGCAACATCAGGCCGAGCTTCATGCGTTCGCCGGCCAGTTCACCATACGACAGGCTGCCCAGACCGGTCAGCATGGCGATCAGGCCAGCCTTGGGATCTTCTTCCACGGCCTTGCGCGCCGCGCCGTCCCGCTTCCAGTTACCCACCATTTCTTCCAGGTCCGTCACCAGCAGATCGGTCACGGCCTTCAGGAATTCGATGCGGCGTTCGCAGTGGCCGCCGGTGCATTGCTTGGTATCGAAGTCCGTGTGTGGACGGTTGCCCGAATGGCGTTCCTGCGGCGTGCCCTTGCGGTCGCCCGGCGCGGGGCCGGTGCCGTTCAGGTCCTGGCCCCACAGCAGGAATTCGATGGCGTGGTAGCCGGTGGCCACGTTGGACTCGTTGCCGTCGGCCTCGTGCAGCACTTCGGACAGCAGCTTCGGCGTGATCTTGCTGACATCGACGGTCTTGCCACCCACCGAGATCTTGGAATTGGCGATGACGTTGACGGCGTAATACGCGTTTTCGTCGTTTTCGGTGCCGTAGGACGCGTCCACGTAGTCGATCAGCCCTTCATCCAGCGGCCAGGCGTTCACGCGGCCTTCCCAATCGTCGACGATGGGATTGCCGAAGCGGTAGGCCTCGGTCTGCTGGTACGGCACGCGGGCAGCCAGCCACGCTTCGCGCGCGGCCTTCAGCGTTTCGGGGCTGGGCTTGGCGACCAGGGCGTTAATGGCGGTGCGCAGCGTCTTGGCGGCGGTGAGCGAATCTTCATAACCCGCCAGCGCCAGATCCGAATAGGTGGCGACCACGGCCTTGGGCTCTACCGCGGCGTGGGCCGTGCCCCCGAATACCGCGGCGGCCAGTACCGCACCCAAAAGCAACTTGCGCATCGACTTTCTCCCGTAACTCGAACGGTGTCCGCCCCCGCGGCGGGCCGTTCCGACTTCAATTTTGTGGATGCGAGTGTAAACAATTTTCGTTTGATATTCAGCGCAAAGTCAGATAGCTGACGTTTTTTTGAATGCCGGATCCGCAGGAATCCACGCTGAAATGGGCGTTCGACCGCTACTATCCGGCTTTGCCGACCCTTATTTCGACGCCATGGAACTCCGCCAACTCCGCTACTTCGTCCGCGTGGCCGAATTGGGCAGCATCGGCCGCGCCGCGCGCGATCTGGGGGTGGTCGCCTCGGCGCTGAGCCAGCAGATCAGCCGCCTGGAAAGCGAATTGGCGACGCGGCTGCTGATGCGCACGCACACCGGCGTCGTCCCCACCGACGCCGGCACGGCGTTCCTGCGCCAGGCCCGCCTGACGCTGCGCCACGCAGAGAACGCCGTGGCCGCCGCCCGCGAGGCCCGGTTGTCGGGCATGGTCAGCGTGGGGTTCGCGCCCACCACCGCCTCCTTGCTGGCCAAGCCGTTCTACGCGGCAATGGCCCAGCGCTACCCCAATGTGCGTCTGCACCTGGTGGAAGGCTTGTCGGGCAACCTGGGCGAACAGCTCAACAACCGCCGCCTGGACCTGGCGGTGCTGTTCCAGAACGACAGCGGCCAGGCCCGCAGCACGATCCCCGTGCTGGACGAACGGCTGTTCCTGCTGGCGCGGCGCGGCATGTTCGATCAACCCGATGGCGAACCCGTCACCATCGCCCAACTGGCGGCCTTGCCGCTGGCGGTCACCAGCAAGGCGCACGGCCTGCGCGCCTGGGTCGAGGCGGCGTTCGAACGCGCCGGAATCGAACCGTGGGTGGAAGTGGAAGTCGACGGCCTGACCACGCTGATGGACTTGGTGCAAGCCAACGCGATCGCAACGATTCAACCCGGCGCGGCGGTGGCGCGGGCCGAGGCCGGGCTGCTGAACATGCACCCCATCGACGATCCCTTCCTGTTTCGCCGCAACGCGGTGCACTGCATCAATGAAGAAGAACTGTCGCCGGCCGCGCTGGCGGCGCGCGTGGTGCTGGTGGACGTGATGCGGGCGCAGGTGCGCCATGGCGCCTGGCCGGGCGCGACCCTTCTCGATTCGTGATGGGCCCATGCCGGCTGCATGGCTAGGCCAGGGAAGATCGCACGGATAAATTGCATCCGTGGACGCCGCGACATGGTGTCGCGGCCGCAGACCTTCTTGAAATCCGATGACGACTGACACCCGACGCCCGGGCTCGCTTCCCATTCCGTCCATGCGGCCGCACTGTTCCGATCAGGAATGGCAGGCCCGCGTCGACCTGGCCGCCTGTTATCGGCTGGTCGAACACTATGGCATGGCCGACATGATGGCCAACCACATCTCGTCACGCGTGCCGGGCGAAGACAACGCCTTCCTCATCAACCCCTACGGCATGATGTACGAAGAGATCACCGCCTCTAGCCTGATCAAGGTGGACCTGGACGGCACGATCCTGGCCAAGCCCGATTTCGGCGACCTGGGTTACGGCATCAACAAAGCGGGCTACGTGATCCACAGCGCCGTGCATCGCGCGCGTCACGAGGTGGATTGCGTGATCCACACGCACAGCTGGGCATCCATGGCGGTCGCCTCGCTGGACTGCGGGCTGCTGCCGCTGACGCAGACGGCCATGCGCTTTCTGAAGATCGGCTACCACGACTACCAGGGCGTGGTGCTGGACCTGGACGAGCAGGCGTCCCTGCTGCAAGACCTGGGCCAGGGCGAAGCGCTGATCTTGCGCAACCACGGAGCGCTGACCGTCGGCAGGACAGTGGGCGAAGCGTTCAACTGGATGCATCGGCTGGAACTGGCATGCCGCGCGCAACTGGCGGCAATGGCCACGGGCGCGCCCCTGCGCGCCGTCAGCCCGGCCGTGCTGGAAGAAACCTGGAACAACTACCAGCCCGGCACGCGGCGCCCTTATGGCGTCATGGAGTGGCCGGCCCTGTTGCGCAAGCTGGATCGCATCGATCCGGGCTTCCGCGACTGAATCCCGCTTTCCCATGGCGCCGGCCGACGTGGCGGCACGGCGCCGCAGAAGTCCAAGACAACAACCACGAACGGAGACGATATGAACACTGCCCGAGCCCTGCTCGCCGCCGCAGCGGCGGCCTGCGCCTGTACGTCGCTGCCCGCCGCCGCGGACTACCCCGACAAGCCCGTCAAAGTCATCGTCGCGTTCACCGCCGGCGGCACGACCGACACGCTGACGCGCAGCATGTCCAACGCGTTATCCAAAACGCTGGGGCAACCCTTCGTGGTCGAAAACAAGCCCGGGGCCGGTGGCAACATCGGCACGGAATTCGTCGTTCGCGCCACGCCGGACGGCCACACCCTGATCGTCAATTCCGTCGGCCCCATCGCCGTCAACGCGTCGCTGACGAAGCTGCCGTTCAATCCCCTGACGGACCTGATCCCGATGGTGCAGATCGCGACGGTGCCCAATGTGCTGGTGGTGCCCCCGTCGTCCCCCGCCAAAGACATCAAGGGCTTCCTGGAATACGTCAAGAAGGCGCCCCACCTGAATTACAGTTCGACGGGCGTGGGCACGTCTTCGCACCTGTCCAGCTATATGCTGATGGACCAGTTGGGCGTGCAGGCCACGCACGTGCCGTATAAAGGCGCCGACGCCGTCAACGACCTGCTGGCCGGACGCATCGATTTCATGTTCGCCACCATCCCGTCGGTGATCGGACAGATCCGTGCCGGCAAGCTACGCGCGCTGGCGGTCAGCACGCTTCAGCGCTCGGCCACCTTGCCCGACTTGCCCACCATCGCGGAATCGGGCTACCCCGGCTTCGACGCCGGTTCCTGGTTCGGGTTCTTCGCGCCCAAGGGCACGCCGCCGGCGGTGGTGAACACGATCAACCGCGAAGTCAATGCCGCCCTGCCCTCGCTACAGGCGCAGATGCTTCATGAAGGGGCCGAACCCGTCGGCGGCACGCCAGCGCAATTTGCCACCTTCATCCGGCAGGAGCATGACAAGTGGGCAGCGCTGGTGCGCAAGTTCGAACCCAGCGCCAACTGACGCCCATGACCCCGATGTCCGACCTGCGCATCCTGTGTTCGCCCGCCGAAGCGCCCGCCCTGACCCAGGCGCTTTCGTCTTCGGGTCAGCGCTTCATCCTGCGCCACCCCGAAGACGGCCAACCTTGCGATGCGCAGGTGGCCTTCGTGTCGCGCGACATCACGGGTGCGTCGACCAAGTTCCAGATCACGCCGGAAACCGCCCGCTATTACGAGGCCATGCGCCACGCGCCCGACCTGCGCTGGGTGCATGTGCATTCGGCCGGCGCCGACCGCGAGATCTACCAGAGCCTGCATGCGCGTGGCGTGGCCATCACCACCTCGCAAGGCGCCAGCGACGCCGTGGTGGCGCAAACGGCGATTGGCGGCGTGCTGGCCCTGGCGCGCCGCTTGCCGCTGCTGGCGGCGGACCAGCGCGATCGCGCGTGGCGCCCCCTGCTGGGCGCGCGCACGCCGCGCGACCTGGCCGGCCAGCACGCGGTCGTGGTCGGGTGGGGAGGCATCGGCCAGCGCATCGGCGAACTGCTGCTTGCGCTGGGCCTGACGCTGTCGGTCGTGCGCCATTCGGGCACGCCCGTGCCCCAGGCGCGGCATACCGCCCGCTACGAAGATCTGGCTGGCGTACTGCCCCGGGCCGACTGGCTGGTGCTGGCCTGCCCGTTGACGCCCGCCACGCGCGACCTGGTTGACCGGCAGGCGCTGGCCACCCTGCCCGCGCACGCGTCGATCGTGAACGTGGCGCGCGGCCATGTCATCGATGAAGTGGCCCTGATCGAGGCGCTGGCGGCGGGCCGACTGGGCAGCGCGTTCCTGGACGTGTTCCAGCAGGAACCGCTGCCGCCCGCGTCTCCGTTATGGGCGATGGATAACGTCATCGTCACCCCGCACAGCGCCGGATTCTCGGATGGCAATCAAGCCCGCGTGCGAAGCCTGTTCCTGGAGAACCTGCGCCGCTGGACGAGCGCCGAGCCCTTGGCCAACAGGCTGGTGGGCTGAGGCGCCAAGGCGCGAAAAAAAAGCCCGGACGATAAGTCCGGGCCGAAGTACCAGCCAACCATTCAGGCCGGCGCCGGGCCACGCCTAGCGCTGCAAAGGCGCCTTGGCCGTTTCCTTGGCCGCCAGCAGCGCGATTGCCGTCACGGCCAGCGCGGCCGCCACGTACAACGAAACCGCCACGGTCGAACTCCAGGACTTGTACAGGCTGGCGATGATCAGCGGCGCGAAGCCCCCGCCCACGATGCCGGCCAGGGTGTAGGCCAGGGACGACCCGGCGTAGCGCACGCGCCCCGGGAACTGTTCGGTGATGAAGGCCGCCTGCGGGCCGTACATCAACGCGTGGATCAACAGGCCCACCACGACTGCGGCGCAGATGGCGATGGGATGCGCCGTATCCATCAGCACGAAAAACACAAACGCCCAAATCATCCCCAGCACCGCGCCCAATAGATACACCGGTTTGCGGCCGATCTTGTCGGACAGCGCCCCGCACAGCGGCACGGCAATCGCATTCAGCGCCGCGCCCAGCATGGTGGCGGTCAGCGCCATCGGCCGCGACAGGTGCAGCACGGTCGTCACATACGTCAGCGTGAAGACGACCACCAGCGCGTACAACACGTCCGAGCCGATGCGCGACCCGCCCGCGATCAGCAGTTGACGCCAATGCTGGCCCAACACTTCCTTGATGGGCGTGCTGGCGGTCTCGCGCTTTTCTTCCATTTCGCGGAACACGGGCGTTTCTTCCACGCCACGACGCAACCACAGGCCGAACATCACCAGCGCCACGCTGGACACGAACGGAAGGCGCCAGCCCCAGGCCTGGAAGTCTTCGGCGCTGACAAAGGCCGTTACCAGGGCGATGAAGCCGGTGCCGATCAGCGTGCCGCACGACGGGCCGACCTGCGTGAACGACGCATTGCGTCCGCGCTGGTCCGGCTTGCCGTGTTCCATCGACAGCAGGACAGCCCCTGCCCATTCCCCGCCCAGCGCCACGCCCTGCACGAAGCGCAGGGCCACCAGCGCCACCGGCGCCCAGACGCCCCATGTCGCATAGGTGGGCAGCAGGCCCATCAGTCCGGTCGAAATACCCATGATGACCAGTGTTGCCACCAGCACGAACTTGCGCCCCAGGCGGTCGCCCAGATGACCGAAGACAATGCCACCCAACGGCCGCGACACATAACCCACCGCGTAAGTGGAAAAGGCAAGGATGGTGCCCGTGAGCGGATCAAACGACGGGAAGAAGATTGAATTGAAGACCAGCGCCGCCATCAGGTTGTAGATGGTGAAGTCGTACCACTCCAGCGTGGTGCCGACCGAACTGGCCATGGCCAGCCGGCGCATCTTGTTTGGCGCGCCCGCGGTGTTGGCCAGTTGGGCGTGCAAGGCATGTTCTGCCATGGATTTCCCCTTGTAGTCTGTGGGTAGAGAATCAGGCCTGGCGGCGTTCAGCGCAGTTCGGACGCGGAAAGCTTCCAGCCCAGTTCAAGCAGCCAGCCGTCCGCCGGGCTCGTATTGAAGGCGCTGGCTGCCTGGTCCCGCAGGGCATGCGCCGCAAGCACGGTGCTGGCCTCGACGACGAACAGGGGCGCCAGCGTGCGGTTGTCGGTGCTTTCGCGCGGCAGAGGCGTGCTGAGCGTCGCGTCCGGAACCAGCAGATAGGACTGCACGAAGCCGTCGGCCTGGGACAGTGCCTGACCCGCGGCCCGGGCCTGCGCGATGCGCGCCGCGGCATCCTCGCCCCCCGGCAACGGCAGCACGATCAACTGGCTGCCACTGCCGAAGCCCGTGACGGCCTCGACGGCACACACCCGGCGCATCGGGTCGCGCATGCGGTCCAGGTTCGCGATGGACCACGGCGTCTGGCGCTCGAACGCGGCGCGGTAGTCGGCGGTGGTGAATGCGGCCAGCGATTCGGTGCGGTACAGGCCCAGGTACTTGCGACCGCCGCTGCGCGATACATAGCGCGCGCCCGACAGGAAACCGGGGATGCGCACGCGCTCCTCGACATGCTCGCGGTCGTACCAGCGATTGAAATCGGGCTCGTCGGCGGCGCCTACGTCGGAAGCGACGAACAGCAGGCCATGGGGAATTGAAGCGGTGGGGGCTGAATGGCTCATAAGCGGAAGACCAGCGTTCCTTCATTTTCAGAAGGCCACATCTTCATCCGCCATGCGGTGCGGGGACAAACGAGTAATTCTTCCTTCCAGCAACAGAATTACTGAGCGGCGCTTTAGGGATAACCCTATTGCGCGGATCCGAATCGCGGTTCCGACACCGACATCGTGAACTGGTCCGACGCCCGGCTGGCCAGCTCCGCGACCAGCCGGATGGCATCCGATCCGGCGCTTTCCACATAGCTCACCACCAGAAGCTGCGGCGGCACCGGCATGTCGCTGCGAATGACCTGCACTTCCCCGCGCGCCACGTATTCGTAGATGGGCGGCAGCGGCACGAGCGCACGCCCGAAACCGCTCTTGACCAGCCGCGCAAGTGCCGAGATGGAACTGACGCAGTGCACTTTGCCTTGGGGCATGCCGACCTCGCGGTACAGCGCCTTCAGCGCTTCATGCGGCTGCGAGCCGGGGCTCATGGTCAGCACGGGTTCGCCCAGCAGTTGCTGCACGGTCAGCGATTCGTCGTCGCCCGCACGCCCCACCCAGCCCATTTCCATGGGCAGGCAGGCCGTGCTGATGATGCCGGTATCGTTCAGCAGGTCCGTCTGCAGCGCAATGTCCAGCGCGCCTTCGCGCAACCCCCGGTGCAGCGCCCGCGTGGTTTCGGACGTCAATTGCACCTCGATGCCCGGATAGGTGGATTTCAGGTTCGTCAGAAAACCGATCAGCCAGGTATGCACCACGGTTTCGATCGCGCCGATGCGCACCAGGCCGAAGACCTCATCACCCCGCTTGCCAAGCGACAGGATCTGCTGGCGGATTTCCAGCAAGCGCTCGCCGTAATCGAGCAACCGGGTGCCCACCGCGGTCAGGCGTAGCTCTTTGGCGTCGCGCTCGAACAGGCGCGCGCCAATGTCTTCTTCCAGCGAGGCGATACGGTTGGCCACCGCCGCCTGGGTGATATGGAGGCGGTCGCTGGCGGCCCGGAAGCTGCCCAACCGCGCCGACCACAGAAATGCTTCGACAAAACGCGTATTCATCTTGAACTGTCGCCGCTTGGCGACGCCCTGTTTCCCGTCTGCTTGAAACGCCCGGAACGGCACGCCCCGGGTCGCGTACATGCTAACCCCCAACTGCCCGGGGAAGCGGGTCCACACGCCGTTGCGTCCCCTTAAGTGGTGCGGCATGCACCAAAATGGTTCATGCGAGGCACCACGCAGGCGCCGGGCAAAGCCTGCGCCATAGGGAAAGGACCCGTCGGCCCAAGTTGGCACGGGTTTTGCTTGATGACTGGTATGCAAGCTTGTCTACAAGGCAAGCGCCGTCACCGGAATATTCCGCCAGCACACCAGGAGCCTTCATGATCAACCGCAATGCGCCCTACGCCTTCAACGCCACCCGCCGCCGCCTGATCCAGGGGGCCGCGCTAGGCGCCGCAACGTTGGCCGCGCCCGCCCTGGTGCGCGCGCAATCGGGCCCGGTGATCCGCATCGGCTTCTGGCCCGTGGCCGCCGGCCTGCCGTTTTACGCCGCCGTCGAAAAAGGCTACTTCAAGGAAGCGGGCCTGAACGTCGAGCCGCTCAAGTTCGCAGGCGCGCAGCAGGTCATGGAAGCCATGCTGGCCGGCCGTGCGGACGGCAGCGCCAACGGCACGGGCTCGGCCAACCTGGCCATCGGCGAGATCGCGTCGCCCGGCTTGTTCAAGATTTTTGCGTCCAACCCCAGCAATGCCAAGAACGTGCTGGACGAGTTCATCGTCGCGAAAGACAGTCCCATCAAATCCATAGCAGACCTCAAGGGGAAAAAGGTCGGATCTGGACCCGGCATCCAGAATGCCACGCTGGCCAAAGCAGTACTGGAGCGCGCCGGCGCAACCGGAGCAACCGTGGTCGAGTTGGCGATCAGCCAGCACGTGGCCGCGGTTGCCGCCGGCCAGTTGGATGCGTGCTACACGCTGGAACCCACGGGCACGGTGGGCCGCCTGAACGGCACCACGCGCGTGCTGGAAACGGGCGTGATCGCCAAATACGTATTGGGTGATCCGATGGCGCCGTGGTTTGGCGGATCGGCATCGCTCACCACCGCCTTCCTGAAAAAGCACCCGGAAGAAAGCAAGAAATTCATCGCCGCTTATGCGCGCGGCATCGAACTGATCCGCACCAAGCCGGCCGAGGCGCGTCCCTTCATGAAGGGCTACACCGCCATCGAAGGCCCCATGACCGAAGAAGTGCCGCTGGCCGCCTACACGCTCTACAACGAGTTCACGCCCAGCGACATCCAGTACTTCCAGAAATTCTTCGATCTCTTCACCGACAAGGGCATCTTCGCGCAGAAGGTCGACGTGTCGGCCATGCTTTACAAGGGCTGACCCATGACCGCAACAACCGCCCCAGCCAAGCAGCCACCCCGCAAATTCAACGGCGCGCGCTTTCTGCCGCTGATCGGACCGCTGGCGCTTTTCGTGATCTGGGACCTGGTGGTGCGCCTGCAACTGGTCAGCCCCGTGCTGCTGCCCACCCCCAGCGCCACCATCGTGGCGCTGGCCAAGGGCCTGGCGGGCGGCCCCTTGCTGTGGGATTTCCTGTCGTCCTTGAACCGCACGCTGCAAGCCTTCGTCATCGCCGGCGTCATCGGCGTGCCGCTGGGCGTGCTGCTGGGCAGCAATGAAAAAGCGTATCGCAGCGTCGAATTCCTGGTGGACTTCTTCCGGTCCACGCCGTCGTCCGCGCTGATCCCGCTGTTCCTGATGATCTTCGGCGTAACCGACATGAACAAGATCGCCATCGCCGCCTTCGCGGCCGTGCTGGTGATTTTGTTCAACAGCGCGTACGGCGTCATCAATGCGCGCAAGCAGCGGGTGATGGCGGCCCGCGTGATGGGCGCCTCGCGCTGGCAGATTTTCAAGGACGTGCTGATCTGGGAAAGCATGCAGCCGACGTTCGTGGGCCTGCGCAGCGGCGTATCCATGGCGCTGGTGATCGTGATCGTGGCCGAGATGTTCATTGGGTCCGACAGCGGCCTGGGCAACCGCATCATCAATGCGCAGCAGGTGTTGAACGTGCGCGAGATGTACGCGGCGATCCTGGCGGCCGGCGCCCTGGGCTACGTGCTGAACATTCTTTTTCTTGTGCTGGAAAAGCGCGTGGTCCATTGGAGCGGCCGATAAATGTCCACCGTCATCAACCCCATCATTGCCCCCGCCCCCGCCGCCGCGCCGTTTGCGCCCGGCCCCTTGGGCACGCACATCACCATCCGCGGGCTGACCAAGTACTTCGCGGGCTGGCCGCTGTATGAAGACTTCAACCTGGACATCCCCAAGGGCAAGATCGTCTCGGTCTTCGGCCCCAACGGCTGCGGCAAGTCCACGCTGATCAACATGATCGCCGGCCTGATCCCCATTGATGCCGGCGAAATCCTGTTCGACGGAAAATCCCTGGCGCAGACCAAGATCGGCTACGTGTTCCAGAACTACCGCGAGGCCATGTTCCCGTGGCTGCGCACCATCGACAACATCGCCTACCCGCTACGCCTGGAAGGCCGCAGCAAGGCCGAGGTGGATGCGCGCGTGGAAGAGCTGGTGGCGTCATTCGACGTCAAGTTCGACCTGAAGCGCTATCCGTACGAATTGTCCGGCGGGCAGCAGCAGACGGCGTCCATCATGCGCGCGCTGGCACCCGGGCCCGAAGTCCTTTTCCTGGACGAACCGTTCTCGGCGCTGGATTTCGAGATGACGCTGTTCATCCGCGAAAAGCTGCAGGAAGTGTTCATGCAGACGGGCACCACGATGCTGCTGGTCTCGCACGATCTGGAAGAAGCGGTGTACCTGGCCGACCAGATCCTGCTCTTGACCAAGCGGCCGACGCGTGTCGCTGAAATCCTGGACTACGGCGACGCCCGCCCCCGCACCGTGGAAACGCTGTCCGAACCCAGCTTCATCCAGATGAAGAAACTAAGCCTCGAGATCTTCCAGCGCGAAGTGCGCAAGTAAGCGCGCGCCATTGCGCGTGTGCAAGTCATCAAGCCCGCCACCATCCAGCCCATCGGGAGAATCCGCCATGACCCAGGAAACCATCGATCAATATGTGCGCAGCGCCTTGGCGCTGTCGGGGTATGCCTTGCGCGAAGCCACCACGGCCGAGGTTGTGCAGCAGTTCGCGCGCATCCACGACATTGCCGCCAGCTTCGTGGATGAGGCGCTGCCCGTCGAGCTGGAATCGGCTTCGGTGTTCCGCCCGTGACCGGCCCCGCCGCAGACATCGCCCGGCAAGTCGCCAGCGGCGAGCGCAGCGCGCAGGCCGTGCTGGACGCCACCCTGGCGCGCATCCGCGAACACGATTCCCGCTACAACTGCTTTACCGCGGTCACCGAAGCGCGCGCCCGCCAGGAAGCGACCGCCATCGATGCGCGTCGCGCACGCGGCGAGCCGCTGCCCCCGCTGGCAGGCGTGCCCTATGCCGTTAAAAATCTGTTCGACATCGCCGATGAAGTGACGCTGGCGGGCGGCCGGGTCAACGCGTCCAACGCGCCAGCCCGCCACGACGCACGGCTGGTCGCTCGCATGCGCGACGCGGGCGCGGTGCTGGTCGGCGCGCTGAACATGGACGAGCACGCCTACGGCTTCACCACCGAGAACACGCACTACGGCCCCTGCCACAACCCGCACGACACCACACGCATCGCGGGCGGCTCGTCCGGGGGAAGCGCGGCCGCCGTCGCGGGGGGGCTGGTGCCGCTGACCTTGGGGTCCGACACCAACGGCTCGATCCGTGTGCCCGCCTCGCTCTGCGGCATTTTCGGGCTGAAGCCCACCCTGGGCCGCCTGCCGCGCACCGGCTCTTTTCCCTTTGTGGGCAGCCTGGATCACCTGGGGCCGTTCGCCGCCAGCGTCAGCGACCTGACGGCAGCCTACGATGCGCTGCAAGGTCCAGACGCCGATGACGCGGCTTGCGCGCAATATGCCGCCGACCCCGTCCTGCCTTCCCTGGCGCACGGCGCCCGTTCGTTACGCGTCGCGGTGCTGGGCGGGTACTTCGCGCAATGGGCCGGCCCGCAGGCGCGCCGCGCCGTCGACATCGCGGCGCAAGCACTGGGCACCACCGCCGTCGTGGAGCTGCCTGGCGCGGCCCAGGCCCGCGCGGCCGCATTCATCATCACCGCGGCCGAAGGCGGCGCGCTGCATCGCCGCAAGCTCGTCACGCACTACGACTACTACGAACCCCACTCCCGCGACCGCCTTGTCGCAGGCAGCCTGGTGCCCGCCGCCTGGGTCCAGCAGGCGCAGCGCGTGCGCCATCGCGTCTACCGCGAAGCGCTGGCCTTATTCAGCCAGTACGACGTGTTGATCGCGCCCGCCACGCCCGTGTCCGCTACGAAGATAGGCACCGACTGGCTGACGCTGGCGGGTAAATCCATGCCGGCGCGCGCCAGCATGGGCCTGCTGACACAACCGATCTCTTGCATTGGCCTGCCGGTCTGCACCGCGCCCACGTGGCCCGAGACGGAACAGGACGGCCATCTGCCGTTGGGCGTGCAACTGATCGGCGCCCCGTGGCGCGAAGCCGACTGCCTTGGCGCCGCTTATGCGCTGGAGCAGGCTGGCGTGTCGCGGGTCCGCACTCCCTGAACAGCCCCTTTCCGATATCCCTTCAAGGCCACGCTATGGAAACCGCTTTCGCCGCCATCGACATGCCGCGCACCCTGGCCGATTCGGCCTACGGATCGTTGAAACGGGACATTCTGGATTTCCGGCTGGCGCCGGGCGACCGTTTCACGGAAACCGAGATCGCGGAGCGCCTGCAGGTCAGCCGGACCCCTGTGCGCGAAGCGTTGTTCCGACTGGAACGCGAAGGCTATCTGGAAGTCCGGCAGCGTAACGGCTGGCTGGTCAAGCCGCTGGACTTCAATACGCTGGACCATTTCTACGAACTGCGCAGCGTGCTTGAGACCGCCGCCGTGCATGCGCTGTGCGCCCCGGGTCTGGCGCCGGATCCCGCGCGTGCGCTGCAGGCGTTGGCGGACATCTGGCTGGTGGACGAAAGCGCGCGTTCAAGCGATGGCGAATGGCTGGCCGATCTGGACGAGCGTTTCCACATCGACCTGGTGGCCGCGGGCGGCAACCCCGAGATATCGCGGGTACACCGCGCCGCCACCGAACGCATCCGCATCGTGCGGCGGCTGGACTTCACCCTGCCCGACCGCGTCGGCAAGACCTACGAGGAACATGGCGCGATCCTGCGCGCCCTGCTGGCGCGCGACGCGACCAACGCCGCCCGCTTGCTACAGGCCCATATCCAGGATAGCCAGACGGCGGTGCGCAAGATCACACTGCACCGCCTGTATTCCACGCGCCGCGCCAAGGCCGCTTGAGCCTGCGATTTGCAGAGGCCGTCAGCCGGCCCGCAGCCAGCGCTGCAGCACGCGCGTGATGACGGGAATGCAGACAAACACCATGATCGGCGTCAGGATCACGCTGGTGATCAACACGCGCCAGAATATCGGCAGGATGCTCAAGTGTTCGCTGACCAGTATCGAAAACACCAGCAGTACCGGAAAGTAGGCCAGCCAGATGCTGACCGCCTGCTTCCAGCGCGGCGGCGCGCTCGCGGCCTTGGGCGCGAACCAGCCGTCGGTGCCGCTGACACGATGCTCGTGGCTGGCCCGCACCAGGGTGGCCCCGCGTTCCAGCCACATCCGGCGAGGCAGGGATTTTTCCCACCGGGAAAGGCTGGCGGCATCGGTAAACCGCAACACGATCTGGTACTGGTCGCCGCCTTCAGGGGGCTGCAACACGCCCGACCCCAGAAACCCCGGAAAACCCGCCGCCAGGATTTCGCCCTGGCGCATCCAGGACAGGAAATCGCTATAGCGCTCGGGCGCGATATGCCGGGTGACCAACATGGTGACCGGGGCGGAAATGGCGGAATGGGACATGGCGGAACTCCTGGGCAGCGGTGCAGCTTGTTATGTCGTGCTGATGCAGTGCTAGTGCAGTGTTAACCCTAGCAAGCGGCGTGCCAGCCTGGCGACGCGCGCCTCCCCTGGGGCCCGCGCGCCGGCGGGTGCTTTCCGGCCCATCCGCGCACCGCCGCAGACACCATATTGGTGATTACCCTAAAACCCGCACCAGAACGGTGCATATGGAGAAGACGCATGGAAATCAATCTGCCCGACGTCGTGGCCGAGGTCACGGCAGCGTGCGAGCGCTACGAGACCGCCCTGGTCAACAACCAGGTGGACGTGTTGGACACCCTCTTCTGGAATAGCCCGCACACCTTGCGCTACGGCGCGGGCGAAAACCTGTATGGCTATGAAGCCATCCGCGCCTTCCGCGCCACGCGCTCGCCGCAGGGTCTGGCGCGCCGCGTCCTGCGTACGGCCATCACGACCTACGGCAACGACTTCGCCACCGCCAACCTGGAATTCCAGCGCGACGGCAGCGACCGCATCGGTCGCCAAAGCCAGACCTGGCTGCGCACGCCCGAGGGCTGGCGCGTGGTGTCCGCGCACGTCAGCCTGATGACATGAGGTTGTCTCGTTGAGTTGCCTGGTTGCGCCCCGCCACACACCGCAGGCCTGCGCGCGATATCGATATGCGGAATCGGCATTGAGCAGGCTGCGGTCCAGGTCTACACTGAACCTTCCTTTACCCGTTGGAGCACACGCCTCATGAGCACCTACAAGATTGCGGTTTTCGTCGGAAGCCTGCGCGCTGCCTCCATCAACCTGCGACTGGCCCGCGCGCTGGAAAAGCTGGTTCCCGCCGAATTCAAGTTCGAGTACGTGAGCCTGGGCGACATCCCGCTCTACAACCAGGACAACGAAAACAACCTGCCGCCGCCTGCCGCCAAGCTCAAGCAACAGATCGCCGACGCGCAAGGCATCTTGTTCGTCTCGCCCGAACACAACCGCTCGGTGCCCGCCGCCATCAAGAACGCCATCGACTGGGGCTCGCGCCCCTGGGGCCAGAACTCGTGGCCCGGCAAGGCTGTCGGCATCGTCGGGGCATCGCCCAGCGCCGCCGGCACCGCGCTGATGCAGCAGCACCTGCGCAACATCCTGGCCGCCGAAGGCGCCAACGCGCTGACCACGCCGGAAGTCTTCCTGCAATACACGGAAGGCCTGGTCGACGATCAGTTCAACATCACCAATGAAGGCACGCGCAAATTCCTGCAAGGCTGGATCGACCGCTATGTCGATTGGGTCAAGAAGCTGAACAGCTGATTGCCGCCGCCGCCGGCCCGGGGCCCTGCCCCCGCCGGCGCCGATCGCCCGATCTACCTCCGGGCGATCAAGCCCCTCGATGCGTCGAGGGGCTTTTTTTCATCCTGAAGAAGCACCGAGCCCTCGATGATGCCTCGGCGTTTTTTTTAACCTGAAGAAGAACAGCCGCGCCGCCGCCGGGCCGCCCCAAGGCGGCGCAGCCCCCTCCGGGGGCAGCAAGCGCGCGTAGCGAGCGCAGCGTGGGGGCGCCCTGGCACAGCCGCGCCGCCGCCGGGCCGCCCCAAGGCGGCGCAGCCCCCTCGGGGGGCAGCAAGCGCGCGTAGCGAGCGCAGCGTGGGGGCAACTTATCCCCGCTTACTGTGGAGAACGTTGAGGACAGCTTTGGGGCAGACCCAAAATTTCCTGTCCTGCCAAGCACTTGCACCCACTGATCAAACAATGCGCAATCATCCTTTTGGATGAGTTTCCGCGCGTTTATCCACGAAAAGGCTGGATGTCCGTCCAGGCCTTTTGCGTCTGCCCCATCGTGTGTGGATTTGTCCCAGCATTCTGTGGAAAAGCATGAGGACAGCTTGAGGGCAGGTCCGAAATCCCTTGCGATATCAATGCCCTGCAAGGGGTGGTCAAGAAAGGCCCAAGCGCTCGATTTTCGGCCCGGGTTGTCCCCGCCAAATGTGGATAAGCCTGAGGACAGTATGCGGGTAGTCGCCAAAAACCCTTATATGGCAATGACTTGCGGGTAGCGGGCAAAGAACGCTCAGGCACACGCGCCAAACGCCACCGCGTTTCGCGGCGCGAGGCGATGGGGATAAGCGCACGGGCTTGTCCCCATCGAATGTGGACAAGCCTATGAACAGTCGGATAACAAGCCCGAAAAGTCCTTATCCGACAATCACTTGGAAGGGCTGCTCAAAAAAGGCGCAGCGCCAGAATTTACTTGTCGCCTTCCAGGCGCATGCCGATCTTCAGACCGACCTGCCAGTGCGCCACTTTGCCGTCCTTGATATGGCCGCGCACTTCGGTGACCTCGAACCAATCCAGGTTGCGCAGGGTTTCCGAGGCACGCTCGATGGCTTTGGCGATCGCGTCATCGGTGGACTTGGTGGAAGAGCCCACCAGTTCGATTTGCTTGTAGACATGATTCGACATTGCTCTTCTCCACTAAGGGTATGAGTCGTGAATCGTCGGCGCGCAAGCCTTTCCGGCGCTTACGACCGGCAATCCATTCGAACACACAGGATACCCCCGCAGCGGTAGAGTGGTGTTACGAGTTTCGTCGCCCGATCTCGACAGGCGACGGCTCTGCTCCCGCAACCTCGCAAGGAGATCACCATGCCTGAACGAAAAACCCTGGAACGAGCCAAGCGCGACAAGCGCCAGGGCAAGTCAGCGTCCACGCAGGCCGGAGAATTCGTACGCGAAGAAATCGAGCATGTCCGCGAAGGCAAGCACGGCGTGCGGTCCACCAAGCAAGCCATCGCGATCGGACTGTCGAAAGCGCGGCGCTCGGGGGTCAAGCTGCCGGCCTCCAAGTCGGCCAGCCCAGCCACCAAGCGCAAGGCGGAACAGGACACCCATGCCGCCAAGGACGGACACGCCAAATCCTCCACACGCGCCCGCGCCACCACCACCGCGTTGAAGAAGGAAAGCGCCAAGCCGGCATCACGCGCGGCGCTGTCGCGCCAGGCCAGCAAGACGGCCGGCCGACGCACCGCGGCGGACCGCTCGGCAGCCGCCAAGAAAGCGGCCGCGACCAAGGGCGCGGCCGGACGCTCCGCGGCGGCAAAGAAGGCGGCCCGCACGCGGGCAGCCAACAAGCAGGCAGGCGGCGCCCACCATCGCGCGGCGCATTGACGCGATGACGCGGCTAGCCTGCGTCGAAACGCTTGAACCGTTCCTGCAGGAATTCGCGCATGCGTTTCACCGCGGGCGACAGCAGCATACGGTGCACGCACAGCAGGTATAAGGGCGACGGCTCGGTGCCGTAGTCCGGCAGCAGTTCAACCAGCCGGCCGGCGCGCAGGTCGCTCAGCACGTCGTAGCGCGATTTGTAGGCCACGCCGTGTCCTGCCAGCGCCCACCGCCGCACCAGGTCGCCGTCATCGCCCACCCGGTCTCCCTTGACCGGCACCGTGGTGCGGGTGCCGTCGCGCTCGAAGCTCCAGCGGTCGTGCAGGGTTTCGCCCAGCACGAACGACAGGCAGTTGTGGCGGCGCAGATCCGCTGGCGCCTGCGGCACGCCATGGCGCGCCAGATACGCGGGCGATGCGCACACGACGCGACGGTTGTGTTCGGACAGCGGCAGCGCCACCAGCGCCGAATCGTTCGGCGTGCCGTAGCGGATGGCGATATCGACCGGTTGCCGGTACAGGTCGGCCAGCCGGTCGCTAATGCGCACCTGGAAACTCACGCGCGGATGCTGGTGCTGGAAATCGTCCAGCCAGGGCAGCAGCACATGGCGCCCCAGGTCGGACGGGATAGAGACCGACAAGGTACCCGAGATGGCGGTCTTGTCGCGGGCCATGGCGTTCTTGCCAGCCTCAAGCGTGGAGATCGCTGCGCGGGCATATTCCAGATAGCGTTCACCATCGGCCGTCAGCCGCAGGCTACGCGTGGACCGCACGAACAGCCGCGTTTCCAGCGTGAGTTCCAGCCGCTTGAGCGCGGCGCTGGCCACCGCCGGCGTCAAGTCCAGTTCGCGGGCGGCGGCGGAAAAGCTGCCGTGGTCGGCGGCTGCCACAAAAATCCTCAAGTCCTCGAACCGGACCATGATTGCCTCATTTTCAAAAAATTATTGAAACTGAGTCGGATGCTAGCCGGTTTTTCAACGTCCCGGACTAGGTAATCATGAGCCCATTCCCCGACCTGTCTGGAGTCAACGCATGAAAATCGAACTGAACGGCAAGAAAGCCCTGGTCACCGGATCTTCTGGCGGCATCGGTCTGGCCATCGCCATGGGGCTCGCGGAGGCCGGCGCGGACGTCGTCCTGCATGGCCGCAACGCCGACAAGCTGGCCCACGCCGCCCAAGCCATCGCCGACAAATTCCCGACCGCCCACGTCAGCACCGTGCAGGCCGACCTGGCCACCGCGGACGGCGCGGCATCAGTCTGCGCCGCCCACCCGGACGTGGACATCCTCGTCAACAACGCCGGCTTCTTCGCGCCCAAGTCCTTCACCGAAATCACGGACGACGACTGGCAGGTCATGCTGGACACCAACGTCATGAGCGGCATCCGCTTGTCGCGCTACTACCTGCCCCGCATGATGGCCGCCGATTGGGGCCGCATCATCTTCATTTCCAGCGAATCCGGTGTGCAAATCCCCGCCGAAATGATCCATTACGGCGTCAGCAAGACCGCGCTGCTGGGCGTGTCGCGCGGGCTGGCCGAGCTGACCGCCGGCACCGGGGTCACCGTGAACGCCGTGCTGCCTGGCCCGACCCGGTCGGAGGGCGTGTCCGACTTCTTCGCCGAAATGGCCAAGGAGCAAGGCGTGTCCCAGGACGACATGGAACGCGACTTCATCGCCCAGCATCGCCCGACGTCCCTGCTGCGCCGCCTGGCCACGGTAGAGGAAGTGGCCAACATGGTCGTCTACACCTGCTCCACGCAGGCCTCCGCCACGAACGGCGCCGCGCTGCGTGTGGACGGCGGCGTCGTGCGCTCCATCCTCTGATTCCCCTCTGACCCGACCCGAGCCCGCCATGAAAGCCATCGCCTACTTCAAGAACTTGCCTGCCGATCAGGCCGACGCCCTGCAAGACATCACGATCGACGAGCCCGTGCCCGGCGACCACGACCTGCTGGTCGACGTGCACGCCATTTCCGTCAATCCCGTGGATGTAAAGATCCGCGCCAACCGCGCGGCCAAGGACGGCCAACCCGAAATCCTGGGCTGGGATGCCGCCGGCATCGTGCGCGCCGTGGGCGCCAAGACCAGCCTGTTCAAACCGGGCGACCGCGTCTGGTATGCCGGCGCCCTGAACCGCCCGGGCGCCAACAGCGAACGCCACGTGGTGGACGAACGCATCGTCGGCCGCATGCCCGACAGCCTGGACTTTGCTCAGGCCGCGGCGTTGCCGTTGACGACCATCACCGCCTGGGAACTGCTGTTCGACCGCCTGCGCGTGCTGGACAACACCGCCCCCAGCCAGCACAGCCTGCTTGTCATCGGCGCGGCAGGCGGCGTGGGATCGATCCTGGTGCAGTTGGCGCGCCAATTGACCGGCTTGACCGTGATCGGCACCGCTTCGCGGCCCGAGACGCAAGCCTGGGTGCGCGAACTGGGCGCCCACCATGTCATCGACCACAGCAAGCCCCTGACGGAAGAACTCGCGCGTATCGGCTTTGGCCAAGTCAGCTATATCGCGGGGCTGAACCAGACCGACAAGCACTTCCCACAGATGGCGGCGGCAATCGCGCCCCAAGGGAAAATCGCGCTGATCGACGATCCGGCCGCTATCGACGTGCGTTTGCTGAAAGGAAAATCCGCGTCGCTGCACTGGGAATTCATGTTTGCGCGCCCCCTTCACAACACGCCCGACCTGATCGCCCAGCACGAACTGCTGAACCAGGCGGCCCGCCTGATCGACAACGGCACGCTGCGCACGACGCTGGGCGAGCACTACGGCAAGATCAACGCCGCCAACCTGCGCCGTGCCCACGCGTTCATCGAAAGCGGCAAGGCGCAGGGCAAGGTGGTGCTGGAAGGGTTCTGACCCGGCCGCTTCCGAGTGCATCCGCGCGGTTTGGCCTGGGGGGCCCAAGAAAATCCCTCCAGGCCATTACCCAGATTTGGGGAAACCTGGCCGGGCATCGGGCGGCAGATCTCGCCATTCCGGCCAGAAAGCGGTAAAAACGCGGGCGGACTGTTCCGTGCGAATTTACCGGGAGTTTCCCCTGCTTGCCCATTTGATCGATCAAACGCTCGAGCCGCTCCTGTGGGGAATGGTTGCGTTTACCCTGTTGATGCTTCGGCTCGCGCCGCTGCAAGGCTGGAAGGCCGCCGTCGTCGCCGGCGTCGCGGCCGGCATGGTGTTCGACACCATCCAGTTCCGCGTCGGCCCCCCGCGCCTGTGGGACTCGCTGGTCCTGACCTCTGTCCTGGCCGCGTTGCTGGCGGCAGCCGTGCTGGAAACGGCTGTTCACCTGTTCACGCGGGTACGCGCCCGTCGCGCCTGACCCTGAAGGCTAGGCGCGAGCGCCAGGCAGCACCAGGTCGCCTACCCGGTAGGTATGGAATTCACTGGTGGAGACCTCGTCCAATTTACGGAATTTCTGCAGAAACACAGGGTCGGCAAAAAACTCATCCACGTTGCCTTCCCCCGAAATCGCCTCGATGTTCACGACGGTCTTGCCGTCCGTGCTCTTGGCCAGATTGCTCCAGAGAAAACCCGGCTTGGTTTGCGCCACGTAGTGCACCACATCCTGGATGGCCCTGAATGCGTCCTCTTGGCGCCCGGGATGGGCATGGATGACGTTAACGATGAACACGGTGGCCTGCGGGACGGCCGAAAACATGGCCTGGGGGATAAGGGACATCGATGGCTCCTGTTGAAAAAACAGAAGCGACTATGCCCCCAAGGCGGGCCGTGAAAAAGCGGTTGGCAGGCGAAACACTACGGACAACCCTGTCCGCAATCAACACGCACCCTGGCGTTCTGGGCAATGCCCCTCTAGCCGCGCCCTTCCCGCTTGGCGCGGGCATGGGGGTCATTGATCTCGGTCTCGAGTTCCGTGATCAGCCAATCGAACCACCCCGTCTCGGTGCGGGCGTACACCACGGCGGCGGGCGTCTTGCCGTCGCGCCAACCCGGTTGATGCGTGTCCATCCAGGACGCCAGGCTCTTATGCGGCGCCAGCAGACCCGACAGCCAGCTCCAGAGGTACTCCGGAACATTGCGCCGAAACCCTTTTGCGCTGGCGTAGAGGGTAGGCTCCAGCGGCAAATTGCCCGAGCGGGCCAGCTTCGCCTGCACCCGGCGCAGCGTCTCGGCCGCGGCCTGCAATTGTTCGGTGCTGAGCTTTTTCACGTAGGAACTCCTGGATTGGATTTGCCAGGATTATCGCCGGAGGAGCCGGCGCTTTCCAAGCGCCGTGTTCTGGCCCGGGTCAGCGCTGGGCGCGGGGCAGGTTCAGCCCCAGCAGGCAGGTCGCGCTGAACCGCGCGCCCGCTTCCAGCGTGCGCATGCCGGTGCGCGTATCGCCATCGGCTGCCCGATTGAACGCATCGGCCACGTTCGTGACCGGTTCCACGCAAAGAAAATCCGAGCCCGGCGCCGTATAGACCACAAGATGCGCAAACGCCGGATCGGCGTGCAGCGCCAATTCATGCCCGTCCGCCCAGTGCAGCGTGGCGCGTCCCTCCCACTGCGACAGATAGGTGTCGCACCCGTCGGCCGACCGGCGCAGTTCGCGCACATGCTTGACGCGGCTGCCCGTGGGCAGGCCATCCGCGTCGGCCGTCCACAGCCGCCGCGCGTTCAATGTGACCCGCTCGGCGGTGAAATACGGATGAATGCCGAAGCCGAACGGCATGGGCGTATCGCCCTGGTTGACGATGATGAAGGACAAGCTCAGCCCGCGCGCGTCCAGCCGATAGCGCTGCACGCATTCAAACGGCCAGGGCCATCCCAACACGCCGGCCGGCTGGTTCAGGACCAGATCGATGCTGTCGGCCGCGTGGTTGCGCACGTGCCAGGCCTGGAACAGGCCCGCGCCGTGTATCGCGTGGGGCCGCCCCGGCACGGACTGCAGCGCATGGCGCGCGCCGTCGAACGTGAACACGCCATCGCGAATGCGGTTGGAATACGGCGCCAATGGGTAAGACCCCGCCCGCGGCCATTTTCCCGCCGGCCACTGGGTCTGCGTCAGCGGCACGATCCAATCATGCGCGCCCGTGGACAAACGGGTCAGCCGCCCGCCGCCGCCCGGCGCGAATTCCGCCTGGTGGCCACCGCCGGCAATAACGACCCGTTCGGACGCATCCAACGGGTCGGCAAAAGGGTAATCCTGCATCTACAGCTCCCGCAGCCATCACAAGGCCGCGTCGCAAGATTGTGACGCCGGCGCACCTAAGCGGCAAGCGAGCCGGTCCTCCTGGCTCCGAAACGCATGCGCCCGGACAAACAAGTCCCACCGCCGTCCCCCTGCCGCCTGCTCCGGCCCGATACAATCACGGGCATGAATTCAGCAACACAAAACACCGCCGCCGACGCCCACGCGGGCCACACCCCGATGATGCAGCAATACCTCCGCCTGAAAGCGGAGGCTGGACCCTTGCTGCTCTTCTACCGCATGGGGGATTTCTATGAAATGTTCTATGAAGACGCGGAACGCGGCGCGCGCCTGCTCAACCTCACGCTGACCAAGCGCGGCTCGTCCAACGGCATCCCGATCCCGATGGCCGGCCTGCCTGTCCACGCCATGGAGCAGTACCTGGCGCGCCTGGTCGCCATGGGCGAGTCCATCGCCATCTGCGAACAGATCGGCGACCCGGCCGCCTCCAAGGGCCCCGTTGAACGCCGCATCGTGCGCATCGTCACGCCCGGCACCCTGACCGACGACGCCCTGCTGCCCGCCAAGGCAGACCGCGCGCTGGCCGCCGTGTTCGTCAGCGGCAACGCCCGCGCCCCGCGCGCCGGGCTGGCCTGGCTGAACCTGGCCAGCGGCGAGTTCCGCGTGACTGAATGCGCGCCCGCGCAGCTGGAATCCGAACTGCACCGCATCGCGCCCGCGGAGATCATCTGCGCCGACAGCGCCGATTTCGACTTCCCCTTCGAAGGCGCTCGCGCCCGGGTGCCGGACTGGCACTTTGAAAGCGACGGCGCGCGCGCACATTTGCTGGCGCACTTCAAGACGGACACGCTGGCGGGCTTCGATATCGAAGACATGCCGGCCGGCATCTGCGCCGCCGGCGCGCTGCTGCGCTATGCGGCGCGCACCCAGTCGCAGGCGCTGGCGCACGTGCAAAGCCTGTCGGCCGAGCGTCCCGGCCAGTACGTGCTGCTGGATCCGGTCACCCGCCGCAACCTGGAACTGACCCAGACGCTGTCCGGCGAAGACTCGCCCACGCTGTTCTCGCTGCTGGACGGCTGCCGCACGCCCATGGGCAGCCGGCTGCTGCGCCGCTGGCTGCACCATCCGCTACGCGAGAACGATCAAGCGCTGGCGCGCCAACAAGCCATCTCGGCGCTGCTGGCCGGCCGCATGGACGTCGAGCAGACCTTCGGCGTGGCCGGCTTAGGCGCGGCCGGCCTGCTGGAATCGCTACGGGCGGCGTTGAACGCCTTTCCCGACATCGAACGCATTGCCGCGCGGCTGGCGCTGCGCTCGGTACGCCCCCGCGAATTGGCCAGCCTGCGCGATGCGCTGGAATCCCTGCCGGCCTTGCGTGACCTGGTCAAACCCATGGCGGATTCCCCGCGTCTGGGCGAGCTCATCTCGCACCTGTCGGTAGACCCGGCGCTGGCCGCGCTGCTGGTGCGCGCCATTGCGCCCGAGCCTGCCGTGGCGATTCGCGACGGCGGCGTCCTGGCGGCCGGCTTCGATGCCGAACTGGACGAACTGCGTGGCCTGGCGGCCGACGGCGGCGACTTCCTGGTGCAACTGGAAGCGCGGGAGCGCGAGCGCACGGGCATCAACAACCTGCGCGTGGAGTTCAACCGCGTGCATGGCTTCTACATCGAAGTCTCCAAGGGCCAGACGGCCAAGGTGCCGGAAGACTACCGCCGCCGCCAGACGCTGAAAAATGCCGAGCGCTACATCACGCCCGAATTGAAGACGTGGGAAGACAAGGTGCTGTCCGCCCAGGACCGTTCGCTGGCCCGTGAAAAGTGGCTGTTCGAACAATTGCTGGACGTGCTGGCCGAACACGTGCGGCCGCTGTCCGACTGCGCCGCTGCACTGGCCGAACTGGATACGCTGGCGGCCCTGGCCGACCACGCGCGCCGCCACGACTGGATGGCGCCGGACTTGTCCGAACAGGCCGATATCGATATCGAGGCCGGCCGCCACCCCGTGGTCGAACACGCCATCGAACGCTTCACGCCCAACGGCTGCCGCCTGGACCCCGCCCGCCGCATGCTGCTGATCACCGGCCCGAACATGGGCGGTAAATCGACCTACATGCGCCAGGTAGCGTTGATCGTGCTGCTGGCGCGCATCGGCAGCTTCGTGCCCGCCACCCGCGCGCGCATTGGCAAGATCGACCGCATCTTCACCCGTATCGGCGCGGCCGACGACCTGGCGGGCGGGCGCTCGACCTTCATGATGGAAATGACCGAGGCGGCTGCCATCCTGTCGGCCAGCACGCCCAACAGCCTGGTGCTGATGGACGAGATCGGCCGCGGCACATCCACCTATGACGGCCTGGCGCTGGCGTGGGCCATCGCATGCCGCCTGCTGGCGCACAACCGCGCGTTGACGCTCTTCGCCACGCACTACTTTGAACTGACCCGCCTGCCGGCCGAACAGCCGGCCTCCGCCAACGTGCACCTGGCCGCGGCGGAATCGGCCAGCGGCATCGTCTTCCTGCACGAAGTGCGCGAAGGCCCGGCCAGCCGCAGCTATGGGATCCAGGTGGCTCAACGCGCCGGCGTGCCCGCCGCGGTGATCCGCCAGGCCACCCGCGAACTCGAACGGCTGGAAGCGCAGGGGTCGCCCACACCGCAGCTGGGCTTGTTCTCGGCCGCGGCGGACGCCGACGCGCAGGCCTACGCCGACACCGAGCGCTCCGACGAAATCGAGGCGCTGAACGCCTTGCGCGAATCGCTTGCCGCCATCGACCCCGACAGCCTCACCCCGCGCGAAGCGCTGGATGCCCTCTACCGTCTGAAGAAGCACCTTCAATGAACCTCGACCAACGCCTGCCGCTGCTGGGCAACCAAAGCCCCAACGACTTCATGCGCCGCTATTGGCAGCGCAAGCCGCTGCTGATCCGCCAGGCCATCCCCGGCTTCAAGCCGCCGCTGACCGTCGCGGCCATCAAGAAGCTGGCGCGCCGCGACGATGTCGAATCGCGCCTGATCTGGCGCGAGAACGGCGAATGGCAAATGGAGAACGGCCCGTTCGCGCGCCTGCCCAAAGACAACGAAGGCGATTGGACGCTGCTGATTCAAAGCGTGGACCTGCTGAGCGATGCGGCATCCGAACTGATGGGGCTGTTCCGATTCATCCCCGACGCCCGTCTTGACGACGTGATGATCAGCATTGCCAGCCACGGCGGTGGCGTCGGCCCGCACTTCGACAGCTATGACGTCTTCCTGTTGCAGGCCGCTGGCGAACGCGAATGGCGTTATGGCCGCCAGAAAGACCTGTCGCTGGAACCCGGCCTGCCGCTGAAGATCCTGAGCAATTTCCAGCCTGAAGAAAAGGCCGTGCTGGCCCCCGGCGACATGCTGTACCTGCCGCCGCAGGCGGCCCATGACGGCATCGCCATGGGCGACGGCTGCATGACCATCTCGATCGGGTTCCGCGCCCCCACGCAGGCCACGCTGGCGCGCGGGCTGCTGGAAGCCGCCGCCGACCAGGTGATGGCGCGCGTCGGCCTGCTGGGCGGCCCTTACGGTGAACCCGCCCTGCCCGGCCCCAAACTGTCCGCCGTCTATCGAGACCCGGGCCAGCCCGCCGTCGACACGCCCGCGGCACTGCCCGATGCCCTGGTGGCCGCCACGCTGGAAACCGTGGAAAAACTCCGTTTCGACGACGCGCTGGCGTCGCGCTTCCTCGGTTGCTGGTTGACCGAGCCGCACAACCTCAGCGTGTTCGATGCGCCCGAGGGCATGGACGTGGACCTGGAAGAAGACTGGCCCGCCTCGGGCCGCTTGGTGCTGGATCGCCGCAGCCGCATGCTGTATCGCGGCAAGCAACTCTTCATCAATGGCGAAACCGCCATGACGCCGGCCGAGGCCGCCCTGCGCACGCTGGCCGATGCACGCAGCCTGGATTGCGCCGACCCGGCCTGCGCAAAGCTGTCCGACGATGCACGTTCATGCCTGGCGGATTGGGTGGATTCGGGGTGGATTCATTACCACGCGGCGTAGTATCCAGACACGTGCGCGTATCTGACTTGCACAGAACGCAATCAGGTCTATGCGCGCGGTCACATAAGGAAAGACATAACACGGAGCTGAAAGGTTTGTTGCCATTGGGATGCGACCTTTTTAACTTTCACACGCGATAGGGCGCTGGCTTCCTGTAGCCTGGATTCTGGTTTCCCCTAAGGGGGTTTCAAGAGTCGTCATCTACAGGAGTCCAAAAATGATGAGCAAAACCTTGATTATTGCCTCGGTGCTGGCAGTGTCGCTCAGCGCTTGCAACAAGAAGGAAGATGCCCCGGCGCCCGCGAACAACCCCACTCCGGGCGCTAGCACGCCTGCCCCGAGCACCACGCCCCCGGCCACGTCGCCGGCTCCGGCGCCCACCCCCGGCACGACGCCTGGTGGCGGTTCGAACACCCCGGGCGGCTCGACCACCCCCGCGTCTTAATAAAAACAGAGACGAACCCCCGCTCTGAAGACGTAGAAAAGCCCCGGCAGCCATGCTGCCGGGGCTTTTTTATGCGCGTCGCCAGATGCCGCAAAGGCGCATGACGACGCCGGCGCCCATGAAAAAGGCCCCCTTCCGGGGGCCCTTGCGCATCAAACCGGCGCCGAAGCGCCGATCTGCTGCGATTTACATCTTGTCCTTCAGGACGCTCAGCAGACGCTGCGCGGTGGCGCTGTTGTCGCGGGTGCCCGTGGAATCCAGCACCGTCACCGTCGTCTCGTCGCCGGTGGCGGCCAGGTGAATACGGTATTGCGGCGCCTCGGCCTTCTTGTCGCCCGAGAACATGCGGCCGAAGAAGCCCGGTTGCTCGTTCTTTTCGCCGGTGTCGGTGTCGACATAGCGCACGAAGTAGTCACCTGCGGAGCGGTCGCGGTCGTCCACGGCGAAGCCGCCGCCGTCCAGCGCCACGCCGACACGGCGCCATGCGCGGTCAAACGATTCAGCCACCAGCAACGACGCGCCCTGCGTGCGGACATCTTCCTGCACGGCCGGCTTCTGCGGCGAGGCTTCCGCCTGCTGCACCAGCTTGCGGGCGCTGTCCACGTCCGAACCCAGGTAGACCATCATGCGGGCGAGCATGGCGGCGTTCAGGCCAGGATCTTCCTTGCCGTTCTGCCATTGCACTTGGCCGCCGTCGGAACCCACACGCTTTTCCAGCATCTGGCGATGGCTGACATAGACTTCGGTGTGGCCGTTGACGCGTTCGACGCGCGTGCGGAATTTCTCGCGTTCGCCGCTATCCCAAGCCGATTCCAGCACCGCTCCCAACGCCTGGCGCAGCCAGCTTTCCGGAATCTTGGCGCGGTTTTCCGCCCAGTCGGTTTCGATCAGGCCAGCGCCGGGGTTGTTGCTGGCCACGGTGAAGCCGTTTTCGGTCCAGAAGTCGACCAGGCGCGGGAACACGTCTTCGGGAGCACGGTCCACGACCAGCCAGCGCAGGTCGCCGTCACGCTCGACGCGCATGTCCTGGCGGCCAGGCAACACGTTGCTGGTCTTGGGGGCCGTGGCTTGCGCCTGGCCCTGCTGCTGGAACTGCGAGTACGTCGTCGAGCCCGAAGCGGGCGCGCGATAACGCGGATCGCTGTTGGCCTGAGTCAAATCCGGCGGGATGCTCAGAGGCTCTCCACGCTGGGTGACGGCGCTCTTGTAGTTGACGGATTCTTCATTGCCCAGGAATTGGTTGACCTCGCTGCAGCCGGCCAACAACACCAGAGACATCAATGCCGACAAACCGGCATGACGTTTGTTCATACGTATCCTCACGATATTTAGAGCAGACCCGTTTCCTGGAGCGCGCGACGCACGACTTCGTGGTTCTGCGAGCCCAGTTCAACCAGCGGAAGCCGGTAGCCCAGTGCGCTACGGCCCATTTCGGCCAACGCCCACTTGACGGGGATGGGATTGGCTTCAACAAACAAAGCCTTGTTCAGACGCGCCAGGAAGGCATTAAGTTCACGGACCTTCGGCACGTCGCCCGCCAACGCCGCGGCGCACAGGTCGCGCATGAGCTTGGGCGCCACGTTGGCGGTCACGGAAATGTTGCCGCGCGCGCCCAGCAGGATCAGGGCGGCGGCGGTGGGATCATCGCCGCTGAAAACCTGGAAGCTTGCCGGCGCTTCGCGCAGCAACAGGCCGCCGCGGGCGATATCGCCAGTGGCGTCCTTGATGCCGATGATGCCGGGCACCTGCGCCAGGCGCAGGACCGTCTCGTTGCTCATGTCGGCAACGGTGCGGCCCGGCACGTTGTACAGGATGGTCGGCAGATCGACGGTTTCCGCGATCGTACGGAAGTGGCGATACAGGCCCTCTTGCGACGGCTTGTTGTAATAGGGAACGACCGACAGGCCGGCCTGCGCGCCAACAGCCTTGGCGTGTCGCGTCAGGTGGATGGCTTCGTCGGTGGAGTTGGCGCCCACGCCAGCAATGACCGGAATGCGGCCGGCGGCGTGTTCCACCGCAACGCGGATCAGTTCCGCGTGCTCTTCCATGGAGACCGTGGGCGACTCCCCGGTGGTGCCCACCACCACCAGCGCGTCGGTTCCTTCCTGGACGTGCCAGTCGATCAATGACCGGTAGGCAGCGTAATCCAGGCTGCCGTCGGGCTGCATGGGAGTGACCAGGGCCACCAAGCTGCCCTGGAAATTAACGCCTGCGGCGGTTGCAGGGGATGCCATAAATGTAGGGC
The DNA here is from genome assembly GCF_002975275.1 of Achromobacter sp. MYb9. Taxonomy (GTDB): domain Bacteria; phylum Pseudomonadota; class Gammaproteobacteria; order Burkholderiales; family Burkholderiaceae_B; genus Achromobacter. The sequence continues at coordinate 92,245 of NZ_PCOQ01000008.1, read as the reverse complement.
TCCAACGCCCCGCGGCAGGATGCCCCAGGGCCAGAATCAATGAAACCGCTGAGTTTAACGGAATTTGGCCGGAATCCTACAGAAACCACTGGACGATAGTCGTTCCAAATTCGTACACCGGACGCATCAGAAGCCAAAGCACGTCGGTGACCAAAAGGACGATGACGATCATCAAGCCATACGGCTCGATTTTCGAGTATTGCCAGGCCAGGCGGTTCGGCAGCAGGCTGAACAGGATACGTCCCCCATCCAACGGCAAAATCGGCAGCAGGTTCAGCGCCATCAGCACCAGGTTGATATTCACGCCGGCCACGCCCATCTGGAACCAGAACGACTCCTGCATGCCGGATTCCAACATCAGGCGCAGCGAAAACGCCCAAAGGATCGCCATCAGCAGGTTCGCGGCCGGCCCGGCCAGCGCCACCCACAGCATGTCGCGCTTGGGGCGGCGCAAGCGGCCGAAGTCCACCGGTACGGGCTTTGCCCACCCGAACAGCATGCCCGGGCTGCCCAGCAGCTTGGATGCCAACAGGATGACCACCGGCACCAGCAAGGTGCCGACAGGGTCGATATGGCGCGCCGGGTTCAGGCTGATGCGGCCGGCCTCGTAAGCCGTCGGGTCGCCGAACATCCGCGCGACATAGCCGTGGGCCGCCTCGTGCAGGGTGATAGCGAAGATGACCGGTATCGCGTAGACCGCAATGGTTTGGATGATGTCGTTCATGGCGAGCCGGATTGTAGATGAGCCGCGTGCCGGCAGGGGCCGGCACGCAAGGCACTACGGAGTGGAGAAGATTCAGGCAAGGCCAAGCGTGGCGGGATCGCCGCGGCCCACGCGCACGACCACCGGATCGTCGCTGGTCAAGTCGATGACCGTGGTCGGAGATTGCGGGCAGGCGCCCGCGTCGATGATGGCCGCCAGATCGTGGTCGTAGCGCGCGCGGATGTCTTCGGCGTCGTTCAACGCGTCGGTCTCGTCCTTGGGGATCAGGGTCGTGGAAAGCAAAGGCGCCCCCACTTGCTCAAGCAAGCCCAGCATGACGGCGTGATCCGGGACGCGGATGCCGATGGTTTTGCGCGACGGGTGCGAAACGCGCCGCGGCACTTCCTTGGTGGCTTCAAGAATGAAGGTCCAGGGGCCCGGCGTCGCGGCCTTCAGCAAGCGGTATTGCTTGTTGTCCACGCGGGCAAAGTGGCCAATTTCGGCCAGATCGCGGCACAGCAGCGTCAGGTGATGTCTTTCGTCCAGGCCGCGAAGCCGGCGCAAGCCGTCAGCGGCGTCCTTGTCGTCCAGGCGTGCGACGACGGCATAGCTGGAGTCGGTGGGCACCGCCACCAGGCCTCCATCGTTCAGCCATTGGGCTGCCTGCTTGAGCAGGCGAGGTTGAGGATTCGCAGGATGAATAGATAAATACAAGGCCATGGGATTATCCTAACACTCTTGAATGCCGCCCAACGTGGCGCGGCGATGCAAAATGGCGGGAACGCCGACCCGCCCGGAGAAACAGTATGCGCCTCGATGACTCGCGTGAAAGCGACAATGTGGAAGACCGACGAGCCAGTGGTCCCCGTATCGGCGGCCGTGGAACCATCGGCATCGGTACGATAGTACTTGCCTTGGTAGCCATGTACTTTGGCGTGGACCCCAGCGTGGTCTTGCAAATGGCCGAAGGACCTCCCCAGACCCAGCAGCAGGCGCCGGCCACCCGGCCGCCCGTCGACGATCCGCAGGCGCGCTTCGTGGCCAAGGTGCTGGGCGAAACCGAAGACACCTGGACCGCGATATTCCAGAAGGACCTGAACCGCCAATACGTCGCACCCAAGCTCGTGCTGTTCCGCGGCGCCACGCCCACGGCGTGCGGCACGGGCCAGTCCGCGATGGGCCCGTTCTACTGTCCCGGCGACAGCAAGGTCTATATCGACCTGGCCTTCTTCGATGAATTGCAGAACAAGTTCAAGGCGCCCGGCGACTTCGCCCAAGCCTATGTGATCGCGCATGAAGTCGGACACCACGTGCAGCATCTGCTGGGCATCTCGGACCAGGTGGACCAGCTGCGCCGCCGCAATCCTGCGCAGGCCAATGCGTTGTCCGTGCGCGTGGAATTGCAAGCTGACTGTTTCGCCGGCCTGTGGGCGCAACGCGCCAACGCCGCGCGCAATATCCTGGAAGGTGGCGACGTCGAAGAGGCGCTGTCGGCGGCCACTGCCATCGGCGATGACCGTCTGCAGAAGCAAGCCCAGGGCTATGCCGTGCCGGATTCGTTCACGCACGGATCCTCGGCCCAGCGCGTGCGCTGGTTCAAGCGCGGGCTGGAAAGCGGCAACATCAAGCAATGCGACACGTTCTCGGCCAGCGCGCTTTGATCCGCTGCCAGACCTGAATTGCCTCGGCCCCTTAGCTGTACGGATATACAGCCAAAGGGCCGACACCGTCTTCATCTTGTAAGATTACGCCCCCTCGCACGGTTTGCGCGCATGCGTTCCCTGCGCCCTGTCGCGAGCGGCGCAGCGCATTCGCAGCGCAATTCCAAGACCCCTGAATCCGTTCCATGGCCAACAAGTTCGAACCGTTAATCACCGTTGATGAGGTGCAGGAGATCCTTGCCGAACCCAAGGAAACCGTAAAGCCGATTTCCTGGATCCCGAAGCCCGCCGCCAACAACATCCAATGGATGGAGTTCGCCAGCGCGTGCAAGGTCAAGGGCGACGCGCGGGACGACGTGATTTTCCGGGTGATCTACCGCGGCGCGCGCACGGCGGTGCATGGCCAAGCCACGATCTTCCTGACGGAAGCATTCAGCGCCAGTCTTTTTGTCGGCCCGCACCGGGTATTTGGCGTGGACACGGATGACTCCTTCCACACCAGCCTGGTCGGCGTGGGCCGGCCGCAGTACCGCAAGCCGCTTGCAGACCGCAGCCACGAACATATCTGGGTGGACGAAGGCGAAGGTTATGCCGAACCCATCGTGCCCGCCCTGCACACCATCGGCGCGCTGATGCAGTACTTCCTGCCGCGGGCGAACCTGACCCTTGCCGGCGGATTTGCGCATCCCCTCAAAGGCCGCCAAATCGAATTGATCCTATGAGCACTTTTCTGGAAGCCTCCGGCTGGACCGTCCTGCCGGCCGGTGAACACGCCATACGCGCGGTGTCTCCCATGACGCTGGGGCTGGACGGCCAACACGCCGCCTTCTTCATCGCACACCCTGACGACACGTCGTTCTATCTGACCGACGCCTGTGAGACCTCGATGCACGCGTCCAGCTACGGCATCGACGTCGGGGCCAAGCGCATCGATCTGCTGAACGAAACCCCCGGTGTCAGCCTGGCGCATTTCGACCGCGACGGCGCCATCGTCGCCTCGGGCCCCAACGAACAGTTGCAAGAAGCCCTGTGGGACGCCGTGAAACTGGCCATGGCCTTGTCGTTCCAGTGCGCCAAGTGGATGCCCCGATTCAGCCAACTGCGGTTCCGCGCCCAGGTCGGGCGCGCGCTGGCCGAAGGCGTGGGCGCGAATCGCATGGTCAAAGGCGCACGCGCCAAAGGCAGCAGCGGCCATACCGCGGACTTCGCGTTCGCGGTTCGCGCGGCCGGCAGCACGGCGCTGACCTATATCGAACCGATCGCGCTCAAAGCCGGCAAGAAAATGGATTGGACGCAGGTCTACCAGACCCACGGCAAGATGTCGGATGTGAAGATGGCGGATGCGCGCAATTCGCGCATGGTCATCCTGGAGGACGGCGCGTCGGCAGAAGAATTCAAAAAGGCCGTCACCATCCTCGAGCAGTCCGCGACCGTGCAGACGCTGGCCAAGACACGCGACTGGCGGGACGTCTTTTCCGGCTAGGACGGCATGTTCGTCAGGCCGTCGACGATCTCGCGGCCATGCAATATGGCCGCGTGCACGGCTTCTCGCGGACTGAAGACGAAACCGCCGTCGGCAAATCGGGGGACCGGGTATTCGTCGCCGCCTTCCAGGACGGCGCCTGCCTGAACCACCATTACCGATGCGACGAATACGGGGCCGCTGGGTAGCGCCGGAACTTCAGCGTCCTCGCCCCGGGAGACCTTGGCTGTCAGCCGGTATCCCTTGTAGATCAAGTTGTTCTGATGCACTTCGGATGCCCTCTTTCTTCAATCGAGCATACCGCGCCTGTTCATGACAGTTCTGATATGTTTTGTAACGCAGGCAGAGACTAGAAACATTGTTGCACCACAATAAGTGCGTCCCCCGTTCTCAACTGGCAAGAATTTCGAGCGGAAATCCGCCGCATCGGTAGGCCCGATGCGGCCTGCGGCGTAGCGGGGCACACGCCGGAGCCCCGCCCTGCCGCCGGATTACGGGGATTTCCCTAGGTCGTGTTGCGAAAGCGCATCTTCGGACGCCGCCATGCCCGTTGCCCGCTGGTAATCGGCCAAGGTCCAGCCCCGTCCCAACAGGATTATCCGAGTGTGCAGATCATCCTGCACACGGGGCGGCACGGTGGGTCCCAGGTAGCGCAACTGCTTGCGCCGCAGGTCCACGTAGCCCAGCTCGTAGTGCCGGGCCAACCCCATCCATAGCCGGTGCGCCCCCGTGGATTGGCGGGCGCCGCTCATGATGCACAGGCCTGCGTCCAACCCCCAGCGGTATACCGCCGTCGCCAGCCCCATGCCTTGATAGGGCGCGGCGTATTTCGAATGCGGGGCGCGCACGTACGGGTCGGCCCGCCTGCCCACTTCGATCAGCCGATTGAACACCGTGTAGCCCGCCACCCGGTCCCGCCGCAGATCCATCACATACACGTAGTACTCGCCGTCGGCTTCGCGATAGCGAAACACGATGCCAGGGATGTCGGTCTTGACCTCCGGCAGCCCATGCAAGCGATCCAAAGGACGATTCATCCGGTTGTGTATGGCATTGAGTTCGTTCTCCACTTCTTCCGGAGCATGATTGACGTCAATGCGAAGTTCCGTCACCAAACGGCGGAAGGAACGGAATGCGTGCAGTGCCAGCGTGGGCAAGGCCACCTCCTGTACAGGGTTGATAAAAAAAAATGGGCCGCCTGCAAGGCGGCACCCTTATGGCGAAGCGGCGACAACGTCAGGCTATGCCGCGGCCGGCTTGCCTTCCTGCCAGCCGGCGGCCGCTTGCGCGTCGGCCTTGCCGAAGAAGGCCGGAAACTGCTGCGCGCCCTTGCGCGTGACCGACAGCGCGCGCGAATCCAGGTCCTTCGTGATCCAGCCGCGTTGCGTCAGCGCATCCAGCAAGGCCGCGCCCAGCGCGCCCCCAAGGTGCGAGCGCCGTTCACTCCAGTCCAGGCAGGCGCATGCGAAACGCCGGCGGCGCTGCCGCGCTTGCGCGGCATCCACGCCAATCTGGGCCAGCGACGCCTCGCCCAGCGGCGTCAGCACGTAATCGCGGCCATCGGCGGCCAGCCATTGGCGCGCGAGCATCGCATCGTGGATGCGCACGGCAAGCGTACCCGCCATGTGGTCGTAGCAGGTACGGGCCTCTCGCAACGCGGATGGCGTGTTGGGTTTGAACGGCGCGCGTTCGGCGCCGGCCACGACCAGCAAAGCCTCCAGCGCGTGCGCGACCTCGCTGTTGGCCAGCCGGAAATAGCGGTGCTTGCCCTGCACCGCCATGTCGACCAGCCCTTGCTCGCGCAGCCGCTGAAAATGGCTGCTGGCCGTGGAGGCGCTGATATCGGCGGCGACGGCCAACTCGGTCGCCGTACGGGCGCGGCCGTCCAGCAACAGGCAGAGCATGCGCGCGCGGGCCGGATCGGCGATCGCGCCCGCCACGCCGGATAGGTTGATATCGGCGAACTCGGATTCCATGATTCGCTGTACACCAAAGTGTTGTGTGCAAGGCTTAAGCATACTGCGAGTCATCCTGATACGACACCCGACCCCTACCCCGCCCATGCCTACCCCTCACTCATTCTTCGGCTGGAAAGTCCTTGCCGCCACGTTCACGCTAGCCGTTTTCGGCTGGGGCGTCGGCTTTTACGGTCCGCCGGTGTTCCTGCATGCCGTGGTGCAGCGCACCGGATGGAGCGTGGCGCTGGTTTCCGGCGCGGTCACGCTGCACTTCCTGGCCGGCACGGTGGTCGTCGCCAACCTGCCCCGCCTGTACCGCCGCGCAGGTGTCGCGCAAACCACGTTCGGCGGCGCGGTGCTGCTGGCGCTGGGCGTGGCAGGATGGTCGCTGGCACAAGCCCCGTGGCAGCTGTACCTGGCCGCCGTCATCAGCGGCATGGGCTGGGTAGCCTTGGGCGCAGCAGCGGTCAACGCGCTGATCGCGCCGTGGTTCGTGAGGCGGCGGCCGGCCGCCCTGGGCATGGCCTATAACGGCGCCAGCGTGGGCGGTATCGTGTTTTCGCCGCTGTGGGTCTTTCTGATTGCACAGGCCGGATTTGCGCAGGCCGCGCTGTGGGTGGGCGCCGCGATGGTGGCGGTTATCGCCGTGCTGGCGCGCAAGGTGTTCGCCGTCACGCCACAACAGCTTGGCCAGTTGGCCGACGGCGACGACGCTGCGGCGCCCGCCGCCGTGGCAACCGCCACACAGCCCCTCGTGGGCAACCTGTGGCGCGACCGCGCCTTCGTGACACTGTCATGCGGCATGGCACTGGGGCTGTTTGCCCAGATCGGCCTGATCGCGCATCTGTTGTCGCTATTGGCGCCGTTGCTCGGGGCGCAGTGGGCAGGCGTGGCGATGGGCGTCGCCACGGCCGCCGCGATTGCGGGCCGCATGCTGGTGGGATGGCTGATGCCCGCAGGCGCCGACCGCCGCAAGGTGGCCTGCCTGGCCTACGCGATCCAGATCGGCGGATCGCTCACGCTGATGATGGCGTCGGACCATGGCTGGGCCGTCTGGGCAGGCGTGGTGCTGTTTGGCTCGGGGATCGGTAACGCGACGTCGTTGCCACCCCTCATCGCGCAAACCGAGTTCGCGCGCGAAGACACCGCCCGCGTCGTGCCGCTGATCGTGGCGCTGTCTCAGGGCGCTTACGCCTTCGCGCCCGCCATGTTCGGGATTCTGCGCGCTGTGCTGGAGGCGACAGGGCAATCGTTGGTCGGCTTTCTGGCTGTAGCCGCCTTGCTGCAAGCCGCCGCCATCGCCTGCTTTGCCGCCGGGCTGGGCGCCAGCGCCTTCAGGCCAGCCCGCCCCGCCGCGCCACCAGCCCGGCCATGACGGCGCCGCCGGCCTCGCTGGCCAGGCCTTCCGCCACGCCTTGCCGGTCGGCCGCCGTCCGGTTCTGGCTGACCTTCCATTTGCCTTCGATGCGGGAAATGGGGATCTCGACGCCAATGATGGCGCGCATCTGCGCTGCAATGAAATCGGGCGGCGCCTGATCCACGCTCCAGGGCTGCGTGCGGGCCTTTTCCTGGCTGTCGGTCAAGGCTTCCAACTGCGCTCGCAACCACGCGGGATCGTCCTGGATGACCGGCGTGCCCCACACATGCACCGCCACGAAATTCCAGGTAGGCACGACTTTGTGCGTCTCGGCCTTGGTGGCGTACCAGGACGGCGTGATGTAGGCCTGCGCGCCATGGAAGGCCACCAGGCATTCCTGGCCCGCGGCCAACTGCGCCAGCTGCGGATTGGCGCGCGCCACGTGTAGACGCAGCACGCCATGCGGGCCTTCGGGATAGAGCAGACAGGGGATGTGGTTGGCCATCAGCCCGCCGTCGCCGCTAGTCATGATGACGCCTAGCGGATGGGCGCGGATGAAGTCATGTTGAACGGCAAGGTCATCTTCTCGAAAGGCGGACGGCAGATACATGATGGGCGGTCTGTTTGCTGGGAAAAAAACAACATACCGCCTTCGTGGCTCCATGCACAGGGCCATCGGGATTCAGTTTTATGGAGCCAGGACGCCGGCGGCGGCACGGACGGCAGCAATCGGCCTACCGTCGGACGCGTTCGTATGCCTGGTTCATGCGGTCGCGCGCTTCGGTTTCTCGCGCGTACGCGCGGTCGTAGCTGGCCAGGCACCCCGGCGTGGGATTCGGCCATTTGATCGCGGCGATTGCTGCGGTGAGCTCGTCGCGGGCGCGCTGCCATTCCTTGACTGCGGCATACCATTCCTTGGCGGTGTCCATAGTTTCCTCCCTATGTGCACGCTTTCCATCGTAGTCCCGCCCGGGCACGCGCGCCCATCCGCCGTCACGGAAAGATGGATGAGCTCCGTTTTCCGAGAGGGTTTACCCAACCTCGTCCCGGCGCCCCAAGAACGCCCTGCCCCTGACGCGTTGATCGCGGGCGCCTTCAAGCACGACAGCGACCTGCGGATCCGCGATAACATGCGCCGCCGCATCACACCGCCACCAGCGCCGCGGGGATCGATCGGGCACGCGCCGCAAGCGGGGAACATTCCTGGCGCGCTGGCGGTCGAATTCCCGAACTTTTTCTCTTAAAAAATCACGATGTGATGAATATTGACGTCAACCCTCACTTACTCACGGCCACGGCTAATGCTACTGTTCCGCCTGTGCAAGGAGTACATGCAATGGATCAGAAAACTAAGCCCTGGGCTTTTCCCAAACCCCATCCGGAAAACACCCCACGTGGTGAGCGCAACAAGCAGGAGTTCGACGCTCCCGCCGAAACCAAAAAACCTGCAACTAAACCCCGCAGCAAAAAAGAACCGCCGGCTGCGAGCCGGGTGCGTTCATGACGTTGCCGGCCTGGTCCCGCGCCGCCGCTCTGGCCGCGCTGTCCTCGCTATCCCTGGCCGCCTCGGCCGCCCCCGATGTGCAGACCGGCGACCTGGTATTCCAGCAGTCCCTGTCGGCGCAAAGCCTGGCCATCCAGCAAGCCACGCACTCTCCCTACAGTCACATGGGCATGATCGTGACTCGTCAAGGCCGCCCCTATGTGCTTGAGGCGGCGGCGCAGGTCAGCTATACGCCGCTTGACCAATGGGCCGCGCGGGGCGAACGCGGCCACTATGTCGTCAAGCGCCTGCGCGACGCCTCGCGGCTGACGCCCGCTGCGCGTGAACGGCTGGCGGCGGCGGGGGCCACTTATGCAGGCAGGCCTTATGACCTGGTGTTCGCCTGGTCGGACGACAAGATCTATTGTTCGGAGCTTGTCTGGAAGATCTATCAGCGCACGCTGGGCGTAGAGATCGGCGCGCTTGCGCCGCTCAAGCGCTTTGACCTGAGTTCACCGGCCGTGCAGTCCAAGATGCGGGAACGGTACGGCAAGGACATCCCCTGGGATGAGCCCATCATCTCGCCGGCGGCCATGTACGAATCGGACCTGCTGGCAACGGTCGCCGACCGCTAACTCTTCCCGGAGCCTTTGATCTCCATGGCCGCGTCTCTCTTGATTGGTATCGTCATCACATTGACTGCCGCATGGGGCGCGCTGGCGCTGTGGCTACGCGCCCCCTTGCCGCCCGTTGGGCGGGCAGCGCTGACGTTGGCGTGGCTGGCATCGGCGCTTGCCGCCATCGCCGCGTTCGCATGGCCTGCCTGGCAACCCGCCTGGTATGTGTTTGCCCTGGCCGCCGTCGCGTTGCTGGTGTGGTGGCACACCCTGCGCCCCTCCAACGACCGCGACTGGATACCCGAAGTGGCACGGCAGACGCATGGCGAGATCGACGGCAACCGGGTCACGCTGCACAACGTGCGCAATTTCGACTGGCGCAGCCGCACCGACTTCACGCCGCGTTGGGAAACACGACACTACGCGCTGGATGAGCTGCAATCCGTGGATGTGGCGCTGTCCTACTGGAACCGCCCCGCCATCGCCCACGCCCTGGTGTCATTCGGCTTCGGCCATGATCGCCACGTGGTGTTCTCGGTAGAGATCCGGCGCAAGCAGGGCGACCGTTTCTCGGAGATAGGCGGCTTTTTCAAGCAATACGAACTGAGCGTCATCGCGTCCACCGAAGAAGACAGCCTGCGCGTGCGCACCAACGTGCGCGGCGAAGACGGCTATCTGTACCGCATCTACATGCCGTTGGATGCCGCGCGTTCGCTGTTCCTGGCGTATGTGAACAGCGCCAACCGGCTACGCCATACCCCCCGCTTCTACCACACGCTGACGGCCAACTGCACGACCATCGTGTTCCAGATGGCGCGGCGCATTGTGCCGGGCCTGCCGCTGGACTTTCGGCAACTGGCGTCGGGATATCTGCCGGAGTACCTTTACGATCTGCAAGTGCTGCGCGGCGCCGACAACGCCGGGCAATACCGCAGGCTGGGCCGCTACACGGAGCGCGCCCGCGCCAACGCAACGCCCGTGACGTTTTCGCGGGACATTCGGCATGGCTTGCCAGGGATTGACGCCCAGTAGACGCCCGCGATGACCACGTTCATGGACCCGACGCTGCGCGGCAGCGGAAAAATCACCGGCGTGTTCTTCAGCGCGGAACAAGACGTGGTGGCGGTCGCTTCGGAATTCGCCTTGCTGGCCAACCCGCGCGCCCGCGCCGCCTACGGAGGCCGGGCGCTGCGCTATCGCGTCGCGCTATACCGCCGCGGCGCCCTGGCCCCCTTCGCCGCCTTCGATGACCTGCGGCTTCCCGTCAACGACGTCGCCTTCCATCCCGACGGCACGATGCTGGCCATTGGCGCAGGCATTTATGACGGCGGCTTTCTATTCGAGGGCGATCTCATCGTCTGGGATTGGCGGCACGCGCACACCAGCCGCCCGTTCAAGCATGTGCCTGAAGTGGTGCGGTGCCGCTACAACGTGGCGGGAAACCAAGTGGAAGCCTGGGTGCGCCCGTGGGACGAGGAGTGGGGCCCGCCGTCCGACGATCCCGACGCGGCGTTCGACACCTTGTACATCGTGCGGGCAACGGTGCCCGACACATCAAGCGCCGACTTCCAACCGGCGGACCTGGAACTGGACCCGACACATATCGCCCCCCGCGATGAACCACCGGCCGACCTGCGAACACCCGAAACCCGCCTGATGGAGTGGTTCGGCATCAGCCATTGGACAAGCCGGGGCGCCATTAAAGACGTCGCCTGGCTAGACGAAGACCGCTTCGCCGTCGCGCACGAAGGCTGCCTGCTTGAAATCTATCACCGCAATGGAGATCGCATCGCTGCCTATGACGGCCCGGGACACGGCGCAGAGATCCTGCGCGGCGCAGGGGTTCACGTCCATGTCGTAGAGACGGCGGATCATCCTGCCAGCTACGGCCGACAGGACTCGCGGCTGTACACACTGACGGACGATGGACTGCGCCAGACACGGGCCTATGACGGCGAGTTCACCTTTTCGGCCACGCCGCAAGGCGCGCTGCTGGGCCGTCAGAACCGCTTTCGGGTGGCGGGCGCCCGTGCCCGGGATGTGCTGGTGGACCTGGTTTCCGGCCAGGAACAGCAGCTTGATCTGGGTCATTTCGATTGCTTCAACCACTACATCGGCATACGCGGCGCGCCCTGGCTCTTCCTCTTGCAAGGCACGCCGGCCAGTTCGCACGAACACAAATGGCTGTGCATCGCCCAGCCAGACGGGACCGTGCGCCGGCTCTGGCCCCTGCTTGCTCCCCACCGCAGCCCCGCCAGCCATGCCATGGAACTTTGCGGCTGCTACGTCGATGACGCGTTGGGCGCGGGCGTCGTCGTCTGCGGCAAGCACTACTCGCCCACCGTCGACAACGCCTACGCGGGCTTTCTCTATCGCAAGCCGCTGGATCGCAACCGCGAACTCTGGCGCCTGCCCACGCGCGCATCGGCCAGCGCCGTTGTCCACCTGCCGGAGGCCAACCTGATCGCGGCCGCGTTCCTGGATGGAGGCCTGCAACTGATCGATGCGCAGACAGGCGTGCTGCGGCTGGACGCCCGCGTGCGCCTGGACGGCCTGCCCACCCTGATCATGGCCATGGACGCCGCCGGCGGCACGCTGCTGGCGGGTACCGTGGACGGCAGAATTGCGGTGGTGGAAGCCAGCGCGCTATGCGCCTGCGCAACAGACAGCCGTGCGGAGATGCCTGGCATGGTGGATCTGGACTGAGTCTGGCGCGCCACCTAGACCGTCCAGGCCACCACCTTGTTCCGGCCAGACGCCTTGGCCTGATATAGCGCCTGGTCCGCGCATTTCAGGACGGTGGCCGAGTCGCTCCCATCGTCCGGCCAGCGCGCCGTGCCGATCGAGATGGTGACGTGGCCCACCTCGCCCGGCATCCGATGCGCCTGGATCGCTTGCCGAATTCGCTCGGCGACGTCCCTGGCCGCTTCCTTGGATGCGCCGGGCATCAGCACCAGGAATTCTTCCCCACCGACCCGGCAGGAAGCATCTTCCGCCCTGACCGAGTCGCGCATGATATCCGCCAGCGCCATCAACACCTGGTCGCCAGACGCGTGGCCGAAGGTGTCGTTGACGCGCTTGAAATGATCCAGATCCAGCGCCAGGACCGCAAAGGGCTCACGCGTCGACATCAAGCGCGAGATTTCGCTGGCGACGCCTCGGCGGTTCAGCAGTCCCGTCAACGGGTCCGTCATGGTTTCGGCATTCAGCTTGCCAATCTGTTGCTGGTGCAGCGCCATCGTGAAGCCAACCGCTTCCCGCAGTTGTTCCGCCTCGAAGTAGTTAGCTTTTGCCGACTGGATCAACGGCGCCGCCTGCGCGTCGTCGCCAGACTTCATGGCGCGCGCCAGGACCGCCAACGGCCGCGCGATCCAATACCCCATCGCGGACACCATCAGCAGCATGACAATCGCGGCAGGAATCGAATACCAGAATATTTGCCACATCAGCCCGTGCAATGGCTCCAGCGTTGCCGCCACGGGCCGCTGGACCACCACGCCCCAGCCGCCCTGCCGCATGCGCGCGTATCCGGCCAGCATCTCCGCGCCCACGCTGTTGGTGACCGGCATCGAGCCGGACTCGCCACGCAGCAACGCCTGCACGACGTGGTTGTTGCGCTGGTCTGTCCCGATCCACTTCTGCTCATGGTGGTACAGAATCTTGCCGTCCGCGCCGACCACATAGACATAGGAACCGTCGCGGTAAAAGTGCTCCTGCAGCAGCTTGTCCAGTTCGGTATTGCGCTGAAGATAGATTGCCGCGCCGACAAACCCCAGGTACTTGCCCTTCACGTCCCTGATCGGCTCCGTCAGCACGACCGTCCAGATACCCTGCGAGGACAGGAAGGGCGGCGTCACGTTGCGCTCTTGCGCCACGCCCCGAAGGTCTATCCTGGAAATTCTTGCGCCCTGCGCTTGCGCGCCCGGCAGCAGCGTCGCGTAGCCGATCGTTTTGCCGGCCGCATCCACCATACCCGCGGCGATAACGCCGTCCGTCTGCGCGGCCAAACGCAGGGCCTCTTCGTCCAGCGCCTTCGGGCTGTCGATGATCCTGGGCACCCGATGGGCACTGGCTTTCAGCTGCTGTTGGAGCGAGCTGATGTACAGGTCGACCACCTCGGCGAGTTTCACCGCATAGGCGCGGTTCGCCTCCAACGTCGTGGCGACAAGTTGCTCTTTCTGCACGTTGTATGCCGCAAACAACGCATTGGCGAAGGCCACCGCGGCGCTGAAGACGGACAGGGCGACGATGAGATGCAACAACGTGATCCTGGGCTTGCGCAAGCGGCCTCCTGATGTCCCGTACCGAAATGTCGTGGACCGACCCCATCCGGCCCACTTTTTTTATCAGATACGTTCTAGCATTCCGCACGCGGATCATCCATCGGGACAAGCGCAGCATGAATCAAAAAACAACAGGTCGACATCAAGCCCTTGCGTCCGGGCGCTAACCCTTCTCCACGGCGGCGACGGCAGCCGGCGTGGCGCGGAACGACACACCCAAACGGTTGAAAGCGTTCATCAGCCCGATCGCATAGGTCAGGTCGGCAAGCTCCTTCGCGCTGAACGCTGCCGCCGCCGCGGCGTAGTCTTCGTCGGGTACGCCGGTTTCAGACACACGCGTGACGGTTTCAGCCCAGGCCAGCGCCGCTCGCTCGCGGCTGCTGAACACCGACCCGGCTTCGTGCCAGACCGGCACCAGCACCAACTTGTCGACGGCCAGGCCTGACTTGATCAAGTCGCGGGAATGCATGTCGATGCAATAGGCGCAGCCGTTGATCTGCGAGACCCGCAAATAAACAAGGTCGATCAGCGCTTTCGGCAAGCCGCATTTCTGCAGGTAGGCATAGACGGCGCCAAAGGCTTTGTAACCGTCGGGGGAAGCACTGGCGTAATCAAGGCGGGCAGTCATGGTGAGTCCTGGGGATGGGGAGGTAAAGCGCTATCGTGCGCTTTCTTGGACCATAACCATAGGGCCATAATCGACATTAGCGACTAGACCATGCCTCACCGCTCTTGGCACAGGGCCCGCCAGGTCGCATTTCCGTCCCGGATCTGGCGCCGGATCTCGGCGGGCGTGGCATCCACTTGCGCAGTATTGCTGAAATAGACCGGCCGCGCGTGCTCACAGTATTCAACGCCCACCCGGGCCGGCGCCGCGCACCCAGTCACGCTTAAGCTCATCAGCAATAGCCGCGTCATCCAGGCGCGCCGTCTCGTCCTGCACATGTTTCACCTCCTGGCGGGCGCGATGAGCCTGCCGGTTGATCTGGTCGTCACGATCTTCACGCTCGGCGCTGCGTCCCGCTCGACGTCCCCGCACATATGCCACGACCAGCAGCACGATCGCCCCGCAGACTGCCATTGCGCCAGCGTTGAGACGCTTAAGCCACGCGAACATGTCTATCTGCCATTGCGGCAACGGCCTGGGCATGCAGCGCAGGCCATGTCTGCGGATGAGGCTTGCCCGGACGCCACGTCCGCAAGTAAAGCGACCAGGCGCCCGACGAATCGCCGGCTGAAGGTAGGGGCTTGGTGTCGGTCCAGAGCAGCAGGCGCGCGAAGGCGCAGGCGAGCACATCGTCGGTTTCCAATGCCGGATGGACAGCCTCTGCTGCCGGCGCAACTTCGCGGGCCGAGCAGACCTGCCGTGCCGCATCCCTGCTGGCCGGATGCGCCAGCACGCCGCGCACGCCGCCCCCCTGTTCGAACTGCCAGAATCCTCGCGCCGGGCCGCCGACCTGACGGCGGTGCAGGAATCGGCTTTCTTGCAGGCCTATCGCCAGCAGCATGACGCGCGCCTCTGGCGTGTCCATCCGCGCGGGCAACAGCGTCAACGCCGGATCAATGGCGGTTCGAGTGATCACGTCAAGGTCCATGCCTGTCTCCCCCGTCCCGCCTTTCGCCTCGCACGTTGGCGCGCACTTCCGCCAACCACGCCAGCACGCCCTTCTGCCGCATGCTGGCCATCCAGCGCATATAGGCGCCCAGCACCCACCATGCCGGCAAGCCCGCCAGCAGCATGCTGGGGCCAAGCACGTAGAACTTTGCAAGCAAGGCGTCATCGCTGCCCGCGCCGTGATGCGCCAGCCAGGTCATGGCGTCCATCAGCCCGGGCTTCCACGCGATGACCACGCCGGCCAGCGCGGGCCCGAACAGGAAGGAACACGCCACGGTGGACACCGTACGGACGGTGAACTCCCTGACGGTGCGCGGGGGCATGATCAGCAGGCCCAGCATGGCGGTAATCGCCGCAGGGATGCCGTATGCCATAGCCACCTTCAAGGCGGCGAGGCCTCCTAGGCCTGTAGAGCCGGGTTCCATAGTGGGGTTGCTCCTGTAGAGGGTGTGCAGGATCGCCTCCTGTAGGGACGAAAAAAAGCCCGCGTTTTGCGGGCTGGCGGATCAGGCGCACACAGGACTAAACGGGCAGCGGCGGCACGATAGGCCACGGGATGTTGAATGCGGCAGGATCCACTCTGGTCAACTCGACGCGATATCGTTTCCATTGATTAAGGCGCCTGACTTCATCATCGGTTGCGATGCCCAGGCCTTCGGCGTCCTGGAGCGGCGCCATGGACTGCGTGGCAGCCGCAAGCAGGCGCGCCTTCGTGTCCGAGCGCTGGCGCGTAACCGTACTGGCCAGAAGCTCCGCGTCTTCAACCCAGGACGATCCATTCCAGATGCTCCAGCTGTTCGGACGGGGGATAAGGGTCAGCCAGTCAGGCAGCGGCCCGATGCCGTCGTATGCCCGTGCATCCTGCACGGCATTCAGCGTGTAGGAGCGACCGTCACGCGTCACGTACAACGCGGGCTTTCGGAAATCGGGCGCGCTATCCCAGCTGCCGCCGTCAGTCAGCCAGTACACATGGCCAGGCTGTACATCTTCAGGTGGCGGCACGTCCACGGTGCCGCCGGGCAACAGATACAGACCGGGCTCCAGTGGAGATAGGTCGGCCATGACCGATCCAACAAAGAACCCACGTTCATCCAGCTGGCATACCTGTTTCTGCGTAGGATGCTCCGCGCTTTCATCTATCGGACCTACATTCTCTTGTTGCATGGTTAACACTCCGTTCAATATTTGATGCACGCCAGAAGGGCGACGTTACGAGGGCGAGTCTCAGCGCCGCCAGTGGGGTCCACATAGGCGCGGAAACCAATGATCGGAGCCTCGTTGTTGGGCGTGTTGATTCCGAAGGAGGAATCGTTGATCGTGCCACGGTCGCCGTTCGCATCCGTCGAAGTTGGTAGATCATGGTCGTGCGATTCGATCATGCCCGCCTGTGTCGTTCCCAGAATGCGGCCGGCGTCGACGTTCCGGCCATCGCTCCAGCCGCGCAAAAATTCGCCACGAAGATCCGGGAGAACGATGTAAGCCCCGGTAATGCTGCGTGTAGTGCCAGGCGACGTCGCGCTTGTGCAGCGATAGCCGAATTCAGCCGTAGCGTTCAGCGCGTTGCCAACATACAGGACGCCGGCAAGGTCGGCATACGTTGAGACAGATACTGCCGCTCCATTCGCCTTGACCCATCCGGCTGGCGCAGATGCGGTCGCAAAGTAGCTTATTGAACCGGTGAGAGCGTCGGAGGTCAGCACATCTTTCCACTTTGACCAGCTATCGCGATAGCACGCGCGTGTAAACAATGCACCCGTGTTGTACGTGCAGTAGAGCTGGGAGGTAATGTCGTTTCCGCCCGAAATCACAAGCAGCGTACCGGCAACCCCAACTGGATAATTCCTGTCTACCGTCGCATTGGAGCTGAGTGGCTGCCCATGCAGGCCGGGGACTTTCGCCGTATTGAGATCGGCGGTGCCCAGGGCACTCAAGGCGCCCAGCCCGAACGCGCTTCCCGCCGTCAGGATTCGACCCGTCGTCGTGTCGTTCGCCCCGGTCTGGACATTCAGATTTTGCTCAGTCAGCTGCTTTTGCCATTTCGCCCAAACTGTGCTGCCCGCATCGCCACTGCCGAACCGGATCCACGAAGTGTCGGATGCAAATAGCTCTTGCACGACACTCACCCCGCCGGGCAAGCTGCGTCGGGACACCCGCAATTGCCCCACGTACGCGATCGCGGCAGCGCCAAGTGGGCCGTTAGCCATCGCCTTATCAATGGTGACAAAAACGTTGGCGCCATCGATAGCATTGAAGTCCGAAGCGAAACCGTAGGCAGTCATGCCCGGCGCCACTCCCCCCAGGCCAAAGGCTCCGGCCAGGAGGATGCGGCCAGCGGTCGCATCCGTCGCGCTGGTCTGCGTGTCAAGCGCGTGCGAATGGCTTGTGCTCTGGACCGCGTTGGAAGTCGTGGCCGTCAGGGTGCCGGGAGTGCCGAGCGTGAATGTACGATTCGCCGCAAGCGTTCCGCCACCCGTCAGACCATTTCCGGCGGTCAAGATCAGACCAGCATTGGCCTTTTGGACAAGCGCATCTTGCAGGCCCGCCACATTTGCAACATCAGTTCGACCGAATGCCAGATTTCCGCTGGGCAGCGTGCTGGATATAGTCTCGAAGGCCGTTACTGGCTCCACCTTCCAGTTCACGCCCCAGGCGGCCACCGTTGCGCCGTTGGCGTTGTATTTGGCCAAGACCTCAGCGATGGTGACCGTCGGGTACAACCATCCTTTGGACACGTCGCCGATCCAAATGCAAGGGATGCCCGCCGCATCGTTGCCGAACCGGACAGGGAAATCAGACGAGACAGCACCAGCAAGGATTGTTGCGCTGGTCCTGGCCCACGCCTTCGTGGTCTGAACGTATCCGTTGATCAGAATCGTGACGGGCAGGTCAGCCGAGTACTCGAACACCTCCACGCGCAGGCGAAGCATGGTATTTGCGTTCAACGATGCAGGCGGAAGCGTGATCTTCATTGCACCCTGCACGGTTCCCGCGTTGCTCGAAAATCCGCCGCCGTCAGGAAGCAGAATGTGCGCCGTCTTACCGAGAGTCGTTGTGCCGTATTCAGAGCCGATCGTCGCTCCGGCCCCCAGGAACACTGGCCCGCTGACATCTCCACCCGCCTTCGGGAGGGCTTGGATGTCCGCGAGAACTTGTGCCGGCGTACGCGGTACCATCGCCCCAGCCCCGGCCCCCGTCAGATAAGCCCCAGCCGCCACCGTCGCCACACCCGTGCCGCCCCGCGTCACGGGCAAAGTCCCGACATTCGCCTTCGACACGTCCAACGCCGTCACATTAAGCGCCACATTGCCCGATCCGTCGAAACTCACTCCGCTTGCCGTCGCTCCGCCCGTGACTGAAAACGTGCGCGCAGTGGCCAGCTTCGTCGCGGTCGCGGCGTTGCCGACGGCGATCTCTCCTGCGGCCGACACGCGCCCTTTTGCGTCCACCGTAAAGGTCGGCACTGCGTTCGCGTTGCCGTAGCTGCCCGCCGTGACGCCGCTGGGGCTTAGTGTCAGCCCCAATGACAGGTTGGCCGAGCCGTCAAACGATCCGGAGCCGGTCGCGTCGCCCGTGGTGGCGATGGTTCGAGCGGTCGCCAGTTTCTGCGCCGCGCCCGCCGTCAACGTCGAGGCGGTTCCCGACAAGCGCGCCACCGGTACCGTGCCTGCTTTCAGGTTTGTGGCGTTTAGATTCTGTTGCGCGTAACTCAGCGCATCAAGGCTCGTGGCCGCCAAAGGCCGGCCCGTCACCGCGGCGAGTCCGTCAAGCTGCTTGTAAAGCCACGCCAAGCGTTCGTCGGTCGTTTGCTGGACCTTGTTGAACTGTTCGACGGAAGGCGGAACGGATCCGATGAACGACCAACCCGTCTTGTATTGCAGGTCGGTGATGCCTTCGGTCAGGCCGTTTTGCGCCCAGGTCGATTTGAAGAGGTCGAAGAAAGTAGGGTCTGCCATCAGTAGATACCTCGCGCCAGCACGCCGACGCCAAAGCCAAAGAAACCTTGCTCGCGGAAGCCGAAGGGCTTTTCGGTCGAGCCGGTGATGAGTTGCACGCCGACGCCGGCGGCTTGGGGCACCCACTTGTAGGGG
This sequence comes from Achromobacter sp. MYb9, assembly GCF_002975275.1. Classification (GTDB taxonomy): domain Bacteria; phylum Pseudomonadota; class Gammaproteobacteria; order Burkholderiales; family Burkholderiaceae_B; genus Achromobacter. The sequence continues at coordinate 72,997 of NZ_PCOQ01000008.1, read as the reverse complement.
TTGGCCATGAGTGGGTCGTTCGGACCGGGAATCCGGCTGACCCAGATCCGGATCTTTGCGTTGCCTGCGTTTTGCACGACGACGCGGCCCACGTCGAAAATCGGCTTGAGCGAACGGGCGATCTCGGGCGTGGTGCCGTGCCCGTTGTTCAAGGCGATCTTCCAATACAGCAGCTTGCGGTACTCGGTATCCAGCAGCGTGGTCGAACCCGCAACCGGCGGCTCGTTGGCACGCCGGAAGCGGGCGTCCGCGAAGCCGCCGACATTGGGTTGTCCCTGGAACCCGAAGAAGCGGATGTAGATCGCTTCGTCGATCACCCGGGGCAAGCCCACGATCTCGCCGATGCCGTCCAGCTGCCTGCCCACCGCCGTATCCAGCCAGCGATCTTCGTACAGGGCGCGCAACGCGCCTTGCAGCCCGTCCGCCGGTTTGAGCAGTGCCTTGACCAGCGCCTCCAGCCGCCGCTTGGCTTGAAACTGGCCCAGCCAATGACTCCATGCGATTTGCCCGTGGTTCTGGTGCAGATCCATCACGTCACCCCGATGCGCGACAGGTCGAACGCGGCCACCTGGAAATCCTGGATCGCCACGTTAGCCGCGCGAAAGTCGGCGGGCGCGGGCGTGAAGGCGGGGTTCGTCGAGAACGCCAGCGCCAAGTCCACGGAAGCCAGCCCCGGCGTGCGAAAGATCGCGCCGTAAAGCCGCTGCAAGATGACGTCTTCGCCGATGCCGAAACCCTCGCCCACCGACGCCAGGCTCTGGGCAATGCGCTGAAAACCGTCGGGCGGAAACGCTTGCTCGGACGGAGGCAGCAGCGTCGTGGCGCAGCGCACCCAGAGGTAAACGCGTTCAGGCCGGTCGAAGCGGATCAGATGGTTGGCGCCGTCCTCATCCTTAACGACGACCTGGCGTTGACCATGGGTGTCGATACCTGCCGCCACCACGCGAAAAATGGCGTCGGCCACCTCGTCGTCCAGGCCGCCATCTGCCACTACGTGCACGCTATGCGGCGGTCGGCCCAGCGCGTCCGGCACGTCGGTGCTGTTCATGAAGACTTTCACGACGCGCACGCCCGCCACGCGGTCGCGCACGTTGGGCGCGATGCTGGGCAGCGTGGCCGCACCCAAGCGGAAAAGGCCGGTCGTATAGCGCGCCCGCAGCTGGGCGGCGTTTTCCGCCAAACGTCCCGCCACGCCCGCTTGCAGGTTGCCGACGGCGTCCCAGCCATCGACCTGCGTGACGATGCCGTTCAGATCGCCCACGGCGGCGCCTTCGTCGGACGCGTCGACCGTGCTCATCAGGCCAGGCGATCCCAGACGAACCAAGGACAAGCCGCCGGACCACGCGAAGGATGCCGCTTGCCGCCCGTCCGTGTGCAGCCGCACCGAGACGCCGTCGCTGGACACCGCAAACCCGCTGGCGGTCAGCGCCGCTACCAAGCCCGCCAGCACCTGGGGCAAGTTCGCCGTGGCGCCGCTGGTGTAGGCGTAGTCCGCGCCGTCGATCGACACGGTATATGCCGTCTGCGGGGCGACGGCCGGTTGCAGCGTTACGTCCGCCGCGGCGCCCGGCAGGATTTGCACGGCGCTGTCCAATGCCCAAAGGTTCTGGCTGACGCGATGCCGCACCTGGGCACCGGCCGGCACCGTGGTGCCGGCGCCGCCATACAGCACCACATAGGCCCGCGAGGGCTCGTCTCGATAGCGCGACACGCCGGTAAACGACACGGAGCGGTCCAGCGAAACGCCGGTCGCCGACCCCGGATACATGGCGTAGTAGACGCCTTCGGCCTGCTCCCACAACGTGGCTTCGCGTTCCGCGAACGTGTCGATCAGCAGGCCGGTAATACTGTCCGGGCGGCTTTCCACCGCCCCATTGAATCCGGCCGATTGCATGCGAGCGCGCAAGTCGGCCACGATTTCCTGGCGGATTTCGGGCAGGCGCGGTCGGACGAACCCGTCCGGTGTGACACCGTAGGCCATAGTTACCTCGACAAAAATAGGGGGTTAAGACGTTTGCAGCGAGACCACGCGTTCCAGCCGCCCGAAGGTGGTGTCGGCCTGGTACGTCACGCGCAGCAGGCGCAACTGCCGTTCCAGTTGCAGTTGCATCGCGCTGACCTGGGTCACGCCGGGCACCGCGCGGATCCGGGCGCGGAAGATGGCTTCGATGCCGGCCCGGTCGGGCGACTTCACCAGCACGTCCTCGAAGTAGGGAACGCCGAACGTGGTGTCCAGAAACCACTCGCCCATGAAGGCCAGCAAGGTCGTCTTGATCTGCTGCGCGATACGGTCGGCGCCATCCACGAATGACGCTCGGCCAAGCAGATCCAGGTCCAGGTCGTGATCGGCGGATAAGGCAAGGTCCAGGGCCATCAGAGCGGTCCCTCGGTGGTGCCGCCCGCGTAGGCGTGACGATGCGCATCGCCGATGTTCTTGCCGTTATGGGTGACCGCGCCGCCTTCATAGGCCACGCCGCCGCGAATGCGCATCGACGCGCCGCCCTGGCCGCCCTCGCCCGCCATGCCTTGCGTATAGGTCAGCGGCCCGTTGATCGTGACCGGCGTGTTGAAGGTGGCCTGTTCGGCTTGCACCGTCCAGGTCTTGACCTGAAACGTCAGGTCTCCCGCTGGCGACAGCTTCAGCGTGCCCGGCCCGTACTGGATGCTGACGTTCTGCGTGTCGGCCGCCATCGTGCCCGGCCGCAGCAACGGCGAAGCAAACGCGTCGGACAAATCAAACTGGCGCGGATCATCCGGCGGACCGTTATCGCCCGCCAGCCAATTCTCCAGTGCGCGGGCCGAGAACGACAGCTTGATCGCATCGCCCGCAGCCAGCGGCACCGAAATCAGCGCCTGCGCGCCGCGCACATCGCCCACCGGCCAACACACCGGCACGCGCACCACCTGGGGCGGCAACAGGACGTCGCCATTGGCCAGCCGCTTGGCCAGCGTGGGCCGGGCCGTGACGAACGTGCCGTCATACGTGACGACTTCGCCGGGCAGCGTCGTGTAGACGTCCGCCAATTCCGTGGCGATCAGCCGGCGGATAAGGGTTACCGCGTCGCTCATGACTGCTCCTTTTTGGATGAGGGGTGGGTGTCAACCAAGGTCAATTCCGTTTGCCAATCTCCGGCTTCGCTATCGCCCGTATGACGCACGGTTTCGACGCGTTGAAACGCCTCTACCGAGCGGCTTTCCAGCTTGACCAGATCGCCGGGACTGATCGTCGCCAACAGCAGCGACTTGACCTTCCAGCCGTCGCGCTGTTGCTGGGCGCTGGCGGGCGTGGCAGCGGCGCCCGACATGCCTGCACCCGCCCGCCCCGAACCCTTTCCTTTCGACTTCGCTTTTTCCGTGGCTGCTTCCCGCGTGCGTTCCGGCTGCCCCAGCAAGCCGCTGTCCAAAGCCAGCACGACGGCCTGGCGCCGCGTGGTGCCCAGCCGCTGGACCACCTGCAGCTGCTGGTTCTGGATTGACCATTCCAGTCCGGTGCCCTGCGTGACCTTGTGCAATGCGGTACGCGCCGCGCCATAAAACGAAAAGCCCTGCTCCCAGCGGCGGTCGGGCACGTCTTCGGCCATGACCAGCGGCAAGCCCATCTGCCGCGCAATATCGCGGATGATGTCGCGGGCGCGAGCGCCCGGGCCCAGGCCGATCGACACCGCCGTATCGCGGACTTCGATATAGCCGTCCTTGACCGTCAGTTCGGTCACGACATCCGGCGGCCCGTAGCGGGTGTACGCGAACACGATGCTGCCCGATGCCATCAGCAGCGGACCACCCTCTTCGGCGTAGCCTGCATACAGCACGCAACGCAAGCCGGGCTCTTCCAGTGTGCGGCGCGTTTCCGCGGCCAGGTTGTACAGGGTGATCTTGCCGTCGTTAGGCTCTTCCGCCGCGGTCTTCGCGATATTGAACGTGATGCGGATCGGAGGCAGGATCTCCAGGCCCTGCGCGCCGCTCTTGCCCACAAGCAGGCGGTAGACGCGGTCAAACCTGGCCATCGGCCACCTCGTCTGCCGTGATGTACAGCAGCGCCACGTCTCCGGACGGCAGCGCCGATCGACTGATGGCGTCCCGGCGGTCCGGCGCCAACGCCACGAGCTCGCCCGGGGGCACGGCCAGATGACGGTATGCCGCCAGCAGGCGCGTGTCCGGCACTACCGCGACACCTGCGACGATCAGTTCGTTGTAGGCGTTTTCGATGGACAACACCCATTGCTGCGCTTCGCCGTTCCAGGACAGCCGCAAGAAAAACGTCAAGCCATCCAGCTCCACTTCCATGATGCTGTCATTGGCGTCGGGCACGAGTATCTGGATCATGCGTTCAAGATTCCTGACGAGTTAAAGGTGTCGTGCTGCTTCGGCGTAGCGGGTGCGCCGTTCTGCTTGCCTGCGTTTGCCTTTGTCGTACCGGCCTTCCCCGTAGCGCTGCCCGAGGTTTTCTCGGGCGGGATATCCGCCTGCCGCAACGTCACCTTGCGGATGCGCTTGAAGTTGGCGGATAGCTCGAAACGGTCGCCCGCACTGTTGGTGCGTCCGATGGAGCAGCTTTCCATCACAAAATCCACATAGACATCCAGTCCAGTCGTGATCGTGATGGGCAGACGGTCCGCATGGATCTTGCGCAATGCGTCCTTGGCGCCGATCAGCTTTGACCGCCCGGCGCCCAAGGCCGCGCCCCGAAAGCCGCCCAGCAGGCTGATGTCAGCGGCCGTCACCCACCCGGTCAGTGTCAGTTGCTCGGAATCCTGGGCCACGTGGTCCGTGACCGGCGGGCCGTCTTCCACGGCGAATGACGTTGCGCGGCTGTTGAGCTGCGTCGTTTCGTTAACAAGCGCATCCAGGGGCAAGGTCCCGATGCTGCTGCCGCCATTCCATCCGAAGATCATGGAAACAAAGTTCATGGGGGCTCCTATCGGGGACTTTCGACGCCGGGCGTCAAGTCGTGCATGCTGCGCAGGCTTTGAAGATCCCTTTGCTGACCCTGACTCACGCCATCAGCAACCGCATTCCTCACCACCGGCGGATCACCTGAAGGCACGTTGACGACGATATTGTTAAGGCTTTGGAAGTTGACTGGCGTGCGAGGTCGAGTCGGTACAGCACCGATCACGGAGGCGGGCGGTACGACAAACCCCGTCGCACCGCTTGCCGTCGTCAACCAATCGGGGGCCGCCTCCGGCGACCAACCGTCCATCACCGACGCCTGGTCGCCGGCATCCTCGCCTGACTGCCCAGGCAGCAAACCCTTGAACCAGTTTTTTGCGGCGCGGACTTTGTCGATCACCCAGGTCTGGATGGCGCGGCCGATCTCTTTGACGGTGGCGACCATCCGGCCGCCCATGCCCGAGAAAAACGTCCACAAGCCGTTGAACGCGCCCGCCCAGTGCGCAATGGCGCCGTCCCAGTCACCCGTGAAGGCTGCAATCACGCCACTGACAAGACGGCTCCAGAATTCCCAGATGGCGGCGATGTATTCGATCACCGGGCCCAGGAAGGAATCGTGGGCCATCGCCATCAGCGCGTCCCACGATGCCGAGAGGTACGCCGTGATCACATCCCAGTTTTCCCAGATCTGCCACAGCGCAACGGCCAACATGCCGATCAACGCAATGATCCGGCCGATCGGCGTCATGGCGAAGGCGTTCCAGAGCATGGGCACGACGACGCTTGCCAGGTTCAGCAAAAATTCGCCGACCGGCGACAGGATCTGCCACAGGCCGTAGATCAGTACGGCAATCGATCCGAAGCGTTGGATCCATGGCCCCAGCGCCTCGCCCGCGCCACCCAGTATGTCCTTCACAAACACCAGCACGGATGACACGGCATCGAGCTCATCCTGCCATTCCTCCACGCCGCCGATCCAGCCGCCCAGTACGGATTCGCCACCCACCAGCCAGTTGGCGATGTCTTCGCCGATCAGATAGATCGTGGTCAACACCGCCGCCATACGCAGCATGGGCGCTATCGACCGGCTCCAAACCGACAGCATCTGCATGGCGCCCGCCGGCCCGCTGCGCAGCGCCATCGCGGAATCCAGCCCGAGCGCGGCGCGCGTGGTCGCGATCAGCGATTGAAACAGGCCGCCCGCCATCGCACTGGCCCGCCGCAGCCCGTTGCCCAGCGAGACCAGCCCGATGCTGGCGCCGGTCAGCGCAAGCAGTTTGGCAACTGTGTCGATGTTGTCGGCCAGAAACAGGATAGACGTCGTGACTCCATTCAACACGCCGCGACCCGCCGGCAACGCCTGGCCCAGATAGCGCTGCATGGCGTCGTTGAACACCGTCATTGCTACGGTGATGGATGCGGGTGCACCGTCGGCTTCGGTGCGCATGGTCGGCAACTGCGATTGCAACGCGGGCAACGCGCGGTCGGTCGTGATCTGGCCACCCTGCACTTCATCGCGCAACTGGCCACGGCCAAGGTTCAGCCCAGCGGCCAGCGCGTCCTGCATGCGCCGGGGCAAGGCGTTGAATTGCGCCACGTCCAACCGGCCTTGCTCGACCATGTTCAGCAGCGCGGCCACGATGCCCTCGCGGTCCCGCGCGGGCGTTTGCGACAGGCGCATGCTCAACGCCACGGCTTCGGTGATGCCGGTGGCTTCCTGCCGCGTACGTCCATGGTCTTGCAACGTTTGCACGGACCGCACGTACGTGTCGACGTTGTCGGCATACGGCATGCCACTGGTTCGCGACACGCGGGCAAGGTCACGGTCGGCTTGAACTGCGTTCCCGTCCGACCCTGCTGCTTGCCCCAGGCGCGCCTGGATCTGCCCCCACGCTTCGATGTCGCCAAGGACGCGCTTGAGCGGCGACGCGCCCAGCGTCAGCTCGACAACGCCGCGCAGGCCGCCCAACGCCGCCGCGTGTTGGCGGGCGGCCGGAATGCCTTGCGGCCTGGGTCCGGGAGGAGAGCTTGCGGCTTGACCCATCGCGGGTTGACCGTTTGCGGGTTGACCGTTTGCCGTCCGCTGGCTTGCCATCTGGCCAACGATCATCCGCCCGACATTCATCTGCGCGACCGTCATCTGCGCGCCTGCCGATTGCCCTCCTTTCGCTTGCGGCACGTTCACCACGCCGGGCAACACGCCCGCCAGCGCCTGGCGCATCGCGGCGCCCGCCTTGACGCTTGCGTCCGCCATGGCCTGCAACGCCGACTCGAACGCCTGCCGATAGGCGTGCAGCCCGGATTGGTCCACCTGGTAGCGCAACAGCGTCACCACCTCTCGTACAACGATCATCGTTACCTCGCCTTGTTATCTGCCGCAGCCTGCGCGGCCTGCTGGGCATCCATCAGCGCGTTGAGCTTCAGGATGTCCAGCAGATCGACGTCGCCGCGCTTGACGGCATCCAGGCTGACGTAGCGGGCCAGGATGGGCCGCCAGATGATCAACTCTCGTTCGAAGCCTGCGTCGAACCGCCCGACAGGCTCGCCAACGTCGCGCGGGCCGGACCAAAGCGGCCGGCCCAACGCGCCAAAGGGCCGGCGAAGTTGTGCTCAAGAATGTGGAACAACAACTCCAGAATCTCGGCGTAGTCGCCAAAGGCCAGCCCGCGGTGCGCGGGCGTCAGCTTCTGGGGCTCGCGGCCCGCCAGTTCGAAGCTGACCAGCTCCGGGTCGATCAGGCGCTCGGCCCAGCCCGCTAGCGCGTCGCCGCCCAGCTTCGCCGACAGTTCCCGGAACGCATTCAGCATCGCGCTTTCGTCGCGGCCTTCGCCGGCGCCGTCCGCGCTGAACACCGAGGTCAGCATCGACCCCGCTGCCGGCAGCACTTCCTTTTGCAGGTCGCCCAACAGCTTGAGCTGGCGGAACGGATCAAAGCGGGAAACGCGGAACACCGTCGACCCGATGGTCACTTCCTTGGTGGCGCTCATCAGGTGTTGCCCCCGATGACGTTGATGGCCGGGCCGGTTTCGATCGTCCATTCACGGCTGCCGACCTTGGCGCCGTAGCCCGCGTCGGGCATCTTGACGATCCACGCGGAATCCGACGCGTGCAGCGACGTGCCGCGCAGGTCGGTCACGGATACCGGTACCGCGCCATTGCCCTCGGTGGCGCGGTCGGCCTGGTGCAGCGCCGTCAGGGCGGCGTTGCTGGCACTGGTCTGCATCAGCGTCAGGGTGATGCGCAAGCGCGAATCGCGCGACATGGAACGCGCCACCTCGCCATCGACACCGACGACGGAGGCAATGCCTTCGCCGATTTCGGTCACGGTGACAAAGGTATCTTCGGCCAGGCCGGAGATGGGCAGCGCGCCCATCACGATCTTCACCTGGTTGGGTGCGTAGGTTTTGACGGACATGGATAGACCCCGATTACAGTTGTTGGTAGGTGAGGTTGCCCTTGATTTCGGCAACATGGATGGCGCCCGCCAGGCGGGCGCTGAACGTCAGGTCGCGCAGGATGCGATTGGCCTTGTCGTTCGGGGAAACGCTCGCGGCACGCGGCACATTGATCACGAAGCCCGGGATCTTGCGGCCCGCTTCATCGATCTCATCGGGCGCCACCAGGCCACGGCTCTGGCCCAGCAGCAGCGCCTGGCGGATGCCGTTGACCAGGATCTGGATACCCACGTCGGTGTAGGGCACCTTGCCGTTGGCGTCGATCAGCTGCGAGGCTACGTTGATCTTCACTTGCTCGGCCAACCAGTCGCGGCCACGGATCACATCGATCCATTCGCCAGCGGCGACCTTGCCGTTTTGCGTCACGGCAAAGTTGCGCATCTGCTCGAACGTGTTGGCGTTCTTCGCATGCGCGGCCTGCGCCTGGCCTTCACTCAGGCTGTCGTACGTCACGCCGGAGAGCCGCGTGTTGGCCCAGGTTTCACCACCCGGATAGAAGGTGAAGCGGTTGGCGGCGACGGCGGCGTCCAGCGCCTCGCTGTCGGCCTGGCCGTGGAACCACACGTGCGTGCGGAAGTACTGCTTCTGCTGGCAGCGCGACGCGATGTCGTTGGAGACGGCCGCGTCGATGATGCCGGCCTGGGCGCTGGATACGCCGAACAGGCGCTCGTTCGATTCCACCCATTCGGCGGCGTCCAGCACATCCGCTTCGACGCGGCTGGCCAGCGACACGCCGTACCAGTCGCCGTTCTCGCGCAGGCAGGCGTTCAGCGCGGCCGACGGCGTTTCGGTGCTGGCGGGCGCGGCCAATTGCAGGTTGCCCGTCACGGCGATGGCCAAGGCCTGGCCGGACACGGCGGTGGTTACGGCAACGTCGGCGCCCGTGGCGGTGGCCGTCACCGGTGCGTCGGTTTCGGCAATCGCGGTGGCCAGGGCCGTTGCGAGGGTCTGCGGCGTGCTGTCGGCGGAACCCGTCACGTTGACGTCCACCTTTTTCACGGCGCCAGTCGCGTCGCGCCAAGAGAGCGACACGGTGTAGGCGGCAACGGCGGCACGCGTCACGGAAATGCGCGAAGCATCCACTTGGCGACGACCGACAAAGACCCGGGCCACGGTCGGAATTTGCTTGAAGGCATCGCGCACCGCGATGTACAGGGGATCGGTCTGCGCAATGCCCATGTCGAGCAATTCGCCCGGTTCGGTCACCGCCAGGACGCGGTTCACGGTCAGCGCATGCGCGCCCAGGATCAGGATGTCAGAGAAGTTCTGCTCCTTGATCGCCGTGGTGTTCAGCGAGATCGCCACATTGACGATCCGGTCGATTTTTGCCATTTGCGGCTCCAAAAAAAAACCGCCCAAAGGCGGCGGGGGGACAACGTGATGAAGACCTGACGCTAGTTCGTCGTTTCGGTCTTCGCGGAAAAAGAAGTGTGCAGAGCAGGCAGCAGCCCACCTGTGGTCGTGATGGTGCCGGTCACTGTTTCGATGACGCCAACAACATCCGTATAGGTCTGCGCGTAGCGTATTCCCAGGTCAAGCGCGCCCAGCGGCTCGCTTGCCGCACCGGCTGTTTCGCGCGGCACGCGTTGCACGCGGCCGGCCTGGAACAACGCCAGGCCCAGCGCTTCAGCATGATCTTCATGGACCGGGTGGCGCAGCGTAAGGCCCATCTTGTCCAGGATGCGATAGGCGGCGGCGCCCACGCTACGCAACTCGACGGTGGCATCGCGATGGTCATGCACCGGCTGGTTGCCATCGGCGTCGACCTGGCCGGTTTCAGCAGGCCCGGCCTGCACCCAGCGCACCGCCAACGCGATATAAGGCGGCGGTGGAACTGCCGACGTATCGTCGGAAAGCACCACCGGCACGCCGCCTGCGGCAGCCGTCACCAGCGTAAGGATTGCGTCTTCAGGCGTCATGGCGGTCAATTTTTGTCTCGGAAAAAACAAAGCCCGCGAACCGAGTCGGTTGGCGGGCTGCATTTCGTGTGGGCGCAATGCCCCGCGGCTATTGTCTCAAATCCGGTCCCAAATGGGCATGGTTTTTATGAAGTGCATGTCCCAATTGCTGCCAGGAATACGTGGCCGATTTCGTGTTGCCGCCGCAGCGCTGCACGTGGCCTGCGTCCAGCAGATGATCCAGCACCCGGCGGGCGCCGCGCCGCATCGCCTCTTGCGATGCAGGCGCCAGGGGGATGCCGCGGCTGACGTGACGCAAGATCTCGGCCATTCTGAATTCCCGGCCCGGATACGCCGCCAGCAGATCGATGACCTCGTGCGCGTACTTCATTTGAATGTCCTCCATACCTGCTGCTTGAAACTGCCAAGTGCCACCTTGTAGTACGGCAGCGTGATACCGATGACGCGGCAGGCCTTGCCCTGGCGTAGATGCCCGGGCAGGTCGCCGTAGTCGGCGCGCCGCGTGTATTCGGCTTGCACTACCCGCCTTTCGACGAGCGGCAGCGCTTCATACAATGCGTTCACTCGGCGTGCCCGTTCATGGTTCACCGGAATCCGCACGGGCTCGTCGTCATCGTCGTGGCCCGGCTGCGGCGGAAACTCGCACAGGTCCGGCGCATCTTGCTCCATGCGGTGAGGCCCCGGCCAATCTCCCTCCCATTGCGCCCGCGCCCAATTGCGAATTTCGTCTTCCACCCAGCGTGGCAACCCTGCTTCCATTTCAGACCCTCGTCCCTGTTGTGTTTTGGCCATCACCCGCACGGCGTTCGATAACGGCTCTATTGCTCATATGCGCTCCGGATTGGCGCTGTGCTTGGCATGCGTCAGCATCTCGGCGATGGCCTTGGTCGGATGCCCGCCCAGCGCGATGCGCGCTTCCCATTTCTCGATCCATTCGCGGTGCGACCGGCTGCGCGGCTCCAGCAGCTTTCCCGTCCCCATCTTCTTTAACGCCGCCTCCGCCTGGGCGCGCGAGGCCAATGTCTGGCCAGGGGCTGGCAGCGCCGCGCGCGGCTCGGGAATGTCGGGCCACGCCCCTTTGCTCAGTTCCTCGGCCAACGTTCTTTCCCAGCGTGCTTTGATCGCGCCGTAATTGCTGTTCAGCAGATCCACGGTGCTCACGCCCACTGCAGCCCAATACACGGCGGGATGCGACCAGTTGCCGATTTCGCCCCGGCGGCGCGCCGACACGCCACGCACGGCTTCGTGATAAGCGACCTCGGGCGTCAGCCACGGGCAGCACAACTTCAAAAACTCCGGCAGGGTTGGCGGCCACTCGCGAGTCAGGCATGCGGTCAGGCCGCGCCTGACATGCGATTCGCCCAGCCCCGCCAGCTTCTGGTTCCACGAGTCCTTCAGCTCACGCGGCGTCAACCCTTCCCACTGCTGCGCGAACTTCGCGCCATATAGCAGATGCATCTCGTGGACGACCAACGCGCCTAGCCCGTTTGACGCTTCAGCGACTTGCATCGATCACTCCCATGTCGATCTCGCTGCGCGCCCGGCCTTCGGCCAGGACGCTTCGCAATTCGGATGACCAATCCGCCCGCTGCCGCCCCCGGGTGAGCGGGGCCTCCTGCCGGTTGCTGCGTGGCGGAAACAAGCCCTGATATCCGCTAGCGATGCTATGGGCGATCACGGCACTAGGCGCGATGCCCTCTGCCTGGTAGCCCGCAAGCTGTTGCAGCTGACGGCGCGCGCCCTCTTCCGTAATCGGCTTCTTGCGCGCTTTGCGGTCCGCGACCCAGCTGACCCAGTCTTCACGCGCAAGCCAAGCCGGCAATGCAATCGCCGAGGCATCGAATCCGGAAGCCCGCTTGCAATGCGCCGTGGCGGATTTTTCCTGGCTCTTGGTTCCTGGTTCTGGTTCCTGGTTAGTTGGCGCCGTGTTCAACGGCTGTTGAACACCTGGGTCCTGGCCCGCTTCGCCCGGGCCCCCTTCCGCATCACGGCGTTGGGCTTGCCGCGCCCGCTTCGCGGCGCTGGCCTTGCCCGCGACAGACTTCGCTTCCTTGTTGCCGTGATAGCGAGCGATCTCGGCATCGCAACGCGCATGGCGCCAGCCGTGCTCCGTGTCCGTGAAGAACTCGTTCAGCACTTGGAAGACGGCGGCCTGCTCCTCATCCGACCGCGCAATCAGCAGCCGACACAACTTGTCGACGTCGCGCGACAAGGGGGCTTCGGTGTCGTAATAGAGTTCGATCAAGTCGCGATAGACACTGCGCTCGATCCGCGTGAGGTGGCGCGTCGCGCTATTGAAATCACCAATGTGATGGGGGTAGTAGTTCATTCCGCCGTTGTCCCTTCGGCCAGCTCCGGCCAGATTCGAATGCAATCGGCGGGACGCAGGTCGCGCCGGGTGACCACGCCGCAGGTGGCTTGCTCGATCAGGGCGCAATGCTTGACCGGGACGGGCCTTCGGCCCGTGCGCCACTGATAGATCAGCGCAGGAGACACCCCCACGCGTCGAGCGAGCGCCGCAGCGGTAAGCGCTCCATCCCGGCCGAAATAATCATGTAGATTCATCACCAAAACTATAGCGACGCTACAGTTTATTAGCAAGCCATGCTATAGTTTTATTTGAATAGCATTGCTATATGAAAATGTGGACGATCGAAGAGGAAGCCGCCGCCCTGCGCGCACGCTTTGAAGGCGTGAACCGCGCGGCATTCGCTCGCGACCACCAAGTGAAGGGCGGCCAGGCGATGATCTACCAGCACATCACCGGCCGGCGCCCCATTGGCATCGAGGCCGCGATGGCTTATGCGGAAGGCTTCGGTTGCACGTTGGCGGCGATCAGTCCGCGCTTGGCCGCTGAAACCAGGAAGGCAGCGTCGCTGTCAGCGGGCGCGCCACTCGCCGCTCCTTCCGCAGACGCCCCGTGGCCATTTCCTTCCGTGCCTGCGTCATTGATTAAAGGGTTGGCGGAAGACCAACTCAAGCGCCTGGAAGGCGCGCTGCTTCTGGCGTTGGGCCAGATGGGCATAAAAGCCAAAGGGGCCACGGCGCAAGGCAAGACGCATCAAGCCAAGCGCGGATCCATCATGGACATGGCGGCCGCCGTGGACGAATTCCCCATGGCGCCCACCGCGCCCGCCCCTTGGGATGCCGACGGGTTGACGACCTATCAGATCGATCGGGCGCAGGCGTTGCGCATCAGCACTGCGGCCAACGTCGGCCATGTCGCCAACGCCGGCTACTCCGCCAACGACCAGGAGTTCATGCCCATCCCCGAACTGGATGTGCGCCTGGCCGCCGGTCGGCTTGGCATCGAGAACTACCACGAGACCGAGATCGGCGAGATCCTCTTGCGCCGCTCGTTCCTGGAATCGTTCAAGCTGCCGATCAGCCGCATGAAGATCGTTTACGCGCAGGGCGACAGCATGGAACCCGTCATCCGCAACGGCGGCCCCATGCTGTTTATCGAAGACCCGGTGTCCGACCCGCGCGAGATCGACCCGCGCACGGTGTACGCCATCAACCACGGCGGCAAGATGATCGTGAAGTGCATTTCACGCGGACGCGAAGGCGCCTGGCTGGCCAAATCGCTGAACCCCGCGTACGCGCCGTTTCCGCTGGAAAAGGAAGATGGGTGCGAAGTGCGTATCGTCGGGCGAATCCTGTGGTCGCCCTATGATCTGCGCAATGGCGTGGATGAGCGGCTGCTGTAGCCACCATCCCGTGCTCGGAGCGTGCGGCTTTCGCCGACTTTCACGCAGCACGTCAGGCGGGGGTGGCTAATCAAACCGACCTTCTAGGGAAACTAGAACTGGTGCGAATTATTAGAATTATTGTGCCGCACAAAAGAAAAAAGCCGCTATAAGCGGCTGATTTCTAAGGAATTCTTGGGGTGGCTGATGGGGCTCGAACCCACGACAACTGGAATCACAATCCAGGACTCTACCAACTGAGCTACAGCCACCTCTGGTACTGCTTTTTGGTACTACCCAGGCACCACTTTCGTCGCGCCTTTTTTCTTTGCCGCCGCGCTTCAGAAAGAAGCTGAACAACGAAGAGGCCGAACTATAGCATATTTTTTTGACGCGTCAAACGCCCCGCCCCCAATTTCTCTTGCCTGACTTTGCCAGCTTGCTATCCTTCCGCTTGGTTCCCCCTTGGAGGCCGTCTCTTACGCCATCGCTATGGATCGCATACACGCAATTTTGATCGATTATTGGCCTCATCTGGCTTTTGCCATCAGCATCGTGGCCGGGACGGGCGCGGCGGTGCATGCCGCGATGACCAAGCAGGACGTGCGGGCGGCCATCGGCTGGGTGGGGGTGGCGTTGTTCTCGCCGCTGTTCGGGGCCCTGTTCTATTTCGTGGCGGGGATCAACCGCATCCGCAAGACGCGGTTGACGCAGCAGCGCGACGAAGCGATGGTGGTGGATGCCGAGCAGGTCGAGACCCTGCCCGTGGACGTGGCGCCGATTTCGGGGCCGCAGTTCGCCTCGCTGAAGGTGCTGGGCGACCGGGTCAGCCGGTTCCGGCTGTTGGGCGGCAACGCGGTGCGGCCGCTGGCGGGCGGCGACGAGGCGTACCCGGCCATGTTGCAGGCCATCCGCGACGCGCGCCATGCGGTGGCGATGCAAAGCTACATCTTCGATAACGACCCGATCGGACGCGAGCTGGCCCAGGCGCTGATCGAAGCGCATGCACGGGGCGTCCAGGTGCGGGTGCTGATCGACGCGATCGGCTCCAAGTATTCGCGTCCGCCCATCGTCCGCATGCTGGCGCGCGGTGGCGTGCCCGTCGCGCGTTTCATGACGAATCCGATGGGCGTGCTGCGCATGCCTTACGCGAACCTGCGCAGCCACCGGAAAGTGCTGGTGATCGACGGGCGCGTGGGGTTCACCGGCGGCATGAATGTGCGCGCGGCATTTGTCAGCGCGCTGGCGGGCGATGCCACGAACCACGACACGCACTTTCGCGTGGAAGGGCCGATCGTGACGCAGCTGATGTCGGTGTTTGCGCACGACTGGAATTTCACGACGCACGAATCGCTGCCCGCCAGGCCCTGGTTCGACCCGCATGCCGTGCCGCTTAGCGGCAACGTGCCGATGCGCTGCGTACCGTCGGGTCCGGATCGGGCGCTGGGCAGTTCGCACAACATGTTGCTGGGCGCGCTGGCCGTGGCGCAGCGCCATGTGCGTATTCAATCGCCCTACTTCCTGCCCGATCAGACGCTGATCGGGGCGCTGGCCACCGCCGCGCGGCGCGGCATCCACGTGGACATCGTCATCCCGGGCAAGAACAACCTGCGCCTGGTGGACTACGCCATGTCGGCGCAGCTGGACCAGGTGGTGCGCACGGGCTGCCGGGTCTGGCGGGCGCACGGCGCCTTCGACCATTCCAAGCTGATGACGGTAGATGACGCCTGGGCGTATGTGGGCTCCTCCAACCTGGACCCGCGCAGCCTGCGGCTGAACTTCGAGCTGGACACCGAGATCTACGACCCCGCGGTGGCGCGGTGGATCGGCGACCGGATCGACGGGCTGATCGGCCACGCCCGGCTCGAAACCCTGGAAGGCTTGACGCAAGCGCCGTTCGCCAAGCGCTTGCGCAACAAGATCATCTGGTTGGCGACGCCGTATCTATGACAACGCGAAATCATCTACGGTAATCTTGCGCCATGCGCTACGAACTTACTGATCTCCGCCTGTTCCTTGCGATCGCCGAGGCGAAGAGCTTATCGGGCGGGGCCGGCACGGTCCACCTGACCGCCTCGTCCGCCAGTTACCGCTTGAAGAACCTGGAATTCGCGATGGGCGTGCCGCTGTTCAAGCGCGAAGCCCGCGGCATGGAACTGACCACCGAGGGCGCTTTCGTGCTGAAGCACGTTCGGTCGCTGCTGGCAGGCGTTGAACGCATGCACGGCGAAGTCAGCGGGTTTGCCAGCGGGCTGAAGGGCAGCGTCAAGCTGTTTGCGAACAGCAGCTCGCTGAACGGCTTTATCGTGCCCAGCCTGAGCCGCTTCCTTTCCGCGAATCCCAATGTGAACATCCTGCTGGAAGAGCGCTCCAGCAATACGATCGAGGCCGCCATCGCGGGCCAGGAAGCCGACATCGGCATCTTTGCCGGCCAGGCCAAATCGGCGGGCGTGAACGCCGTCCGCTACGCCATCGACCAGCTCATCATCGCGGCGCCGCTGAACCATCCGGTGGTGGAGAGTTCGCCGGTGCGGTTCCCGGCGGTGCTGGACCTGGATTTCGTGTGCATGAGCCGGGCCAGCAGCAACTATGTCTTCCTGCGCGACATGGCCAAGCTGGCGGGCAAGACGCCCAAGGTGCGCATCCACGTGCATACCTTCGATGCCGTGCTGTCCATGGTCGAGGCCGGCGTGGGCGTGTCGCTGGTGCCGCGTAGCATCGCCGCTGCCGCGCTGCGCGAAAAGCGCATTGCGGCCGTGGCGATCAGCGAACCGTGGGCGCTGCGAGAACTGACATTGGTGACGCAGGCCGGCGTGCCGCTGTCGCCGTTCGTCGAACAGGTCGCCGAATACCTGCTTGACGACCCGATCGTCGCGGCGACGCGCGGGCCGGACTGATCAGCCCTTGCCTTTGCGCTTGCTTGCCAGGAATTCGTTCATGAACTTCTGCGGTTCGCCGGTATTGAACGCGGCGCCGAATTCCGCGACGCTGTCCTCGATGGCCTCATCCACCGACATCGTCTCCCAGCGGCGCAGCAACTTCTTCTGCTGCCGCAATGCCGCCGGCCCCAACGCCGCGAAGCCTTCCGCCAGCTTGCGCACGGCCTGATCCAGTTCCGCTAGCGGCACGGCGGCGTTGACCAGCCCCCAATCCTGCGCGCGGCGAGCGTCGACCAGTTCCCCCGTCAACAGCATCCAGGCGCTGTTGGCCGCGCCGATCAGTTGCGGCATGAGCGCGGCATGGATCACCGACGGAATGCCGACTTTGACTTCGGGCATGCCGAACTGCGCGTGGTCGGCGCAGATCCGCAGATCGCATGCCAGGGCGAATTCCAGGCCACCGCCCAGGCACCAGCCCGGAATGCGGGCGATCACTGGCACAGGGAAGTGGCGCACGGCGTTGCAGAGGTCGCGCAGGTTGGAGATAAACCGCTGGGCGCCCGGCTCGTCCAACGCGGCCATCTCCGCGATGTCGGCGCCGGCTACGAACGCGCGGTCGCCGGCGCCGCGCAGCACCAGCACGCGCACCGAGTCATCTTCGCGCAGGTGGCCAAGCGCCTCGCGCAGGCCGTTGATCACCGGTGTGCTCAGTATGTTCAGCACCCCAGCGTCCTGCATGGTCAAGGTAGCGATGCCAGCGGCGTCGATCTCGGCGCTGGCGTGGGGGAAGGTCAGATTTCTGGTGTTCACGAGCGCTCCTTATTGCATTTTCTCGAACTTGATGTCTTCGACCACGGTCTTCCAGTGGCGATAGGATTGCGCGATCAGCGCGCCGAATTCATCGCGCGACATCGGGCTGGACACGGCGCCCTGCTTTTCGATGGCTTCGATGGTTGCCGGATCGGCCAACGCCTGGCGCACGGCGGCATTTAGTTTATCCAGCACCGGCACGGGCGTGCCGGCGGGCGCGGCCAGTCCAAACCACGACGGATTGTTCATGGCGGGCAAACCCGCCTCGGCATACGTCGGCACGTCAGGCAAGACCTTCAGCCGCTGCCGGGCGGCCACAGCCAACGGGCGAATTCGCTGGCCCTGGATCAGCGGGTAGGACGACGGAATGTTGTCGAACACCACCTGAACCTGTCCGGCGACCAGATCATTCAAAGCGGGCCCCAGACCCTTGTATGGCACATGCAGCATGCGCGTGCCGGTGGTCTTCATGAACAACTCGCCGTTCATGTGGCTCAGCCCGCCGTTGCCGGATGAGCCGAAGGCGTACTTGTTGGAATCCGCCTTCAGCAGTTTCAGGAACGCGGCCATGTCTTGCGCGGGCAGCGCCGGGTTGACCACCAGCACATTGGGCACGTCGGCCAGGTTGCTGATCGGCGCGAAGTCGCGGACGGGGTCGTAAGCGCTTTTGGCGTAGACGTTGGGGTTCACGGCATGCGAGCTTTCGACCGCCATCACCAGCGTATAGCCGTCAGCGGGCTGCTTGGCAGCGTAGGCCGAGCCGATGCTGCCGCCCGCGCCCGGCTTGTTCTCGATGATGACGGCTTGGCCCAGCTGCATGCCGAGCTTGTTGCCGACGACGCGCGCGATGATGTCGGTGGTGCCGCCGACCGCATACGGCACGACCAGGCGAATCGGCTTGTCGGGATAGTCGGCGGCCGCCACGCCCGGCATGGCCAGGCAAGCCAGCAACGCGGCCAGCGGGAATTTAATCGGTGTCATTGTTGTCTCCTCGGGGTAGTTCAAATCGTGGACGGCCGCGTCAGCACCGCGTCCGTGTGTTCGCCCAGCAAAGGCGGCGCCGCGCCCAATGCGCTGGCCGGCGTGCCGGCCAATAGCGGATTGCGCACCAGCCGCATCTCGCCCAGCACGGGATGCGTGGTGGTCTGAAGCAGTTCCCGATGCAGCACCTGTGGATGCGCGAAGACTTCGTCCAGCGTGTGGATCGGCCCCCATGGCACGCCGGCGTCGTCGAACGCATCGGTCCAGCGCTGGCGCGGCGCGGTGGCCAACGTGGCGGCGACCTGCGGACGCAGGCTGTCCATGTTCATCAGGCGCGCGCTGTTGGTGACATAGCGCGCATCGGCGGCCCATTCGGGATGCCCGACCACGCCACAGAAGCGCGCGAACTGGCCGTCGTTGCCGATCGCCAGAATCAAGTGGCCGTCGGCGCACGCGAACACTTCGTAAGGCGCGCAGTTCGGATGCGCGTTGCCGCTGCGCTTGGGCGCCACGCCGGAGACGAGGTAATTGGCGCCCTGGTTGGCATTCAGGGCCACCGCGACATCAAGCAGGCAGATATCCAGCGGCATGCCTTGCCCCGTCTGATCGCGCTGGCGCAAGGCTGCCAGCACGGCGGACGTGGCGTACATCCCCGTCATCAGGTCCACGACGGCAACCCCCGTGCGCAGCGGGCCGGCGCCGGGCGTGCCATCCGGTTGCCCGGTGTAGCTCATCAATCCACCCATGCCCTGAAACACGTAGTCGTATCCCGGCTTTCCGGCCATGGGACCGGACTGGCCGTACCCGGTGATGGACAGGTAGATCAGGCGCGGATTGATGCGGGCAAGCGAGGCGTAGTCCAGCCCGTACTTGCGCAGTCCGCCTGCCTTGTAGTTTTCGACCAGGATGTCCGCGTCGGCGACCAGTTCTCGCACGCGGGCCGCGCCCGCTTCCGATGCGAAGTCGATTGCGACGGAATGTTTGCCGCGGTTGCAGGCCATGAAATAAGCCGACATGGACGCGCCGCCGTCGCCCGACCGCAAGTCGGGAGGCCCCCAGCCGCGCGTGTCGTCTCCGCGTTCCGGATGTTCGATCTTGATGACTTCGGCGCCGAGGTCCGACAGGTTCTGCGTGCACCAAGGGCCCGCAAGGATGCGCGACAAGTCCACGACTTTGACGCCGCGCAAGGCGTTGTGAAGCATAGTGTCTCCGTGATCAGCCGCTTTTTTAAAAATTATGTCAGCGGCCCTGCATCACGAGGAGTTGAATGTTTCGAACGCTGCGTTCGCGGAATTTCAAAACGGTGCGCGTGCCCAGGGGGACACGCCGCGCGTTCAAAAAGCGCGAACGCAGCGTTCGAAACATTCAAGGGAAGACGCCGTGCAGACCGCACGGCCAGATTGCCTAGCCGTCGGAAGCGGGTGTCGACGACGCGCGCACGGCGAACACCGCGTTGGCCTTCAGCATGACGCGCCCGGCCACCTGCAGCAGGCACGTCGCATAGATCAGCCGCTTGCCCTGCTTGTCGATGCGCACGTGCGCTTCAAGCCAGTCACCGGGCTTGACCGGGTTCAGGAATTCCACTGACATCTGCACCGTCACCACCGACACCTGCGCTTGCTGCGCGATCGTGAAGCCCAGGGCGCTGTCGGCCAACGTGGCCAGCAGCCCGCCGTGCGCGATGGCGTGCATGTTGGTGTGGGCCTGCCCCACGCGCATGGCCAGGACCGAATCTGCGCTGTGCCGGTATAACGCGCCAAGTTCGGCCAGATGGGTCATGAAGGGGCTACTGGGCTGCCAGGGCTCGTAGCCCGAAGGAATGGTATCTGCCATGGACGCTCGCGAAATGGATCGGGTTCGGATCCTGAAGGGGTCGGAATAGTAGGGAGTACGCCGCAGTATCGCAAAGAAGCCCGCGGCCGGCGAGGCCTGCGTCGCGGCCTGCCGCCGCCCCCGGAAGACGGAGTAAGATTTACGCCACAACACATCCCTATACATGGCAGGAGCAGTGGAAGATGGCGAAAGTCGGCATGGTTGGTATCGGCCTCATGGGCCACGGCATTGCAAGCAATCTGGTCAAGCATGGTCACACCCTCACCGTCCTTGAGCACCCGGGCAACCAGCCCCTGGACGCCCTGAAGGCCGCAGGCGCGACCAGCGTGGCCAGCGGCGCCGCCCTGGCCGCAGCGTCGGACGTGATCATCCTGTGCGTGACCGGCAGCCCGCAGGTGGAAGCCGTACTGCTGTCCGCCGGCGGCGTGCTGGAAGGCCTGCGCCCTGGCACCGTGATCATCGATTGCTCGACCGCCATCCCCTCGTCCACCGTGAAGGTGGCGCAGGCCGTGACCGAATCCGGCGGCCGCTTCCTGGACGCGCCGATGACGCGCACCCCGAAGGAAGCCGCTGAAGGCCGGTTGAACCTGCTGGTGGGCGGTGACGCCGCCTTGTTCGAAGAGTGCAAGCCGATCCTGGCCTGCTTTGCCGAGAACATCACGCACGCCGGCCCGGTGGGCGCAGGCCACCGCATGAAGCTGTTGCACAACTACGTGTCGCTGGGCGTGGTGGCCTTGCTGTCGGAAGCGGCCGCCTGCGCGCTGCGTTCCGACATCGACCCGGCCGTGTTCGCCGACGTGCTGGCCAAGGGCGGCGGCGGCGGCGTGGCGCTGGAGCGCATCAAGCCGTACCTGCTGGAACAGGACCCGTCGTCGCTGCGCTTCTTCATGTCGAACGCGCAGAAGGACTTGTCCTACTACAACACGATGGCGGCGGAAGCCGGCGCCGTGCGCGAAATCGGCGCCGCCGTGCAGCACACGTTCGACCAGGCCGTCACGCAAGGCGGTGGCGAGCGCTACGTGCCCGAACTGGTCTCGCTGCTGAAAGACCGCTAAGTCAGCGCCCCACGGCTGCCGGCGCGCGCGCAAGGCCGCTCCCCGGCAGCCGCAGGGAAATCGCCGCGGCCAGCAGCAACAACACGCCTGCCGACCCGAAGGCGACCCAATGGGTGTGGAAGGTATCGAACGCCCACCCGCCCAGCCACGAACTGATCATGCCACCCACCTGGTGGCCCAGATACGTCAGGCCATACAGCACCCCCACCAGGCGGATGCCGTAGACGTCGGCCAGGATCGCCGACGACAAGGCGATGCTGCCCGCCCAGACGATGCCGCCGATGGTGGCCGCGGCGTACAACTCCCAGTGCGCCCCCACCATGACCAGCGCGAAGAAACCCAGCCCGCGAACCAGATAGATGGCGGCCAGGATGTTGCGCCGCTCGACCTGATCGGACATGCGCCCCAGTACCAGCGTGCTGAAGATGGCGACCAGGCCGATCAGGCCGATGCCCAAAGAGCTGGTGGTGGCGTCAAAGCCATGGTCCATCAGCATCGGCATGCCATGCGTGCCCAGCAGGTTCATGCTGTAGCCACAGGCGAACAGCCCCAACGCCACTTGCCAGAACGGCAGCGTGCGCAACGCGTCGCGCACGTTCGGCGCCGGGCCGCGGGCCGCAGGCTTGGCGGACGGCTTGGCGTCCATGATCTGGTGCGGCAGCAGGTCCGTATGCTCTGGCGCCGAGTCGCGCATGATGAAAAGCGCGACCGGCACGGTCAGCAAGGCGAACAGCACGGAAAAGGCCAGCAGCGTTTCCTTCCAGCCCACGGCGGCGATCGCGAACGTCAGGGTGGGCGTCATCAGGGCAATGCCCGCCATCGATCCGGTGGACAGGAAGAACAGCGCCATGCCGCGTTGGCGGGTGAACCAGCGGCTGATCACGGGCGTCAGCGCCACGGGGCTGGTGAAGGCCAGCCCGACGGACAGCGCCACGCCGAACGACAGCAGGAATTCGATGGGCCCCCGCGCGAACACCGTCCACAAGGACGACGCCACGACGATGGCGGTGCCGGTCAGCAGCACGAACCGGGTGCCGCGCGTGCTGACGAGATAACCGGCCAGCGGCATGGCAAGCCCGTAACACAGCATGCCGACGGCGACGATGCCCGACAGCAGGCTGCGCGAGAATCCCAGCCCGTCCGCCATCGGCAGGAAGAACGGCCCGATGCCCATGCGCAGGCCGACGGTCAACAGGGTGAGTACCGCGGCGGCGCCGACGATGTTCCAGCCGAAATACCAGCCGCCCGACTCTTGCTTGTCCAAGTGCTTCTCCTCGATGTCTTCTTATGGCCGCTCATGCGCCAAGGCTTGCAGACACCGCAGGGGAAGCGCGGAAGGAATCCGCTATCGACACGGGTGGAAAGGGCCAGGCGCCAAACGGCTTGTTCTTGGCCGGTGACATACGCCGCCGGACGCGACATATTACTCCTGGCAATATGCCGGCGATGCGCGTCATGGCGGTTGCACCCCTATTCCGGTTCGGTCACCGGACGTGTTATCGAAGCACGTTGCGCATGAAGCGCACACGCGCGTCGCCATCGTTGAAATACGCGTAAGGCTGCGCGCTGCTGTAGATGGCGAAATCATCGGCGGCGACGGATTGCGGCACGCCGGACAATTCCAGCCGCAGCGCGCCCTCAATCACATAGACCATTTCGTGCCACCCGTCCGGGTCGGGCTCGGCCAGATAGTGTTCACCGGGCGCCAGCGTCCAGATCCACAACTGCGCCTCGCAACTTGCCGGGGCGGCGCCCAGCAGTACCGCCTGGCTGCCGGCCTGTTTGCCGCGCCAGGCCATGGCCTCGATGCGGCGGCGTTCGCGGTGGGGGTCGCTGACCAGGTCCACGAAGCCCACGCCTAGCGCGCCGGCCAATTTATCCAGGCTGGACAGACTGATGTTGGCCGTTCCGGCCTCCACCCCCGCGATCATGCGCCGGCTGATGCCCGACGCATCGGCCAGATTCGTCTGGCTCAGCCCGGCCTGCTTGCGGATCCGCCGCAAGTTGGCGCCCACATGCGTCAGAACATCGCTGCCCGTAGGCGTAATGTGCAGTATATTGCTCATAATTTCGTAGCTATTGAAGTCAATCGTGCCGCCCAAGACATCGATGTTCGCCCTGACGCGCCAGGAAATCGCCCTGGTGCTGGTCACCATGCTGTGGGGCAGCACATTCCTCATCATTCACATCGCCATGCAGCATAGCGGACCGCTGTTCTTCGTAGGCGTGCGATTCACCATTGCCGGGCTGGTGACGATGCTGCTGTTCCGCAAGCACATGATGGCGATCACCCGGTTTGAAGTCGGCGCCGGCATCGCCATCGGTTGCGCCTTGTTCCTGGGCTACTACCTTCAAACGCATGGCCTGCGCACCATTACCAGCAGCCAATCCGCGTTCATCACCGCCTTGTACGTGCCGATCGTGCCGCTGCTGCAGTGGGCCGTGCTGAGGCGCCCTCCCGGCCTGATGAGCTGGATCGGCGTGGCGCTGGCGTTCACCGGCCTGGTCCTGCTGGCCGGCCCCGAAGCAGGCTCGCTGAGCTTCAGCCCGGGCGAAGTCGCTACCTTGGCGGGTGCCGTGGCGATTGCCGCCGAGATCATTCTGATCGGGCTGTTCGCCAAACGCGTGGATAGCCGCCGCGTCACCGCGGTGCAGCTGTTGACGGCCGGGCTGGTGTCTTTTGCACTGATGCCAGTGCTGGGGGAGTCGATTCCCGCATTCTCGTGGCTGTGGGCCGGCGCCGCCATCGGCCTGGGCCTGGCCAGCGCCGTGATTCAGTTGACGATGAACTGGGCCCAGAAATCCGTGTCGCCCACGCGCGCCACGGTCATCTACGCAGGCGAGCCAGTCTGGGGCGGCATCGTCGGCCGCCTGGCGGGCGACCGGCTACCCGCATTGGCGCTTGTGGGCGCCGCGCTGATCGTGGCCGGGGTGCTGGCCAGCGAAATGAAGTTCCGCCGCAAAAAGCCCGTGGATGTTCGGTTGAACGAGGCCTGAGCAGGCCGCGCGGTCAGGCCCCGCTGTCAGGCCGCCTGTTCCAGGAACGCCTGCAAAGCGGGAACCGTATTCAGGACGTGCTGGCGCATGGCGGCCTCGCAGCGGTCGGGGTCGCGGGTCTGCAGCGCGTCGATCAATTCCTGATGCGATTCGCGCACGCGCAACACACGGCCGGGCTGCGCCGCCCATAAGCGCATGTAAGGCTCCACCACGGAATGCAGCTCCGAGAGCTGGCGCAGCAGGCGTGGCTGCTGGCAGAAGCCGCACAGGTATTCATGGAATTCGCGGTGCGCGGTGGTCCAGTCCAGGTAATCGCCCGAGCCCTGCTCCAACTGGTCTAGCAAATTGGACAGGCGGCGGATGTGCTCGGCATTCATATGCAGCACGGCGTTGCGCATGGCCAAGCCTTCCAGCACGGACCGCATTTCAAAGACTTCCAGCATTTCCTGCTGGTTCAGTCCGCGCACCACGGCGCCGCGGTTGGCGCGGATTTCCACCAGGCCTTCGGACGCCAAGCGGCGCAAGGCGCCCCGCACCGGCATGCGGCTGGTGCCGATCTCGCTGGCGACGACGTCGGGCACCAGGCGCTGCCCGGGCGCATAGCGGCCCAGGCGGATCTCGCGCTGCAAATGCAGGTACGCCTCGTCTTCGGCGCTGATCGCTGTCTTTTGAAATTGCAGCATCGTGGTCCCCGGGCTTGGAAAGCCGCCATGATAGATAAACGCAAAAATAACACAAACTGGATCCAGTGATCCATGGATGCAAACACCAATAGTCTGGCCAGCAGCCTTCCCGTCTAATCGTCTCCGGAGGGCGCTTCCATGCGTCCGACACGCCGGAACGGGCGGCAGACCCGCCCGGCAGCATTTGTTTTCCATCACGCGATCAAGGGGAATCCATGAAATTTCGTCTCATCCGGACGCTGGCCGGCGTCGCCGCCGTCGCGTTCGCGGCCCAAGCCGGCGCGCAAGCAAGCGCCCCCGCCACCGACTGGCCGCAGCATCCCGTGCGCATCGTCGTACCCTTCCAGGCAGGTTCCGCCACCGACCTGATCTCTCGCCAATTGGGCGCAGCGCTGGCCACGGAACTGGGCCAGCCCTTCGTCGTGGAAGCCCGTCCGGGCGCCGCGGCTGCGATCGGTAGCGCCTCGGTGGCCCGCTCCGCGCCGGATGGCTACACGCTGCTGATGGGCGGCCCGGCCGCCGTCGTCACCAACCGGTTCCTGCAGAAGCGCCTGGCCTACAACCCCGACGCCTTCGCGCTGGTGTCCATGGTGGCCTACACACCCAACATTCTGCTGGCCAATCCCCAGCAGCCGTTCAAGACCCTGCCCGAAATGGTCGCCTACGCGCGCGCCAATCCGGGCAAGTTGACTTACGCCTCGTTCGGCACCGGCACGACCTCGCACATGGCGGGCGAAATGCTCAAGTCCATCGCCGGCATCGATATCCTCCACGTGCCGTACAAAGGCGCGGGCGAAGCCATTCCGGCGCTGCTCTCCGGCCAGGTGTCGATGTACTTCGACACCATCATGACCGGCCTGCCGCAGGTCAAGAGCGGTTCGCTGCTGGCGCTGGGCATGTCCAATTCGCAGCGCTCGGCGCTGGCCCCGAACATTCCCACCATCGCCGAACAAGGCTACGCCGGCTACGACATCGCCCCGTGGTACGGCCTGGTCGCCCCCGAAGGCACGCCCGCGCCCATCCTCGACAAACTGAACCGGGCGGTGAACAAGGTGCTGGCCGATCCGGCATTGCGCGGTAAGCTCGCCGAAGCTGGCGCTGAACCGCGCGGTGGCAGCCGCGAGGAATTCGCCGCCTTCATCAAGGCCGAAATCCCGCGCACCAAGCAACTGATCGACCAAGCCGGCATCACCCCGCAGTAACCCTTTCTACGAGTTCCAGCATCCATGTCCTCCCCCTTCGATTGGTCTTTCCCGTACGCTTCCCGAAAATTGCCGGTCCTGGCCGCGAATGCGGTAGCGACCAGCCAGCCGCTGGCTGCGCAGGCGGGACTACGCATGCTGCTGGCCGGTGGCAATGCCGTTGACAGCGCCATTGCCACCGCGATCGCCCTGACCGTCGTCGAGCCCGTCATGAACGGGATCGGCGGCGACATGTTCGCGCTGGTCTGGCACGACGGCCGCCTGCATGGCTTGAACTCCAGCGGCTGCGCACCGGCCGCATGGACGCCTGAATACTTCAATGGCCGCGACGCCATGCCCGGCACGGGTTGGGGCACGGTTACCGTGCCCGGCCAGGTCGCTGGCTGGAAGGCCCTTTCCGAGCGTTTCGGCAAACTGCCGTTCGCCAAACTGTTCGAACCCGCCATTGGCTACGCCGAAGAGGGCTTCCCCGTCTCGCCCACCATCGCGCGCCAATGGGCTACCCAAGCGC
The DNA here is from genome assembly GCF_002975275.1 of Achromobacter sp. MYb9. Classification (GTDB taxonomy): domain Bacteria; phylum Pseudomonadota; class Gammaproteobacteria; order Burkholderiales; family Burkholderiaceae_B; genus Achromobacter. The sequence goes on along the minus strand of NZ_PCOQ01000008.1, from coordinate 46,093 downwards.
CGAAGCTCGCCCACGAGCCGGGCTTCGCCGAGGCCTTCCTGCCGCAAGGGCGTGCTCCGCAGGCCGGTGAATGGTGGCGCTTCCCCGCCCAGGCCAAGACGCTGCGCGACATCGCCGAAACCGGCGGCGACAGCTTCTACCGCGGCGAACTCGCCCGCAAGATCACGGACTTTGCCAGCCAGACCGGCGGAGCGCTATGCGCCACCGACCTGGCGGAACACCGCCCCGAATGGGTCGCCCCCATTTCGCAGTCGTTCCGCGATGTGGAACTGCACGAAATCCCGCCAAACGGCCAAGGCATCTCGGCGCTGATGGCGCTGGGCATGCTTGAACAGTTCGACCTGGAAGGCATGGGCCGCGACAGCGCCGATTACTACCATGTCAGCATCGAAGCGATGAAGCTGGCGTTCGCCGACCTGCACCACCATGTCGCCGATCCGCGCCACATGCGCACCGACGCCACCGCCCTGCTCGATCGCGCCTACCTGGCCGAACGCGCGCGCCTGATCTCGATGGACCGCGCCAGCGTGCCCACCGCAGGCACGCCCGCCACCGGCGGCACGGTCTACCTGACCACGGCCGACGCGGACGGCACGATGGTGTCGTTCATCCAGTCCAACTATCACGGCTTCGGTTCGGGCGTGGTCGTGCCCGGCACCGGCATCAGTCTGCACAACCGTGGGCTGAATTTCGTGCTGACGCCCGGCCACGCCAATCAGGTCGCGCCGCGCAAGAAGCCGATGCACACGATCATTCCCGCATTCGTCACGCGTGGCGGTCAGCCGTTGATGTCGTTCGGCGTGATGGGCGGATCGATGCAGGCGCAGGGTCACCTGCAGATGGTCACGCGCCTGGCCGCGTTCGGCCAGAACCCGCAGGCCATGAGCGACGCGCCGCGCTTCCGCGTGGAGAAAGGCCCCGTCGTGAATGTGGAAGCGCACCTGCCGGCGGATGTGGTGGACGCGTTGCGCGCGCGTGGACATAACGTGGCAGTGGCGCCGGTGGACAGCCTGGAATTTGGCTCTGCCCAGTTGATCTGCCGCCTGCCGCAAGGGGGTTATGTGGCGGCGTCCGACTCGCGCCGCGACGGACAGGCCGTGGGCTTCTAAGCCCTGCAGGATTTCAGGCGCGGGTCCAGGCGGCGGTATCTGGCCGGGACAGCGCCTGGAACCCTTCTTTCTCGGGCTGACGCCCAAGGCCACTGCGGGATGATCGTCGGCGACAATGACGCGAATGTATCGTGATGGCATAGGACGGATGATTCGCATAGGCGGTTCGCCGGGCTCAAGACCCATTTCGGCGTATGGGACATATTGCTGCGGTCTTCCGAACTAAAAAAATAGGAAGAATACGAAAGACAGTCTGCGGCACAATGGTCGAGCATGAGTCAGACCACTCTCCCTGGCGACGAGCCTCTCCCGACACGATCAGCGCGCCACGAACAACGGCTGCGCATGCTGACCGATTTGACGTCTGCCGACCCCTGCCGCATCCGCACGCTGGCTAACGCCTTCACTCGCGCCAACGACCAGGACCTGCTGCAACTGCGCACGCTCCACGCAGACCAACAGCGGACCGGGTTGAGCCTGCTTGCCCACCGCATCAAGGGCGCGGCACAGATGACGGGCGACGCGCAGCTGGGCACGCTCTGCGCCGAGCTGGAGCGAATCTGCTCAGACCCCACGCAAGATGCGCATGCGCTTGACGCCTGTGTCTGGCGCCTGGAAAGTGCCTTGGAGGAATTTGGCGATTCCTTCCGCCAGATTGCGCAGGGCGCCTAGCACGCGCAGCGCAGCGCAGCGTGCCGTAAACGTCCTACTTGTCGTGGCGCCCCCTTGCACCGCCGCTACACTGGATGCGCGCAGCCTATCCCGCGCCCCGCATTTCTTTCGACTGGCATCCTCTGCTGGAGCCGGCCATGCAACGCAGTACCGGAGGCAACGTGAACACGGACATGATCAATCTCTCGATAGACCAGGTCTACGATTTATCGGTTGATGTGCTTAGCCGCAACGGTTTTTCGGCGCCCCATACGGCGGCCATCGCCCAGACGATCACCGCCGGGCAACGCGACGATTGCCAATCGCACGGCCTGTATCGCCTGATCATCTGCGTACGAACGCTGCAATCAGGGCTGGTGGACCCGGACGCGTTGCCGCTGATCACGCATCCCGCGCCAGCCGTCGTGCAAGTGGACGCGCAACGTGCCTACTCGTTGCTGGCATTCCAGGAAGGCCTGCCGCATCTGGCGGACAAGGCAAAACGCAATGGCGTGGCCGTGCTGGCAATCAACAACTGCTTCCATTTCTCGGCGCTGTGGCCTGAAGTCGAGGCCATCGCCGAACACGGCCTGGCGGGCATCGCCATGACGCCCAGCCACAGCTGGGTGGCGCCCGCCGGCGGCACCCGGCCCGTGTTCGGCACGAATCCGCTGGCATTCGCCTGGCCGCGCCCGGCGGGCAACCCGTACGTGTTCGACTTCGCCACCAGCATGGTGGCGCGCGGCGAGATCGAACTGCACCGCCGCACCGGCAAGCCGATCCCCGAAGGCTGGGCGATCGACGCAAACGGGCAGCCGACCACCGACGCCGCTGCCGGCCTTGCCGGCGCGATGCTGACCTTCGGTTCGTACAAGGGTTCGGCGCTATCCACCATGATCGAACTGTTGGCCGGCCCCCTGATCGGTGACTGGACCAGCCTGCAATCGCAGGCGTTCGACGCCGGCGCGAAGGGCACGCCGCTGCACGGAGAACTGCTGATCGCGCTGGACCCCGGCATTCTTGGCCGGGGGCAGCGCACCCTGAACGACGCCGGTGCCGAAGCCATGCTGGACGCCATTGCGGGCCAGGGCGCCCGCCTGCCCTCCGAGCGCCGCTTCAAAGCCCGCGCCAAGAGCGAGCAGGAAGGCGTCTGGGTCAGCCGGGCGCTGTACGACGAAGTCCGGGCGCTGGGGGCTTAAACCAGGTTCTTCGCGCGTGGATCGTGCTTGCCCAGCCGGGTCAGCAGATGGTCCACCTCGGCCTTTGCCGCGGGCGTCAGCGCGCCGCCCGGGCGGCGCTGAGCCGCGCTGGACAGGATGCCGCGGCGCATCATCACGTACTTGCGCACCGCCAGACCCACGCCCGGTTGCTGTTCGTAGCGCAACAGCGGCAGGTGCGCATCGAACAGGTCGTGCGCGGCTTCCGTCTTGCCCTCGCCCATCCATTTCACGAAGTCGCAAAGCATGTCGGGAAAGCAATAGCCGGTGTTGGCGCCATCGGCGCCGCGCGCCATTTCGTAGTCCAGGAACAGGCCGTTGTTGCCGCACAGGATCGAGATATGGCGCATCGCGCCCTCGGCCTCGAAGCGGCGCAGCGCCGAGATCTTTTCCAGGCCGGGCCAGTCTTCGTGTTTGAGCATCACGCACGAGGCCAGGTCCGTCACGATGCGCCGGATGACCGATGGCGCCATCTGCACGGAGAAGGTCAGCGGATAGTCCTGCAGCACGAACGGCACGTCGTCGCCGATGGCGTCGACCGCCTGGTGGTAGTAGGTGACGATCTGGTCGTCGGTGCGCAACGTGTTGGGGGGTGCGATCATCACGCCGGCCGCGCCCAGGTCCATCACGGCGCGGGTCAGCGAGCGCATGGACGCGAAGCCCGGCGCCGACACGCCCACCACGATGGGCATGCCGCCCGCCTTGCCGATCACCTGCGAGGCGATCTCCAGCGATTCCGTGAAATCCAGCTTCGGGGCTTCGCCCAGTTGGCCCAACACCGTCAAGCCGGTCGCGCCGCAAGACTGGTAGAAATCCATCATCCGGTCGATCGATGCGCGGTCCACCGCGCCATCATCGAAAAACGGCGTGGGCGCGATGGGGAATACGCCCTTGGCGTCAGCGGTCAGTTTCATCTTTAACATCCTTGAATAGCTCGAGTGTCTTTGACTACGTTCAGATACTGGCGATCAGGCCGCCGTCCACGCGGATCGTCGATCCAGTGATGTAGCTGGCGCGCGTGCTGGCCAAAAACGCCACTGCGTCGCCGTACTCCTTCGGATCGCCATAGCGGCCCACGGGGATGCTGCCCGTGCTTTCGCGGCTGACTTCCTCCACACTGCGTCCTTCGCGCTTGGCGCGCGCCTCGTCCAGGAACGAGATACGCGCGGTGGCGATGCGGCCGGGCAACACGATGTTCGACGTAATGCCGTCCTTGCCCACTTCGCGCGCCAAGGTCTTGGACCACCCCACCAGCGACATGCGCAGCGCATTGGAAATGCCCAGGTTCGGAATCGGCGCGATCACGCCGGACGAGGTGCTGGTGATGATCCGGCCCCACTGCCGTTCGCGCATGCCGGGCAACACGCGGTCGGTCAGCTTGATGACGGATAGCACCATGCCTTCGAAGTGCTCGCGCCATAGATCGGCCGCCTGGCCCGACGAGGGCGTGGGCGGCGGCCCGCCCGTGTTGTTGACCAGGATATCAACGGCGCCCACGTGGGACTCGATCCATGCGACCTGGCTATCGATCGCATCCAGCGCCCGCAGATCCCATTGCATCGGAAAGGCGGTCAGCCCGTCCGCCCGGATCCGGTCCGCCGTGGCGGTGGCCGCCTCCAGGTTCAGATCCGCCACCACCACCCGCGCGCCTTCCTGCGCCAGCGATGCGGCGATGGCGCCACCCAGCCCGCCGCCGCCGCCCAGCACCAGCGCGGTCTTGCCCGTGATACCCAAATCCATCCTTACCTCCGTCGTGGAACCTATCCGGACCGGCAGCAATCTGCCCGTCGCTTGATTTGATTTTCGGCCATTGAACGGCGGTTTGAAAACGGAAAATAGTCAGGTAGATCATTCGTTTTATGAATGACCCATTCAGGGATGACGGCTAGTCATAGACCCTATCCAAAGCGAGAAAAAGGCGGGCCGCACGGTATAGTGAACCCCTACCCGTCATGTATTTACAGAATGAACCCGCGCCGCCTGACCCCGTCCATGTCACTCTTGCTGGCTTTTGAAGCCAGCGCGCGCCATCTCAGTTTCACGCGTGCAGCGACCGAACTCGCGTTGACGCAAAGTGCGGTCAGCCGCCAAGTGCAGGCGCTGGAAGATCTGCTGGAAGTGGCCCTTTTCCGGCGCGAGAAGCGGCGCATCTTGCTGACCGAAGCCGGCATGCGGTATCAGAAGGAACTGGAAGCGGCGCTGCAACGCATCCGCAGTGCGTCGCTGCAAGCCATCTCGCACCGGACCGGGCGCGGCGCCTTTCATCTGGCCGCGCTGCCCACGTTTACCGCGAAATGGCTGATGCCCCGGCTGAACCGGTTCTATGAAAAGCACCCCGGCATCCTGGTCCATCTGCACTCGCGGGTCACGCGCTTTGACCTGGATCTGGCCGGCATCGACGCCGTGATTGCCGTGGGCGATGGCGATTGGCCGGGGCTGGCGTCTTACCGCCTGATGGATGAACACGTCATCCCCGTGATCAGCCCTGAGCTGGCGGCCCGCCACCCTATCCGCAAACCGGCCGATCTGGCTCAGCACAGCTTGCTGCAAGTGGCGGCCCGACCGGCGGTGTGGCAGCGCTGGTTCGAAGCGCATGAACTGCCCGTGCGGACCATGCGCTGGGGTGCCCAGTTCGAGCTGACGACGCATTTGATCCAGGCCGTCGCGTCGGGCATCGGCATCGGGCTGCTGCCGACTTTCCTGGTGGAGGACGAATTGCGCCAAGGCGTTCTGGCGCCCGCCATCGACGAAGCCTTCAGCACTGGAGCAGGCTACTTTTTCCTGGCCCCGCCGGACAAGCTTGCCACCCCGCCCGTCGCCGCCTTCAGGGATTGGCTACTGGAGGAAAGCGGCCAGGCCGGCACGATGGCGGGAGCCCACGCGCCTTGACAGTCAGGCCGGGTCCGGCAACCCTGCCAGCAGTTTGTCCAGCGTGACGGGATACTCCCGCACGCGCACCCCGGTGGCGTGGGTGATCGCATTGGCAATCGCCGCCCCGACCCCGCACAGACCCAACTCGCCCACGCCCTTGGCTTTCATGGGCGACGACACGGGGTCGGTTTCGTCCAGGAAGATCACCTCTTGCACGGGGATATCGGCGTGCACCGGCACCTCGTAGCTTGCCAGGTCATGATTGACGAAGGAACCGGCCCGCTGGTCAATCGCCAGTTCCTCCATCAGCGCCGCGCCGATACCCATCGTCATCGCGCCGATCACCTGGCTGCGGGCGGTCTTCGGGTTGAGGATGCGCCCCGCCGCACACACTGCCAGCATCCGGCGGATTCTGGTCTCGCCCGTGTAGGCGTCCACCGCGACTTCGACGAAGTGGGCGCCGAACGTGGACTGCTGGAATTGCTTGTCCAGGTCGCCGAATTCCAGCACGTCCTCGGCGACCAGGTCGCCGTCCGTGGCCGCCTGTCGCAGCAGCGCCGTGCGGCCGCCCGCCTCCGTCACGGAACCATCCGCGAACACCGCCCCCTCAGCAGGGAAGCCCAGGCGTTCCAGAACTGCGGCACGCAATTTCTGGCATGCCGCATACACCCCGGCCGTTGAACTGTTGGCCCCCCATTGCCCGCCGGAACCGGCCGACACCGGGAAAGCCGAATCGCCCAGGCGCACGATGACTTTCGCCAGCGGCACGCCCAGCATCTCGGCCGCGGTCTGCGCGATGATGGTGTAGCTGCCGGTGCCGATATCGGTCATGTCGGTTTCCACGATGACCTGGCCCGCGGCATCCAGACGCACACGCGCGGCCGAATCGGTCACCAGATTGTTGCGGAACGCCGCCGCCATGCCCATGCCCACGAGCCACCGGCCATCTCGGCTTGCGCCGGGGCGCGCGCGGCGTTCCGCCCACCCGAAACGCGCTGCGCCGATACGCAGGCATTCGATGAAGCGCCGCTGGGAGAACGGGCGCGCAGGAGCTGCCGGGTCTACCTGCGTGTCGTTGCGCACTCGGAATTCCACGGGATCCATGCCCAGTGCTTCGGCCATCTCGTCCATGGCGATTTCCAGGGCCATCATCCCCGGCGCCTCGCCAGGGGCTCGCATCGCGTTGCCCTCGGGCAAATCCAGTTCCATCAGATGTAGCGCGGTCAGCCGGTTGGCGCCGGCGTAGAGCAGGCGCGTCTGCTGCACGGCTTCTTCGGGATTTCCGCCCGGCAGGTCGCCCGACCAGCTTTCATGCGCGATCGCGGTGATCTTGCCATCCTGCCCGGCCCCGATGCGGATGCGCTGGATTGTGGCGGGCCGATGCGTCGTATTGTTGGCGACCAGCGGACGCGCCAGCGCGACCTTGACCGGCCGCCGGGCGGCGCGTGCCCCCAGCGCCGCCAAAAGGGCGTCCGCCCGCACGAATAGCTTGCCACCGAAACCGCCGCCCACGTAGGGGGAAATCAATCGCACTTTGTCCTTGGGCAAACCCAGGGTCTTGGCCACGTCGCTGCGCCCCCAGTCGACCATCTGGTTCGATGTCCACAACGTCAGCGCGTCGCCCTCCCACACGGCGGTGGACGCATGCGGCTCCATCATCGCGTGGGATTGATCGGGCGTGCGGTAGGTGTGGTCGATTTTCACGGCGGCCGCCGCATAGGCCCCTTCAAAGTCGCCCACCACGTCCGGCTTGGGTTGGCCGCCCGCTTTCTTGCCGGGTTTCTTAGCGGCGGAGTCGCCGGCGGCTTTCTCGGCCGCCAGGTCGAACGCGCCGGGCGCGCGCTCGTATTGCACCCGGATCAGCCGGCTTGCCGCCCGCGCCTGTTCCAGGGTTTCGGCCACGACCAGCGCGATGGCCTGGTGGTAATGCTGGATCTCGGGCCCGCCCAACAGCGTGGCGGTGTTCATTTTTCCCTTGCCCAGTTTGCCGGCATTTTGCGCGGTGACCACGGCCAGCACACCGGGCGCGCGCCGCGCCGCTTCGATATCCATGGCGCGGATCCGTCCTTTGGCAATCGCCGCGCCAAGCACATAGCCGACGGCCGCATCGGGCACCGTGTCGTGGTGTTCGTATGCATAAACGGCCTTGCCCGTGCTCTTCAATGGACCGTCGATGCGGTCTACGCCATGGCCGACGATTTTCAACTGATCGATGGGATTCTGTGTGGCGGGAGTATCGAATTTCATTGCGTCAGGCCCTCGATTCCGTCAAGACCGCGCTGAGCGTCCGCGCGGCCAGCGTCAGCTTGAAGGCGTTGTCGGCGGTGGGCTTCGCGCCCGCCAACAGCCGTTCGGCGGCTGGCGCGAAGCCGCGGGGCAGTTCAGCCTCGGCCGCTTCGACCCGCCAGGGATGCGGCGCCACGCCGCCCAGCGCGATCCGGCCGCTGCCGTCACGCTGCACCACCGCCCCCACGGCCACCAGGGCAAAGGCGAAGGACGCGCGATCCCGCACCTTCCGATAGCGGTGTACGCCGCCGATCGGCGGTGGCAGCGTGACGGAAGTAATGAGTTCGCCTGCCTCCAGCGTATGGTCGATCTCTGGCGTGTTGCCGGGCTGCCGGTAGAAATCCGCAATCGGGATCACGCGTCGGGTGCTGTCCGGACGCACGGTTTCAATCTGGGCGTCCAGCAACCGCATGGCCACCGCCATGTCGCTGGGATGCGTGGCGATGCAGGCATCGCTGGCGCCGATCACGGCCAATTGCCGGGTAACGCCGCCGATGGCCGAACAGCCGCTTCCCGGCGCGCGCTTGTTGCACGGCATGTTCGTGTCGTAGAAGTACGGGCAGCGCGTGCGCTGCAGAAGATTGCCGGCGGTGGTCGCGCGGTTGCGGATCTGTCCCGAAGCACCCGCCAGTATCGCGCGCGACAGCACGGCGTAATCACGCCGGATGCGGGCATCCGCGGCAAGATCGGTGTTGCGCACCAGACTGCCTATTCGCACGCCGCCTTCCGGAGTTTCGGTGATCTGATCCAAATCCAGACCGTTCACATCGATCAGATGCGTAGGCGTTTCGACTTCCAGCTTCATTAGGTCAAGCAGATTCGTCCCGCCGGCGATGAAGCGGGCGCCGCGCACCTGGGCGGCGCTAGCCGCGGCCTCGGCGGGCGTGCGGGCACGTTCGTAGGTGAAGGGCTTCATGCCTTGCCTCCCGCCTTGCCCGCCGCGACGTCCATGATGGCGTCGAGAATGTTCGAATACGCACCGCATCGGCAGATATTGCCGCTCATGCGTTCACGGATCTCGTCCGCGCCCAGCTGCGGGCGGTCGGTCAGGCTGGCGCTGACATGGCTGGGGACGCCCTGCTCGATCTCTTCCAGCATCGCCGCGGCGGAGCAGATCTGCCCGGGTGTGCAGTAGCCGCATTGGTAGCCGTCATGCTTGATAAAGGCGGCCTGCAAGGGATGCAGCGCCGTCGGCGTGCCCAGACCTTCGATGGTCGTTATCTCGGCCCCATCGTGCATCACGGCCAGCGTCAAACAGGAATTGACGCGCCGGCCATCCAGCAGCACCGTGCAGGCGCCGCACTGACCGTGGTCGCAGCCCTTTTTGGTTCCCGTCAATTGTAGATTTTCCCGCAAGGCGTCAAGCAGCGTCGTGCGCATATCCAGCGACAATTCGCGCGCGGCGCCGTTGACGCGCAACGTCACGGTGGCCGCCATCGGCTGCATGGCGCCCTGCGCGGCCTGCTGCGCACAGGTGACCGACGGGGCGGCCACCGCAGTCGCCGATACGGCGCCCGCCTTCAGCAGGTTGCGCCGGGTGATCTTGATTGATAGCGAGTTTTCCAAGGCAACCCCTTTTTTGGTCAAAACTGGGTGCGGACCATGCCGCGATCTTCCGGGGCGTGGGCCAGCAAGCTCCATTCCCGGTCATTGCGGGCACCGGCGCTTGCGGCCGGCGGGCCCCACCGCAAGAGCGCGGAGGAAAGACTTGTGTAATTGTTTAAAGCACGCCCGCCCTCTTCTTCACACTCGTTAAAGGGTTTCGAGAAAATCCTGGCGCGTCTCCCGATACATTGCCCGCCAGCGGTCACCCGGCCGCATCGCAAGCAAGGGGAGGCCGCACATGTCGGAAATCGTTGTCTACGTCAGAAGCCAACCGCAACTGGGCGACCAGATCGTCGCGCTGCCGACGCTGTACCAGTTGAAAAAATGGTGGTCTTCCCGACGCATCAAGGTGGTTGCCCGCGACGATGTGGGGGGGTTCTACCAGGCGTTGCCCTGGGTCGATGAATTCGTTCGCGCATCCACCTTCAGCGATTACCTGCGCAGCCTGAAGAAAGAGACTCGGGTATCGATCAGCCTGCATCACAGCAGCGAACGTTTCGGCCTGATCAACTTGCTGCGCCTGCCGGCAATCCGCCTTGGATTCCGCAATGCGCGGGTCAGCGACCTGGTCTGGACGCACTGCCATCGCAAGGACACGTCCGAGTACATCGGGCAGGCGAATCTGCGCCTGCTGGCCGCGTACCGTCCGTTCGACCTGGAGGGCGCCACGCGAGAGTGCTTCCGGGCGCTGGCACGGACGCACGCGCGTACCGTTCAAACGGCCGACGTCGTGATGATTCCCGGTGGCGGCGCGGGCGCGTTCAAGCGATGGAGCCTGACGAACTACTTGCGGCTGGTGGACCGCCTGAAGCGCTTGCTGGGTGGCGATGCGCGTTTCCTGTTCGTGCTGGGGCAGCAAGAGGCAGCGGAACGGAGCGCCCTGGAGGCCATGCGGCGCCCCGACATTTCCATCGCGTACTGCCGGCCGCTTCCCGAGCTAAGCGCCATCATGCTGCGCGCGCGCCTGGTGGTGGCCAATGATTGCGGTCCCTCGCATATTGCGCAAGGCGCCTGCGTACCCTACGTGGGCATATTCAACGAACCCAACCCCGAATGGTTCTGGCGCCGCCACGGATCGGCTGCCGTCGTTCCGCGCCATCCGCGCGACGGCATCGATGCCATCACGCCCGACGCTGTCGTGGGCGCCTGCCGACAGGTACTGGAACATCATGCGCATCCTGCATACGCTGGCTGAATACAGTCTGGGTGGGCTGGAATTCCGCACCCTGGAGCAGGCCAGCTGGCTGCAGAGCCATGGCTACGAGGTGACGATCGCGTGCCCTGCGGGTAGCGCCGTCGGCCACGAAGCCCGCGAGCGCAACCTGACTACGGTGCACATCGACTTCAAGCCGGCCTATTCGCCGTCGACCGTGCTGGCGCTGCGGCGCGCCATCAAGGCCTTGCGCATCCAGGTCATCGACAGCCATAGCCGCGCCGATGGCAAGACCGCCGCACTGTGCCGCGACTTGTGCGCCGTCGTCAGGACGCGCCATTTCGCCAAATCCATGCGGACGTCGCCGCGCCGCCGGCTGGAATGGAAGATCGGCTGCGATCACGTCATCGCGACCAGCGAAGTCGGCAAGCAGGAACTGCTGGCGGCGCGCCTGGTTCCGGAAGGCCGGATCAGCGTCGTAGGCGAGTGGGCCGGCGACGATTTCTTCCGGCCAGCCAGCGCACCCGGCACGTCGCTGCGCATTCGCCGCAGCCTGGAGATAGCCGCCCCCGAAAATGCCTACGTCATTACCACCGTCGGCATGCTGCGCCCGGAAAAAGGCCAGGCTGACCTGCTGCGCGTGGTGCAATGGCTGCGCAGGCAGGGCGTGCCCGCCGTGGGGCTGGTCGTGGGCATGCCCACTTCCGGCACCAAGCCCTATGCCTACGAGCTGTACCGCCTGGCGGTGGATCTTGGGATTGCGGACCATGTGGTCTTTGCGGGCCACCGAACCGATGTCGCGGACATGATCCGGGCAGCCGACGTGGTGCTGGTGCCGTCGGCCACCGAAGCCTGGTCGCGCATCGTTCCCGAAGCGTTCGCCGTCGGCCGGCCGGTCGTCGCCAGCCAGGTGGGGGGTCTGCCGGAAATCGTCACGCCCGGCCAGACCGGTTGGCTAGCCGCCCCGGGCGACGTCGCGGGCTATGCCCATTGCATCCAGCAGATTCGCGACCAGCCGCGGCAAACCCGGATCATCGTCGACCACGCCAGAGCGTTTGCGGAAGCGAATTTCCGCTTGGGCGGGAAAATGTTCAGTACGTTGGAGGCGTATCGGCAGGCAGCAGGCGGTTGATTCAACAAACTAATCAGCCGCGAATGCCGGTCACGATTCGGATAGGGCTATCGTCTTTTTCGTGGGAGTTCCTGCAACCGGATTCCTGTGGCTGGTTCCACTGCAGAAAAACGTCTTTTCGCATTAGAACCATTACTTTTGCCCGGACTTGCGGCGTCACGCAGATTATCTCTTCCATTATTTTCTGCGATGGCCAGACCGCAAGGAAAGAAGCCACAGACACCACTAACGCCCTGTTCAGCATCCCGGATTCGCATTTCTACACGTAGCGCGAAGTGTAGAGAGAGACGCGGGAGTAAATCGCTAGTAAACGCAAATAAACTGGACAGAAAGTATCTAACGCATTAACTATATTTCGATTTATTCCGCAATATAGTTTATTCGCGCATCGCGCGCCAATATATTCTGGCCATTTAATTGGCGAACGCGCGGCGAAGCCGGTCCAGCTCGGCCTTGTTCAGGCGTTTGGCTTCCTGCTCGGCATAATTGCGTTCGCCGGCGTCGTACGACCCTTCGTAGATGCACCGGCTGCGAATGAACTTACAGTTGTCGCTGACCACCCTTTCCGAGGCGGCGCTTGACGCCTCGCCCGAGCCGGAGCCCGACGAACCGGGAAGTATTGAAGAACACCCGGAAGCGAGGGTGGCGAGCACGAGCGCGGCGGCGTAGCGACTCAACGATTGAATGGACATCTTCTTGCCTGATAGCGGTTGCAGGCATATTTATAGCAATCTCCGGCCCGGAAAGGGGTTCCAAAAGGTACGGAAGAAGCGGACCACCGGGGATGCCGCCAAGGAGGCCCCGGCTATCCGGCACGCCGCATTTTGTGGCGCGCCGGATAGCCGCCACGCCCCGCCCCGCGCGTGCCCCGGACGGGCCGTTTGCCGCCGCCCTTGCGCCGTTCGGATCTCGCCTGAAGCCTGGCCCGCGCCGTGGCTGCCGCTGCCAGCGCCAACAGCTTGTCTTCGTCCAGCCGCTCGGCGTCCACGAGCCGCTCGTCCGCCCCCTTCAGGGCAATCAGCAGCTCGTCCAGTTTCAAATGCAGCGCTTGGCCGTCCTTGTTCTGGCTTTGTTGAATCAAAAAGACCATCAGGAACGTGATGATGGTCGTGCCGGTGTTGATCACCAGTTGCCACGTCTCGGAATACCCGAAAGCGGGGCCGCAAGCCGCCCACACCAACACGGCGGCAACCGCGCAGCCGAAAGCGGTGGGCGAGCCCGCCCACTTCGTAACGTGCGCGGCAAAGTGGTCGAAGAACCTTGAGATGACGTTCGTCCGCCGGCTCCGGTTTTTTTCAGGCATGGTAGCCACCCACAAGGGATCCAGGTACCACGGGCCCAGAGCAAGTCCCGTGCCCTTGCCCCCCGCTGGCCGTACTAGCCCGTATAGCACCGCAACACTATTGCGGGAACGTCAGCTGCTGCGTAATATTTATCGCCCAATCATCTACTTTTGGAGGTGCGGCAATGCACGATGACATCCGAAAGCTGGGCGCCCAAGCCGCTCGTGATGGATTGACCTTGTGGGATTGTCCCTACTATCAGGCGGCCGTCATGCCAGGGCACACCGGTGAATCAATCGCCGAATGGCGTGAAAAGGTCGAGGCCTGGGAAGCAGGATGGATGGCCGAGACGAAATCCTGGAAACCTCCCAACGAGGTCGTCAGATATGTGCCGCGTGCTACCGAAAGACGCCGCCATTGAATGACGCCCGAATGGCACTGAAGCGCGTCTTCGGCGGGTGACGCGGCCCCGGCATGGCCCTTGGTGAGCCGGGGGCTCACCCAATGCGAGGGAGCCCCATGAAAGCCGATGCGATGACCGAAATCGAAAGCCCTGACCGCGACCCTCGATCCTTGGCGCGGCAACTGAAAGACATTGATGCGCGACGCCCGGACTTCCCTGGCGAACATCTGATCGTGTTCGGCCTGGGCGCCTGGCTACTCGTGGCAGGCACGCGAGGCAGAAGCATTCTTGCCCGCGCAGCCCTTACCGCGGCAGGCAGCGCCCTGATCGGCCGGGCGGCCAGCGGCACCGGAGGCATTGCACGCCTGGCCCGAGTACTGAAGCAGGTCAGGTGACGAAGCGCTTTGCGGCCGGTCTTGGCCACGCGGGCAACCGCCTAGCGAAGACCGGCCTGCCAGGTTTCGTGATACGCGATCAGCCGCTCTAGCGCGTACTCGGCGCTGGCACGCCGGATGGCGTTTCGCCCGCCGCTGAATTGCACCGTCTCGGAATACACCGAAGGCGATGCGTCGGCTGCGCCGGACTTGAATACCCAGGCAAAACACTGCGTCCCGGCCGGTATCCGGTCATCGGTGCCATCCGTGACGCCGGTATTCGATATGGCGACATTCGCCCTGCTGTTGCGCGCTGCCCCCAACGCCATTTCCCGGGCCACGGCTTCGCTCGTCAGGTTGTGGAGCCGAAGCGTTTTCGCCGAGACACCCAGGCATTTCATCTTAGCTTCCGGAGAGTACGTCACGAACGCGCAGTCCAGCAGGTCGCCCGCCCCGGGCACGTCGGCCAAGGTGGCGGCAATTAAGCCCGCCGTGCACGACTCCGCCGTCACCAGCACCAGTGAAGACTCTCGCATGGCAGTCGCGACCCGATCTACGGTGTTCATCCGATTTTCCTTCCTCGCCTTGCTCACCGACGGGTTCAGCAAGCAGCGTGCCAGGGCCAGCGCCGGTTCCGCAAGACACATCGCCCGCGCCACGGCACGGCGTTTGCTGGAACTCGCCATCCTGTACCCGAAACGGCTGACTGGCCGCCCAAGGAGAAAAAAATGAACTGGTTCTATACGAGCGGTGCGACGCCCCAACCCGGCAAAGACAATGGACCGCCCGCGCAACATCCGGCGGAGATACCTCCTTCCAAACCCAAACGGGACGACCGCCCGGAACGAGATGGCGGAAAGGAGGCTCCCTGGCCGCCCGACAGCATCCCGAATCCGATGCCGGGCGTGGACCCTCAGCAGACGCCGGGCATTGACAGGCTAGGTCCGCAGGCCACTGCCCCGACCACCCATTGCGCCAGCACTGCCGACCTGCGTTTCCAGAACCTCAAGCCGATTCCAGCTCGCGCGTCCCTGCTTTGAACTGCGCGAAGGTGGGCCCGCCGGGATGCATGCGCAAGCTGTCGCGCAACTGGGTCCAGGGCAAATCCAGAGGATTCATGGGCATCGGCCCGGGGGCCGCGCAGATCAGGATGTCGGCGGCGATGGGCGTGAAATCTGCCCGGAAATGCGTTGTGCTCTTGAGCACCAGTATGTTCTGCTGGGTGGGTTCGATTCCCACGTAGCGGAACATGGCCTGATCCGCCATTTGCGCTTTATGGGACGCCACGACGACACGCACTTCGCCAATACGCAAGCAGGCGCTTGGCCCCAGCTCCATGCGAAAACCGGAGTAGAAGGGACCGGTTGCAACGAACTTCCCGTCGGACAGCCGCTCCACCACGAAATCCGCTTCGAAAGGCGCGTCACCTGGAATCCGAGAATGGCCGCCAAGCGCGATGCGCACCGTTGCGCCCTCGCCCGCCTTGTGGGCCAGCAGAGCCGCCTGCGGATCCACCATCAGTCCCAACGCGCTGCCCGGCACGTTGTAATGCACAAGCGCGCGCAGAATTGCCGTGGTGTCGGAGTCTCCGCCTGCGCCGGGATTATCCTGCGCGTCGGCAATGACAACCGGTTTAGAGGCGCTGGCAGCCAGCTCCGCCGCATGCACCACCGCTTCTTCCGGTGAGTACAGCTTGCCCGCAAACGCGGCTTCGGCCGCCTCGACATCCGCTGCCAGCGCATCGGCCGCGGCATCCGCCGCCGATTGCGTATCGGCATAGGCCCACACGAGCGCGCCACAGTCCGGAAAGTCTGCGGCGGGAAAGCCCATGCAGAAGGACATGCTGGAAATTCCCGGCGCGGCCTCCAGCGTTTCAAGACGCTCGTAAAGTCCTTTGGCCGGCATGGCCATCGTGCTTTGCCAGCAGGTGGGCAACAGATACGAAATACGGCGGGCAGCCACGCCTGGACGCGGCATGCCGTCAAGCCGCTGTTGCATGAAGGCAAAGGCGCGAGCGCCCGTGTCAGCCATATCAACGTGGGGATACGTGCGGTAGGCGATCAGTGCGTCCGCCTCTTTCAGCATGCGCTCGGTCACGTTGGCGTGCAGGTCCAGGCTGGCGACGAGCGGCACATCAGGACCGATCAGTTCGCGCACGCGGCGCAGCACTTCGCCTTCGCCATCGTCGTAATGCTCGGCGACCATTGCTCCATGAAGATCAAGATAGACGCCATCCGCGGGCAGCGCCGCGGCGATGTCCGCAAGCAAGATCGCCGTAATGCGTTCGAACGCATCGCGCGTTACGTGCGCCGAAGGGCTGGCGGCACACCACAACGTGGGGATCAAGGTGTGCTTGTGCCCACGCGCCGCAGCCACGAAGCCCGCCGCGGGAATATTGGCGCCGTGGATGGCCGGAAAGACTTCCTCGCCGCGAGCCATCCCAGGCCAGCCTCCGCCCAGCTTGAAGGCGTCCCAATCTGCCTTGCTGGGTGCAAACGTATTCGTTTCGTGCTGAAAGCCGCCAACAATAATGCGCATCTTGCGCTCCTGTGCAATGGAAAAAACGGTTAGACCACCAACATCCCCGGACGATGGACCAGGCCGGGATCCAGAGGGCCCTGTCCATCGAATGCTCGGCCAGCGCTTCACGCCGCGCGCAAAGCGCGGAAATTGCGGAAATCCCAACCCCGCCCGGGTGCCGCCTCAATCAATTCGCGGGTGTAGGCCTGCTGCGGAGCCGTCAACACGCGGGCGGCAGGACCGGACTCAATGACACGTCCCTTCTGCATGACCACAATGCTGTCGCAGATCTGGGCCGCCACGCGCAAATCGTGCGTGATGAACAAGATCGCCACGCCCGTACGAGCCCGGATCTCTTCCAGCAGCTTGAGAACCTGATCCTGCACCGATACGTCCAGGGCGGAAACCGCCTCATCGGCCACCAGCAGATCCGGCTCCATCACGACGGCGCGCGCAATACACAGGCGTTGACGCTGGCCACCCGAGAACTGGTGGGGATAGCGTTGCATCACATCGCGCCCAAGGCCCACCAGTTCCAGCGCCTGCGCGGCCTTCTCGCGGGCTTCGGCGGTTGCAACGCCAAAGTTGACCAAGCCCTCGATCAGCGAATCGCCCACCTGACGCCGCGGATTCAACGAACGATAGGGATCCTGGAAGATCATCTGTACACGGGTCCGCCGCAGCCGCATCTGGGCGGTCGATACCTGCACGATGTCCTCGTCCTTGAGGAAAATGGCGCCCGCGCTTGGCTCAATCAACCTGACGACGCAGCGTGCGACCGTCGACTTGCCTGAACCCGATTCACCCACCACCCCGGCGATTTCACCGCGCCGCACAGTCAAGGCCACATCTTTGGCTGCCGCGACCACGCGCGCCGCGCCAAAAAAGGGCTTCTCCTTGTAGGTTTTGTCCAGCCCTATGACTTCCAGCACCTTTTCCCCGCTTGGCAAGGCCCGCTGCTGCGGCACCAGGCTGGGCACCGAAGACACCAGCATGCGCGTATACGCTTGCGACGGCCGGGAAAGCACCTGATCACGCGTACCTGTCTCCACGACGCTGCCTCGGTTCATGACCACAATGCG
Organism: Achromobacter sp. MYb9; assembly: GCF_002975275.1. Taxonomy (GTDB): domain Bacteria; phylum Pseudomonadota; class Gammaproteobacteria; order Burkholderiales; family Burkholderiaceae_B; genus Achromobacter. Next base: position 28,407 of record NZ_PCOQ01000008.1, on the reverse strand, counting down.
ATCGGCAATCTCGGCCACTACGCCGAAATCGTGGGTGATGAACACCACGGCGGTGCGCTGGCGCTCCTGAAGCTCTCGGATCAGGGTCAGGATCTGCTTTTGCGTGGTCACGTCCAACGCGGTGGTCGGCTCATCCGCGATCAGCACTTGCGGCTTCAGGATCAAGGCCATCGCAATCACGATGCGCTGGCGCTGCCCGCCGGACAATTGATGCGGGTAGGCGTTGTAGACCCGCTCGATGTCGGGCAAATGCACCGATTCCAGCATTGCCAATACCTGTTTGCGTCGCTCGGATGCGCCCAGGCGGCTGTGCAAGCGCAACACCTCATCTATTTGCCTGCCCACCTTTTGCACCGGATTCAACGCCGTCATGGGCTCTTGAAAAACCATGGCGATCCGGGAAGCGCGCAGCGCGCGCAGGCGGTCAGGCGTCGCCCGCAGCACATCATCGTTGCCGAGCAGGATGGTGCCGGCCGTCGCGGTCAGCACGCCCCTGGGCAGCAGTCCCATGGCCGCCAACGACGTCACGGATTTTCCCGACCCGGACTCGCCCACCACGCACAGGGTTTCACCGGGATAGACCTCGAACGATATATTCTCGATCACCGGACGACGGGCGGCGCCATGGCCGGCTTGCACGGTAAGTGCCGAGATCTGCAGCGCAGGCGCCTGGCCTGTCTCGCGATTAGCGGATGTCGTTTTCATAAAGTCGTGAATCCTGGGTAAGCCATCAGAAGCGGCGCGAGAATCGCGGATCGAGCGCGTCGCGCAGCGCGTCGCCAAGAATGTTCACGCTCAGTACCGTCAACGACAACAGGAGTCCCGGATACAGGATCAGGCCTGGCAGCATCTGGAAGTACACGCGCCCCTCGGCCATTACGTTGCCCCAGGACGGCGTTTCCGGCGGAATCCCCGCCCCAAGAAAGCTCAGTACCGACTCCGTCAGAATCGCCGCGGCGAAGATATAGGTGCCTTGCACGATGAGCGGCGCATAGGTATTGGGCAGCATGTGCCGCAGCACCAGAACCGGCACCCGGGTACCCAGCGAAACCGCTGCTTCAACATAGGGTTCGTTGCGAACGGACAGGATTACGCTGCGCACCATCCGCGCCACCCGAGGAATCTCCGGGATGGAAATCGCCACCAGCACCGTGAACAGACTGGCCCCGGACAAGGACACCAGCGCAATCGCCAGCAATATGCCGGGAATGGCCATCACCCCATCCAGGAAGCGCATGATGATGGTGTCGGCGGACTTGAAGTATCCGGCCAGGATCCCCAGGACCAAGCCGGCCAGCAAGCTGGCGACGACCGCGCCCAAACCCACCACCAAGGACACCCGGGCCCCAAACAGCGTGCGCGAGTAAACATCGCGGCCATACGCATCGGTACCCAGCCAGTGCTCGGCGGACATCGGCTTCAGGCGTATGGCCGGATCCATCAGCGTGGGATCCACGGTTCCCAGCCACGGGGCAAAAATCGTACCGACCAGCAACAGGCTCAATAAGGCGATAGCCAGCATGGCCGGCCAGGCCGCCATGGTGGTTTTGAGTTGCCCCAGGATCGAAGACGTGGCGGCGGCCTCGACAGCAGGCGCGCCAGGCGCCGGCAAAGATGAAGTCGTAGCAGACATGGCGTGCGCACCTTTAATAACGAATGCGCGGATCAAGAACGGTGTACGAAAGATCGATCACCAAATTGATTCCGACATAGACCAATGAGAAGAGCAGGATCATGGCTTGAATGACGGGATAATCCCGCGCCAGCACGGCGTCCACGACCAAGCGCCCCAGGCCCGGAATGTTGAACACCGATTCCGTCACCACCACGCCGCCGATAAGCATCGCAATACTGACCCCGATGATCGTGACGATGGGAACGGCGGCATTGCCCAGCGCATGGCGCAGCAACACGCCGCTTTCGCGCAGCCCCTTGGCGCGCGCCGTGCGGATGAAGTCTTCCTGCATGACTTCAATCACGCTGCTGCGCACGATGCGGGCGATCAGGGCGACATACACCGTGCTCAAGGCCAGGGTGGGCAGGACCAATCGCTGCGCGAACTGCCACCCGCCCTCGGACATCGGCTGATAGCCCTGCACGGGGAACCAGCCAAGCTGCATCGAAAAAACCAGGATCAAGACGTAGCCAATGATGAAGACCGGCACGGAAAAGCCGACCACCGAACCTGCCATGATGGCGCGATCCAGCAATTTCCCCTGTCGCCACGCCGCCACGATGCCGAGGGGAATCGCCACCAACACCGTAAAGACGATGGTCGACAGGGACAGCGCGACGGACGGCCCGATGCGGTCGGCGATGAGACTGGACACCGGTGCATCGGAAATCAACGAGGTGCCCAGATCTCCCTGCGCCAATTGGCCCACCCAAATCGAAAACTGATCCGGGATGGACTTATCCAGCCCCATGTTCTTGCGTATTTCGTCTATCTGAGCCGAGGTGGCCCCGTCGCCAGCAATGATGGCGGCGGGATCCCCGGGGGTCAGACGCAACATGGCAAAAACAATGACGGCGACCACCACCAATACCGGAATGACCGAAAACAGGCGCTTCAAAAGAAATCCAGGCATGGCCGACTCACTTACCGGTTTTTTGGAGGTCCCAGAACACGGGAACCGGAGCAACCACCACGCCCGTTAGTTGCTTGCCCGTGGCGGACAGGTTTGAAAACTGGCCCAAGGGCACGATGACGCCTTCATCGATCACCAGTTCCTGGATCTCGTCAGCCAGGCGCTTGAGCACGGCCGGATCATTCGTGCGCGCAAACTGAGCCCGGCGCTTTTCGATCTCGGGCACATCCGGCCAGCCGAACCACGCATCCTTGCCGTTCGCGGCCACGCCCATGAAGGCAAGCGGGTCCCGGATATCCGCAATCACCGTATAGGTGCCGAAAATATTCCATCCGCCCTTGGCCGCCGGTTCGTGAGAAGCGCGGCGATTAAGCACCGTCTGCCAGTCCATGGATTGCAGATCCACCTTGAAGCCGGCCTTGCGCAGCGATTGCGCAACCACCTGCAGGATGGGCGCCGAGCCCGGGTTGTCCGACGGCATCAGTATCACGACCGGCGTGCCGTCGTAATTGGCTTCTTTCAGTAAAGCCGCGGCCTTGACCGGGTCGCCCTTCACCAGTTTTTCGGCGCCGATGCTGCTTTCGTAGGGGCCGCCGCAGCCAAATACGGCAGCGCAGGTCTGGAAGTACTTGGGATTGCCGATCTGCGCCTGCAGCACCTCTTTCTGATCAACCGCCAGTACCGCCGCTTGTCGAATCAGCTTGTTGTTGAACGGCGGCTGCTCGAAATTGAAGCGGATCTCGGATTGCCCGCCTTGCGAGGTCAGGACATGCAGATTGATGTCTTTATTGCCTTCCAGCATCGGCAACAGGTCGAAGGGCGCTTTTTCGAGAAAATCGATTTCCTTGTTGATCAACGCGTTCACCGCCGTCATCTGATCCGGCATGGTCACCCATTTGACCTTGTCCACCTTGACGACCTTGCCCCCCGCCAGGCCGCTGGCAGGCTCCTTGCGCGGCACATAGTCCGTGTTCTTCGCGTAGACCACCTGCACGCCCGGCTTGTATTCCTCGGTCACGAAGCGGAACGGGCCCGAGCCGATGGTCTCTTTGATCGCTTGCGACGGCGGCGTATTGGCGACGCGTTCGGGCATCATGAAGGCGGGGATGGCACTGGGCTTGGCCAAGGCACGCACCGCCAGATCCGTGGCCTCGGAAAAGCGCATGACAAACGTCCTGTCATCAACCGCTTCCATGCCGGACATCATCGAGGCCATCATCTGGCCCATTTTGTCCTGCGATGCCCAACGCTTGATCGACGCGATGCAGTCGGCCGACGTCACCGGCTTGCCGTCATGCCACTTCAGTCCTTCTCGCAAGATGAAGGTATAGGTCTTGCCGTCATCGGAGGCTTTCCAGGATTCCAGCATCTGAGGCTGAATCTTGTTGTCCCCATCCAGGGCGAACAGCGTGTCGTACACCATGTAGCCATGGTTCCGGACGATATAGCCGGTGGTAATCACCGGGTCCAATGAACGCAAAGCGGCATGCATCACCGCCGTGACGGTCTGCGCCTGAACGGGCGCGAATGCGGCCGTTCCAAACAACGCGCTGGCGGTCAGTGCCAGCCGTACTGCCTGCAATGCCATCGATTGCTTTCGTGCCATGTTTTTTTCCCCTTGGTCTAAAAGAATGAAAGCTGCTTAGAAGTAAGTGCGAATGGCTCCTACCACGTCGTACCGCTCGTCCACCATCAGAATGGCCTCCCATTTGTCGAACGTCAGACACGGGTGCGAAATGCCAAAACACACCATGTCGCCCACGCGCAAGGGCGAATCGACGGGAACACTCATGTGGCAGTGCTGATCATCCAGGCCCGTCGCCACGTGACCTTGCGACAAGGGCGAAGGCGCCGCGGCGACGCTGGGCACGGCATTCGTGGCCGGCCGGAACCACCCCATCACGGGGGGCATGTGGTCGGGCGAAATATCGCGCTTTCCAAGATTGACAACGACCTTTCCCGCCTCGGGCCGGGACTGCACATAGCCCCAGACTTCCAGCGCCGGCCGCAAGCCATGGCCCAAGCTGGCAACATCCGGACTGCGATCCTGCAACCGCGCGAACGCCTCTTTATAAAGATGGGAATCGTGCGTCAGGTAGCAACCGCTGCGGGTCAACACCATGTGCTCGCGCGACAAGCGCAGCGAGGAAAAGTGTCGTGTCACCAGGTCGTAGAAAGACGACCCGCCGGCACTCAGCAGAATCGGGCCGGCGGCAAAGGCCTGCTGGGCTTCACACGCCTGCACGGTCGCAATCATGCGGGCGAGAAAGGCCGCGATCTGCGTTTCCACATCCTGGTCGGGCAAGGGCTTGATCAAGCCCTCGAATCCTTCCACCCCCCGCAGGGCCAGATAAGGAGACGCTTGCTTCAGCGCGGCAATCACCGCTTGCACGCACGCATCGTCTCGGCACCCGGTACGGCCGCCGGCGTATCCCACTTCAAGCAGCACCTGCAAGGGCCTGCCGATATCGGCTTCTCTGGCGGCCTGAGCCAGTGCGTTCACGTGCGCCGCGTCGTCCACCAGGCAATAGAAATCGAAGCCGGGATCGTCGCGCAATGCCTGCAATATGTACGCGACAGCCTGCTTGCCGACCAGCTGGTTCGCCAGCACAATCCGCTTCGCGCCGAACTGGCGAGCGACCTGAACCTGATGACAGGTCGCCAGCGTGATGCCCCAGGCGCCATCGCGGCGTTGCAGATCAAACAGCTGGGGGCTCATCGTGGTCTTGCCGTGAGGCGCGAAAATCGAGCCGCGCTCTTCCAGAAACCGGCGCATCCAGTCACTGTTGTGATGCAAAGCGTCTTGCCTGATCACTGCCAGCGGCAGCGGCAAATCCTCGCGCAATACGTTCCATCCCTGCTTCGCGACGTCGTCGATGGGTACCGACCCGATCACGCCCGGCATCCCTTTCACGCAGGCATCCAGGGGCGCATGTGCGCGCGTGGCCACGATAGGTTCAGAGGCAAAATGGTTCATCGTCGTATCCGCCTCAAGCCGCTTGCTTGTTCAAGGCCGGACCCACACCCTTGCGCTCGACAATCAAGCCGTAGTGCTGCGGTTCGCGATGGCGCGCGAAATCAAAAAATGTCTCGCGATACACCTTGCTCATGTCCAGATCGCAGCGCGCGGTCACGAGTTCGTCTTCCAGTGTGGTCGCCATCGCCACGATTTCGCCGGAAGGCGCGATGATGGCGCTCTGCCCGATCATCAGGGACCCTTCTTCGCGGCCGCACTTGGCCGTGCCCACGACCCAGGTGCTGTTCTGATACGCCCCCGCCTGCATGGCCAGGTGGTTATGGAAATTGGACAAGCCATCCACCGCGCCGTCGCCGGTATGGTCATTGGGCGTGTTGTAGCCCAGCACGATAAGTTCGGCCCCTTGCAGGGCCATCACCCGATAGGTTTCGGGCCAGCGCCGGTCATTGCACAAGCACATGCCCACGACGCCGCCAAAGGCGTCCCATACGGGAAAACCCAAATTACCCGGTTCAAAATAACGCTTCTCCAGATGCTGGGAGTCGCGGCCGGGCTGCGGCTCCACATGCCCGGGCAAATGGATCTTGCGGTACTTGCCAATGATTTTCCCGTCTGCGCCGACCAGGATGGACGTGTTGTAGTGGTGCGTCTTGCCGTCTTCGACGGCCAGCTCCGCATACCCGATATAGAAGCCGATGCCTAAGGCGCGCGCCTCATCGAACAAGGGCTGCGTCTGCGGATTCGGCATTTCCGTCTCGTACCAGGCGTCCAGCTGGGGGCCGCTTTGAATCAGCCAGCGCGGAAAGAACGTGGTCAGGGCCAACTCAGGAAAAACCACGAGTTCGCAGCCGCGCGCACTGGCTTGCCGAAGCAATGCGATCAGCCGCTTGACCACCGCTTCCCTGCCCTCTGTCTTGGCAATCGGGCCAAGCTGCGCCGCGCCGATCGTGATATGCCGTGCCATCGTTGTCTCTCCGTGAGGTCGACCTGCGTGTGGTCGCTGATGGCTGCATAGTCACCTTGATCAGAAGACGATACAAACGACTTATACTGGCCCAGCCCATTAGCAGTACTAATCTCAGGCCAGCCAATCGCCGGGATCGGGCAACGCGCAATTTGCTGCACCGCGATGACGCTTTTTTCGCACCGTCTCATGCCAATCCTGCACCACGCCGGGGAATGGCCAGCCTACTAACGAAGCAGATGATGAAGACGCGTTTCTCACCCTCTCTATTGACTTGGTTGCGCTGCTTCGAGGCCGTTGCGCGCTGCGGGAGCTTTACGCGTGCAGCGCAAGAACTTCACATTACCCAGGGCGCGGTAAGCCAACAGATCAAGCAGCTTGAAGGTTGGCTTGAAGTCCCCGTGCTGCAGCGACTACCCCGGGAAGTGTTGCTTACCGCGGAAGGCGAACGATTGCGTTGCGTGGTCAGCGATGCATTTCGCTGCATGGATACGGTCATCGGTGAAATCCGCCAGGAACGCATTTCGGCGCCCATGGAAATGATTTGCGCGCCCTCGTTTGCCATGCGCTGGCTGATGCCTCGCATGGGAGACTTTTTTCGATGCCATCCTGATATCCCTCTACGCGTGCAGGCCGAAGTGCAGCCCCTTGACGACAAGCACCCTCCTGGCAAACACATCGACGCCATGATTTGCTTCACGCCCGCACAGACGGCCCCCAACCAGGGCGTGGCAATGCTGGATGAATGGATCTTTCCCGTTGCCAGTCCGGAATTCCTGGCAGCGCACCCCGAAATCCTGACCCCTCACGACCTGCGGCTGAATTTCCTGCTGCATGACGACTCCGCATGGTCGGGCGCCCCCGCCCTGATCGAATGGCGCACGTGGCTGGAACATGCCGGCGTGGATCTGCCGGACTTGCACCTGGGCCAACGCTTCAACCTGTCGCAATTGGCGGTGGGCTCGGCCATGACCGGGCAAGGCATCGCGATGGGACGCGCGGCGATCGTTTTCGAAGATGTACAGGCAGGCCGATTGATCGATGTATTTGGCATCTTCGCCCCCTCGCCCGCCTCGTACGTCTTCGCGACGGCGCACCAGCCGTCCGAACAGATCGCCGCCCTGCAGGGTTGGATGCTTGCCGAAGCCGACGAATTCCGCCATCAACGCGATCAGCATTTCGCGCAGCATGCCGCGTTTACCCGCCAGACCCCGTCCCTGCAATTGCACATGCTGAACAACCGAGGCTGAGGCAGTAGGTTGCTCGTCACTGGCGACGGCGGAGTTTTTGTTTATCCTTGCGGCTAGAAGGTAGTAGATTCTAATTCTGACCCTGACCGGAATTCGGTTGAACGATCCGCCTACCCGCATTCGACCAATGACCGCGACGCCGCGGACGAAGCGTCGGCTGAATGCACCATGGAAGCCCAACTGGAGCTTCAATGAACATGTTGCTTCGCCACCCTCTGGCCCTGATCGTCCTGGCTCAGCTTTGCGGCACCTCGTTATGGTTCAGCCCGAATAGCGCTGCAGACAGTCTATCTGCCGAATGGGCGCTTACGACTGCACAATTCGGCCAATTGACGGGAGCCACGCAGATCGGCTTTATCCTGGGCTCACTGACCCTGGCCGCCAGTGGCGTCGCGGACCGTTTCCCGGCCAGCAAGTTATTTGCCAGCGCTTGCTTTTTGGGCGCGGTGTTCAACGCATGCTTTGCGTTGCTTGCGTCGGACTTCCACCAAGGACTGGTTCTGCGGTTTGCGGTCGGGATCTGCCTGGCAGGGATATACCCTCTTGGCATGAAAATGGTCATCGGCTGGACCCAAACGGCCGCGGGTTCAACATTGGGGCTATTGGTCGGCATGCTTACGCTGGGCACGGCCCTGCCCCACGCGGTACGCGCCGGCGGGGGAAGCCTTTCCTGGCACGGCGTGGTTCTGGCTTCCAGCCTGCTGGCAATCGCTGGCGGCGCGCTGGTCCAAGCGCTGGGAGATGGGCCGTATCTACCCCGCGCGAAAGCCGCGCAGGCCGGATGGGGAAAGGCGCTCAAGGCGTTCAAGGGCACGGATTTCCGCGCCTCGGCGCTCGCCTATTTCGGGCACATGTGGGAACTCTATGCGTTCTGGACCTTGGTTCCATTTTTCATAAATGACTTAATCAGCACTTCCGATTTCGCGTCGGACTCAGGTAGCGCGCTTGCGCCCGCCCTGTCATTTTCCATTATCGGAATAGGCGCATTGGGTAGCGTAATTGCGGGCAGATTAAGTCAACGTGTGGGCAGCCCGATAGTGGCTGCGGCATCTTTAGGAACATCCGGACTGATGTGCCTGGCTTACCCTTTTGCCAGGCCATTTGGCATGTTGCTTTGTATTCCCATGCTGCTGCTCTGGGGCCTGACAGTCATCTCCGATTCCGCACAATTTTCTGCGATTTCCGCACGCGCATGCCCGCCAGAACTCGTCGGTGGCGCACTGGCGATCCAAAACAGCATTGGATTCCTGATTACCGTATTTTCAATCACGTTAGTGACTCAGAGTTTTCCGACCTTAGGCGTCGGCGTCGCATGGTATCTGCTGCCGGGTCCATTATTGGGCCTGGCTTGTTTCATGCCCGTCCTTCTGAAATTCAGGGCACCTGGGTAGGCGTATAGCGCCGGCCAGTCACGAGAACCGCGGGAATCTCGGAATGGCACCCAAGCATCGATTACGATGGAGCACCTGTCTTTGAGCACCCGAGAAAAGGGATCTTGCAGGTAGCGATGTACGCCTTGTATTTCTCATTCTCGGTTGTCTAACAATGACGCTCTATCTCGTGGTGGCGGCCGGCGCCGTTGTAGCAGGCTTTGTTCAGGGACTCTCCGGCTTTGCCTTCGGCCTTGTTGCCATGTCGTTCTGGGTGTGGGCGGTTGACCCAAAAGTCGCAGCCACACTGACGGTATTTGGCGGCCTTTTAGGGCAGCTGATCGCCGCGTTTTCCGTCAGGCGTGGCTTCAAATGGAACCAGTTGCTGCCGTTTGTCCTGGGAGGCATCGCCGGCATCCCGGTGGGCGTCTGGCTCTTGCCGCTGGTGGACGCCAACACGTTCAAAATCGGCCTTGGCGTCATCCTGCTGATTTGGTGCCCGGCCATGCTCTTTGCACAGCGCATTCCGAAGATCGACGCGGGCGGCAGGCTGGCCGATGCGGTGGCCGGCCTGGCGGGAGGCGTATTAGGCGGGTTCGGCGGTTTCACCGGCGTAATTCCCACGTTGTGGTGCGTGTTACGCGGATTCCCGAGAGAAGAGCAGCGTGCGATCATCCAGAACTTCAACCTGGCGATGCTCATCGTCATCATGGGCACCTACATCGCGACCGGCCTCGTCACCAAGGCCACGCTGCCATTGTTCGCGATCGTTGCCCCTGCCATGCTGATTCCCACGTTTCTCGGCACACGGATGTACAAAGGAATATCCGACCTGCGGTTCCGGCAGATCGTCCTTGGCTTGCTGACAGCGTCGGGATTGATGATGTTGACGTCAGGCCTGTGGGCGTTCGCAAAAGCCTGATCCGCCACGCGGCGGGTAGCCTTCTGAAGCCGGGGCTGACGTAATCGTTCAATACGTCAGGTTGTCACGGCCTTCCGGAATGCGCGCGCGGGCTTGGTCGCCAGGCTGTGGCGCATGCCCCGTAAGTCGTTGTATTTTTTGACGATTCTGGCGCGGCAGGAGGGGCTCGAACCCCCGACCCCGGGCTTAGAAGGCCCGTGTGAAATGCTACTAACGCATTGATATCACGGGCTTTTTCATTTTTATCGTTAGAACTATTGTGTGATCTACGCTGCGAGTTCATGCGGCTCTCCAGCTATCTGTTCTAACGCAATGTCCTACTTTAGGCCCATGCCTCCTGAGCTTTGCCGGTGCTGGACATGTACCCTCTGTCTTCCGAAGAACGGTGATAGATAAGTCAGAATTGGATATCCAGCCATGAACGCAGAAAGACGGTTTTACATACCAACAGAGCTTCAGAAGACAAGTGCTTTTTGGGATCTTCTGAGCAGCAAGCTGCAGGGGGTTGAGTTCCAGCATTCCAGCGTAGCAAAGCGGGTGGGTGCCGGTTTTCTTCATGTGAGTTTGGACCATCTAATGGCAATCACCACATTGATCAATGACCGCCAGTTCACATCCGCTCTGACCCTCATGCGGCCCCAGTACGAAACTGCCGTTAGAGGTGCATGGTTTTCGTTCGCCGCCACTGACCCGCAGGCGGAAGAGTTCCTTGAAACTGATCGAATCCCCAAGATCAAAGTGCAGATTAGGGCGCTGACGGACGCGCTGCCTAGTTTGACGGGGCTGGAGGAATTGCACGATAAAAGCTGGGACTACCTCAATGACTACACTCACGGCGGCCAAATTGTGATTAAGTCACGATTTCAGGACGGTAGGATCGAATGTGCAATCACGGACGGCCAACCTATGGGCATCGCTGGCCTTTGGGATCGGTACCGCGACGCCGCCGGCCAATGGCAAGACAGCTACACCATGCTGACCATAAACGCGGACGATCACCCTCTGTTCAAGCACTACCACCAGTCGGGCAAGGAAAAACGGATGGTCGTAATGCTGCCAGAGGGCGCCTACGGCGACTGGCTTACCGCGCCGGCCTCGGACGCCCGGGACTTCCTCGTCCCTTACCCCGCTGACCGGCTAGTCGCCACCCCAATGCGACCGGGAAACCCCGAAAGCTGACCCCGATTTACGACGGAATATACTGGACGCATAAACAGTATTTTCCGCCATGCCGTTCAAACCGCCCCTCCTCCACGCCGACCTACGCGCCATCCGTGAGCGCCAGTCATGGAACGCCGATGTGATCACCCTACTATGGGAGGTCAAGCGCCTGCGCTCGGTCGTTCTGCGCGCCTACCAGCTGTCGGGCGACTTCAAGCGCCCTGCCGGCATCACCGGCAGCCTCTACGACGACTTCATGCAGGCGCTGCGGGAAGAGCCCTGTGTCATCGAGCGCGACCAGGACGTGCAGGAAATGATGGAAACGCCGGACAAGCTGCGGAAGGGGATGGCGCCAGGGTGAGCACAGCCACTGGTTCTGGCCCGGCAAGGTTGAAGCGTGGGAAGCGGGTTGGCCGGCAGAGCCAGTCGCGGCAATCACCACGCGGCAGTAATGCCCGCCCCATTCCCAGCGCCACGGCGCGATAGCCAACTGAAGACGATCTGCGCCCCACCTGGGGCGCTTTTCTTGTGGTCGACAAACTGCGTAAGGGGAGGCGCGGCGATAGCTGGGAAGCAACCCGGCGTAAATGGGCTACAGTTACGCTTGCTCATGAAATTAACACATAAATGGAAACATTCAGTACCCTCTCAGCGCTGAAGCTGCGCAAAGCCCCCGTCATCCTTCGAACCTTCGCCGATGGCCAATGGGGAGGCCCCGTCTATCTACAGAAAGGTGATGAGGTTACCGTCCGCATCCGTGAAGAAACCTACATAGCGACATTCCATGGCGCCGGATGGCTGGGCGACAAGTTGATCACCCGCGCCGCTGATCTCCTTGAGGCGCTGCCCGCAGTCGCCACTGGCGAATTAGCGGATTCAATCGGTGCCAACTTACGGGGCAGTCTTTGTCTCTACCTGCACACACACGATACGTTCCACGCTTTCCCTGATCCTCTCGGCGCCGCGATGCTCTACGAGTACCGCAGCCCGCGCGTCTGGGCCCACTCCAGCGATCTAGAGGCCTTAATCGAGGCCGTTACGCATTTGGGGGAAGAACCCAAGAAGAGTCTCGAATATCTGGTCGAGGTTATAGCAACCGGGAACGGTGGCTTCTTTCCGGCTAGCTACGAGGATGTGGCAACGTTGCCCCCTTTTGCGTACGTGTCCATTGATGACATGAATTCGTATCAGGGTAGCTACCATTGCTCGGATGCCTTCTTCGCACGCCCATCTAACATTGCGGACCTATTTGAAGAGGCCCGTAGCGACCTGATCCAAAACGTCCGTGCGGTAGCAGCTTCTGGCTTCGGTCACCGAATTTCCCATCTGACTGGCGGATTCGACTCGAGGCTGATCCTCTCCGCCATGATGCACGAACACCTGCACGATGAATTCAAGTTCATGTGTAGTGGGAACACCCAGATGCCTGACCGGAGAATAGCCGGCGAACTCTGTGGTCACGTTGGCATCCCTTTGACCAATAGCGACGGCACCATCAAGAGAGCCTATGCGCCTGGTAACGCCATGTTTGGCACATTTGGGATGCTGCGATCCGACCTTCCAGAATCTGCCCTTCCTGACCATGTCTTGATGTCCGGCGGCTACGGCGAGTGTTTGCGGTCATTCTACGGCGCGCGAAACGCTGTCATGACAGCCCCAGAAGCAACACTTCAAGCCATCCATGGGCGCACATTCGCCGCAGAAAGCCGGATGCTTGGGCCAGATTTCTATGCGACCTATGTAGACCGGTTCAAGGACTTCTCAGCCGGTGCTGTATCGGACGGTCTGCCCCGAGATGCAGTGTTGGACTACATGTATGCGGCGAAGCGGAACCGTTACTACGTAGGCCTGACGTCGGAATACCATTCCAACATGACGCCCCGCGTGGATCCAATCTACTCGGTAGCCGCAGTGAAACTCGGGCTATTCACCCCTCAGGCAGAACGCGCAGGGAACGTGCAGGGCTTAAAAATGATGGCATCGCTACAGCCTGAATTGGTCGGTTTGCCATTCGACTCGGACCGCATCACTCCGACCTACGAAAGCCTGCATGGCCCCGTCACGAGGACTGCCTTTAACGGCCGCCAACCACGCTTCATCCAGGATGACCGAATCACTGTTAGCCCCTCAAAACCAGCGACGAAAGAGCAGATCCAGCGAGCCCAAGAGATTAAGGGCTCGCTGTTGCAGATCGTCCACTTACAGGACGTCCAAGCCGAGCTGAAGAAGTTGTTGGCAGCGAACCGCGCCTCAATTTCCAAGGTGATGGACTGGACCATCGTGAACCGATTCCTCAATCCGAACCTGTCCAACCGCAACCACATCCGCACAGTCTTCACCATGCATGACTCGCTGCGCTGGTATACCGCCTGATAGATCAATTCCGGAATAGAACTATGCTTACCCTTGAAGACCTGCAAACACAAGTGAACGAACTGAAGGCCCGCATCGAAACGTTAGAAAAAGAACGGGACGCTGCCAAAGCTGAACTCACAGACGAAGAAGCTATCCGCATTATCGGCGGCGATGCCGATCTCACGTAGAACGGTCAGCGATACTTGTTGAACAACCGGATCGTCTCCGTGATCCCGTGGTTCTTACCGTGGGCATCCGTAGGCCGAACCTCTAGGTAGAACTTGTTGCCAGTGGCTTGCAGGTGGTTGATGAACCGCAACCCCTGCTCAGCAAAATAGTCGCCAGACTCTAGCTGATTGAAGCAGAGAAAGTACGTCGTCTTCCGTGGTGCCTTAAAAAGGGAACGAAGATCGTTATATCGACGGTCTTCACTCTCGCCAAAGATCGGCTCAAAGAACCGTTTCATTGACGTCTCGGAATACGTTGAACCCAGCAATCGCGTCTGAGGGACGTTGGCGTATATCGCTCTGGCCCGGTTTAAGGTGCCGTGCAGGATGGACGCATAGCCGCCCATGCTGGATCCCCAGCAGTAGAGCGCCCCGCCGCCACCGCACAAGTCCCGCGCACTCTGAAGGATGGCGGGGAACGCCTCCAGCCAGAAGTAATCACCACCCTCCCCCAGATACCAAGAACCCCAGGCGTCAGCGCCGAACTGGTCCATAGGTCGAACCACGTTCCAGTTTTCACTCTGGAACGCGGTCGGAACCCCGCCAAATCCATGTCCGTGGAAGATTACGAGCATCGGCGCCGTAGCCGGATTCACTGCCTTCGATAGGTAGTACCGGAAGGTACGGCCGCGCACTTCTAAGCTAATGGCTTCCAGGGAAGGATCAGGCGTTAGAGACGTTCCAACAGGGCTTTCGGCGGCTTGCATGGATCCACTTACATAACGTTTTAATGCCCGCGATGTTACCAAATCCGCCTCACTAGCCTAGATTCGGGCAAAAGGGCCTTAACGAATTCGTGCTTGGCACGCTGCGAGCTGCGCATTCATTCTTTGGATCCCAGCCCGGAGGGCGAAATAATCCGATCGAGCAGCGGGATCAAGTTCGGCGCGGGCTCCATCACCCACGCGGGCGCCAGCTCCGGCTTTGGGCACTCCACTGCTGGAGGCGGAGCAGGTGGCAGCGACGTGCAGCCGCTGGCGCCCAGCATCAACATCAGCCCGTAGGCCGTCGTCCTGTACCTGCGCATTGCGCATCCCTCCATAAGCGGCCCATTCGGCCTTGGCATTACGCTCGTTGATCTGGCCAACCTCGGCCACGCGGCTTGCCAGGATTTCGCGCGCCTGGCGGTGCGACTCGGCGACTCGGTCCGACTCATCGGCCTTGGTTTCAGCAATCTCTGCCCCGTACCGCCACCCCTGAACCTTCCAGGCCGCGCCGCCCGCCACGATGGCGCCCACCACCAGGGCAGCGGCGTAGCCTTTCCAGCCCACCAGCGCGCCCGTCAGCTTGGCCAGCGGGTTCATGGCACCACCTCGGCGACGGCCTGGCGGTAGAGGGCCGGCCAGGTTTGAGGATGCGGCTTGCCCGGCCGCCAGGTGCGCAGGTATAGCGCCCAGGCGGATTCAGCATCACCCGGCGCCGGCAGCGCCTTGGGGTCCGACCACAGAAGCAGCCGGGCGAACGCCGCCGCCAGCACGTCGTCCTCGTCCAGCGCGTCATACACCGCGTCGGCAGTAGCCGGAATGCCGCGCGCCTTGCATACCGCCTGCGCCTGCTCCCGCGTGTTGGCATGCGTCAGGACGCCGCGCACCCCGCCGCCCTTCTCGAATTGCCAGAACCCGCGCGCCGGGCCGCCAATCTGGCGCCGATGGATGAACCGGCTTCCCTGCAAGCCAATGGCCAGCAACATCACGCGCGCGGCAGGCGTGTCCATCTTGGCGGGCAGCAGCGCCAGCGCCGGGTCGATACCCGTCTTGATGATCTCGGATACCAGCGCACCCACCACGCGACGCGAACCGAGATCGTGACTGTGTGCAGTGCCATTACGTGCGGCCCCTGTATCCCATGTCCTGCCGGGTCTTGGCGTCATGGCATCCGGTCTTGCGCCCGTGGGCATCGCGGGATACGCACAGCACCTGCGTGTTTGCGTCGGCGTCTTCGCCGCCATCGAACAGGCTTACCTTGTGGTCGAGCTCGAAGCCGTGCGGGTATAGGGTCAACGCTCCGCATTGCGCGCAGTGCGGATCAGCGGACCAGACGCGCAACCGACGGTCTTGCAGCTTGCGGCCTGTCATGCGCTTAGCGCTGGGCGTGGGCGCTGCTGTCAGCCTGGAACCAGCCATCGCAATGCGAGGTTTGAGTGTCTTGAGCTTCGCCATGCCTAAGCCGCCGTCACTCTGGCCGCATGATCGTCGATGATCTCGACCTCGACCTCATACGTGTATCCCGTGCTGGTTGAGCGGCTGGTGATGTACGCCCTATACGACACGGCGGGCGAGTCCAGGCTGACACCTAGCTTTTCCGCAACGCGCTCAGCAATGATGCGGAGCGCCACGTCCTGCTCGACCTTTGCGGTGTGCACGTCGCGGTGTTGCTTGTTGGTGTAGATCTTCATGGTTTTCACCCGTCTTTGAATTGGTGCCGGGTGCCACCAACAGCACGCCGCCCGGCGGCGGCGATCCAACCCCGCATGCCATGCCCAGCGCGCGGCCCTTGATAGCGAAGGGTGGAGTTCTGCCGCTGCAAAGCAAAAGCCCCGACCGGAGCATCCGTATCGGGGCACTTTCTTCATGAGCGGGCCAAGCCTACTAGTAGATCCGCTTCGGTGGGTATTTACGCATATAACAGGAGAGTCCCGTCGACTACG
The DNA here is from genome assembly GCF_002975275.1 of Achromobacter sp. MYb9. GTDB lineage: Bacteria > Pseudomonadota > Gammaproteobacteria > Burkholderiales > Burkholderiaceae_B > Achromobacter. The sequence continues at coordinate 11,946 of NZ_PCOQ01000008.1, read as the reverse complement.
CTCACTAAGCCCAGAACAGCCTCGGACATTGCGACACATCCCGAGAAGGCCCGCGTTCTTTATCAAGGAGAATCAAAATGGCGAATTTTATTCTGCCGAAAAAGATGCACATGCAGATCTCCACCAATGCGCAAGCAAACTACACGCAAGCCGCCGTTTTCGAAATCTGGAGCGCGGAGAATCCCCCACGTCTGCTTTTGCATCATAGGAGCGAGAACTTTTGGAATCAGTCGTCGTTTGTGTTGCCAACACATACGTATGACCAAGACTCAATGGTCAGCATTTCGGCGCAGTACCTATACACAAGAAGCGCCTGGGGCACTTCGGCGGAAAAAATCTGGGAATCGTCCGAAAACCATGTGCTGCTAGGGTATGACGACGCTCGTCACCGGGAACATGACAACGACTACAACGACTATATGATCGACATTACTTTTAAACCTGGAGACCCCGTGCTTCTCTCAGCTCGCGATTTTCTTGCTGAAGCCGCCAAGTCCTGGAAACGTCGAGAAAAATAAGCATCTCGACCATAAACGAAAAACCCGCTGCTTTCGCTGGCGGGTTTTGTTTGGGCGCAGTAATTCACCTTATCTGTTAGGAACGTATTCTGGGGGAAAAAATTCCCATGGTCAACAGAAATTTGTTATCCAACTACCAGCCCATCTAGCCGTTGACCGCGGCTTTGTGCGGTTCAAGGGATGAAATATTCACGGCCCGAGCGGCGTATTTCTCCCGCAATGCCGCTTCTCTGCCGGGGTCGCGCAGTACTGTAAAACCGGGCCGTTCGGCCAAGCGACGTTTACGGTCCTGCGGGCGAAGTTCGGCGACAGGCGCATTCTGGAAAAAATCGCGATTGCCTCCGTCGGCCCACGATTCGGAATACACCCCGTGGGTCAAGACAACGTCGAACTGATCCAATTCTACGTGGTAGTACTCGATCCACCCCACACGCGCTTCTTGAACGATAGTGCTCCCATTGACAAGACACTTCGCGCGCACCAACACGCCATCCAACAAGAGATGATGCCAGGGTGAAACCCACAAATCGGATTCTGGCAGATTGTGACCAAAGGCGTGCTGCCGAATCCTAATTGGCCACGTCGCCGCACGCTCGCTGTCAGAACGCAACAGCGCGACACGATACTTGCGCCAGCCTACCCATTTCACGTGGCGCGTTCCCGAAAGCCCGAGGACCTGATCGCCAGGCTGTAAGGACTCAATGGGGACCTCACCATCTGGGGTGCGCACAAGCGTACCTTTTAGGAAACAGACTGGCATCACAAAGGTACCGTTGCTGAAATAACTTTGCGGATCCGCAGCAATGATTGCTCCTATCTCCGGAGCCATGTTCGTAATCGACATCACTACCGGCATGGCACCGCTCGCGAAGAGGGCGGAGCCAGTTCCGGATGCCGCATCGTAGTTAAACGCCGTCAAAATCCCACCAGGCACATGGACGGAATCTCCTGCACTCATCCCGCTTATCGTCACAGGGCCCGAAACGACGGAGTTGACATATGTGAAGCTGCCATCTCCGTCGCCGCTGAACTCCACGTTCAGATTTACGACACCGCCCGAAGGCACAGTGCCAAACTGATTGACGGTAGCCGAAGAGTTGCCGTCAATCAGGAGCTTGCCTGGTATTGAGGAAGCATCGGCGACCGCGAACAGTAGATCTGACGCTTGAAGATTGGCGCCATTAGTGACGATCACAGTCGCACCTGTTGACGGAAACGTAAAGAGCGGAACTGAAGCGGAGAGGTTGACGCCATCCACAGTCAACGTATTAGGCCCCAGGATCACAAGCGCGCTGTTTTCCACACCATCCGCACTGGTCGCATCGATTGTTACGTTTGTATCTCTCAAATCGACAGAAATATTCGCCATTGATGTTCCTTAGGCCGTGTCTTATCAGGGCGGTGAAGGAGGCGCCCACGCGCGGGCACAGGCACAAGGAGCACCTGCTACCTCATAACCAATTGAAACAGTAATTAAGATTAATGCAAATGACAGGAAGATCGAACACTTATTATTGACAAAGTTCTTCCACACGTTACATTTTTATTCGGGGTAAGGGCTAGCCTAGATGCGCACCTGGCTCCCGGGCTATCCACCCGCAGGTCTTGAAGCGGTCGGCAATTTCCCGGATTGCCTCAGGATGCAATCCCATTTGCATAGCCGGCCCTCCGAACAACCAGCGCTTCAGTTTGGCACTGTGTGCGCCCGCCGTTTTTTCGTCGACGTCGTATCTTTCCGCTAGCTCAGCCAGCGTAGCCTTCGCGCCCAGCAGCCGCTGGATCAGCGCGGAGCGCAGCCGCCCGTTAGATATCCGCTTGTCCTCAACCCCGAGTTCATCGTCTCCGTCGCAACGGCTCGATCCAGCTACGGCGGCAACAAGGCCAACATCCGCACCGAGGACGGCACCACCCATTCGGTGCGCGATTCTGTCGCTGAAGTCCACGCGCTGATCGAAACCGCCGAGCAGTCCCAGCGGAAGGAGGCGTGATGGAACCGTTGCACGTCGTTTCGATCTCGGGCGGCAAGGACAGCACTGCCACCCTGTTGCTTGCGCTGGAACTACACGGACACGACAACGTGCGGGCCGTCTTTGCCGACACCGGCAACGAGCATGAGCTAACCTACGAATATGTGCGGTATCTGGAAGCAGCCGTAGATCTACCGATCAAGTGGGTGCGCAGAGATTTCACGGACCTCTGGTGGCCTCGCCGCGACTATGTTCGTGATGTGTGGCCCACAAAAGGCGTCGCCCTAGAGGTCGTGCAACGCGCATTGCGCGTATTCAACCGAGGTCCTACCGGAATTCCATTCCTTGACCTGTGCATCATCAAGGCCCGCTTTCCCAGCCGTATGGCGCAGTTCTGCACCCATGAACTGAAGATCCTTCCGATCACCGAACACCTGCTGGAGCTTCGCGACACGACCGGCCGCCAAATCTGGTCATGGCAAGGCGTTCGCGTCGAGGAAAGCGCAGCGCGCCGAAACAAGCTCCAAGGATGTGGCGCTTGCGTCCGCAGCTACGAAGAGATGGGCGGCGGTATACACCACTACCGCCCAATCCTTCGGTGGCCGTGGCAAGCCGTTTTTGAGGCCCACCGCGCTAAGGCCATCCAACCGAATGGTCGACGCGGCTTCGTGTTGTCGTCGCTCGCGCTCTGGACCGAGAAAACGCCAGTCCGTATCTATTCGCGCCCACAAAAAGGTCAGAGGCATACACACGGCACGGATGGGCCTCCAGTTGGAAGGATGCCCAATTGGCCTGGATACTGACGCTTGATGAGGAAGTGAAAGAGAAGACCCTTACAGCCCATCCCCAGTACTTCAACCTACAAGATATTCGTCCGGCAGCCATTACCAAGAAGATCGCGAATCGGGACCATGACGCCTACGATTTCGCTGCTCATGCTGACCCGTCCACAACCCACAAACACTACGATAGGCGGCTGGTGAAACGGGCTACGGCAACTGAGTAAAATTCTAACGCAGGCATTTTTATTCTAATGATTAACCTGCTAGCGAATTCAAAACCCACGTAAAGCCTTGTATTTACTAGATGTTCTGGCGCGGCAGGAGGGGCTCGAACCCCCGACCCCGGGCTTAGAAGGCCCGTGCTCTATCCAGCTGAGCTACTGCCGCGCAGTTTGTTGACGTCCCGGAAGATGTCCGGGCGCCGCATTTTACCTTGTTGCGGAAAAAGGTGGGCGGGCGCAGTACCGCCCTATTCTTCTTCGATATCCGCGTGGGTGGACACCCACAGCACGATGGCGTCGTTTTCGCTCAGGCTGATCACCCGGTGCCCCATGCGGCTGTCGATATAGAAGCTTTCGCCGGCCTTCAGCCGGGCCGGTTCATAGAACTCGGTGTACAGCTGCACCTCGCCTTCCAGCACGTAGACGAATTCTTCGCCGCCATGGCGGCTCCAGTCCTGGAAATCGTCGAAAGCGCGTGCCTTGACGCGGGTGTGGAACGGCATCATGCGCTTGTGCGACAGGGCGGTGCACAGCAGCCGGTGGTCGTAATACGGTGTTTCGTACTGGCGCCCTTCGCCCTGGCGGCTGAGGCTGCGGCGGCCGGTACCCATGTGGGCGTCGGAGGCGGTGAAGAGTTCGGCCACGTCCAGGTCCAGGCCGGCGGCGATCTTGATCAGGTTGTCATAGGTGGGCGACAGCAGGCTGTTTTCGATCTTGGACAGCGTGGACGCGGCGACGCCGGTGGCGGCCGCCGCCTGCTTCAGAGTCCAATCGCGCGCCTGGCGCAGGGCTCGCAGCCGTTGTGCCAGTGCGCTCTGTTTGTTGCCTTGCATCCTGTGTACCTTCTCATGCCCGCGTTGTGCGCTCCCGCCACCAGTCGCGCGCCTGGTAAGACCAATAGGTCAGTTGAACCGCCGCCGTGCCCAGCCCGCCGCCGTTCCATGCCAGCCCGAAAGGTTGGAACAGCTTGTAGCGCTGGGTGTCGCCCGTGATCCCTTCGGCGACGACGCGCCCGCCGATCGAGGTGGTATTCATGCCGTGGCCGCCGAACGCCGTGCAATACCACACGTCCTGCGCCAGCAGGCCGATCTGCGGCATCAGGTGGCGGGCGTAGGCCATGCGCCCCGACCATGCGGTCTCGACGCGCACCCCCTGCAATTGAGGGTAGACGGACAGCAATTCTCGGCGCAGGGACTCGGCCAGATCCGGCGGGTCGTCGACACGGGTGGTGATTCTACTGCCCCAGCCGATGCGGCCGCCATCCAGTACCCGGTAATAGTTGCCGGCGCGCCGGTCGTCGCCGATGGCCGCCGTGCTGCGGATGGCTTCGTGCACCCGGTCGCCCAAGGGTTCGGTCAGCATGATGTAGGTGGCGATGGGCAGCATGGCCCGGCGCAGCGCCGGCACGACGTCGCCCGTGTAGCCGCCGGTGGCCAGCACCACGGCGCGGGCGTCGACCTGCCCCAGGGCGGTCTGCAAGTGCTTGACCGCGCCGTTCAGCGTGGCGGCGGTCACGGCGGAATCTTCATGGACGCGCACGCCCAGCCGGGCGCATTCGCGAGCCAGCGCCCGGGCATAGTTCAACGGGTGGAAGTGAAACGAAGCGGGGTCTTCGACGCCCTGGTGATAGACATCCGACACCAGGCGTTCGCGCACCTGGCTGCGTGTCAGGAAGCGCACGTCGCGGCCGAAGTCGCGGCGCTGGGCGTCGCACCACTGGTTCAGTACATCGGTCGCTTCGTAGCGCACCACGCGCAAGCGTCCGTCAACCTTGTGCGCGTCGGCGATGGCCAGGTTGCGGATATTGTCGCGGATGATTTCCACGCCCTCCATCGACAAGCGATAGAGCTGCCGGTAGTGGTCTTCGTCGACGTGCCGTTTGATGGCGTCGGCGCCGGCCGAGAAGGCGGGCGACACCGATCCGCCGTTGCGTCCCGACGCGCCCCAGGCGATGCGCCGGCCTTCCAGCAGGGTGACGCTACGGCCGCGGCGGGCAAGTTCCAGTGCGGTGGACAGGCCGGCGAGACCGCCGCCCACCACGCAGACGTCGGTGCTGCATGCGCCCGCCAGCGGCGGGTAGTAGGTGGCGCTGTCGGAGAGCGTGCGCTTGTAATAGGTGTCGATGTACTCGGAGGCCATGCCGGTGGGAGTCCGTGTCAGTGCAGGCTTGCGCCCTGCAATCCGCCCGTCAGGCGCTTTTCCAGCCAGTTGGCCAGGCGCAGCAACGGGTAGCAGTAGATGAAATAGATGGCGGCGATCATGCCGTAGATAAACAGCGACTTGGCGGGAAAGGTGATGATGAACACCTCGCCTTGCCGGGTCAGTTCGGTAATGCCGACCACCGACAGGATGGCGGTGCTTTTAATCAGCATGACGTAGACGCCGCTCATTGGCTGCACGATCAGCCGCATGGCTTGCGGCAGGACGACCAGCCGCAGGATTTGCAGGGGACGCAGGCCGAGAGTCATCGCGCCTTCGGTCTGGCCGCGCGGCACCGACTGGATGGCGCCCATGACGATTTCGGCGACATAGCAGGACGTATAGACGGACAGCGACACAAACGCCGCGGTGGCCGAGTCCCAATGCAGCAGTTCGATCCCCGAGCTGGGCAACACGAAATAGAAGATGTAGAGCTGCACCAGGAACGGCGTGCCGCGCAGGACATGGATATACAGGCCCAACAGTTGGTGGATGCCGCGGATGCGGTAGCTGCGGATCACGCCGATCACAAACCCCAGCAACGAGCCCGCGATGATGGCCACGAACGAGATCTTCAGCGTTTCCCAAAAGCCCTTCAGCAGGAAGGGCAGCACGACGCCAGCGGTGGAAAGATAGGAATCCAGCATGCTTACCTCGCGTTCCAGGCCGGACCCGCCAGCCAGAGGCTGACGCCCCGGGACAACAACAGCATGACGCCGTAGATCAGCAGATAGCCAGCGGCGATGGTCAGGAAGCTTTCATTGGGCACGATGCGGTCGCTATTCATCTGCACGCCGGCCGCGACCAGTTCAAACACCGTGATCAACGACAGCAGCGAGGTGTCCTTGATCAACACGGCGGTCTGGCCCAACAGGGGCGGCAGCGTGTTGACGAACGCCTGCGGCAGCACCACGTAGCGCAGCCGCTGCTGATAATTCATGCCGCACGCCTTGGCGCCTTCCACCTGGCCGCGCGGCACGGACTCGATGCCCACGCGGATGATCTCGCTCATGTAGGCGGCGTGGTGCAAGGTCATCGCCAGGATGCCCAGCACCATCTCGCTCCAGCCCTTGGCGCCCGGCACCAGCATGGGCACGGCGTAATAGACCAGGTAGATCTGCACCAGCAGGGGCGTGGAGCGGATGAACTGCACGTACGCGGCCACGGGGCGCCAAACGGCGGCTCTGGACGACATGTGCAAAAGCGCCAGGGGCACGCCCGCCAACACCGACAGCACAAGGCTTGCGCCCGCGGCGATCAGAGTGTTGGCCAGGCCTGTCGCGAATTGGTCCGCGTACTGGCTGACGATGCGCCAGTTGTAGTAATCGATCAGCCAGTCCATGGGCGGTCCGGTCTCCCCGTAGCGGTTCTAGCGATTAATGGTCTTTCTTCCAGTCGGTGGAGTACCAGTACTTCACCTGCTCGGGCAGCGTGTTGTCGGCGGTCTTCAGGGTTTGCCAGTTGTCCAGCCAGAACTTCAGGCGGAAGGCGTTGGGACCGACGGCAAAGGCCAGGGGCTCACGCACCATCACGCCGTCCAGCACGCGCAGGTTGCCGAAGTCGACCAGAAACTGGTTGGCGGTGGACATGGACATGATGCCGGCGTCCAGGCGGCCGCTGGACAAGGCCTGCCCAACCGGCGCGCTGCCCCCCGAGAACTCTTTCATGGTGGCCTTGGGCAGCATCTTCTTGCCCACTTCGGCGTAGGTGCTGGCACCCAGCACGCCGACGTTGACACCGGCCTTGTCCAGTTCCTCGTACGACTTGTACGGGGAATCCTTGGGCACCACGGCCACGGTTTCGGCGTAGAACATCGGGGCCGAGAACAGCACCTGGGCTGCGCGCTGCGGCGTGGGCGTCATGTCGGCGGCGACCATATCGGCTTTGCCCGACAGCAACGCCGGCAACAGGCCCTTCCATTCATAGTCTTGCAGCACCAATTTCACGCCCAGGTCGTCGGCCATGCGCTTGGCGACTTCCACCGCCAGGCCCGTGCGCTTGCCCGTCTTGTCCATGAAGCTCATCAGGGGCCCGGATGTCTGGACCGCCACGCGCAATTCGCCGCGCTTGATGATGTCGCCCAGTTCGTCGGCCTGCGCGGGCAACGCCACGGTGGCGGCCGCCAGCGCGACACCGGCCACGCCCAGCCATTGTTTGATTTTCAGCATTTGAATGTCCCCTAGAGGTGGATGAAACCTTGTCATTCCGGGCAAAGCACGTTGTGTTGCCGCAAGGCCGGCAGCGCCCGGATCAGCCGGAGCGGCCTCGCTTGGACTACAAAATCTTTTCCAGGAAGGCGCGGGTACGCGCCTCCTTCGGGTGGCAGAACACCTCGTCGGGCGTGCCCGTTTCCACAATGCGGCCCGCATCCATGAACAAGGCCCGGTCGCCGACGTCGCGCGCAAACCCCATTTCATGAGTGACGACCGCCATGGTCATGCCGTCGCGAGCCAGACCGCGCATCAATTCCAGGATGCCGCCGACGGTTTCCGGGTCCAGCGCGGACGTGGCTTCGTCGAACAGCATCAACTTGGGGTCCATGGCCAGCGCGCGGGCGATCGCCACGCGCTGCTGCTGGCCGCCGGACAACTGGCTGGGGTAGCGTTGGCCGAAATCGCCCATCCCCACGCGGCCCAGCAGGTCGCGGGCATAGCGTTCGGCGTCGGCGCGGCTGCGGCCGCGGACGACCCGTTGGGGTAGCGCGACGTTGTCCAGCGCAGTACGGTGTTGGAACAGGTTGAAGTGCTGGAACACCATGCCGACTTCAGTGCGCCAGCGGTTGACGTCGGTGTCGGGGTCCGTCAATGACACGCCGTCCACGCGGATCGTGCCGCTGTCGATGCTTTCCAGACCATTCAGGGTGCGCAGCAAGGTGCTCTTTCCCGAGCCAGACGGCCCGACCACCACCATGACCTCGCCGCGGTTCAGTTGGCAATCGACCCCGTCCAATGCCAGATGCGGCGGCTGGCCCTCCCGCTGGAAGGTCTTGGTGACGGCTTGGACATCAAGTAAAGCGTCTGCCACTGATGCACCCCGAAAGAGGTTTCCCAACCGGCCCCGGAGCGGCCTCCCCGGGGGAAGCGGCGCTTAAGCCGGTTAAGAAAAAAAGTTTCGCAATTCACGCTGGAGTTTCGTATAGTAAATTTTTTTCCAGAATCGCCACTTAGGCATAACCCTTAAGCGAAGACATGGGCTTCGCTGGCAATCCAAGGAACCGGCATGGACACCCCCCAAGACATCCTGCGCGCGCTCGGCCTGAATCCGGCCGCGCTTACCGGCGGCACGCTGACCGCCCGCAGCCCGATCGACGGCGCCGAACTGGCCCAGGTGCATGAACATACGGTGGCACAGGCCCATTCGGCCATCACCCGCGCCCGCCAGGCCAGCCTGGCCTGGCGCGACGTGCCGGCGCCGCGCCGGGGGGAACTCATCCGTCTGCTGGGCGAAACGCTGCGCGAAAACAAGACGGCGCTGGGCCGTCTGGTCAGCCTGGAAGCGGGCAAGATCGTGGCCGAAGGCGAAGGCGAAGTGCAGGAAATGATCGACATCTGCGATTTCGCCGTGGGTCTGTCGCGCCAGTTGTACGGCCTGACCATCGCCTCCGAGCGCCCCGGCCACCGCATGATGGAAACGTGGCACCCGCTGGGCGTCATCGGCGTCATCAGCGCCTTCAACTTCCCGGTGGCCGTGTGGTCGTGGAACGCGGCGCTGGCAATCGTGTGCGGCAACGCCGTGGTCTGGAAGCCGTCCGAAAAAACGCCGTTGACCGCCCTGGCCTGCCAAGCCCTTTTCGCGCAGGCCATGCAGCGTTTCGGTGACGCGCCCGCCGGCCTGTCCGAAGTGCTGATCGGTGGCCGCGAAGTCGGTGAAGCGCTGGTGGATTCGCACACCGTGGCGCTGGTGTCGGCCACGGGTTCGACCCGCATGGGCCGCCAGGTGGGCCCGCGCGTGGCGCAACGCTTCGGCCGCGTGCTGCTGGAATTGGGCGGCAACAACGCCATCATCGTCGGTCCCACGGCCGACCTGGACATGGCCGCGCGCGGCATCGTATTCGGCGCCATCGGCACCGCCGGCCAGCGCTGCACCACCACGCGCCGGCTGATCGTCCACGAAAGCGTGGCCGACGCGCTGGTGCAGCGCCTGCACAAGGCTTACGCCAGCGCGCCGATCGGCAACCCGCTGGACAGCGGCAACCTGGTCGGGCCGCTGATCGACCGTGTGTCGTTCGACGCCATGCAAGACGCCCTGAAGGCCGCGCGCGAGCAAGGCGGCAAGGTCACCGGCGGCGAACGCGTGCTGGCCGACGAATACCCGAACGCCTGGTACGTGCGCCCGGCGATCGCCGAAATGCCCGGGCAGACCGACGTGGTTTGCCACGAGACCTTCGCGCCCATCCTGTACGTGATGCGCTACCAGGAATTCGGCGATGCGCTGGCGCTGCAGAACGGGGTGCCGCAAGGCCTGTCGTCCGCAATCTTCACCAATGACCTGCGCGAAGCCGAAACCTTCCTGTCCGCCGCGGGTTCGGACTGCGGCATCGCCAACGTCAACATCGGCACGTCCGGCGCCGAAATCGGCGGCGCCTTCGGCGGCGAAAAGGAAACCGGCGGCGGCCGCGAATCGGGTTCGGACGCCTGGCGCAACTACATGCGCCGCGCGACCAACACCATCAACTATTCGCGCAACCTGCCGCTGGCTCAGGGCATCAAGTTCGGCGAATAAGCCCGCAAAAAGCTTGAAACGCAAGGCCCCGCGCACTGTCGACAATGCGCGGGGCCTTGTCTCGTGGGACGTGTCCGTCTGCCCGCAGACATCCTGAGTAACACCTGTTTATTACACGCCCTACATCCGATAAGCCTGCCTTACAAACAGTTTCGGCGTGCGATGCTACATTGCCTCGTCACAAAAAAAAACCATCGCACGCCATGTCCCGACGCCGTCACACACGCTTCTCCCTTGCCCTGCGCACCCTTGCCGGCGCTCTCGCCTTGGGCGCGGCAGGTTCCGCCGCCGCAGGCGTGTCGTACCGCCTGGACCGGCCGTCCGCCGCCCCCGGCGAAACCGTCACCATCGAGGCCGTGTTCTTCAACGAAGACAGCGCGCGCGCCAACTGGCAAGCACCGCCCGAACTTGTGCTGCAGTGGCGCGGCCAGGACGGCCAGATCGTGCGCAGCCTGGCCAAGCTTGCCGGCGACCGCGCCAGCTACAGCGTGCCCGTCAATAACTTCGCGCGCATGGCGTGGACCGCCGTCGTGCCCAGCACGGCACGCGGCCTGCAAGCCGTCTCCATCGAGGGACAGCCGTCGATGATGGCGCTGGACACCACCGGCCGTGAAAGCGGCACCGTTGCCAGCACGCCCGCCCAAGGCCCGGTGGTGGACGCCCGCAGCGGCCAGCCCGTGCCGGTCGCCGCCGTCACCGCCGTGGGCGCATCGCCCGAAGGCGGCCCCGCTCCTGACGCCGCCGTCGTGCCCAGCGTGCAGCCGCAAACGGCGTTCGACCGTTTCCGCAGCTCGATCTCGGAATACAAGCCGGTCTACTTCGACATCGGCACCCGCGGCCAAACCACCGCGCGCTTCCAGATCAGCGCCAAGTATCGCCTCTTCAGCCCCCACGGCGACCGTCCTGCGACCTGGGGCGAAAACTTCTACCTGGCCTACACCCAGACCTCGCTGTGGGACTTGCAGGGCGACTCCATGCCCTTCATCGACACCACCTTCAACCCCAGCGCCTTCTGGCTGTCGGACAACATGTGGCAGTCCGCCAACCAGAACTGGCGCTTCGGCATGAACACCGGCGTTGAACACAGCTCCAACGGTAAGGACGGCGAAGATTCCCGCTCGGTCAACGACGGCTACATCGAGCCGCGCTTCCACTACCGCTTCGACGGTGGCAGCACGCTGACCTTTGCCCCCAAGGTCAAAGCCTACTTTGGCGTCGCGGACGAAAACCGCGACTACGCCGACTACGCAGGACACGTCGACTGGCAACTGCGCTGGGCCCAAGACAACGGCGCCGTCGTCTCGGCGATGTACCGCCAGGGCGACCAGAAGCGCCGCACCACCCAGCTGGACTTCGCCTGGCCGTTGCAGCGCACGTGGCTGAACATGAACGGTTATCTGCACCTGCAATACTTCAACGGCTACGGCGAAACGCTGCTGGGCTACAACCAGCGCAACGAATCGCAATTCCGCATAGGCCTGTCGCTCGTCCCCTAAGACAACGAACCGAAGAATTACGCCCACCGAATGCCCACCGC
>NZ_PCOQ01000007.1 GCF_002975275.1 Achromobacter sp. MYb9 | reverse complement strand
TTAGAGGCGGAGGCGGGGAAAGGGGGTCGCGTGCGGGTCGGGGGGGTGGGAGATGTGTAAAAGGACCCGCCGGGGGGGGGGGGGGGATGGGTTGCGGCCGACTACGCCGAGAGCGTCTGGCCATAGCCGGCCGCGTGGCTGAAATAGCGCCGGCTGATTTCGTTGGACAGCGCGCTGGCGGCGGCGTCCAGTGTTTCAGACAGCGCCAGCACGCCGGCATACAGGCCCTGCGTCTGCTGGCACAACGCCACCAACGCCGGCCCGGCGTCTTCCGAAGGCAGCAGCCCGAGAAGGTCCGTGGCGGGGCCGGCCACGGTGGCGGGCAGGCGCGCCACTTCCTTGCGAAGCACGCTGAGCACACAGGCAATGGAACGCGGGTTGGCGGGCTCCTGCACCAACAGGTTCAGCAGCGCGGGCACTTCCTGGCGGCCCGGATAGTAGGCGCGATACGTGATCTTGCTGTCGAACAGGTCCAGCAGGATATTGAACCCGCTGTCTCCCTGCACCGCATTGCGGCGGAACAGCTCGCCCAGCAGGCCCGCCATGGCCGACAGGCGTTCGATCTGCCGTCCGATGGTCAGCAGCCGCCAGCCGTCGTCGCGCGTCATGCGGTCGGTTTGCGAACCCGTGATGGCCGACAACTGCATGCCCAGGTTCTTCAGCGCGCGCAGCACATCCGGCGCGGTCGCCGGCGCGTCGCCGTCGCGGTCCTTGGCGCCCGACGCCATGCGCCTGAAGAGGTCGTTCGCCGTCACCACCAGCCGCCAGTGGTCCGGCGACAGGCGGTCGCGGATCTGTCCGGCCGCGAACGCCAGCGCGCCCAGGTTGCGCGACACGCCGCCCTGGGCGTCTTCGCCCGCCAGTTCCGCCACCAGCGTGGATTCGAACATGCGCACCGACAGCGTCGGCGCGGCAGGCACCAGGCCGCTGCGCCGGCACAGCGCGGCGACGGCGGCGAACAGCTGGCCCGCGTTGTCCTCGTCGCTGTTCAGCCAGGTCAGCGCCACGTTGGCCAGCCGCACGTCGTTTTCGGCGCGCTCGGTATAGCGGCCCATCCAGAACAGGTTCTCGGCCGCGCGGCTGGATACCGGGCGATGCGCGCGCACCAGGTCTTCGGGCCGCAACTGCGCGGGCAGCATCGAAAACGTGTCGACCGCCCCGCGGGTCGTGACCCAGGTATCCATGCTGCTGCCGCCGCGCTGCATCGACACGATCTGCTGTTCGCGGCTGGCGATGCGGGTCAGCCCGCCGGGCAACACGTTCCAACCGCCCTCGCCGTCGGCGATGACGAATACGCGCAGCATGGCGGCGCGCGGCACGATGCGGCCGGCGATCCAGCTGGGCGCCTGCGATAGCGGCAGGTATTCCTGGATGGTGTAGGCGTCCGGGTTGGCGGCGATGCGTGCGTGCAGCGCCTCGCGCTCGGACGGCGGGACCGCACCGCCGATCACCGGTTCGAACCCGCCACGCGCATTGCTGGGATAGGTGGACTTGACCACGGCGCCCGGCAAGTTGGCCAACACCTGTTCGCGCGCCGCGGCCTCGCCGCACCACCATGACGGCAGCGACGGCAGCAACAGGTCGGCGTCCAACAGGCGGCGGCTGATGGCCGGCAAAAAGCCATTGATGGCGGGCGACTCGAGGAAGCTCGTGCCCAGCGAATTCGCCACCAGCACATTGCCCGCCCGCATCACCTGCAGCAGGCCGGGCACGCCCAGCGTCGAATCCGAACGCAGCTCCAGCGGGTCGCAGAAATCGTCGTCCAGCCGACGCAGCACCGCATGCACGCGTTCCAGTCCGTGCAGCGTCTTCAGGTACAGCAGCTTGTCGCGCACGACCAGGTCGCCGCCTTCCACCAGGGTCACCCCCAGGTAGCGCGCCAGATAGGTCTGTTCAAAGTAGGTCTCGTTGTAGGGGCCCGGCGTCAGCAGCACGATGCGCGGCGGCGTCTGCGCCGACAGTCCGCCGGGGCTGAGCTTGTACAGCATGTCCATCAGCCGCCGGTAGCTGGTGGCCAGATGCTGCACCCGCAGCTCCTGGAACGCTTCGGGGAACATGCCCGAGATGGTCAGCCGGTTTTCCAGCAGGTACCCCAGCCCGGACGGGGCCTGGGTCCGCTGCGACACGACCCACCAGCCGCCGTCGCTGGCCCGCGCCAGATCGAAAGCGGCGATGTGCAAGAACGTATCCCCCGGTGGCGCGTACCCGCGCAGAGGACGCAAATAACCCGGATGGCCCAACACCAACGCCGGCGGAATCAGCCTGTCGGCCAGCAGCGTCTGCGGCCCGTAGACGTCGCCCAACACCCGATTCAGCAAGGTGGCCCGTTGCCGCAAACCCTGTTCGATCGCCGCCCAGTCGGTATCGTTGATGACGAACGGCAGCAGGTCCAGCGACCAGGGCCGCGCCGACCCATTGGCCTCGGCGTAGATGTTGTAGGTGATGCCGTTTTCGCGGATCTGGCGGGCCACCCCGTCGGCGCGCCGGTCCAGATCGGCAAAGCCGCCGGTGCCCAGTAGCTCGAAAAAACGGGGCCACGGTTCACGCAGGCGGGTAGCGCCCGACGCGCCGGTGGTGTCGCGCAGCTCGTCATAATGCCCGGGCCGTGCGGGCAATGCCGCATGGACCGCCAGGGATGCGACATCCTGCGACGGGTCCGTCTGAAAAAGAAATTGCGGCATAGCGGCTTTATCGCCGGCGGCTAGGCCGGGTTTCAACATGCGGTAAGGCTCAATCGTGCCTCAAATCCAGCGAGAACGGAAATTCCCGGCTGGCCACGGCTGGTGCGACGTCCATGCGTCCCGGCGTATGACCGGTCTTTTCAAAGCGCGCCAGCCGGCGGCTCTCTGCCTCGTAGGAATTGACGGGGAACGACTCCGGGTTCAGCCCGCCCGGATGCGCGACATGGTATTTGCAGCCCCCCAGCGATCGCTGGTTCCAGGTATCGACGATGTCCACGGTTAGCGGCACATGCTCGGGAATGGTGGGATGCAGCGCCGACGGCGGCGCCCACGCCTTGTACCGGACGCCCGCCACGTATTCACCGACCCGGCCGGTGGGCTGCAACGGCAGCGCGCGGCCGTTCACCGTCACGACATAGCGGTTGCCGTTCAGGCCCGACACCCGGATTTCCACCCGTTCCAGCGACGAATCCACATAGCGCACCGTGCCGGCGGACGAGCCCTCTTCGCCCATGACATGCCAGGGTTCCAGCGCCCCACGCAACTCCAGATGGATGCCGCGTGCCGCGACGTCGCCGAACAGCGGGAAGCGGAATTCGAAATGGGGAGCAAACCAGGCGGGATCGAAGCCATAGCCCGCCTCGTTCAGATCGGCCAGCACGTCCTCGAAATCCATCTTCACGAACGTGGGCAGCAGGAAGCGGTCATGCAGTTCGGTGCCCCAGCGCGTCAGCCTGGCCGTGTAAGGCGTCTTCCAGAAGCGCGCGATCAGGCCCCGCAGCAACAATTGCTGCGCCAGGCTCATGCGCGCGTGCGGTGGCATTTCAAAGGCGCGCAGTTCCAGCAGCCCCAGCCGGCCCGTGGCGCTGTCGGGCGAATACAGCTTGTCGATGCAGAATTCCGACCGATGGGTATTGCCGGTGACATCGACCAGGATGTTGCGCAAGGCCCGGTCGACCATCCACGGCGGGACAACCGCGCCCGGCTCCGCGCAGCGCCGGTGGATTTCCTGGAACGCCAGTTCCAGCTCGTAGACCTGATCGTTGCGGGCTTCGTCGATGCGAGGCGCCTGGCTGGTCGGCCCGATGAACAGGCCCGAAAACAGGTAGGACAGCGAGGGATGATTCACCCAATACGCCAGCAGGCTGGCCAGCACGTCCGGGCGGCGCAGGAACGGGCTGTCGGCCGGCGTGGCGCCGCCCAGCACGAAGTGGTTGCCGCCCCCCGTGCCGGTATGGCGGCCGTCCGCCATGAACTTTTCGGTGGACAGCCGGGTTTCGAATGCGGCTTCGTAAAGGAATTCGGTGTGGTCGACCAGCTCTGCCCAGTTGCTGGCCGGGTGGATGTTGACCTCGATGACGCCGGGGTCCGGCGTCACTTGCAGCACCTGCAATCGCGGATCGCGCGGCGGTGGATAGCCTTCCATCACGATCTTCACATCCAGGTCGCGCGCCGTGGCCTCGACCTGGGCGACAAGCGCCAGGTAATCTTCCAGGCGCGGCAACGGCGGCATGAACACATACAGGACGCCGTTGCGCGTTTCGACACACATCGCGGTCCGCGTCAGCCCGGCGGCGGACTCAAACCTCGCGGGCGCGCGGCTGTCCGGCATGCTGGCCGGCCCGCCGTTGAATGCGCCCGTGTCATTGCCCGCGGGGCCGGGTTCGTGGCGCGCGGCGGCGCGCAGGTTCTGCGTCAGCAACTGCGCCGGGCCCGGCAGCGAACGCCGCGCATCAAACGGATCGCGCTCTACCGCCATGGGCGCGTCGGCCTCATCCGCCCACGGCAGCGAATCCAGCGGCAGGCGATAGCCCATCGGGGAATCGCCGGGAAACAGATACATGCGCTCGTCGCGCAGAAACCACGGGCCGGATACCCAGGGGCCGCCCTCGCCCGGCTGGATCGGCAAGGCGTAACCCACCACGCTGTCCAGCTTTTGCTCGAATACGCGGCGCAGGCGCGCCCGCTCCATCTCGTCGTCCAGCCGCGAATCGAACGGATCCACGTTGGCGGGCAGGCGGCGTTCACGCCATAAGTAATAGAAAACGTCCTCGTAGCCGGGCACGACATGCTGCCCGCTCACGCCCAGCCGCTCGCACAACCTTGCCATGAACCGACGCGCGTCCGCCACCTTGTACGTACTGCGCTGGCGCTCATCGGCGAATAGCGCCGGATCGTCCCAGCATGGCTGCCCGTCCGTGCGCCAATAGATCGACAGCGCCCAGCGTGGCAGTTGTTCGCCGGGATACCATTTGCCCTGCCCGAAATGCAGGAAGCCGTTGCCGCCATAGCGCGTGCGCAACCGGTTCAACAATTCCAGCGCATAGCCGCGCTTGGTGGGCCCCAGGGCGGCGGTATTCCACTCCGCGCCTTCGCGGTCCGACACGGACACGAACGTCGGTTCGCCGCCCATCGTCAGGCGCACGTCCATGTGGTCAAGGTGGTCGTCGATCTTGTCGCCCAGGTCGCGGATGGCGTGCCACTGCGCGTCGGTATAGGGTTTGGTCACGCGCGGAGACTCGAACACCCGCGTCACTTCCATCGTGTGCGTGAACACCACCTCGGCCTCGTCGACCGCGCCCGTGACCGGCGCGGCGCTGCCAGGTTCGGGCGTGGCCGCCAGCGGGATGTGGCCCTCACCGGCCAGCAAGCCCGACGTCGGGTCCAACCCGATCCACCCCGCCCCGGGCAGATAGACTTCGCACCACGCATGCAGGTCGGTGAAGTCCGATTGCGCGCCGCTGGGGCCGTCAAGCGCGCGCACGTCGGGCTTCAACTGGATCAGGTAGCCCGACACGAAGCGCGCCGCCAGTCCCAGATGGCGCAGCGCCTGCACCAGCAGCCACCCCGAATCGCGGCACGATCCGGCATTACGCGTCAGCGTCTCTTCAGGCGTCTGCACGCCCGGCTCCATGCGGATCAGGTAGTTGATCTCTTGATGGATCTGCTGGTTCAGGCCCACCAGGAAGTCCACGGTGCGCTGCGGGCGCGCGTCCACGCGAGACAGGAACTCGGCAAAGCGCGGCGTGGCCTTGTCGCACACCAGGTACGGCGCCAGCTCACGGGCCAGGCCGTCGTCATAGGTGAAGGGAAAGGTCTCGGCGTCCGGCTCCAGGAAGAAGTCGAACGGGTTGTAGACCGCCATTTCGGCGACCAGATCCACGGTGATCTTGAATTCCCGCGTCTTGCCCGGAAAGTTCAGGCGCGCCAGGTAGTTGGCGAACGGATCCTGCTGCCAGTTGATGAAGTGGTCCGCCGGTTCGACGGTCAGTGAATACGACAGGATGGGGGTTCGGCTGTGCGGCGCGGGGCGCAACCGCAGCACTTGCGCCGACAGCCCCACAAGGCGGTCGTATTGGTATTGCGTAACGTGCTTGAGGGCTACGTGGATCGTCACTGCCATCTCCGGGTGTGGACTGGGGCGGCCGCAAAGCGGCCAATGCACTGCTACGGGTACACGCGGAGGGTTCAGTGGCTGGTCTGCACCTGCACCGACACCTTCATGGTCAACGCGGCCGCCGCGCCATGTAGCCATCGCACGGGCGAGGCCGATTCATAGTCGCGCGCCACCGCCAGCCGGCAATGGCCGTCGGACGCGAAGCAGGCGTGGCTGACGTCCACGCTGACCCAGCCGTGCCGCGCCAGCCAGACGTCCGCCCAACCGTGGCTGGCGGCATCGTCGCCGGCCATGTGCCAATAGCCGCTGACGTAGCGGGCCGGCGTGCCGAAGCCGCGCACGCAAGCCAGCAGGAGATGGGTGTGGTCCTGGCTGCCGCCGCGCCCCGCCGCCAGCACCTGCGCCGCGGTCATCGGGGCATCGCCGAGCCCCGGCGCGTAGGCCACCCGTTCGCGGATGGCGGCGCTTAACCGCAGCACGTCCTCGGGCGTCTGCATGCCGCCGGGAACGACGTGGCGGCAAAATTCCCGGATGCTGTCGTCGCACTGGGTCAACGCCGTCGGCACGCCGTAGATGTGGACGGGCAAGCGGTCGTCTTCGTCGCCCACATGGCCCTGGGCCAACGGATGGATGTCCACCTGGCCCACCGCATGGATCTCGATTTCGCTATGGGTGCGATGCAGGGTCAGCGTGTGGATGACGTTGCCGTAGGCGTCCACCTGCGGCTGGATCTCGCCGGGCGTCTGGATCTGCCATCGCAGCGCATGCTGGTGGTCGTCGCGCCGCGGCGTCAGCCGTAGCGTCTGGATGCTGTAGTTCACCGGGGCGGCATAACGGTAGCGGGTCACGTGCTTGATGAGATGCTTCATGAAAGTCTCCACACTGCAAAGTCACGCTGACAACGTCGGGGCCGTCCGCCCCCTGGCCCGGCGGGCATGACGTTCGATAGTAGCAATAGTGCGTTGAAATAATTAAGCAACTTGCATGCCAAGCGTGGAGGCTGACCGTTGTCGACAATTTCCCCTGGGAAACCGGGCCACGCCGGCCCAGGCTTGAAGATCGCGGCTCCCCGGAACGACGCGTTTGGCACCAATGCAGTGCATGCTTCGCCCGATTGCGGGTCGCGCCGTCCGCGCCGTGCGCGCCGTCCGCGCAGTCCAACGCGGACCAGGCACGCGAACCCGGCACGATGCACACCGCCCGCGCAGTCACAATCTTCAAACCGGCGGACAAATGTTCAATACGCCCGGTGGCCGCGCTGGCACATTGCAGGGGTTTTCCCACCCACGCATTCGCAGGAGTCATCCATGCCCATCACCGCTACCCCCACGCCCGGCGCCAAGCTGCTTTCCCCCAAGGACCACACGCTCATCATGATCGACTTCCAGTCGCAGATGGCGTTCGCCACCCATTCCATCGACGCCATCACGTTGCGCAACAACGCCGCGCTGGTGGCCCACGCCGCCGCAGGCTTCGGCGCGTCCACGATCCTCACGACGGTTGCCGAAAAGAGCTTTTCGGGCCCGATGTTCGACGAAGTCGTCCAGCCCTTCCCCGGCCAGACCCTGCTGGACCGCACGTCCATGAACACGTGGGAGGATGCCGCGGTGATCAAGCGGGTCAACGAAATCGGTAAAAAGCGCATCGTGCTGGCCGGCCTGTGGACCAGCGTCTGCATCGTCGGCCCGGCCTTGTCCGCGCTGGATCAGGGTTTCGAGGTCTACGTCATCACCGACGCGTGCGGCGACGTCTCGGTCGAAGCCCACAACCGCGCCATCGAGCGTATCGTGCAAGCGGGCGGCCAGCCGATCACGGCGCTGCAGTACCTGCTGGAAATGCAGCGCGACTGGGCACGCACGGATACCTACGAAATGACGACCGGCATCGCCAAGCGGTTCGGCGGCGCCTATGGCCTGGGCATCATCTACGCCAAGACCATGTTCAACGCCCACGAAGGCTGATCGGAGTCCGCTGATGAAGGTCTACCTGGTTTCATTGGGGCTCGGCCTGCTGGTCGGGATTATCTATGCGCTTTTCAATGTGCGGTCTCCCGCGCCTCCCGTGATTGCCCTGGTAGGCCTGCTTGGCATCCTGGCGGGCGAACAGCTTCCCCCGCTGGTCAAACGCCTGCTGTCCGACGAGGCCACCCGCACGTCCTGGATTCACCAGCAGGTCAAACCGCACATGTTCGGCGAGCTGCCCAGTTGCCCCAAGCCCCCCGCCAACCCCGCCCAATCGACCCCGGATGCATGTGGAGACAAGCGCAATGCCTGACACCCCCGATACCGCGCGCCTCGGCGCGCCCGACCTGATCCTGCATCAGGGCCGCTTCACGACGCTAGACCCCGCCAACCCGACGGCCGACGCCGTCGCCATCCAGGACGGCCGCTTCACGCGCGTGGGCACGGCCGCCGACATCCTGCCGCTGGCCGGCCCGCGCACGAAGGTCATCGGCCTGAACGGGCGCGGCGTGCTGCCGGGCCTGATCGACAACCACCTGCACATCATCCGCGGCGGGCTGAACTACAACATGGAGCTGCGCTGGGACGGCGTGACGAGCCTGGCCGACGCCATGTCCATGTTGCGCCGGCAAGTCGCCATCACCCCCGCTCCGCAGTGGGTGCGCGTGGTGGGCGGCTTCACCGAACATCAGTTTGCCGAAAAGCGCTTGCCGACCATCGAAGCGTTGAACGCGGTGGCGCCCGACACGCCCGTGTTCATTCTGCATCTGTACGACCGCGCGCTGCTGAACGCCGCGGCCTTGCGCGCCGTGGGCTACGACAAGACCACGCCGGCCCCGCCGGGCGGCGAGATCGTGCGCGACGCGGCCGGCAACCCCACGGGGCTGCTGCTGGCCAAGCCCAATGCATCGATTCTGTATGCCACCCTGGCCAAAGGCCCGAAGCTGCCGTTCGACTATCAGCTGAATTCCACGCGCCATTTCATGCGCGACCTGAACCGGCTGGGCGTCACGGGCGCCATCGACGCCGGCGGCGGCTTCCAGAACTACCCCGAGGACTATCAGGTCATCCAGCAACTGGCCGACGCCGGCCAGTTGACGATCCGCCTGGCCTACAACCTGTTCACGCAAAAGCCCAAGCAGGAAAAGGAAGACTTCCTGAACTGGACCGCCACGTCGCAATACAAACAAGGCACGGACTACTTCCGCCATAACGGCGCTGGCGAAATGCTGGTGTTTTCCGCGGCCGACTTCGAAGACTTCCGCCAGCCACGGCCCGAGATGGGACCCGAAATGGAAGGCGAACTGGAAGAAGTCGTGCGCATCCTGGCGCAAAACCGCTGGCCGTGGCGGTTGCACGCAACCTACGACGAAACGATTTCGCGCGCGCTGGACGTGTTCGAACGCGTCAACCGGGACGTGCCGCTGGCTGGCCTGAACTGGTTCTTCGACCACGCCGAGACGATTTCGGAACGCTCCATCGACCGCATCGCGGCGTTGGGCGGCGGCGTGGCCGTGCAGCACCGCATGGCCTATCAGGGCGAGTACTTCGTCGAGCGCTATGGCGCGGGCGCGGCCGAAGCCACGCCGCCGGTCAAGCGCATGCTGGAGCAAGGCGTGAACGTGTCCGCCGGCACCGACGCCACGCGGGTGGCGTCCTACAACCCATGGGTGTCGCTGTCCTGGCTGATCACCGGCAAGACGGTCGGCGGCCTGCGGTTGACCCCGCAGCGCAATTGCCTGGACCGCGACGCCGCGCTCCGCATGTGGACCGAAAACGTCACCTGGTTCTCGAACGAACAAGGCAAGAAGGGCCGCATCGCCGAGGGCCAGCTGGCCGACTTGATCGTGCCCGACCGCGACTTTTTCGCCTGCCCGGAATCCGACATCGCCGACACCGCCAGCCTGCTCACCATCGTGGGCGGCAAGGTCGTGTGGGGCGCCGGCGAATTCACCCCCCACGACGAGGCCGTGCCGCCGCCCGCGATGCCGGACTGGTCGCCCACGCGGCTGTTCGGCGGTTATGGCGCTTGGGGCGACACCGAAGGCAAGCCCCTGCAAGCCGCCGTGCGCGAAGCCGCGTCCGGCTGCGCGTGCGCCAACGACTGCAATGTCCACGGCCATCAGCACGCGGGCGCCTGGGCCAGCCGACTGCCCGTGTCGGATCTGAAGGGCTTCTGGGGTGCGCTGGGTTGCGCATGCTGGGCCGTATGACGATGCGCGCGGTAGTGACCTCGCGCGCCGTCCATTGGCTTGCCCTGCTGGCGCTATGCGGCGCCTATCTGCAGGGCGGCATGGTCAAGCTGCTGGACTTCGATGGCGCCCAGGCGGAAATGGCGCATTTCGGCTTGCAGCCCGCCGCACTGGCGGCCGCTGCCGTTATTCTGCTGGAATTGGGCGCAAGCGCGCTGGTCCTGGCCGGCCGGCTGCGCTGGCTGGGCGCCCTGGCGCTGGCCGGCTTCACCGCCGCGGCGGCGCTGATGGCCAACCGGTACTGGGAAGCGCCCGCCAACGCGCGTTTCATGACCATGAACGCGTTCTATGAGCACTTTGGATTGGCCGGGGCATGGGTCCTGGTCGCATGGCATGACTTGACGGGGCGCCCCCATGACAAGCGTTAACCGCAACACCCCTCCGCCCGCCGCCGTCGGCGGCATGGCCCCGCTCAAGCACACGCTGTTCGCCGTGTTGTGGGGCGCGACCATCCTGGGCAATATCGGCAGCTTCATGCGCGACGTCGCCAGCGCCTGGCTCGTCACCGATCTATCGTCCAACCCCGCCGCGGTCGCGATGATGCAGACCGCCGCCACGCTGCCGGTCTTTCTGCTGGCCATCCCCGCCGGCGTGCTGTCCGACATCCTGGACCGGCGCCGGTTTCTGATTGTCATTCAGGTGCTGCTGGCCTGCGTCAGTTTCACCCTGCTGATGATGGCCAAGACGAACACGTTGACCGTGGAATACCTGATCGCGCTGACTTTCCTGGGCGGCGTGGGCACCGCGCTGATGGGCCCGACCTGGCAAGCCATCGTGCCCGAACTGGTGCCCAAGGCCGAACTGAAAACGGCGGTGGGCCTGAACTCGCTGGGCATCAACATTGCGCGCGCCTTGGGCCCGGCCGTGGGCGGCCTGCTGCTGGCCGCGTTCGGCGCCGCCGCCGCGTACGGCGCGGACGTGCTCAGCTATGTGTTCGTGATCGGCGCCCTGCTCTGGTGGAAGCGGCCCAAGAAGGTGGACGACGGCTTGTCCGAACAATTCTTCGGGGCTTTCCGCGCCGGTGTGCGTTTCGCCCGCGCCAGCCATGAGCTGCACGTCGTGCTGCTACGCGCGGCCGTGTTCTTCATCTTCGCCAGTTCCGTCTGGGCGCTGTTGCCGCTGGTGGCGCGGCGCATGCTGGGCGGCAGCGCGGGCTTCTACGGCATCTTGCTGGGCGCCGTGGGCGTCGGTGCGATCCTGGGCGCAGTCATCCTGCCCAAGCTGCGCCAGCGCCTGAACACGGACGGCCTGGTATTGGTTGCCGCCGCCCTCACGGCGGTCGTGATGGCGGCCCTGTCCTTCGCGCCCCCGCAATGGGCGGCGGTGTTGCTGCTGCTGCTGTTGGGCATGGGCTGGATCGTCGCGCTGACCACCTTCAACGGCGTTGCCCAGTCCATCCTGCCCAACTGGGTGCGCGGACGGGGCCTGGCGATCTACCTGATGGTCTTTAACGGCGCGATGGCCGCCGGCAGCCTGGGCTGGGGCTTGCTGGCGCAAGAAATCGGCGTGCCGGCGACCCTGCTTGCCGGCGCCGCCGGCCTGCTCGTCGCCGGACTCGTGCTGCACCGCATGCGCCTGCCCCAGGGCGAGGCCAATCTGGATCCCTCCAATCATTGGCCCGAACCGTTGCTGGATGCGCCGATCGAACATGACAGGGGTCCCGTCATGGTGCAGATCGAATACCGCATCCACGTGCAGGATCGCCCCGCTTTCCTGCAAGCGCTCAAGGCGGTGGCGGAAGAACGCCGGCGCGACGGCGCTTACGCCTGGGGCATCGCGGAACATACCAGCGACCCCGAACGGGTTCAGGAGTGGTTCCTGGTGGAGTCCTGGGCGGAACACCTGCGCCAGCATCAGCGCGTGTCGCAGGCCGACGCCGATTTGCAGGGCGAAGCCCAGCGCTTTCACATCGGCCCGGAAAAGCCCGTGGTGCATCATTTCCTGGCGTTGGACATGCGCCAGGCCAAGCCGGGGCCCGTGGCCTGACGGCGCGGCGGCCTCAGTGCGCCGAGGCGTCCAGGAAGCGGTGCACCACGCGCACCGCGGCCGCGCCTTCGGCGATGCTGGCCAATACGTGCTTGACCGACCCCGCCCGCACCGCGCCCACCGCGAACACGCCAGGCTGCGAGCTTTCATAGGCCCTCGCCTGCATGGAACCCGCCGCGGCGCGCCCCGTATGGATGTAGCCCCGATCATCCGTGTCCAGGCAGCCGTCCAGCCATGCCGTGTTGGCCTCCGGCGCCCCCCGGCGCGAACCGTCCTGCATGCCCGTCGCCACAATCAGGCTGCGGGTTTCGATGATCTGCCCGTCGTCCAGCGAAATGCGGTAGGGATAACAGTCGCTATCGAATGCATGCGCCGTGCGCAGGGGCAGCACATGCGATCCGAACCGGCGGCTCTGGACCTCGGCCCTGCGCAGCAGGCCGCCACCGCACAACCCCGAGATGGTGCCCGGGAAGCCCGGCAACATGTCGGCGCGCCTGGAATCGGCGGCGCATAGGGAACCGCCCACCAACAGCGTGTGTAATCCCTCGGACGCGGCGTAACTCGCTGCTGCCAGCCCCGCCGGACCGCCGCCAATCACCGCCAGATCCAGCACGGAATCTTCCTGTTCGGGCTTCGTCGTCGAACGCAGGATAGCCCCGCCGTAGGGCCGTTGGCGCAGATAGCTGATCCGGCGCAGCATGAAGGCGCGCAACACGACATCGGCAAATTCCGGTTCGGCCAGGATCAATTGCGCCAGCCCCGCCCGGCTGACGCGCAGCAACCGGCTAGCGGATTCCGCGCGCACCGTCACCGCGTTGGGGCGGTCGGTGAAAAGGTCCAGGCTGCCCGTGAACTCGCCGTCGCGATGGGTCAACAGGCGTTCCATCGTGCCGTCGGGCTCGCATTCCAGCACCTCGACATACCCTTCCAGGACGACATAGAACGCGCCCTCGCGCTCGCCGCAGTTCAACAGGACACTGCCGCTGGCCGCCGAAATTTCTTCGCCATAGGACGCGGCCCGCAACATCAAGGCGGGAGGCAGCATCGGAAACGCCTGCGCATGCAAAGCCGGCAAATCGGCCGGACGGCAGGCAGAGGCGGAAGAAGCGCCAAGATGGTTGATGAACTCAGTCACGGATCCTCCGGGAAAGCGGCACGATACCGCGAACGGTAGCGCGCCGCTGCCGGCCGCGTCTTGCGCGCTTGCGCCCTGCTTTGTACGAAAGAGCAATGACGCGACGGCGGACTTACGACGCGTTAGCGCGGCGCCAGGCGCCCGGCGACACGCCCACCAGGCTGGTGAACACCCGCGTCATATGCGCCTGGTCGGCAAAACCGCACAACTGCGCGACATCGGTGATGGACCGTCCGGGCGCGCGCAACAGGTCTTGGGCCTTTTGCACGCGCTGCTCCAGCAGCCAGCGGTGCGGCGTCGTACCGACCGTTTGCCGGAACGCCTTGATGAAGTAGCTACGCGACAGGCCGCAGGCTTCGGCGATGTCGGCAATGGAATTGTCGTCCCGCACGGTGGCCAACAGCATGTCCTTGGCACGCGCTTCCAGGCTGCGCGACAACACGCGGCCGCCGCCTGCGTCCGCCCAGCCCGAAGTCGCGCCCGCGCCGTAGCGCTCAAGCACATGGGTGCCGATGGCCAGGCTCAGGTGGTCGACGAACAAGCCGCTGCTTTCCGCCGGCTGCTCCATCATGCAGCCCACCACCTTCGACAGATGCGCCAATACGGGGTCGTGCGAGCCCGCGCGCGGCAACAGGCTGCTGATGCGTGGCCCGCCTCTTTCGTCGTTCACGCGCTCGATGAACGCGCGCGACAGTTCGATCAGCACGAAGTCGAATCCGCCATTCAAGTCGGCGCGATAGTCGTCGTTGAAGTCCCGGATGTAGATCGAACCGGTGTCGAAGTCATGGGTCGATGCGTGATGGCCTTCCAGGATGCGCCGGCGGTGTCCGCCCTGCATCGCCACGCCGACGAGAAAACCGCGGTCGGAGGCCGGCGTCGAGACATTGCCGAAGTGTTCCCGGGCGGTGCTCTTGCGATAGAAGGTCAGGCCTCCGCCTTCGAATTGCTGATTCACCAGCAATTTGCTGGCCGCGCAGCCTAACGCGTCGGTGGACGGCGGCGGCATCGGGGCGGGATCAAGGGACAGGCGTTGACGGGCAGGCATGGATAAGGTCCCCAGGGTGCGGCGAACGCGTAACGGGCAAGAAGATAGCAGGCTATGTTGCTACGCAACAAGCGCCGTCATGAATTTTTTCAAGCTTGCCGCGCACGCAGGTCCGGTTCGATTTCCTAACGCGGCAATGCGGGCCCTGGCGTCAATGGTCCGATGGGCTGCCCGGAGCGCGATGGCATCGGTGGAAGCCGGGGCTGGGCCGGTCCGCTCCATGGGGCGGGCGCCTGGCTTGCGCCCGGTTTCGCCCCCGGCACCGAAGAACCGGCCCCCGAACAAGACGTACCCAGGCATGGCGCGGGGCTGCGCCCGGGATCCACCGTCTTCGGGCACGAGGTTCCCAGACATGCATCTGGCAACGTGCGCGCCGACGGCGGCGGCTGCGGCACGCTTGGCACGCCGTCCCGCGCCAGGGCGGGAGCAGCGGCCAGCGCCATCGACGCAGCAAGAATCAGGGCTTTCATGACGGCTCCGTGACAAGACGGCATGCCGGTCAGTGTGCGCCCATCCTTACCGCATCGCAAGACGCAGCGCCCGCCGTCAGGGTCAATCCAACCGGATATCGGCGCTTTGCACCACCTTGGCCCAACGGGCGCGCTCGCTGTTGAAGAACTGCGTCAGCTCGGCGGGATTGCGGGTCACGATCTCGGCGCCCTGCTCGTTCAACTGCGCCTTCACGTCCGGCTGGTTGACGATCTGCGCCATCAGCATCGCCAGCTTTTCCGCCACGGGATCCGTCGTCGTGACGGGCGCCATCACGCCTTGCCACGTGCCCGATTCAAATCCTTTGACGCCCTGCTCCGAAATGGTCGGGATGTCCGGCACCAATTGCATGCGTTCGCCCTTGGAAATCGCGATCGGCCGCAGCTTGCCCGCCTTGATGTGTGGCAACGTGGCCAGCAGGCCGTTCATGATGACCTGCGTCTGCCCGCCGATCGTGTCCGTGACCGCCTGTGAACCGCCCTTGTAAGGAACGTATTCCCATTGGGCGCCGGTGGCCTGTTGCACCGCGACCGCGGCCAGGTGCGGCGCGCTGCCGATCGCCGTCACGGCGAAGTTCAGGCGTTGCTGCTTCGATAGCGCCACCAGTTCCTGCACGGTCTTGGCCGGCACGTCGGGATGCACGGCCAGCACGTGCGGCGAATACGCCAGCATGCTGACGGCGCGCAGGTCCTTGGACGGGTCGAACGACAATTTGGTGTAGACGGACGGGCTGATCGCCAGCGCACCCACGTCGCACAACAGCACGGTATGGCCTTCCGCCGCCGACTGCACGACCAGGCCGGCGCCCAGGTTGCCGTTGGCGCCCGGCTTGTTCTCCACGACCACCGTCTGCTTGAGCGCGTCGGCCAGGCGCGGCGCCAGGATGCGCGCGATGATGTCCGACGATCCGCCGGGCGGGTACGGCACGATGATGCGCACGGGGCGCGTCGGCCAGTTGGCGGCGGCGCCGGCCGTCGATGCGTTGGCCTGTTGCGCCCAGGCGGGCACCCACGGCGACAGGCAAAGCGCCGCGGCGCCGCCCAGGAATTGCCTCTTGCTTACATTCATGCTGTCTCCACACGGTTTGATGTGTTGTCGGTCAATCGGGCGCAGGCGGCTGTATCGCCACCTTGCGCAAAACTCAGGCGGCGCCCCGCGTTTCAACGTACAGGGCGTAAAGGGAATGGCTGCTGGCCATGAACAGGCGGTTGCGCTTGGCGCCGCCAAAACACAGGTTGGCGCAGCGCTCGGGCAGCCGGATGTGGCCGATGGGCTTGCCGGCGGGGTTGAACACCATCACGCCATCCAGCTCGTCGGATTTGGCATTGGGCGCGCCGTTGCTGCCCCAGCCGCACCACAGGTTGCCGTCCTCGTCGCACTTGATGCCGTCGATGGCGCCGGGGCCTTGCGCGTCCACCACCACCCGCTTGCCCGACAATGCGCCGTCCGCGCCCACGTCGTAGGCCCAGATCACGCGATTGGGCTGATGACGCGACTCCACCACGTACAGCAGCTTTTCGTCGGGCGAAAAGCACAGTCCGTTTGGGCCGGCCAGATCGTCCATCGCGCGCGTCACGCGGCCGTCCGACGGGTCGATGCGGTACACGCCATGCGGCAGTTCGGGCTTGGCCTTGTCGCCCTCCCAGTGGCCGCCGATGCCGAACGGCGGGTCCGTGAACCAGACGGCGCCATTGCGCTGGCAGATGATGTCATTGGGCGAATTGAAGCGTTTGCCGTCGAAGCGGTCGGCCAACACGGTGATCGACCCGTCGTACTCCGTGCGCGTGACGCGCCGCGTCAGGTGTTCGCAGGCCAGCAAGCGGCCTTGCCGGTCGCGCGCCAGTCCGTTGCTGAAGTTGGCGGGTTGACGGAAGACGCTGATCGCGCCCGTGGTTTCGTCCCAACGCAAGATGCGGTCGTTGGGAATGTCGGACACCAGCAGATAGCGCCCGTCGCCGACCCAGACGGGCCCTTCCAGCCACCGAAAGCCGCTGGCCAGTTGCTCGACGCTGCTGCTGTAGATGCGGTACTTGGAAAATTCCGGGTCCAGGATGCGCACGGACGGGTCCGGATAACGCTGCTGCGGCGTAAAGCTGAACGACTGCGCTTGTGCCAGCGCGGCCGGTCCCAGCGCCAATGCGGCGCCCAGCAACCGGCGGCGGCCGGGCTGGGCCAAGGGGGCATGCTCCATCGGTGTCTCCTCTGTTATCGGTGTATTGCGATGGCAATGCGGCAAGGCTGCGTGCGGGTCTCAGGTCACCGGGCCGGGGTTGAACAGCGCCAGCGCGTTGTGCAGCTTGAGCTTTTCCGCACAGGTCTGCTGCCGGCCGCTGGCCACATCCAGCATCAGCCGGAACAGCTCCCAGCCCACGTCTTCGATCGTGGCCTGGCCCGTGGCGATGCGCCCGGCGTTCACGTCCATCAGGTCATGCCAGCGGCGCGCCAGGCTGTCGCGCGTGGCCACCTTGATCACCGGCACCTGGGCCAGCCCGTAAGGCGTGCCGCGGCCGGTGGTGAAAATGTGCAGGTTCATGCCCGCGGCCAACTGCAAAGTGCCGCAGATGAAATCGCTGGCGGGCGTGGCCGCGAATATCAGGCCCTTTTGCGTCAGGCGGTTGCCGGGCGACAGCACCCCATGGATGGGCGACGAGCCCGACTTCACGATCGACCCCATCGCCTTTTCGACGATGTTCGACAAGCCGCCCTTCTTGTTGCCCGGACTGGTATTGGCGCTGCGATCGGCCATGCCCCGCTGCAGGTAATCGTCGTACCAGGCCATCTCGCGCACCAGCGCCTCGGCCACCTCGGGCGTGGCGGCGCGCGCGGTCAGCTGGTCGATGCCGTCGCGCACTTCGGTGTTCTCGGAAAACATGACCGTGCCGCCCGCCCGCACCAGCAGGTCCGTCGCAAAGCCCACGGCCGGGTTGGCGGTCACGCCGGAAAACGCGTCGCTGCCCCCGCACTGCACTCCGACGGTCAGGTCCGACACCGGACACGTTTCCCGCCGGCGCGCGTTCAGTTTTTGCAGATGGCGTTCGGCCGTGCGCATGATCAGATCGATCATGGACTGGAAGCCGACGTTCTCTTCGTCCTGCAATACGATGGTGTCCACGCCCTCGCCTTCGGCGCCCATGCTTTCGCCCGCGCGGATCGGGATGGCGCCCGGCGCCAGCAGGCGTTCGGGCTGGAGCTTTTCGCATCCCAGGCTGACCACCATCGACGTGCCGCCGAAATTCGGGTTGCGCGCAATGTTGTGCAGGGTGCGGATGGGGATCGCGGCGCCGGGCGCATCGATGGCCACGCCGCAGCCATAGGTGTGCTCGATACCGACCACATCGTCCACATTGGGATAGCGCGGCAGCATTTCCTGCCGGATCCGCGCCACCGCGTGTTCGACCACGCCCTGCACGCACTGCACGGTCGTGCTGATGGCCAGAATGTTGCGCGTACCCACGGTGCCGTCCGCGTTGCGATAGCCTTCGAAGGTATAGCCTTCCAGCGGCGGCAACGGCGCAATGCGCGTGCCCACGGGCAGATCCTGCAACGTGCGCGCCGCCGGCATGGTCGTGACGCGTTCATTGATCCAGCTGCCGCGCGGCAACGCTTTCGCGGCGAAGCCGACCACCACGTTGTAGCGCACGACGGCGTCGCCTTCGGCCAGATCGGTCAACGCAACCTTGTGCCCCTGCGGCACCGTGTCCACCAACCGCAGCCCGTCGGGCAATTCGGTGCCGGCGGGCAAGCCGCCCTCGTTGGCCACGATCGCCACATTGTCCTGGGGGTGAATCTTGATAAGCACCGGCGCTTGGTCTGCCGCAACCTGCATGAAGAATCCTTTCACATGGGGATGCGCGTAGACCGCATCCGATACGTTATCGTACAACTAAGAGAATATCCTCGAACAGTACCAGAAATAAATTTCGGGTTTCCCCTTGTCTACAAGTGGCTTCATAGGGAAACGGGTCTTGAAACGATTAAATTCATGTTGTACGATGACTTACCTTTTCAACCCCCGCCCACCGTTCAAGGCCGCAACACCAGGCCGCAGCGGACACACCGGACGATCGCGCTATGACTACCCCGCAGGAACTCAAGGAAATTGTGTCGGAAGGACTGCTCTCCTTCCCCGTGACGGACTTTGACCAGAACGGCGATTTCAACGCCAAGAGCTACGCCGCCCGCCTTGAATGGCTGGCTCCGTATGGCGCCACCGCCCTCTTCGCCGCCGGCGGCACCGGCGAGTTCTTCTCCCTGGCCCCCCAGGAGTATTCGGACGTCGTCCGCACCGCCGTCCAGACCTGCGCCGGCAAGGTGCCCATCCTCGCAGGCGCAGGCGGCCCCACCCGCACCGCCATCGCCTACGCCCAGGAAGCCGAGCGCCAAGGCGCCAAGGGCATCCTGCTGCTGCCCCACTACCTGACCGAAGCCTCGCAAGACGGCATCGCCGCTTACGTCGAACAGGTCTGCAACTCCGTCAAGATCGGCGTCATCGTCTACAACCGCGCCCAGTCCCGCCTGTCGGCCGACAGCCTGGCCCAACTGGCCGATCGCTGCCCCAACCTGGTCGGCTTCAAGGACGGCATCGGCGACATCGAAGCCATGGTCCGCATCCGCCGCAAGATGGGCGACCGCTTCTCGTACCTGGGCGGCCTGCCCACCGCCGAGGTCTATGCCGCCGCCTACCGCGCACTCGGCGTGCCCGTCTACTCGTCGGCCGTCTTCAACTTCGTGCCCAAGACCGCCATGGATTTCTACCGCGCCATCGCCGCCGGGGACTCGGCCACCACCAACCGCCTGCTGGATGACTTCTTCCTGCCGTACCTGGAAATCCGCAATCGCAAGGCCGGCTACGCCGTCAGCATCGTCAAGGCCGGCGCCAAGCTGGTCGGCCACGACGCTGGCCCCGTGCGCGCCCCGCTGACCGACCTGACCGGCGAAGAGCTTGAAATGCTTAACGCCCTGATCAAGAAGCTCGGCCCGCAGTAAGCCGCTAGCCAGGCGCGCAACACCGCCACGCATTCCTGCCCCCGATTCGGGGGCGCTTTTTTTCGGAGAATCCTCATGACCTTGACCGGCCAAATGCTGATCGGCGGCACCGCCGTCCTGGGCTCGGGCGCCGCCCAACACGCCATCAATCCCGCCACGGGCGAACGCCTGGAGCCCGGCTTCCCCGCCGGTTCGTCCGACGACGTCGCACGCGCCGCCGAACTGGCCCGTGCCGCGTTTGATCCCTACCGCGCGACACCGCTGGAAACGCGCGCGCAGTTCCTGGAGACCATCGCGGAAGGCATCCTGGCGCTGGGCGACGCGCTGATTGAACGCACCCACCAGGAAACCGGTTTGCCCGTGGCCCGCCTACAGGGCGAACGTGGCCGCACCGTCGGCCAACTGCGCCTGTTCGCCCGCGTGGTCCGCGACGGCTACTTCCTGGACGCCACCATCGACCCCGCCCAGCCCGACCGCCAGCCCTTGCCGCGCGCCGACCTGCGCTTGGCCAATGTGCCGCTTGGCCCCGTGGCCGTCTTCGGCGCCAGCAACTTCCCGTTGGCCTTCTCTGTGGCCGGCGGCGACACCGCGTCGGCACTGGCCGCGGGTTGCCCCGTCATCGTCAAGGCCCACAACGCCCACCCGGGCGCCTCTGAAATGGTCGGCCGCGTAATCCAGGCCGCCGTCGCGCACCACGGCCTGCCCGAAGGCACGTTCTCGCTATTGTTCGGCGCCGGCAGCGAAATCGGCACCGCTTTGGCGACGCACCCCGCCATCACCGCCGTCGGCTTCACGGGGTCTCGCCGCGGCGGCCTGGCGCTGGTCGCGGCCGCCAACGCGCGCCCCGTGCCGATTCCCGTCTACGCCGAGATGTCCAGCATCAACCCGGTGTTCCTGATGCCGGCCGCACTTGAGGCACGCGCCGAAACCATCGCCCGCGGCTTCGTGGATTCGCTGGCCATGGGCGTCGGCCAGTTCTGCACCAACCCCGGCCTGGTCATCGGCATCGAAGGTCCCGCGCTGGAACGCTTCCGCCAGGCCGCCGCGCAAGCGGTCCAGGCCAAGGGCGCGGCCACCATGCTGACCCCGGGCATCTTCGCCGCCTACCAGGAAGGCGCCGACGCACTGGCCAAGCACGCCAGCGTTGCCACGCTGGGCCGTGGCGAAGCTTCGAAACCGGCCGCCAATGCCGCCGGCGCCGTCGTCTTCGGCACCCAGGCCGACCGCTTCCTGGCCTCGCACGAACTCGAAGCCGAAGTCTTCGGCCCGGCCTCGCTGGTCGTCGCTTGCAAGGACATTGCGCAAATGAAGGCCGTGGCCGAACACCTGGAAGGCCAACTCACCGCCACGATTTTCGTGGACGATGCCGATGTAACGCAGGCGCAAACGCTGCTGCCCGTGCTGGAACGCAAGGCCGGCCGCATCCTGGCCAACGGCTACCCGACCGGCGTCGAAGTCAGCCACGCCATGGTGCATGGCGGCCCCTTCCCCGCCACGTCGAATGCCGCCTCCACCTCGGTGGGCGCCACGGCAATCCGCCGCTTCCTGCGCCCGGTCTGCTACCAGGACCTGCCCGATGCGCTGCTGCCCGACGGCGTGAAGCGCGGCAACCCGCTGGATCTGATGCGCATGGTTGATGGCGTGATGACGGCAGGCTGACCGCCCACGCGATGCGTCATGGAAGCGCCGCGCCCAAGGCATGCGCCTTTTGGCAGCCTGAGGCCGGCGCGCCACACTCGGTTTTCCCCAGGGTTGCCAAGGCGGTCCGCGGCACGCCATAATCTGCGCTCATTTATTAATTGATACGTGTTCGCATTGGCAATGGTGCGGCCCCCTATCGTGAGCGGGCGAAATCGTGAGCGCATCACCAGGTTTATCCCAGGACTTCGAGCATCTATACGGCAATCATCATCACTGGCTGCTCGCCTGGGTGAACTGGCGTCTGGGCAATGCCGCCGATGCCGCGGATCTGGCGCATGACGCGTTCGTGCGCCTGCTGACACGGCCGTGCCATTTCGAGAACCCGCAGCAAGCCCGCGCTTACCTGCGCAAAATGGCCAATGGCATGTGTGTCGACCTGTGGCGCCGGCGCAGCCTGGAACAAGCGTGGCTGGAAGCGTTGGCGGCACAGCCGGAACCCACGGCCGCTTCCGCGGAACAACAGGCCATGGTGCTTGAGGCCCTGGGCGAAATCGACGCCATGCTTCGTGAATTGCCGCCCAAGGTGGCGCACGCCTTCGTCATGGCGGTCGCCTGCGACATGACGGACAACGAAGTCGCCGCGACGCTCAACGTGTCATCACGCATGGTGCGCAAGTATGTCGCGCAGGCCATGCTCTGCTGCATGAAGCTTGAAGCCCGGCTGACCGCAGGCCTGGCCGACGCGCCACCTGTGCCGGTTTCCCCGACCGCCGCTGCCGTGCCCTCCACGCCATGACCGTCATGGCCTCGCCCGAGCCCTCGCACCGTGCAATGGAAGAAGCCGCCGAGTGGTATGCCTTGCTGCGCACCGGAGACGCTTCGGCCGCCGACCAACAGAAATGGAAACAGTGGCTGGCCCGCGATGACGCGCATCAGCAGGCGTGGCGCTACGTCGAACGTGTCGGCCGCCGCTTCGCTCCGCTGCAAGCCAGCCCGGACCGCGACGCTGCTGTCGCGGCATTTCACCAGACCGTCAGTGCCGCGCCACGCCGGCGGCGGCAGGTGTTGCTGGGTCTGGCCGGCGGCCTTGGGCTGTCCTGGCTGGGATGGACCGGCTGGCGCCAAACGCCCTTGTCCGCCCTGGCATCGCTGTGGGGCACGGACTATCGCGCCGGCGTGGGAGAAACGCCGCAAGTTGCCCTGCCCGACGGCACCACGGTCTGGATCAAGGCCCTGAGCGGGTTCAATCTGGCCTACAGCGACACGCAGCGCCGCCTGGAATTGGTGGCGGGAGAAATACTGGTCGATACCGGCAAAGATCCGCTACGCCCCTTTGTCGTCGATACCGCCGAGGGCCGGCTGCAGGCCTTGGGAACGCGCTTTTCCGTCAGCCATGGCGATGCCGGGATCCTGGTCGCCGTCTATGACGGCGCCGTCCGCGTGACCCCGGCGGGCGCCGGCGCAAGCGCGGTCGTGCCGACCGGCCGCCAGGTTCGATTCACCGCCGATGCGCTGCAGCCGCTGATGCCGGCCGACCCCGCGCGGGAAAGCTGGCGCAACGGCCTGCTGCTGGCCGACGGCACGCCCCTGGCCGACGTCGTCGCTGAACTGCGCCGCTACCACGCCGGACACTTGGGCGTTTCGCCCCAGGTGGGGCAATTGCGCGTATTTGGCAGCTATCCCCTGGATGACGCGAATCGCGCGCTCGACATGCTGGCTTCGGTGCTGCCCATCCGCCTGAGCCGCGCCCTGCCTTGGTGGGTAAGCATCGAACCGCGATTGAAGTCGGATTGACGCTGCAAAAAAATAATGGGGCTTGGCGGTTCCGCATTTCGCCGCCTCGTTCGATTAAGGAAAGTGAGAGTCCGAGAGTCCAGCCGCCGCACGGCGTTTCCGTTCGCGTCGCCGCCGCCGCGCCTCTCGCTTCCTTCCCATCCCTTGATCGAGCGCACAGATTCCGTCATGCCCCATCGTTTCCCGCCTGCCCTGACCATTTCCGCCCAGCCTGCCGCGCGGCCCATGGCGTGGCGCGGCCCGCGCCGCGGCCCCTTGCTGCCGTTGGCGCTGGCCGCTGCCCTCTCGGCCCTCTGGACGCCGGCGCCGCATGCGCAGCCCGCGCCCACCGAAGCCAGCCAAGCCGCCGAGCGGCAGACGTTCGACATTCCCGCAGCGCCGTTGAACCAGGTGCTGACGCGCCTGGCCAACGAATCGGGCATCTTGCTGGCCGCGCCCCGGGACCTGCTGGCCGGACGCCAGAGCGGCGGCGTGCGCGGGCAGTATTCCCGCCCCGAAGCGCTGAATGTGGCACTGGCCGGCACAGGCTTGCGCGCCGCGCGCGAGGCCCCGAATCAGTACCGGCTGGAAGCCGTTAGCGAAACCGGCACCGCGCTGCTGGACACCGTGACGGTGACCGCCAGCGCGCTCTCCACCGGCTTGCCACCGGTGTATGCCGGCGGCCAGGTCGCCAGCGGCGGGCGCGTTGGGCTGCTGGGCAATCTGGGCGACCTGGACACGCCCTTCAGCGCCACCCAGTACACCGCCAAGCTGATTGAAGATCAACAGGCGCAGAACATCGGCGATGTGCTGGTCAACGACCCTTCCGTCCGCAATACCTATTCGCGCGGCGCCGGGCGCGACGAATTCAATATCCGCGGCTTCTCCCTGTTCAACTACGACGTCGCGTTCAATGGCCTGTACGGCGTCTCGCCGCGCAATTCAAGCTCGTTGATCGGCGTC
The DNA here is from genome assembly GCF_002975275.1 of Achromobacter sp. MYb9. Lineage (GTDB taxonomy): Bacteria > Pseudomonadota > Gammaproteobacteria > Burkholderiales > Burkholderiaceae_B > Achromobacter. The sequence goes on along the minus strand of NZ_PCOQ01000007.1, from coordinate 240,459 downwards.
GAACGCGTGGAGGTCCTGCGCGGCCCGAACGCGCTGCTCAACGGTATGGCGCCCTATGGCTCCGTAGGCGGCGCCATCAACCTCGTGCCCAAGCGCGCCGGCCCCGACCCGCTCAATCGCTACACGCTGACCTACATCGGCGACTCCCAGTTTGGCGTTCATGCCGACCTGGCGCGCCGTTATGGGGACGATCAGGAATGGGGGGTGCGCCTGAACGTGGCCGGCAGCGGCGGCGACCTGCCCCAGGACGGTTCGAAGGAAGACCTGGGCGCGGTCGCCCTGGGCCTGGACTACCAGAGCGAGCGGTTTCGTATCGACGGCGACATCAACTACCAGAACCGGACCACCGACGCGCGCAGCGGACTGCTGTTCCCGCCCGAGCCCGGGATGGACATCGGCGCGGCGCCCGATGCGCGTCGCAATTTCTTCCCATCCTGGACCTACTGGAAGACAAAGGAATGGTCCGGCGCCCTCAGAGCCGAATTCGACGTGACGCCGGATTGGACGGTATATGGCGCCGTGGGCGCTCGCAAGCACGATTTTGAAAGCATGCAGACCAGTTGGCTGATGCTGGACAGCACGGGCGACATCGGCGCCGTCCCCGCCCGCCTGAACGAGTCGCTGCTCAGCAAGACGGGAGAAATCGGTGTGCGCGGCCGTTTCAACACCGGGCCGGTCAAGCACGAGCCGTCGCTTTCGGCCAGCGCCCTGGCAATCGACTATTCCTCGGCCCGCATCCGCTCAAGCACCGTCTTCTCGAACCTGTACCACCCCGCCGACTTGCCGAAACCGGACATCGCCCGGCCGGACGACCTGCCGAAGACCAGCGAATCCCGGCTCTACAGCATTGCGCTGGCCGACAAGATCTCGTTCGCCGACGACCGGGTCCAGGTCATCGCGGGCGTGCGGCACCAGCGGATCGAGTCCACCAACTTTGACGCCGCCACGGGGCGCACCGCTTCAGAGTACGAGAAATCAGCCGTCACGCCGGCGTTCGCGTTGACGGTCCGGCCCACGCAGCAGCTGTCGCTGTACGGCAATTACATCGAAGGCCTCAGCCAGGGCGGCACCGCGCCGGAAGGCGCCATCAATGCCGGACAGATGTTCCCGCCGGAGATCTCCAAACAGTTCGAAGTCGGCGGCAAATACGACTTCGGCAATTTCTTCACCACGCTCAGCGCCTTCCAGATCGAGAAGCCCAGCAGCTACCTGGACCCCGTCAGCCGCCGCTATGTCTCGAATGGCCAGCAGCGCAACCGCGGCTTGGAATTCCTGGTGCAAGGCGACGCCGCGCCGGGCGTCCGCCTGCTGGGTGGCGTGGCGTACACCGATGGACGCCTGACGCGCACGGAAGGCGGCGTGAACAACGGCAATGTGGCGCCTGCGGTGCCGCGCTTCCAATTCAATGCCGCGGCGGAATGGGACACGCCGTTCCTGCCGGGCCTGACATTGACGGCGCGGATGTTGCGCACCAGCCAGCAGTACGTGGATGTCGGCAATACGCAGCAGATTCCGGGGTGGACGCGTTTCGACGTGGGCGCGCGCTATGCGTTCAAGGCCAACGGCACACCGATGGTGGTCCGCGCAACCGTGGAAAACGTGTTCAACAAGGACTATTGGCAGTCCGCCGCGCGTGAAGGCCTGACCGTCGGCGCGCCGCTGACGGTACTGTTGTCGGTGTCAGCGGAATTCTGATCCGGCCAGGAACCGGCGCCACGCCGCGCGGCGGCCCTACCCGCCGTCGCGCGTCACCTCACGCGGCAGGTCCACCCGGAAATGCGTCAAGCCGTCTGCCGACGACGCACTGATGCGGCCGCCGTGGCTCAAGACGATCTGCTGCGCAATGAACAGGCCCAGGCCCAAGCCCTTGTGCCCTTCGGCATGGCGCTCGCCGCCCCGGAACGGGTTGAACAGGTGGGGCAGCAATGCCGGGGAAATGCTGCCCCCGTTGCTGACCGTGACGGCCACGCGGTCAGCCGCCGTCCCGTCAGCCCGAATGCGCACGGGGATGTCGCGGCTGCCGTGGTGCAGCGCGTTGCCCACCAGGTTGCTGAATACCTGGGACAGACGCGCGGCGTCCCAGGCGCCCGCCAGGTTGCCGCCGCACTGGCATTCAATCTGGCGGCCGGGGTAGCCCGTCTGCACTTCTTCGACGGTACGTTGCAGCAAGGCGTCAAGGGACATCCATGCCGGCTCCAGCGTCAGGCCGCCCGCCTGCCGGATGCGCGTGACGTCCAGCAGGTCATCGATCAGGCGGGCCATGCGCTCGCTGCTCTGGATCATGCGCTGCGCCACGCTGGCCACGCGCGCGTCGTCGTTCTGGCGCTGCAGCAGTGCCGCTCCCATGACGATGGATTGCAGCGGGGTGCGCAGATCGTGGCTTAGCACGGCCATGAACATCTCGTTGATGCGCAAGGCCTCGGTGCGCTCGTCCAGCTGCTTGGCCAACGCGCGCTTGCGCTCATGCAGTTCGAAGAAGACGTTCGCCTTCATGCTCAGCATGCGCGGATCGATGGGCTTGTACAGGAAATCGACGGCGCCGCTTTCGTAGCCACGGAATTGCCAGTTCTGCTCGCGCGAGCCGGCGGTTATGAAAATCAGCGGAATGTGGCGCGTGCGCTCGCTGCCGCGAATCAGCTCGGCCAGCTCGAAGCCGTTCATATCGGGCATTTGCACATCCAGCAGCGCCAGCGCCACATCGCCGTGATGCAGCAGCAGTTCCAGGGCCTCGGGCCCGGATTGCGCTTTCAGCACTTCGACCCGGCCGCTCTCCAGCAGCGCTTCCAGCGCGACCAGGTTTTCCGGGACGTCATCGACCAGCAGGCACTTGATGCGTTCGTCTTGCGGTTTGGCGGATGTCAGGAACATGGTGTCGGAACAGGTTGGGATTACGGCAGGCGCGATGTGCGCAGTTGAGCAAAAAGCGTGGCGATTTCACCGGGCGTCAGCACTTCGTGCGCCGGCTGGCGCGCCAGCGCCGCCTGGGGCATGACGGGCATGGCCGCGCTGGACGGCGCCTGCACCACGGTGCGGCCGCCTGCGGCATGGATCGCGGCCAGGCCGGCCGCGCCGTCGCCATTCGCTCCGGAAAGCAACACGCCCAGCAATTTCTCTCCATAGCCGTCGGCGGCGGACTCGAACAGCACGTCGATCGACGGCCGGGAAAAGTACACCGGTTCGCCGACCGACAGCGCCAGCCTTGGGCCCTGGTCCACCAGCAAGTGGTAGTCGGGCGGCGCGAAATAGAGATGGCCGGGGCGGATGGGAAGCTGGTCTTCGGCCTCTTGCACCGTCAAGGCGCAGCGCTCGCGGAAAATATCGACCAGCAGGCTGCGCCGGTCGCGCACCAGATGCAACACGACGATGACCGCGGCATCCAGGTCCGCCGGCAACGCAGGCAGCAGCGTATTCAACGCATCGATCGCGCCGGAAGATCCGCCAATGACGATCGCCTCCCAGGGGCTGGCCGCCGCCGGCATACGCGAAACGGACGCGGCCGCCGTCATCGCCCCGCCTTCTTGCGGTAGATGCGGTCGTCCAGCACGAAATCATCGAAATTGCCGGCCTGCGAGGAAAATCGCAGGGACTCCCGCGACCCCAGCCCCAGGAAACCTCGATGGACCAGCGCATCGTGGAACAGGCCCAGCGCCCGGCTCTGGAGATCGCGCTCGAAATAGATCAGCACATTGCGGCAGGAAATCAGATGGACCTCGGCGAACACGCTATCCGTGGCCAGGCTGTGATCGGAAAAGACCATGTGTTCGCGCAAGCGCTTGTCGAACACCACCCGCCCGTACCGGGCGGTGTAGTAGTCCGACAGCGAACTGCGGCCGCCAGACCGGACATGGTTCGCGGAAAAGGCAGCCACCCGGTCCATATCGAAAATGCCCTGTTCGGCGGCGCGCAGCGCATGCGGATTGATGTCGGTCGCGTAGATCATCGCGCGCTCAAGCAGGCCCTCTTCAGCCAGCAGGATGGCAAGCGAATAGACTTCTTCACCCGCGCTGCACCCCGCCACCCACACCTTGATCGACGGATAGGTGCGCAGAATCGGCAAGACCTCGTTGCGCAACGCCAGGAAATACTCCGGGTCGCGGAACATGTCGCTGACCTGCACCGTCAGGAACTGCAGCAGCGCGGTGAATACCGGCGGGTCGTGCAGCACGCGGTCCTGCAATTGCGACAGCGTCTTGCAGCCGAACTGCGTCAGCGCGCTTTGCAGGCGCCGCTTCAGCGACGCCTGCGCGTACTCGCGAAAGTCATAGTGATAGCGGTGATAGATCGCATCGAGCAACAGCCGTTGCTCGATGTCTGCGATACGCGCTTTGGCGGTGGATGGCATGGTGGTGGTCAACAGGGCATGACGCGGACGGGCGCGTCAGCTGCGCATCCAGACACGGACGAGCGACAGCAGGCGTTCCACATCCAACGGCTTGGCGATGTAGTCGTTGGCGCCGGCAGCCAGGCATTTCTCCTGGTCGTCCTTCATGGCCTTGGCGGTCAGCGCGATGATCGGCAGGCGCCGCCATTCGGGCCGCTTGCGTATCTCGCGCATCGCCGTGTAGCCGTCCATTTCGGGCATCATGATGTCCATCAGCACCAGGTCGATGACCGGCCGGCCGTCCGATCCGGCGCGGCCAAGCGCGTCCAACGCCTCGCGGCCGTTGCGCGCAATCTCCACGCGCACGCCGGTGGGCTCCAGGATGCTGGACAACGCGAACACGTTGCGCACGTCGTCTTCCACCACCAGCACGGTACGCCCTTCCAGCGCGGAATCCCGGCTGCGGGCCAGCTCCAGCATCTGCCGCTGTTCGGGCGGCAACTCTGCTTCCACCTGGTGCAGGAACAGCGTGACTTCATCCAGCAGGCGTTCGGGCGAGCGTGCGTCCTTGATGATGATGGACTTGGAGAAGCGCCGCAAATGCTGCTCTTCATCGCGGGACAACGCGCGGCCCGTATAGACGATGACCGGCGGGAACGACACGCCCTCCTGCTCGGTCATCTGCTGCAGCAGCTCGTAGCCGCTCATGTCGGGCAGGTTCAGATCCATGACGACGCAGTCGAAGGTCGTCTGGCGCAGCAGCGCCAGCGCATCCGCGGCCGTGGCCGCCGGCGCGATCTCGACATCGTTGCGGGCCAGCAACTGGCGCACGCTCTCGCGCTGTCGATCGTCGTCTTCCACCACCAGCACATGCCGCACATGACGGGTGAATTTGGCCTCCAGGCGCTGCAACGCGTGAACCAGTTCCTCGCGTTTGACCGGCTTCAACGCGTAGCCGGCCGCGCCACGGCCCATGGCTTCGCGGGCATAGTCGGCCACCGACACCACGTGAACCGGAATATGGCGAGTCTGCGGATTGCGCTTGAGCTGGTCCAGGACACCCAGGCCCGAGAAGTCAGGCAGATTGATGTCCAGCACAATGGCGTTGGGACGCTCTCGCGAGGCAAGTGCCAGGCCGTCCGTGGCGGTGTGGGCCACCGAACACCCAAAGCCCATCTCGCGCGCCAGATCGCCAAGAATGGCCGCAAAGCGCTCATCGTCCTCGATGACGAGGATCCTGCGCTCGTTGGCGCCCGAAGGGTCGGCCGTATCGGAAGCGGCCGTCGTGGCGAACGCATCGCGCGTTGTGCCGGCGACAAGGGCGTCCGCCCGACGGGCCGGCTCGTCCGGCGCGTCGCCCGGGAAAGCCACGGGCGCGGCGTGCACGAACGCGGACGAGGACGCGGACGCGGACGACATCGCGGGCGCCGCCACGCTGCGCGCGCCCGGCACCGAGCGCGTGCCTTCCAGCCGCAGCGGCAGCTCCAGCGTGAACACGCTGCCTTGCCCCGGCGTGCTGGCCACTGAAATGCTGCCGCCCAGCAGCGTGGCAAGATCGCGCGAAATCGACAGGCCCAGCCCCGTGCCGCCGAATTTGCGGTGCGTGCTGCCGTCGGCCTGGCGGAAGGCCTCGAAAATCAATTCCTGCTGATCCGCCGACACGCCGATGCCGGTGTCCTGCACCGCAAACGCCACCCGGTCGCGCGAGGCCCGCGAGACCCGCAAGGCCACCGTGCCGCGCTGCGTGAACTTGAGGGCATTGGACAGCAGGTTTTTCAGTACCTGTCCCAGGCGTTGCGGATCGGTCTGCAAGGTGGCGGGCACCGCCGGATCGATGTCCAGTTCCAGCGCCAGCCCCTTGTCCTGCGCCATCGGCCGCAAAGGCTCCAGCAAACGTTGCAGCATCGGGGCGACGGCCACTTGCTCGACCTCCAGCGTGGCCTGCCCGGCTTCGATCTTGGACAGATCCAGGATGTCGTTGATCAGCGTCAGCAGGTCGCTGCCGGCCGAGTAAATGGTCTGTGCGTACTTGACCTGCTCGGCGCTGAGGTTGCCGGGCTTGTTGTCCGACAGCAGCTTGGCCAGGATCAGCGTCGAATTCAAGGGCGTGCGCAGCTCGTGGCTCATGTTGGCCAGGAACTCGCTCTTGAACTGGCTGGCCTGCGAGAGCTCGCGGGCCTTCTCGGTCAACGCGCCCTGCACCCGAAGCAGCTGCTGCGTCTGCGCTTCCAGGTTGGAATTGGTTTGTTCCAGCTCGGTCTGCTGCAGTTCCATGCGCGCCTGCGACTCTTGCAGGATACGGCTTTGTTGTTCCAGTTCTTCATTGCTGACGCGCAATTCCTCTTGCTGGGTCTGCAATTCTTCCGCCTGGCGCTGGGTTTCCTCCAGCAACGCTTCCAGCCGTGACCGGTCCTGGCCCGAGCGAATCGCCGAGGCCAGCATTTCCGAGGCCCTTTCCAACAGGTTGCGCTCGCTGTCGCCCACCGGGTGGTTGAAACCCAGTTCGATCACGGCATACACGCGCCCGTTCTGGATGGCCGGCGTCAAGACAAGCTCGGCGGGATTCGAGCGGCCCGTGGCGGAGGCGACCTCAAGGTGCCCCGCCGGCACATTGCGCACGTGCAACAACCGGCGCGAACTGGCGGCCTGCCCGGCCAGGCCTTCGGCCGACTGGATCTTCTGCGCCAGGCGCTCGGGCGGCAACGCAAAGCCGCCGAAAAGCTCCAGTTCGCCGCTGCTCCGGTCAACCACGTATCCCGCGCCCACGTCGGCGTCCAGGTACTCGGCCAGATAATCCAATGCACGCTTGCCGATCTCGTCCAGGCGGTGATCCCCTTGCAGGCGCAGGCTCAAGCCCGACAGGCCGGCCGTCACCCAGGATTGGCGCGCCTTGGCCCGGTACTCCCGCATGGTCATCCCGGCCGAGGCCAGGATCAGCACCAGCAGCAATGCCGAGCCGCCCCACGAGTAATAGGTCGACGTGGCGGCGGCCTCGGCCCAGGCTTCCTTGCCTTCCCTCAGTTCGTCCATCTGCCGCGCATACAGGTCGCCCACCAGATCGCGCAACCGGTCCATGGCCTCTTTGCCCGAATCGGTGCGCACCACGGCCATCGCGGCGTCCACATTGCCGGCCTTGCGCATCTCGACGGTGTCATGCAGTTCGGCCAACTTTTGCCGTGTGATGCCTGCGATGTCGCTGAGGATGCGGCGTTGCGCCGAATCGTTGGCCACGGCTTCCTTCACCAGAGACAGGCGTTCATCAATGAGGCCCAGCGAACGCAGATACGGCTGGAGGTAGGTCGTGTCGCCGGTCAGCAGATAGCCCCGTTGGCCGATCTCGGCATCCTTGAGGGCCGAGTTGAACAGGCTGAGCTGGCGCAACGTCTCGGTCGTGCGGTCCACGGCCTTGACCGCCTGCTGACGGGTATCTGCCGAGCGCACATTGACGAAGGCGATAACCAGCGTAGCCAGCGCGGCCGTCACGAACCCGGCCAATAGCGTCCGGGGAAAGACATAGCGGTTGGCAGGCTGCGACGACGGATTCGGCATGGTAGCGGGTGGCGTGTTCTATAAAGGGGGGGGTGCGGCCCAGCGGTGCAACGATGCGGACGCCTGATGAAAAAAGGCGCAGTCGCTGCAGTGGCCTAAGCGATGGACTATACCTGTTTTGGCGGCACGGGAAAGTGGCCCGCCGCCCCACGATTCAATAAAGCGCGCGCCCTCGAATCTGGGTAAAGTCACGCTGACGCAACGGCCTGGCCCAGCCGCCTGCACCCTACCGATTCCCAGCAGCCCCGACACCTCGAGCCGATGACAAACCCGCCCCTCTTCCCCATCGTCGTGGTCCTGGCCGCCGGCGCCGGACGCCGGTTCCGCGAGGCTGGCGGCAGCGGCAGCAAACTTGACGCCAACCTCCTGGGCCGTCCGGTCCTGGAATGGACGCTGGCCGCGGTGCGCGACAGCGGCTTGCCGTGGACACTGGTGGAACGCCCCGACGACGCGCACGCTGCCGGCGGCATGGGCGACTCCATCGCGCGGGGCGTGGCCCGCCACGCGGACGCACCGGGCTGGCTCATCTTGCCAGGCGACCTGCCCTTGATCGAACCCGCCAGTCTGATCGGCGTTGCCGAATCGCTACGCGATGCCACGCCTGGCGAACCCTGGACGGTGGTGCGCCCCCAGGTGGCCATGGCCGATGGGGCCATCCAACCTGGCCACCCCGTGGGATTTGGGCCGGCATGGCGCGACGCGCTGCTGGGCCTGAGCGGCGAGTCCGGCGCGATGCCGCTGGTGCGCCAGGCCACCCAGCTAGGCACCCTGCATCCGCTGCCATCGCAAGACGCCGGGTGCGTCCAGGATGTCGATCATCCCGACGACCTCATCCGCGCAGAGCAAGCGCTGCAACGCAGGCCAGGCTGACGGCATTCGCCGGGCGTGCGCCTTGCCGCCGCGCGGATCCCCGCCACACGGCGGCGCTATTTACTGCACCCGCAGTTTCCCATCGGCGATGATCTTCGCCCACTTGGCTTGCTCGCCGGTCTGGAATGCCGTGAACTCCGCTGGCGTGTTAGGCGTGTAGGCCAACCCCAAACCCTTCATCTTGGCGTTGACGTCCGGCTTGGCGATGATGGCAGCGATGGCTTTATTCAGCCGGTCCACCACGGCCGGCGGTGTGTTGGCCGGCGCGTAGATGGCTTGCCAGCTGCTGACGTCAAAGCCTGCGACGCCCGCTTCCTGCATCGTCGGCACATCGGGCATCACGTCGGTGCGCTTGGCCGACGTGACCGCCAGCGCGCGCACCTTGCCGCTTTGCACGTAAGGCAGCGCGACCAACGCCGTTTCGAACGAGCTGGGAATCTGGCCGCCGATCAGGTCCTGGATGGCGGGCGCGCTGCCCCGGTACGGCACATGGGTCAGATGGGCGCCCGTCAATTGCTTGAAGACTTCGCCCGACAGGTGCTGGGACGTGCCCTGCCCGGCCGAACCAAAGGCGATGGTATCGGGGTTGGCTTTGCCCGCGGCCACCACGTCCTGCACCGTCTTGTAGGGCTGATTGGCGCCCACCAGCAACACATTCGAAATGCTGCCCAGCAAGATCACCGGCGCAAAGTCCTTGGCCGCGTTGTAGTTGATGCCCGGCAGCAGCGACGGGTTGATCGCGTGCGTGGCAATCGTGCCCAGCAGCAAGGTGTAGCCGTCCGGTTTGGCCCGCGCCACGGCGTCGGCCCCCAGCACGCCGCCGGCGCCGCCCTTGTTCTCCACCAGCACGGTCTGGCTCAGGCCGGCGCCCAATTCTTGCGCGATCATGCGGCCCAGGATGTCCGACGTGCCGCCAGCGGCGAACGGCACGACCAATGTGATGGGCTTGGCCTTCGGCCAATCGTCGGCGGCATGTGCGCCAGTGGCGGCCAGGGTGCTCAACGCCAACGCGGCGAACAACGTGCGGTGCAACAGGGGGAATGCCTTCAAGCTTGTCTCCTCAGAACGGATTTTTTATCTTGTACGTTATCGTATAACTAACGAGAAAGGAGAATACTGGTGGCCGGCCCCGCTTTCAATCTAGGGTAATTCCGCATCTGCCTGGCACCGGACGCTTCCATGGATAGCGAGGCTATCCCGAAGATCAGGCGTCACTTGCCGACCGAACTTGTATGTTGTACGATGACATACATCTACTCCCCTTTTATGGATGACAGGCATGACGACTCCCCAGGAACTCAAGGAAATCGTATCGGAAGGACTGCTCTCCTTCCCCGTGACGGATTTTGACCAGAACGGCGATTTCAACGCCAAGAGCTACGCCGCCCGCCTTGAATGGCTGGCTCCGTATGGCGCCACCGCCCTCTTCGCCGCCGGCGGCACCGGCGAGTTCTTCTCCCTGGCCCCCCAGGAGTATTCGGACGTCGTCCGCACCGCCGTCCAGACCTGCGCCGGCAAGGTGCCCATCCTCGCAGGCGCAGGCGGCCCCACCCGCACCGCCATCGCCTACGCCCAGGAAGCCGAGCGCCAAGGCGCCAAGGGCATCCTGCTGCTGCCCCACTACCTGACCGAAGCCTCGCAAGACGGCATCGCCGCTTACGTCGAACAGGTCTGCAACTCCGTCAAGATCGGCGTCATCGTCTACAACCGCGCCCAGTCCCGCCTGTCGGCCGACAGCCTGGCCCAACTGGCCGATCGCTGCCCCAACCTGGTCGGCTTCAAGGACGGCATCGGCGACATCGAAGCCATGGTCCGCATCCGCCGCAAGATGGGCGACCGCTTCTCGTACCTGGGCGGCCTGCCCACCGCCGAGGTCTATGCCGCCGCCTACCGCGCACTCGGCGTGCCCGTCTACTCGTCGGCCGTCTTCAACTTCGTGCCCAAGACCGCCATGGATTTCTACCGCGCCATCGCCGCCGGGGACTCGGCCACCACCAACCGCCTGCTGGATGACTTCTTCCTGCCGTACCTGGAAATCCGCAATCGCAAGGCCGGCTACGCCGTCAGCATCGTCAAGGCCGGCGCCAAGCTGGTCGGCCACGACGCAGGCCCCGTGCGCGCCCCGCTGACCGACCTGACCGGTGAAGAGCTTGAAATGCTTAACGCCCTGATCAAGAAGCTCGGCCCGCAGTAAGCCTTGCGCGACAGCACGGCAGACGCCCTCCCTCCGGAGGGCGTTTTTATTGCCGGGTGCGTGCCGGCGGGACGGGCCCCTTGCAAGACGGCCTCCACCGGTCCGGACAACCGGATGCGGAACGTGAAAAGCGTACACTTGCGGCTCCGGCCGCTGGCTTACGGCCTGCCTTTCCGCCTTATCCATAAGAGAGACGATGCAAACTCCTGCCCGGCCCCGCCCGCGTTCGCGCCTGACCGATGTGGTGATCGAGGAACTGACCAAACGCCTGGATACGCGCCTGTACCGGGCGGGCGACAAACTGCCTTCGGAACACCAGCTTTGCGACGAGTTCGACGTCAGCCGCACGGTCGTCCGTGAGGCCGTCGCGTCGATGCGCCTGAGCGGCCGCCTGGTCAGCAAGCCCGGCATCGGCGTGTTCGTCACGGAGGACCGTGAAAAGCCCATCGATTTCGTCATTGAACCCGCCGCGGACCCGCGCTGGGCGCTGCACATCATGGAACTGCGCGCCGGTCTGGAAGTCGAGGCCTGTGGGCTTGCGGCAGAGCGCCGCACGGCAGCCGACCTGAGCGGCATCGTCGAAGCGTTTGACGCCTTCAACCGCGCCACGCGAGACATGGAAGCGGCGGTGAAGGCAGATTACGAATTCCACCTGTCCATTGCCAAAGCCTCCAACAACCCGCACTTTCCGGCGCTGTTGAAGGCGGCGGTGCGCGACGTGATGCTGGACCTCAACATCAAGCACGGCGGCAAGACCCCCCAAGAGCTTGAAACGTACGAAACCCGCAACGTGCGCGAACACGAAGCCATCCTGACCGCCATCATGCGCCGCGACCCCGGCGCCGCGCGCGCCGCGATGGCGCGCCACCTGGGCGACAGCATCGCGCGCTATCGCAAGCTTCTGTCGCAAGCGCCGGCTCAATAGGCCTCCGCATGTTCCTGGGCGGCCATCCGACGCCCCGACAAATCAGGAAATTACGGGATTCCCCTTACTTGCCTACTTGTATGACGGCTGCCATCATACGTCCTATGACCTAGCGCAGCCCTGCCCGACGACGTGTCGGCCAGGACGCCCCGCTACCGTATGACCCACGCTGTACAAGTGCCGCCGATGAGCCCGATCCTTTCCCTCCGCACGACGTTCCACCGCTACACCACGCGCATCCATCGGCCTATCTCCTGACCGGCCTACCGGTCACTTAGCGGCTACACCGCGAACTTTCCCTTTTCGTACCCCGTCCGCTTACGCGGCGCCGCCTGTTCCGGCCTTCGTCCGGGGCGCGCCGGCGCACGTCTGGCGGTCCCGACTCCCCCGCTTATCCCAAGCGACTCCCGACCTCCCAGGAGAATTCTCCATGCGTAAGTTTCTAAGCACCGCCGTTGCGGCCACCCTGCTGTGCGCCGCTTCCGGCGCCCAAGCCGGCGTGACGTTCGACGCCGTCAAGAAGAAAGGCTTTTTGCAGTGCGGTTTTGCCGGCATCCCCGGCTTCTCGGTGCTGGACAGCAAGGGCGAATGGACCGGCCTGGACGTGGACATGTGCCGCGCGGTGGCCGCCGCCATGTTCGGCGACGCGTCCAAGGTGAAGGGCAACGTGCTGACGGCGCAGGCCAAGTTCACGGCGCTGCAATCGGGCGAAATCGACATGCTGTCGCGCAACACGACGCAGACGCTGACCCGCGACACCACGCTGGGCCTGATCGGCGTGGGCGTGAACTTCTATGACGCGCAAGGGCTGATCGTCAAGAAGTCCATGAACGTGAAAAGCGTGAAGGAGCTGGACGGCGCCACGATCTGCGTGCAGCCGGGCACCACCACCGAACTGAACCTGGCCGACTACTTCCGTAGCCGCGGCCTGACCTTCAAGCCGGTTCTGGTCGAGAACTACGACGAGAACTTCCGCCTGCTGGAATCGGGTCGTTGCGACGCCTACACCAACGACAAGTCGAACACCGCCGCCAATATGCGCACGCGCCTGGCCAAGCCGGACGACTGGGAAATCCTGGAAGAAAACCTGTCCAAGGAGCCGTTGGGCCCGATGGTCCGCCAGGGCGACGAGCAATGGTTCAACGTCGTGCGCTGGTCACTGAACGCCATGCTGGAAGCAGAGGAATACGGCATCACGCAGAAGAACGTGGACGACATGCTCAAGAGCACCAACCCCAACGTGCAGCGCATCCTGGGCGTGACGCCAGGCATGGGCAAGAACCTGGGGCTGGATGACAAGTGGGCCTACAACATCATCAAGCAGGTAGGCAACTACGGCGAAAGCTATGACCGCGCCATGGGCAAGGACAGCCCGCTGAAGCTGGAACGCGGCCTGAACAAGCAATGGACGCAAGGCGGCCTGATGTACGGCTGGCCGGTGCGCTAACCATGAACAGCATCGTTAACTCCCGCCTGAAACAGATCAAACCCTCGCCCAGCATGGCCGCCAAGATCGTCGTCGACGAACTGCGCCGCCAGGGCCGCGAGATCGCCGACTTCACGTTGGGCGAGCCCGACATGCCCACGCCCGCCCACATCGCGCGCGCCGGCCAGGACGCCATCGCCAGCGGCGACATCCGCTACACCAGCCCGAACGGCACCGTGGGGCTGCGCCGCGCCATCGCCAACAGCCTGGAACTGGGCCAGGGCGTGTCCTACGGCATGGATCAGATCACCGTGGGCGCCGGCGCCAAGCAGATCATCGGCGCCGCCCTGACGGCCAGCCTGGAACCGGGCGACGAAGTGATCGTGTGCGCGCCGTACTGGGTGTCGTACCCCGACATGGTGCTGCTGAACGACGGCAAGCCCGTGGTCGTGACCGGCCCGGAATCGCAAGGGTTCAAGCTGGACGCCGCCACGCTGGAAGCCGCCATCACGCCGCGCACGCGCTGGCTGATCCTGAATTCGCCCAGCAACCCCAGCGGCGCCGTGTACAGCGCCGCCGAGTTGCGCGCGCTGACCGACGTGCTGGTGCGCCACCCGCAGGTCTGGATCCTTAGCGACGAAATCTACGCGCCCTTCTGCTATAGCGGCCAGGCGCATGCGTCGCCCGTGCAGGTCGAACCGCGCCTGATTCCGCGTACGCTGATCGTCAACGGCATGTCCAAGTCCTATGCCATGACCGGCTGGCGCGTCGGCTACGGCGCCGGCCCCGCCGACCTGATCAAGGCGATGAGCACGGTCATGTCGCAAAGCACGTCTTGCCCCAGCGCGATCTCGCAGGTGGCCGCGCAGGCCGCCCTGGAAGGCGACCAGTCCAGCGTCACGCAGATGGTCGACATCTTCAAGGCGCGACGCGACCTGATCGTGCGCCGCCTGAACGCCATTCCCGGCATCTCGTGCGCCATGCCCGACGGCGCCTTCTACGTGTATGCCAACGTGCAAGGCCTGATCGGACGCACCGGCCCGACCGGCGAACTGAAGACCGACCTGGACGTCAGCCTGTTCTTCCTGCGCGAGGCCGGCGTGGCCGTGATCGACGGCGGTTCGTACGGCTTGTCGCCCTACGTGCGCTTTTCGTTCGCGACGTCCACCGAAGTCATCGAACAAGGCATGGACCGCCTGGAAGCGGCCGTCAAAGTCTTGATGGCGGGATAAGCCGTGGCCAAGCACACCGCGCAATCCCCGGTGCCGCGGCCCGCGCACCGGGTTTCCTGGAACGATCCGGCCACCCGCGCGCTGGTCTACCAGGTGCTGGCCCTGACGCTGGTCGGGGCCGGCGTCTGGTTCCTGGTGCACAACACGCTGCATAACCTGTCGATGCGCAACATCGCCACGGGGTTCGGTTTCCTGGACCGCGAGGCAGGGTTTGCCATCGGCGAATCCGTCATCGCCTACGGCCCGGCCGACACCTATGGCCGCGCCATCTTCGTGGGCGTGCTGAACACGCTGCGCGTGGGATTATTGGCGCTGGTCGCAGCGACGGTTCTGGGCGTCTTGATCGGCATCGGCCGCCTGTCGAAGAACTGGCTCGTCAAGAAAATCACCTCGGTGTATGTCGAGGTGATGCGCAACGTGCCGCTCTTGCTGCAATTGTTCTTCTGGTATGCGCTGATCACCGAAAACATGCCCGGCCCGCGCCAGGCGCACAACCCCCTGCCGGGCGTGTTCATTTCCAATCGGGGCCTGAAAGTGCCCGGGCTGGAAGGCACGTCGCTGGACTGGGTGCTGGGCGGCCTGGCCCTGGCCGTCGTGGCGATCCTGCTGCTGGGCCATTGGGGCACCAAGCGCCAGGAAGCCACGGGGCGCGCGTTCCCGTTGGGCCGCGTCGCCATCGGCCTGTTGATCGGCATGCCATTCTTGGGTTGGCTGGCCGGCGGCGCATCGCTGACGCTGGACATGCCGGCATTGAAGGGCTTCAACTTCGTCGGCGGGCTGACGCTGTCGCCGGAATTTGTCGCCTTGTTCCTGGGCCTGACCGTCTACACCTCGGCATTCATCGCCGAAGTGGTGCGCTCGGGCATCCAGGCGGTGAACAACGGCCAGTGGGAAGCCGCCGGTTCGTTGGGCCTGCCACGCGCCAAAGTACTGCGCCTGGTCGTGCTGCCGCAGGCCTTGCGCGTGATCATTCCGCCGATGACCAGCCAATACCTGAACCTGCTGAAGAACAGTTCGCTGGCGGTCGCCATCGGCTACCCGGACATCGTGTCGGTGGTGAACACCACGCTTAACCAGACCGGCCAGGCCATCGAGGGCATCCTCATCATCATGGGCGCCTACCTGACGGTCAGCCTGTCGATCTCGATATTCATGAATTGGTACAACAAGCGCATCGCGCTGGTGGAGCGTTGAGATGAGCAGCACTACGCATTCCTTCACCGACGCCCTGCCCCCACCCAGCACGCAGGTGGGCGCGTGGGCCTGGGTACGGTCCCGCCTGCTTTCGTCGCCGCTGAACATCCTGATCACGGTACTGCTGGCGTGGTTTCTCCTGATGTCCTTGCCGGCGCTGGTGGAATGGGCTTTCCTGAAAGCCAACTTCACCGCCACGAATGCCATGGAATGCCGCGCTTCCGTCGGCGGCGCCTGCTGGGCGTTCATCGTTGAAAAGCATCGGCTGATCCTGTTCGGCACCTATCCGTTCGACGAACAATGGCGGCCGTTGATCGCAACGCTGATCCTGGTTGGCGTGATCGCGTGCAGCGGCATGCGACGCTTCTGGAACGGCAAGCTGGCCCTGATCTGGACCGCGGGCCTGACGGCCGTGGCGCTGCTGATGTGGGGCGGCGTGTTCGGTCTGACCTATGTCGAGAACTCGCGCTGGGGCGGCCTGCCGTTGACGCTGATCCTGGCCACCTTCGGCATTGCCTTTGCCTTCCCGATCGGCGTGATGCTGGCCCTGGGCCGGCGGTCGAAAATGCCCGCCATCAAGGCGCTGTGCGTCGTGTACATCGAACTGATACGCGGCGTGCCGCTGATCAGCCTGCTGTTCATGTCGTCGGTGATGCTGCCCTTGTTCCTGCCGGAAGGCTTCACCATCGACAAGCTGCTGCGCGCGCAGATCGCCATCATCATGTTCGCCGCGGCCTACATCGCGGAAACGGTGCGCGGCGGCTTGCAGGCCATCCCGAAGGGGCAGTACGAAGGCGCCGATTCGCTGGGCCTGAACTACTGGCAGCAGATGCGCAAGATCATCCTGCCGCAAGCGCTAAAGATCGTGATTCCGCCCCTCGTCGGTATTTTCATCAGCCTGTTCAAGGACACGTCGCTGGTCGTCATCATCGGCATTTTCGATTTGACGCTGGCGGCCAAGGCGGCCTTGTCCGACGCGGCGTGGCGGGGTTTCGGGGTAGAGGCTTATCTCTTTATCTCGCTGATCTACTTCGTCTTTTGCTATTCCATGTCCAAATACAGCCAGGCGCTGGAAAAGCGCCTGGCCACCGGGCACGCGCGCTGATCGCGCGGCGTCAACCCGGTAACCCTTACGGAGACCAAGCATGCCGGATTCCATTATCCGATTGCAGGGCGTGAACAAGTGGTACGGCCAGTTCCACGTGCTGCGCAACATCAACCTGGACGTCGCGCCCGGTGAGCGCATCGTGGTGTGCGGCCCGTCGGGCTCGGGCAAGTCCACGATGATCCGCTGCATCAATCGGCTGGAAGAGCACCAGCAGGGGCAGATCATTGTCGACGGCACCGAGCTGACCAACGACCTGAAACACATCGAGACCATCCGCCGCGAGGTCGGCATGGTGTTCCAGCACTTCAATCTGTTTCCCCACCTGACCGTGCTGGAAAATCTGACGCTGGGCCCCATGTGGGTGCTGAAGCAGCCGCGCGCCGAAGCCGAGGCCACGGCGATGAAATACCTGGAACGCGTGCGCATCCCCGATCAGGCCAAGAAGTTTCCGGGCCAACTGTCGGGCGGCCAGCAGCAGCGCGTGGCCATCGCACGCTCGCTTTGCATGAACCCCAAGGTCATGCTGTTCGACGAACCAACATCCGCGCTGGATCCGGAGATGGTCAAGGAAGTACTGGACGTGATGGTGACGCTAGCCCAGGAAAGCGGCATGACGATGATCTGCGTGACCCACGAAATGGGCTTCGCGCGCAAAGTCGCCAACCGCGTGATCTTCATGGACCGCGGCGAGATCATTGAACAGAACAACCCGGACGCGTTCTTCGATAACCCGCAGAACGAGCGGACACAGCTGTTCCTGAGCCAGATCCTGCATTGATGCGAAGACGCCGCCTTCGCATCAATGCAGGCGGCGTGCCCCGGCGCGACGCGCGGGCGGCGATATCCATGTATGCCCATATACATATGTGATATCAGTATTTTCCAGGCGGACGCGGGTCTTCTAGGATGCCCGCATTGTCCTTCCCTTCCGCTGGAATCGCCTTGCCCCGCCTGAGTCCCTTCGATCCCGCCAAGCTGGATCCCGCCACTTCCGTCCTTTTCAATCAACTGCTTCAGGACTACGGCCCCTACGCCAACATGCTCAGCGCGTTCGCGCCGCGCCCGCCGGCGTTGAAGCACTTTTTCTCGTATCTGGTGCAGTCGCGCGAAGACGGGTTGATCTCGCCGCGCCACCTGGAAATCGCGTTGCTGACGGCATCCAAGGCCCACGCCTGCCACTATTGCGTCACGCTGCACACGCCGAAGCTGGCCTCGCACGGGATTTCCCAAGCATCGATCGATCGCCTGCTTGAACCCGAGGTGCCGGGCCTGGACGAGAAAGACCTGGTCGTGCGCGACTACGCGGTGCGGGTCACCCTGACCCCGTCCCAGGTCAGCGACGCGTTCTACCGCCGGCTGCAAACCTTCTTCAATGAAGAACAGATCGTCGAGCTGACCATCCGCATCGCGCTGTGCAGCTTTTTCAAGCGTTTCAATGAAGCGCTGGAAGTGCCCCACGAAGACGTGGTGGCGCTGGAACTGGACCCTGGCGCGGCCTAGCGCGGCGTGACACGTTTATCGTCATGAGCCTCGCCCCCGCTTTAAAGCTGGAGATCCGCAACCTCTCCAAGCGCTTCGACACCACGACCGGCCCTGTCCAGGTGCTGGACGACATCAGCCTCAATGCCGCCAGCGGCGAGTTCATCAGCATCATCGGACCGTCCGGCTGCGGAAAGTCCACCTTGTTCAACATCCTGACCGGCCTGCTCGACCACGATGCCGGCACGATCCTGCTGGACGGCAAGACGCTGCCAAACCTGCGCGGACGCGTCGGCTACATGCTGCAGCGCGACTTGCTCATGCCCTGGCGCACCGTGCTGGACAACGTGCTTGTCGGCCTGGAGTTGCGCGGCACGCCACGCGCTGAAGCCGTGGAACGCGCGCGCGACTACCTGAACACCTTCGGCCTGCTGCCGTTTCAGGATAGCTACCCCAAGGCGCTGTCCGGGGGCATGCGGCAGCGCGTCGCGCTGGCCCGTACCTTGTTGCCCGATCCGGACGTGCTGCTGCTGGATGAACCGTTTTCCGCCCTGGACTACCAGACCCGCCTGTTCCTGGAATCCATGCTGGCCGACACCGTCAGCCAGAAGGGAAAAACGGTCGTGCTCGTGACCCATGACATCGATGAAGCCATCGCCTTGTCCGAGCGCATCTTCGTATTGAGCGCCCGTCCTGGCCGCCTGAAGAGCGTGCACGACATCGCGCTGGGCACGCGCTCTCCGCTGGAAGCGCGCCACGACAGCCGCTTTCCCGCCTACTTCGACCTGCTTTGCCAGGAACTCGACATACAGACCGGCCGCAAGGACGGGACCCACGCATGAACCCGCCTTCCGCTTCCGTCGCCCAACCCCTTCCCGCCAACAGGGCGTCCGCCGCGCGCACGGCGGGATTTCGCCTCCCCGTGCTGGCGACCCAGCTACTGATCCTTGCCGTGATGTTCGGCGCGTGGGAGGCCGGTGTCCGGTCCGGCGCGGTGTCGGGCTTCTTGTTCGGATCGCCCGCCGGGGTGCTGGAAGCCGCCTGGAAGATGATCCAGTCAGGCGAACTGTGGGAACACGCCAACTACACGCTGTGGGCATCCGCCGTGGGCTTCGTGGCCGGCACCCTGCTGGGCACCGCGCCCGGCCTGGCGCTGTGGTATTCGCCCTATGCCGCCCGCGTCATCGAGCCTTTCCTGGTGGCGATCAACAGCGTGCCCAAGATCGCCTTCGCGCCGCTGGTCATCCTGTGGTTTGGCACCGGGGTCATCTCCAAGGTGGCCCTGTCCGTGTCGCTGACCTCCATCGTGGCGCTGCTGGCAGCGTTCCAGGCCGCCAAGGACGCCGACCCCGACATCCAGAAGATGATGGTGTCGCTCGGTGCGAGCCGCCGGCAGATCTTTCGCAAAGTCGTCGTGCCGTCGGCACTGCCCGCCATCATCAGCACGTTCCGCATCAACATCGGCTTTGCGCTGGTGGGCACGGTGGTCGGGGAGTTCATTTCGTCCAAGTATGGCCTGGGGCATGTGATCTTCGTCGCCTCGTCGCTGTATGACCTGAACACCGTCTGGGTCGGCATCTTTTCGCTGATGCTCCTGGGCTTTGTCTTGTACGCCGGCGTGGATATCGCCGAAAAACGCCTGCTGCGCTGGAAAGATCAGACGTACGCCACCCAATTCAAACTCTGACGGCGCGCGCGCCCCTGTCTCTCTCATGAAAACAACGCTCTCCATCCGGCTTGCCACTGCCGCCGCCGCCTCGCTGCTCTCCATTACGGCCGTCGCCGCCAACGACAAGGCCGTCGTGTCGGCCGCATTCAAATCCGTCTTCTACCTGCCGGTCTATTTCGCCCAGGAACATGGCTACTTCCAGGACGAGGGGCTGGACGTGCGCATCGATGTCGCTTCCTCGTCGACGAACGCGCTGGCCGCCGTCATTTCCCGCAGCGCGGACTTCTCGCTGCACGGCCCCGAGTGGACCGCGATTTCGTTCGGCCGCGGCGCTCCCGTCAAAGTGGTGGGCGGCACGCTCAATCGCCTGGGCGTCTGGCTGACCTGCAAGCCAAGCTTTGCGTTCGACGGGTTCAAGAGCCTGAAAGGCGCCACCGTGGCCACCGGCGCCATGCCCACGACCAGTTCGTCGGCCTTCTTGAAGCTGGTGAAGAACGCGGGTTTGGACCCCAAACGCGACCTGGACCTGCTGGAGGTGCCGCTGGGCAACGAGATCGGCCCACTGAGTTCCGGCAAGGCGGACTGCGCCGTGCTGTACGAGCCGGGCGCATCCCAAGCGCAAGCCCAGGGTTTCAAGGTCGTGTCCGCGTTCTCCCGAGAGATTGGCCCGTACACGTTCTCGGCGATCTCGACGCGCCAGGACATTGCGCCGCAGGTTTCCCGGAAGTTCGTGTCCGGCATCGACCGTGCCCTGAAAACGATCCGCAAGGACCCGGCAGCAGCCGTCGCAAGCGGGCTCAAGTTGTTTCCCAACCTGGAGCCGGCCGTGGTGCGCGCCTCGGTGCAGCGCCTGATCGATGACGGCGTGTTCGCCGATTCCGTCGCGGTGCCCGAACAGGCGCTCCGGGACGCGTTGCAAACGCAGATCGACCTGGGCAACCTGGACCGCATCCCCCAGGATCCGAAGTGGCTGGACCTGGGATACGCCCAGCAGATATCCGGCAAGGCGTACTAGGCGCCGTGCGGCGGGTGGGACACGGGGTTACGCAAGAAGGGATGTGCCAAGCCGGTATATAGTCACCCCTCAGCCCACCCGGAGTCCCCGATGTCCAGAGGCCGCACCATGGCATTTTGTCTCAGCATGCTTGCCGCCCCCGCAAGCGCGTCCGTGATCTACGACAGCCATGGCCTCGTGGTGGACGTCACGACCGGCGGCCGCAGCGACTGGAACACCGGCCAGCGCCAGAACACCCGCACAACGACCATCACGTTCCAGGGCAACAAGCTCTGCGGCCGGGACGTCGGCCAGCTGCTGTACCCGGACGGCAAGGACCCCGCCGCCAATACCTTCTTCTGCGCGGGGCCCGCCAAGGCGTTGGAAACCGACGCGGTGCTGGCCTTCTTCAACAGTTCAAGCACGGATCCCGTGCTGGCTCACCTGCAGGTCGTCAACGGCGCCCTGCGCGTGGAGCGGCTGGCGCTGTCCGCCACGCGCGACCGCGACCGCCCCAACGGCACCCGTTTCGAAGCGGCCCGGCTGCCGGGCTGGACAC
Organism: Achromobacter sp. MYb9; assembly: GCF_002975275.1. Classification (GTDB taxonomy): domain Bacteria; phylum Pseudomonadota; class Gammaproteobacteria; order Burkholderiales; family Burkholderiaceae_B; genus Achromobacter. The sequence goes on along the minus strand of NZ_PCOQ01000007.1, from coordinate 218,939 downwards.
GGGTCGAGACCGCCTGGAACGAGACGGTGATGATCCGCCACGCGCCGCTCAAGGCCTTGAACCTGGGAGCCGGCAAGCTGCTGGATGTGGACGGCGATGTGGCCTATCTGGCCATTCCGCCCGGAAAGGACGCGGTCGAGGTGCAGCCCGCCACCCAAGTCAAAGACGCCCACGGCTACCCACAGTACGTACCCGCAATCACCAAGTTCGTGGATACGCCCGTTGCGTTTCGTGCCGTGCGGCTGCGCGACGGACGCGAATTGGCACGGCTGGACGTCAAGGACAACTGCCTGGGTCTGCCATTGCTGCAATTCAATCAGCCCGACCCGCTGTATCCGTCTTCGACTCGCCCTGAGGTTGCCTTCGACGACGTGCCGGCATGGCGCGCCCGCACCCTGGAACTGGTCCAGGGCCAAGGGCGCGCCACGCTGCGATTGCAGCCGGGCGTGACCTTGCCGACGCGGGCAAACTGCAAACCGGGCTGACGGCCGGCTTGGCGCTTAAATCAGAAACTGCCGATACGCCTCGTTGTCGGTTTCCTCGAAGTGCGCGTAGCCCAGTTGCAGCAGGAAGGCGTCCAGCGCCGCGCTGTCGGCCAGCGGCGCCTGAATGCCCACCAGCGCCGAACTGAAGTCCGCCCCCTGGTTGCGATAGTGGAACAGGCTGATGTTCCAGTTGGGCGCCATTTCGGACAGGAACTTCATCAGCGCGCCGGGCCGTTCGGGGAATTCGAAGCGGAACAGGCGTTCGCCGCCCGCCAAGGGCGAACGCCCGCCCACCATGTAGCGGATGTGCTGCTTGGACACCTCGTTGTGCGTCAGGTCGTTGACCGAGAACCCCTGTTCCTCCAGGGCGGCCATGATGTCGGCCGCCTCGCCGCGACGCGCGATCTGCATGCTGACGAAGATGTGCGCGGTGCGCGCGTCGGCGATGCGGTAATTGAATTCGGTCACGCTGCGCGGTCCCAGGACACGGCAGAAGCGGCGGAAGCTGCCGCGCTCTTCGGGCACCGTCACGGCAAACACGGCTTCGCGCGCTTCGCCGACCTCGGCGCGGTCGGCCACGAAGCGCATGCGATCGAAGTTCATGTTGGCGCCGGACGTCACGGCCACCAGCGACAGGCCCTGCACGCCTTCGCGTTCCACGTATTTCTTCAGCCCCGCCACCGCCAGCGCGCCGGCCGGCTCCAGCACGCTGCGCGTATCCAGGAACATATCCTTTATTGCCGCGCATACCGCGTCCGTGTCCACCAGGATGACTTCGTCCAGATACTCGCGGCACAGGCGGAACGTTTCCTCGCCCACCAGCTTGACCGCCGTCCCGTCCGAAAATAGCCCCACTTCCGGCAGATTCACGCGTTCGCCCGCCCGGATCGATTGCGCCATCGCGCAGGAATCCTCGGTTTGCACGCCAATGACCTTTACCTCTGGATTCACCGTCTTCACGTACGCCGATACGCCCGCCGCCAGGCTGCCCCCACCGATCGGCACGAAAATCGCATGCAAGGCGCCGCGGTGCTGGCGCAGGATTTCCATGCCGACGGTGCCCTGCCCCGCGATCACATACGGATCGTCGAAGGCGGGAATGAAGGTCAGGTCCTGTTGCTGCGCCAGCGTTTGCGCATGCGCGTAGGCGTCGCTGTAGGAGTCGCCCGCCTGCACCACCGTGACGGTCGGACCGCCATGCGAACGCACGGCGTCCACCTTGACCTGCGGCGCCGTCTGCGGCACGACGATAATGGCCCGCACGCCCAGTTTCGCCGCCGAAATGGCCACGCCTTGCGCATGGTTGCCGGCCGACGCGGTGATCACCCCGCGGTCCAGCGCCGCTTGCGGCGTGTTGCGCATCTTGTTGTAGGCCCCGCGCACTTTGAACGAGAAGACGGGCTGGTTGTCTTCCCGCTTCAGATGCACCGCATTGTTCAGCCGGGCCGACAGGCCGCGCGCCGGGTCCAGTTCGGTCTCGCGGGCAATGTCATACACCCGGGCAGTCAGGATCTGGCGCAGGTATTCGATGGGCGAGGCGTTGCCGTCCTGGAAAGCGCGAGTGGCGGCGGGGGTGTCGGCAGTGGTGTCGACGGCGGCGGCGGGGGAGCAAGCGGACATGGGGTTCTCTGCGTTGGGATTTTGCCCTGCAGAGGCGGCCACAAAAAACCCGCCTCGTGGGGCGGGTGGCTGTGACTGACTGCGGTCGCGCGCTAACCCACCATTCCAGGAATGATGGTAATAATCAGCGAAATGCGGACGGCGCGGGAAGTCATGGGTCAGAGCTTGCGCCCGGCGCGCCGGTTTGTCAAATACGGGCGCCATGCCCTGGCCGGGTCCGTTGCCGAAATTCGGCCATCCCGCCATATCGAGGCCGTATTGATGCGATATCGAGCCCATAAGACAGACTTTGGCGGCTATTTCCGTGCACGCTGGCCGTATCGCGGTATTACAATGTTCGATTCGTGGCAGTCGCACCTCTCGGAATGCGCCGGGCAACCGGGCATCAAATAAAGGGCGGGCTCCTGCCAATTTGGACCGCTCCGGATCGTTGATCCGGGTCAGCCCATACGAACCCACTCTCGATAACATCTACCGGCGTACGCCGCTTAGCATGTTCGGGTTTGCGCCAAAAGCGCCTCAGCCGAACAGATTCAAGGATCATGTCTCTTACTCCGAAGATTATCTATACCCTCACCGATGAAGCTCCGGCGCTTGCAACCCGTTCGCTGCTTCCCATCGTCCAGGCTTTCGCCAAGCCCGCAGGCATCACGGTCGAGACGCGCGACATCTCCCTGGCCGGCCGCATCATCGCCCTCTTCCCGGATTATCTCGAAGACAGCCAGAAGCTCTCCGACGCGCTGGCCGAACTGGGCGCCCTGGCCGTCAAGCCCGAAGCCAACATCATCAAGCTGCCGAACATCAGCGCCTCGATGCCCCAACTGAAGGCGGCCATCAAGGAACTGCAGGAACAGGGCTACAAGCTGCCCGACTATCCGGACGCCCCCGCCAACGACACCGAACGCGACGTGAAAGCGCGCTACGACAAGGTCAAGGGCAGCGCCGTGAACCCGGTCCTGCGTGAAGGCAACTCCGACCGCCGCGCGCCGCTGTCGGTGAAGAACTACGCCCGCAAGCACCCGCACAAGATGGGCGCCTGGTCGGCCGACTCGAAGTCGCATGTGGCCCACATGTCCGAGGGCGATTTCTACGGCACCGAAAAATCGGCGCTGATCGCCGAAGCCGGCGACGTCAAGATCGAACTGACCGCCACTGACGGTACCAAGACGGTCCTGAAGGAAAAGACCCCGGTCAAGGCCGGCGAGATCATCGACGCCGCCGTGCTGTCGACCGCCAAGCTGAAGTCGTTCCTGCAAGCCCAGATCGACGACGCCAAGACCACCGGCGTGCTGTTCTCGGTGCACCTGAAAGCCACGATGATGAAGGTCTCGGACCCCGTCATCTTCGGCCACGTCGTGTCCGTGTTCTACAAGGACGTGCTGGCCAAGCATGCCGCCGTGCTCAAGCAAGCCGGCTTCGACGCCAACAACGGTATCGGCGACCTGTACGCCAAGATCCAATCGCTGCCCGCTGACCAGCAAGCCGCGATCACCGCCGACATCGACGCCGCCTACAAGACGCTGCCGCAACTGGCCATGGTGAATTCCGATCGCGGCATCACCAACCTGCACGTGCCCAGCGACGTCATCGTCGACGCGTCCATGCCCGCCATGATTCGCGACTCGGGCAAGATGTGGAACGCCGAAGGCCAACTGCAAGACACCAAGGCCGTCATCCCCGACCGCAGCTACGCCGGCGTCTACCAGGCCGTCATCGACGACTGCAAGAAGAATGGCGCCTTCAATCCGGTCACGATGGGCAGCGTGCCCAACGTCGGCCTGATGGCGCAAGCCGCCGAAGAATACGGTTCGCACAACAAGACCTTCGTCGTCCCGGCCTCGGGCACCGTGCGCGTCACCGACGCGTCGGGCAAGGTCCTGCTGGAACAAGCCGTGGAAGCCGGCGACCTCTGGCGCATGTGCCAGACCAAGGACGCCGCGATCCAGGATTGGGTCAAGCTGGCCGTTGCCCGCGCCCGCGCCAGCAAGACGCCCGCCGTCTTCTGGCTGGACGAAAAGCGTGCCCACGACGCCCAGGTCATTGCCAAGGTGAAGCAGTACCTGAACGACCACGACACCAGCGGCCTGGACCTGCGCATCCTGGATCCGGTTGAAGCCACCAAGTTCTCGGTCAAGCGCATCCGCGAAGGCCTGGACACGATCTCGGTTACCGGCAACGTGCTGCGCGACTACCTGACCGATCTCTTCCCCATCATGGAACTGGGCACCAGCGCCAAGATGCTGTCGATCGTTCCGCTGGTCGCCGGCGGCGGCCTGTTCGAAACGGGCGCCGGCGGTTCGGCGCCGAAGCACGTGCAGCAGTTCCTGGAAGAAGGCTTCCTGCGCTGGGATTCGCTGGGCGAATTCATGGCGTTGGCCGAATCCCTGGACCACCTGGGCCGCACGTACAAGAACCCGACCGCCCAGATCCTGGCCAAAACGCTGGATCAGGCAACCGCCAAGTTCCTGGACGAAAACAAGTCGCCCGACCGCAAGGTCGGCGGCCTGGACAACCGCGGCAGCCACTTCTACCTGGCCATGTACTGGGCCCAGGCCGTGGCCGCGCAAACCGACGACCGCGCACTGGCAGCCCAGTTTGCCGGCGCCGCTGGCGCGCTCGCTGAAAGCGAAGCCAAGATCGTTGAAGAACTGAAGGCGGCCCAAGGCAAGCCGGTCGACATTGGCGGTTACTACCAGCCGAACGAAGCCCGCGCCAGCCAGGCCATGCGCCCCAGCGCCACGCTGAACCAGGTGCTGGCCTCCATCGGCTAAGCCCTGGCTTGGCGGCCGCTGGCCGCCAGGACGAAAAACCGGCGTCCCCAAAGGGCGGCCGGTTTTTTTTCAGCCTTTCCCAGCACGGCATCAACAGATGTACGGGGGGGTTCTCAGGCCACGCCCGTCCGGCATCTTGCCGCCCATGGCTGGCAGGCGGACAGCGCCACGACGCTGAGTATCAGCACCGTGCCGCCAAGCACGCCAGGGCCGGTGCCGAAGACCGCGCTGACCCCCATCGCCATCAGTGCGGCGCTGCCGATTTGAAAGAACCCCACCAATCCCGATGCGGTCGCCGCATGTCCGTGCTCGCTGGCAATGGCCCCAGACACGGCCAGCGACAACGACGAACCATTGGCAAGGCTGACCAGGCACATGGGCAGCACCACCGCGGCCGGGCCATGCAGCCCCAGCAGCAGCACGACCATGAATGCGACGCCGCCAAGCACGAAGCACAGAATGCCGGCCGCCAGGATGCGGTCATAGGGCCAGCGATCAAGCAAGCGTTTCGCCAACAGGTTGGCGCCGATGATGCCCGCCGTCAGCGGCAGGTACATCCAGCCGCTCTGCTCCTCGCTCAAGCCGAGGCGCGCGAAAAGAAACGGCGATTGGGTCAAATAGACGAACCAGGCGCAATAGATCGTGCAGACCACCAAGGTATAGCGGCGAAAGGTGCGGTCACGCAGGACATGATAGAAACCCGCAAAGGGAGAGGTCCGGGCGCGGGCAGCGAGGGCAAGCGTTTCCGGTAGCAGCGTCACGGCCATCAGCAATGCCACCACACCGAACGCTGCGACGAACAGGAAATCGGCCCGCCAGCCGTAGGCCGCTGCCAGGTGCCCGCCGATGGCCGGCGCCAGGGCCGGCGACAGCGACACCAGCGGGTAGATCACCGCATAAACCTTGGCCGAGGTGCGCTTGTCGCAGGTATCGGCGATCAAGGCGCGCCCAATGACAAGGCCCGCAGCCGCGCCGACCGCCTCCAGCATGCGCCACGCCAGGAACCCGTTGTAGCTATCGGCGGTGGCGCAGCCCACCGAGCCGACGATGTAGAGGACGATGCCGGCCAGCAATACGGGCTTGCGGCCATGGCGATCCGACAGCGGCCCGTAGGCCAACTGGGCAATGGCCAGGGCCAGCAGGTAGAACGAGATCGTCTGCGGCATCTGCCAATCGGCGACACCAAACTCCGTGGTCATGCTGGGCATGGCCGGCAGATAGACATCCGAAGCGATCAGGCCGAAGGCGCTGAGCATGGCAACGGTCAGAATGAACGATAAGCGAGGCATGGCAGTTCCCGGCAGCCGGCGGGCTGCGCATCAAGGGTTCAGAAAGTTGAGCCATGCTACGGATACGCCTTCCATGTGAAAATGCATAAATTGGCAGCCAAGGGCTGCATTTTTGCAGCATTGGCAGGAGAGACAGCGATGAATTGGGACGACGTGCGGATATTCCTGACCATTCAGCGCGCCGGCACCTTGCGCGGGGCGGCACAGCAACTGGCCATCGACCAGACGACGGTAAGCCGGCGTCTGACGGGGCTGGAACGAGTGCTGGGCAGCCGGTTGTTCCTGCGCACCACGGGCGGCTTGGTGCTGACTGATACCGGCCAGGAAGTGCTGCGCATGGCCGAGGACATGGAACGCATGGCCGTCTCCTTCGAGCGCCGCGGCGAAGGCGCCGACGCGCGCGTGGCGGGTGACGTACGCGTGACCACCACCGACGCATTGGCGGTGGACTTCGTGGTTCCTGCCATTGAACGCCTGCGGGCCGCTCATCCCGAGGTGCGGGTGATCCTGAGCACCACGACGCGGCTGCTTGACCTGGCGCGACGAGAGGCCGACGTTGCGGTACGTACCTTGCGGCCAGAGCAACCGGACCTGATCGTACGGCAACTCGGCTGTTGGGAGGTGGGCCTGTACGCAACCCGAAGCTATCTGGACAAACATGGTGAACCGCAGCCCGGAACCGGCTTTGCCGGCCATGACATCGCGCTCTACCAGGAGGGCGTGACCGGCCGGCAGGACGACACGCTGGCGGGCGAATCCAGGGCACAGGGTCGCGTGGTGGCCGAACTGGATTCGAGCCTGATGCTCGCGACCTTCGTGCGCGCCGGCTTGGCGATCGGCGAGTTACCCGAGTACCTTGCCCGACGCGATCCCACGCTGGTGCGGCTATGGCCCGAGCGCCATCGGACCAAGCCCTACGAGGCATGGCTGGTGTTACACCAGGACCTGGCGCGCACGGCCCGGGTACGTGTCGTCGTGGAAGCCATCACCTCGGCTTTCGCCGATTGAACATCAGGCGTTTGCAAGCGGCGTCGTGGCTTTGGATGATTACCGCAACACGGGCGTGCCCGTGCACATCCGCCGGCGGAATGCCGCATCGATATCCAGGCGCCACACCGCTCTTCTTTCGCCGGCGATGCGCGCAGGCACGCCGTTGATGGCGGGATAGCGCGAGGCATCGTCGTCCCGGCCCCAGATCCAGAAGCGCGCGCCGTCGGCCGCCGCGCACAGGCGTGCGGTCAAATCGGCGTTGTCGACCAGCACGCGCTTGCCCGCGACGGGGTCGAACTGCGCCGCGTCGTACAGCTCTTTGCGCCAGTTGTCCCGGGTGGGAATCTCGGGGTCTTGCCAGTTGTCGACGATCCAGGCGGGCGCCGAGGCCTGGGTGTAGAAACCCAGGTCGAACGGCAGCGCATGCAAGGCCACCTGCCCGTCTTGCGGCCGCATTTCGCTGCGCAATGCCTGCATGGCCGGGCCGGCGCTGCCGCGCGGATGGGTCGATGCCGCAATGACCGCCCCCACGCAAATGACTGCCGCGACGGCCACCGCGATGACGGTGCCCCGACGTCTGCCAGCCGCCCAGGCGGGCGCGATACGCTCGCTGATCAGTAACGCCAACGGCGGAAACACCGGCAGCACGTAGCCGATCAGCTTGGACTGCGGAATGGAGAAGAACACGACCACCACGGCGATCCACATCGCCATCAGCCGCCGCACGCCGTGCGGATCGGCTTCGCGCCAGAATGCCGGCGTAAGGAGCGGCACGCCCCAAAGCGACCACGGCAACGCCAGCCCGACCACGATGGGAAGATAGAACCAGAAAGGCTGCGCATTGTTGAAGCCGCTTTGCGCGAACCGCTCAAAGTGCTGGTAGACAAAGAAATAATGGAAGAAGCCCGGAAACTTCACCTGCATCATCCAGAACCACGGCACCGCCACGGCCGCGAACGCCAGCAAGGCCGGCACCCAAAGCAAGGCGCGCATGCCGCGCCAATCCCGCCGCAACAGCAGCCAGGCCAGCACGATGGCGCCGGGCAACGCCAGGCCGATCAAGCCCTTGGCCAGCACGGCCAGCGCCGCCAGGACGCCGGTGGCGACCGACATGGCGCGAAACGGCCGCCCCTGCCCTCGCCGCAACGCCGTATCAGCGGCGGCCAGCACGCATAGCGTGATCATGCTGGCGACCAGCATGTCCATATTGGCGAACTGCGCCGCGCCGAAAAACAACGGCGTCAACCCCAGGATGGCGACGGCCCAACGCGCCTGCGCCACATTCCGGTAGCGCGACACAAAGGCATAGAGCCCCGCCCCGGCGCTCCAGGCGCCGATCAGCGACGGGATGCGCGCGCTGAACTCGTTCACGCCGAATAGCGAAAAGCTGATCTGTGCCAGCCAGTAGTAAAGCGGCGGCTTATGGAAATACGGCATCCCATCCAGCAGCGGCACCATGGGAGAACGGCTGCGCAGCATCTCCCAGGCCACGCCGGCATAGCGCCCTTCGTCGGGCAGCGTCAGCCAGCGCGCCCACGCCAGGGCCGCCAGCCACAGGGCCAGGCACAACAGGACTTGCCAGGCGGGCACGGCGTGTTGCCGGCTGGCAGGCCGAACGGCGGCGGACGTCATGACGGCGCTCATGCGCGGCGCACCGGATTGCCGGGCGTGGCGATAAAGCCGGCCAGAGGGGACGCAAGGGTCAAGCAAGACTCGAAAGGCATCGGCTGGGGCAGGAAAGGCATTCAAAAGAATGGAAAGTTGGGGCCATTATGGAAAGCCCCGCGTCGATTTCTCATGAAATTTCGTGCCCAACCCCACCTATTTCAGCCCTGGAGGGGCTACCGGGGCCTTTATTTGGCCACCGCCAGCATCGAATGCGCGGGCGCGGACGCCGGTTCCGCCGCTTCGGCCTTCACCCAATCGATGAACGCCTGCACTTCCGGGCGGGCCACGGCGTCCGGCCGGCTGACGATGTAGTACGCAAAGCGCGCGGGCCAGGGCCGGTCCAGCGCCAGCGCCAGCCGGCCCGATTCGATGTCTTCGCGGGCATGCGTGTCTTGCACCAGCGCGATGCCCTGCCCGGTGCCGGCGGCACGCAGCAACAACAGGTCGTCTTCAAAGCTGGGGCCGCGTTGCGCGTCGGCCCCGGCGTCCACCCCGTGCGCCTGCAGCCACAGCGCCCAATCGGCGCGGTCGGAATCCTGCAGCAGCGGGTACTTCAGGCAATCTTCGGCCGATCGGATGGCCGGGCCTTGCGCCAACAGGGCCGGACTGGCCACCGGCAACAGCACGGGAGTCATCAGCCTGAACGTCGACAAGCCCGGGTAATGCCCCAGGCCATGGCGCAACGCCACGTCGATGCGGTCGCGTTTGAAGTCCACCAGGTTGGACGACGCCTCGACCCTGACTTCGATATCGGGATGCAACGCCGAAAACCGGCCGATGCGCGGCACCAGCCACGACGACGCGAACGACGGCACCGTGCTGACGGTCAGCGTGCGCTGGGCGCCGTGCGACTCCAGCAGCGACAACGACTTTTCGATCTGGTCGAAGGCACGCAGCAAGCCCGGATAGGCGCTGGCGCCGGCGGGCGTCAGGCGCACGCCGTGGCGCTCGCGCACGAACAAGGCCAGCCCCAGCCGGTCTTCCAGCAAGCGGATCTGCTGGCTGACGGCGCCCGGCGTCACGCCCAGGGCCTCGGCGGCGGCTTTGAGGCTGCCCAGGCGCGCGCTCTCGGTAAAGGCTCGCAAGGCAAGCAAAGGCAGCACGGCACCCATGGCACATTCCTTTAGAAAAACTAATCTCTGATTTTGGCAAGAATATCATGGCCACAGCAGAAATAAACCCAAGCTCTTGCACCGGGTTGCTGGAGTCAGAATAGTTTTTCTAAAAATAAAACAGCCCGCTCGAAGGCGGGCTGCTTTCCGTGATGCCGGGCCGTGCAACGGCCACGCAATCAGAGCATATGCGCCAGGAATTCCCGGCTACGCGCATGCTGCGGGGCGCGGAAGAAGTCCGCGGACGGCGCTTCCTCGACGATGCGGCCTTCGTCCATGAAAATGACGCGGTGCGCCACTTCGCGGGCGAAGCCCATTTCGTGCGTGACGACCAGCATGGTCATGCGCTCGTCGGCCAACTGCTTCATCGTGCGCAGCACCTCGCCCGTCAGTTCAGGGTCCAGCGCGGACGTGGGTTCGTCGAACAACATGATGTCCGGCTCCATCGCCAGCGCACGGGCGATCGCCACGCGCTGCTTCTGGCCGCCCGACAGGCGCGTGGGGTAGTTGTCGCGCTTGTTGAGCAGGCCCACCTTGCGCAGCAGCTCTTCCGCTTTCGGGATGATCTGGGCCTTGGACATGCCCTTGACCGTCAACGGCGCTTCGATGATGTTCTGCAGCACCGTCATGTGCGGGAACAGGTTGAACGACTGGAACACCATGCCCATCTTGCGGCAGATGCGGCGCACGTCGGCGTCGCTGGCGTACTGGCTGCGACCGCCCTCGACGGCGCGGGCCATGGTCTCGCCTTCGATGTCGATGCTGCCTTCGTCGATGGTCTCCAGATGGTTCAGGCAGCGCAGGAACGTGCTCTTGCCCGACCCCGACGGACCAATCACCGCCACGACCTCGCCCTGGCCCAGGGTCAGCGACACCTGGTCCAGCACGCGGTTGGTACCGAACGACTTGATGATGCCGCGGGCCTGGATCATGACGGGACGCGCGGCCGCGTCGGCGCCGGACGTCGGATCACTGATCATATTTGGCATAGCGCTTTTCCATGTGCTGGAAGAACCACGTCAACACCAGCGTCATGAGGAGATAGAAGGCGGCGGCGACCAGGAACGGCGTGGTCGTGAAGTCGCGCTGCACGATGCCGCGCGCCGTCCGCAGGATGTCGTTCAATGCCAGCACGTAGATCAGCGACGTATCCTTCACCAGCGTGATGGTCTCGTTGCTCATCGGCGGCAGCACGCGCTGCACCATCTGCGGCAGCACGATGCGGCGCAGCGTCTGCAGATAGGTCATGCCCAGCACCTTGCTGCCTTCGTACTGGCCGCGGTCCACCGACTGGATACCGGCGCGGAAGATCTCGGCGAAATACGCCGCGTAGTTCAGCGCGAACGCCACCACGGCCGCCGGGAAATCCGGCAAGCGCACGCCCACGACAGGCACGAACGGCAGCGCGAAATAGATGAACAGCATCTGCAGCATCAGCGGTGTGCCGCGCATCAGCCAGATGTAGCCATTGACCAGACTGCTTAGCAGCGGCCATTTCGAAATACGCGCCAGCGCCAGCACCAGCCCCAGGGGCACTGCCAGGGCCAAGGTGATGAAAAACAGCGTCAAGGTCACTTTCGCGCCTTCCGCCATGGGCCCCAACAGGGAGAGTACGTAGTCCATTCAGTAAGTCGCGCCGCTTGCCGCTTACTTGATGATGTTGGCGCCGAACCACTGGGTCGCGATGCGGCCGGCGGTGCCGTCCTGCTTCATCGAATCCAGCGTCTTGTCCAGCTTGCCCAGCAGTTCGGTGTCGTCCTTGCGCACGCCCACACCGTAGTCTTCGGTGCCGAAGTTTTCTTCCAGCACCCGGTATTCGCCCGCGCGCTTGCTGATCAGGTAGCGGCCCACCACTTCGTCGACGACGATGGCGTCCAGGCGGCCGGCGGCCAGGTCCATCAGCGCCGTGACGTTGTCGCCGAACTTCTTCACTTCCTTGATCTGGGCGGCAACCGGGTCCTTGGCGATGGCGTCGGTGGCGCTGCTGCCGTCCTGCGCGCCCACGGTCTTGCCCGCCAGATCGGCCTTCGCCTTCACGGGCGAGGCGTTGCCGACGATGATGATCTGGTGGTTGGCCATGTACGGCGCGGTGAAGCTGATGTTCTTCTTGCGCTCTTCGGTGATGGTCAGGCCGTTCCACAGAACGTCGACCCGCTTGCCGTTGAGTTCGGCTTCCTTGGCGCTCCAGTCGATCGGCTTGAATTCCACTTCCAGCCCCAAGCGCTTGCTGGCTTCCTTGGCCATGTCGATATCGAAGCCGACGATCTGGTTGCTCGTGTCACGAAAACCCATGGGCGGGAAATTGTCGTCCAGGCCCACCACGACCTTCTTGACGGCCGCGGGCGCTTGCGCGCCGGCGGTGGGCGCGTTGTCGCTGGGGCCGCAAGCGGTCAGCATCGTGGTTGCGGACACGAGGAAAACAGCAGTCAGTTTTTTCATAGTTATGGGTGCGCCGGGCGCAATAATGAAGAAGCCGGAGGGGCTGGGCATTCAGCCGAGAGCCGACATTTTAGCGTCACTGCGGAACCTGCCCATGGAAGGCCGCCCTGCCCCCGGCCGCCTGGCCTCCATGCGCGGCGAATCGCCCGCTACAGGGCGGGATGGAAGCGTTCGAGCAAGCGCAGGAACAGTTCGACGGCACGCGTGCCCGGCCGCGACACCTCGGTAATGGCGCTGATGGTGTTTTCATAGACGGGCCCGTCCGGCAACGGCGTCAAGGCATGCCGCCGAGACACCGAATCGGCATAGTGCTGGGGCAGCATCCCCAGGTAATGGCCGGACGACACCAGCATGGCGATGGCCTCCAAACCCGTGGCCTCCGGGCCGCGCGCGAACCCATATTCGCCCAGCGCATCGTGGACGAACGGGTGCGAGCGATACACCAGCGGCAGGTCGCGGGCGCGGTCCAGGCTGCCACGCGCCACGAACAGGCGATGCCGTTCCACGAACAGGCGCTGATAGTGGAAGCCGCTTTCGCGGCGATACATGCCCCGTACCGCGATCTGCACGCGCCGCTCGCGCAGCGCCTGATCCAGATCGTTGAAGGTCATCACCGTCATTTCCACTTTCACGTCGGGCGCCGCCTCGCGCATGGCGGCCAGCGCCAGGGGAATCTGGCAGTCGGCGTCGGTGATGACGTGTTCGACCATGCCGATGGACAACGTGCCTGACAGCACGCCCCGCACCGCATCGATCTCGGGGCGGATGCGCGCCAGCGATTTCAACGCGTCGCGGGCCAGTTCCAGCGCCACCTTTCCCGCCTGGGTCAGCTCGAAGCCCGACGGCCCGCGGTCGCACAGGCGCACGCCCAGCGTTTCCTCGACCTCGCGCACATGGCGGCTGATCGAGGCTTTGGACATATTCAGCTGCTTTTCCGCCGCGGCGAAACCGTTGGCCTGGGCCACGGCGCAGAAGATGCGCAGGGAGCGCAGGTCGCGCTCGGTGAACTCCGGACGGGCCAAGGTCGTTCCGTTTTGAAAGGTATTGAATTTTGAAACCATACCACTAAAAAAATCATTTTTCATGACCGATTCGGGGGAATACAGTTTCCCGAACCGCTGGCGCCAGGGAGCGCAGATTCCCGCGGCGGCCCGATCCGGGTCCGCCAGCCCGGCGGACGGAACATCACGATATTTCAAGGGAAAAATCATGCAGAACCTGTCCAGAAGGCGCTTTGTCACGACCACCCTCGCCGCCGGTGCCGTATTGGCCCTGCCCGCGCTGTCATTTGCCGAGGGCGGCTCGCTGGCCGATATCAAGAAGCGCGGCCGCCTCACCGTGGGCACCGAGGCGGCGTACGAGCCGTTCGAGTTCGTGGAAAACGGCAAGGTCGTGGGCTACGGCCATGATGTGCTGCAACTGATGGCTGCCAAACTGGGCGTGCAGCTGGAACAGATGAACCTGCCCTTCCAGGGCCTGCTGCCGGGCCTGATGTCGCGCAAGTTCGACCTGGTGGCCACCAGCGTGGGCATCACCCCCGAGCGCGCCAAGCGCTTTGCCTTCACCCAGCCGGTGGGCGTGGTGCGGTCCGTGCTGATGGTGCGGGCGGATGACGCGTCGATCAAGCAGGACAAGGACATCGCGGGCAAGATCATCGGCACGCAGATGGGATCGTCGTCGCAGCCGGTCGCCGAGGAATTCGAAAAGCGCCTGAAGGAGTCCGGCGCCAAGGGCTATGCCGACACCAAACTGTTCCAGGCCTACCCGGACGTCTCCAACGCGCTGGCCAACAAGACGGTGGACGTGGCGCTGATGCCTTCGAACATCGCCGCCGTGCAGATGCGCAAACAGCCCGGCGCGTTCCGCATCGCCGGCGAGATCGGGCAAGCCAAGCTGCTGGCCTGGGTCGCCAATCCGCAAGACCTTGAGATCCGCCAGTTCGTCAACGACACGTTCGATGAGCTGCGCGCATCCAGCCAGTTGCTGGAACTACAGAAGAAGTGGTTCGGCGCGCCCATGGACATCCCGCGCGCCAACTACCTGCCCGCCGGCGCGATCTGAGCCCGCCGCCATGCTGGACTGGTTGAATCAAAACGGCGCGCTGGCGCCGTTCCTGCACGGCGTTGTCTCGGGCACGGCCATCACGCTTGCGGCATCGGCGGCGGCCTTTGCCATCGGTATCGTGCTGGGCGTGGCCCTGCTGCTGGCACGGATGTCGCCGTATGCCCCGTTGCGCGGCGTCGTCATGCTGTGGGTCAGCGCCATCCGCGGCACGCCCGCGCTGATCCACATGCTGATCGCCTACTACGTGGTGCCGCCGCTGCTGGGCATTTCCGTATCGCCCATCGCCGCGGGCATCGGGGCGTTGGCGTGCAACACCAGCGCCTACATCGTCGAGATCCTGCGCGGCGCGCTGGGCACGCTGTCGGGCGGACAGGTGGCCGCCGCCCGTGCCCTGGGGCTGCGGCGCCGGCAGATATGGCGCCATGTGCTGCTGCCCCAGGTGTTCTACCGGGCGATCCCGCCGCTGACCAGCGAGCTGACCATCCTGCTGAAAGCGTCGTCGCTGATGTCCATCATCGCCGTGCCCGAATTGGCCACGGTCGCGCGCAACGCCACGCTGCAAAGCGATCTGCCCCTGCAGGTGTTCACGGTGACGGCGGTGGTCTATTTCATCATTCTGTTCTGCCTGTCGGCCGTTTCCAGGCTGTGCGAACGCCGCGTGTCGAGGATGCTGCCCCATGCCCATTGATCTTTCCATCGTCGGGGAATCCATCCCCGTGTTGCTCAAGGGCCTGCGGATCACGGCGTTGGTCAGCTTGATCGGTATCCCGCTGGGCATGCTGATCGGCACGCTGGCCGCCTACGCGGCGCAGTCGCGCACGCCCTTGCGCCCGCTGGCGCTGGGCTACGTGGAGCTGGTGCGCAACATCCCGTACCTGATCCTCGTCTACCTGTCGTTCTTCGGCCTGCCCAAGCTGGGCGTGCCGGCCTCCGCGATGACGGTGGCCATCGGTTGCACGGCGTTCTACACCGGCGGCTATTTCTGCGAAATCCTGCGCGCCGCCCTACAGAGCGTGCCGCGCGGGCAGACCAGCGCGTCGCTATCGCTGGGCATGACGTACTGGCAGACGCAGCGCCACATCGTCGTGCCTCAATTGTTCGGCTACCTGATTCCGCCCGCCACCAGCCTGGTCATCATGATGTTCAAGGACTCGGCGATTTTCTCGGTGATGAGCCTGCCCGAAATGACCTACCAGAGCAATCTGCTGACGGCCAACACCTTCGCGTATCTGGAGGTGCTGGGCGCCACCGCGCTGATCTATTGGCTGTGCAGCGTGCTGATGGCCGGCATTGGCCGCCGGTTGGAAGCCGCGGCGCGTCGCGCAGCTGCGCCGAAGGCCCAGGCCTGATCCCCCTTAACCGTCCTTTGAAGGAACCCCCGACATGACCCCCTACACCGTCCCTCCCCGCACCGGCCACCCGACCCTGCTGTATTCCACGCTGGCGCTGGACCTGGACCACCTGCAGGCGGATATCGCGGTGCTGGGCATGCCCTACGGCTCGCCCTATTCCGCCGCCGATTTCAGCAATGACCAGACGAACGCGCCCACCGCCATCCGCCAGGCGACCGACCGCGTCGTGCGCCGGCCCGGACACTATGACTTCGACATCGACGGCCCGCTGCTGCAAGGCCGCGACGACATCCGTTTCGTCGACTGCGGCGACATCATCCCCGACCTGTCCAAGCCGCGCGGCGAACATTACGAGCGCGCCGAAGCCGCCGTGCGCCGCATTGCCGCCGCCGGCGCCGTGCCCATCGTGCTGGGCGGCGACCACGGCATCACCACCCCCATCCTGCGCGGCCTGGACCAGAAAGGCCCCATCACGCTGGTGCACATCGACGCCCACCTGGACTGGCGCGACGACGTCAACGGCGTGCGCGACGGCTTGTCCAGCCCCATCCGCCGCGCATCCGAAATGGCCCACGTGGACCGCATCATCCAGATCGGCCTGCGTGCCCAGGGCAGCGGCCGGCCGGAAGAACTGGTGGCGGCCCGCGCCTATGGCGCCGAACTCGTCACGGCCTACGAGCTGCACGACGTGGGCATGGACGCCGTGCTGGACCGCATTCCCGACGGCGGCAATTACTACCTGACCATCGATGCCGACGGCATGGACCCCGCCACCATGCCCGCCGTGGCCGGCCCGGCGCCCGGCGGCGTCACCTTCGTCCAGGCCCGCAAACTGATCCATGGCCTGGTGCGCAAGGGCCGCGTGGTGGGCATGGACATCGTCGAGATCCAACCAGAGAAAGACCTGAACCAGATCTCCTGCATCACCGCAGGCCGCCTGATCCTGAACCTGATCGGCGCCTCGATCCGCGCGGGGCATTACGACAAATGAACACGTCCGCACCCATCATCGACATCCGCGGAGTGGACAAATACTACGGCAGCCACCACGTGCTCAAGCAGTGCTCCACCCGCGTTTCCAAGGGCGAGATCGTGGTGGTGTGCGGCCCGTCCGGTTCCGGCAAGTCCACCCTGATCAAGACCGTCAACGCGCTGGAACCCATTCAGAACGGCGACATCCTGATCGACGGCGATTCGGTCACCGCGTCCCGCGACCTGCCCACGCTGCGGACCAAGGTCGGCATGGTGTTCCAGCACTTCGAGCTGTTCCCGCACCTGGACATCACGCGCAACCTGACGCTGGCCCAGCAGATCGTGCTGGGGCGCGACATCGACACTGCCCGCGCCAAGGCCGCCGCGTTGCTGGCGCGCGTGGGCCTGTCGGCCCATGCCCACAAGCATCCCGGCCAGTTGTCCGGCGGGCAGCAGCAGCGCGTGGCCATCGCGCGGGCGCTATCCATGGACCCGATGGCCATGCTGTTCGACGAGCCCACGTCGGCGTTGGACCCCGAGATGGTCAACGAAGTGCTGGACGTGATGGTGGAACTGGCCGAAGAAGGCATGACGATGATGGTGGTGACGCACGAGATGGGCTTTGCCCGGCGCGTGGCCAACCGCGTGGTCTTCATGGAAGACGGCGCCATCATCGAGGACAGCCCCACCGATCGTTTCTTCCGCGACGCCGCCAGTCCGCAGGCGCAGCGGTTCCTTTCCAAGATTCTTCCCCACTGACCCCGCGCGGCGCCCCGCGCGCCCGCCTTACGACAAGACACCCATCATGGCGCACACCCGCATCCGCAAATTCAATACCCGCGACACTTACCCCGAACAACAACTGGACAACGATCTATGCCAAGCCGTGGTGGCCGGCAACCTCGTGTTCCTGCGAGGACAGATCGGCCAGGACCTGGATTCCCGCGAATCGGTCGGCGTGGGCGACGTGGCCGCGCAGGCCGAAAAAGCCATGGCCAACGTCGCCATGCTGCTTGCGGAATGCGGCAGCGAACTCTCGCACATCTGCAAGCTGACCGTCTATCTTGTCGACGTGCGCTACCGCGAAACCGTCTACCGCGTGGTGGGACGCTGGCTCAAGGGCGTATTTCCGGTGTCCACCGGCATCGTCGTGTCGGCGCTGGCCCGGCCGGAATGGCTGGTCGAGATCGACGTCACCGCAGTCATTCCCGGCTGAAAGGACGGCTGGACGCCGGGGGCGGAAATCCTGCCTTGCGACGCGGCATGATAGGCTTTCCCGTTAACTCGGGAAGGCAGCATGCAACTGAAGATCAATGACCGCGACGCACCCTCCATCCATCTGGCCGGAGCGAGCGCATGATGCCCGCCCTGCGCCTGGGCCCGCTCGTCATCCCCGCTGACTTCGCCCTGCTGATCGCGGCCGCCGCCGCGGGCCTGCTTGCGGCGCGCCTCTTGAACCGCCAGCGCGATCTGGCCGCCGACCTGGGCACCGCCTTGTGGCGGGCGCTGTTGATCGGCTTGCTGGTGGCCCGGCTGAGTTTCGTCTGGCAGTACCGCGAGCACTACCTGCCCGACCCGATCAGGGTGCTGGACCTGCGCGATGGCGGCTGGCATGGATGGGCGGGCCTGGCCGCCGCCTGGGCCTACACCCTGTTCGCCGCGCTGCGGCGGCATGCCCCGCGTGCCGCGCTGGTAGGCGCGCTGGCGCTGGCAAGCGCCGTCTGGGTGGGCGGCGGACGCTGGCTGGCGCCCACGCCGCAAGCGCAACCCGAACTGGCCGCCTTGGCCGTGCAGCGCATCGACGGCGCGCCCGCCGCGCTGTCCACCTTCCACGGCAAACCCACGGTCATCAATCTATGGGCCAGTTGGTGCCCGCCGTGCCGGCGCGAAATGCCGGCTTTCGCGAAAGCGCAGGCGGCCAATCCCGACGTCAATTTCGTGTTCCTGAATCAGGGCGAGGCGCCGCCCGACGTGGCGAAATTCCTGGAGCAGCATGCGCCCTCCCTGCGCAACGTGCTGCTGGATCCGGCAGGCGATGCCTCGCGCAATTTCAGCAACCGCGGCTTGCCTGCCACGCTGTTCCTGGACGCGCAGGGTCGTCTGGTCGACTTGCGCGTGGGCGAGCTGTCCACGGCGTCGCTCGCGCAGCGCCTGGAAGCCATTCAGAAAGCGGACGGCGGCTGACGCCGCCTCAGTGCGGCGTTGCGCGTGCC
This sequence comes from Achromobacter sp. MYb9, assembly GCF_002975275.1. Taxonomy (GTDB): domain Bacteria; phylum Pseudomonadota; class Gammaproteobacteria; order Burkholderiales; family Burkholderiaceae_B; genus Achromobacter. Next base: position 199,964 of record NZ_PCOQ01000007.1, on the reverse strand, counting down.
CAGGGCAACGCCCGCCCCTGCATCGTCCGCGCAAAGAGATGCAGGCGCTGGCCGGCATGGGAGGGCGGCGCGTCCAGCCGCACCACCATCTGGGGGCCGTCAGGCAAGGCGCGCACGGTGGCGATAACGGCGGACGCCGCGTCGCCCGGCCTGGCAGGCATCTCGGTCCACGCCAGCAATTCGGCAGCTTGCACCGCGATTTCTCGCGCCTGGTTCTGATCCTGTCCGCAGGCCGGGCACCACAAGCGCGCGGGATACACGCGATGACCGCATGCCTGGCATTCAAAGACGTTCACGCTCATGCTTCCTCCGCTGCAAGCACCGCGGCATTGGCACACATGCCGTAGCGCAGCTGCACCATGCCGTAGCCGGTGACGACGCCATGCCGCAAGCTGCGCGGCCCGCGCAATTGGCGCCCGCCAGCCTGACCCAGCAACTGCCGCGATACCTCGACCAGACCGTGCATGCCGCCCGCCGTGCCCGCCTGCCCCGCAGACAGCTGGCCCCCCGCCGTATTGACGGGCAAGGAACGCGTGGCAATGCGCCGGGCGACAAACCCCGGCAGGTCATCCGCGTCGGCAAACCCCAGATCGCACAATTGCGCCAGCGCCATGGCGGGATAGTCGTCGTATACGCTGACGACGTCCATGTCTTCCGGCCCCACGCCCGCACGGCGCCACAGCGCCGGCGCGAACTCGGCGATGCCGGTTTGCAGACCATCCCCTTCCTGCTGATCGGCGTTATAGCGCCCATCGCTGGCGATCAACCGCACGCTGATGCCTTGCGGCCGAGCGCGCAGCACCAGCGCGCTGGCCCCGCTGACGACGGGCACGCAATCCAGCCGGCCCAGCGGCGGCGCCACGAGCGGCGCATCCAGGTATTGCGCCAGCGTCAGCGGCTGGCGGTATGCGGCGTTCGGGTTGTCGGCCGCCCACTGCCGTTGCGCCACGCACAGGGCGCCATAGTCTTCGCGGCGCAAACCCGTGCGCGCCATTTGCCGCTGCGTCAGCATGGCGAAAAGCGGGTTCGGCCCTTCGCAGCCCAGCGGGCTCAGATAATCTTGCGCGCTGCGGTTGTAGCCGCGCACCAGCCCCGCGAAATTCGCGCCGGTGAAGTGGTCGCCCGACACCAGCACGATGGTGTCGGCCTGCCCGGCTTCCAACGCCAGCCACGCCTGGCGCAGCAGATTGATGGCGCTGGCGCCGCCCATTTCGTCCTGCATGCACCAGTTCAGGCGCAACCCCAGCCGCCAGGCCAGGTCAATGGCCCGGTCGGGGCGCAGCGTGAACGACGCCACGCCCAATCCGTCCACCTCCGCCGGGGCCAGACCCGCGCTACGCAAGGCGCAGCCGATGGCCTCGGCCATCAGGCCGGCGGTGCTGCACGCGGCATCGGGATGGCGCAGCGACGGCGTTTCGCCCACGCTGACGATGCCGGGACCACGGGCCACGCTCATTCCGCGTCCTCGCGGGGCGGCTCGCGCGTCAGCAGCAAGGTAATCACCGTGATGGCGGCCATGCCCATCAGGAACCACGCCACGGGCGTGGCGGATTCATACTTGCGCAACAGCGCCATCGCGATCAACGGCGACAAGCCGCCCGCGAACACCGAGGCCAGTTCATGCCCCAGCGCCAGGCCGGTGTAGCGGACCTCGGCCGGGAACAGTTCCGCGAAGTACGCGGGCTGCGTGCCGATCATGGCGGCGTGGCAGACCGTGTTGCCCAGGAAGAAGGCCAGGAATATCCAGATCGGTTCCTTCGTCTGCACCAGCCAGAAGAAGGGAAACGCCACCAGCACCAGACCGGCCGAACCGATCAGGTACACCGCGCGGCGCCCGATGCGGTCGGATAAGTGCCCGAACCACACCAACGTGCCCAACTCGATGAACATGGACGCCAGCACGCCGCCCAGCATGACGTCATTGGGGATGCCCAGGAATTTGCCATAGGCCAGCGCAAACGCCAGGAAGATGTATGAACCGCCGTTCTCGGCCACGCGCAACCCCATCGCGGTCAGCACCTGGCGCGGATAGCGGCGGAAGACTTCCACGGCGGGCATGCCGCGCTTGGCCGTTTTCTTGGCCTGCACGAATTCTTCGCTTTCGGGAATGTGCTTGCGGATGTACAGGCCCACGCCGAAGATCAGCACGCTAAGCAGGAACGGCAAGCGCCATCCCCAGCTCATGAACGACTCTTGCGGCAATTGCTGGGCCAGCATGAAGACGGCCGACGACAGCACGAAGCCGCCCGCCACGCCCAGTTGGCTGAACGACGAGAAGTACCCGCGCCGCTTGCCGCCCACCGCCTCGCTGATCAGCAACACGCCGCCGCCCCATTCCCCGCCCGCGGCCGCGCCCTGCAGGATGCGCAGGACCACCATCGCCACCGGCGCCCAGAACCCGACCTGGTCGTATGTTGGCAGCAGGCCGATCAGGAACGTCGCCGCGCCCATCAGCCCCAGCGTCCATTCCAGCGCCAGCTTGCGGCCATAGCGGTCGCCGATGTGGCCAAACACCACGCCGCCCAGGGGCCGCGCCAAAAAGCCCACCGCGAACCCCGCGAACGCGCCCATCGTGCCAAGCAACGGGTCGGTGCCCTTGGGAAAGAAGAGTTCTCCGAACACCAGCGCCGCCGCCGTGCCATAGATGAAAAAGTCGTACCACTCCATCGCGTTGCCCGCGACGGAGGCCATCACCACGCGCCGGGTTCGCTTTCTTTTCGCCTCGTCGCCCGCGGACAACGCCGCCCCTTTGTATGCCATCGTCATTGCCGCCCCTTGGATTTTTGAATGGATCAATGGCGCGAGAAGCGCCGGTTAGCGCTATCGCGCCACGCGATAGCCCGCGGCGTCCCGGTCCCAGGTGTCGCCGGTGATGCCCTCTTCCCGCAAGCGGAACTTGCGGACCTTGCCGTTCTCGGTACGCGGCAAATCGCCCAGCACGCGCAGATAGCGCGGCACGGCGAAATACGGCATGCGGGGCTGGCAGAAATCCAGCAGCGCCGCATGCGTCAATGACTGGCCGGGCTTGTAGACCACCGCCGCCATGACTTCGTCTTCGGCCAGCTCGGAGCGCACCGCATAGACCGCTACGACGGCCACGGCCGGATGCGCCAGCAGCACCTGTTCCACCTCGTAGGACGAGATGTTCTCGCCGCGGCGGCGGATAGCGTCCTTCATGCGGTCCAGGAATCTGAAATAGCCGTCGGCGTCGCGGACCACGCGGTCGCCCGTGTGGAACCACAGGTTGCGCCAGGCTTCGACCGTCTTGTCGTCCATGCCGAAGTAGCCAGTCGCCACCGCGAACGGCGGCCTGGCGCGCAACAGCAGTTCGCCCGCCTCGCCATCCGGCACCGGCGCGTCGTCCTCGTCGGCCACCATCGCATCGAATTCCGGGGCAACGCGGCCCATCGTGCCGGGCCGCTGTTCGGCCAGCGTCCCGCCCAGGGCGAAATTGGTTTCGGTGGACCCGTAGCCCTCCAGCAGCGCAATGCCGGTACGCTCGGTGAAGGCGCCATGGAAGCGCTCAGGCACGCCGGGCGCCAAGGCGATGCGCGTGCGATGCCGGCGCTCTGCCGCCGCGGGTTCATGCGCCAGCAGCATCGGCACCATCGCCCCCAACAGATACGTCACGGTGGCGCCGGTGGCTTCCAGCCGGTCGAAGTAGCGGCTGGCCGAGAAACGCTCGTCGCAAATGATCGAAACGCCCGTCACCAGCGCCTGGAAACAGGCGTTCAACGCGTTGGTGTGAAACAGCGGCAGGCTGGTGTAGAGCACGTCGGCGTCGGAGATTTCCAGATTGCGCGCCGCGATCGCGCCCCACCAATAGAACTGCGCGTGCGGGCAGCACACGCCCTTGGACAGGCCCGATGTGCCCGAGGTGTAGAGGATCGCCAGCATGTCGCCGGGGCGGATGTCGGCGGCCGGCGGCAGCGGCGCGTCGGGCGGCGGCGGCAGCGCACTGGCCGGCGCGGGCAGGCCGGCAAGCGGTGGGGCATCGTCCAGCATCCAGATGGCGCGCAGCGCCAGGCCAGCGAGGGGTTCCGTGGCGGACAATGCCGACAAGGCGGCACAGGACGCCGCGTCCGCCACCAGCAGCACGCATCCGCTATTGGCCAGGATGTGCCGAAGCTGCATGCCGCGCGACGCGGTGTTGATGGGCACCACCACCGCGCCCAGCCAGCCGCAACCCAGCACCACGGACAGGAACTCGTGCCGGTTGCCCGCCATCAGGCCCACGCGGTCGCCACGCCCCACGCCCGCCGATGCCAGGCGCGCGGCCCAGCTTGCGGCGTGGGCCGGCGCATCGCCAAAGCGCAAGACGCCGCCCGGCGCCTGCACCCACACACGATGCCCCAGACGGGCGCCCTGCTCAACCAACAACGACGGCAATGTCAACGCATGCATGCGACGATTTCCCCGGGGGTGCGGCCGTTGCCAAGGCGGCGCGGCTCTGGGAAATTAGTCTAAGAATCAACTATTTATGTGTCAAATTTATGGGTATTATTTATCTTATAAATCAGATTGATATCAAGGGCATGCGTGGACTTCGACTTGAATCTCATGCGGGTTTTCCTGACCGTGCTGCACGAACGCAGCGTCACGCGCGCGGCGCAGCGCCTGAACCTGACGCAGCCTGCCGTCAGCTATGCGCTGGCCCGGCTGCGCGAGCGCTTCGACGACCCCTTGTTCGTGCGCACGGCCACGGGCATGCAGCCCACGCCAATCGCGTTCGCCCTGGCGGGCCCCATCGAACGCGGCATGAACAGCTTTGCCGAAGCGGTCAATCTGCGCCAGCGGTTCGACCCTGCCACCAGCACCCGCCGTTTCCGGCTGTCGATGTCCGACATCGGTGAAATGGTCTTCCTGCCGGTACTGATGGAACGCGTCCATGCCCTGGCCCCGCGCTTGCGGGTCGAAGTGGTCGAGATCGCGCTGGAACAGTTGCCGCAGGCGCTGAAGGACGGCGAGGTCGATCTGGCCATCGGCAACCTGGCGGGCCTGGGCCGCCACACCCGCCACGCCGACCTGTTCAGCGAGCGCTATGCCTGCATGGGCCGGCGCGGCCACCCGGTGTTGTCGGCCGGCCTGACGCGCGGCCAGTTCAAGCGCCTGGACCATATCCTGGTGGCCGCGCGCGGCAGTGCGCATCGCCTGCTGGACGACGTGCTGGGCGAAGCCGGCCTGCACCGTCAGCCCTATTTGACGCTGCCGCACTTCTCCGCCGCCGCCGAGATCGTGCGCCGCACCGACCTGACGGTCACGCTGCCCTACCGAGCCGCCCTCTGGTTCAACCGCGACAACGCCTTCGAGATCCGCGCCCTGCCCATCGCGCTGCCGCCCTTGTGCGTCACGGTGCACTGGCATCCGCGCTTCGAAAGCGATCCCGGCACGATGTGGCTGCGCAATCTGGTCGAAACGACCCTGGCCGACGCGAAACCCGGTTGATATGACCGATATATGCAACAGACTCAGCCGTTGCGGGGGATAGATCCGAACGGATCGTGCAACTAGACTGGCTCCCCTTCCCCCCCTTTTCGTCCGAGAGCCCGCCATGCCCCTTCTTGCTTCCCTGCGCCGCCTGCTACAAACCGCCACGTTCGCCACGCTGATCGCCCCGGTCCACGCCGCGGGCACCAACCTTGCGCTGACCCATTTCAATCCCGGCAACGAGGCCATTTTCCAGGTGTCGTCGGTACTGGTCAGTGGTCAGCGTGAAGCCATCCTGATCGACGCTCAGTTCGGCAAATCGCAAGCCGAAAAAGTCGTCGAGATGGTGCGCGCCAGCGGCAAGAAGCTGACCACCATCTACATCAGCCACGGCGACCCCGACTTTTATTTCGGCCTGGACACCGTGCTGGCGGCCTTCCCCGACGCCCGCGTCGTGGCCACCGAACCGACCGTGCGGCACATCAAGGAAACCGTGGACGGCAAGCTCGCGTTCTGGGGCCCGAAGCTGGGCGCCGACGCGCCTTCCAAGGCCGTCATCCCGCAGGTGCTGCCCGGCCGCACGCTGACGCTCGAAGGCAAGACGCTGGAGATCACCGGACTCGACGGCCCGCAACCGGACCGCAGTTTCGTATGGATCCCGTCGCTCAAGGCCGTGGTGGGTGGCGTGGTGGTGTTCGGCAACCTGCACGTCTGGATGGCCGACACGCAAACGCCGCAATCGCACCAGGACTGGCTGGCCACACTGGCCCGCATTGAAAAGCTGGCCCCCGTTACCGTCATACCCGGCCACTATGCGCCGGGCGCCCCGCTGAACCTGGAATCGGTCCGCTACACGCAAGGCTATATCCGCGCCTTCGACCAGCAAACCGCCAAGGCCGCCGACGGCGCCGCGCTGATCGCCGCGATGAAGGCGCAATATCCCCAGTCCGGCGCGGCCGCATCGCTGGACATCAGCGCCAAGGTCGCCAAGGGCGAAATGAAATGGTGATACGCCGCGCCCGAGGCGATGGAAGCCCGTCCTTTTACGCCTGACGCGAGGGTTCCCACTTTGCGCACGACGCCTGCCCTCGGCAGGCGTTTTTCAATTCGGCGGCGTCATGAACGCGGTCCGCCTGCCGCAGGACAAGACTATGCGGCCAGCATCAGGTCCAGGTTCTGCACTGCCGCGCCGGACGCACCCTTGCCCAGGTTGTCGAACACCGCGGTCAGCAGCACCTGGCCGTGCGCCTCGTTACCGTAGACGGCCAGGCGCAAGTCGTTGGTGCCATTGAGCGCCTGCGGATCCAGATGGGTGTGGCCCTGGGCTTCCTGGTTGTCCACGACCTGCACGTGCGACGTGCCGGCGTAGTGCCGTTGCAGGCAATCATGCAGCCGCTGGCGCGTGACGCCTGCCGGCAACAGGCGCAAATGCAGCGCAATCGTCAGCACGATGCCTTGGCGGAACGCCCCGTACGCCGGCACGAACACGGGCCGTTGCGTCAGCCCGGCGTGCGCCTCGATCTCCGGCGTGTGCTTGTGCGCCAGGCCCAGCCCGTACAGCTGGAAGGCCGGACCTTTCGCGCCGTCCGGTCCTTCATAAGCCTCCACGCTGGCGCGGCCGCCGCCCGAATAGCCCGATACCGCATGCACCACGGCCGGGTAGTCGGCCGGCACCAGGCCGGCGTGGATCAACGGGCGCAGCAAGGCAATGGCCCCGGTCGGATAGCACCCCGGGTTGGTGACGCGCTTGGCCTGGGCGATCTTGTCCGCTTGCGCGGCGTCCATTTCCGGAAAACCATACACCCAGCCCGGCGTCGTGCGATGCGCCGAACTGGCGTCAATCACGCGCACCGAGGGGTTGACGACGGAGGCTGCCGCCTGGCGCGCCGCCTCGTCGGGCAGGCACAGGATGGCTACGTCGCTGGCGTTGATCGCTTCGGCGCGGCGCTGCGGGTCCTTGCGTTCGGCCTCGGGCAGCGTCAGCAGGCGCAGATCGGTCCGGCCGTGCAACCGTTCATGAATCTGCAGGCCTGTCGTGCCTTGGTCGCCGTCGATGAAAACAAGAGGATGGGTCATGGCGTGCTCCGTCCCGTTCGGGAGGTGAGGATGGGGGGTGACAAGTCGGTATCATCGGGCGGAGCCAAACATAAGAAAAGTCGAATATCATGACCATCAACTTCATGTTTACTGAACGATAAGCCGATGCGCGAAATCAGCCTGGACCGCTTGCGCACCCTGGTGGCCATTGCCGACCTGGGCTCTTTCGCGGACGCCGCCCGCGCGCTGCATCTGGCGCCCCCCACCGTCAGCCTGCACGTGGCCGACCTGGAGGCACGCATCGGCGCCCCGCTGCTGACCCGCAAGCGGGGCCAGGTGCGGCCCACCTCCATCGGCGACACGCTGCTGGAACGCGCGCGCCGCCTGTTGGCCGAGGCCGACCAGGCCCTGGACGACGTGCAGCGGCAGGTGCAGGGGCTAGCCGGCCGCGTGCGGCTGGGCGCGTCCACTGGCGCCATCGCCCATCTGCTGCCCCAGGCGCTGGAGTCGCTGGGCCGCCATCACCCCGGCATCGACGTGCAAGTGGCGGTGCTGACCTCCCAGGAAACGTTGCAGCGGCTGCATGACGGCACGCTGGACGTGGGGCTGGTGGCGCTGCCGCAACCGCCCCTGGACGGCCTGGTGCTCAAGCCCTGGCGCCGCGACCCGGTCATGGCTTTCCTGCCCGCCAGTTGGCCCGCGCCGGCGCGCGTCACGCCGGCCTGGCTGGCGGACCGCCCGTTGATCCTGAACGACGCCACGACACGGCTGTCGCGCCAGACCGGCGAATGGTTCGCCGGCGCCGGCCTGAACCCGCGTGCCCGCATCCAGTTGAACTACAACGACGCGATCAAGAGCCTGGTGGCCGCCGGCTACGGGGCCACGCTGCTGCCGCACGAGGCCACCGCGCCGCAACCCGATCCGCGCATCGTGATGCGCCCGCTGCGGCCCGCGCTATGGCGCCCGCTGGGCATCGCGCACCGTGCGGAAAAGGTGGAACAGGCGACCCGCCACGTGCTGGACGTGCTGTGGGAGCTACGGGCGGCAAGCGGCGGCGGATAACGCCAACGCCGTCACGAGGCGCGGCGGATATATGCCATGCGCTGGCTTTCGTCGCGCAGCCGGCGCGCGCGCCTGCGCCAGCGTGCGTAGATACGGAAATTCAAGAAAACAACACGAAGAAAGCGCCTGGGCTTGCGCCAGATCATTTATATCGTATCAAGACATATATTAGAATCGGCGAGTGAAAATCTCTCCGTCCCCCACTCCGCTGTCGCCCGCTGATTACGAACTGCTGGCCGACTTCCGCTACGCGTTGCGCACGTTCGCGGCCTTCAGTGAAGGCGCCGCCGCGGAAGTGGCATTGACCCCGCAGCAGCACCAGACCTTGCTGGCCATCAAGGGCACCCGCAAAAGCCCGTCTGGCCGGCGCGGCCTGTACGTGGGCGAAATTGCGGACCGCCTGTTGATCCGCCCGCACACGGCGGCTGAACTGGTCGGCCGCCTGGCCCGCCAGGATCTCGTCAGCCGCGAGACCGATCCTGAAGACGGCCGGCGCGTTGAAGTCGTGCTGACCCCCAAAGCCGAACGCGTGCTGGAAAGCCTGTCCGCCTCGCATCTGGAAGAACTGCGCGCCATGCGGCCCTTGCTGGCGCGCTTGCTGACTCGCATCGGCGACGACCCCGCCTGAATCCCCCCGCCCACAACTCGCGGCGCGCCACCGCCGCGTGATAAATTGTCGTCCCCCGACATATTTAAGGCATGCAAGGAGATCGTTTTGGGTGTGGCAATCAAGCGCTGGCTGAGCGCGTTCGCGCCGGCGCCTGTCGGCGTCAACCGGCGCGAGAAGCTGTATGGCGCCGTGGGCGCGCTTGTCGGGCTGTTCTGCACGGAATGGGTGGGCCGCCACGCGCTGGGCAGCGCCAACCCGTGGTTCATTGCCCCGATGGGCGCATCCGCCGTGCTGCTGTTCGCCGCGCCCGCCAGCCCGCTGGCCCAACCGTGGTCCATCCTGGCGGGCAATCTGGTGTCCGCCCTGATCGGCGTGTCCTGCGCGCAGATGATTCCGGTGCCGGGCGTGGCTGCCGCCGTCGCGGTGGCACTGGCCATCGGCGCCATGTTCAGCTTGCGGTGCCTGCATCCGCCCAGCGGCGCCGTCGCGTTGACCGCGGTGTTGGGCGGCCCCTCCGTCGCCAGCCTGGGCTACGGCTTCGCGCTGTGGCCGGTGGGATTGAATTCCCTGATCCTGTTGTGCATCGCCGTGGCGTTCAATGGCGCGCTCAAGCGCAACTACCCCCGCCGCCACGCCGATCCGGCCCCCGGCCACCACACCCGCGACGCCGTCCCCAGCGCCAGGCTGGGCTTCAGCCGCGCCGATCTGGACGACGCCCTGTCCCAACGCGGCGAACTGCTGGACATCAGCAAGGAAGACCTGGAAGACATCGTGCTGGCCGCCGAGCTGCGCGCCAGCGTGCGCCGCTTCGGCGACGTCTCTTGTGCCGACATCATGTCGCGCGATGTCGTCACCGTGCAGGAGCAAGATCCGCTGGACTACGCGATCCGCCTGTTCGACAAACACCGGCTGCAGGCGCTGCCGGTGCTGGATCCTGCCGGCCGCTATGCCGGCATGCTTGCGCAGGGCGACGTGCTGGCGCGCAAGAGCCGGCTCGTGACCGCCACCGTCGATGGCGTTCCGACCTTCGACCTGCGGGTGGCGGACTGCATGCGCAGCGAAGTGCCTTTCGCCACGCCCGGATTGCCCGTGATCGAACTGGCGCGCCCCATGTCCGACAGCCTGCACTGCGTGCCGGTGCTGGACGCGTCGCGCACCTTGCAAGGGCTGATCACCCAGTCCGATCTGGTGGCGGCGCTGTACCAGATGGCGGTATCCGCCAGCTCGCAGGCGGCTGCGGGCACGGACCCGGGCAAGCGCGTCGCCTGATCCCTCCGTAGCCCTACGGATTCCTGTCCGCGCTGGCCGCAGGGCATAATTTCACGCGTGAACCTCTTATCGCGCACGCGCGCCCTCTTCTGCTGGCTGTTCCTGTTCTGCCTGGGCGCCATCTGGATCGCCCGCCAGGAATACGTCGACCAGTACGACCGCTTCTTCCAAAGCTCCAGCATCGCCCAACGCATGCTGAGCCAAAAAACGGTGCAGCACGAAGCCGTGTTGGCCACGTTGGCGGCCTTGTCGCATCCGCCCTTGCCCGAGCGCCTGTACCCCAGCCTGCAGCCCGCCTTGCCGCAATTGCTGGGCCTGGGCTATCTGGCCGACGGCGCCTGGTCCGGCAGCACGGCCGCGCCCCCCGGCTGGGCCGCGGCGCGGGAACGCGCACGCCAATCCGGGCGGCCCGTCACCTTGCCGGTGGACATCGCGCAGTACTGGTTGATCGCGCCGTCCAGTTGGAGCCTGCTGCTGGACGCCCGCCAACTGGTGCCCGCCGCCGATTTCCCGCCTGGCCTGTCCAACCTGAGCCTGACGGTGGACCGCATTCCCTTGCCGTTGCTGGACAAGCAGCCGGCTGACGCGTTCGGATTGACGATACGTCTGCAGAAACCGCTGGGCGCGGCCAGCCAGCCGTTCCAGATGCGCAGCACCCGCACACTGACGCCCGGCTACTGGCCTTGGCTGGCCTGGCTGGCGTGGGCCGTGGCCAGCGGGCTGCTCGTGGCCGGCGCGGCGGCGTGGCAACGCTCGCGCGCCGACGCGCGCCGGCAGCAGGAACAGGCGCGGCTGGCGGCCATGGCCCGATTGAGCACGCTGGGCGAAATGGCCGCGGGCATCGCCCATGAACTGAACCAACCCCTGACGGCCATCCTGGCGCATACGCGCGCGGCGGGACGCCTGCTGGACGACGACGACGAACGGCCCGCCGTGCGCCATGCCCTGCTGGCCAGTTCAGAACAAGCCAAACGCGCCGCCGACATCATCAGCCGCATGCGCGCCCTGGTGCAGCCCAGTTCGCCCGCGCGGCGCGAAGCGCTGGATCCGGACGCGCTGGTGGCGTCCTTGCGCTTCCTGCGCGAACCGGACCTGGCCCGGCAAGGCATCCGCCTCGGGTGGCACAACGCCAGCCCCGGCGCGCGGCCGCTGGGCGACCGCGTGGCGCTGGAGCAAATCCTGCACAATCTGGTCCAGAACGCCGCCGATGCGCTGGCGGATACCGACGGCCCACGCCACATCCAGATCGAAGGCCGCGCCGAAGGCGACGAATACCTGTTCATCGTCAGCGATACCGGGGCGGGCATCGCCGCCGAAGCGCTGCCGCGGCTGTTCGCGCCGTTCTACACCACGCGGCCGCAGGGCATGGGCTTGGGCCTGGCGCTGTGCGACACGCTGGCCGGCTCCATGGACGGCCGCATCGCCGCCCGCAACCTCCACCCTTGCGGCGCCTGCTTCACCGTCAGCCTGCCGCGTTCAGGAGCCTCCCCATGACCGCCACAGACGCGCGCACCCTGGCGCTTTCGCCGCAGGTCTATCTGGTCGACGACGACGACGCCGTGCGGGACGGGCTGGCGCTGCTGTTGCGCAGCGTCGGCCTGCGCAGCGCCGGTTTCGGCGATCCGTTGGCCTTTTTGGCGCAGTTGGTTCCCAGCGCCATCGGCTGCGTCGTGCTGGATATCCGCATGCCCGGCATCAGCGGACTGGACGTGCTGAGCCGGCTGGCCGAACAATCCGACTTGCCCGTGGTCATGCTGACCGGCCACGCCAACGTCGACCTGTGCCGTCGCGCCTTCAAGGGCGGCGCCATGGAATTCCTGCAAAAGCCCGTGGATGACGACGTGTTCCTGGACGCCGTGCAGGCCGCCGTGCGCACCCACATCGCCAGCCGCGAGCGCCTGGCCGTGACGCAAGCCGCCGCCGAACGGCTGGCGCGGCTGTCGGGGCGCGAACACGAGGTGCTGGAACGCGTCGTGCAAGGCATGAGCAACAAAGAGATCGCGCGCGAGTTCGACTTGTCGCCGCGCACGGTGGAAACCTACCGCGCCAACGTCTTCGCCAAGCTGGAAGCCGATTCGCTGGCGCAACTGATCCGCCAGTACGCCACGTTGCTGGACCCCGGTCCTCCGTAGCGCTACGGAGACGCCCGCGTATTCGGGCGTATACCGCCCACCGCGGGTTTTGGCCACACTGACTGCTCCTACCGAATGTTCCCGAAAAGGACGCAGACCATGACCCGTTTCTCGCTTGCCACCTTGATGTCCACCCTGGCTTTCGCCGGCGCCGCCAATGCCGCCGTGCTGAACGAAAGCAACCTGTCGATGGCCGATGCGCAAAAGCTGGCCACCGCCACCGTGGCCGCGTGCCAGGCCAAGGGCTACAACGTCAGCGCCTCGGTCGTGGACCGCGCCGGCCTGCTCAAGGCCTTTGCACGCGCCGATAACGCCGGCCCGCACACCATCGAAGCCAGCCGCGCCAAGGCCTTCACCGCCGTCTCGGCCAAGACCCCGACGCTGACCATGATGGAAAACGCGCAGAAGAATCCGGGCGCAGCCAATCTGACCGACATCCCCGGTTTCCTGCTGCTGGGCGGCGGCGTGCCGGTCAAGGCCGGCACCAGCGTCATCGGCGCGATCGGCGTGGCAGGCGCCCCGGGCGGCAATCTGGACGCGCAATGCGCCGACGCCGTGCTGGAAGAAAACGCAGCGATGTTCAAGTAACGCGTGACGCGGCGGGCTTGCGGCCCGGCGCTCAAGCCGTGATCGCGCATTGCGCTACCCGTCAGCCGATGCCCGCTTCATGCGACACTGCGGTCATTGCCTGACCGCCAATGCTCGCCCATGCCGCTGCCGCCCTCCCCACCGTTGCTGGACACGATTCTCCGCACCGTTGCGCGCCGCTACCGCGTGCCGTCCACGCCCGAGGCGGCAACGCAAGCACCGAATGCCGGTCCGGCTACCCTGCTTGCCACGACGGTCGAGCACGCACGCCAGGCGCTGGCTCGAGGCGTTGCCCCGGACGCCGCGACCCGGCAGGACTTCCTGCGCGCGTTGGCCCAGCTGATCCACGAGGCCATGCGCGCGAAAGAAGGAGACCCGGCCTTCCAGGCCATCGTGCTGCGGCATCGCGCGCCGCAGGTGCGTGAATTCGCGTCGCTGTCCGCCGTCGCCGACCAGGACCGCCGCCAAATCCATGCCGCGGCCAACGCGATCGCCCATCCCGCCAAGCTGCAACGCATGGCGCCGGGCCCGGACCGAGATGCCCTGGCGCCGCTGCAAGCGGCAGTCTCCACGGCGTCCTGGACGGCGTTGCGTGACGCTGCGCGCCGACTGCGCGCCGTGCCGGACAAGGTGGTTGATCCCTCCGTCCAGCGAGCGCTGGCCCGGCTGCTGGATGATCAGGCGCTGGAGCGCCTGCAGCGCCTGGACGCCTTGGCGCCGGATGCGCAGGTGCGGCAATATCAATCTCTCTGGGACCGCCACGGCCCGCGCTCGGGAAGCCCCGGCGCCGCCGCGCAAGGCTCAGCGGCCCAGCGCCGTGGCGCCGCCGTCGAAGCCTTGGCCACGCAAGCGCTGGACGCCTTGGCCCAGCGCTTGAACCACGCCGAAGGCGACCCTGCGCGTTATCGCGTGGTGACGGCGATGCTGGTGCCCTCGTCCATCCCCGCCAGCTCGGAACGCGCCAAGAGCGAATGGGACGCCGTGCTGCTGCGCCAGACTTGCACGGCCGCCGCCACGCCGGTCTGGGACGTCTGTCTGCTGATTGAAGCCAAGGCGTCGGTGGATGCCGCCACCGCCGACCTGCCCCGGCTTCAGCGCGGCTTGCGGCTGCTTGCGCACGCCGAATCACACATCGTCTATCCGTTCCAGACCCGGCAAGGAATCGTGAACCTGCGCGGCGCATCGCTTCGCGCCCTGCCGACCGATTCGCCCGGGCTGAATGGCACGGTGCTCTATTGCTGCGATGCGCCGGCCGACGCCGCGCCGCGTCTGCTTAGCGCCGCCAGCCGGATGCAATTGCTTTCGGCGCCTGCCAGCGTGGACTATGCGTGCAGGCTGGAGGCTGGGCAGCAGCCAGATCCCTCGGCACTGGAACCCGTCTGGCGGCAATTGCTGGAATCCCCTCAGTGGGCGCCGGTGCTGCACCAGTATCCAATGCTGCGCCAGGTTCGCGATTTGATGGTCCACGTCGACGACCTGCTGGCCATGGTGTAGCCCTTCGGCAGCCGCGGACACGCATCAGCCGGCCGAGCGTCCGATCCCGTCCAAGGCCTGAATTTCCGCTGCCGGCAGCACCAGGGTCGCCGCAGCCAGGTTCTCGCGCAGGTGGGCCACGGACGACGTACCGGGGATGACCAGGATATTCGGCGCGCGCTGCAACAACCACGCGATCGCCACCTGCATGGGCGTCGCGCCCACCCGCTGCGCCACCTCGGTCAACGTGGCGGATTGCAATGGGCTGAAGCCGCCCAACGGAAAGTACGGCACATAGGCGATGCCGTCCCGTGCCAGCGCGTCGATCAGCGCGTCGTCGTGGCGATGCGCCAGGTTGTACTGATTCTGCACGCAGACGATGTCGCACAGCCCACCGCCTTCCTGGACCTGCGCGGGCGTGACGTTGCTTAAGCCGATATGCCGCACCAGGCCGCGTTGCTGAAGCTTGATCAGCGCCGACAATGGCTCGGCGATCGACCCTTCCTCGGGCCCGTGCACGCCGAACATGATGCGCATATTCACCACCTCCAGCACGTCCAGCCCCAGATTGCGCAGATTGTCCTCGACCGCGCTTTCCAGATCGGCCGCGCCATCCGCGCGTATCCAGGAGGCATCCTCGCCGCGCCGGGCCCCGATCTTGGTCACCAGCACCAGGTCATCCGAGTAAGGCGACAACGCCTCGCGAATAATCTGGTTGGTGACGTGCGGCCCATAGAAGTCGCTGGTGTCGATGTGATTGACGCCGTTGGCCACGGCTTCGCGCAGCACGGCCAGCGCCGCGTCGCGGTCGCGCGGCGGGCCAAAGACGCCCGGGCCGGCCAGTTGCATCGCGCCGTAGCCCATGCGTCTGACCGATTTGGTCCCCAGCGTGCAGGTGTCTTGGCGATGACCTTCGTTGTGTAGCGGTGGCATGTCGGATCTCCTGGCGAAAAGGAAAGATTAGCCCTTTCCGCGACCGTGGATAATCAGGCAAAAAACCCGGCGCGCCGGCGCGCGCGCGGGCTGGCCACCGGGTCGCCCGCCCATGCCCTACGCCGCCGCGATCAGGCGGATGCCGCCGCTGCCCTCGCGCTCAAGCTGCGCCACCAGCCCCAGCTCCCAATCCAGGTAGTCACGGAACCCTTGGTCGCGGGCCGACAGGTCATCGAACAGATATGGGCTGATGCTTTGATCGTCGTCGCCGGTCAACACGCCCTCGGCCCCCGCCGCCAGCGTCAGGCCCTGCGCCTTCCAGGCACGCGTGCCGCCCAGCAGATACCGGACCGGGTGCTTGCCGCGCCAGGCCAGCTCGGCCGCCACGGCGCCCGCCAGCACGCCGTCGGACGACGTCAACACAATGACGCGCGGGTCGTCCGGTGACAGGAACTCCGCCAGGCGCTCCGGCGCCGCGAACCGTGCGCCAGGCACGTGGCCGCGCTCATAGGCCACGCGCGATTCCACGTCGAACACGATGGCCTCGTCCGCCTGCAGCGCGTCGTTCAGCGCGGCCGGGCGCACGCCCGCGGCGTCCGGGCGATGGCGCAACACGCGACGCGGTTCGGGGCCGCTTTGCACGGGAGCCAGCGCGGGCGGCTGGTACAGGTAGACCTCGACGGCGCCCAATTGCGCCAGCCAAGCGCCGGTCGTCAGCGCGCGCACGCCATCCCAGTCGGCCAGCACAACGCGGGCGCGGCGTGTCGCCAGGTATTCGTCCGTCGCCTGCACCAGTTGGCCGCCCGGCGCCCAACGCCAGCCTTCCAGATGCCCGGATTCATATTCCTCGCGGGTGCGCACGTCAAACTTGTAGAGCGTGCGCGCCGCCTGTTCCGCCTCGAACGCTGCGAGCGTCGCCGTGTCGATGTACCCGATGCCGGCGCGTTGCGCCACGTCGCGGGCCTGTTCGCGCGCGGCGGCCAACGCCGCTTCGCCCGGCTCCGGCAAGGCCGCGTGGCGGCCATAAGCCAGTTCCCGGCCCGACAGCAGCCATTCCATCGTCCCGTTGCGCAAGGAGGCGACGCGGTTGGGGATGCCGGCGTCGATCAGCGTCTGCGCGCCGACGATGCTGCGGGTGCGGCCGGCGCAATTGACCACGACAAAGGTCTTGGGATCAGGCGCCAGCTCGCGAATGCGGTAGACCAGTTCCGCCCCCGGCAGGCTGTGCGAAAACGGCAGCGTGAAGTTGTGGAATTCTTCAGGCGTGCGGCTGTCGACAACGACGATATCGTCGCCGCGCGCCACGCGCTCGTGCAGTTCTTCCACGTCGATCCATGGCGTGTGCTTCTCATGTTCGATGACCTCGCCGAACGCCTTGCTGGGCACGTTCGTGCCCGAGAACAGTTCCAGGCCCGCGCGTTCCCAATCGTCCGTTCCGCCGGCCAGCACCGACACGTCGGTCCAACCCAGGCGGGTCAACTTGAAAGCGGCCTGATGGGCCTGGGTCTCGTCGTCGTCCACCAGCACGATGCGGGTGTCGCGGCGCGGTACCAGCCGGTCGGCCAGCAGTTCCAGCCGCCACAGCGGCGCAGGCACCGCATGCAGCAGGTGGCGGCGGGCGTAGCGACCGGCTTCCCGCACGTCCAGCACGGCGATCTCGGCCTCGCCGCGCAGTTCGTCCTGCAGCGCCTGCGGCGACAGGCGCGCGTGGTAGATGGCTGCGGGCGGCGAAAACGTCCGGTACGTGCCGCCCGCGGTGCTTTCGAAGACCACGCGGCCGTGCAGCCGGTCCAGCGCCAGGCCGTAGAAATGCAGATGCGCGCCCGGTTCGTCGCCCACCAGTTCGATGGTGTGCACGTCGCCTGGGCCCAGCACGATCGAACTGCCGGGGCCGACGTCCACGCGCCGCACATGGGTCAAGGTGTCGCGCAGCGGATCCTGGGTGGACGCGCGCGCATAGACCTCGTTGCGCTCGTTGCCGTTCACCCCCGCGATAATGGCCCACGTCGTATGGTCATGCGGCGGCTGTGCCTTGCCCGGTTCGCCCAGCGACAGGTACAGCGCGTAGCCGCCGTCGATCTCCTCGGCCAGGCGGTAGATGGAAGTCGGGCGTCCCGGCACCACGGCAAAGGCGTCGGCGGAAAACAGGTCGCGACGTTGCCCCAGCGCTTCCAGCAGCGTTGCCACCCGGGCCAGTTGCGCGGGTGTGGCTTGCGCCGCATCAGGCGCCAATTGCCGGACCTGGGCGATGAAGGCGCGCACGGCCTGTGCGCGTTCGGTGTGCTTGCTGAGGGCCGGCGCGGCCGTTTGGGCAGAGGTGCTCATGGGATGACCTGGACTTCCTGAAATGAAGAGAAGCCCAGGCTACGTGCGCGCCCCGGACGCGGCAACGTAGAAATGCGTCTATGGATATGCGGCGGGCGGTTCGGCCGCTGCCTGCGCGAGCGCGCCGATGCCCCTCAGGCCTCGCCCTTCAATTCCCGGTCCACCACGTCGCGCGTCAGCGTCGGCACGAACATCTCGATGAAGTGGAAGGCGTAGCCACGCAGCCAGGCGCCGCGGCGAATGGCCAGCCGCGTCAGGTTGATCTCGAACAGGTGACGCGCATCGATGGCGGTCAAGCGCGTGTCGCGCTCCGCGTCCCAGGCCACCGCGGCCACGATGCCCACGCCCAGTTCCAGTTCCACATAGGTCTTGATCACGTCCGCGTCCATCGCGGTCATGACGATATCGGGCGTGATGCCGGCGCGGGCGAAGGCCTCGTCGATATGCGCCCGACCGGTATAGCCGCGCCCATACGTGATGAGCGGATAGCGCGACAGCTGCGACAGGCTGATGCCGTCATGTTCGCGTTCCAGCGGGTGGCCGCGCGGCACGATGATGCTGTGGCTCCAGCGGTAGCAAGGCAGGTTCACCAGCCCGGGATAGTCCGCCACCGCCTCGGTTGCCACGCCGATGTCCGCCTCGCCTTCCAGCAGCATTTCAGAAACCTGCTTGGGCGACCCCTGGTGCAGATGCAGCACCACATCGGGGTAACGCTGCCGGAATTCCTTGACGACGGGTGGCAAGGCGTAGCGGGCCTGCGAATGCGTGGCGGCAATGGAGAGCACACCCTTGCGACTGTCCGCGTACTCGGCGCCCGCGTGGCGGATGTTGTCGGCGCATTGCAGGATCTGTTCGACCAGCGGCAGGATAAGCTCGCCGGGCGGCGTCAAGCCGATCAGCCGCTTGCCCGAGCGCACGAAGATGTCCACCCCCACCTCTTCTTCCAACTCGCGGATTTGACGGCTGACACCGGGCTGGGACGTATGCAGGCTTTCGGAGACGTCGGTCAGGTTGAAGTCCTGGCGCACGGCTTCGCGCACCGACCGGAGTTGCTGGAAGTTCATCGCGCGCCTTCAGCCCAGAAAGGCCAGTTGATTGCCAGACGGGTCCTTCACGTACATGACGCGCGGCTGCGCGTCGGGCAGCGAACAGACGGGGTGATGCCCCGCCTGGCGCAAACGCGCCAGCAGGTCATCGTAGGCCGGCGTCTTGAGGGCCAGGTAATCGGGTTTGACGGCCCGGCTCCCTTCCGCCACCGGCGACAACGACAGCGTTGCCCCGCCCAGGGAAAAAAGCAGGCGCTGACCGTCGGCGCCCGCCAACTCTTGCAGGCCGATCACGCGGTGATAAAAATCCCGCACCGCTTCCGTCCGGCGCGACAAGAACGGAAGTTGTACCGATTCGATCGAAAGAAATGGAGTCATGCCCTGCTGCCAACCATAGAACAAGGCAAATTCTAGTACCCGCGGGTACAACCGGACAAAGAGGTTGTAATTGCTTCTACATAGCCAGAAACCCTAAAGCGCGGGGCTTATTTGCATATGCGTCAGGCGCTGCGGCGCAAGGCGTCGCGCGTGACGGCGAACGCGTGATCCAGGTCGCCGATCAGGTCCAGCGGGCTTTCCAAGCCAATGTGCAAGCGCACGACGGATGGCTTGCCGGCGCCCTGCTGCCAGAAGCTATGTTCGGCCAGGCGCTCCGGCGCTGCCTCCAGCGCCAGGCTTTCATAGCCGCCCCACGACGCGCCGATCGAGAAGTAGCGCAGCGCGTCGATGAAGCGCGACGCGGCCGCCGGATCCGGGTTGCCGAAGGCAAACGAGACCAGCCCGCTTGCGCCGCTGAAGTCGCGCCGCCACCGTGCATGGCCGGGGTCTTGTGGCAGCGCCGGGTAGTACACCCGCGCCACGTCCGCATGCCGCGCCAGGTATTCCGCCACGGCCAGCGCGTTTTCGTGATGGCGCGCCAATCGCACGTCCAACGTGCGCAGGCCCCGCAATGTCAGGTAGGCATCGTCCGCGCCCACCGACAAGCCCAGCGCGTCGTAAGCCACGCCGATCTTCTGCGCCAGCTCGGCGCTGTCCACGGTGACGACCCCCATCATCACGTCCGAATGGCCCGCCAGGTACTTGGTGGCGGCCTGGATAGACACGTTCGCGCCCAGCGCCAGCGGCTGGTAGTACAGGCCGCCGCTCCAGGTATTGTCGGCCGCGACCAGCACGCCGTGGCGTCGCGCCGTGGCGGCCAGGGCGGGCAGGTCCAGCACTTCGAACAACAGCGAACTGGGGGACTCCAGGTACAGCAGCCGCGTATTGGACCGGATGCGCGATTCCAGCGTGTCCTGCGCGGGCGAAAAATACTCTACCTCGATGCCGTAGCGTTGCAGTAGCGATTTATCCACCTTGCGCACGGGCGAATAGACGCTGTCGGCCACCAGCGCGTGGTCGCCCGGCGCCAGCGTCGCCAGCAGCACCAACGCAATCGCCGACAAGCCCGACGGCGCCAGCACCGCGCGGTAGCCGCCTTCCAGCGACGCCACCGCTTCCTCCAGCGCCTGGTGGGTATCCAGCCCATGCCGGCCATAGGTGGCCACGCGATCGCCTGCGGCGCGCTGCTTGTTCAACGCCGCATGGGTCGCGGTGTCGGCGAAACGCACGGTGCTGGTACGCACGACCGGCACGTTCACGGGCCCGGAACCGTTTTTCAGCGCTGGCGACCCCGCATGCACCAGCCGGGTCTGCACCTGCGCGTGACGCAGGTCGGCGCTCATGCGCGCACCTCTTGGCCGGGCTTCATCTGCGTGGCGTTGTAATTCAGGATCTGGCCGGTGGCCAGGTCGATGCCGATGCGGCCTGACAGCGTTTCCAGCGGCTGACCATAAAGATGGAAGTGCAGCGTCGGCGTGTCCCCGGTGACGTGGATGCTATGGATATCGTCGGGCAGGAACGACACGGATTGTCCTGGCTGCACCACCACCTCGCGCACTTGCTCCAGCGTGGCGCGGCCTTCCTGCGAACCATCGTCGCTGCGGCGGTAGACGCGGTTCAGTTCCTGGCCCGACAGCGCCACGATGACCGCCCACGTCGTATGGTTGTGCGGCAAGGTCGTCTTGCCCGGGTTGATCGAATTCAAATACAGCGCCGGCGCGTCCGGCGCATCGTCGGGGTTCAAGCGGTAGCGCGTCGATGCGCCCACGCCCTGCCCGGCCGTGGGCGGCTGGAAATCCGACACGGGAAACAGTTCACGGCGCTGGGCCAACTGCTCAAGGCGCGCGGTGACCGCGGCCAGTTGCTCGCGCGTCACGGAGCCGGTCGCGGGACCGGCACGCAACAAGGCTTGGATATCGGACAGCGCCGCCTGAACGTGTTGGCGGCGTTCGATGGCGATTGCGGATTCAGTGCTCATGGTCAGGCTCCAATGGAAATCACACCGCCAGACGTAGCGGATCAAAGGTCAGATAGCTTGCGATGGGGTCGGGCGCAGCATGCCGGGCGGCCGGCGCGCCGGACGACCGCTGCAGGAAAGCGCGCGTGCGTTCGCTTTGCGGCGAACCGAAGATGCGCGCCGGCGGTCCGGACTCGACGATGCGGCCAGCCTCGGTGAAATACACGGTGTCGCTGACCTCTTCGGCAAAGCGCATTTCGTGCGTCACCAGCACGCAGGTCATGCCGTCCTGCACCAGGTCGCGGATCACGGTCAACACTTCGCCCACCATCTCGGGGTCCAGCGCCGACGTCACTTCGTCGAACAGGATCAGCTCGGGTTGCAGCGTCAGCGCGCGGGCGATGGCTACCCGCTGCTGCTGGCCGCCCGACAATTCGCCGGGGTAGGCGCCCGCCTTGTGGTCCATCCGTACCTTGGCCAGCAGTTCGCGCGCCCGGGCCTCGGCCTGCGCGCGCGCCTGGCCGCCCACTTTGATCGGCGAGATCACCAGGTTTTCGAGCACGCTCAAGTGCGGAAACAAGTTGTACTGCTGGAACACGAAGCCCACGCGCTTGCGCAGCGCGATGAAATCCGATTCCGTCTTCAGCGCGTCCACGCGGACGTTGCCCACCTGGATCGCACCGCGCTGCGGACGCAGCAGCCCGGTGATGCAGCGCAGGATGGTCGATTTGCCCGAACCGGACGGGCCGATGATGGACACCGCCTGCCCCTGCTTGACCTCCACGTAGATGCCCTTCAGCACCTCCGTATCGCCAAAAGCCAGATGCACGTCGCGCAGGCTGACCAGCGGCGAAGAATCAATAATGTTCATGGCGTCGTTCCAGATATCGCGTCCAACGCGCGATGGGGTAGCAATAGGCGAAGAAAAGCGCCAACAGGGTGAAATAGACCAGCACGGTGAAGTCGCTGCGGGCCACGGTATTGCTGGCGACGGTGGCGGTGTCGACCAGATCGTGCACGCCGACCAGCGAGGCCAGCGATGTGCTCATGGTGATACTGGCCATCAGGTTCATCCACGACGGCAACATGCGCCGCACGCACTGCGGCAGCACGATCATCCGGAAGATCTGCGACCGCCTGAACGCCAGGGATTGCGCGGCCTCCCATTGCGCGCTGGGAATCGACTGGATCGCCCCGCGGAAGATCTCGGCCACATTGGCGCTGGCCGGCAGTCCCAGCCCGATCACCACCTTGATCCAGTCCGGAAACGGCAAATACCACCCCGCCACATGGACTTCGAACGGGAAGACGTAGGTCGTGAAATACACCAGCACCAGAATGGGCGCGTTGCGGAACAACAGCACATAGGCGCGCGTCACGCGCCGCAGCAGCCGCGACGGCGACAAGGACAGCGCGCCCACCACCAGCCCCACGACCGTGCCCAGCGCCATCGCCAGCACGCTGATCTGGATGTTCATGCCCAGGCCACGCAGCAATGCCGGTGACCAGTGCCACAGCGCCAGCACGGCAGCGGGCGTCGTCCCCGTCGCGGCCCAGCCGGCAGCCAGCGCCGCAAGCGCCAGCAACAGGCCAAACCACGGATCGCGCAGCAGCGCGGGCAGGAACCGTCCGGACGCCGGGGCGCGGCCGGGTTGCAATGCCAGGTCATTGGCCATAGCCGGGCATCCTCAAGCGATCTTCCAGCCAACGCCCCGCCAGACTGACCAGCCAGGTCAGCAGGCCGAAGTAAAGCAGGATCAACAGCAGCAGTTCCAGCACGTTGTCGCGATGCGACCAGATCATGATGGACTCGTAGGTCACGTCGCCCACCGCGATGGCCGACGCGATCGCAGTCATCTTCACCAGGTCGACCAGGTTGTTGACCAGTGCCGGCAAGGCGAAGCGCACCGCCAGCGGCAGTTGCACCTGCGTAAGTATCTGGCGCCTTGAAAAAGCCAGCGAACGCGCCGCTTCCATCGTCACCTGCGGCACCGCCTCGATCCCGGCGCGCAACGCTTCGGCGTGGAACACGCCCTTGTGCAGCGCCACCACGATGACCACCCAGGCGAACGGGGTGATGGGATTGCCGCCGCCCAGCTTCTGCGTGATCAACATGTTCAACACCAGGAACGCGCAGTACAGCTGCACCAGCGTGGGCGTATTGCGGGTGAGCTCCACAAAGGCCTGCAACGGCCGCGCCAGCCACGGCCGGCCGCTGGTGAGCGCCGCCGCGATCAGCACGCCGAACAGCAGGCTGACCGGGATGGTCCAGGCGCACAGCTGCAACGTGACCAGCAGGCCATGCCCGAACGCCGAGAGTTCCCCAGCGTCTTGCACGAAGCTGTAGTTCAGGCCCAGGGGCTTGAAGAATGCGACCCAGGCGTGCAACACCGAATCGATCATGCGATGGCCTCCCGCGGCAGCGGCAGCGACAATGCCGCCACCGCGCGACCGACACGCGCAAGCGCCGCGTCGATATTCGCGTCCGACGCGGCGAACGACAGCCGCAGATACGGCGACAAACCATATGCCGCGCCGCGTACCACCGCCACTCCTTCGGACGCCAGCAGCCAGTCCACGACATCGCCGTCGTCTTCGATGCGCCGGCCGTCCGGACGCACCGCGCCGATCAACCCGCCCACGCCGATCCAGGCGAAAAACGACCCCTGCGGGGCGTGCACCTGCACACCGGGCACCGCCGCCAGTCCGTCCACGACCCGTTGCGCGCGGCGCCCGTAGGCGGCGCGGGCGGTCAGCACGAAATCGTCCGCCACGCCCTGCAGGGCCGCCAACGCCGCCGCCTGCCCCACCGAACTGGGGCCCGACGACACTTGCGACTGCACGGCCTCCAGCGCGTGGATCAGGGCCTCCGGGCCCACGCCCCAGCCGATCCGCCACCCCGTCATGGCGTAGGCCTTGGACACGCCGTTCACCACCAGCGTGCGGCCGGCCAGGTCGGGCGCGACGCGCAGCCAGTGCGCGGGCGCCTGGCCGAACCAGATTTCTTCGTACATCTCGTCCCACAGCACCAGCACATGCGGCGCGCCGCGCAGCACGTCGGCCAGCGCCAGCAGTTCATCGGCCGTGTAGACCGCTCCGGTCGGATTGCTGGGCGAGTTCAGGATCAGCCACTTGGTGCGCGGCGTGATCGCGTCGCGCAACGCCTGGGGCGTCAACTTGAAGCCGTTTTCCGCTTGCGTGCCGACAATGACGGGCACGCCGCCGTTGATCCGCACCGCATCCGGGAACGTGGGCCAGTACGGCGCCGGCACGATGACTTCGTCGCCGTCGTCCAGGGTGGCGTTCAACGCCAGGTAGATCACCTGCTTGCCGCCATTGGAAACGATCACGCCGGACGGGTCGACGTCCAGGCCATGACGTTGCCGATAGCCGTCGGCCACGGCGCCGCGCAGCGCTGCCGTGCCCGCGGTGGGTGTGTACTTGGTCTGGCCGCGCTCCAGCGCCGCGCGGGCGGCATCCTTGATCGGGGCCGGCGTGTCGAAGTCGGGTTCGCCGGAGGTCAGCACGATGATCGAGCGGCCCTCGGCCGCCAGCCGCGCCGCCCGGGCGCCGGCAGCGGCGATGGGAGACAGCTCGGCGCTGCGTGCGCGCCGCGACAACACGCCGGGAAACAGGGTTGAGGTCATCTTGGCGGTCATGGCTTGGCCTGCGCCTCGGCCGGCGCGCTATCGAACTTGCCGGCTTGCGCCTGCGCGGTTGCTTGCTTCAGATAGTCCCCTGGCACCCCGAAGCGATCGGCTTCCTTCACCAACAGGCCTGTCTTCAGCCAATCCCGGATCACGCCGTCGACGAAGGCGCGCGTGTCGGCTTCATTGCGGCGCGTCCAGATGACCGTGGGCGACGGGATCAACGGGTCGGACGTGGCCAGTTCGAAGTCGTTCCATTCCTTGCCGTTCGGACCGTGCAGCGTTTCATACAGTGCTGGCTGGATGTGCACCGACGCGTCGCAACTGCCGCCCTTCAACGCCAGCAACGATTCGGGGATGTTGCGCAAGCCCTTGACCACCGCGCCATAGGTGTCCTGCAAGGGCTTGGCGAAATTGCTGCCCTGCGACACGCAAGCCACCTTGCCCTTCAGGTCTTCCCAGCGTTTGATGCCGCTTTGCTTGGACACCATCGCCGCGCCGCCCACCAGGTTATAGGGCGTGGGCGCATAGCTCAGGATCTCGCTGCGCTCTTGCGTCCACTGGATGTTGGCAATCAACAGGTCGACCTTGCCCGCCTGCAGGAACTGCACGCGCGTGGACGCGGTGACCGGCACGGTTTCCAGCGTTACGCCCAGGCGGCGGGCGATGTCTTCGCCCAGTTCGGTCTGAAAGCCGCCGACTTTGCCGGTTGCCGGATCCAGGATGCCGAATGGCGGGCTGGCCCCGTCCACGCCGATCACGATCTTGCCGCGCTGCTTGACCTTGTCCAGGGTCGCGTCCGCCTGTGCGGCGCCCGAGGCCAATCCGGCCAGGACGGCCAAGGCGGCCGCCGCTTTCATTCCCATCTTCATTACTGTTTCCTTCCCGATTGCTGCGCGCAGATAAGCGCCATGTCTTCTTTCCGTTCCCGGCCCGGCTCAGCTGCCTTGCTTGAATTTCGCGTTGAGTTCCTGCAGCAGGGGCTGCGCCGGCTCGATCCCCAGGCGCTTTTCGGTGGCGATCAGCCAGCCCGTGCGATGCCAGTCCTGCACCACCTTGTCGACGGCGGCGATGGTGTCGGCCTCGCCCTTGCGGGTCCACACAACGGAATTGGCCGGCAGCACCTCGGTCGCGATGGGCGCGTGATAATCGGCCCATTCGGGATTGCTGCGCAGCAACGGATGGATCAGGGTGGAATCGTGCACGGCTGCCACGCATTGGCCGCCCCGCAACGCCAGCAAGGAATCCGACGAACTTTTATAGCCCTTGACCACCGCGCCGTAGTCGGCCGACAGCGGCCGGGCGAAGCTGCTGCCCTGCGATACGCACACGGGCTTGCCACGCAGGTCCTCCCACGTCGCGATGCCGCTCGTCTTCAAGGTCGCGGCGGCGCCGCCCACGCGGAAGAACGGCGTGGGGGCATAGCCCAGAATGTCCGCACGCTCCGGATTCAGCTCCATCGACGCGATCAGCAGATCCACCTTGCCGGAAATCAGGAACTGCGTTCGGGTGGCGGTCTGCACCTGCACCAGCTCGGCCTTCACGCCCAGGCCCCGGGCCAGCTCGCGCGCCAGCTCCGGGTTCCAGCCCACCAGTTGCTGCGTGGCGGGGTCCAGCGAACCGAACACCCCGCCGTTGGCCAGCACGCCAATCGTGACAGTGCCGCGCGCTTTGATCTTGTCCAGCGTGGCGTCGGCGTGGGCGGCGCCGGCGGCGCATGCCAGCGCCAGCGCGATTGCGGTGCGGGCGTGGCCCGATGTCTTGCGGATTGCCATGTTGTCGTCTTGTCGTGTGCATTGAACGGAGGTCCATGCTGCGGGCCGCGGGCCGGCAAGACAAAGAAGACTTTCAGATATCAATATGCGGCGCGTCGTTTCCCCGGGGGAAGACGCGCCCGCGCCTATAACGATATGACACGGAACCGCACTACTTAAGCTTCACTTCGGCAGAAGCGATCACCCGCCGGTACGTCGCGATGTCGTCCCGCACGGTCTGGTCGACGGCTTCGGGCGTGGTCGCCGCGATGGTGAAGCCCTGGTTCTCCAGCAGCGCCGCGGTCTCGGGTTCGCGCAGCACCGCCACCACGTCCCGGTTGATCCGGTCCACAATGGCGCGCGGCGTCGAAGCCGGCACCGAAAACCCTTGCCAGCTTTCGACCCCGTAGCCGGGTATCCCCGCTTCCTGGATCGTCGGCACCTGCGGCAACGCCTTGGAGCGGTACGGCGTGGTGACGGCCAGCGCCACGAGCTTGCCGTTGCGGACGTTCTCGGTGGCCGCGGCCAGCGTGATCAGCATGGCGTCCACATGGCCGCCCAGCACGTCCAGCGTGGCCGGCCCGCCCCCCGGATACGGGATTTGATTGGTTTTGGCTCCGATGCGCTCGTTCAGCAGTTCCACCGCCAGATGCTGCAAACTGCCGGTGCCGCCGGGCAACCCCAGCGATATCTCGCCCGGACGCCGCTTGACCAGCGCCACGAATTCCTGGAATGACGTCACGCCCAACCCGGGCCGCACCACCAGCAGTTGCGGGTTCACCACCGCCTTGGTCACCCCCTGCAGGTCCTTCACCGGGTCATAGGGCAGCTTGCCCGGCTGCAAGGCGTTCAGCGACAGGGCGTCGCCGCTCAGCAGCAAGGTGTAGCCGTCACCCCGCGCATGCGCGACCGCGGCATTGCCGATGGCGCTGCTGGCGCCGGGCTGATTCTCGACCACCACGCTTTGATGCCACTTTTCGCTGAGTTTCTGCGCCACCGTGCGCGCCAGCTTGTCGGCGCTACCGCCGGCCGACACCGGCACGATGATCTTGACCGGACGGTTCGGATACCGGTTGGCGCCTTCACCCGGCACCGGCGCGGAGCCAGCAAAATTGCTTAACAGCCCTGCCCCCAGCACCACGCCCGCCAGCAACCCCGCGCCCGCCCGCCATCCGGACGGGCGGAACAACTTGCGAATCACGCTCATGCCGCGGCTCCCGCGTCGGCCCGATAAATGAAATCGCCGGGCAGCGGCAGGATGTCCCGCCGCGTGTGTACCATCGTGCTCATATGCCGCCCCTGTCTGTTCGGTAAAAACAGAATAGGTGCGGCGCAGGGCCTCAACAAATACCGATAGGCAATGTGGAAATAGCCGGTGTGCCGGGGAAACGCAGCCGCTACGCGCGGGATGGCGCGGCGGGTTGCTTCAGGAACGCCAGCATGCGATGCGCCAGTTCACGAGGCTGCTCTTCGGGCAGATAGTGGCCGCAATCGTCCAGCACACCGCCCTGCAAATCGCGCGCCAATGGCTTCAGTGCCTGGTGCAAGTCGGGCGCGCTGCCCTGCGCCCCGCCCAGCGCCAGCACCGGCACCGTCAGCGGGGTTGCGCGCAACGCCCGGTTCTGCGCCGCGTCTTCAACCACCGCGCGGTAGTACCCCAACATGCCCCGCAGGCCGCCCAGGGTTTGATAGACGCGTTCGTATTCATCGATGTCGGCCCGGCTGAAGACCCCCGGCTTGTTGGCGGTCTTGCGGGAGAAGAACCATTCGATCAGGACGCGTTCCCGCCCGGCCAGCAAGGCTTCAGGCAGATCGGGCACGCTATTGAACAAAAAGTGCCAGCTTCTCCAGTTGTCTGGCCCCAGTTCGATGGCAGGCGGAAGCGTCACCCCCGGGATGTTGGCGTCCAGGAGCACCACGCGTTCAACCTCGGGGGCATAGCGCGCCGCGTAGGGATACGCGATCCAGGCCCCGATGTCATGCCCCGCCAGCGCATAGCGTGTCAGGCCCATGGCATGGAACAAGGCGCGCAACCGTTCACCGGCCGTGCGCGTATCGTAGCCATCCAGCGGCTTGTCCGAATCGCCTTGCCCCGGCAGGTCCACGGCGAACACGCGGAAATGCGGCGCCAGCAACGGCATGACCCGGCGCCACGCGTACCAGCTCTGCGGAAAGCCCGCCAACAGAATCAGCGCGGGGCCCGTGCCCCCTTCCACCACGTGATAACCCAAGCCGCCCGCCGATACCCGCCGATGGCGGAACGCCACGCCGTCCAACGAAAACGCGTCCGCGCTTGCCAGTGTTTCCATCATCGTTTCTCCTTGTCAGTGCAGCGCGCCGCCGCTCAGCTTGACGTCCTGCGTCACGGTCAGCGAGGTCGCCACCATGATCTTCACGCCGTGCAGCAGCACCTCCAGCGCCAGGCTGGGCGCGCCGGGATGGCGGGTGGCCATTTCGGGCAGGTACGGCACATGCACGAATCCGCCGCGCAAGGTCGGCCGTTCCGTCGCGATGAAATGGGCCAACCCATAAAAAATGGTGTTGCAGTTGTACGTGCCCGCCGTCAGCGACACCGACGCCGGCACGCCGCCTGCCCGCAAATCCCGCACGATGGCCTTGATGGGCAGCGACGAGAAGTACGCGGCGGGGCCGCCCTGCACGACAGGTTCATCGATGGGCTGATGGCCCTCGTTATCGGGGATGCGCGCATCCACCACGTTGATCGCCACGCGTTCGACGGTGACGTCGCTGCGTCCGCCCGCCTGTCCCAGGCAAATCACCAGATCCGGCCGCACCTCGTCGATCGCCTGCCGCAACACGTCCACCACCTTGCCGATCACGCAGGGCAACTGGCGCGCCACCACGCGCGCGCCGCCGATTTCCAACCCATCCATATGGCGCGCGGCCTCCCATGACGGGTTGAGCGATTCGCCATCGAAGGGTTCGATGCCGGTGATCAGGACGGTGGGCATGGCGGTTTCCTTTTTTGGTTCCATGCCGGTCATGGTAGAAGCGCACCATCGAATTGTTGAAATCGATAATCACTATTCGTACTATTGACCACATGAATTTATCCGCCGTAGACCTGAACCTGCTGGTCGCCTTCGAAGCGCTGTACGACACCCGCAATGTCACGCTGGCCGGTCAGCGCATTCACCGTGCCCAGCCCTCGGTCAGCAGCGCGCTGAACCGGCTGCGCCGCGTCTTCAACGACGAGCTCTTCGTGCGCACCGCCGACGGCATGCAGCCCACCGACCATGCCGTGGCGCTGATGCCGGCCATCCGCAACGCGCTGGACCAGATTCGCCGCGCGCTGGCGCAAGGCGCCGGTTTCGACCCGGCGGCCGCCGATGGCCGTCGCTTCACGCTCGCCGCCAGCGACTATGCCGACGTCGTCCTGGTGCCGCACATCGTCGCCCGGCTGCGGCGCGAAGCGCCCGAGGCAGACCTGCGCGTGACCCGGCTGGACCGCGCCTCCATTTATGAACAACTGGACAACGGCACCGTGGATATCGCCATCGGCGGCCACCTGACGCCGCCCAAACGCATGCGCGTTGCCCGTCTATACGAAGAATCGTTCGTCTGCATCGCCGACAAGCAGCATCCGGCCCTGCGCGGCCGCAAGCTGGACCTGGACCGCTATGTGGCCCTGCCGCATGCGCTGTTCGCGCCCAGCGATGACGGGTCGGCGCGCGGCGTGGTGGATACCGGCCTGGCGCGGCTGGGCCGCAAGCGCCGCGTCGCCTGCACCTTCGCCCATATCGTCGCGTTGCCGCACGCGGTGGCGGGCACGGACCTGATCGCCACCCTGGCGCGCCGTGCCGCCTTGCGGTTGGCGGGCCAGAACCTGAGCCTGCGTCCCTTGCCGCCCGAGGTGGACCCCGGCCCCTTTGGCATCGACATGGTATGCAGCCGGCGCGCGCCCGCCGACGCTGCCCTGGCGTGGTTGCAGGGCCTGGTCGAAAACGCGGTCAAGGACCTGACGGGCTGATCCGGCGTCCTAGTCGACGCCGGAAAAGAAGGCGCACTGCCCCGGGTACCCCGGCCGCGCATCGCAGGCCTTCAGGCAACCGGGCTTGCCGCCCGGAAAGCTGGCCGCAACCGACATCCCGAACCCATATGTCGGCGTCGTGACATCGAAGCGGCTTTCGCACACCGTTTTCGGGCTGTAGGCAAACGTCATGCCTTCGCGCCGGCCGTTGATGGCAAACGCAACCTGAAAGCTGTTCATGCTGCTCCATCCCGGCCGCGGCAGCACCACGAAGCGATAGTGCGTGGCGTCCAGGCGTTCGCCAAAAATCTTCAGCTGCGCGGCGGTCGTCCGAATGGCGGGCGACGGGTATGGCAAGGCCAGCAGCGCCCGGGGGTCGCCCAGCACGCCCAGATCGAAACCCACGCCCTTCTGGTAGAACGGCACGTCCAGGCTGGGATAGCCGGAATATTCCAGCCGTTTGGTTTCCGACCCGTACTCGTTCGTCTTCGGCTCGTAATCGGGGGCTTGCGCAAACGCGACGTCAAGCGTCAACGCCACATCGGCCGGGTTGGCGTCTTCGGCGCGGACGTGTTTCTCGTAGACATCGGCGCGGCCCGCGCACCCCGCAAGCAACAACATGCAGGCAAGCGCCAAGCCGCGCAATCCTTGAAATAGGGGCATCACGTCATCGCTCCTGACGGGGTTTGCCGGCAAGCGCGACGGGCTTCAGGCCCTGCCCGATGAACTGCCAGCCGTCCTGCGTTTGCTGCCATCGAAAATTCCGGTTGACCCACTCCGCCTTCAGATTGGCGTAGAGGCGGCGCTGGTCGATACGCTTGCCTTCGTGCAGCGCCTGTTTGGCCTGTGCATAGCTCTGGTCCCATGCCGCCTTGAACGCGTTCTGTTGCATCGCCTTGGTGAACGGCACGCTGGCATACGGGCCTTTGTCGGACACGCTCAGCCGGATCTCGTTGTCCAGCAGCAATGCGCCATGGCGGTTGTCCGGCGACACCGACACCAGGAGCGGAATGGAATGCACATATTCCTTGGGCAATGCGTGCTCGAACCACAGCACCTGCCCCGTGGACGTGACCAACGCGCGCGACCCCGCCGTGAACAGCAGCAGGTCCTGCCGCCCCGGCTGCGCCAGCCCCATGTCGGGGTCGCGGATATCGACGGTCGGGCTCAACACGCGCGCAAGCGGCGTGTCGTTCTGCACGGCGATCAGTATCGTGCCCACCCCCATGAAGTCGTTGGACACCGCCAACAGCATCGGCTGGCCGCCTTGCATCGGGCCCAGTGCCTTGACATAAATGAACTCGTACGCGTTCAGGGGCCGGTAGACCTTGCCGCGATACTTGATTTGCCGCAGGTTGGATTCGGGATAGCCTTCCAGCTCGAAGGCGCCGCCAAGCGGCTCGGTGGTCTTCAGGTAAGTCGGCGCGGGCGCCGCTGCCTGCGCATGCGCGGCCGTTGGCATCAACAAGGCCCATCCCAGCACGACGCCGGCGCACGCCCAGGCGCCGCGGCGATGCGCCAACACAGTTCTACGTAGATAAGGCAAGGCATCCTTGGCGGACAGCGCCGCATGAACGAGGTGCCCGCATTCTAGGCCAGGCCGGCGGGCGACGCAGGCGGCTACGCGCCAGACAGCCGCATCACGTAATCCGCATCACGCAATCCGCATCCAGCGCCTTGAGATCCACCACGCCCAGCAACCCCATATTGCGACGGACCTCTTCCACGATCAGGCCAATGGCATGCGCCACGCCGCGCTGCCCCGCCACCGTCGCCGCGTAGTTGAAGGGCCGCCCCACGAAGACGCAGCGCGCGCCCAGCGCCATCGCCTTCAAGACGTCCGACCCGCGCCGCACGCCGCTATCCAGCATCACATCCATGCCGCCCGCGGCGTCCACGATCGCCGGCAACGCCTGCAGCGGCGACAGGCTGCCGTCCAACTGACGCCCCCCATGATTCGACACGATCACGCCGTCCATGCCCTGCGCACGCGCCGTCCGCGCATCGTCGGGATGCAGAATGCCCTTGATCACCATCCGCCCCGCCCAGCGGCGCCGGATGGCCGCCACGTGCCGCCAATTCAGATGGCCCCGATCCGAGAAGTCGCGAAGCACATTGGCGGATAGGATCGGCGCGCCGCGCGTGGCATAGTTGTTCTCGAAATGCGGCATACCGTGGCGCCATAGCGTGCGCAAGAATGTGCCGAACAACCAGCGCGGGTGCGTCAACCCCTGCCATGCCAGCCCGGCGCTGGGACGCAGCGGCGTCGAAAATCCCGCGCGCACATTGTTTTCGCGATTGGCGGCAACCGGCGTGTCAACCGTCAGCACCAGCGTCGTCACCCCGGCCGCCGCCACGCGGTCGATCAACGCGGCGATCTGCGCGTCGTCGCCGGGCAGGTAGGCCTGGAACCAGGTGCCGGGCGCCGCCTGCATCACTTCCTCCAGCCGGATCAGCGACGATCCGCTCATGATGCAGGGCACGTCCGCATCGGCCGCGGCGCGGGCCAGCACAATATCGCCGCGATAGCTGGACAAGGCCGAAATGCCCATGGGCGCCACGCCTACCGGCGCGGCGTACTCGCGGCCCAAGACCGTGGCGCGCGTGCTGCGCCGGGACACGTCCACCAGCACTTTCGGCCGGAAACCGTACTGGGAAAACGCGTGCCGGTTGCCACGTTCGGATTGGCCGTCTTCCACGGCCCCGGACACATAGGCGTAGATCGGCTTGGGCAAGCGCTTCTTCGCGGCCGCCTCGAAATCGTGCAGGCTCAGCAGGTGGCGCAAGGGGTCGGGCATGGCATGGGCTCCGTGCGGGGGTCGGCCGGCCATGGCTGGGGCCGCCGCGTTGGTCATGGGATGGCGGATGACTATAGGCGGGGCGCCACTTTGAATAAAGTGACTTTATCGATATTGGTTATTACACTTTTATTCGCCCTAGCTATCGGCCGCCACCGTCTTTGCAGCCTTTTGCCCACCCGGACATCCACCCGACACCCGCCATGACGCTAAAGCAACTTGAAGCCTTCTACTGGGCCGCCACCTGCAAGAACTTCGCCATCGCCGCCAACCGGCTGAATATCTCGGTGTCGTCGCTGTCCAAGCGCATCGGGGAATTGGAAACCTCCATCGGCGCGGACCTGTTCAGCCGCAGCGCACGCAGCGCCACGCTAACTGCGCTGGGCGAGCAACTGGTGCCGCACGCCAAAGACCTGCTGCGCAACGCCGACCAGTTCATGCAGCAGGCCAGCAACAACCTTACGTATTCCGGGCGCTGCCGGTTTGGCGCGGGCGAACTCACGTCAATCACCTGGATGCCGCGCCTGATCGAGGAAATCCAGCGGGCGCATCCGAATCTGCTGGTGGAGCCCTACGTGGGTGTCGGCGAACTGGTGGAGCGCGGGCTGGAAGACGGCGACCTGGATTTCGCCGTGATCGCCGGCCCGTCGTCGCGCGCGTCCATCGCGTCGCACCTGATCGGCAGCGCGGACTTTGAATGGGTGGCGTCATCCCGCGCCGTGCCCGACCCCGCCGCCGTCACGCCCGCCGACCTGCCCGGGCTGACCCTGATCACGCAGCCGCAAAGCTCGGGCGTGATCCGCATGCTGGACGACTGGTTGACCGAACAAGGCGTGTCCCCGGGCCGCACCCAATGCTGCAACAGCTGGGGCGCCATCGCCGGCATGCTGCGCCAGGGCCTGGGGCTGGGTTTCCTGCCCACCGCCTGGGCGCGCATCCTGATCCAGCGCGGCGACCTGCACCGCTTGCCCGGCATGGCGCCGTTGCGTCCCCTGCCCTACACCTTCCAATGGCGGCGGGACGATACGCGACCCATGCTGGAAAGCCTGCGCACGTTGGCGCAAGACACGCTGGACTTCGACGCGCCGGCCGGCATGGTCTGACGGCGCTATCGTTTACTAAATTTCGCCCTTGGCTTAGAAAATTATTCGCTTTATCTCCGGTTTTGGCGCGCGTAGAGTCGCCTCGACACCCTACGCCCCTAGACGGAGACGACGCGCAATGCCGGATATCGGTTCCCCCCCGCAAGACTTCCCCAAACGCCTTTGCCGGCTGGACCTGTGGCTGAACCCCGTGTTCGACCAGCTCATTGGTGCGGCGCCCGGCATCGGCTTGTCGGTGCTGCCGGCGCGCGGCGACGATGCGCGCACGCTGGCAGGCCTGAAGACGGCCCACGCCTATCACGTGTCCGCCGCAAAAGACGAACTGCCGCCCCAATGGTTCGTGAACGCCGCGCTGATCGCCCAGTGTCCCGATCTGGTTTGCGTGTCGTCCGGCGGCGCGGGGTACGACACGGTGGACGTGCCGGCCTGCACGGCGGCCGGCATCGCCGTGGTGAACCAGGCGGGCGGCAACGCCGCATCCGTCGCCGAACACACCTACGCGCTGCTGCTGGCCGTGCAGCGCCGCGTGGTCGAATCCCACCAGCGCCTGCGCCACGACACCGGCTTTTCCCGTGAAGACCTGATGGGTCACGAGATCCACGGCACGGTGATCGGCCTGGTGGGGATCGGACAGATCGGGTCGCGGGTCGCGCGCATCGCGCAAGGCTTCGGCATGCGGGTAATCGCGCACGATCCGCTGCTGGATGCCGACACCATCCGCCAGCGCGGCGCCGAACCCGTGTCGCTTGCCGACCTGCTGGCGCAATCCGATGTCGTATCGCTGCATTGTCCACTGGACGCGACCACGCGCGGCCTGATCGATGCGCGCGCGTTCGCCGCCATGAAACCGGGCGCCGTATTCCTCTCGACCGCGCGCGGCGGCATCCATGACGAAGCGGCGCTGTACGACGCCTTGCACGGCGGCCATCTGCGCGGCGCGGGCCTGGACGTCTGGCAGCAAGAGCCGCCCCCGCGCGACGCGCCGCTGCTGGGCTTGCCCAATGTGGTCGCTACGTTCCATACCGCGGGCGTCACCCACGAGGCCCGTCGCAATGTCGCGCAGTCGTCCGCCACGCAACTGATCGCGATGCTGCGCGGCGAACGCCCCCCGCAACTGGTCAACCCCGAAGTCTGGCCGATCGCGGCCGCACGCATCGCCGCACTGAAGCCGTAGCCCCACTGAAATCGTGCAGTCCCCGCCGCGCCTTCCCCGCGTTGCGGCCCCTGATAAAACAGCGCGGCATCAAGCCGCCGACCCATCCCTTGAGGAGACAACATGCAACAACCCAACAAGCGCCGCACGCTGCGCGTCCTGGCGGCGTCCGCCGCCCTCCTGTCGGGCGCCGCGATCTTTGGCGGCACGGCCATCGCCGCCGGCTACCCGGAACGCCCCATCAACCTGATCGTGTCCTATGGGCCCGGCGGCGGCACGGACCTGGTGGCGCGCATGATGGCGCCGTTCCTGCAGAAGTACCTGGGCAACGATGCCCGCATCGTGGTGTTGAACCGCCCCGGCGCCGGCGGCGCCATTGGTTTCACGGAGTTGGCCCGCGCGCAGCCTGACGGCTACACCATCGGCTTCATCAACACGCCCAACATGCTGACCATCCCCATCGAGCGCAAGTCCAATTTCACATGGCAAAGCTACGACTTGCTGGGCAACCTGATCGACGATCCGGGCGCCTTCACCGTGCGCAGCGACAACGAGATGAAGACGCTGGCCGATCTGTCGGCCTATGCCAAGAAGAATCCGGGCAAAGTCACGGTGGGCACGACCGGCACGGGGTCGGACGACCATCTGGCCATGCTGCGTTTCGAGCGCGCCTCGGGCGTGAAGCTCAGCCACATCCCGTACAAGGGCGCCGGCGAAGTGCGCGGCGCCTTGGCGGGCGGAGAAATCACCATCGGCGCGATCAATGTCGGCGAGGCGCTGCAATATCAGAAAGGCGGTACCCCGCTGCGTTTCCTTGGCCAGATGGGCAAGGCGCGCTCAGCGGCGCTGCCGGATGTGCCCACCTTCAAGGAACAGGGGTACGACGTTGAACTGGCATCCCTGCGGGGCCTGGCCGCGCCCAAGGGCTTGCCGGCGGAAGTGCGGGGCAAGCTGGTGGACGCCGTCAAGCGCACGCTGGACGATCCGGAGTTCCAGACCAAGGCCCGGGACATGTTCGCGCCGCTGCGCTACCTGCCCCCTGCCGACTACGCCCGGGAACTTGCCGCGGGCGAAGCAGAATTCCAGACGTTGTGGAAGCAGGCGCCCTGGCTGGACAAATAAGCGGGGCCGCAGGCCGGCGCAGAGGCCGGCTTGCCCCGCAGACCCTTATTGCGACTTGGCGTCCTGGCCCTTGTAGCCGTCCATATAGGCACGGCCCGAGCACCGCACCATCGCCACGCAGGCAGGCGCGCCGGTCTTGGCCGTGCAGGTCTCGCGGGACGCTTCGCGCGCCGAAACGGAGTCGGGGTTCAACGCGGTAAAGCGCGTACCCCGGCCTTCGCTGCCCTTGATCCAGGCGATGCCGACGCAGGTGTCCTTATAAGTCAGGAGCTTGCGGCAGTCCTTGCAGTCTTCCCACTTCAGCAACGTATTGATCGCCTCGTCCTCGGAGGGATAACCATCCGAATAGACCGCCCCGCCATCAGCGTTTTCCGCCACGGCGCCCCAGTAGGCGCGGCTGTCCAGCTTGGCGGACAGCGCCTCTATGTCAGCGGGTTTGGCCCGCTTGGCGGCCGCCAGGTCTTCGGCGCTATAGCCCGGGCCCGCGCACACCGGCAGGGAAGTCAACCGGCAGTTGCCGTCCGGGCTGCCGGCCGTGCAACGGCGCATGGCCTTCTTGGCCGCCATTTCGGGCGCCACGCTATTGCCCGGGAACAGATCCTGGCGCGAATTGCGCGCATAAACCATGCAGCTGTCCCAGAAGGTGGTCAGCGTCTTGCACCCTTTTCCCCCCGCGCGCTTGCACTCCGCGATGGCCGCCATTTCGGCCCATTGCTTGTTTTTTTCCGGCGCCACCGAGTAGACCTTGGTGTGGTCGCCGTCTGTCGCCATACCGCCATAGGCGTTTTGCGCCTGCGCCGAGGCGGAGGCCAGGCCCGCCACCAAAGCAAGAGCAGCGAATGCAGCGCGGATCAAAGGAAAAAATCGAGCAGGCATCATCGTCGGTGTAAGGGGTCGAGTGGAGAGCGGGGACGATCTTAGCAAGAAGCCCTTGTGGTCCGTCCCCCTGGGAATCTCCCCAGTCGGCATATTACGTAACAAATTTCACACAGATCAAGGGCGATACTGGCCCCGATTTCCGGTAAAAATGTCGAACTTTTCGTAAGCGCGCCATCAACGTCCGTCCCCTGCACTCCCGGGCGTGCGCCGCAGACGGGCCAGAAGCCTGTCACGAAAAGAAACAAAACGCGTTGAGCCACCTTGACCTGCCACGGAGCATCGACAGCACGCCATGAAGTCGTCCCAGCCCTCTCCAACCCGCCGCACGCCGCTCTGGCTGCCGGCCAGCCTGATTGCCGCTGCGGCCGCGCTCTCGGGATGCGCGCCGATGCCCACCGGCGGCAGTTCCTCGCTTCCTTCGCTAGGCAATGTGTTCAAGTCGGGCCTGTCGTTCTCGCCCAGCGTGAACGTGGCCAAGAACATGGAAGGCCGCTCGATCAATGACGCCATCGCCGCATTGGGCGAGCCGTCGAAGACGCGCGTCGTGGGCAACGAAGTGGAGCTGGAGTGGTCCGACTATCAGACCGCCCCCTACACGGAATGGGTCACCACCGGCTCCAGCCAGCAGGTGGTCGGCATGATTCCCGCCACCAACACCAGCGCCGCCACGCCCGTTTTCCAGACCAACACCACCGGCCACTACCAGAACCGTTCGCGGGTCTACGAATGCACCGTGCTGATGCGGATGCAGAACAGCGTCATCGTCAGTTCCAGCGTCGACGGCAACGTATGCCCGGAGTTCATCGCATCGCTGCGCAAGTGGGCGGGCGAAAACGAAGCGAACAACTACGTGGTGAAGAAGTAAACGCGGCGGGTCAGCGCTACGCCGGCTCTGGCAATTTCGCGATCACCTTGATCTCGAAGTCGAACCCGTACAGCCACGTCACGCCCACCGCGGTCAAGGCCGGATACGGCGCCTGGCCCCAGTATTCCGGCACCACTTGCCAGAGCGTTTCAAACTTGGACTGCGGGTCGACCATGAAGACCGTCACGTCGACCACATCGTCGAACGTGCAGCCTGCCGCCTTCAAGACGGCGTTCAGGTTTTCAAACGCCCGCCTCGCCTGCGTTTGAAGCTCGGGTTCCGGCGAGCCGTCTTCGCGGCTGCCTACCTGCCCCGAGACAAACAGGAAGCCATTGGACCGGATCGCCGGCGAATAGCGGTTACGTTCATAAAGCGCCTGGCGGCCAGGCGGAAAAACGACGTCGCGGGTTGCCATCGGTCATCTCCATCAATGGGCCGGAAGCGGCCCGTGGTTAACGATGGGTTCACTGTAGAGATCCGCCGGGCGCCGATAAACGGGCAATACTGTCCATCACTGTTTGTAGAATCCAAACAGTCCGCAACCCCGCGCCACCTCCTGGAGCCGCTATGGACCGATTCGATGCGATGCAGGCATTCGCCCGCGTGGTGGAAGCCGGCAGCTTCACCAAGGCGGCGCAAACGCTGCACATGAGCAAGACCAGCGTCACGCAACTGGTGCAGCAGCTGGAAGCCCGCCTGCGCGTCAAACTGCTGAACCGCACGACGCGTCGCGTCGCCGTCACCGCGGACGGCGCCGCGTATTACGAACGCGTCGTCAAATTGCTGGCCGACATGGATGATGCCGAAACCGGCCTGTCCGCCGCGTCGGCCGCGCCGCGGGGCCGTTTGCGCGTGGACGTGCCCAGTCCGCTGGCGCGCATGATCCTGATCCCCGCCCTGCCCGCGTTCCACGCGCGCTATCCCGACATCCAACTGGACATGGGCGTCAGCGACCGCATCGTGGATATCCTTGGCGAGAACGTGGATTGCGTGGTGCGCGGCGGCGAGATCACCGACCGGTCGCTGATGGCGCGCCGCGTTGCCGATCTGCGGCTGGGCGTCTACGCCGCCCCCGCCTATCTCGAGCGCGCCGGTCTGCCGGCGCACCCGCAAGAACTGGAAGACACGCACCACCGCATCGTCGGCTATCTATGGTCGCGTCTGGGCCGCGCCTTTCCCTACGCCATGCACCGCGGTGACGAAAGCGTGAACGTGCACGGCCGCTATGTGCTGGCGGTGGATGACGGTAACGCCTACCTGGCAGCCGGGCTGGCGGGATTGGGCGTACTGTGGCTGCCGCATTACATGGCCGAGCCCTACCTGACACGCAGCGCGTTGGTGCCGCTGTTCGAGGACTGGCGCCTGGACCCGATGCCGCTGACCATCGCGTTTCCACCGAACCGGCACGTCAGCGCCAAGCTGCGCCTGTTCATCGATTGGGTCACGGAATTGATGGGGCCTTATGCACCCGCATCGACCGACGCCGTGACGGCGCAAGCGCCCGCAGCGCGATAACGCCGTCACGCCGGCGCCACGATGGCGAACATCGGTAGCATGTCCCGCGTCACGATCCCCGTCGCCCGCCCAGCAACGCCTTGAACCCGTCCATGTCCAGATGGGGCAGCACCGCCACGCCCAGTGGAATACCGGCCAGGCCGCCCAACACGAAAGGCAGCAGCAATTTCAAGTTGAACCCGCGCCGGACCGTAACGGCCGCCAACACCTGACCCACCAACGCGCCGAACACCGCAAGCGTGGCCGCCAGGCGCGGCTCCAACGCCCACGCCCAGAACGACATGGCCACCAGCCCGAAGGCAAACCCCGACAATCCCTGGACGAAACCGGCGACCACCGCGCCCAGCGCCACCACCAGATACACCGATTCCATCGTCGTCCTCTTCTGTTCTGTTTCCAGCTTCGCCCAGGCTTTGGGGCGGCCGGTATGAATTGTGGTTCATACCTATAAGAGAAAAACTCCGTTTCTTGATGGCCGAATAATGGTTTGCTTATGACCAGCCCGGGCCGGCGCCGCCCGGAACCGGGCGTCAGATGCTAACGTTCACCGCACCCCCGTCAAAACCCCGAACCGGCTCTCGGCCGCAGCAACACATGCCATGACCGCAACACCGCCCGCATTACCCAGCGCACTCGCAGCCTATTTACGGCCGCTTCAAATCCATGACGCTGCGGCGTGGTCGGCGTACCTGAATCGTCCCGGCGTTATTGCACATACCAGTTGGGGCGATATCAGCCCGGCGGCGCTCGCAACGCTAATCAACGGTTATGTCGAAGGCGGTGAAGGCCTCCGCTGGGCCATTGTGGAGGCAAATGGCAGCCTTTTAGGCACGGTGGGTTTAAACGAAATAGCTCGCGCGCATGGAAGAGCTGAACTAGCCTATGACCTTGACCCGCGTTACCAAGGCCGCGGCCTGGCAACGCACGCCGCGCGTGCCGTCGTGAATTGGGCGCACGATGCCATGGACCTCCAACGCATCCAGGCCACCGTCCTTGACAGCAATGCCTCGTCCATCGCCGTCCTGGAACGAATAGGAATGCAGTGCGAAGGCGTGCTGCATCAGTACCGCAAGGTGCGCGGCCAGGCGCGTGATTACTGGATGTACGCAGCGGTCCAGGCCCGTCAAGGCACAGCGCCCCCCCGACCAGCACATGAGGCAACCTGACTCCGGAGTCCCATATGGCACTGAAGCACGC
Organism: Achromobacter sp. MYb9; assembly: GCF_002975275.1. Classification (GTDB taxonomy): domain Bacteria; phylum Pseudomonadota; class Gammaproteobacteria; order Burkholderiales; family Burkholderiaceae_B; genus Achromobacter. The sequence continues at coordinate 158,703 of NZ_PCOQ01000007.1, read as the reverse complement.
GAACCCGCTGGAAGTCATCGACCTGTTTCATCGGCCAAGCCAGGAACCTGCCCCGCCCGTCAGCGTCAGTCTGCTGCGTACGACAGAACTGCAGATCATCCGGCTCGTGTTGCCCGCGGGGCACCGGATGCCCTCGCATCACGTCCAAGGTGTCGTGACGCTCCAGTGCCTGAATGGACGGGTCGACATCGATGCATCAGCGGGCCGGTGCACCCTGGCCGAAGGCCAACTGGTCACCCTTCCCGGCGACGAACCCCACAGCCTGCATGCAGAGGCCCCAGCTATCGTCCTCCTGACGTTGATACACCCTCTTCCGGGAAAATGGCGCCCTAGAGACGAATAGGGCCTCCCGCCGCGCCGTACGAAGGCGCAGACCCGGCATCGTTTTAAAAATCTATAGCATCCCGGACGGCCATTTTAAAAATCAAAGCATGCCGGCCTTGAATCAGCGCGGTTGGCTCCTATATCCGCATTGAAGCGATCGAGTGTGCGGGTCGCTCTTGCGGTGACGTAGCTCGGTCTCGATCCTTCCGGACAATTCTTTGGAGGTAATTATGGCCAACTACCCTTTCAGCGATAGCGGAGTCGATTCTCTCTTTGACGCGGTCCAGGAGCAGATGGACCGGATCTTTCGTAGCGCGGGCCTGCCGGCCACATTGCGGACGGTGCCACGCGGGCGCTTCCCTGCCGTCAACATTGGGGTTTCCGACGACGCCGCCGTCGTCGTCGGCTTCATTCCCGGCATCGATCCCGACACCTTGAAAGTGTCCATGGAGAAGGGGCTGCTCACCATCAGCGGCACGCGCAACATGCCGCCCTTGCCCGAAAACGGCCGCTACTACGCGCGGGAACGTGCCGAAGGCGAATTCACCCGCGTTATCGAGTTGCCCGGGGACGTCGATCCCGACAACGTCGAGGCGAAATACATCGACGGTTGCCTCTTGATATCCATCAAGAAAAAAGAATCGTCGAAACCGCGTCTTATCGCAATCCAGTAATGCAAGCGTCAAGCACGACTCAGGAGAAACGATCATGAATGAGCGTAACGAACTCGTTGTTGAACCGGGCGGCCGTTCAAAAGAGCAACGCCCCGCCAACCTGCCGGCGGTCGACATTTTTGAAGACGCAACCGGTGTCACCGTGGTGGCCGACCTGCCCGGCGTCACGAAAGACACGTTGAACATTAAAGTGGAATCGGAGGTGCTGGTCATCGAAGGACAGGCGTCGGTGCCGGTTCCCGCCGATGTTCGGCTGATCCACTGCGAACTGCGCGAACCACTGTTTCGCCGCTCGTTCAGGTTGGGGCCGGAGTTCGACAAGGACGCCATCAGCGCCAGCCTGAAGCACGGTGTGCTAACCCTGCAAGTTCCGCGCATCCGCGAGGCGCAGCCGCGTCAGATTCCGGTGACGGTGATGTGACCGTACAGCCCGTGCCGCAGCGGCGTAGCGCCGCTGCGGCGTGTCGGAGCCCATCCATGAACGATCTCGTCCTTACCGAACACAAAGGATTTCGCCTAGGGGTCCGTGCCGTGCCGTTGCGCTGCCTGGAGCAATTCGGCACGCTGCCCGAAGGGTTCCTGCCACTGGTTCAGGTCACATACTCAACGCTGGTGCTCCTGGATTGGTGCATTCCCTGCCCGCTGACGCCACGCGACACGCCCGCCCGCGCGATTTCCGAGGGCACGGCCTATTTGAAGCTGTTCATCGACTCGGGCAAGATCAATCAATACCTGCCCAGGTCGTAAGGCCGCCCTGGCAACGAAACGGCAACGGGCCATTCCCCGCCGCTCGCGACATTTCGTACTGCAAGCGAAGCCGACATCAATATCCAGGGCGAACTGCGCACAATGCAGGAACTGACGCAGGTCGGCTGCGGCAATGTCGCGAAGTGGGCGGATTGCCACTTACCTTGTGCCCCTCACCCGACCTGCCGCTCGCCCGTCCGCTCGGAAAACCGGATGAGATAGCCATCGGGGTCCTGTACCAGAAACTCCCGAACTCCTATTTCAGTATCACCACTTCGATACCATTTCTCTTCGGGCGCCTGGAACAGGGGCCGGCCCGCTGCCGCCAGCGCCGCCAGCAAAGGCGCGGCCGAAAGCACTTTGATTTCGAGATTCATGCCCCGCCCCAGCGGGGGATCCAGCGGCGCCGTTACCCAATAGCCCTCCCCGCGCACTTCCACCAGCATCACTTGCGCGCCGGCCAGATCCAGATAATAGAACCCCTCGCTTTCCCGGCTGTACATCACAGCAAACCCGCAGATCCCCACCCAGAACTCCAGGCTGGCCGAGATGTCGGTGACAAGCAGTTCAGGCACAAGCTGCGCTCGTTGGTGTTCCACGTACGGGTCTCCTTGTCGTTATTGGAATCGCGGAGAATCATACCCACGATCCGTTCCGCCGGCGATGCACCGGTATTCCTTCCCAGCAAGCCGTCTCAGCGCCATTCCTCCCCGGAACAGCCCGCCCGATGAACGGCGCTACAATCCCCGCCGGTTTTCGCCCTTGGGCACCCCTTCCCTCAGAAAAAACCACGGCGGGCCCGCCACGGCGCCGGTTGTGATTTCCCCTGACTTTTCATAGCAGTAATCCGGCCAGGCCGGATGGTTTCCGCTTTCGCGATCGAGGATGTCATGTCTCGGCAGTTGTTGGCCTTAGTCCTGGGGCCGCTTCTTGGCTTGTTCGTTGTCTGCATCGGCAACGCTTTCATTTCTTCCCTTACCACCTTGCGCCTGGATGCCGCCGGAGAGTCCGCCACCGTCATCGGCCTGATTTCGTCATCGTATTTCATCGGCCTGACGCTGGGCGCCATCTTCAATGACCGGCTGATCGTGCGCATCGGCCATATCCGCGCCTATAGCAGTTTCGCCTCGCTGATCGCGGTCACGGTGCTGCTGCAAGGGCTGATCTTCGGCGCCGAGGCATGGTTCGTGCTGCGGCTGATCAACGGATGGGCAAGCGTCGGGGTGTTCCTGGTGGTGGAAAGCTGGCTGCTGCTGGCGGGCGACCCGAAGATGCGCGGACGCTTGCTGGCGTTCTATATGATTTCCCTGTACGGCTCCGGCATGCTGGGCCAGATTCAGCTGGGCGCCCTGACGCAATTGGGCGACATGGCGCCTTTCATGGTGGCCGGGCTGCTGGCCTCGCTGTCAGTGATGCCGATGGTCATCATTCCGCGCATTTCCCCGCTGGTCGAGCGCGTCGAACCGTTGATGCCGCACCACCTGATCCGGATGACGCCCACCGGTGTCATGGGCTGCTTCGGTTCGGGAGTCGCTATCGCGGCGGTCTATACCCTGCTGCCGCTTTACCTGCAACGGATCGGGCTGGATGTGGCCGAAGTGGGCAAGATGATGGGCGCGGTGATCCTGGGCGCCATGGTGCTGCAGTATCCCGTTGGCCGCTGGTCGGATCTGCGCGACCGTCAGGTCGTGCTTATCGCGTTGGCCGTTTTCTGTACGGTGCTCAGCCTCTTGATCCTGCTGCTGCCCACCGGATCGCCGCTGCTGATCGTTCTGCTGTTCCTGCTGGGCGGCGGCGTGTTCGCCATCTATCCGGTCGCGGTGAGCCACGCCGCGGATCGGGCGCCCGCCGACGCCCTGGTGCGCATGATCCAAGGCCTGCTGCTGATCAATTCGCTGGGGTCGGCGTTGAGTCCGCTGGCGATCTCGCAAGTGATGGCCAAGTACGGCGCAGCCGGGCTGTTCTGGTGTTTTGCGGTGCTGAATGTCAGCTTGATGGCCTTCTTCATGTGGCGCCGCGGCGAACGCCCCGCGCCGTCGCCCGTCGCGCCGTTTGCCGCGGCCGCGCAGATGTCGCCCGTCGGCGTGGAGCTGCGCGTGACCGAAGACCTGGTTCAAGGCGCGTTGGACCACGAAATGACCGAAGACCTGACGAATGTCGTGCCCGGCACGGACGCGGCGGAACCGGTGCTGTCGGCCGCACAGGAAACGCCGCCCGCTTCCAGCGGTGGGTAAAGCGCCCATGACGGAACCCCGAGTCGAACCGGGCATATGTAACAGGCCAGCAATACCTGCAATATCGTGAAGCCTGGACGATAAATAGGGCCCGTATACTCGCTCCGCATCCCGAATCCGCCGGGCCGTGATGGCGTTTGCATGGCAGCCCGCGCCGGAAGATCGACCGTTCTATACCTACATCAACAATCAAAACGCTTTTATAGATATTCGACAGGACGTTTCCTAACTCATGAGAACCCTTATGAAGGTCAGCCCGAGTTTGCGCCGCTGGTGCGCCCGCAGCGCCATGGCAGGCCTGATTGCCGCGACTTTTGCTGCCTACAGCCACCCGACGCCCGCGCTCGCCGCCACGGACAGCGCACCTGCAATCCAAAGGTCCGCTGCCGCCGCCGTGAAGCCCCCGGATGCCGCCACGGTGATGTATTTCATCTATCAGATCGACGGCAAAGGCGAGACGTCGTATGAAGTGGCAAACGGCAGCATCGCCACGTATTGGTTCGGCCATGCCTTCGAATCCGAAGGCCAGCACTACTACACCGGCTTTGTGTGGAAAACCGCGCAACGGTACGGCAAACCGGGCGAAGACCAGGTCGGGCCCGGAACGCAGGTCAATATCGCCGAATCCACATTCGTGCTGAACGACCCGGCGTCCGAACGCCCCTGGAAATTCCTGGGCATGGAACCCGCCATCGGCGAATTCGGCGCATACGAAAGAGCCCCGGAGGTCGACACCCGCCGCAAGCCGGTCGAATACCGCACGCCCGCTGGCAAGCTGTTGCTTGCCGTGCCCGATACAAGCTTCGACAACGGCATCAATAGCGACGGCTATACCCTGCTGGTGTTCGATCCGCAACAGCTCAAGCCCGAGTCGGACAACAACGTCTGGACCTACGTCGGCAGCATCCTGACCGGCGAAGACAATAGCGCCGCGTGCTCGGACGGCGAAGTCATGCCGTGCACCAGCAGCGCCGGCGAACTGGTGTTCACGGCGGCCACAGGCAACGACATGCCGCGCGTGACGGTCAAGCCCAGCGGCACCACGATCTCGGGACCGAACAAGACCCGCCAGCTTGGGGCCGCCGACGTCACGCATTACACGTTCGACGCCAAGACCAAGCGGTACGTCAGCCAGTAACGTTGCGCCGCTACGCAAGTAGCGGCATTCAATTCTTGCGCCATGAACCTGCTCCTGCTCGTCCTTATCGCGCTGCTCGCCGCGGCAAGCGTCGTCTATCGGTGCATGCGCCAGCAGCCTGACGACACCGGCCGGTCGATCACGCGCAAGGTCGTGGGCGGCGCGTTGGCCTACGGGTTGATCGGCCCGGCGATCGGTTTGCCGGTCGTGATGGGCACGATGACGCTTCCGGCCAGCCTGTACAGCTTCGACGGATTACGCGCCGCGTATCTATTCGGCGCGGCGCCCGCCGTGCTGTGCGGCGTGATGGCCGGCGCGCTCAAGCTTGCGCACGCTTCCTGGCCCCGCATGGCGTGGGTATGCGCCGCCGGTACCGCATACGGATTTCTGTTCATGCTGGCGGTGTTCGGAACGGCGCGAATGGCGTATGTGATCGACGCCGTCAAAGTGGGCGCGTTGCCCAGCCTGGTCGCGGCCGTGGTCTGCACGCTGCTGTTCCACGGCGTGCCCGGGCGGCCGTTTGCAACGCCTTCGCAACAACCATGAAAGTCGCTTGAAACCACGCTGAAATACGGCTGAAAAATCACCTGAAAACGCTGGGAAACCCGCTAAATCATGCGGTTTCTCGACGGCTGCTTAAAGCTGATATTAAGCCTGCATGACTACAATTTCCGGATCGTATTCCCGGTTCGTCTGTCATGCCGTTCACTCAGTTTTCACCGATGCATCCGGACCGGGGCGGCGTTCGTATTGCACCGCCCGAGACACGCCAGACGGCCTGCCCGCTGCATGCCATTCAGGACTATCTTTCCGCGTTGGGCCTACGCGATGTGGCGAACAGTTCCGGCGTGGCCGGCGCGGCGCCAGGTGCGCAGGCATGGCTTAAGACCGCCTTCGCGGCCGCCTGCATGCCGGGCCACGACACCACCGGCGTCGCCCGCGCATTGAACCTGCGCACGGATGCCTACGACATCGATCTGGACCGCGAGATCGTGCTGGCGATGCTGGCCAGCCCGGTCGCGTTCACGTTTCCCAGCATCGCGGAACTGGAATCGGCGGTGCGCATCCGCCGCTACATCGTCCAGGCCGCGCGCAAGACCGCGCTGGCGTTCGACACCGAACATGCCGAGCGGCCGTCGGACTACTGGACTTACGACGAGGCGCGGGGCTTTACCGTGCGGCCAGGGCGATCGCTGATCGAAGGTTTGCGCAAAGCCACTCAACCCGAGGCGTCGGGCCAGTTGTATGCGTTCTCGTGCTATCGGGCGACCGAGTATGTGACGGTCCTTGGCATTGCGCAGGAGCTGCAACACGCCAACCCGGAGCTGGGCCGCCGCCTGCAACGCCAATGGGAAACGCGCGCGGTGATGTCCGGCCGCTTCCACGAAGCCTTCCTGCACGAATACGGTTCCCTTGCCGCCCCCCTCCCCCATCATTTCTACGTGCCGGGCGACCGGCTGTGGTTCCGCAACCCGGACGCGGCCTCGTCCGACGTCGAAGGGTATGAAGGTTCCTGGGTGTTCTATCTGGGTAGCGGCCAGTTCAACAACTTCTGGGAACGCGGCGCCCCGTTCACGCTGACGACGAAGTGCGTGGAGATCTTCCATTGGCGCCACGGCCTTCGAGTAAACGCCGCCGGTCAATCCTTCATCGACGAACAGATCGTCAAGGCGCGCGTGCGCCAGACCTTGGCCAGCCCCAAGGCGACCGCCGACGTGCTGGCGCGCATGTCGCGGATTCGCGACCCACAAGGCATTTACGACCAGGGCGGCTGCATCGACGCCACGCGCGAGCGGGTACGCTGGGTGTGCCCCGGGCATACGGACATCGCGCTGCCCGACGTGCCCGAGCAACCTCGGTGGTCCATCGCGGCCTGACCGCCCTGCCAATGCAACCTTGGGTGCACGCGCGGCGTCACTCGGCAAGCCCTGCCGCCAACGCCAACGCCCGCGCCAGGAACGGCGACTGATCGTCCTTGCGGTAACTCGCGATCACCGGCGACACGAACGCATCGGCCTCGATTCGCACATGGGCAACATCCTGCCGTTGCAAGCGCTGCACCGAGGCCGGCACCACCGACACGCCCAGCCCCGCCGCCACCAGGCCGATCGCGGTCTGCAGCTCGTTGGCTTCCTGCACGATCTGCGGCGCATGGCCCGCCGCGCGGAATAGCCCCAGCACATGGTCCGCGAAGTTGGGCCGCGGCCTGGCGGGATACAGCACGAAAGGCTCTTGCGCCAGGCGCTCTACCGACACGCCGCTCATCGCCGCCAGGGGATGCCGCAACGGTACGGCGGCCATCAGCGGTTCGGTCATCAGCACCCGGCGTTCGATCGCGGGATCATCCAGCAGGATCCGGCCGATTCCCAGGTCAATGCGCCCCGCCTTCAGGGCTTCGAGTTGCGGCAGCGTTGTCATTTCCGTCAGACCAACTTCCACCTGCGGGTCCGCGGTGCGCAATTGGCGGATCAGTTCCGGCACGAATCCGTACAGGGTCGACGGCACGAATCCGATGCCAAACCAACGCCGCTGCGTCTGCCCAAGACGACGCGTGCCTTCCAGCACTTCGTCCAGGCGCGCGGTCAGCAGCCGTGATTGCTCAAGCAGGAAGCGTCCGGCTTCGGTCAGCCGCAGGGCCCGGGTGGTGCGTTCAAACAATTGCACGCCCAGCGCTTCCTCGAATTGGCGGATCTGCCGGCTCAAGGGGGGTTGCGCCATGTGCAGTCGGGCGGCGGCGCGAGTAAAGCTGCCCTCTTCCGCCACGGCCTGGAAATATCGCAGCTGTCTGAATTGCATGGTTATTTAGACGATATGGGTATAGATAAGAACCCATATAGTCTTGGACCACAATGGAAAGCGCAAGCCATACTCGACGAATCTAGACACTTTCGGCAAGAAAAGTATGAATCTGGCAAACGTCTTTCCATGGGTCGGCCTGCTGACAGGCATGTAGGCGCGCCCATCGCATTACGCGACACGACACCGGCCGCGCCCGCCTTGAAGGGCGCACCCACAATAATTCAAGCACCACGGAGACAACCATGCACATGCGCCATGTACTCAAACCCTTTGCCCGCGCCGTCCTGGCGTTCTCGATGCTGAGCGGCGCGTCCGCCGCGCTGGCGGACAGCTATCCCGACCGTCCGGTCAAATGGGTCGTGCCCTTCCCGCCCGGCGGCGCGATGGACAGCATCGCCCGCACGCTGGGCGAATCCATGGGCAGGCAGTTGAACACGTCGTTCATCGTCGAGAACCGCGCCGGCGCGGGCGGCAACATCGGCGCGGCCACGGTTGCGCGGTCCAAGCCCGACGGCTACACGATCCTGATCGTCGCCAACGGCATGGCCGTCAATCCCGCGTTGTACGCCGATCTGAACTACGACCCCATCAAGGACTTCGCGCCGATTTCGCTCTTGGCCGTGGTGCCCAATGTGCTGGTCACCAACCCCGCCCGCACCGGCGCCACCAGCGTGCAGGACGTGATCGGCAAGGCGAAGGCCCAGCCCAACCATTACACCTACGCCTCGGCCGGCGTGGGCACGTCGATCCATTTGGCGGGCGAACTCTTCGTCTCGATGACCGGCGTCGAGATGCTGCATGTGCCGTATAAGGGCAGCGGCCCGGCCGTGGCCGATCTGCTGGGCGGCCAGGTCGACTACATGTTCGACAGCATCACGTCCGCCAAGCCGCACATCGCCACCGGCAAGCTGCGCGCGCTGGCGGTCACCACCGCCAAGCGCTCCGCCGCCCTGCCCGACGTGCCGACGCTGCAGGAAGCCGGCGTGCCTGGCTACGAGCTGATGCCCTGGTTCGCGGCCTTCGCCCCCGTCGGCACCCCGCCGGAAGTGGTCGCCAAGCTGAACGAAGCCATGCGCACCGCGCTGGCCGAGCCGAAAGTGAAGGCGACCCTGGATTCGATCGGAGCCGAATCGATCGGAAGCAGCCCGGACGCGTTGCGCGACCATCTGGCCAAAGAAACCGAACAGTGGAAGGCCCTGGTCAAGGCACGCAACATCAAGATCAACTGATGCGTCGGGGCGGCCTTGCCGCCCCGAGTCTCAGGCGGGCGAAAGGGTTGCCGAGGCATCCAGCAGGTGGTCGACGATGGCCAGGATCTGTTCGGCAGCCAGCCCGATGTGCTGCTCCAACGCAGCCTCTGCCTTCTCGGCCTGCCCCTGGCGGCTAAGCGCGATCAATTCCTTGTGCTCGTCATGGGCCTGCTGGCGGATCGGCGCGTTGACGATCTGAAAACGGAAATAGCGTTCGGATTTTTCGTGCAGCGCGCGCACCATGCCCAGCGCCGCCGGCCGTTGCGCGGATCGGTACAGCAACTCGTGAAGCTGCCAATTCAACCGCCCCCATTGCTCGGGCGCCGCCGTGTCCATCTGCGCCACCACCGCTTCGGCCCGGTCCAGATCGCCGTCGTCATGCTGCTGCACGGCAAGCCGGAACAGCCAGGGTTCCAGCCGCATGCGGATATCAAAGAACTCCTGCACCTCGGTGCGCGACAGCATCGACACGTAGGCGCCCCGGTGCGGGATCATGTCGATCAACCCTTCGGCGCTAAGCTGGCGGATGGCTTCGCGCACCGGCAGCCGGCTCACGCCCAGCTCTTCCGCGAACAATTCCTGGCGCAGCGCGGACCCCGGCGGGATCACCCCCGACAGGATGCGGTCGCGCAGTTCGTCCACCACCAGATCGACGGCAGTCTTGCGGACAAGCCGGCCGGCGGTTCCGGTCGAGGGACGGATCGGAGAAGCGGAAAGCGGCGAATTCTGGGACACGTGAGACCTGCCTGGTTAGGCCGCCCGGCAAACACCCGGCGGCATGGAGATGCCGGCGCCGGGTCTGGCGTGCCCAGGAAAACCCCGAGAGACAGCCGGACCCCGATGCCCGTTTAATGCAAGTATATTGGATCCATGATCCAGTAGGTAACAGCCACCGTGACACGCAGTACCCCGAGGCCAGCCGCCTCGATTTTTAAAGCCCTTATTTTTGGATCCAATATCCAATAACCAATATCCGCCTGTTGATGATGCAGGCGGGCACGCACCAGGAGCCGCAGCATGAGCATTCAATGGCAAGGCGTTTTCCCCGCCGTGACCACCAAACTGAACCCGGATTTCTCGCTGGATCTGGACGCCTTGCGCCAGGGCCTGGAACGGCTGATCGTCAACGGCGTGGGTGGCGTCGTGATGATGGGCATGGTGGGCGAAAACGCCCAACTGTCGCCCGACGAGAAGCTGACCGTCCTGCGCACGGCCGTGGAAACCGTGCGCGGGCGGGTGCCGGTGATCTCCGGCGTGGCTGAAACCGGTACCGCCCGCGCCGCCGCGTTCGCACAGGAAGCGGCCAAGATCGGCGTGAATGGCCTGATGGTGTTTCCCGGGCTGACCTACAAGTCGGACAATCGGGAAACGGTGGCTTTCTATCGGACGGTGGCGCAGGCCAGCCCCCTGCCCATCCTGCTTTACAACAACCCGCGCGGCTACGGCGTCGACCTGACGCCAGACCTGGTGGCCGAATTGCTGGAAGAACCGACCATCGTGGCCATCAAGGAAGAGTCTTACGACACCACCCGCGTGACCGACCTGATCACCCGTTTCGGTGACCGCCTGGCCGTCGTGTGCGGCGTGGACGACCTGATCCTGGAAAGCGCCGCCCTGGGCGTGACCGCCTGGGTATCGGGCATGGCCAACGCCGTTCCGAAGGCATCGGTCGACTTGCTGCGGCTGGCCGCAGAGGGCGATTTCGTGCGCGCCCGCAAACTGTACGCGGCATTGACGTCGCTGTTCCACCTGGACACCGTGGTCAAGCTGGTGCAGCACATCAAGCTGGCCGAGCACCTGATCACCGGCAGCGCCGAAACCGTCAAGCCGCCGCGCCTGGACCTTGCCGGCGCGGAACGCGAACGCACCATCGCCATCACCAAACAGACGCTCGCGGACCTGTCCGCCCTGGGCTACTGATCCCTGATTCCGGAACCGCCATCATGCGACTCATCCGCCTGCCCGCGCTGATTGTCAGCGCCCTGATTGCCCAGTCCGCCGCGCATGCCGCGGACTATCCCGCCCGCTCCATGGAACTGGTAGTCGCCTACCAGCCTGGCGGCGGCAGCGACAACACCGCCCGCGCCATCGCCGAAGCCGTGCGCCCGCCGCTGCTGGCGCAGCCCACCGTCGTAATCAACAAGCCCGGCGCAAGCGGTTCCATCGGTTGGTCGTATGTGGCCAACGCCCAGCCCGACGGCTACAAGCTTGTCCTGATGACGCCGGAAATGCTGGTCGTGCCGCTGATGGGCATCGGCAAGACAACGGTGAACGACTTCCTGCCCATCGCGCGCTTCACGGACGATCCGTCTTCGGTGACGGTGCGTGCCGATGCGCCATGGAAAACCGTGCAGGAGTTTCTGGAATATGCCAAGAAGAACCCGGAGCGGGTAGCGGTGTCCAACGCGGGCATCGGCACCGTGCCGCACATGGCGGCCGCGGCGCTGGGCGAGCAAACTGGCGTGAAGTTCGTGCACGTGCCCTATCAAGGGTCGGCGCCGGCCATCATGGGCCTGCTGGCGGGCGACGTGCAAGCCACGACGGTCGCCTATGCCGAACTGCAGCAGCACGTCGAAACCGGCAAGCTGCGCACGCTTGCCGTGATGGCGCCCCAACGGCTGGAAAACCTGCCTGCGGTGCCCACCATGAAGGAGCTTGGCGCCGACCTGCAATTCAGCGTGTGGCGCGGCATCGGCCTGCCCAAGTCCGCCCCTGCGGATGCCGTGGCGAAATGGCGTGCCGCCGCCAGCCACGTCGCGCAATCCAAGGAATTCCAGAGCCTCATGCGCAAGCAGAACCTGACGCCGTCCTATGCCGACCAACCGCAGTTCGCGGCTGACGTAGCCCGCCAGGAACAGGCCTTCAACACGCTGGTGCCCAAGCTGAACCTCAAACCGTAGGTTCAGCCGGGGCGCCCGCGCGTTACTCCACCGTTGCGCCGGACCGCTTCACCACTTCGGCCCAACGGGGGATCTCGGTGGCCATCAGCGCGCGCAGTTCGTCGGGCGTGCTGCCCACCAGTTCCATACCCATGGTCTTGCCCAGCTTTTCCTGGACGTCGGGCTCTTTCAGGATGATCGCGATCTCCTGGGCCAGCTTGTCCAGGATTGGCTTGGGCGTGCCCTTGGGCGCATAGACGGCCTGCCACGAAGCCATCTGGAACCCGGCCACGCCGGCTTCCTGCATGGTCGGCACGTTGGGCGCCAGCGAGATGCGGTCCTTCGTGGTGACGGCCAGCAGCTTCAGCTTGCCCGTCTGCAACAGCGGCAAGGCCGCCGTCATCTGATCGAACATGAAGGTCACGGCGCCGGACGACACGTCCACCATCGCGGGCGGCGTGCCCTTGTACGGCACGTGCGTCAGCGGCACGCCGATCATGCTTGAAAACAGTTCGCCCGCCAGGTGCGTCGACGTGCCCGCGCCCGACGATGCGAACGTGCGCTTGTTCGGATCGCGCTTGAGCAACGCGATCAGGTCGGCCACCGAATTCACGCCCAGGTTGGGATCCACCAGCAGCACGTTGGGCAGGTAGGCGATCAGCGACACCGGCTCGAAGTCCTTCACGGGGTCGTACTTCAGGTTCTTGTACAGGCTGGCGTTGATGGCGTGGGTGCTGATGGTGCCGCCGAACAGCGTGTAGCCGTCGGGCGGCGCCTTGGCGACATAGGTCGCGCCGATGCCGCCGGCCGCGCCGGGCTTGTTCTCGACGATGACGTTCTGGTGCAGGCGGTCGCCCAGCTTCTGGGCCAGCACCCGGCCCACCACGTCGGTCGAACCGCCGACGGTGAACGGCACCACGTAGGAAATCGGCTTTTGGGCGGGCCAATCGGCCGCGCTGGCCGGCATGGCCGCGAGGCCAAGGGCGGCGCCGGCCAGCAGCGCACCCAACGCACTGCGTCGTTGTGGGTTCATGTTGTCTCCTGCCTTGTTTTATGGGTATGGGTCGCCGGCCGGACGGCCGGCGGCAAGGCTCAACGGCCCTGTTCTTTGCGCCAGGCGGCGAATTTGTCTTTGGTGCCCGGATCGGTGGGCGGATACAGGCCCAGGATGGACGCGCCCTGCTGCACCTGGCTGGTCACGAAGTCTTCGAAGGCGGTCATTTCCACGGCCTCGACCGAGATCTCGTCGGCCAGATGCGCGGGAATCACCACGACGCCCTCGCGGTCGCCCACCACGATGTCGCCCGGCCACACGGCCACGTCGCCGCAACCGATGGGCGCATTGATGTCCAGCGCCTGATGCAGCGTCAGGTTGGTCGGCGCCGACGGCCGCTGGTGATACGCGGCAAAGCCCAGTTCGGCGATTTCGGGCGAATCGCGAAAGCCGCCATCGGTGACGACGCCAGCCACGCCGCGCTTCATCAGCCGCGTGACAAGGATGGAACCCGCCGACGCGGCGCGCGCGTCCTTGCGGCTGTCCATGACCAGCACCGCGCCTTCCGGGCAGGTCTCGACCGCGACGCGCTGCGGGTGCGAACGGTCTTCGAACACCTTGATGGTGTTCAGGTCTTCACGGGCGGGGATATAGCGCAGCGTGAACGCCGGCCCGACCATATTGGGCAGATTGGCGTTCAGCGGGCGCACATCCTGGATGAACTGATTGCGCAGGCCGCGCTTGAACAGGGCCGTGCAAAGCGTGGCCGTGCTGATGCCGGCCAGGCGGGCGCGGGTTTCGGGATTCATTTGGGACACGATGACTCCGGGGGTCGATACTCGATAAAAAAAGGCAAGCGCCAGGCGGGCCGCGCCCGCCCGGCATTTAGAAGATTTCGGGTTCGGGCACGGGCGCGCCGAATCCGGTTTCCAGGAAATCGAAATCGCAGCCGTCATTGGCTTGCAGGATGTGTTGGGAATACATCCAGCCGTAGCCGCGCTCGTAGCGCTTGGGCGGCGGCGTCCAGGCGGCGCGACGCGCGGCAAGCTCCTCGTCGCTGATGTTCAGGTGGATGCTGCGGGCCGGCACGTCCACCGTGATCATGTCGCCCGTCTTGACCAGCGCCAACGGACCGCCGATATAGGCTTCGGGCGCCGCGTGCAGAATGCAGGCGCCATAGCTGGTGCCGCTCATGCGGGCATCCGACAGGCGCAGCATGTCGCGCACGCCTTGCTTCACCAGCTTGGTCGGAATGGGCAGCATGCCCCATTCCGGCATGCCGGGGCCGCCTTGCGGGCCAGCGTTGCGCAAGATCATGATGTGTTCGGGCGTGACGTCCAGGTCCTCGTCGTCGACCGCGGCCTTCATGCTGGGGTAGTCGTCGAACACCAGCGCCGGGCCGGTATGTTGCAGGAACTGCGGTGCGCACGCGCTGGGCTTGATCACGCAGCCGTCCGGCGCGATATTGCCGCGCAGCACGGCCAGCGCGCCTTCGTCGTAGATGGCGGTGTCCAGTTTGCGGATCACGTCGTCGTTATAGACCTCGGCGCCCGCAATGTTCTCGCCCAGCGTCTTGCCCGTGACGGTCATCGCCGTGGGATCCAGATGATCTTGCAAGCGCGACATCAGCGCGGGCAGGCCGCCCGCGTAATAGAAGTCTTCCATCAGGTAGGTGTCGCCGCTGGGCCGGATGTTGGCAATGACCGGCACCTTGCGGCTGGCGGCGTCGAAGTCGTCCAGGCCAACCGCATGGCCGGCACGGCGCGACATCGCGACCAGGTGCACGATGGCATTGGTGGAACAGCCCATCGCCATGGCGACGTTGATGGCATTCTTGAACGACGCCAGGCTCAGGATGCGCTTGGGGCTAAGGTCTTCCCAGACCATCTCCACCACGCGGCGGCCGCACTCGGCGGACATGCGCATGTGGTTGACGTCCGCCGCCGGAATCGAGGATGCGCCCGGCAGCGTCATGCCAATGGCTTCCGCGATGGCCGTCATGGTGCTGGCCGTGCCCATCGTCATGCAGGTGCCGTAGCTACGGGCGATACCGCCCTCCACTTCGGTCCATTGTTCTTGCGTGATCTTGCCCGCGCGGCGCTCGTCCCACAGCTTCCAGGCATCCGAGCCCGATCCCAGGATCTTGCCCTTCCAGTTGCCGCGCAGCATCGGGCCCGCGGGCACGTACACGCACGGCAACCCGGCGCTGATGGCGCCCATGAGCAAACCCGGCGTCGTCTTGTCGCAACCGCCCATCAACACGGCGCCGTCGACCGGATGACTGCGCAGCAGCTCTTCCGTTTCCATCGCCAGGAAGTTGCGATACAGCATGGTCGTCGGCTTGACGAACGATTCCGACACCGAAATGGCCGGCAACTCCACCGGAAAACCGCCCGCCTGGAACACGCCGCGCTTCACGTCTTCGACGCGTTGCTTGAAATGGCTGTGACAGGGATTCAGGTCCGACCACGTGTTGATGATGGCGATGATGGGACGGCCGACCCAGTCGTCGGGGCCATAGCCCATTTGCATCATGCGGGAACGGTGGCCGAACGAACGCAGGTCATCCTTGGCCATCCAGGCGGCGCTGCGCAGACTTTCGTAGGTACGTTTCATAGGGGAATAGGGAGTGAAGCGTGGTAGGGATGGGATCATTTAAACACTAATACATTAGTGCGTCAGCTAGGTAAAAACCCGCTACACTGCGGGCTTCGACCACCGTACTCCCGACACGCCTTCGGATGCAAAGCCAGAAGCTCAGACTGGACCGTTCGCGCCACGCGGCGCCCCAGGTCTTTGAACACTTACGCGAACAGATCGTATCGCTGGAGCTCGCCCCGGGTACCGCGTTATCGCGCGTCACGCTGGCCGAAACCTACGGCCTGAGCCAGACGCCCATCCGCGACGCCCTGATGCGCCTGGCCGAAGAAGCGCTGGTCGAGATCTACCCGCAGCACACCACCGTCGTCAGCCGCATCGACATCCCCGCCGCCCGGCAGGCCCACTTCCTGCGCCAATCGCTGGAACTGGAAATCGTGCACCAGCTGGCGCAACGGCCCGACCCGATGCTGCACAAGCGCCTGCAAGCCAGCATCGACCTGCAACGCGTCAGCCATGCCAATGGCGAATACCAGCAGTTCATCGACGCCGACCAGGCTTTTCACCGCGACATGCATGCCGCGGCGGGCGTGACCAGCCTGTGGCAACTGGAGCAACGCTACAGCGGCCACCTGGATCGCCTGCGCCGCCTCCATCTGCCGGAAGCCGGCAAGGCCGAACGCATCATGGACGATCACCAACGCCTGTTGGATGCCATCGTGGCGCAAGCGCCGGAACGCGCGCAGCACGTGCTGCGCGAGCACCTGTCCGGAACACTCAGCCAGGTCGCCGAGATCTGCAAGCGCTACCCCGAGTACGTGCTGGCGGAGTAACGTCGCCCTGCCCGGAGATATCCTCCTGCGCGGCCTTGTTGAGCGCGATGATGGCGGGGTGCGCGGGCCGGTTGCGCAGATCGTCCAGCAATTCGTCGCCTAGGGTGAAGATGCGATCCGCATACTGCAGCGTGCGCTGCAATTGCTGCGCCGCACGGGCAATGCTGCCCGCCTTGGCGACCCTCCAGAAATAGCGCAGATGTTTGTAATTGAGAGAGACCATCGCGGATCCATCCAAAAAATCTGACTATCACTTCATGATATGCGAATTGTCCGAAGAATAAGCCTGTTCTAGACTGGCCTTGTACCTTGCAGGAGGCGGCAAATGGGTCAGATCGAGACTTTTGCCACAACGCCGATGTGGGTGGGATTCATCGGCTTCGTGCTGGCGGTGCTGGCGCTTGATTTATATGCGCTGGGCGGCCGTCGCGCGCACCGGGTGTCGTCCCGGGAAGCGCTGGGCTGGGTGCTGGCCTGGGCCACGCTGGCAACGTTGTTCGGGCTGTCGATGTGGGCGTTTCTCGACGCCAGCGCCGGCCGGGCCGTGGCCAACCAGAAAACCCTGGAGTACTTCACCGGGTACCTCATCGAACTGTCGCTGTCCGCGGACAACATGTTCGTCTTTTCCCTGATATTCACGTACTTCGCGGTGCCCCCCGAACTACAGCGGCGAGTGTTGCTCTACGGCGTGCTGGGCGCCATCGTGATGCGCATCGGGATGATTCTTGCCGGCGTCTGGCTGCTGTCGAAATTCGTCTGGCTGTTCTACGTGCTTGGCGTCTTCCTGATACTGAGCGGCGCCAGGATGCTGGCCACGGCCGCACGCCAACCCGACATCGCCCGGAACCCGCTGGTCCGCTTCATGCAGGCAAGGATGCGCATCACCCCCGACTATCACGGACAGTCGTTCTTCGTCCGCATCGACGGACTGCGCTACGCCACGCCCTTGTTCGTCGTCCTGCTGGTGATCGAAGCCACGGATGTGGTCTTTGCCGTCGACAGCATCCCGGCGATCTTCGCCGTCACGCGCGACCCCTTCCTTGTCTTCACCTCGAATATCTTCGCCATCATGGGCCTGCGGGCGCTGTATTTCCTGCTGGCGGACATGGTGGGCCGCTTCCACTATCTGAAGTATGGGCTGGCGATCGTGCTGATCGTCATTGGCGGCAAGATGCTGGCGGCGCAGTGGGTCCATGTGCCGGTGCACTGGTCGCTTGGCGTGGTCGGCCTGGTATTGGCCGCATCCATCGGCGCCAGCTTGCTGTTGCCCAGGCGGAAGGCTTCGACCGCCCGCCACAACGTGAAGAAGGCACACACCAAGGAGCTGCCATGAACACGATCATTCTCGCTACCGACGGATCGACATACAGCGATGAAGCCGCCCGCTACCTGGTCGCGAGCCCATTGCTGAACCGCGATTTCATCGTGCATGTGGTCCATTGCGAACCTCAGGTGTCGGGGGATGTCGAGTCGTTCATCGGCAAGGCCGACGTCGACGCCTGGCACCACGAAGAAAGCGGCAAGGCAATGCGCTCGGTGGTGGACATCCTGCGCAGCGGAAACGTCAACTACGAATGCCACGAACTGACCGGGTTCACGCCCGAAAAAATCGTCAATTACGCGGCCAGCGTCAACGCCACGGCGATCGTGCTGGGATCGCATCACCGCAGCCCGGTGGTCAACGCCTTGATGGGGTCGGTCAGCGGACGGATTTTGGCGCATGCGCCATGTCCGGTGCTGGTGGTTTAAATCGATCACCCAAGGTAATGCGAAGGAAGTCCTGCCTGTTTGCCTTGATTCCAGCGGGAAAAATCGTCCTGCCAGCTCAATCCAGAGGATACCGCCGGATCACCGTCTTTCCGTCCCGTTCGGCCAGCGACAGCAAGGCTTCCCCCGAGGCGTCCATGCCCAGTAGCCCGTTCTCCACGTCCTGCGGCATTTGGAATGGGCGCCACGTTTTGCCTTGGTCGCGCGTGGCGAAATAGGTTTTGGTGTATTCGCTGAACGAAAACAGATGGTCCGCGTAGGTCTTGATCACCCAAACTTTGCGGCCAAACCAGGCTTTGCCTATCCAGGTGGGTTCGCCGCGCACGGGGGGCGACGCCGAACGCCGATGCCATGTCCGTTCGGTCTTGTCCAATTCATAGATGGCGTTGCCCAACGTTTCGAACACGCGTTCGTCCCGGGTATAACGCGCGTCGGGCGCGGGCGCCGGGACGGACGACGCGTGGGGGGTGATGCGGAACGCAGGAGGCGCGCCGCTCTGAAGCTCCACTTCAAAGCGCCGGGTTTCCAGCACTTCGTTTTTTTCCGCCGCGTTCAAGCTGATCCGCGTGCGCCAACTCCAGCCCACGGCCCGCCTGTCGTCCAGGGGAAATAGCGACCAGTCGTAGGCCAATTGGCTGCCGTCCTTGCCCGCCTTTTCCTGGAAAGCGCGATCGAAGGCTTGCGCGTCGGGCCAGACCTGCTCATCAAGCAAGGTGGCCGACCAATGCCGGGCGCCGTCTTCACTGACCAATAGGCGTTGGCCAGCGTCGTGCCGTTCCAGCGCGATCACGCGGTCTTGCGTCAGGAACACGGTGTATTGCAACGGCGGACCCAGGACGGCGTCCGGATCATACGTCCAGGTCTTGCCCTGGTCGTCGGAGCGCAGCGTTTCCCAGGCGGCGGGCGGATCGCCGCCCCCGTTCTGGATGCCCGGGCTACGTGGCGTGCCCGTGACCAGGTACAGCGTGCGGCCTTCGGGGGAACCGATCAGCGTGACGCCGGTGTCGCCGC
Source organism: Achromobacter sp. MYb9 (assembly GCF_002975275.1). GTDB lineage: Bacteria > Pseudomonadota > Gammaproteobacteria > Burkholderiales > Burkholderiaceae_B > Achromobacter. The sequence continues at coordinate 139,455 of NZ_PCOQ01000007.1, read as the reverse complement.
TGATGGACCCCAGCAGCTTGAATACGCCCGTGCCCTGCCCGCCGTAGATCAGGTTGCGCGTGTCGGCCAGTTGCCATGGATTCTGGGGCCGCGTGCCCAGGGCAGGCACCAGGGCGTCAAGCAGCGGCGCTTGTTCCAGGCCCGCCAGGTCTTTGCCGGTGACGAGGCGTTGCCCGACCAGCAATTGGCGTTCGCCGAACCGTTGCAGCGACACCCGGGAAGACGAGGCCAGCGGCGGGCCATTGAGTTCGCCGATGAGCTCGTTGCGCGCAAGCGGCTTGCCCATCGGCACCAGCTGATAGAGGCCATAGCCGATCACCCCCGCGACCACGATCGCGGCGCCGCTGGCAAGCAGTCTAAGGTTCATGGCTGCAGAGCATCCTGATGCATGGGCGCCCGCCATCCGGTCGGCGACTGTTGGGGAATAGGCGAAACTATAGCGTGTTGCGCGACGTTCTCTATACTGGCGTGACATACTCTCACGCTTCAACCGGCGCCACACGGAAACCCGACATGATCGCAAGGCACGCTCGCTTCGCTCTGGCCCTGGCTTTGCTGGGGGCAGCTGGCTGGATGCCACCCGCCTTGGCCGCGCCGCCCGACGTTTGCCAGGCGGTGACCGTGCGCGAAGGCGACCCGATTCCGCCGGACGCTTGCGCCGTGAATATCGTACCCCGCGACCTGGACGTGTCGCGCATCGTGTTTGGCGACGGCCCGGCCTGGACGCCGCTGGATCCCCGCGCCATGCCCGGCGTGTTCTACGACACCTCGTCCATTGCGCCAGTATCCGAAAGGCCGGTGGTGATGGCGGTGACGGTCGCGTGGTTCTATGCGCAACCCCGCGTGTCGGAGACGAACGGGCAGCCTTATGGATCGGTATCGCAGCCGGTGACGCTGAACTGCGGCGCCAACACCTATACGGTCACCGAGACCCGGCACTACGCCGGCAACGACGCGACCGGCGCGCTGGTGGAGTCGATTCCCGTGGCGGGCATCCACGATGCGCCGGTCGCGCGCGACCCGGTCCAGCGCAAGCTGCGTGCCATGGTGTGCCCGCCGCCGGGCAAGACCGTGCGCAAGTAGGCGCGGCGCCCTACCCGCGCCAATAGCGATACAGCGCCCGCGCCGCCGCATCCAGCAAGAAGCCCAGTACGCCGATCATCAGCACCATGGCCATCAGTTCGGAATAGGCCAGCCGGTCGCGTGTATCCAGGATGAAGTACCCCATCCCGGCCGACACGCCCAGCATTTCGCAGGGCACCAGCACAATCCACAGGATGCCGATCGCCAGCCGCACCCCGGTCAGAATGTGCCCCAGCACGCCGGGCAGGATGACGCTGCGCAAGGTTTCCCAACGGGTGGCGGCCACGCTTTGGGCCAGTTGCAGCCAGCGCGGATCCAGCTGCTGCACGCCTGCCGCGGTATTCAGCACGATGGGCCAGACGGCGGCGAACGTCAGCAGGAAATAGACGGGATCATCCCCCACACCGAACACCATGACGGCAATGGGCATCCAGGACAGCGGCGAGATCATCCGCAAGAACTGCATGGCGGGCGATACGGCGGCCTCAAGGCGGCGCCAGCTGCCGATCGCCAGCCCCAGCGGCACGCCGATCAACAGTGCAAACCCCAGCCCCACGGCAATGCGCCGCAGACTGACCAGGATATGCATGGGCAAGTCCGATGCGGTCAGCAATTCCGCCAGGCTCACGAAGGTGGCGCCCGGCGAAAAACGCCGCGCCATGCCGCCTGCTGGCGACAGGACGTCGGTGCCCAGCCACCATAACGCCAGCAAGGCCGCCAACCCGCCCAGCCCCAACAGGCAACGCCGCCCCAGGCCCAAGCCGCCGTTGCCCGGGCGGCGGACCGGCTTGGCGCTTGATCCGGCCGGATCGGCGCTTCCGGCGGATCCGCCAGGCGCGGCCGCTGCGGGCGCTTGCGAACCGGCAAATGACTCGCGTGCCGTCACGCCTGCACCATTTCAGTCCGCGTATAGGCGTCCGGGAAGCCAAAGCGGTTCAGACCGCCCACGGATTCGATGGCACGCTTGACGTAGCGGTCATCGACGAGCTCACGGGCCGCGCGCGCCGGGTCCAGGTCGGCCAGGAAACCCCGATCGGCCTCGATCACCGTATCGCGCAAGCGGCGCACCAGTTCCTCGGTGTAGCTGGGGAACGGATAAGGCTGGAAGTCGATGCGGCGCTCGTCCCAGTCGGCGTGGCGGATGGCGCCGCTGCCCAGGTAGCCTTCGCGGTCGGCGGCGGGCGGCGCCAGCACCTTGGTCAAGGCCGGCAAGCCGTGCGGCGTGTAGCGGTTGATGCCTTCCTTGGACAATAGCTGGGCCGTTTCGGCCCGGTGATCACGTATCCACAGCTGGGCCTGCACGATGGCATCGACCACCTTCTGCGACCACGCGGGACGCTGTTCAAGGTCGCGCTCATGCATGAAGACGACGCAGCAGGCATGGTTGCGCCAGATGTCGCCGGTGAAGCGCAGCACCTTGCCCACGCCCAGCGTTTCGGCGACGGCATTGAAGGGCTCGGCCACGATGTAACCGGCGATGCGGTTCTGCGCCAGGGCCGGCGGCATGTCGGACGGCGCCATGACGATCAGGTTGACCTCATTCGCGCCGACCGAGCCGTCCTTGCGCGCCACCGGCGTCAAGCCGTTTTCGCGCAGCAAATACTGCAGCATGACGTTGTGGATGGAATACCAGAATGGGATGGCAACCGTCTTGCCGCCCAGTTCCTTGACGCTATTGATGGCGGGGGCCACCGTCAGGCCCGATCCGCCCACGTGGTTCCAGGCCACGACCTTGGCCGGCACCTTGCTGCCGAAGCGCGCCCATACCGTCATGGGCGACAGCAGGTGCACTACGTTCACCTGGCCGGAAATGAAGGCTTCGATTACCTGCGCCCAGCTGCGCAGCAGCGTGGGCTTTTCCGCTTTGACGCCGGCCTTGTCGAACAAGCCATTGTTATGCGCCACCAGCAGCGGCGCGGCGTCCGTGATGGGCAGGTAGCCGATCCGTACCGGCGCGTCCGGCTCGCTTTGGGCGCGGGCGTTGAACGCCGACAGCAACGTGCTTGCGCCGCCTGCCGTCAGCAGGGCCGAGAGTTTCAACCAGTCGCGACGCGACATGTGTTCCAGGCACATCTATGAGCTCCTTGGTGGACGAACGTCCGTTCAAACCAGCGCGGGATCGCCGCGCACGACCCGCAGCGCGGCGCGCAGACGGGTCAGGATTTCCAAACGCAGCACGCCCATTTCGGGCAGCAGGTCGGCGCGTGGATGCGGCAGATCCACCTGCCATTGGCCCAGGATGCGCCCGGGCACGCCGCCCAGCAGGACGATCCGGTCGGCCAGCACCAGCGCTTCATCGATATCGTGCGTGATCAGGACGGCGGCGGTCCGGAAATCGGCCACCACTTTGCGCAGCAGCGTCTGCATGTCGCTGCGCGTGACTTCGTCCAGCGCGCCGAAGGGTTCGTCCAGCAGCAGCACCGACGGCTGACGCGCCAGGCAGCGTGCCAGCGCGGTGCGCTGCGCCATGCCGCCGGACAACTGAGACGGACGCAGGTGCCGGGCATGCGACAGGCCGACTTCATCAATGGCCTGATCAATCCGCATCCGGCGCTGGTCGTCCGTCAGCACGGGTTGATGGGTGAAATCCAGACCGAACGCGACATTGCGTTCCAGCGACAGCCAAGGCAGCAGGCTGGGATCCTGGAAAGCGACGGCCACGCGGGGGTGCACGCCGGTCAACGGCGCGCCTTCCATCAATAGCGACCCGGCCGTGGCCGACTGCAAGCCCGCCAGCACGCGCAGCAGGCTGGACTTGCCTGCCCCACTGGCGCCCAGCACCGCCACGACTTCACCGCGCGCCAGATCCAGATCCACGTCATGGAAAACGGGGCTGGCCGCGCCGGCGTAGCGCAGCGCCAGGCCGCGCGCCTGCAGAACCGGCGGCGCGCCGGCCGTCATGCGGCAGCCTCGGCAGCCAGTCTGGCTTGGCGTTTGGCCAGTTCGGTCTTCAACTGGACCAGGCTGGGCGTGACGATCGGCAGGAAGGCGGCTTCGCGCCAGCGCCGCGCGAAGCCGGCGCCGGCGGGCTTCAGATACGCCGCGCCGCCACTGGCCTGCAATTCCAGCTGCACCGCCTGATTCGCGGCTTCAGCCAGCGCGATGCGGATCTCGAACAGCGCCCACGGTTCGGCCACGAAGCGTTCGCTGCGCACGCCGGCGATCAGGCTGGCAGCCAGGGTATCGACCTGCTGGCGCAGCGCTTGCAGGGGTTCACCCAGGATGCCGCGCGACGCCTGGCCCTGGCCGGTTTGCGTTGCGGCTTGCAGCGCACGGCGGGCCAGCCCGATGGACAGGCCGCATTGCAGGCCGGCGAAGGCCGGACGTGCGCCGGGCAGGTACTGCCGGGCATCGGGATGGATCAGCCATTCCGGGCCGATGCGCACACCCTGCACGGTCAACGCCGCGGTGTTGCTGGATTGCAGGGCCAGCAGGGACAGGTCCGGACTGCGGACGAGGCCCGCGATGTCGTGCGGCAGCGCCACCACGGCGGGCGTGCCGTCCGGGGCGGTAACGGCAGCCGCGACCAGAAACCCCTGCGGCCGCAGGTTCGTCACCCACGGCATGCGGCCGTCCAACACCCATTCGCCGCCAGCGTCGCGGGCGCCGATCTGCAACGATTCGATGCCCGACAGGAATTTCATGGCGTTCGATAGCGCGGTGGCGCCGGCCTGTTCGCCCGCCAGCAGCCGCGCCATCCAGGCATCAGCCAGCCCGGTGTTCGGGCTGCGCAACAGGTATTCGATGAAGACGCGCTGGCTCCAGACCACGAAGGCGCTGGCAACCGAGCGTTCGGCCACCTGCGAGACGGCTTCGATCGCGTCGCCGATGTCGGTGCCGCGCAAGCCGCCCTGGGCCGCCGGCACGCCAATGCGGAACAGCCCGGCGTCAGCCAGCCGGGGCAGCACGGTGGCGGCGTCCAGGCTGCCGTCGTCCAGCGCGTCGGCGTGCTGATCCAGCCACGCCGCCAGATCCTGGGGCAAAGCCCAGCCTGCGGCGCGTCCTGCGCCGAGCGGTTGCCCCGCCATCACGCACCGCTCCAGGCGTAGTCGCGCAATTGATCGTTCAACGGCGTCTGGGCCAGGTTGTTGCCGAAGTTGCAGATCGTGGCCAGCCCGACGCCCACGATGACTTCCAGCGCATTGCCATCCGAATACCCGGCGTCGCGCAACGCCTGCAAGGCGTCGTCGCTGACGCGGCCACGCGTCTGGATGACGGCCTCCGTGAAGGCGGCCAGGGCCTGCAAACGTTCATCGGGCAGCACGCCCTGGGCGCGCAGCGCGTCCACCACTTCGGGCGAAAGCCGGGCCTTGTTGCGCGCAAGCGCCGTATGCCCGGCCACGCAGAACGTGCAGCCATGACGCGTCCCGGCCACCAGCTGGACCACTTCGCGCTCTTGCAAGGTCAGGCCCGCGCGGGCATTGATCTGCGATAGCGTCTGATACGCTTCCAGCGCGACCGGCGCGTTAGCCAGGACTCCCAGCAGATTGGACAGGTATCCCGAGGCCTGTTCCGCGGCGGCCAGCGCGGGACGCGTGGATTCGGGAGCGCTTTGCGCGGTATGGACGGGCAAACGAGCCATGAAGATCTCCTGGGGTATCGTAGAAAACCATATTGTGCGGGTGGCCGGCCGCAAGCGACAATGCACGAAGATCGCAACTTGATGCTAGATCTTATCGACTTTCAGCTATGCGCTTATAACCGGATTCGATCCGCGATCATCCTCCTAAACTGCACCGGCTTGCTGACCGGATCAGTTTCATGCCATCACCGCCTGCCTAATCACCTTGCCCTTGCATCCCGATCATACCGACCAGGCCGCCGTCGACGCGCTGCTGCTGTCCAGCCTGGAAGTCCAATCCAGCCTGTATCACCTGGGGCAGTACTGCGGCAATTGGTCCGCCAGCACCAGCGGGCGGGCGCGCGCCAGCTTTCATCTGATTCTGCACGGCCGCTGCCGGGTCGACCTGGGCGAAGACGAAGCGCCTTTGACATTGGGCGCCGGCGACGGCGTCTTCTTCCTGCGCGACATCCCGCATGCCTTGACGCCGCTGGACCCGCCCGCGCCGGGCGCCGCCCTGTGCACCGCCATGGAACCGCTGCTGCCACGGCAGGCTGACAGCACGGGCCTTGCCTGCGGGTTTTTCCAGTTTCGCCCCGGGTTGGCGGACCTGCTGGCCGATACCCTGCCCGACTACCTGGTGCTGCGCGCCGACGATGAACACTTCCGCACGGCGCGGGGCGTCTTTGAATTGATATTGGGCGAAACGGCGCGCGAACCCGGCGCGTCGCCCGTCGTGCTGGAACGGCTGACCGACCTGCTCATCTTCTTCATGCTGCGCCATCTGGCCATCCACGACCGGCAGGCCTATGGCCTGTTCGTGCTGGCACGGGATCCGGCCATGGCGGGCCTGCTCCAAGCCATTCTGGAAGCCCCCGCCGCCGCCTGGAGCATGCAGGACATGGCGGACCGCCTGCATATGTCCAAGGCAACGTTCCATCGGCGCTTCACACTGCAAAGCGGCACGACCCCTGCGCATCTGCTGCAACGGTTGCGCATGCGCGTGGCGCGACGCCTGTTGAGCCAGGGCGTAGGCATCCAGGACGCCGCCGAACGCGTGGGGTACCAATCCCAGGCCGCGTTCAGCCGCGTGTTCCAGCGCACAGAGGGCGTGGCGCCTTCGGCCTGGCGCAAACGCCGCGCGGCGCAAGGCTGAACGCGCAAGCGCCCCGCGAGGGTCACACCTGCGCCAGCGCCTGTTCCAGGTCGGCGATCAGGTCGTCGATGTGTTCGATGCCGATCGACAGGCGCACGGTCTCTTCGCGCACGCCGGCCTTTTGCAGCTCTTCCGGATTCAGTTGGCGGTGCGTGGTGGAGGCCGGGTGCGTGGCCAGCGACTTCGAATCGCCGATGTTGACCAGGCGCGTGAACAGCTGCAGGGCATCCTGGAAACGTGCGCCGGCGTCGCGGCCGCCCTTCACGCCGAAGGTGAACAGGCCCGGCACCTTGCCGCCCAGGTACTTCTTTGCCAGCGCGTGGTCGGGGTGGTCCGGCAGGCCGGCGTAGTTGACCCATTCCACCTTCGGATGCTCGCGCAGGTAGCTGGCCACCTTGACGGCGTTCTCAACGATGCGGTCGACGCGCAGCGCCAGCGTTTCGATGCCCTGCAGGATCTGGAAGGAATTGAACGGCGAAATCGCCGCGCCCGTATTGCGCAACGGCACGACCCGCGCACGGCCGATGTACGCAGCGGCGCCGAAGGCTTCGGTATAGACCACGCCGTGATAGCTGACGTCGGGTTCGCTCAGGCGCTTGAAGCGTGCCTTGTGCTGGGCCCACGGGAACTTGCCGGAATCGATGATGGCGCCGCCCAGGCTGGTGCCGTGGCCGCCCAGGTACTTGGTCAGCGACTGCACGACGATGTCGGCGCCGTGCTCGATCGGGCGCAGCAGGTATGGCGACGGCACGGTGTTGTCCACGATCAGCGGCAAACCATGGCGGTGGGCCACGTCGGCCAGCGCGGCGATGTCGGTGATGTTGCCCAGCGGATTGCCCACCGATTCCGCGAAGATGGCCTTGGTGCGGTCGTCGATCAGCGCTTCGAAAGCGGCCACGTCGCTGGGGTTGGCGAAGCGCGTGGTGATGCCGTACTGCGGCAACGTGTGCGCCAGCAGATTGTAGGTGCCGCCGTACAGCGTGCTGGACGACACGATGTTGTCGCCCGCTTCCGCGATGGTCAGGATGGAATAGGTGACGGCGGCCTGGCCCGAGGCCAGCGCCAGCGCGGCGATGCCGCCTTCCAGCGCCGCCACGCGCTGCTCCAGCACGTCGGTCGTGGGGTTCATAATGCGGGTGTAGATATTGCCCGGCACCTTCAGGTCGAACAGGTCGGCGCCATGCTGCGTGTCGTCGAACGCGTAGGCAACCGTTTGATAGATGGGCACGGCCACCGCGCGCGTGGTGGGATCAGGCCGGTAGCCGCCATGCACGGCAATGGTTTCCAAGCGCCAATTGGGCTGCTTCGGTTCAGTCATGTGTCTCTCCTGGAGATGCGTTATTGATGATTCAGGTCAGACGCCAAGCGCGCGCACGGCGCGCAAGATGCGTTCCACGTCTGCATGATTGTTATAGGCGCCGACGGACAAGCGTACGTAACCATACTCCACTACGCTGGCGATCACGCCGGCCTGATTCAGATGCGCCAGGGCAGCGGCGGGATCGGGCACGCGCAATGCCGTGGTCGTGCTGCGCAACGCGGCGTCAGGCGGCGACACCACCTGCGCGCCCAACGCACGCAGGCCGTCGCCAAGCGCCTGCGACAGTTCCAGCACCCAAGGTTCGATGCGCTCGGGTTCGGCGCCTTCGATCAAATCCAACGCCCCCGCCCAGCCGGCAATGCCGGGGTAGTTCAGATTGCCGGATTCCAGCCGGCGGGCGTCGCCCGCGTCGGAGACCCCCACCTGCCATTGCAGGCCGGACTTGTCCAGGGTAGTCACGCCAGACGGGCCGATATAAAGCGGGTCCAACGCGTCCAGCAGCTTGGGAGACACGTGCAAGAATCCCACGCCCAACGGGCCAAGCAGACCTTTGTGCGCGCCGCATGCGAAGGCATCCACCTGCCATGCGTCGACCTGGGCGCGCAACAGGCCTGCGCCCTGGATGCCGTCGACAATCAGCCAGATGCCGCGCGCCGCGCAACGGCGGCCCAGCTCGGCAATGTCGGTGCGCAAGCCCGTTCCGTACTGCACCCAGGACACCGCGATCAAGCGGGTGCGGGCATCCACGTGGCGCCATAGATCATCCACCGTGTAGCGGTGCGCGTCCGCCTTCGCCACCCGCACCTGCACACCGCGGCGGCGCAGATTCAGCCAGGGCAAAGCGTTCGTGGGATGCTCCTGGTCGTCGACGATCAGGTTGTCGCCGTCTTGCCATGCAAGGCCTTGCGCAACGGTATTCAAGCCTTCGGTGGTGTTCTTCGTGAAGGCCAGCCGGCGCGAGTCTCCGCCGATCAAGCGAGCCAGCCGAACGCGTAATGCGTCCGCATCGCGCAGCCATTGCGGCTTGTCGCTGCGGGCATGCGTGATGCCATCGAAGAAGGCGGCGACAGCGTCCGCCACCTTGGGCGACAGCGGGCTGGTGTACGCGATGTTGGCGTAGGCCTTGTCACGCGTGATGGGAAACAACTGCCTGAATTCGTCCTGCCAGCTCATGCGCGACCTTCCCTGTCATTCCAACTTGGTATGCCGGAATTCTAGGTATATGACGCGTATCTGGATAAGGCTTAGTTCTTATATTGATATGACCATATAGTCGCTCGAAAACCGCGGGCGCCCGCCCATAATTCATGCCTTTCTTGCATACAAACGATACGGGAACGGCATGCGACTGACTCAACTACTCAACGTGGCGGGCGTGGCGGCGGCGCTGACGATCGCCGGCGCGGCCCACGCCGGCACGGTAGACACCATCAAGAAACGCGGTGAACTGGTGTGCGGCGTCAGCCAGGGGTCGGCGGGCTTGTCGATCGCCGACAAACAGGGCCGCTGGACCGGCCTGGACGCAGACCTGTGCCGCGCGCTGGCCGCCGCCGTGCTGGGCGACGCCGAGAAAACGCGCTTCGTCCCGCTCAGTTCGCAACAGCGGTTTCCCGCGTTGCAGTCCGGCGAGATCGACGTGCTGAACCGCAACACGACCATCACGTCCAGCCGCGACGCGGGGTTAGGGATCGTGTCCGCCGGCATCGTCTTCTATGACGGCCAGGGCTTTCTGGTGCCGCGCAAGCTGGGCGTCAAAAGCGCCACCGAACTGGACGGCGCGCAGGTCTGCGTGCAGCCCGGCACGGTCAACGAACAGAACCTAGTCGACTACTTCAAGAAGCACAAGCTCACGTATCGCCCGGTGGTGATCGAAAACCTGGTGGAGTTGGAACAGGCCTTCTATGCCGGCCGCTGCGACGTCTACCTGTCTGACGCCTCCACGCTGGCGGCCAGCCGCGCCGCGCGGGCCGGCAAGCCGGACGACTTCGTGATCTTGCCCGAGCGGATCAACAAGTCGCCGCTGGGCCCCTTCGTGCGGCAGGACGACGCCAACTGGGCGGCCATCGTGCGCTGGACCGTCAACGCGCTGGTCGCCGCTGAAGAGCTAGGCATCACGGCAAAGAATGCCGACAGCCAGGCACAAAGCAGCGATGCGCAAGTCCGCCGCCTGTTGGGCGTGGATGCGGGCATCGGCAAAAGCTTCGGCCTGGACGAGAGCTGGGCGAAGAACGCCATCAAGGCCGTCGGCAACTATGGCGAAGTGTGGGACCGTAACCTGGGCGCCGCCACCCCGCTGAAGCTGGACCGCGGCCTGAACGCGCAATGGAACCAGGGCGGCCTGCTGTATTCGCCGCCGTTCCAATGACCATGACCTTCTGAACGCGGCGGGCGGGCCCATGGCCCGCCTTTTGCATTGCCACCTGCCATGATGACTGTAACGACCCCTCCCTTCCGTTCTCCCGGCTCGCTGGGCCGCTGGCTGCCATCGCTGGCCTGGATCCTCGCGCTGGGCGGCATGGCATCCGTCTTGCTGGGGCATATCGAATCGGTGCAGGCCATGCGTGGCATCCAGGGCGGGTTCGGATTCCTGCTTCAGCCCGCCGGCTTCCGGATTTCGGAAAGCCTGCTCGCCGTCGCGCCGGAAGACCCTTACTGGATGTCGATCGCGGCGGGCCTGGTCAATACACTGACCGTGGCGGCCGTGGCAATTCCGCTTGCGACCGCGCTTGGCATCGCGCTGGGCCTCATGCGCTTGTCGCCCCATCCGCTGGCCGCGCGTTGCGCCGCCGCCATCATCGCGCCGTTGCGCAACACGCCCGTGCTGCTGCAATTGTTCCTCTGGTACGGATTGCTGCTACGCCTGCCGGACGTGCGGCAGGCGTGGTCGCCATTGCCGTCGGTGCTGCTGTCCAACCGCGGGCTGGCTTTGCCCGCCGTGCAGGGCGCGTTGCCCTATGCCGCCCTCGCGCTACTGGCCGTGACGTTGGCTTGGCAGGCAAAACGCCGCTGGGGCAACGGCGCCGCCATCGCCGCATTGGCCATCGCCGCATTCGCCGCGTACTGGCTGCCCGCCATGCGGATAGACCTGCCCATCAAGCGCGGGCTGGGTCTGCAAGGAGGCTGGCAGCCCAGCATCGAATTCGCGGCGCTGCTGATCGGCCTGGTGGTCTTCCATGCGGCCTACATCGCCGACATCGTGCGGGCCTCGGTACGCGCCGTGCCCGTCGGGCTGGTCGAGGCCGGCCAGGCCATGGGCCTGACGCCTTGGGCCGTGCTGCGCAAGGTGATCACCCCCTACGCCACGCGCGTCGCCCTGCCCCCTTATGCCAACCAATGCCTGGCGCTGGTCAAGAACAGCACGCTGGCGATCGCCATCGGCTACCAGGAACTGATGGCCGTCATCAACACCGCCATCACGCAAACGGGTCTTGCGCTGGAAGGGATTGCCCTGGCCGTGGCGGTCTACCTGGCGCTGGCGCTAGCGCTGGGCGGCGGCTTGTCGGCCTGGAACGCGCGCAATACCCGCCATGGCCCGGGCGACACGCACGGCGCAAGGCTGGGAGACCGCCCGTTATGGCGCGCAGCCGGCCGCGACGCGCGCCCGTGGCGTCGCAACGCGGTGTCGGTAGCCTTGACCGTGCTACTGGCCGCCGTCGCCTGGGCGCTGCTGGACTGGGCCGTGTTGCGGGCCGTCTGGCGGGGCGACCCCGCAGCGTGCGCCGACGCTGTCGGCGCCTGCTGGGCTGCCGTGGGCGAAAACCTGCCGCTGCTGTTCTTCGGCACCATGACGCCGGCCGACCGCTATCCCGGCGCCGTCGCCTGCGTGGCGTTGCTGGGCGGGATCGCACTGGCGCTGGGCGGGCAGCGCGTGCCTGCCCGGGCGCGCGCCGCCGCGTTGGCCGCGCTGCTACTGATCGTCGTTGGCGCGTTGACGGGCTGGCCATGGGGCGGCGCCTTGATCGGTCCGCAACGCTGGGGCGGGCTGCTGGTGACGCTGATACTCGCCATCGCCGCCTTGGCCGCCGCCGTGCCGCTGGCCTTTGCTTTGGCGCTGATACGCCGGTCCGGCAGCCGCGCGGGCGCGCTGGCCGCGGCCTGCCTGATCGAAGCCGTGCGCGGCATTCCCCTGGTGACGCAGTTGCTGTTCGCGTCTTTCGTGCTGCCGATGCTGCTGGGCGGCGGCATGTCGAAGTTCAATATGGCGCTGGCGGCGCTGACGCTGCATACCGCCTGCCTGCTTGCCGAAGTGCTGCGCGGGGCGTTGCAGGCTATCCCGCCAGGTCAGATGATGGCGGCGCGCGCGCTGGGCATGCGCCCCGCCACGGCCTATGCCACGGTGATCTGGCCGCAGGCCCGCCGCATCGCCGCCCCCGCCGCGCTGGGCGTCTTCGTCGGCGCCGTCAAGGACACGTCGCTGGTCAGCATCATCGGCGTGTTCGACGTGCTGGGCGCGGCCAAGGCGGTGGTTGCCGGCACCGATTGGCGGCCCTACCACGTCGAGGTCTATCTGGCCGTGGCGTTGTTGTATTTCGCGGCAAGCCTGGCGCTGTCGCGGGTGGCCAGGCGAATGGAAATCAGCCCGCGCGCGACGCCAGCGGCGTGCGGCTTAAAAAGCGATCGAAGGCATTCAGGTACGCCACTTCCACCGCCGTAAGCTTGCGCTGCTTGTGCCAGGTCAGGAACACATCGATTTCAGCCACGGACTCGGCGGGCGGCAGGCGCCGCAGTTCGCCGCTAAGGACATCCTGGCGAATCAGGTGTTCGGGCAGGAAGCTCAGCCCGATGCCGGCCACCACCATGCGCCGCACCTCTTCGATATTGGGCGACGTGCCCACGATTCGGCCCGTGAAGCCTTGCTGGTCACGGAAGATGGTCAGCGGGGACAGCGTGTCGCCGATCTGATCACTGGCGAAGCACACGAAGTTCTGGTCCATCAGGTCTTCGATGCTGACCCGCTGTTTCGAGAACAGCGGATGGTGCCGGCCGCAGACCACCGCGTAATGGTGCCTCAGGAACAGGCGCCGCTCCAAGGCATCGACGGGCTTGCGGCACAGGCAGATGCCCAACGCCGGCACCCGCTTGGCAAGCGCGTCCAGGATGGCCGCGCTGGGCAGCACGTCCATGTGGAATTCGATCTTGGGATAGCGGCGATGGAACTGCGCCAGGAAGTCGTCGTATGCCGGGCTTTGCACCTTGCTCATCACCAGCAGCCGCAGCGTGCCGGCGATCTCTGCCTTGTCCTGGGTGGCGGCGTTCTCGATGCGCGCCATCGTGCCGTACATGTCGCGGGCGATCGCGTAGATCTCGTCGCCCAGGCCCGTCAAACGGAATTCGCCGTTGCGCCGATGCAGCAGCAAGCCGCCCACCGCCTCTTCCAGCCGCTTGAGCGCCTGGCTGACGGCCGGCTGGCTCAGATGCAGCGCCTGCGCCGCCCGGCCCACCCCGCGCTCTTGCACCACGAACATGAAGGTGCGCAACAGGTTCCAGTCCATGCGTTCGGGCGCAAGCGTCAGCGCGGTAGGCGGCGAAGTCGGTTTTCGGGCGGGCGGCTGGGGCATGGCATCGCGGAAGGGATCGAAAAAAAGGCTGTCGAACCCCGCTGGCCATGCCGGCGCCGCGCGCTTCAAACGCCGGACAGCCCCGCGAAAAACCGCGACGCGTTGGATTCCAACCCTTCGATATAGTAGCCGCCTTCCTGCACGATCACGGTCGGCAGCCGCAAGCTGCCGACTTCCCGGCCCAGGCGTTCGAAGCCGTCTTCCGTGACGGCGACCATGGCTTGCGGGTCTTTTTCGAAGATGTCGAAACCCAGCGACAGGACCAGCGCGTCCGGCTGGAACAGGTCGATCGCCCGGCGCGCCTGGGCCAGCCGGTCGAAGAACACCGACTCGGGGGAACCGTGCGGCATGGGCAGGTTGATGTTGTAGCCATAGCCCTCGCCGGCCCCGCGCTCGTCCTCGAAGCCCGCGACAACGGGGTAGAAGTTCTCGGGGTCACCGTGGATCGACACGTACAGCACGTCGTTGCGCTCGTAGAAAATCTCCTGGATGCCCTGGCCGTGGTGCATGTCGGTATCCAGAATCGCCACGCGGCCGAATGCCGATCGGAGCCGTTGGGCCGCGATGGCGGCGTTGTTCAGATAGCAGAAGCCGCCCGCGGCGTCGCGACGGGCATGATGGCCGGGCGGACGGCAGATCGCGTAGGCGTGGCGGTCGCCCGCCAGCACGGCCTCGGCGCCGGCAACCGCGCACTGTGCGGCCCAGTACGCCGACTGCCAGGTGTGCGGACCCACCGGGCAACTGCCATCGGCCAGGTAGCGGCCCGCCTTGGCCAGCACGCCCCGCAGGGCGTTGGGTTCGCGTACAAATACGTTGGACACGACTTCGCCGCCCCAATCGCCCGGCAGCTTCATCCAGTCTTCATGGGCGCTTTGCAGGAATTGCAGATAGTCCAGGGAATGCACGGCCGACAAGGCTCCCGCCCCATGATCGGCCGGCGCCTGCACGTCGAATCCCAGCTTGCGCGCCGCCTGGACCAGGCCATCCAGCCGCGCCGGCACCTCCTGGGGCGTGCGCATCTTGCCGCGCGAAAAATAGGTCTGCGGGTGGTGCAGCTTTTGGTCGTCGTGGAAAAATGCCTTCATGCTTGCTGATCCTTCAGTTGGAATTGCTCGGTGCGCTGGCCGGCATTGCCCAGCAGCAGGACGGAAACCAGGGAAAGCAACGATATCGCCGAAAACAACAACGCCAGCGGCCACCACTGGCCTTTGAAGTTCTCGGCCAGCACGGTGCCCAGCAACGGCGTCAAACCGCCGAAGATGGCGCCCGACAGCTGATAGGCCATGGAGATGCCGGTGTAGCGGATGCGGGTCGGAAAGCTGTCGCTGACGTAACCTGCGATCACCGCGTAGTAGGCGCCCATGAAGAATACCGCCACGCCAACGCCCAGGGTAATACTGGTAAGCGAGCCCTGGTCGACCAGGTTGAACATAACGTAGGGCGTGAACATCGATACGAACGCCATGGCGCCCAGGAACCGCAGGTTGCCGACACGGCTGGCTACGTAGGCGGCCAGCGGCGTGATGAAGAACTGCATGATCGACACGACCAGCAGGCAGTCCAGGATCACCGCGCGGTTCAGGCCCACGTACTGCGTGGTATAGGCGATCATGAACGTGTTGGTGAAGTAGAAGCCCGCGATACCCAGCACATTGGCCCCAACCGCCAGCATCAACAGGCGGGGCGCGCCGCGCAGCACCTGGGCAAGCGGCGCCTGCACGGGCGCGGCGGATGGGGTGGCCGAGGCGGACTTGGCGCGATCGGCCTGTGCCTGCTTCTCGGCCAGGAAATCGGGCGATTCGTTGACGCTCAGCCGGATCACGAAACCCACGATCAACAGCACGGCCGAAAACAGGAACGGCACGCGCCAGCCCCAGCTCAGGAACGCGCCATCGTCCAGGCCCGTCACCAGCTTGAACATCAGCATCGACAAAATCAGCCCGGCGGGGCTGCCCAATTGCGCAAAAGACGCGAAGAAAGTGCGCTTGCTCTGGTCCGGCGAATGCTCGCCGGCCATCAACACCGCCCCGCCCCATTCGCCACCCACCGCGATGCCCTGCACGATGCGCAACACCACCAGCAGCACCGGCGCCCAGAAGCCGATGGAAGCATAGGTGGGCAACAGGCCGATCAATACGGTCACCGAGCCCATCATCACCAATGTGATCACCAGCGATTTCTTGCGCCCGATCTTGTCACCGATATGGCCGAAGATCGCGCCGCCCAGCGGGCGGGCGAAGAAGCCCACCGCGAACGTGCCCAACGCGGCCAGGGTGCCGTAGAAGCCGGAGGCCGACGGGAAGAAGAGCTTGCCGAACACCAGCGCCGCGGCAGTGGCGTAGATGTAGAAGTCGTACCACTCGATCATGGTACCGACGAAAGCGGCGGTCGACGCGCGCACCGGCTGGTGCCCTGTCGCAGGTTTTCCCCTCATGTTTATCTCTCTTACGGTAGGTTGAGGTCTGTCAGCCCGCTGTTATAGCCCTGGCCCCACCATAAGAAAAATTCTTATTTCTTATCCGCCGTATTACTTTGTCTAATGAGTAAAAACCCTTATTTTGCAGCGGCTTGGCGCTGTCGCGGCCGCGTCAGCCCCCTGCCCCGCGCAGCCGCTCCAGCCACGCTGGCCGGGGCGCGGCATCCAGCCAGTTCTTCACGATCAGGCCAAGTTCGGTGTCCCCTGAAATCCGCAGGCGACGTTGGAAGAACAGCGTGTCGGCGTCGGTTTGCCCCCGCACCAGGCTGATCAGGTCGGCCAGTTTGGCGCCCAGTTCCAGGTCACACGTGGCGCGGTCCCAGGCGGGCCGGAATGCGCCGCCACGCACCGTGAAGGCGCTGCGCAGGCCCAGGTCTTCAATGGTGATCGCGAAACTGCGGCCGTCCAGTTCCGCTGGCGGCTGTAGCCAATTGAGGCGTCGCGACAACTCCAGGCCGGCGACGAAGTGCAACGACACGAATGGCGCGGGCAGGCGCCGGCCCACGCGGGCAAGCCACGCCGGCGGACCAAGGTTCAAGGCGGAACTCACGCCGTGGCCTCCAGCAGTTCGATACCGGAGCGGCCGTGGTAATAGCCGTTGCATCGGCCCACGCCGGCAGGCGGAGAAACCGCCATGGGCGCGCCGCCGTCACGGATCGCATCCAGCGCCGCCACGGCATCCAGGGTACCGGATGACTGCGGGCTGACGCGCAGGACGTCGACGCCCATGCGGGCAAGTTCGGACGCCTGGGCCAGCAAGTCCAGGCAGGCAGCGGACTGCACCTGAATGCCATTGATGCCCAGGAACTCGCGGGACTCGCGCGTGCGCATGTCCAACCCGTCGGGATGTTCGATGCAACGGAAACCGCAATCGTCCTTCTTCAGCCGGAAGTGCCGGGCGGTAAAGCAGCGCGCCGAAAAGGCCAGCGCCATGCGGCCCCACACCATCACTTCGGCCGCCATGTCGGTCGGGCGCTCTTCGAGCAGGCGGGCCAGCGTGGCGCCGTCCATTTCCAGCGGCGCCACGAAGCGCACCGCCCCCTGGCTGCCCAGCCAGCGCAGCGTGCCGCCGTGATAGGCGTTCACATGCGGGCCCGCCACGAAGGCGCGGCCCGTCAGATGCCGCATCGCGCCCAGTTCACCCGCCTCGACCATGAAGTCGTCCTGGTCGCAGAGCTTCTTCAAGGCGTGCGCCTCCGCGCCGGTTTCGATCAAGGTGCGGCTGGACAGCACCACGGTTTTGCCCGCATCCCGGAGATCACGGGCAAGGTCCAGCCAGTCGTCCGCGCGCAGTTCGTGGCGGCGGCTACAGACCGTTTCGCCAATGTAGAGGATGTCGGCCGGGCTGTCGGCCAGCTCGGCGTAGAAGTCCAGCGTGCGCTGGCGCGGCCAGTAATACAATAGCGGGCCGACGGATATCTGGAATGGGTTCGGTTTCATTTCCATGGACGTTCGAATGCGCCTTGGGTGACTTGGGATCCTTCCGCATGGCGCGCCAGCAAGGCGTTCCATTCGGGCCGCGGGGAAAAGCGCGCAGCGTCGGCATGCACGCTGTCCAGCGCCGCACGCAGTGTGGACACCACCTGCGTGACATAGGCCGGGCTGCGCTGGCGGCCCTCGATCTTGATGGCGGACACACCCATTTCGGCCAGGCGCGGCAACAGGCCGATGGCGTTCAGGCTGGTGGGCTCTTCCAAAGCGTGATCGGCCACGCCGTCGACGTCGAAGCGGCCTTTGCACAACGTGGGATAGGCGGCTGGCTCGCCGGGTTCGTAGCGGTCGATGAGAATGCCGGACAAGCGCGCGTCCATGCGCCCGTTCTCTTCTACCCAGCGCACGGCGTGGGCGGGCGAACACACGCCTTTGTTGTTGGGGGAATCGCCGGTGGCATAGGACGACAGCAGGCATCGGCCTTCCGCCATGACGCACAGGCTGCCGAAGCCGAAGACTTCGACTTCCACGCTGACGTTCGCACAAATGCGGGCGACTTCGGCCAGGGTCAGCACGCGCGGCAGCACCACGCGGCGGATGCCGAATTGCGCTTTCATCAGTTCAATGGCGTCGGCGTGCGTGGCGGAGCCCTGCACGGATAGATGCAAGCGCAAGTCGGGATAGCGATCGCTGGCGTAGGCCAAGAGGCCGGGATCGGCCATGATGACCGCATCCGCGCCCAGCCCGTGGGCGGCATCCACCGCGTCGTGCCATTCTTGCGAGCGGCCCGCCTGCACAAACGTATTGATGGCGAACAGCACCTGCCGGCCCTTGCGGTGCGCCAGGTCGACGCCGGCCCGGATGTCGTTTTCGGTGAAATTGAGCCCGGCGAAATTGCGGGCGTTGGTGGCGTTCTTGAGCCCGAGATAGACGGTATCGGCGCCCGCCTCGATTGCGGCTTTCAAGGCAGCCAGGCTGCCGGCGGGGGCCACGAGCTCTATAGGAGAGGTTCGAGTTTGCATGCCGGCCAGTCTAGGGTCCGGCCGCCATCCGGGCCTTGTCGCAGATCAAACCCGGCTGCGCCCGCGCCGTGAAAACGGGGCGCTATTCTTCGGAATGCAGCCCGTGTTCCACGGCGTACACCGCGACCTGCACGCGGCTGGTCAGGTTCAGCTTTTTCAACACGTTCTGCACGTGGATCTTGACCGTGCTTTCGCTGACGTCAAGCTCACGCGCGATGACCTTGTTGCTGGCGCCGCGCGCCAGGCATTGGACAATCTGCGTTTCGC
This sequence comes from Achromobacter sp. MYb9, assembly GCF_002975275.1. Taxonomy (GTDB): domain Bacteria; phylum Pseudomonadota; class Gammaproteobacteria; order Burkholderiales; family Burkholderiaceae_B; genus Achromobacter. Next base: position 120,580 of record NZ_PCOQ01000007.1, on the reverse strand, counting down.
GCGCCGTCAGCCGGTGGCGTTCGGCGTTGCCGGGCGTCTGCGCCGCCAGCGTGGCCTGCCCGCGAAACTGGTCGACCAGCTTGGCGGTCATGCTTTCGGCGATGACCGATTCACCGGCCGCCGCGCGGCGGATGGCCGTGGTCAGCACTTCGGCGTCGATGTTCTTCACCAGATAGCCGCGCGCGCCATCGCGCAGCGCCTGGCCCAGCTCGTCGGCCTCTTCCGAGACCGTCAGGATGATGACCGCACAGGACGGCAGATCCTGCGTCAGCAGTTGCAGCGTTTCCAGGCCGGACAGGCCAGGCAGGTTCAAGTCCAGCAGCACCACGTCGGGCTTGAGTTCCTTGGCGCGTTTGATGCCCTCGACGCCGTCCCCCGCCTCGGCCACCACTTCAAAATCAGGCTGGCGTTGCAGCAGCAGGCGCACGCCGGAACGGAACAGCGTGTGGTCATCGACGAGCAGGATACGGATAGGCATGTTGGGAACGTGTCAGGCGGCCTGGCGTTCGCTGCCAGGCAAGGTCAGCGCGACGCGCGTGCCGGCGCCGGGCTGGGATTCGAGTTTTATCACGGCGCGCATCCGCGCGGCGCGCTCTTGCATGATGTGCAGGCCAACATGGGATTCGCCGCGTTCGGCCACTTCGGCAGCGTCGTAACCCTGTCCGTTATCGCGGATCAACAGCGAGAAGTCGCGCTCGTTGCTTACCGATATCTGCACCTGGCTGGCTTCGGAGTGCTTGCGCACATTGGATAGCGCCTCTTGCAGGATGAACAGCACCTGTAGCTGCTGCTCGGGCGGCAGCGGCCCGCCTTCGTCCCCGCCGAAGCGCAGGTCGGTGTCGATGCCGGTCTGGCGGCGGAAGCGGTCCACGGTGGATTCGATGGCGGCCCGCAGATCCCCCTGCCCCAGCTTGCTGCGGAAGTTGGTCAACAGTTCGCGCACGTCCTGGTAGCTTTCGTCCACGCCCGTGCGCAGCAACGGCAGGATCTCGGTGATTTCTTCCTGGTCGCCACGCTTGACCGCGCCGTCCAGCATCTGCAATTGCAGGTTCAAGAAATTCAGGCCCTGCGCCAGGCTGTCGTGCAGGCCCTGCGCGACCAGCCCGCGTTCCTGCACCACCGCCAGTTGCCGGGCCTGCGCGCTTAGGCGCCGGTTGTCCAGCGCCACGCCCAGGTGCTGGCCCAGGGTCTCCAGCAACTGCGAATCAGACGGCGCCAAACGGCGTTGCTGGCGGAAATGCAGTGAATACGATCCCAGCACCTCGTCGCGAGTCACGATGCGAAACACCGCCACGCTGGCAAAGCCCTCTCGCTGGCAGTTCAGGTCCAGTTCGGGCGACGAATGGCGGAAATCCTGGATGACGATGACACCCGCCTGCCGTGTCGCGACGCCGCAGTAGCAATCGCCGACCTTCATGCAGTGTTCGGATTCCACGAGTTCGTCGGACAAGCCCACCGACACCACCAGATTCAGCTTTTCGTTGGTGGGATCCAGCGCCCGGATGCTGCCCCCTTCCGCGTCGAACTGCAACATGACGCGGCGCAAAAAGCCGTCGCACATGGCCTCGATCTCGTTCGGCTGGTTCAAGAAGGCCGCCATGTCGTACAGCGCGCCGATGTCGCGGTTCTGCGCGGCCAACTGCGCGGTCTTTTGCTCTACCCGCTGTTCCAGGCCGGTGTACAGGTCTTGCAGTTCGTCCGCCATGCGGTTGTAGCCACTGGCCAGCAGACCGAATTCGTCCTGGCTTTCCACCGGCAGACGCGTGCTGAATTCGCGCTCGGCCATGCGCTTCAAGCCGTCGCGCAAACGCAGCACGGGCGCGATGATCCATAAGTACAGCAGATAGATCATCGCCAGCGTGCCGGCGCTGGCGATCGCGGCCAGAATGCCCTGCGACAACCGCAACGACGTGGTCTTGCCAGCGTTGTCCTGTTCGATCATTCCCACCAGGGTATCGGCGCGCGAGACGAATTCAGGCAGGGTCTGCAGATACGTCGCGGCGTCGGGCTGCGCGATGCTGCGCAGCGCGGCCGGTTTCATGACGTCTTGCCAGTAACTGGCCACGTCGTGCCATTGCGCGCGGATCTCGGCATTGCTGGGAATGAAGAGCGGACGGGCCGGGTTGCCCCGCGCCAGCCGCGCGATGGTTTCGTCCAGCACCGCGATCTGCTCCTGGGTGCGGACTTCGCGGCCGGCCTGCGGCCGCATCAGTTCGACCGCCACGCGGTTGGCGCGCATGCGCAGGCTGCCCGTGTCGTTGATGGCCGCGCCCGCACCTTCCAGTTGCCAGGACAGCCATAGCGTCCAACTGATCATCGACAGCACCACCACCAGCGCCGCCAGTGAACTGGCGATGATGCGCGTGGACAGGCGATGCCGCGGCGAAGGCAGGCCATCAAGTCCGGCGATGGGTGAGGAAGGCGTCATGACGATCGGTGCAGGCAGCGCGGTACGGCTGACAGTGTAGACGCCTTCATTCCAGGCCCAGCGCGCCGCACAGGAAATCCACCACCCGCGCCGGGTCGTTCAACGGCAGGCAGGGCAAGCCCGCGTCCAGCGGCGCGTCGGTCGCGACCGCCAGGAAACTGCTGTCTTGCGCATGCAGCGGCGGTTTGCCCAGCGCGGGCCGAAAGACCTCGATGCGCGGGATCGCCGCCTGCTTGAAGCCTTCGACCAGCACCAGATCGGCCGGCGACAGGCGGGCCAGCTGTTGCGCCAGCGAGGGCTCCGGCGCATCCCGCAGCTCGTGGACGATGGCGTAGCGGTAAGGCGACGCCACCATCACTTCCTGCGCGCCGGCCAGCCGGAAGCGCGCGCTGTCCTTGCCCGGCGGCTCCATCTGGAAATCGTGGTGGCTGTGCTTGATGACGTTCACGCGCAGGCCCCGCGCCGCCAGCAACGGCAACATCGCTTCGATCAGGGTGGTCTTGCCGCTGCCGGACCGGCCGGCAATACCGAAAACTGGGGTCATGCATGCTCCGTAAACAAGGGACAGACTACGGGCAGAAACGCGTCTGCCCGCGGCGAGTATGCCAGCAATGCCCCGGCCACCAGATCGAAGTACCAGCCGTGCAGCGTCAGGTCGCCCGCCTGGACGGCGCGGCGCACGAAAGGAAGGTCCTCGAGGTTGCGCAGCGAGATCAGGATGGACGCCTGCTCGCAGGCGCGGCGGCGCTCGGCGTCGGTGGCGGCCGGCATCTGCCGCAGCACGCGGTGGCGGGCCGGTTCCGCGATGTCCATCCAGCGCTCCAGATAGTCGGTTTCGCCATCGCTGCGGGTGCGCCGTTCCATCAGCGCCCGGATGCCGCCGCAATGCGCGTGTCCCAGCACGATCACGCGGCTGACCCGCAATTGCTCCACCGCGAACTGTATCGCCGCCAGCACGCCCTGCAGACCGCGATCGGCGCTGGCGGGCGGCACCAGGTTGGCCACGTTGCGCACAGCAAAAATGTCGCCGGGGTCGCAGCCCAGCATCATGGCGGGGTCCACCCGGGAATCGCAGCAGCCGATCAGCAGCGTGCTGGGGTGCTGGCCGTCGCGCAGATTACGGTACAGCGCGGGCGCCTGCTCGTAGTATTGCTGTTGAAACCGCTGGAAGCCGTCGACGAACCGTTCGATATCTCGCATGTCAGCCCCCCGTCTGCGCCATGAACCGGACGATGCGCTCGGGGCGGGTCACGAAATCGTGCCGTTCCGGCTTGGCGGCGATGCCCGCCAGAATCGCTCGAGCCAGCTGGGCGTCGCTGGCCCCGCTACGCAGCAGCCGGCCCAGCGGCACCTGGGCTTCCTGCCCCAGACACAGGTATAGCGTGCCGTCCACGCCCAGGCGAACCCGGTTGCACGCCGCGCAGAAATGACGCGACATGGGGGTAATCACGCCCAGCACCGGCGCGCCCTCGCCCGCTGTCCAGTACCGTGCCGGGCCGGTGGCCGACCCGGCCAGCGACGGCACCAGCCCGGCGTCCGCCGCCAGGCGCGTGCCCAGCGCGTTCAAGTCCGTATGCGTGAAGCCCCGGCCGCATTCGCCCATCGGCATGGGCTCGATCAGGCGCAGCACGAACCCTTGTTCGACCGCATAGTCCAGCAAACGCCGAACGTCGTCTTCCGGCGTCGCGGCATGCACGACGCTGTTCAGCTTGATGGGGGAATAGCCCGCTTGCCGCGCCGCGGCCAACCCCGCCAGCACCGAATCCAGGCAATCCCGGCCGGTGATCTGGCTGAAGGCGGCGGCATCCAGTGTGTCCAGGCTGATGTTCAGACGGGTCACGCCAGCGGCGCGCAGCGCTTCGGCATGGCGCACCAGTTGCGTGCCGTTGGTGGAGACGGACAGGTCGGCCAGCCCCGGCATCGCGGCGATGTCTCGCGCCAGATCGGCGACGCCCCGGCGCAGCAGCGGTTCGCCCCCCGTGAGCCGGACCTTGCGGATGCCCAGGCCCACGAACACGCCGACCAGCCGCGCCATTTCGTCAAGGCGCAGCCAGTTGGCCGGCGTCTCGAAGCCCTTGAAATCCTTGGGCAGGCAGTAGCTGCAACGCAAATCGCAGCGGTCGGTGACGGAAACGCGCAGGTAGTCGATCCGGCGTCCGAAGCCGTCTGTCAAAGGTCCGGCAGCGGGCTCGTCCATCATGCGGCGCTCCCGCCGTAGACGCGTTCAGGTTCGCCGCCTGCGGCAAGATCGACACCCTGGACGTCTGCGCGCTCGACCAGCAGCTTGGTGTACTGCCGCCAGGCCGTGTCGCGGCTCATCGAAGTCAGCGCCATGGCGATCTGCTGCGCCACGTGCTCATACGGCAACAGCCGGCCTTCGATGCGGCGCGTCACCCGGACGATGTGCAGGCCGTGCCGGGTTTGCAGCAACTGCGGCAGCAATCCGCCCGAGGGCAGCGCGAAGACGGCGCGCTCGAACTCCGGCACGGTGTCGCCGCGGCCCAGCTGGCCCAGGTTGCCGCCCACCGTCGCCGACGGACAGTTGGACTGCTCGCGCGCCACCTCGGCGAAGCGCGAAGGATCGGCCAGCAATTCCTGCAGCACCACGTTGGCGTGGGCGCGCAGCATGTCCAGGTTTACGCTGGGCGTGACCTGGAACAGGATGTGGTCGGCTTCGACCAGTTCGCCCACCATGAAACGTTGCGGGTGCATCTGATAGAAGCGGCGGCAGGCGGCGTCGTCCGCTTGGGGGGCTGGCGCCTGTGCCGCGAGCAAGGCGCTGATAGCGCCCTCTTCGTCTTCGGCGGCCAGCCCGAGCCGGCCGGCTTCGTCCAGCAGCACCCGCCGCAAGACCAGCGCGGTGACCGCGTGGCGCATCGGATTGTCGGCTTGCGCGTGTAGCGGCAGTTCACGTTCCAGATCTGCGTCGTTCAGTTCGACGCCATTCACAATGACAGGCATGTTCGGCTCCTGGGTGCGTGTCGATTCAGCGCGGACGGACCAACTGCCACGCGCGGCCCAGATAGCCCAGCGAGGCGAAGCCGCTCCAGACGTGCACCAGGCGCGTGAACGGGAAGATCACGAACAGCGTCAGGCCCATGAACAGGTGCATCTTGAACAGCAGCGGCACATCGGCGACATGGCTGGCGGCGTCGCCCTGGAAGGTGACAATGTGCTGCGCCCAGGTCATCAGGCGCACCATCATTTCGCCGTCCATGTGGCCAGCCGAGAGCACGATGGTCGACAGGCCCAGCAGCAAGGTGACAAGGATCCACAACAGCAGCAGCTTGTCGCCGGGACGGGTCGTGCGGGCAATGCGCGGATCGGTCAGGCGGCGGTGGATCAGGATCAACAGCCCGATCAGGCAGAGGCCGCCCATGATGCCGCCAGCCGCCATGGCGACCGCCTGCTTCAGCGTGTGCGAGACGCCCAGGGTGTCCCACACCACGACCGGCGTCAGCAGCCCGGCCAGATGGCCGAAGAACAGCCCAAGGATGCCGACGTGGAACAGGATGTTCCCCAGCCGCAACTGGCCGCGGTGCAGCAGTTGCGAGCTATCTGTCTTCCAGGTGTATTGCTCGCGCTCGAAGCGCGCCAGGCTGCCCAGCAGGAAGACCGTCAGCGCAATATAGGGATAGATGCCAAAGAGAAACTGATTCAGGGAATTCATGATGCGTCGTCCTGAGCGTTAATGGGCGGCCGGCGCCCGGGGGTAGAAGCGCAGGGTCTGCGCGCCATCGCCCGAGAACGGCCGCAGCAGCGGTTCCACGCCGTCCTGGCTGACGCCGAAGGTCTCCATGGCGTCGTCCATGTCGCGCACGGGCGGCGCCGTCTGTTCGCGCGGGGTCACGGTGGACTGGGCGCGCAGCACCGCGAAGATCCCTGCGTAGGGGCTGTCGCCTTTGGCCAGCCGCGCGCCGATGGCGGCCAGCACGTGGATCGCCTCATCCAGCAGTTCCTGCGCCTCGTTCGGTTCGATCACGCCCAGGAACTCCAGGAACAACGGGACATGGTCGGGCAGCTCGGACACGATGGGTTCGAAGCCGTGGCCGCGGTACGTCTCCAGCAGGTCGACCATGGCCTGGCCGCGGTCGCGGCTTTCGCCGTGCACGTGTTCAAACAAGTGCAGCGAATGCGAGCGGTTGCGGTCGAACGTGGCCACATAGTTTTCCTGCACGGCGATCAGGCCGTTGGTGGCCAGGTAGGCGATCAACGGCTGCAGGGCTTCCTCGGCGTCGGGATCGGCGGCAAGCGCCGTTTCCACTTCGCCCAGGGCGTCCAGCAGGTCGGGCTCGGGATAGCTGAGCAAAGCGGAAAGCAAACGGTACAGGTTCATGAAGTTCTCCTTTCCTAGCGCGCCACGGCGGCTTTCTTGCGGGATTTCGGCATCTCGATGAAGATCTCGCTGCCTTCAGGCTTGCGTCCGAACAAGGTGCCTTCGGACACGCCGCCCGAGCAGCCATTGCCGAATGTGAACCCGCAACTGCCCTTCTCGTTGAAGCTGTCTTCCACCACTTCCTTATGGCTGCTAGGCACGACGAAACGGTCCTCGTAGTCGGCAATGGCCATGATCTTGTACATGTCCTGCACGGTGGCTTCGGTCAGGCCCACCTGCTCCAGCAAGGCGGTGTCGCGTTCGCCGTGCACGGTTTCCGAGCGCTTGTAGGCGCGCATGGCGAGCATGCGCTCCAGGGCTTGCAGCACCGGCGCTTCCTTGCCCGCCGTCAGCAGGTTGGCCAGGTAACGCACGGGAATGCGCAGGCTGGACACGTCCGGGATCATGGCGCTCTTGCCCACGGTGCGCTGAGGCATCTTGCCGGCCTCCGCCGCCGTCTGGATGGGCGACAACGGGGGGATGTACCAGACCATCGGCAACGTGCGGTATTCCGGGTGCAGCGGGAAGGCAACGCGCCATTGCACCGCCATCTTGTAGACGGGCGATTGGCGCGCGGCTTCCAGCCACGATTCGGGAATGCCCTGTTCGCGGGCAGCGGCGATCACTTCCGGTGAATGCGGGTCCAGGAACAGGTCCAGCTGCGATTCGTACAGGTCTTGCTCGTCGGCGGTGGCCGCCGCGCGCTCGATCTGGTCGGCGTCGTACAACATGACGCCCAGGTAGCGGATGCGGCCCACGCAGGTTTCCGAGCAGACGGTCGGCTGGCCGGCTTCGATGCGTGGGTAGCAGAAGGTGCACTTCTCCGCCTTGCCGCTGCTCCAGTTGTAGTAGATCTTCTTGTACGGGCAGCCCGAGATGCACATGCGCCACCCGCGGCATTTGTCCTGGTCCACCAGCACGATGCCGTCGTCTTCGCGCTTGTAGATCGAGCCGGACGGGCAACTGGCGACACAGGCCGGATTCAGGCAGTGTTCGCACAGGCGCGGCAAGTACATCATGAAGGTGTTCTCGAACGTCGAGTACATCTCTTTCTGCACGCCTTCGAAAAGCGCGTCCCGGCTGCGCGAACTGAACTCGCCGCCCAGATCGTCTTCCCAGTTCGGGCCCCATTGGATTTTCTCCATCTTCTTGCCCGTCAGTACCGAAATCGGGCGCGCGGTGGGCGGGGTCTGCAGCAAAGGGGCGTTCTGCAGATGCTCGTAGTCGAACGTGAAGGGTTCGTAGTAGTCGTCGATGGCCGGCAGGTTCGGGTTGGCGAACAGGTTGGCCAGAATGCGCAGCTTGCCGCCCTGGCGCGGCTCCAGCTTGCCGGCGGCGGTGCGCTTCCAGCCGCCCTTCCACTTGTCCTGGTTCTCCCATTCCTTGGGATAGCCGATGCCGGGCTTGGTCTCGACGTTGTTGAACCAGGCGTATTCGACGCCATCGCGGCTGGTCCACACGTTCTTGCAGGTCACCGAGCAAGTGTGGCAGCCGATGCACTTGTCCAGGTTCAGCACCATGCCGATTTGAGCGCGTATCCTCATGATTGCTTCTCTTTTTGTTGCGTTGCTTCCGTGGCAGGGGCTTCAACGAGCGGGCCATCCAGCCAGTCCACTTTCTTCATCTTGCGCAGCACCACGAATTCGTCGCGATTGGCGCCGACCGTGCCGTAATAGTTGAAACCGTAGGCCTGCTGCGCGTAGCCGCCGATCATGTGCGTGGGCTTGAGCACCGTGCGCGTGACCGAGTTATGGATGCCGCCGCGCTTGCCGCTGGTTTCGGCGCCGGGCACGTTCACGATCTTTTCCTGCGCGTGATACATCAGGCACATGCCCACCGGCACGCGCTGGCTTACCACCACCCGCGCGGTCAAGGTACCGTTGACGTTGAAGACTTCCACCCAATCGTTGTCGACCAGCCCGGCCTGCTTGGCTTCCGTTTCGGACACCCACACGTGGGGGCCGCCGCGGCTGAGCGTCAACATCCGGAGGTTGTCCGAGTACGTGCTGTGGATGCCCCACTTCTGGTGCGGCGTCAGCCAGTTCAGGACCAGTTCCTTTTCGCCGTTCGGGTAGCGGCCCAGCATGGGCGCGACCGTCTTGGTGTCGATGGCTGGCTTGTACACGCAGGAACCTTCACCAAAATCCAGCATCCAGCGATGGTCCTGGTAGAACTGCTGGCGGCCGGTCAGCGTGCGCCACGGAATCAGTTCGTGCACGTTGGTATAGCCGGCGTTGTAGCTGACCTCTTCGCTTTCCAGGCCCGACCACGTTGGCGCGGAAATGATCTTGCGGGGCTGTGCCTGGACATCGCGAAAGCGGATCTTGTCGTGCTCGCGGCCGGCGGCCAGATGCGTGTGTTCGCGTCCGGTGATCTTGCCCAGCGCTTCCCAGGCCTTGACCGACACGTGACCGTTGGTCTCGGGCGCGAAGGTCAGGATCATTTCGGCGGCGTCGATGGCGGTGTCCAGGCGCGGACGGCCCTGGCTGACGCCGGCCTCGGCCACGCTTTCATTGATGCCGGCCAACTCGCGCACTTCGTGCTCGGTGTTCCAGTTGATGCCCTTGCCGCCGTTGCCCAGCTTGTCCAGCAAGGGGCCGACGGACGTGAACTTGCGGTAGATGTCGTTGTAGTCGCGTTCGACCACGGTCATGGACGGCGCGGTCTTGCCCGGCACCAGGTCGCATTCGCCCAGTTTCCAGTCCTTGGGCTCGAAGGCCTGGCCCAGTTCCCCCGGCGTGTCGTGCATCAGCGGCGTCAGCACCAGGTCGCGGCGCTTGCCCAGGTAGGGCCCGCCGATCTCGCTGAACTTCTTGGCCAGCAGTTTGTAGATCTCCCAGTCGGTCTTGCTTTCCCACAGCGGTTGCACCGCTTCACTCAAGGGGTGGATGAACGGGTGCATGTCGGACGTGTTCAGATCGTCCTTTTCATACCAGGTGGCCGTCGGCAGCACGATGTCGCCATACAGGCAGGTGGTGCTCATGCGGAAGTCCAGCACGGTCAGCAGGTCCAGCTTGCCTTCGGCGGCATCGTCCTGGAACGTCACTTCCGTAGGCTTGATCGCGTCGCCCTCGTCGCCGAACACCGCGTTCTGCGTGCCCAGGAGGTACTTCAGGAAGTACTCGTGGCCCTTGCCGCTGGAACCCAGGATGTTGGAACGCCAGACGAACATGTTGCGCGGGAAGTTGGCCGGATCGTCCGGGTCTTCGCACGACATGCGCAGCGCCCCGGATTTCAGTTGCTCGACGGCATGCGCCACGGGGTCGACGCCGGCGGCTTCGGCCTGGGCCACCACGTCCAGCGGATTGGTACGCAGTTGCGGCGCCGACGGCAGCCAGCCCATGCGCTCGGCGCGGGCGTTCAGGTCGATCATGCTGAGGTCGCCATACTTGGCGCGGTCGGCGGTCGGCCCCAGGATTTCCTGCACATTCAGCTTTTCATGACGCCACTGGCTGGTGTGCGCATAGAAGAAGGACGTGCCGTTCATCTGGCGCGGCGGGCGCACCCAGTCCGACCCGAACGCCAGCGGCGCCCAACCGAACTGCGGACGTAGCTTTTCCTGGCCCACATAGTGGGCCCAGCCGCCCCCGCTCTTGCCGACGCAGCCGCACATCATCAGCATGTTGATGATGCCGCGGTAGATCATGTCCATGTGGTACCAGTGATTCAGGCCGGCGCCCACGATCACCATCGACTTGCCTTCGGTATCGTGCGCGTTCTGTGCGAATTCACGCGCCACCTGGATCACCTGCGCGCGCGGCACGCCGGTGTGCTTTTCCTGCCACGCGGGCGTATAGGGCACGTCGTCGTCGAAGGACGACGCGACATTGCCGCCGCCCAGGCCGCGGTCCAGCCCGTAGTTCGCCATTTGCAGGTCGTACACGGTGGCAACCAGCGCGTCCGTGCCGTCGGCCAGGCGGATGCGGCGGGCCGGCACGTTGCGCACCAGCAGTTCGTCGTGTTCGCTGCCAAAGTACGGGAAGCCCACGCCGACCACGTCGCTGCCGGCGCCGACCAAGCTCAAGGCCGGCTCGATCTCGCGCCCATTGCCGCCGTCCTTGGATTCCAGGTTCCAGCGTCCGACCTTTTCACCGCCGTTGACGGCGCCTTCGCCCCAGCGAAAGCCGATGCTGCCATTGGGCGCCACCAGGTCGCCGCTGCGCGCGTCCAGCACCAGCGTCTTCCAATCGGGGTTGTTCTGCTCGCCCAGCGCGCCATCCAGGTGCGAGGCACGCAGGAAATGGTCGGGCGCATAGAAGCCATCGCGCTCCTTCAGCAGGACCAGCATCGGCATGTCGGTATAGCGGCGCACGTAATCCTGGAAGTACGGCGACGGGTTCGCCGACAGGTGGAATTCCTTCAGGATCACGTGGCCCATGGCCATCGCCAGCGCCGCATCGGTGCCCTGCTTGGGCGCCAGCCAGATATCGCCGAACTTGACCATTTCGCCGAAGTCGCTGGATACGGCCACCGTCTTGGTGCCCTTGTAGCGAACCTCGGTGTAGAAGTGGGCGTCGGGCGTGCGGGTCTGGGGCACGTTCGAGCCCCACACCATCAGATAGGTCGAGTTGTACCAGTCGGCCGATTCCGGCACGTCGGTCTGTTCGCCCCAGACCTGCGGGCTGGCAGGCGGCAGGTCGCAGTACCAGTCGTAGAAGCTCAGACACGCGCCGCCCAGCAGGCTCAGGTAGCGCGCGCCGGCGGCGTAGCTGACCATGGACATGGCCGGGATGGGCGAAAAGCCGATCACGCGGTCCGGGCCGTATTTCTTGATGGTCAGCGCGTTGGCGGCGGCAATGATCTCGGTGGCCGTATCCCAATCGGCGCGCACAAAGCCGCCCAGGCCGCGAATGGCCTTGTAGCGCTTGGCGCGAACGGGGTCCTGGCTGATCCATTCCCAGGCGGCGATGGGGTCCATGGTCTTGCGCGCCTCGCGCCACATTTCCATCAGGCGGCCCCGGATCATCGGGTACTTCACCCGCTGCGCCGAATACACGTACCAGCTGTAAGAGGCGCCACGGGGACAGCCGCGAGGTTCGTGATTAGGCAGGTCGGGACGCGTGCGCGGATAGTCCGTCTGCTGGGTTTCCCAGGTGATCAGACCATTCTTGACGTAGACCTTCCACGAACACGACCCCGTGCAGTTCACGCCGTGAGTCGAACGCACGACCTTGTCGTGCTGCCAACGGGAGCGATAGGCGTTTTCCCACTTGCGGTCTTCGTTGACCGTTTCGCCGTGGCCGTTCGCGAAGGTGGACTTCACCCGCGACATGAACTTCAGCCGGTCCAGAAAATGACTCATTGTGTTTCTCCAAGAACGCCGGCCTGGCCGGCGCGTACTGCGATCAATGCCGTTGAAACCACTTTAGGCGCGGCTCCGTCCCCCGACTATTCGCCAGTGGCACAGGCCGGGCGCGGCAAAGTGACTAGTCACCCTGGCCGCGCGCGCGGCACGCGCTCAGCAAGGCACCGGCGCGTTGCGGCGCGCGTAGAACCACCAGGTGATCAGCATGCAAGTGGCGTAGAAACCGATGAAGCAATACAGCGCCGCCTGCACACCGCCCGTCATTTCCAGAGAAGTGCCGAAGCTGCGCGGGATGAAAAAGCCGCCGTAGGCGCCGATGGCCCCGGAAAAGCCCAGCACGGCGGCGGATTCCTTGGCCGCTTCGCTCATGGCCTGCTTCTGGCCCGCCGCGCCCTTGCCTTCTGCCGCCTGCGTGCGTTCGCGCAGGAAGATCACGGGGATCATGCGGAACGTGGATCCGTTGCCCAGGCCGGTCAGCGCGAACAGCACGATGAACATGGCCAGAAAGCCGTTGAAATCGCCGCCCTGCCCGCCCACGGGCAGGAACATCACCACGCCCAGCACCGCGGCGATCATGCCGGCGAAGGTGAACAGCGTGACGCGCGCGCCGCCCAGCTTGTCGGACACCCAGCCGCCCACGGGACGCGTCAGCGAACCCACCAGCGGGCCGAGAAACGCGTAGGTCATGGGATTGACCTGCGGGAACAGCGTCTTGGTCAGCATGGCGAAACCCGCCGAGAAGCCGATGAACGAACCGAAGGTGCCCACGTACAGCCAGCACATCAACCAGTTGTGCTTGCGTTTGAAAATCACGGCCTGGTCGGCGAAGGACGCGCGCGCGTCGGCGATGTCGTTCATGCCGAACCACGCGGCGATGGCCGCGATGGCGATGGGGATCACCCAGATGAAGCCGGCGTTCTGCAGCCACAGGTTCTGCTGCGCGCCGTTGACGGTGATTTCCTGCGGCGCGCCGCCAGCAACACCGAAGACGCCCACCGAGATCACCACCGGCACCACGAACTGCACCAGCGATACGCCCAGATTGCCGATGCCGGCGTTCAGCCCCGTGGCCAAGCCCTTTTTTTCCTTGGGAAAGAAGAAGCTGATGTTGGCCATGCTGGAACTGAAGTTGCCGCCGCCCAGGCCGCACAGCAGCGCCAGGATCAGCAGCGTGGGAAACGAGGTGGTCGGGTCGCGCAGCGCGAACCCCATGCCCAATGCCGGAATCAGCAACGAGGCCGTGGAGATGGCCGTCCATTTACGGCCGCCAAAAACAGGCACCAGGAAGGAATAGAAAATGCGCAGGGTGGCGCCAGACAGCGCGGGCAGCGCGGTCAGCCAGAACAGCTGGTTCTTGGACAGCATGAAGCCGGCGCGGTCCAGGTTGACCACCACCACGCTCCACAGCATCCAGATGCTGAACGCCAGCATCAGCGCCGGAATGGAGATCCAGAGGTTGCGGTTGGCGACGCGCGCGCCGGTCTGCTTCCAGAAGCCGGGATTATCCGGCTCCCAACGCGATAGGACTTGAGTGGACATGATGAAGGCTCTCTTTGGGTGGAAGGGGTCGAGCGCGGGCTCAAGCGGTTTGCTTGCGAACGGCCGCCGAGGCGCTGGCCGCGCTTTCCGGCCGGAAACTGAAGTGCATGAAGACCAGCGATACGCAGACCGTGCCGTACAGCAGCATGAAAGCGCTGGAACGCACGCCGGTCAGGTCCAGCAGCACGCCGAACAGGATGGGCAAGACGAAGCCGCCCAGGCCGCCCGCCAGGCCGACAATGCCGGACACGGCGCCGATGTTTTCGCCGAACTCATCCGAGATGAACTTGAAGACCGACGCCTTGCCGATCGCCATGGCGATGCCGACGATGAACAGCAGCACCGTGAACGAGACGGGTCCCAGCGCGATGCCGAAGCTACGCGGGCCATTGGCCGTCATGATGGTGAATTCGGTTTGCGGATAGCTCAGCAGGAAGAACGCTACCCAGCACACCCACATCACCCACCACGTGGTCTTGTAGGCGCCGTGGCGGTCCGAGATCCAGCCGCCCAACGCGCGCAGCACGCCGCCGGGCAACGAAAAGCAGGCGGCCAATAACGCGGCCAGCTTCATATCAAAGCCGTATTCGCCGATGTAGTACTTGGTCATCCACAGCGCCAGCGCGACATACCCGCCGAACACCACCGAGTAGTACTGGCAGTAGCGCCAGACGCGCGGGTCCTTCAGCATGGCGAACTGCGCGGACAGGGTCGCGCCGCGCGTGACGCGGTGGGCGGGGTCCGACGCGGAGAACATCCAGAACAGCACGGCGGTGACCAGCAACGCCACGGCATACACCTGGGGCACGATGACCCAGGCGCCGCCAGCGGCCGCGATCAGCGCCGGCGCCACGAACTTGGTGATGGCCGACCCGGAGTTGCCCGCGCCGAACACGCCCATCGCCAAGCCTTGCTTGCTGCGCGGGAACCAGCGCGCCACGTAAGGCGTGCCGACCGAGAACGAGCCGCCCGTCAGGCCGACGAACAAGGCCAGCACCAGGAACTGCCAGTACTCGGTTGCATAGGACAGCAGCCAGATCGGCACGACCGCCAGCAGCATCAGGATGAAGAACACCGGGCGGCCGCCATAGCGGTCGGTCCAGATGCCCAACGGCACCCGCACCAGCGACCCCGTCAGGACCGGCATGGCGGCCAACAGGCCGAACTGGGTTTCGGACAGGCCCAACTGGGCCTTGATGGGAATGCCCAGCACCGCGAAGATCATCCAGACCGCGAAACAGATGGTGAAGGCGAATGTGCTGGAAATCAGGACCCGCATCGGCCTGCCGGACGGGGAAGTTGCTGCTGTCATGGTTATTCTCGCTTGGCTCACTGATACAGGCCCTAGCCTAGGGACCGGCCGCCCTCGCCGCCATTCGCCGGCTGACCATCCGGCCCCTGCCAATGTGCCTAGTCACCGCTGGGTTCCCGGGCGGGTTTGCGTTGCGTCAAACAATCACGCTGGCGAGGGCGCGGCCTCGGCATTAATATGTATTTTCAATACACCTTAAACACCGCAGACCGCCATGCCTCCGCTGATGACCATCGACGAACCCGCTCCGGCCGCCCGGCCGCCCCGCCCCCAATGGCGCGCCTTCACCGAAATGGGGTTTCGCCCGCTGTACCTGGCGGGCTGCTTCTGGGCGCTGGCGTCCGTGTGGTTGTGGGTACACGCCCCGGCGCGCATCACCGGCGTCATGGGCGGCCTGTACTGGCATGCGCACGAGATGCTGTGGGGCTTTGTCGCCACCATCGGCGTGGGCTTTCTGCTGACGGCGGGCGCCAACTGGACGGGCAAGAACCCGTTGCGCGGCAATGCGTTGGCTGCACTGTGCCTACTGTGGATCGTGGCGCGCGCGGGCTACCTGATGCCGGGCCGGCCGGCGTTCCTGGTGGCCGCCGCCGCCGATCTGGGGTTCTTCCTGTGGGGCGCCGCCGCCTTGGGCCGCGCCGTCTGGGTCACGCGCAATCAGCGCAACGCGGGCGTGCCTTTCCTGCTGCTGGGGCTGGCGGCCGCCAACGCGATGTACCTGTGGGCCGTCGTGCAGGGCGACTATCTGGCCGTGATGCGTTATTTCAACGCGGGGCTGCTGTGCATGGCGGTACTGACGCTGCTGATCGCGCGCCGCGTCCTGCCGTTTTTCGCCAAGCGCGCAGTGGCCGGGCTGGACATTCCGCCGCACACGCGCAGCGGCCACTGGCAACTGGCCCTGGGCGTGGCCGCCATCGTCTGCCTCGTCGTCGGCGCGCCGCGCGCGGCCTCGTTGGCGCTGGCGGCAACGGGGCTGATCGCGCTGGCGCAATGGGTATCGTGGAAACCCTGGGCCGTGCGCCGCGTGCCGCTGCTATGGATTCTGTACGCAGGGTATCTGGGGGTGGGGATCGGCCTGCTGGTGGGCGCCGCGCACCTGGCCGGCTATGTCGTGCGCGCCGCCTGGCCCGCCCATGTGGTCGGCGTGGCCGGCTTTGCGGTGCTGATCCTGGGCATGGTCACCCGTACCGCCCTGGGCCATCTGGGCCGGCCGCTGCAAACCGACCGCAGCATGGTGACCAGCTACGCGCTGATGATCCTGGCGGCGCTGCTGCGCCTGGCCGCCCTGCTGCCCACCGCCGCTTCCGTCGGCTTCCTGCACGCGTCGACCACGGCTTGGGTGCTGGCCCTGGGGCTATACCTGTGGCGCTTCTTCCCGATGATGATCCGGCCACGCGCCGACGCCGCCAAGCCGGCGGCGCCCGTCATGCGCGTGGTGCCGGTGGCTCGGCGCACGTAGCACCCGCGGCGCGGGCGCCGGCAGTGCCGCGCGTCTGGCGCGCAGCCCACCCCGCCCGGCAACGGCCTCAGTCGCGGCCCGCCCGGCCTTCCCGGCGCTCGATGGCCTCGACTTCGCGCTTCATCGCCTTGAGCCAGGACTTGAGCGCCCCCTGGTCCGAAAACTGCATGACCTCGTGTTCGAGTTCGCTGATGTATTCCTTGATGTCGACGATATCGGCGTCCAGGTCCTCTATCACCGTTTCCGGATCGAACGAGGCGAAGGGATCCAGGTCGTAGCGCAGCTTGAAACCCGCTTCCGCATACGTGGACTGGTGCAGCACTTCGTCCAGCTGGGCCTGCAGGATGGCGTTGATCTGCGGCAGGCGCGCATCGTCGATGTCGCCGGCGGTGTCCACATCGGCCTGAAGGTCCGGATTCCGCGCGGCCTGGCTGGCGCGCTCGCGCTCGGCGTCTTGCAGCGCTTGCCATGCCACCGCGTTCGGCGTGGTGGTCCGGGTGGCCAGGCGCGCCAACGCCAGGAGTTCCTCGGCCTCGTCGTCTTCGTATTGGTCCTGGATGCGCAGCAGCAGTCGCGCCGGCGACCAGGCGGCCGGATCGGCGTCCGGATCCAGGCCTAGCGCATCGGCCAGCTCAACCTTGGCATCTTCGGTCTCTTCGGCCACGTCCGCGTCGTAGTCGGAGCCGCCATGTTTTTTATAAAGCGTCTTGAGCCGGCCGGTGTCGCAGCCCGCCGGCAGCGCGCCCTTGGCGGCCAATTGCAGCAGTTCTTCCGAAAACTCCACCACCAGTTCAGACACGAATTCGCGTTCCGACTTGGACAGCCCCATGTTCTTGTACGCGTGATCGAAACACAGCACCAGCTTCATGCGCAGCTCATGCAGTTGTTGTTCCAGCGGCAACAGCCCTTCGGCGTACTTCTGCCGGTAATCCGCCTCAACGGCCTGCCATTGCCCCAAGCGGGCGCGTTCGGTCTCCAGCCTTGCCTGAAGGCGGTCGAACAACTGCCGCGGACTTTCGAGGGGATGCTCGCCCATGAACCTGCTCCTTGCTGATCGGGTATTGAAAATAGCCGCCACTATAACGACACGGGGGTCAGGCGGCGGCGGAACTTGCCGGCAAGCATGCCAATTCGACGCGGTCGCCGCCCAGCGCCTTGGCGTGGTACAGCGCCCGGTCGGCCTGGGCCAGCCCCGCAGCCAACGCGGGTGCGTCGCCGTCGAACTGGGCCAGGCCGACGCTGACCGTGGCCCGCACGCCGACGCCCAAGGCCGGATCAGCCACGGTTTCGGCGAAGCGCCTGACGATTGTCTCGGCCAACAGATGCGCGCGGCGTGCATCGTCGCCCGACAACAGGCACGCGAACTCTTCCCCGCCGATCCGGGCCAGCACGGCGCCGGGCCCGACAGCGCCCTGGGCGACGCCCGCGAACGAGGTCAGCACCTTGTCGCCCGTTTCATGGCCATGCAGGTCGTTGATGGCTTTGAAGTGGTCAAGGTCGAACGCCAAAATGGAAACGCAGCCATGCCCGGCGGTGCCGATGACGCGCGCGCCCTGCTCGAAAAACCACCTGCGGTTGCCCAGCCGGGTCAGATAATCCGTCTGGGACTCCTGCAGGAGCTGGCCGTGGGCTTCTTCGCGGATCAGTTTCAGCAGCGTCATCGGCAAAATGACCGAATACAACACACCTTCGTACATCGTGATGTTGCTGGCGGCCATCAGCACCGCCTGGCCGTACTGCGCCACCATCCAGGGCAGCACGAAGGCCCTGCCCGCATACAACAGCGCATGAATGCCCGTTACCACGACGATGATCCGCCGCGGCTGTAGCGGCTGCAGCGCCCGGCACCGCAACATCTCCAACGACGTCATGCCACTGATCAGCGCGATCGGCACCGCGCTGGCATAGGCCCACACCACGTCCGGCCATCGCGCCCCGGCGCCTGCCCACACCAGCGCCATCACGGCCAGCAAGCCCAAGGAGGCCGCGCGGTACTGACGCCCGCGCAGCGACGACACCCCGTTCAGCACCAGCAGATAGCCCGCCAGCACGACCAGATTGCTGAGGGCCGCGCCGTAAGCGCCGGGCAGGTCGCGGCGGAACAGGATCAGGACGCATCCTGCTGCCAACGTCGCGAAACCGGTGCCCAGCAGACGCAGCGTCTTGCTGCGCCGTGGATGGGCCCGAAGCTCCCAGAAGATCATCCCAGCGCTGGCCAGCAGCGTTCCGATGATAAGGAGATAAAGGGTATGGAGATCGACGTACATGCCGTGAGGAAAGGCGTATTGCGCCGGTATTTCGTGGCGTCGGCCGAATTTTACGTTGAATTCCCTACCGGGACATGGCGAAAACCCCTGTTGAAATTCACCGTTAATAACGCTAATCATTATTATTAATATAGAATCTCGGCTGTCCGCAACATCCTGCCTGGCAGCCCAGATGTCACTGCCCTATTCTGCGGGCCGCCCTTCCCGAACCCAGCGCCTGATCCTGATTGCCGCCGCCCTGTCGCTGGCCGTGTTGATCGGGGTTGCGTACTGGCTGATGGGAAAGGGCCCCGCCGCCCCGCGTCCGCCCGAATACGGGCAGATTCCCGTCGCCGTCAGCGTTGCGGCCGCCCGCGTGGGCCCGCTGCAGCGCGACCTCCACGCATTGGGCACCATCACGCCACTGGCCCAGGTGACGTTGCGCAGCCAGGTCGACGGCGAATTGATCCGGCTGCACTACACCGAAGGCCAGGCCGTCACCCGGGGCCAATTACTGGCCGAGATCGACGCCCGTCCGTATCTGGCCGCACTGGCGGCCGCCGAAGGCGCGCTGGCGACCACCCAGGCGTTGCTGGACAACGCCCAGGCCGACTTGCAACGCTACCGCCGGCTGGCGCGCCAGGAATCCGTCGCGGGCCAGCAACTGGACACCGCGGAAGCCCAGGTGCGCGCGTACACGGCGCAGCGGCAGTTGAACCACGCCCAGGTCGCCGATGCCGAGCGCCTGCTGTCCCACACCCGGATTGTGGCGCCGCAGGACGGCCGCATCGGGCTGCGCCGCGTCGACGCCGGCAATCAGGTGCGCGCCGACGACGCCAACGGCCTGACGACGTTGGTGCAGACCATGCCGATTTCCGCGATTTTCAGCATTTCCGAAACCCGGCTGGACATCCTGCGCCGCGCCCAGGCCAAGACGGCAATCCTTCGCGTGCAGGCCTGGGACGCGGATGACCGCCGCGTCCTGGCCGAAGGCACGCTGGAAGCGCTGGACAACCGTATCCAGGCGGCCAGCGGCACCGTCCGGCTGCGCGCCCGCTTCGACAACACCGACGAATCGCTGTTTCCCAACCAGTTCGTGAACATCCGGCTGGCCGTCGTGCAGCAGGACAACGTCGTCACCATCCCCTCTGCCGCCGTGCAGTACGGCACCGAGGGCGCTTTCGTCTTTGTCATCGACGACGCCCAGCGCGCCGCGCGCCGGGTCCTTCAACTGGGGTCCGCCAACGCCGGCCGCGTGGTCGTGGAAAGCGGCCTGGCCGCTTCCGAGCGCGTCGTGGTCGAAGGCGTGGACCGCCTGCACGACGGACGCGAAGTCCAGGTCGTCGAGTCCCTTACCTGAATCGCGCATGAGCCTGTCACGCCCCTTCATCCTGCGCCCGGTCGCAACGTCCTTCCTGATGATCGCCCTGCTGCTGTCTGGCATTCTGGCGTGGCGCATGCTGCCGGTGGCGGCGCTGCCGCAGGTGGATTACCCGATCATCCAGGTCACCACCCAATATCCCGGCGCCAGTCCCACCGTGACGGCGCGCGCGGTCACGGCGCCGCTTGAAAGGCGTTTCGGGCAGATACCGGGCGTCAAGCAGATGTCGTCCACCAGCGGCAGCGGCATTTCGGTGATCACGCTGCAATTCTCGCTGGACGTGTCCCTGGGCGTGGCCGAACAGGAAGTGCAGGCGGCGATCAGCGCCAGCGGCTCGCTGCTGCCCCCGGACTTGCCGACGCCGCCCGTTTATCGGAAGGTCAACCCCGCCGACGTGCCCATCCTGACGCTGGCCGTCACCTCGGACTCCCTGCCGTTGCCTAAGGTTTACGACCTGGTGGACACGCGCATGACGCAGCGGCTGTCGCAACTATCCGGCGTGGGCATGGTCAGCCTGGCCGGCGGCCAGCGGCCAGCCGTGCGGGTGCAGGTCAATCCGATGGCGCTGGCGGCCCGCGGCCTGCAACTGTCGGACGTGCAGGAAGCCATCGCCAAGGCCAACTCGAACCAGCCCAAAGGCAGCTTCGACGGCCCGGTACGGTCCGTCATCATGGACGCCAACGACCAATTGCAAAGCGCCGAGGAATACCGCGAGCTGATCGTCGCCTGGAAGAACGGCGCGCCGGTGCGGCTGGGCCAGGTCGCCATGATCGAAGACGGCGCGGAAGACCGCTACCTGGCCGCCTGGGTCGACAAGCAGCCCGCCGTGCTGGTCAACATCCAGCGCCAGCCGGGCGCCAACGTGATCGCCGTGGCCGATCAGGTCAAGGCCCTGCTGCCGCAGTTGACCGCCAGCCTGCCCGCCGCGGCGCAAGTGCGCATTCTGACCGACCGCACCGAGAGCATCCGCGCATCGGTGCGCGGCGTGCAGTGGGAACTCGTGTTCGCCGTGGGCCTGGTGGTGCTGGTGACGTTTCTGTTCCTGCGCAACCTGCCGGCCACCCTGATCCCCAGCCTGGCGGTGCCGTTGTCCTTGATCGGCACCTTCGGTTTCATGCACCTGGCCGGCTTTTCCACCAACAACCTGACGCTGATGGCCCTGACCATCGGCGCGGGCTTCGTGGTGGACGACGCCATCGTCATGCTGGAGAACATCGCGCGCTACCGCGAACAGGGGCACAGCCCCATGTCGGCCGCGCTGAAAGGCGCGGGGCAGATCGGCTTCACGCTGGTCTCGCTGACGCTGTCGTTGATCGCGGTGCTGATCCCGCTGTTGTTCATGGAAGACGTGGTGGGCCGCCTGTTCCGCGAGTTCGCCATCACGCTGGCCGTGGCCATTCTGATATCGCTGGCGGTGTCGTTGACCCTGACGCCCATGATGTGCGCCCGCCTGCTGCCCGCCCACGTGGAATCGCGGGCCGGCCTGCTGGACCGCGTGCAGGCGCGCTACGCCGGCTGGCTGGACGTGACCCTGCGCCACCAACGCCTGACGCTATTGGCCATGCTGGCCACCGTGGTGCTGACCGGCCTGCTGTACCTGGCGGTGCCCAAGGGCTTCTTCCCGGTGCAGGACGGCGGTGTGCTGCAGGGCGTGACCCAGTCGTCGCAGAACACCTCATTCGACGCCATGTCGCGGCGCCAGCAGGCGGTGGCGCACACCCTGCTGGCCGACCCCGACGTGCAGAGCCTGTCGTCCTTCATCGGGATCGATGGCATGAACACCACGCTGAACACCGGCCGCCTGCTGATCAACCTGAAGCCCTGGGCCGAGCGCAGCGCGCCGCTGGCCGACATCCTGGCCCGGCTGGATGCGCGCGCCCGAGACGTCCAGGGCATCTCGCTCTTCCTGCAACCGGTGCAGGAACTGAACATCGAAGACCGCGTCAGCCGGGGCCAATACCAGTTCACCCTGACATCCCCGGACAGCGCACTGCTGGCGCAATGGAGCCACGCGCTGACGCAGCGCCTGGCGCAATCGCCTGCGCTGGCCGAGGTGTCGTCAGACCTGCAAGGCGACGGCCGTCAGGCGTTCCTGCAAGTGTCGCGCGATACCGCCGCGCGCTTGGGCGTGACGATGGACGACGTGGTGCAAACCTTGTACAACGCGTTCGGCCAGCGCCAGGTTGCCACCCTGTTCACGCAATCCAACCAATACCGCGTGGTGCTGGAAGTCGACCGCCGGCTGGCCTTGAGCCCCGACGCGCTGGAACGCATCCATCTACAGACCGAAGCCGGCCAGGCGATCCCGCTATCGGCGCTGGCCACCGTCAGCGAACGCGCCGTGCCGCTGGCCGTGAACCACCTGTCGCAGTTCCCGGCGGTCAATCTGTCGTTCAACCTGCCCCCGGGCGGCTCGCTGGGCGAGGCCATCGCCGCCATCGAAGCCGCGCAACGCGACATCGGCATGCCGCCCAGCGTGGAGCTGCGCCTGCAGGGCGCCGCATCGGCGTTCCAGGCCTCGTTGTCGAACACGCTGTGGCTGATGCTGGCCGCCGTGGTCACGATGTACCTGGTGCTGGGCATGCTGTATGAAAGCGCGATCCACCCCGTCACCATCCTGTCGACGCTGCCGTCGGCCACGGTGGGCGCGCTGCTGGCGCTGCTGATCACGGGCCGGCCACTGGACCTGATCGCCGTCATCGGCATCATCCTGCTAATCGGGCTGGTGAAGAAGAACGGCATCATGATGGTGGACTTCGCGCTAGAGGCCGAGCGATCGCGCGGATTGCCGCCGGAAGCCGCCATCCGCGAAGCCGCGCTGCTGCGCCTGCGGCCCATCCTGATGACGACGCTGGCCGCCTTGTTCGGCGCATTGCCGTTGATGCTGGCCACCGGTTCCGGCGCGGAACTGCGCCAGCCGCTGGGCTGGGTCATGGTCGGCGGGCTGCTGGTCAGCCAGGTCCTGACGCTGTTCACCACGCCCGCCGTCTACCTGTTCTTCCACCGCCTGGGCCAGCGGCGCGGCGTTCCCGCCAAGCCCGCAAGGACTGACGGGCCCGCGGCATGATCCGGGCTCTGCTGCACCGGCCGGTCGCCTGCATATTTCTGGCGCTGGCATTGACGCTGCTAGGCGCGGTGGCCTGGCGGCTGCTGCCCGTGGCCCCCCTGCCCCAGGTGGATTTCCCCACCATCGAAGTGCGCGCCGAGCTGCCGGGCGCCAGCCCCGAGAGCATGGCCAGCACCGTGGCCGCCCCGCTGGAGCGTGCCTTGGGCGGCATCGCGGGCGTCAGCTCCATGACGTCGTCCAGCAATCAGGGCGCCACGCGCGTGCAGTTGCAGTTCGACCTGGACCGCGACGTCAATGAAGCGGCCCGCGACGTGCAGGCGGCCATCAACGCGGCCCGCGCCGAACTCCCCGCGGGCATGCCGGGCAATCCCAGCTATCGAAAGATCAACCCCTCGCAAGCGCCCATCATGGCGCTGGCGCTCAGTTCCCCGACGCGTCCCGCTGGCCAGTTGTACGACCTGGGCACGACCGTGCTGGCGCAGAAAATCTCGCAGATCAACGGAGTGGGCGAAGTGACGATGGGCGGCAGTTCATTGCCCGCCGTGCGAGTGCAGGTCAATCCGAACGCGCTGGCTCACTACGGCGTGGCGCTGGACGACGTGCGCGAGGCCGTCTCCGACGCGGCGCCGATGCGCCCGCAAGGCCAGCTGGATTCGGCGGGCCAGCGTTGGGAGGTCGGCACGCCCGCGCAGCCGCGCACCGCGCAAGAGTACGACAGCCTGATCGTGCGCCACCGGAATGGCGCCGTCATCCGGCTGGCGCAGGTGGCGAAAGTCAGCGATTCGGTGGAAAACCGCTACAGCAGCGGCTTCCACAACCGCAACCCTGCGGTCGTGCTGACCATCAGCCGCCAGCCGGGGTCAAACATCATCGAAACCATCACGGCCATCAACGAGGCCCTGCCCGGGTTGCGGGCGCTGATGCCGGCCGACGTGGACCTGACCGTGGCGCTGGACCGCTCGCCCGGCATCAACGCCACCCTGCGCGAAGCCCACGTCACGCTGGGGCTGGCCACGGCGCTGGTGATCCTGGTGGTGTGGCTGTTCCTGGGCAACGCGCGGGCGGCTGCCATCCCCAGCGTGGCGATTCCGGTGTGCCTGATCGCCACCTTCGCGGTCATGTATGTGTGGGGCTTTTCGCTGAACAACCTGTCGCTGATGGCGCTGATCGTGGCCGCCGGGCTGGTGGCGGACGACGCGATCGTGGTGCTGGAGAACATCTCGCGGCACATCGAACGCGGTCTGTCGCCGCGCAAGGCGGCACTGCGCGGGGTGCGCGAAGTGGGTTTCACGCTGGTCGCCATGACCGTCGCCCTGAGCGTGGTGTTCGTCTCCATCCTGTTTATGGGCGGGCTCGTCGAACGGCTGTTCCGAGAATTCTCGATCACGCTGGTGGCCGCCACGGTGATCTCGCTGGGGGTGTCGGTCGCCATCATCCCCGCCCTGTGCGCGCGCTGGCTCAAGCCCGGAGCAACGCCGCACGCCGTCCCCGCCCGGCCCTCGCGCATGCAGGCCGCCTTCGCGCGCCTGCACGACGGGTACGGCGCATCGCTTGCGCGGGTGCTTGACCATGCGCGCCTGACGCTATTGGTACTGGCCGGCGTCATCGGGCTGAACGTCTACCTGTACGTGGACGCGCCCAAGGGCTTCCTGCCGGTGCAGGACACGGGCCAGCTGGTCGGATTCGTGCGGGGCGACGACGGCTTTTCGTTCCAGGTGATGCAGCCCAAGATCGACCAGTATCGCCAGCTGGTGCTCAAGCACCCGGCCGTGCAAGACGTCATCGGCTATAACGGCGGCGGGCTCGGCATCAGCAATTCGCTCTTCCTGATCCGCCTGAAGCCCGTGGCCCAGCGCACCGAATCCTCAACCGAAGTCATCAATTGGCTACGCCTGAACGCACCGCCGGTGCCGGGCGGCATGTTCTTCCTTAACGTGGACCAAGACCTGCGCATGCCGGGCGGCTTCGGCAATTCGGGCGACCACGAACTGGCCATCATGGCCAGCGACGTGCCCGCGCTGCGGGAATGGTCGCGCAAGATCTCGAAGGCCATGCAAGCCATTCCGGAACTGCGCGACGTGGACGCCGTGGGCGACGGCGCCACCCAGCAGGTGGTGATCAATATCGACCGCAGCGCCGCCCAGCGCCTGGGCGTGG
This sequence comes from Achromobacter sp. MYb9, assembly GCF_002975275.1. Taxonomy (GTDB): domain Bacteria; phylum Pseudomonadota; class Gammaproteobacteria; order Burkholderiales; family Burkholderiaceae_B; genus Achromobacter. The sequence goes on along the minus strand of NZ_PCOQ01000007.1, from coordinate 95,311 downwards.
ACATGGACACGATCAGCAGCGTGCTAAGCAATTCCTTCAGCCAGCGCCAGGTCGCCACCCTGTACGACGCCATGAACCAGTACCGCGTGGTGCTGGAACTGGACCCGCGCTACACCGAAGACCCCGAGGTCCTGGAGCAGGTGCAGGTCGTGGCGGCCGATGGCACCCGCATCCCGCTGACGGCGTTCGCCACGTATGAGAACGGCCTGGTCAACGACCGCGTCTTCCACGACGGCCTGTTCGCGGCCGTGGGCGTCGGCTTTTCGCTGGCCGAAGGCGTGTCGCTGGAACAGGGGCTTGCCGCCATCGATGCCACGATGGCGAAGCTGATGGTGCCCTCCACGATCCAGACGCGCCTGGGCGGCGACGCCCGCAACTTCCAGCAAAGCGTGCAGGACCAGCCCTGGCTGATCCTGGCAGTGCTGGTCGCCATTTATCTGGTGCTAGGCATCCTGTACGAAAGTCCCCTGCATCCGCTTACCATCCTGTCCACGCTGCCGTCGGCGGGCGTGGGGGCCTTGCTGGCATTGCGGCTGGCGAACATCGAATTCACCCTGATTGCGCTGTTGGGGCTGTTCCTGCTTGTCGGCATCGTCATGAAGAATGCCATTTTGATGATCGACTTCGCGCTTAGCCTGGAACGGCGCGAAGGGTTGACGGCGGAACAAGCCATCCACCGCGCCGCGATGTTGCGCCTGCGGCCTATCGTCATGACCAATCTGGCCGGCCTGCTGGGTGCGCTGCCCCTGGTGCTGGGCGTGGGAGAAGGATCCGAACTGCGGCGCCCGCTGGGCGTCGCGATCGTCGGCGGCCTGATGATCAGCCAGTTCCTGACGCTGTACACGACGCCGATTGTCTATCTGGCGCTGGAACGGCTGCGGCTGAAGGTACGCAGCGCACGCGTCCGTGCGGGCTAGTTCTTCGCATATCAATCCCCGGGCGTCCATGGTAATGTCGCTGCGTGTATCCGATAACAGCGCGTTAACCATGGCGTTTTGGCGCCGACGCAGAAAAAGGGGACTATGCACGCACCCGCGCCACCTCCCGTATTTCCGCATTAGGTGGCGCGTCATCCCCCGGTTTCTGATTCGTCGACGCTTCATACGCTGTTTACCTGCTTGATCAGGCCGAAGAGACCATGACTGTGCGAACGGATTTTCCAATTGTGGGTATCGGCGCCTCCGCCGGCGGCGTCGAGGCGCTGGAAAGATTTTTTCGCGGCGTGCCCCCAAAGCCGGGGCTGGCGTTCGTCGTACTTACCCATCTGAGCCCCGTGCGCGAAAGCCACTTGCCAGAGGTGATCCAACACTACACCGACCTCAAGGTCCAGACTGCCACGCAGGACGCGGAGGTCCTGGCCGACAACGTCTACGTGCTTCCCGCCGATGCAGTCATGTCGATCCATGAGGGGCGGCTGCGGCTGCGCCAACGAGTGGCAGAGCAGCGCGGGCCGCGCCCAATCGACCTGTTCTTCACGTCGCTGGCCCTGGATTACGGCGAATTCTCGGCGGGCGTGGTGTTGTCCGGCGGCGACTCGGACGGCACATTGGGCATCAAGGCGATCAAGGAGCAAGGCGGCCTGACCCTTGCGCAGGCGGTCGACGGCTTCGGCCCGAGCAGCCCGGAGATGCCCGGTAGCGCCATCGCCACGGGCCTGGTCGACTTCATCGTGCCGGCCGATCAGATGGGCGTGAAACTGGTCGACTTCGCGTCGGGGCTGCGCCACCTGGACGATCTGGACGAGGGCGCCGCCCAAGGCCCGGAGCGCGCCCGGCTGGAAGCCGCCAAGCACGAAATCTACGCGCTCCTTCGCGCCCGCGTCGGCCACGATTTCAGCGGATACAAGAGCAAGACCTTCATGCGCCGCGTCCAGCGCCGCATGCACGTAAACCAGATGCTCGCCCTCGACGCCTACGTTGAATTCCTGAAGCAGCATTCCCAGGAAGCGGGCGCCCTGTTCCGCGATCTGCTGATCAGCGTCACGAATTTCTTCCGCGACGCCGAGGCCTTCGAGTCCCTGCAGAAGCGGGTGATCCCGCAGTTGCTGAAAGACCGCGACGCCACCGAAACCGTACGCCTGTGGGTGCCTGGTTGCGCTACGGGCGAAGAGGTCTATTCGCTGGCGATCCTGCTGCGCGAGCACATGGATACCCTACCGGCCGCGCCCCGGGTGCAGGTTTTCGCCACCGATATCGACGACCGCGCATTGGCCGTCGCCCGCGCGGCGCGCTACCCTGGCGCGTTGCTTGACGGCCTATCGCCCGAGCGGCGCGAACGCTATTTCGTGGCCGATGGCGACAGTTACGTGGTCAGCAAGTCGGTGCGGGACTTATGCATCTTTTCACCCCATAACGTGTTACGCGACCCGCCTTTTTCCCGGATCGACCTGGTGTCATGCCGCAATCTGCTGATCTATTTCGGCGGCGCCATTCAGAAGCAGGTCATCCCGACATTCCACTACGCGCTGCGTCCCGGCGGCTATCTGTTCCTGGGTATGTCGGAGAACGTCACCCAGTTCAGCGACCTGTTCAGCCCGATCGACAAAAAACACCGGATCTTCCAGCGCCGAGCGGATATCGGCGCGCAGCCACGTCCACCCATCACCTTGCCCTCCATGCATAAACTGGACCCGCCACATTCCGCCCACCGCCGCTCACAAACCGGCGCCTCGGCGCTGCGCCAATCGGTCGATAGCCAGGTGCTGGCGCAACACGCCCCGCCCCACGTGCTGGTCAATCGCGACGGCGACATCGTCTATTACTCTGGCCGCACAGGCAAGTACCTGGAGGCCGCGGCCGGCCTGCCGACCCGCCAAGTGTTGACACTGGCGCGCAAGGGCCTGCGCCTGGACCTGCGCACCCTCTTGCACGAGGCCGCCGAGACCGGCCTGTCCGCGGTGCGCGAAAACGTGCCCGTGGATGCTGAGGATGGCCGCGTCCAACTGGTGACCTTGACCGTGGAGCCCTTGGCCGACCATAAGGAAAACGAGTCCCTATATCTGATCCTGTTCGCTGATCAGCGCCCCATCCTCAATCGCGAGGATGCCCATGTGCGAGGCAGCGTCACGCAGCAAGGCGCGGCCCAGCAGGTCGAGCTGGAATTGCGCGACACGCGTGAACGCCTGCAATCGATGATCGAAGAATACGAAACCGCACTGGAGGAACTGAAGTCCTCCAACGAAGAGCTGGTGTCGGTCAACGAGGAATTCCAGTCCACCAACGAAGAATTGGAGGCATCCAAGGAAGAGCTGGTGTCGCTGAACGAAGAACTTCACACGGTCAACGCCGAACTGCACGGCAAAGTCGACGAACTGGACCGCAGCAACAGCGACCTGCACAACCTGTTTGAAAGTACCGCGATCGCCACGCTATTCCTGGATCGCAACCTGATCATCCGCAGCTTCACGCCAGCCATGGGCGATGTCTTCAACATCCTGCCCAGCGACTGCGGCCGCCCCATCACCGATCTGGCCAGCCGTTTCGACCTGCCCTCCTTCGCCAACGATATCGCCCAGGTCTATACCCACTATCAGCCGGTAGAACGCCGTATCGCCGGCACCTTGGACGGCAAGCACTACCTGCTGCGCCTGGTGCCTTACCGCAGCAGCGACAGCCAGGTCGACGGCGTCGTCGTGACGTTCATCGACATCACGCTCATCACCCGCGCCGAACGGCGCCACCGCGTGCTGATCTCCGAACTGCAGCACCGGACCCGCAACCTGCTGGCGCTGGTGCAAAGCGTGGCGCGGCGGACCTTGGGTGATGGCGAATCGTTCCAGCGCTTCGAGACCCGCCTGGCCGCCCTGGGGCGTGTGCAGGGTCTGCTGAGCGAATCCAATGGCGACAGGATCGCATTCAGCGGCGTCGTTCGTCGTGAACTCGACGCCGTCGGCAACGAACGGCAGGTAACGATCAGCGGGCCCGAGGTCAGCATCAGCCCCGAACGCATCCAGCCCCTGGCGCTGGCCGTCCACGAACTGGCGACCAACGCCTTCAAGTACGGCGCGCTACGCTACGAATCGGGCCGGCTGGATATCAAATGGCGCATCGAACGCCGCGATGGCAATCGAGAGCATCTGGTCCTGGATTGGGCTGAATCCGGCCTGCCCTCCCCCCCCGACGCGACGCGGCGGGGCTCTGGCCGCGATCTGATCGAGCATACGCTGGCGCACACGTTGCGCGCCAAGACCGCAATGGAGTTCAGATCGGACGGCATTGCGTGTCATATCGACATGCCGCTTGAAGCCGGCAACGAGAGCGACGACACCCCGCGCGAGTAACACCCGGCATGCGCGAACGCTTGGCGGGGGCCGACGCCCTGGCGGCGCTACTCCGGCAAGCGCGTCGCCACGGTCAGGCGATCTGCCATGAACGCCAGGAACTCCCGGGCCAGCAGCGGCAGGGTCCTTCCCTGCAAGGTCAGCACCTGGATGGTCCGCTGCCGCATTTCCGGATTCGTGAATGGCACGCCGGCAAGCCCTTCGCTACCCGCCTGGCCCATCAGGGTCAGATACCCGGTCAACGCCACAATGCGGCTGCCCGGCAGCATCGGCAGGAACGCCGCTGAATGATTCGACACATAGGCCGGTTCGACATGCAGCCCGGCATTCGCGCACGCGGCGTCGAACAGTTGCCGGACCGTCGTGCCTGAATCGCCCAGCGATAACGGATAGTCCAGCAGATCCCGCATGCCCACGCTACGACGGCTGGCCAGCGGATGGCTGCGGCACATCACCGCATACACCGGCGCGCGCGTCAGCAATTCGGTCTTCAGACGTTCGTCCTGCGCCGTGGAATAGCGCAGCGCGATCTGCGACAGACCCTCCAGGACCTGCCGGCTGACCTCGTCCGGGCGCTCGACATGCAAGTGAAACCGCGCCTCCGGCCGCACGCGTTTGAACTCCGCCATGCTGAGCGGCAGGAAGCGGTGCGCGAAGCCTTCGGTACAGGCCAGCCGGATGGTCACGTCGCCCACGTGGCCGCGCTGGCGGATCTGGGTCGTGACGCGCTCGGCCTCCAGCGCGGCGGCATTGGCGTAGGCGGCAAGCTGCCGGCCGGCTTCGCTCAGCGCCATGCCGCGCGCCTGGCGCTCGAATAGCACGATGCCAAGATCGTCTTCCAGCTTGGCGATCTGGCGGCTGACGGCAGAAGCCGCCACGTGTTGCGCTGCGGCGGCCCCGGCGATGGAACCACAGCGGGCAACCTCCAGGAAATACCTCAAGGCCAGTGAAATCATGGTCGGCTCCACAATCCATGCCTTAAAGGCATGTCAAAGATGCTAATTATCTAATTGTGGCACGGGGTGAAGCGTAATAACTTTGTGCTTCCTTTGCGCACCCCGAGAGCCGATGTGAATCGCGAACAAGCCGTCCTCCACGCCGTTGATGCCTACGACTCCGGCGCCCTGCTAACCACGTTGGCGCGTCGCGTCGCCTACGCCACGGAAAGCGAAGTGCCGGAACAAGCGGCCGCCCAGCACGCCTATCTGAATGAAGACCTGATCCCGCTGCTGACCGCGCTGGGCTTTTCCTGTGAAGTCCATGCGAACCCCGCCGGCGCGGACTTGCCTATCCTGGTGGCGCGCCGCCTCGAACAAGCGGGCCTGCCGACCGTGCTGATGTATGGCCACGGCGATGTCGTGCGGGGCAACGCCGCGAAATGGGAAGCGGGACGCGACCCGTGGCGGCTGCAGGTCGAAGGTGACCGCTGGTATGGCCGCGGCACGGCCGACAACAAGGGTCAGCACTCCATCAACCTGGAAGCCCTGCGGCATGTGATCGCCGCACGCGACGGCAAGCTGGGTTTCAACACGACGTGGCTGATCGAGACCGGCGAAGAGGCCGGTTCGCCCGGCCTGGCCGCCTTCTGCAACGCACAACGCGACGCGCTGGCGGCCGACGTGTTCATCGCCAGCGACGGCCCGCGCCTGAGCGCCGAGCGCCCCACGCTTTTCATGGGATCGCGCGGCGCGGTGAATTTCGAATTGAAGCTGCGCGCGCGGGAGCGCGGCTACCACTCCGGCAATTGGGGCGGCCTGCTGTCCAACCCCGCTATCGTGCTGATGCACGCCATCGGCACCCTGGTCGACGCCACCGGCCGCATCTGCGTCGACGGCCTGCGCCCTCCTCCCATTCCGGCCGCGGTCGCCGACGCCCTGGCCGACCTGCAGGTGGGCGGCGGCGAGGACGATCCCGAGATCAACGCGTGGTGGGGCGAACCCGGCCTGTCCGCCCCCGAGAAGGTATTTGGCTGGAACAGTCTGGACGTCCTGACGTTCGGCGCGGGCGACCCGTCCAAGCCGGTGAACGCGATCCCGCCCGAAGCCGTGGCCTGGTGCCAATTGCGCTTCGTGGTGGGCACCGACTGGCGCGCCCTGGAAACCCATGTGCGCGAGCATTTGCGCCAAGCCGGCTTTGAAGACGTGCAGGTGCGGATCGGCATGCAGGCCGGCGCTACCCGCTTGTCGCCGGACAACGCCTGGGTGCGCTGGGCCGCCGCGTCGCTGGAACGCACGACCGGCAAACGGCCTGCGCTGCTGCCCAACCTGGGCGGCTCGCTGCCCAACGACATTTTTGCCGATCAACTGGGCTTGCCCACGTTGTGGGTGCCACATTCCTACCCCGCCTGCGCCCAGCACGCGCCCAATGAACACCTGCTGGGCAGCGTCGCGCGCGAAGGCCTCGCCATCATGGCCGGCCTGTTCTGGGACCTTGGCGACCAGGGCGCCGCGCTGCGGGACGCCGCCGCTGCCCCGGATTTTCCCGCGGCCGCCTGACCCCCTACCCTTTCCCGCGTTTCCCCATGACCCTTCGAGAGCTTTGCCATGACCGCTAGATTTTGTGCCGCCGTGATGGCGTTCAACCTTGCCGTCGCCGCCTATGCGGGCGAGGTCCACGCCGCGTACCCCGAACAGCCGATCAAGATCGTCGTGCCGTTCACGCCAGGCGGCGCCACTGACACGGTGGCCCGGTTGCTGGCCAACCGCCTGTCGGGCAACCTGGGGCAATCCGTGATCGTGGAAAACCGCCCCGGGGCGTCCACCGTGATCGGCGCCGATGCGGTGGCGCGCGCGCAACCCGATGGCTACACGCTGCTGCTATCGGGCAGCACGACCTATACGGTATTGCCGGCCTTGAAATCCACGTTGCCCTACGACCCGATCAACAGCTACGAACCGATCGCCATCGTTGCCATGGCCCCGGTCGTGCTGCTGGCCCAGAACGGGCTTGCGGTCAACACGGTGCAGGAAGCGGCCGCGTTGGCCAAACGCCAAAGCGACAAGGGCGGCTTGATGTACGGCACCTTCGGACCTGGCTCCGCGCCGCACCTGGCCGGCGAAATGTTCGCCGAAGCCGCGGGCGCCAAGATGCTGCCCGTGCCCTATAAGGGCAGCGCGCAATTGATCACCGCGATGATCGGCGGCGAGGTCGCGCTGGGCGTGGACACGGTTTCGTCGGCCGCGCCGCAGGTGCGCGCGGGCAAGGTCCGCGCGCTGGCCGTCACGGGCGAGCACCGCGTGCCGCAGTTGCCGGACGTCCCCACCTTCACCGAAGCGGGCATTCCCGAGGTGTCCTTCGTCGGCTGGTACGCGTTGGCCGCCCCGGCCCGCACGCCCGCGCCGGTTCTCGACACGCTTAACCGCGCGGTCGCCAAGATCATGGAAGATCCGCAGATGCGCAAGGCCGTGTCGGACCTGGCCCTGGAACCCGTGTACCTGCCGGGCCAGGCGTTTCACGAACAGATCGCCCGTGAACTGCGCACGTTCGGCGCGGTGGCCGAACGCGCGAACATCACGCTGGACTGAACGCAACCGGCCGCGGCGCATGGGCATGCGACGCGGCCGGTTCCGCGGGGCGGCCGGTTCCGCGGGGCGGATCAATACTTGTAGTTCACGCCCAGCATGGCGCTGAACGGCGCGCCATAGTAGTTGCTGTAGACGTTGGTGCTGGCGTAGTACTTCTTGTCGAAAATGTTGTTCAGATTCAACGTCGCCGACCACTGACGGCTGAACTGGTAGCGCGCCATCAAATCGACCAGCGCGTACCCGCTTTGCGACGACTGGAACGGCTGCCCGCCCGGGCCTCGGCTGGAATACTCGGTGCCGCTCTCCCAGCGCACTCCACCGCCCACGGTCAGGGCGCTTAGATCCCCCGGCAGGCGGTACGTCGTGTACAGCTTGGCAATGTGGCGCGGCAGCCCGACTTGCGTGATGAAGCCCTGCGGCAAGCGGCGGTCCACGTAGGCATAGGACAGCTGCATCTGCCAGCCTGGCGTCAGTTCGCCGGTGATCTCGGCTTCCACGCCGCGCATCACCGCACCATCGGCGGCAACGTAAGCGCTATCGCCGTTCGGCGCCAGCCGGTCGCCATCCACCATCGCGTAGTTGTCCTGGCGCGTCCGGAACAACGCCACGGACCCGTTCAAGCGGCCGTCCAGAAACGCCGACTTCAGACCGATCTCGTAGGTATTGCCCTTGATGGGTTCAAGCACGCTGCCGGTGACGCTTTGCGCCTGCTGCGGCTGGAAGATGCTGGTGTAGCTGGCGTAGGCGGACACCGTGCTGGTCAGGTCGTAGACCACGCCGGCATACGGCGTGTAGACGCCCTGTTCGCGCATATTGTCCGGGTAGGACGACCCATCGTTGTAGTTGTAGGACGCCTGCTGGTCCCACCACGTCACGCGTGAGCCCAACACCAACGACAGCGCGTCGGTGGGACGCAGGCGCAACGCGCCATAGATCGACGCCTGTTTTTCGGTGTAGTAACGCTTGCCGGTCGACTGCCAGTCCGGCTCGGGCATGTCTCCATTCCACTGGCGGATATCGGGAATCTTCGCGTTATAGCCCGGGGCCGTCCAAAGCGGATACATGTCGTAGTCGCCCCGGGTGCGCGACGCATTCGCGCCCACCACCAGGTCGTGCTGGCGGCCAAAGGCATCGAACGCGCCCGTCAGGCTGGCGTCGACGGCATTCTGGGTTTTCGGAATAGGCCATTTCGCCACCCACACCGACGCGCCCGCGCCCGTCGATGGGTCCGCCCAGCCGTTGCTGCTGAACCAGCCGTAGGTGCGGTCGTTGTCGTCACCGGTACGGGACACAGTCACCGAGCCCTTCCACAACGGGGCGAATTCGTGGTCCAGCGTCGCGAACACGTTGTAGCGCGTGCGGTCCTGGCGGCTCCAGTCGGTGGCCGAATTGAAGCGCTGCGGGAAATCCGTCTTCGTGCCGTCGGCATACGCGGCGGGAAAGCCGAAGTACGAGCAGGCCGTGCACTTTTTGCGTTGATACTCCGCGCCCAACGTCAGCAACGTGCGTTCGGCCAGGTCCGCCTCGACCACGCCGTACAGCAATTGCGAATCCTGCTTGACGCGGTCGATGAACGAACCGCCCTCTTGCCACGCGCCGACCAGCCGGCCGCGCAGCTTGCCCGCTTCATCCAGCGGACTGCCCAGGTCGAATTCCGTGCGCTTGTAGTCCCACGAACCGACGGCCGCCCCCACGCTGGCCTCGAACTCCTGGGTGGGCCGCTTGCGTACCAAGTTGATCGAGGCCGCGGGGTTGCCGGCGCCGTTCAGCAGCCCGGTAGAACCGCGCACCACTTCGATCCGGTCATACAGCGCGGTATCCAGACCCAGCGCATTGAAATCCTTGTGCGTGGGCACGCCATCCACCTGCATGTTGGTGATTTCCATGCCCCGGGCGTACAAGCCCTTCTCGTTGTCGTCCGCCGACCCCTTCTTCTTGAACGTCAGGCCAGGCGTATTGGCGATGGCGTCCTCCAGCGTGTTGAGCCCCTGGTCGGATAAACGCTGGCGCGTCATCACGGACACCGATTGCGGTGTTTCGCGCAGCGTCATCGGCAGCTTGGTGGCCGTCGTCGACAGACCCACGGTGTAAGAATCCGTCCCCTCGCTGGGCCCGGGCTCGCGCGAGCCCAGCACTTCCACTGGCGCAAGGGTCTGCGCGCCGGCGACACGCAATCCGTAATTGTTGCCGCCTTGGCTGACCGCCTCCAGCCCGGTCCCCGACAGCATGGCCGCCAGCCCCGACGCGATGCCGTAATCGCCTTGCAAACCGGCGCTTTGCTTGCCTTGCGTCAGTTGGGCATCAAATGACAGCACCACCCCCGCCTGCGCGGCAAAGCGGCTCAACGCCAGGCCCAGCGGGCCGGCGGGGACATCGTAGCGGCGGGCAGCCTCGGTGGACGGCGCGGTCTGCGCCAGCACGGGCGGCGCAGACGCAAGCGCCATCAAGGCAACAAAGACGGCGCGCGCGATCGGCGCCTGCGGCCCCGGATGGCGATGGAAGGACATGTTGAAAGGCATAAGCTCAGGTTTTCCGTGAATCAAATCCGACGTGATCCCTGCTAAGTCGGACGAGCGCGGAAAAAGGACAATGCCAATTGAAAATAAATCAGCCGCGGGCGATCACCCGGGTGTAGTAACGGGTAAAGCGCGACACGCGCACGGGCAGCGCCCGCTCCACGGCCGCCAACGCGCGGTCTGTGTCGTCGATGGGAAATGCGCCCGACACGCGCAGGGCCGCCACCGCGTCTTCACAGCTGAGGCGGCCAGGACGGTAGCGGTCCAGTTGGGCGATGAAATCCCCCAGGCGCATGCCGTCCACGATCAGCAAGCCGCGGGTCCAGGCGTCGGGCTCACCCTGAATGACGCCTTCATGGCGGACGCCCGACGCTTCCAGCACGCCTTGCTCGCCCGCGTTCAGCACCAGTGGCGACGCCCCGCTGGCCGACAGCAGCTCGACCGCATGCCGCAACACCGCGACGCGCGTGCGCGCCGCCTGCCGGTTGACGGTAAAGCGCGTGCCCAACGGCCGAACCGTGCCGTGCAGCGTCGTCACGCGCAGGGGCGGCAGGCCCGGGGCGGCATGCTCGGTATCGATCAGGATCTCGCCCGCGTGGACGGTCACATGACGCCCCTGCGCATCCATGGCAACGTCTACCGCGCTTGCGCTGTCCAGCCACAACAAGGTGCCGTCCGCCAGCAACAGTTCGCGCCGTTCGCCCGCGCCCATGCGATAGTCGGCCAGATAGCCGGCCGCCAGCCGTTCAACAGGCAAGGTCCGCCACGCCAGCACGCCACCGGCCCCGAGCAGAGCTACCGCCCCCAGACCGTTGCGCAACACGGCGCGCCGGCGCGCGAAGTGCTGGTCCGCGCGGATGAGCGTATCGGCGGCCAGCCGCGCGGGCGCAGCGCCCAATGTGCCGCGCAGCCGCTCAACCTGCCGCCAGATGCGAGCATGTTCGGGGTCGGCGGCCAGCCAGCGGCGATGCGCCGCTACATCGGCCGCATCCACGTCGTCGGCGCATAGGCGCGCGTACCATTGCGCCGCCGCGGTGATTGTCTGGTTCGCCATCACCGGCTATTGCCTTTCCAACGCGTGGACCAAGCAGTGCTCGGTCGCGCGCGCCATGTACTTCTTGACCGAACTGACCGTCACGCCCAGCGCGGCCGCGATGTCCGCATAACTGGCGCCTTCCAGCTGTGACATCAGGAAAGCCCGCCGCACTTTGTCGCCCAGGCCGTGCAGCATGGCGTCGATCTCGCGGATGGTTTCCAGCAGAATAGCTTGCGTTTCGGGCGAGATCGCGTGGGCCTCCGGCTGCTGCGCCAGGGTCTCCAGCCAGGCGCGCTCCAATACCTGGCGGCGGATGTGGTCAACCAGTGTGCGTTGCGCCACCGTGGCCAGGAAGCTGCGCGGCTGTCGCACGCCCTGCAACTGCGCCATGGACGCAGGCGAAGCCAACAGGCGTAAAAAGGTGTCTTGCGCCAGGTCGGCCGCTTCGGCGGGCACGGCCAGCCGCCGCAGCAGCCAACCGCGCAGCCAGCCATGATGATCGCGATAGAGCAAGCCCAGCTCGCGGTGCTCCAGAGATTCCAAGGACGACATGGCCGTAGCGCGACCGCTTCCTGATTTTTTAAGAATGGGAATTGTAATCATTATTGATGATGGCGGGCAATCGCCCGCCATCCCCATCCCGGCCGCCCCTTTTCCCTCCGCCCTACACCACGGGCGGCGCGGTCTCCCGCTCGGGATGCCGGTGCTTGGCCAGCGCCTGAATGAATGCGGCCGCGCTGTTCGCGGGCGTCCCGCTGCCCGTCAACAGCCCGCCGTCCGATGCATCTGGCGCAATGCCCGCCGCCTCGAACAACGTCGCGCCCGCCCCCAGCGCCATCAGCGTCTTGCCGTGTCGAAACGCGTCGCGCAGGAATTCCAGCGCTCGCCCGTCTGCCTGCAGCCGCCCGACGGCATCCACGCCGCCCGGGACGACCGCGCCGTCGAACAGCCCGGAAGGATGGTTGTCCAGCGAGGCATCCGCATCCCACGTGCTGCCGTCCTCGGCCTGCAATGGGCCAATCCGCTGCCCCACCAGCCGCACCACGACGCCCGCCCGGATCAGCATATCCGCCACGGCCGCCACCGCCGCGCCGTCCACGCCTTCCGCGGCCAGGATGGCGACCTTGCGCGTGGCGACGCCGCCGTCGCCTGGCCTGGCGGTCAGCGACAGGGCTGCCGACACCTCGACCTCGGGCGCCGGGGGCTGGGCGGCGGCGCGCGGCAGGGGTTCGGGCAAGACCATGCCCAACTGGTCCGCCACGCCCTGGGCGAGTTCATCCGACACGTTGCGCAGCGACGCCACCATGCGCTGCCGGATAGCCGGCACGGTGACCTTGCTGAGTTCAAAGGCGAAAGCGTTGATGATGTGCCGCTGCTCCCAATCCGTCTGGCTATTGAAAAACAGCGCAGCCTGGTTGTAGTGTTCGGCGAACTTCTCGGGATGGCCGCGCAATTCGTCGCCCGCCACCGGTTCCGGGAACGGCACGTAGCCGTCCATGCCGGCCTGGAACGGACAACCGCCCGCCAGCGAATTCGGCTCATACGACACGCGGCCCCGATGGATGGTTTGACGGTGCATGCCGTCGCGCTGATTGTTGTGCACCGGCGCCAGCGGCGCATTGATGGGGAGCTCGTGGAAATTCGGGCCGCCCAGCCGCGAGATCTGCGTATCCACATACGAATGGATGCGCCCGGCAAGCAACGGATCATTGGTGAAGTCCACCCCCGGCACGACGTGCGCCGCACAGAAGGCGACCTGCTCGGTCTCGGCGAAGAAGTTGTCCGGGTTGCGGTCCAGCACCATCCGCCCGATGGGCGTGATCGGCACCAGTTCTTCGGGCACGATCTTGGTGGGGTCCAGCACGTCGAAGCTGAAGCGCTCCGCCTCTTCTTCCGTGAAGATCTGCACGCCCAGCTCCCATTCGGGGCCGTTACCGGCGTCGATGGCTTCCCACAGATCGCGACGATGGAAGTCGGGGTCGGCGCCCGACACCTTGACCGCTTCATCCCACACCTGGGAATGCGTGCCCAGAACCGGGCTCCAGTGGAACTTCACCAGCCGGGACTCGCCCTGGGCGTTGACGAAGCGAAACGTATGCACGCCAAAGCCCTGCATCATGCGGTAGCTGCGCGGAATGGCGCGGTCAGACATCAGCCACATCAACATGTGCGTGGATTCCGGCATCAGCGACACGAAGTCCCAGAATGTGTCGTGCGCGGACGCGGCCTGCGGCATGCCATGGTGCGGCTCGGTTTTCACCGCATGCACCAGGTCCGGGAATTTCATGGCGTCCTGGATGAAAAAGACCGGCATGTTGTTGCCCACCAGGTCCCAGTTGCCTTCATCGGTGTAGAACTTCACCGCGAAGCCGCGCACGTCGCGCGCCGTATCCTTGGAGCCGCGTTCGCCCGCCACGGTCGAAAACCGCACGAACACCGGCGTGCGCTTGCCTTGCTCGGCAAACAACGAGGCGGCCGTCAGGTCGGTCAGCGGCTTGTAGCATTCAAAGTAGCCATGCGCAGCCGAACCGCGCGCGTGCACGATACGCTCGGGGATGCGCTCGTGATCGAAATGCGTGATCTTCTCGCGCAGGATGAAGTCTTTCAGCAAGGCCGGGCCGCGCAATCCGGCTTTGAGCGAATGCTGGTTGTCGGCAACGCGCACGCCCTGGTTCGTCGTCAGCATCTGGGCACTGGCGTCGGCGCGCACGCGCGCCAGCTCGCCGCCCACCGCGTTGACGCCCGCCGCGGCGGCATCCACGGTCTTGCCCGAGACTTCGGTTTCCGACAAGGTGCTGGCGCCCACCGACGGGTCCGCCGTTGCAACATGCGCGCCCGTGAAGGGGCAACGCGCCGCATCGGCGCCGTACTCGGCGGCCTTGCCGGCGTTGTGGGGCATGGCCGCCGCGGTGTCGCCCACCGCGGCAGCCCGCTTCAGCGCGGGATGGCCGGGCTTGCCGGCAGGGCCGGCGGCCGGGCCGCTATCGGTATTCATATAGGCGGTATCCAGCGCGCCGCCTTTGCCGGCGGCGGTCTTGCGCGCCGGCGGCGATCCTGCTGGCGTCTTGCCTGCGGATTTCCTTGTTGCCATGGCCGGTCTCCTAGTGTTTCAGCATTTTGTCGCGCGCCTGCTCGGCCCGCGATGCGCCGATGGCGGACTCCACCTGCTTGACCTCCTCGGGCGGCGGCAGCACGGCAGGGAAACCCAGGGACTCCACCCACAGTTCCCGCGACCAGCCCTGCGTGTGATACAGGTGGTGGTCTTCGTCGGTCGCCACGGCGTCATAGGCTTGCTTCAGGATCTTGCCCTCGCGCCCGGTGTCCTGATCGGCGATCAGACCGATCAACGACCAATTCGCGTGATCCTTGGTTTCGGCCAGCACCACGCATTCGGTCGCCACCAACTGCGCGGCGGCGGCATCCCCTTCGCTGATCGCCATCTTCATGGCCTTCACCAGCGACTCGCCCAGGTGGCGAACCACGGCCCGGCCCGGCGATTGCGTCTCGGGATCGAGTCCCAGTTGTTCAAACACGGTCAAAAGGACACGCTGGTGAGTGCGCGTTTCCTCCAGGTATTCCTTCCATTCTTTCTTCAAGTCTTCGTTGATGGCACAGGACACGGCGGTTTCGTACACCGACAGACCGCCGATCTCCGTCTCCAGCGCCTGATACAGCAGTTCGTTGATCTGTTTGGTGTTTCCGGCATTGCGTTTCATCGCGGGCTCCTCTTTCATTGGCATCAACCGCCTCCGGCCTGGGCGGACGGTCGAACGGGATGAAGCGCCCCTTCAGCAAGCGCCATGCCCAACCGCCCGGCGCTTGCCTTGAAGTCGGCACGCCCGGAATGCTTAGCATCGCAACTCCGGCCCCAGTTCGCATAGAATTGGAACCATTCTCAATAAAACCAAAATCCGCCGGGCTCGCGGCGGCAACGACGATAAAAGAGGCTCGATCTGAAATCCGGTTTCCGCCTATCCATGGCCTGGTTGCACACCTGGGTCGGCCTGTGGTTCTCCTGGCTGCTGTTCGCCGTGTTCCTGACGGGGTCGCTGGCCGTATTTTCCGAGCCGATCACGCACTGGATGACGCCCGAACACCACGCGGCCGAAGCCCTGGCCGCGCAGCAGGAAAGCGCCCCCGTGGACCGCGCCCGCCGCTTTGATCTGGCGGTCGACTACATGCGGCAAAAACACCCGGGCGCGGAAATGTGGGAAATCTGGCCCGTCAACCGCTTGCATGAGAACAGCCTGTCCGTCTACTGGTTCAATCAGAACGGGCAGTACGCCGAGGCCGAACTGAACCCGGCCACCGGCGCCGAGATGGACGACCATCACGACGAAGAAGGCCGCGCCACGATGGGCGGCACCCACTTCGTGGACTTCCACTACATGCTGCATGAAAGCCGCTTCGGCCTATGGATCGTGGCGTTCGCCACCATGGCGATGCTGGTCGCGCTGATTTCAGGCGTCGTCACGCATAAGCGCATCTTCAAGGACTTCTTCACGTTCCGCGCGAAGAAGGGTCAGCGTTCATGGCTGGACGCGCACAACGCGGTCGCGGTGCTGACCTTGCCCTTCCAGTTCATGATCGCCTACACCGGCATCGTGATTTCCAGCGCCGCCCTGATGCCGGCGCCCGTCGCCGCCCACTACGGCGCCGGGATGGAAGGCACCCGCCTGTACCTGGCCGAGATGCAGGGCGAAGTCAAAGCGCAGCGCACCGGCCTGCCGCTTGCGGTGCCCAAGCTGGAGCCCATCGTGGCGCAGGCGGAAGCGCTGATCGGCCAAACCGCGCGCGCCATCGTCATCAACAATCCCGAAGACAGTTCCATGCGGATCGCCGTGTACGGCTGGAACGAAGACCGCGACACTTTCCACAATATCAGCGCCACGACGGGCATGGCCGAGTTCTTGGGCGCCACGGGCGAACTGCTGCGCAGCCGGCCTGCGGGCGGCGTCAACGGCGGCGCGCCGGCCCAGGCGCGCCAAGTGATGGGCGACCTGCACATGGCCCACTTCGGCGGCTTGGCCCTCCAGTGGCTGTACTTCATCTGCGGCCTGGCGGGCGCTGCCATGATGGCCACGGGCGCCGTGCTCTTCATGGTGAAGCGGCGCGCCAAGGCGGGCGGTGAATTCGGCGCCGCAACGGCGCGCATGTATCGGCTCTTCGAAGGCCTGAACGTGGCCGCGCTGGCCGGCCTGGCGGTGGCCTGCGTGGGCTACTTCTGGGCCAACCGGCTGCTGCCCGTCGCGCTGGAAAACCGGGTGCTTTGGGAACTGCGCGGCTTCTTCGGTATCTGGGCGCTGATGCTGGCGCTGGCCTGGCTGTGCCGCCCGCGTCAGGCGTGGATCACGCAGTTGGGCCTGCTGGCCGCGCTTTGCCTGCTGCTGCCGTTGATGTCGTTCATGACGCTGGGCGATCACGTCTTCGCGCAGATCGGGCGTGGGGACTGGGAAAGCGCCGGCGTGGAACTGACGGCCCTGGCCTTTGGCGTACTATCCGCCTGGGCGGCCATCCGTTTGTGGAAAAAGCCACTGCCCGCGCCCGCCCAGCGCATTCCCCGCGCGAACCCAGAGATTGCGGCATGAACATGAACGACGTATTCGCCATTGTGATGGCATTGCTGCTGACCTACTCCGGCATGGCCTGCCTGAGCCTGGCCATGCCGCGCCATTACGACCAGGTCTGGGGCCGCGATCCGTCGGCCGGCCACACGCGCGTGCTGCGCGGCGCCGGCGTGCTGCTGCTGGCGCTGGCCCTGCTTCCCTGCGTCGGGCTGTGGGGCAATACCGTGGGTGTCGTCGCCTGGCTGGGCTGGCTTTCGGCCGGCGCGCTGCTGTGGGTCGGCATGCTGTCCTGGGCGCCGCGTCCGGCCGCCAGCACGGCCGCCCTTGCCGTGGCCATTTCGTTGGCCGGCATCGGCATCGGCTTCTGACGCCCGCCGCGCATTGCGCATTTCAGGGGCCGTTCCCCCCTGTTTGACCCGTATCAAATCAGGCTGATATCGCACGCATCTTGCGCGCCGGCAGCACCATATGTGGTGGTAGAGTTTTCACACCCCACTACATATGGTGTCAACAATGCCTATCCAACACATCCTCAAGCGCGACGGCCGGGTCGCGGCCTTTGATCGCGACAAAATCGCGCATGCCATGGCGGCCGCCGGAATCAGCACCGGGGAGTTGGACCTGGCGGGCGCGCAAATCCTCACGGATAACGTCATCGGTGCGCTGGCGGACCAACCCTGCCCCGGCGTCGAAACCATCCAGAACCGGGTCGAGGAAGCCCTGGTCCAGGCGGGCCACTGGCGCACCGCCCGCGCCTACATCGTGCACCGCGAACAACATGCCCGGCTGCGCGCGCTGCGCCACACGATAGTCGACGTGGAAAGCGCCATGGAGGAATACCTGGACCAGCGAGACTGGCGCGTCAACGCCAACGCCAACCAAGGCTACAGCCTGGGCGGCCTGATCCTGAACGTGGCCGGAAAGGTCACCGCCAACTACTGGCTGTCCAACGTCTTCGCCCCCGAAGCGGGCCAGGCGCACCGCGACGGCGACATCCACATCCATGACCTCGACATGCTTAGCGGCTATTGCGCCGGCTGGTCGCTGCGCCAATTGCTGACCGAAGGCTTCAACGGCATCCCGGGCAAGGTGGAATCCACGCCGCCCAAACACATGTCTGCCGCCATCGGCCAGATCGTCAACTTCCTGGGCACGCTTCAAAACGAATGGGCAGGCGCGCAGGCGTTCAGCTCCTTCGACACCTACATGGCGCCCTTCATCCGCCGCGACGCCATGACGTACGCCGAGGTGAAGCAGTCGATGCAGGAACTGATCTTCAACCTGAACGTGCCCAGCCGCTGGGGCACGCAAACGCCATTCACCAACCTGACGTTCGACTGGACCTGCCCGGCCGACCTGAAGGAACAGGTGCCTTACGTGGGCGGCCAGGAAATGCCGTTCCACTACGGCGACCTGCAAGCCGAAATGGACATGATCAACCGGGCCTACATCGAAGTGATGATGGCGGGCGACGCCAAAGGGCGCGTGTTCACCTTCCCCATTCCCACCTACAACATCACGCCCGACTTCGACTGGGACCACCCCAACGCCGACCGCCTGTTCGAAATGACGGCGCGCTACGGGCTGCCCTACTTCCAGAACTTCTTGAATTCCGACCTGGAACCCCACATGGTGCGGTCCATGTGCTGCCGCCTGCAGCTGGACTTGCGCGAACTGCTCAAGCGCGGCAACGGGCTGTTCGGATCGGCGGAACAGACGGGATCAGTAGGCGTGGTGACCGTGAACTGCGCACGCCTGGGCTACACCTGCCAAGGCGACGAAGCGCGGTTGATGGCACGGCTGGACGCGCTGCTGGGCCTGGGGCGCGACGTGCTGGAAACCAAGCGCAAGGTGGTGCAGCGCTACATCGACCAGGGCCTCTATCCCTATACCCGGCGCTACCTGGGCACGCTGCGCAACCACTTCAGCACGCTGGGTGTGAACGGCATCAACGAGATGATCCGCAACTTCTCGAACGGCGCGGACGATGTCACCACGGCCGCGGGCCACGCGTTGGCCGTGCGCCTGCTGGACCGTGTGCGCGACCGCATGACGGAATTCCAGGAACAGACCGGCCACCTCTACAACCTGGAGGCCACGCCGGCCGAAGGCACGACCTACCGCTTCGCCCGCGAAGACAGGAAGCGCTACCCCGGCATTCTGCAAGCGGGCACGGATGCCCAGCCGTACTACACCAATTCCAGCCAGTTGCCCGTGGGCTACACCGACGACCCCTTCCATGCGCTGGAGCTTCAGGAAACCCTGCAGGGCAAGTACACCGGCGGCACGGTGCTGCACCTGTACATGAACGAAGCGGTGTCGTCCGCCGACGCCTGCAAGCAGTTGGTGCGCCGCGCCCTGTCGAATTTCCGGCTGCCCTACATCACGGTCACGCCCACGTTCTCGATCTGCCCCAACCATGGCTACCTGGCCGGGCATCACGAGTTCTGCCCCAAATGCGACGCCGAACTGCTGGCCAAGCAATCCGCGTGCTGCGCACCCGCCTAGCGCGCGACACCCCGCCGGCCCCAAGCCGGCATTCACCCCAAGGAGTCCTTCATGCAAACCTTGACCGTCCCCGCCACCGCCGCTGCGCCCGTTCTGCAACTGGACGATAGCCAGCGCGTGCGCTGCGAAGTCTGGACCCGAGTCATGGGCTACCACCGTCCCGTCTCTTCCTTCAACACCGGCAAACAAGGCGAATTCAATGAACGCCGCTTCTTCGTCGAGCAACGCGCCTGAAGGCGCGCCTCAACACGCTGAAACCGGTACCCGCAGGCTGGCCGCAAGGCCAGCCTACGCGGCGCCGCCCCAACCCGTCGCCCAACCGTTGCCGCGGCATTCGCCCGCGATCGGCGGGCTGGTGCCCTTTTCAACGGTGGATTGGCCGGGCCAGTTGGCCGCCGTCGTCTTCATCTCGGGCTGCCCCTGGCGCTGCCACTACTGCCACAACACCGAACTGCAAACCCGCGCCGCCCGGTACGACTGGCGCGAAACGCGGGCCTTCCTGGCAACGCGCACCGGCTTGCTGGATGCCGTAGTGTTCTCGGGCGGCGAACCCCTTAGCGAACCCCGCCTCCCATCCTTGATCCGCGACGTGCGGCGCATGGGATACCGCGTGGGTCTGCACACGGCAGGCATCTATCCCCTGCGTTTGGCCGACGTGCTGCGCCATCTGGACTGGGTGGGGCTGGACATCAAGGCCGACGCGCAGGGCTACGACGACATCACCGGCCGCCGCGATTCCCAGCGCCCCGCGTTGGCCTGCCTGACGCAGTTGCTATCGGCCGGCACGGAATTCGAATGCCGCATCACCTGGCACCCCGACTGGCTGGACGAAACGCGGCTGCTGACCCTGGCCCGCGAGCTGGCCCGCCGCGGCGTGCGGCGCTTCGCCGTCCAAGGGGCGCGCAGTTCGCCGGGCGCGCCCCCCGGGCGCGCGTTAAGTGCGCAGGCGCAAACCATGCTGGTGCAGTGGTTTGAGGAATTCGCCTACCGCTGAGCCAGCGCCGCCGCCAGCGTGGGGTAAAAGCGCGGCGATCCGATCGCCCCGACGTTGCACCGCGACCACGGTGATGTGGCGGTCGGGTCCACGCTGAATACGCGCCCCGGGGCCATGATGACTTTCTCTGGCATCAGGTCCGTGGCGAGCTTCAACGAATCGGACACGCCAGGAAACGACGACCATAGATAAAGCGAACTCGTGGGCCGCGCAAACACCTCTGCCCCCAGTGAATCCAACACCTGCAGGGCGTGGCCGGTGGCAACCTCCAGGCGCTGCCGCAGCCGTACCAGGTGCCGCTCGTAATGCCCGTCGCGCAGCATCACGTCCACCATGCGCTCGCAATATTCCGAACTGCTGACATGCACCAGGGCTTTCAGGTCGGCCAGGTCGCTCGCCAACGCCGCATTGCAGGCGATGAAGCCCACCCGGAGCGCCGCCGAAAACGATTTCGAGAAACTGCCGATGTAGATGGTGCGTTCCAACTGGTCCAGCGCCGACAGCCGGACCGCGGAGGTGGGCTTGAAGTCGGCCAGCGAGTCGTTTTCGACGACCATCAGGTTATAGCGTTCGGACAGCTGCAGAACCTTATAAGCCTTGGCCAGCGAGATATCCGAACCCGTTGGGTTGTGCGCCAGCGACTGCGTGAAGAACAGCCGGGGCTTCTCGCGTTGCAACAAGGCCTCCAGCGCAACCACGTCGGGCCCGTCGGACAGGCGCGGCACGCCCAGCATGCGCACGCCCGCCAGCTTCAGCTTGCCGAACAACGGGTAGTACCCGGGGTTGTCCACCAGCACGGTCGCGCCCGGCGGCACGAAATAGCGGATCACCAGGTCCATGGCCTCGTTCGCGCCATGCGTCAGCACCAATTGCGGCGGCGCCACATTCACGCCCACATCGCCCAACTTGCGCACCAGGCTTTCGCGCAGCGGCGCGTAGCCAAAGCGGCTGCCATAGCGGAACAACGCCCCAAGCCCCGTGCGCACCACTTTCTGGTGATAGCGGTCCATGCGCATGTCGGCCAGCCACTCCACGGGCGGGAAGCCGTCCCCGGCCTGCACCGCGTCAGGCTGCGTCTTGAGCTGTTCGCGCATCAACCAGACGATGTCCATCGCCCGGCTCAATTGCCCGGCTTCTTCGTCGGCGGCCTTGCGCGCGAAATCGCCGTCCAGCACGTAGAAGCCGGCGCCCCGGCGCGGTTCCACCAGCCCCTGGGCCACCAGCATTTCAAACGCCACGACCACGGTGTTCTTGGCGTACCGGTGCAGTTGCGACAACTCGCGCAGAGACGGTAGCTTGTCGCCCGGGCGGTACACGCCATCGGCGATCTGCTGGCCGATGAGCTTGGCCAGGCTTTCGGCGATAGGCGCCCCGCGCGGCCGCTTGCCCAGTTTGATTGCGTGTTCCATGCGTTGTCTTCCGCGTGAATCGTGGCCAGAATTGGTGCAGTGCAATGGTACTGTTTGCCAAAACTGTACCTCTCAATAGCGGTACAGTTTACCTAGAATCAGGCCACTCGATACCTATACGGAGACTGCCATCGTGGCCGATTCACGCTTGCCCAACTTCCGCGCGCTGACGCCCGCGCAACGCCTGGCCGCCATCGCGGACGCCGCCTCGCTGACCCCCGAAGAACAGCAGTTGCTGGCCCGCCCCGGCGCGCTCGGCCTGGACCGTGCCGACGGCATGATCGAAAACGTCATTGGCGCGTTCGAACTGCCGCTGGGGGTCGCCGGCAACTTCCAGGTCAACGGGCGCGACGTGCTGGTGCCGATGGCCGTGGAAGAACCTTCCGTCGTCGCGGCGGCCTCTTACATGGCCAAGCTCGCGCGCGAATGCGGCGGTTTCGAAACGTCCAGCAGCCGCCCGTTGATGCGCGCGCAGGTACAGGTGCTGGGCCTGACCGACCCGCATGGCGCGCGGCTGGCGCTGCTACGCGAACGCGAGCGCATCGTGACGCTGGCCAACAGCCGCGACAAGGTGCTGATCGGGCTGGGCGGCGGCTGCCAGGACCTGGAAGTCCATGTCTTTGCCGACACGCCGCGCGGCCCGATGATCGTGCTGCACCTGATCGTGGACGTGCGCGACGCGATGGGCGCCAACACCGTCAATACCATGGCCGAGGCCGTGGCGCCGCTGGTCGAAACCATCACGGGCGGCTCGGTGCGCCTGCGCATTCTGTCCAACCTGGCCGACCTGCGCTTGTCGCGCGCCCGCGTGCGCCTGACGCCGCAGGTGCTGGACACCAAGGACCGCAGCGGCGCCGACATCATCGAGGGCGTGCTCGACGCCTACACGTTCGCCGCCGTCGACCCGTACCGCGCGGCCACGCACAACAAGGGCATCATGAACGGCATCGATCCCGTGATCGTGGCCACCGGCAACGACTGGCGCGCGGTCGAGGCCGGCGCGCACGCCTATGCGGCCCGTTCGGGCCGCTACACGTCGCTGACGCAATGGGAGAAAGACACGTCGGGCGCGCTGGTGGGCACGATTGAAATGCCCATGCCCGTGGGCTTGGTGGGGGGCGCGACCAAAACGCATCCGCTTGCCCGCCTGGCCCTGAAGATCATGGACGTGCGCTCGGCGCAGGAACTGGGCGAAGTGGCCGTCGCCGTGGGCCTGGCGCAGAATCTGGGCGCGTTGCGCGCGCTGGCAACCGAAGGCATCCAGCGCGGCCACATGGCGCTGCATGCCCGCAACATCGCCCTGGTGGCCGGCGCATCGGGCGCCGAAATCGATACCATCGCCAAGCGCATGGCGGCGGAGCAAGACGTCCGCACCGACCGCGCGCTGGCCTTGCTGGAGGAACTGCGGCAGTCACGATAAGCCCGGCCGGCCCAGGCCATATAAGAACAGAGGCGGCGCACGGCAACGCCGGCGCTGCCCAAACACAACGGAGAGAGACATGGAAGCAAAATCCCCTGCGCCGTCCTGGCGCCTGGCCGAGGTATGGAGCGACACGGTCGACCTGCGCCAACTGGCGTGGGCCATCGGCATCGGCATCACGATCAGCGTGGCCGGCTTCTACGCGGCCAGCCGCTGGTTGCGCGGCATGGTCGCCTCGCCGGAACTGGCGCACGCCTACGCCATGCTGGCCGGGTTGGCCGGCTGCGTGATCGCGGGCGTCATCTGCGCGCGCCTGTTCCCGCCCAAACGCGAAGTCATTGAACACAGCTCCACGCATGATCCCGCCTGGCGCGCAGAGGTGCTGGCCGAACTGGCCGAGCAGCCCGGCGGCCTGGGCACGCTGGCCGACCTGCCCGAGTCGGTCGTGCGCGAACTGAAGGAACTGGACCTGTACGACCTGTTCACCGAACCGCCAGCCACCGCGTCCACCGCGGCGCAGGCGTCGTCCCCCCGCCCCCAAGGCGCATCCAAGGAGGCCTTGGCATGAGCGATCCCGCCCTGCTTGAACAAATCATGGTGGCCGCCGCGATGGGGCTGCTGGGCGCGGTGGTGTTCGCCGCGATCGGCCTGGTGTCGGGAACGGATGAAACCACGACGCTGGCCCCGCTGACGCTGCTGGTAGTGCTGCTGGGCGTGCCGCCCGCAGGCGTCTTCACCTTTTTCCTGGCCGGCGCGGTGGCCAAGCACATGACGCACGCGGTGCCCACGGCATTGCTGGGCATACCAGGCGACACGCTGGCCACGCCACTGCTGCAGGGCGCGAACATGCTGCGCAAGCTGGGCGTGCCGCACATCGCACTGCGCAAAATGGTGTCCGGCGCCATCGTCGCCGCCTTCGTCGCGGTGCCGCTGGCGGTGCTGTTCGCCGTGTTGCTGGCGCCGTTCGGCGCGGCCATCACCAAATCCGCGCCGTGGATCTTCCTGGCGGCAGCCGTGCTGATCGCCTATTTCTCGGCCGGGCGTTGGGCCGCCGTGGCGCTGCTGGTGCCTTTCGTGGTGGTCATCATCGCGTTGCAAAGCCTGACGGCCAAGTACGGCGTCAAGCTCAGCATCAGCTACTTCCTGGGCATTGCCATCGGGCCGCTGATCGCGGATCTGTTCACGGTCATCTCGCCCATGGGCCGCGCGCAGATGATGCGCGACAAAGTGCGCACGTTTTCGCTGGCGCCGGACGTCAAGAGCTGGTCGGGCTACTTCCCGAACCCGCTGAAGGTGATGGACCGCACGCAGACGCGATGGACACTGGCCACGGCGGCGATTTCCAGCGCGACCTTCGTGTTCAGCCCCGTCGCCATGACCGTGGTGCTGGGCGAACTGGTCGGTTCGCGCATCAAGCACGCCTACCATCGCCTGACGACGGTGCTGTCGGCGCGCAACGGCGTCACCGAAGCGACCTATATCGCTGAAGCGCTGATCCCGCTGATCGCGTTCGGCCTGCCGCTGAGCCCGGTGGCTGCGGGCCCCGCGGCGCCGCTGTTCAACGCACCGCCGCGCTTCACGGTGGATGCCGCCACGGGCCAGACGCACAACCTGCACAACCTGCTGAACCACTGGGAGTTCCTGGGCTACGGCATGCTGGCCGTGCTGCTGGCCGCGCTGGTGTCCTACCCCTTCGCGATGAACTTCGCGCGCCGCGCCGCGCTGTTCGTATCGCGCAAGGTCAGCCACGAAGCCATCATCGCCACCTTCGTGGGCCTGATCATCGTCATCAGCATCTGGGAAGGCCAATTCCTGGGCTTGCTGGTGATCCTGACGATGGGCCTGTTCGGCGGCTTGCTGTCCCGCCGCTTCGGCTTCAACACCGGCGTGCAGTTCATGGGCTACTACACCGCCGTGCTGTCGGTACCGGCCATCGTCAAGCTGATGGCGTAGGCGTCTGACCCTGGGGCCGGCCAATTCTGGCCGGCCGCTTCAAGAGGCGGTCTGGATATTGGCCTCGCGGATCAGGCGGGCCCACTTCTTCTGTTCCTGAAGAATGTACTGCTGCGCCGCCTCGGGCGTGCCACCCATCGCCGTGCTGCCTTCGGCGGTGAAAAGCGCCACCGTGGCCGGATCGGCCAGCACCTTTTCCACGACGCCGTTGACCGCCTGCACCACGTCCCGGGGCGTACCGGCGGGCGCGACCAGCGCCTTCCAGTCCAGCGCCTCGAACCCCTCGAAGCCAGACTCGGCCACCGTGGGCACATCGGGCAGGATAGGCAACCGCGTCCGCGCCGTGACAGCCAAGGGGCGCAACACTTTGCCCTTCAACATTTCCTGCGCGGCCTGCGGCGTGGCGAACATATAGTCGGTGCTCTCGCCAAGCAAATCGTTCAAGGCTGGCGCCGCGCCGCGATAGGGCACGTTCAGCACTTCGAACTTTGCCTGGTAGGCCAGCAGTTCACCCGCCAGATGGCCCACGGTGCCCGACCCCGCCAGCGCCTGCTTGATCGATCCGGGCGCGGCACGGGCGTCGCGAACCAGATCCGCCAAGGTGTTCCAGCGCGCGTTGGCCTTCACCACCAGCACCACCGGCAGCGACGCGATCAGCGCAACGGCGGAAAAGTCCTTTTCGGCGTCGAAGGGCATCTTCGGCATCAACGCCGGATTGATGGCCAGGTTGGCGGTTTGCCCCAGACCCAGCATGAAGCCATCAGGCTTGGTCTTGGCGACATAGTCCAGGCCGATGTTGCCGCCCGCGCCGGGACGGTTCTCGACCACGACGGACCAGCCGGCCGCGCCCGTGATCTTGGCCGCGATGGCGCGCGCCACGGAATCCGTGCCGCCGCCTGGCGTATACGGGACGATCAGGCGGATCGGACGGCCATTGGGATAGCCGGCGTCGGTCTGCGCCCGTAACGGCAATGCGGCCGCGCAGAGGGCTGCGCCCAGGAACGAGCGTCGAGATAGAGCGATCATGAGGGTTTGTCTCCTTGTGTAATGTGCCTTGCCTTCAAGGCCGCGATTTCGTCGTCGCGATAGCCAACGGCTCGCAAGAGCTCGTCGGTGTGTTCACCCACGGCCGGCGGCTGCAGGCGGATGGGGGGCTGGACGCCGTCCAGCGTCAGCGGGGCCAGCGGCACCCGGGTTTCGCGTCCGTCAGGCAGCGTGACCGGCGCAAGCCCGCCCGTTGCCTTCAGATGCGGATCGTCGAAAAGCTGTTCCGGCCGCGTGATCGGTGCGAACGGCAAGCCTTCCCGCTCAAACATGGCGGCCAGTTCAGACGCGCGGTAGCCAGCCAGGTGCGCACGCAACTGCGGCAATAGCCAATCGCGGGCCTGCACGCGGTCGTTGTTCGTCTTCAGGCGCGGATCGGCCAGCCAGTCCGCCAGGCCAAATGCACGGCAGAAAATGTCCCATTGCTTATCGCTGACGACGGCCAGAAACACTTGCTCGCCGTCTTTCACGGTGAAGACGTCGTACACGGCCCATGCGGAAATGCGGGTGGGCATCGGCGCCGGCGCGCGCCCGGTCATCGCGTGCTGCATCATGTGCTGGCCCACCAGGAAGACATTGTTCTCGAACAGCGACGCCTGCACCTCCATGCCGGCGCCAGTGTGTTCGCGCTGCGCCAGCGCCGCCATCGCGCCCAGCGCGCCGAACATGCCGCCCATGATGTCGTTGACACTGGCGCCCGCGCGCAGCGGATCGCCGGGACGGCCCGTCATGTAGGCCAGCCCGCCCATCATCTGCACGACTTCATCCAGCGCGGTCCGGTTTTCGTACGGACCCGGCAAAAAGCCCTTATGGCTGACATAGACAAGCCGGGGGTTGCGCGCCTTCAGCGCGGCATACCCCAGGCCCAGCTTCTCCATCACGCCGGACTTGAAGTTCTCGCTGACCACGTCGGCGGAATCGATCAGGCGCCGCGCAGCCTCAATGCCCTCGGGCTGCTTCAGATCCAGCACGATGCTCTTTTTGTTGCGGTTGAACATGGGAAAGAACCCCGCGCCGGACCCCAACAGGCGACGCGTGGAATCGCCGCCCACCGGTTCCACCTTGATGACTTCGGCGCCCAGATCCGCCAGCAGCATGCCGCACGTAGGCCCCATCACCATGTGGGTGAATTCGACGACGCGAATGCCTTCGTACGGAAGACGGGACGGGGGACGGCTGGACATGTCAGGCACCTTCATGGGGAAACGGGTCGGGAAGACGAAAAGCCTTTGGGCAGCCCGGCATCGGGCGTCATGCCGTACAGCGGCTCGCCGGGCAAGCCGGCGGCAAGCGGCGAGCGCGCCGCGATGATTTTTTCCAGCGAGATCCCGGTGCGCACGCCCATCGCCTCGAACATGAAGACCAGGTCTTCGGTGACGACGTTGCCCGATGCGCCCGGCGCGTAGGGGCATCCGCCCAATCCGCCCAGCGAACTGTCGAACGTGCGCACGCCCTCTTCCCAGGCGGCCAGGCAATTGGCCAGCCCCAGGCCCCGGGTGTTGTGCATATGGGCCGCGCCGGCGCGGGCCCCGATTTCGCTGCGCAAGCGACGGAACAGGCGGCGCACCTGCGCGGGGTTGGCGTAGCCCACGGTGTCGGACAGGCCCGATTCGTCCGCGCCCGCCTCGACGCACATCGCCGCCAGCCGGATTACGTCGTCTTCCGGCACAAGCCCCTGCAAGGTGCAGCCGAAGGCCGTTGAAATTCCAGCCTCGAGCGTGACGCCGGGTGCGATGCCGTCGCGCAGCGCCACGATGGCGCGAACCTCTTCCACCATGTCTTCCGGCGTCTTGCGCACATTGGCCAACGAATGGGCGCGGCTGGCGGACACCGGCAGCGTCAACTTGTGGACGCCTGCGCGCAATGCCGCCTCGGCCCCGCGCAGATTGGGCACCAGCGCCATCACGGTCACGCCCGGATGGCGGATCGCATGGGCCACGACCTGCGCCGCATCCGCCATCTGCGGCAGAAGCCGCGCGGGCACGAACGACGCCACTTCGATCTCGCGCACGCCCGCGGCGACCAGCGCATCGATCCACCGGCACTTGTCGGCGGTCGGCATGGTGGCCTTGACCGATTGCAGCCCGTCGCGCGGCCCGACTTCGCTGATCAAGACATCCGTTTCGGCCGTAATGTCGCTCGCCATCTTCCTGCCTCCGATTTAATTCTATCTAATAGAACAATGTTCTTTCTAATAGAATTAGAGACGAATGCAAAATCACTGTCAAGCGGGGACACGGCCCGAATTGCCCGCCGGGCTGTGCCTACAATGGCCCCAATCGTTCTAAAGGATGGAATATGCACATTGAAGTCCGCTGTCCGACCGGGGCGCGCCGTGCCCCGTAAAGCCGCCACTGAATCCGTCGCGGATGCCGATGCCGCTGAAGGCGGCGTGGCCGCCGTCGACCGGGCGATGAGCCTGATGGCTGTGTTCACCGCTGCCGACCGGACGCTATCGCTGGGCGATCTGGCGGAACGCACGCGGCTATACAAGAGCACCGTGCTGCGCCTGCTGGCGTCGCTGGAACACGCGCAGTGGATTCGCCGCCTGGACGACGGCCGCTATGCGCTGGGGCCCGAAGTGGCCCGCCTGCACAGCATCTATTCGGCGTCGTTCTCGCTGGAGCACGTGGTCATGCCCGTGCTGCGGGAACTGGTGGCCGCCACCGGCGAAAGCGCGGCTTACCATGTGCGCCAAGGCGATGCCCGGCTGTGCCTGTACCGCGTGGATTCCCCGCACCCGGTGCGCGACCACATCCGGGCCGGCGACCTGCTGCCACTGGAACGCGGTAGCGGCGGACGCGTGCTGACGGCCTATGACGACATCCTGGGGCACGCCCCCGGCCCGGACCAGGCGCTGTACGCGCGGATTCGCCAAGACGGCTATTTCGCCGCGCTAGGCGACCGCCTGAGTGAAGTCGCCGGCATCTCGGCGCCCGTCTTCCTGCTGTCCGGCGGCATCGCGGCGGCGGTCACGCTGACGGCGCCCGCGCACCGTTACAACCCGGATCACCTGGCGTCCGTGCTGCAAGCCGCCAATCGGCTGACGGGCAGCGTCGGCTAAGCGCGGCGGCGGGCGACCCCGCCCGCGCCATTGCCCCCCGGCTTGATCCCGCGCAAGGCGACCCGTCATCCCTTGCTCTAGCCTCTGTCCACTTGACCAGAGGAAAGACTCAACATGACGTGGTTCAAATCACTCAAACTCGCCGGACGCGAATTGCTGCCCATCGTTCAGGGCGGCATGGGCGTAGGCGTGTCCGCTCACCGCCTGGCTGGCGCGGTTGCCAGCCTGAACGCGGTAGGCACCATCGCCAGCATCGATTTGCGCCATCACCACCCCGATCTGCTTGAAACAACCGACAAATGCAATGACCGCGACGTCATCGACAGCGCCAACCTGGTCGCGCTGGACCGCGAAGTGCGTGCCGCGCTCGACGCGGCGCAAGGGCGCGGCCTGATCGCGGTCAACGTCATGAAGGCCGTACGCGGCCACCCCGCGCTGGTGCGCCAGGCCTGCGAAAGCGGCGCGCAAGCCATCGTGATGGGCGCCGGCCTGCCGATGGACCTGCCTGAAATGACGGCCGATTTCCCGAAGGTCGCGCTGGTGCCGATCCTGTCGGAAGCGCGCGGCGTGGCGGTCGTGCTGAAGAAATGGATGAAGAAAGGCAAGCTTGCCGACGCCGTGGTCATTGAACATCCGGGCCATGCGGGCGGGCACCTGGGCGCGGCGCGCCTGGACGACCTCCACCACGAACGCTTCGATTTCCAGCGCGTCCTGACCGAATGCCATGCGCTTTTCGACGAACTGCAACTGGGCCAGGATGCGCCGCGCCTGATTGTCGCGGGCGGCGTCGGCAGCCACGAACAGGTGCGCCACTGGCTTGCCAACGGCGCTGACGGCGTACAGGTGGGCACGGCATTCGCCGTCACCCATGAGGGCGACGCGCACGAGAACTTCAAACGGGTGCTGATGGATGCGGACCCTGCCGAACTTGCCGAATTCACCAGCGTCGCCGGTCTGCCGGCACGCGCGGTGGCAACGCCCTGGCTGACCCGCTATCTGCGCCAGGAAAAGACGCTGCAAGCCGGCACCCGCGCCGATCCCCGGCGTTGCAGCCAGCGCATGGATTGCCTTACGCAATGCGGCCTGCGCGACGGTCTGTCGCGCTTCGGCCAGTTCTGCATCGACCTGAAGCTGGCCGCCGCCCTGCGCGGCGAGGTCAGCCGCGGCCTGTTCTTCCGCGGCGCGTCAAAGCTGCCGTTCGGCGACGCCATGCGCTCGGTGCGCGAACTGATGGACTACCTGCTGCACGGCAAGATGCCCGCCGCCGCCTGACACCTTGGCGATGGGCCGGTGAACGTCAACGCGCTGCCGACAAGTCAAACTGGAACACCGCGCCACGCTCGGCGCGTTCCACCAGCCGGATCTCGCTTTGATGCAGCTGCAGGATGCGCTGCACGATCACCAGCCCCAACCCGCCGCCATCGCGCGGCCCGCGGCTCAACGCGGAAGCCCGGGTGAACAATCCCGCGCGAAGCTCGGGCGGAATCCCCTGCCCCGAATCGCTGACCTGCACCTGCACCCGGCTCTGCGTCGCCCCCAGCTGAAGTTCGATCCGGCCACCCGGCGGGCTGTGCCGGATCGCGTTGTCCAGCAAGTTCGTCAGGACGCGTTCGATCAGCCCCAGGTCGGCGCGCACCAACGGCAAGGCCTGCGGGATATCCGTCGTCAATTGTTGCTGGCGCGCCTCGGCGGCCAGTTCAAACTTCTGCAGCACGTCCTGCACCAATTCCGGCAGTGAAAACGTTTCAGGCTCCAGCCGCACCAAGCCGGATTCCAGCCGCGCCAGTTCGAACAGTTCCTGCGCCAGCCGGCCCACCTTGCGGCTTTGCGCCAGCGCGATGTCCAGATAGCGGCGGCGTTCGCTGGCGTCCAGCGTGTCGTCCTTCAGGCGCAACGTTTCCAGGTAGCCATGCAGGGACGTCAGCGGCGTGCGCAGATCGTGCGAGATATTGGCGACCAGGTCGCGCCGCTGCTGGTCTTGCCGGGTCAACTCGCGCCATTGATCCGAAATCCGGCGGCCCATCTGCACGAAGCTGCGCCGCAACACCGATATCTCGTCACCGCTTTTGTCCGAGGCGTCGCCCGGACGTTCCAGCGCGGCCAGCGCCTGGCCGTCGTCGCCGTCAAAGGCGCGCACCGCCCGGGTCAGGCCGCGCAGTGGCCGCGTGATCAAGGCAAAGGCGGTCAGGCCGGCCACCAGCCCCAGCAGTGCCACCAGCGCGATCGACCACAGCGTCGTGCGCAACACCGAACTGCGCGACACGGACATCGCCAATGCATCGTGCGCCTGGCCCTGCAGCACCACATACACATAGCCCTTGTCCTGCCCCGCCACCCGCACGGGCGCGGCGCTGAACACTTTCTGCGCGTCCAGACTGCGCGGGTCGTCGCCCGCGATAGGCAGCATCCCGCCGTCCAGCAGCCGCTTGACGGGCGCCAGATCCACGCGGTCCCGCTTGATCTGCCCCGCCGGCGCCGCATCGCCCACGATGCGACCGTCGTTCGACAGCAGGTAGACCTCGACTGCGGGGTTCACCGCCATCAGCATATCGAACAGCGAACGCACGGCGTCCGGCTTCCAGCCATTGGTGTCCATCAGTTCATTGGTGCCGGCGATATGCTGCGCCAGCCCGCTGGACAGACGCTGCACGACTTCCTGCTCGTAGCGCGAATTGGCGGCGATCTGCAACCAGGCCGATGCGCCACAACTGGCCAGCAGCAGCAACGCAAAAACACCGGACAGGCGTTGAGTCAGACTGAAACGTTTCATGATGCGCCTCCCGTGCCGCCCGGCGCCGCCGCGAACTTGTAGCCCCTGCCCCATACGGTCAGGATGCGCTGCGGGTTGGAAGAATCGGCTTCGATCTTGGTGCGCAGTCGGTTGATGTGCGTATTCACGGTGTGCTCGTAGCCTTCGTGCTGATATCCCCAGACATGGTTCAGCAGATCCATGCGCGAGAACACCTTGTCGGGGTGGCGCGCGAAGAAATGCAGCAGGTCGAACTCGCGCGGCGTCAGGTCCAGGCGGCGTTCGTCCACATCCACCGTGCGCGCGATCGGGTCGATGGACACCCCATGCACGGCCAGGCTACCGGCGTCGATGCGCGCATTGCGCTCCACCGCGTCGCTGCGGCGCAGCAGCGCCCGCACCCGCGCCACCAGTTCCAGCATGGAAAACGGCTTGGCCAGGTAGTCGTCCGCGCCCAATTCCAGGCCCAGGATGCGGTGCACTTCGCTGGACCGGGCGCTGGTGATGATGATGGGGGTGTAGCGGGCCATGGCGCGCGCCCGCTTGCAGATCTCAAGGCCGTCAATGCCGGGCAGCATCAAGTCCAGGACCAGCGCGTCCCAACTGCCCTCTTCCAGCCGCCGCATGCCTTCGTTGCCGTCCGCGGCATGTTCCACCGCATAGCCTTCGTCGCGCAGGTGCAAGCGCAGCAATTCGGCGATGTGGACGTCGTCTTCAACTATCAGCACGCGGCGAGGCGATTCCATGGGGGGCTCGGACCAATTCAGTAGTGCCATTGTCGCCAATCCGCAGGCAGGGAGTTATCACAAATATTTTAAGTTTGCGTGAGGACTCCGATATCGGCTCCGGGGAAGAATGGCTTCAACGACAGAACGCCCCGGAGACCCGCCATGATGGCAAGCCCCGCACGTCACGATACACCGGCCGCCCCCCGGCCGGGCGGCGCCATCCATCCCGGATGGCTGCGGACGATGCATTGGATTAATGCGCTGGCCGTGGTGATCATGGTGATGAGCGGATGGCGCGTCTATAACGCCGCGCCGTTCTTCGACTTCACCTTCCCCAACGGCATCACGCTGGGAGGCTGGCTGGGCGGCGCCCTGCAATGGCACTTTGCCGGCATGTGGCTGCTGTTCGCCAACGGCCTGCTCTATCTGGCGCTGAACGTGGCCACCGGCCGCCTGTGGCGCAAATTCTTCCCCGTCAGCCCTCGTGGCGTCGCCGCCGACCTTGGCGCCGCCCTGCGCGGCAAGCTCGCCCACGACGATCTGCGCCACTACAACCAGGTGCAAAAACTGGCGTACCTCTTCGTCATGGCCGACATCGTGGTGCTGGTGTTGTCCGGCCTGGTGCTGTGGAAGTCGGTGCAATTCGATCTGCTGCGTGAACTGCTGGGCGGTTACGAGTTCGCGCGGCGGGTTCATTTCTTCGCCATGGCGCTGCTGGTCGCATTCGTGGCGGTCCATCTGGTGATGGTGGCGCTGGTTCCGCGCAGCCTGCTCGCCATGATCCGCGGCAAATAAGGAGCCCTTCGTGAGCCAGAAAAGACGCTTATCGCTGCTGGGCCTGGATGGCCCCGCCATTCTGAAAGAGGCCAGGAACCTGTTGGCCAAACGGGTCGAACAGCCTTCCCGCCGCACGTTCCTGCGCAACAGCCTGACACTGGGCGGGTTGGCAATGTTATCGGGCTGCTCGCTATCCGACGACGAGAACGTGGAGAAGGCGCTGGCTTCCGTGTCCCGCTTCAACGACCACGTGCAAGGCTGGATTTTCGACCCGAACAAGCTGGCGCCGACCTACCCCGAATCGATGATCACGCGGCCGTTTCCGTTCAACGCCTATTACGGCATCGACGAGGTCCGTCATGTCGACGAAGCGTCGTTCCGGCTGGAAGTCACCGGCATGGTGGCCGACAAGCGCCAATGGCGCCTGGAAGAACTGCGCGCCATGGCCCAGGTAGACCAGGTCACGCGGCACATCTGCGTCGAAGGCTGGAGCGCCATCGGCAAATGGGGCGGCGTGCCGTTTTCCACGTTCTTGAAGCGCGTGGGCGCCGACCTGACCGCGAAATACGTGGGCTTCAAGTGCTCGGACGATTACTACACCAGCATCGATATGCCGACCGCGCTGCACCCGCAGACGATCCTGGCGCTGACCTATGACGGCAAGACCCTGCCGCCCGAATACGGCTTTCCCATGAAGCTGCGCATGCCCACCAAGCTTGGCTACAAGAACCCCAAGCACATCCGGGCGATTTTCGTCACCAACACCTACCCAGGCGGTTACTGGGAGGACCAGGGCTACAACTGGTTCGGCGGAAGCTAGGTGGAACGCTTGTCCATTCCCATGTTTTACCCCCTCCCATCAAAGGAACACATCATGAAGACACTCACGACCGCCGCTTTCTCCCTGTGCCTGGCCTTTGGCGCCGTGGCCGCCCATGCCGCCGACAATATGAGCAAGGACAATATGGCCAAGGACTCGATGTCGAAGGACAGCATGTCGAAAGACGGGATGGCCAAGGATGGCATGGCGAAAGACGGCATGGCCAAGGACGGGATGTCCAAAGGCGGCATGGCGAAAGACGGCATGGCGCACGACGGGATGAAGAAGGATGGCATGTCCAAGGATGGCATGTCGAAAGACGGCATGTCCAAGGGCGGCATGGCCAACGACAGCATGAAGAAATAATCCCCCTTGCGGCAGCCCGCCCCGCTTCGCCCGCCGGCAAGCGCGGGGGCTGCCCCTTACTCCTGCAAGGAGCCATCCCATGACATTGAATCGCAGACATTTCCTGAGCTTGGGCGGCGTTGCGGCACTGGCCGCCGGCCTGGCTCCCATGCTGGCCGCGCGCGGCGCGGCCCCCCCAGCCTCGTTTCCCTACACGCTGACCGACGCGCAATGGCGCGCCCGCCTGACGCCCGTGCAGTTCGACGTGCTGCGCCGCGAAGGCACCGAACGCCCATACACCAGCCCGCTGAACGACGAACACCGCAAAGGCACGTTCTCTTGCGCGGGCTGCGAACAGCGGCTGTTCTCGTCAAACACCAAATTCGACAGCGGTACCGGCTGGCCCAGCTTCTGGCAACCGCTGGACGCCGCCGTCGGCGAAACCCGCGACCGCAGCTTCGGCATGGTCCGCACCGCCGTCCACTGCGCCAACTGCGGCGGCCACCTGGGCCACGTCTTCGACGATGGCCCACGGCCGACCGGCTTGCGCTATTGCATGAACGGGGTAGCCATGACCTTCGCTCCCCAGGCCTGACCCCAGATTGCCCCTATCAGGACGCCACACCATGAACATCCCGTTCCGCAAACACTGCGCCGCCCTGGCCGCCGCCATCGGCCTGTTGGCCGCGGGCGCCGCTCAAGCCCGCGAATCCGCCTTCATCATTCCGCCCCCCGCCGTCGACCCGTCAAAGGACCCGGCCTTGCAGGAAAAGGCCGTCATTGCCGGCGGCTGCTTCTGGGGCGTGCAAGCCGTGTTCCAGCACGTGAAGGGCGTGACCAACGCCGTATCGGGTTATGCCGGCGGCAAAGCCGGCATGGCCAACTACGACGCCGTAAGCAGCGGACGAACCGGCCACGCCGAGGCCGTGGAAATCACCTACGACCCCAAGCAAATCAGCTACGGCCAACTGCTGCAAATCTACTTCTCGGTAGCGCATGATCCGACGCAACTGAACCGCCAGGGTCCGGATAGCGGCACGCAGTACCGCTCGACCGTTTTCCCGTCCGACGACAGCCAGCGCAAGGTCGCCGAAGCCTACATCGCGCAGCTGAACCAGACAGGCGTCTACCCCAAGACGCTAGCCACCACGGTCGAACCGTTGCAGGCCTTCTATCCGGCCGAGGGCTATCACCAGGACTATCTGGTGCGCCACCCGTACAGCATGTACATCATGGTGAACGACATCCCCAAGGTGGAGAACCTGGCGAAGACCTTCCCCGACCGATATCGCGAGAAGCCGGTACTGGTGAACTGAAGACAGGAAATAAAGTCGCTCGGGCGTCGAGGCCTATCAGCGTTGACGCGCCGGGCCCTTACAGCGCTACGATCCTGTCCCCAGGTCGGGACAGAGCGCCGTCTCGCACGGCGCACAGGCACTTTAGTATTGCTACCAATATGGTCGTTTACTTCTGCCATCCCGGCTGAAGCGCTGGACGCAGTGTTGCACTGACCGTCTGAATCCACAGCCGAAAGCGGTCTCACAACGGCGGCGCCAGGCCCTGCGACGGCTTCCTGTTCCACCCAGCATCAAGAGAGCAAGCCGTTCCGCCTGGCGTGAGCCACTTTGCCCAACTCGTCGGCAGAGGCGGGACGCCCAAAAAACCACCCCTGGCCGATGGCATGCGGCGCCCGTTCCCGGATGTAGTCGACCTGCCGTCGCGTTTCCAAGCCCTCCACGACCAGTTCGACGTTAAGCTGTTTTGCCATTTCGATCACTTGGTCCAGCACCGGGTTGGTGTTCGGTGCATCTCCGATTGACTGGATAAAAATCCGGTCCAGCTTGATTCCGCTGACGTCCCATTGCAGGACATTGCCCAAGTTGGAATAGCCCACGCCGAAGTCATCCAAAAAGACATTGAAACCTGCCACGCGAAAGCGGCTGATCAGCTCTGCCGGGGACGCGGACGAGAACTTTGCCGACTCCGTGACTTCGACCACGATCCGTTTAGGCGCGACGCCTCGTTCTTTGACGCAAGCAACGAGAAAATCAAGGAACGATTCATCTTCCAGGTCGGCCGGAAAGACGTTGACGCTAAGATAGAACGGTCTTGCGCCGGTCAGCCGATCCTTTACCCCGTCAATCGCGTTCCGAATGATGTATTGGGTGAAAGCTCGCCGAAGCCCCATCGATTCGACCCAAGGGATGAAGGTGTCCGGAGGAATAGGACCGACCTCGTCGTGCGTCCAACGGGCCAGCGCTTCGGCGCCGACCATTTCGCCGGTCTCGAGCGCGCAAAGCGGCTGATAGCGAACCTGTATTTTTTCTCGGCGTATCGCTTTGGCAAGACTTACCCGTAGGCCGTTTGCGCCTCGCCACGACAGGAACAGCGCCACGCCACACGCGACACCGACCAGCCCGCCCACCAGCCCGATAGCCAGGACCATGACGCGCGCGTCCACCAGCGCTGTGGAGGCCACGCAGATATCAGGCTGGCCGGGCGACAAACACGTCGATCCGCTTCGGACAATCAGGAACGCGCTGGTGATTTTCCCGAAAATGCTTGTGTCGGCCTCGGGAGACGGGGAAGCACCGAACTCCTGGATCACGCTGCCATCCCTTGAGTACGTGCGTCCCCACAAATGGCCGGTGTGGTCTTCTACATCAACGAACGCGTTGGGGCCATTAAAAACCGCCACGCGGTCGTTTGCGGCAACGTCCGCGATGAGCGCCGGATGGACCGGGTTCGCGAGTTTCCTCCATACGAAGATGTCCTGGTGCATCGGCGTTCGCTCGGCAGGCAAGACATAGGGCTCGCCCCATTCTCCCCACACCGCCGAACACTGTATTGCCCCATCCGAAATCCGTGCAATATCCCCCACGTACTTCGACTGAAAGACTTTCTCTCTCATCAGAGCCAGGTCCTCGGCCGAGCATGCCACGGCTGGGGCGCTCAGCTCGTCGATGATGGCGGCCTGCTCGTTCGCGATGGCAAGCGAACGCTGGAGCAGATGAACATTATGGTGATCAATGGCGTCGTCCAGGAGTGAAGCCTTGAGCGAATAAGCGATAGCTCCAAAAAACGTCGCAAGCGCCAAGGTCGGCACAAGAATCAAAAGCGCCCCGAACCGGCTTGAGAGATGTCCTGTTGTCATGATCCTCCCTGATCATCAGCCAGATTCTACGATCAGAATTAGCGATGACGAGCGGTCCAATAGCCCCCCTTTTTGGGCGCATTTTGACCAAAGACCATGCTGCAAGGCAGCAACTCACAACACGACGAGTACCTTGCCCACGACGGATGCCGACTCAAGCGCGACGTGCGCATCGGCGATCTTCTCCAGCGGCACCCTCATCCCGATATGGGGGGCATAGTTGCCACTGGCCAGGCAGGCATTGATGTCCCGGATCGCCTCGATTTTCGCCGCCACGGGCACCGAATAGATAAACACGAAGCGCAACACGCATCCATGCACCATCGCGCTTAACAGCGGCACCGTGAGCGCATCGGCGGCATGCGTCATCGCGTAGGAACTGATGACACCCCCTGGCGCCAGGCATGCAATGTCGATATCCAGGTTCGCCTTCACGTTAACGTCGACGATGCGGTCCACGCCCGTGTTTCCCGTGCGTGCGTTGACGGCGGCGGCAACGTCGTCATTCAAACGGTCCAGCACCAGATCCGCGCCCGCCGCGCGCGCGACGGCGGCCTGCTCTTCATTCATGACGGTGGCCGCCACCCACGCGCCCGCCCACTTTGCCAAGAGGATGGCGGCGGTACCGACCACGCCCGCTCCACCCTGCACCAGTACATTCCTGCCCCGGATGTCGCCATCGGCGAAGAGACAGCGATGGGCCGTCAAGGCCGGGATGCCGAGTGATGCCCCGACCTCGAAGGACACGTTGTCAGGCAGTGGCACGGCTTGCGTCGACGGCACCACGACATAGTCAGCCGCGGTTCCCGTCGGCCTGCCGTACTGCGCCTCATAGATCCATACCCGCTGGCCCACCCGACCCGCCTCTTTCGAATCGCCCACCGCATCGATGACGCCCGCGCCGTCCTGGTGCGGGATGACTCGCGGGAACGGCATCGCGGCAGAGAACCCCGTGCGGGCCTTGAGGTCCGTCGGGTTCAGCCCCGACGCGTGCACCCGCACCCGGACTTCCCCGGGACCGGGTTGGGGATCGGGAACTTCAGCGACGCAAAGCACCTCATGCGCGGGGCCCTGGCGTTCGTAAAAAGCGGCTTTCATGGATTTTTCTCCGACATGGAAGGCAAGCTTCCGTAAGACGGCATTATCAAAATCCAGTGTCTTTTTTACAAGTAGGCACACTCTTTATACCTAAGGATAAAAACTATACTATTGAGCCTCAATCCGAACGGAGGCAGCGTCATGGCGGCTGGAAAGCTCGATCAATACCGATGCGCGGTGGAAATCACCGTACACATCGCGGGCGGCAAATGGAAGCCGTTGATCATTCACTACCTGCTTGGCGGAACCAAGCGTTTCGGCGAACTGAAAAAGCTGATCGGCAGCGTCACGCAGCGCTCGTTGACGTTGCAGCTGCGCGAACTTGAGGCCAGCGGCATTGTCAGCCGTGAAGTCTTTGCCGAAGTGCCTCCACGGGTGGAATACACGCTGACGACGCTGGGCACCACGCTGGCTCCGACACTGGAAGCGATGAAGTCCTGGGGCGAACACTACCTGGAGAGCAAGACCCGCAAACGGAAGGGCTGACCACCGCAAGCCGCGCCCCTACTGCGTAAATCCGGGGCACAATCACGCCGGTGCCAACTTTCCGGAATCATCATGTAAGCCATCATTGCCGCCTTGACCTGTGCCGTGTTCATCGTGCTGTCGCTGTGGCATATCTATTGGGCACTGGGGGGCCGGGTGGCCTACCTGATTGCCTTGCCGGTTAAAGACGGCAAGCGCTTTTCAGCATGCAGAGCGCGTCCGCTACTTCCGCCAGCACCGGGGCCCACGCTTGCGGGGCGGGTTGGCGGAACAGCCGCATGGACGGATACCACGGGGAGTCCGCACGGTCGCGAAGCCAGCGCCAGTCGGGTTCAAACGGCAACATGACCCAGACCGGACAGCCCAGCGCGCCCGCAAGATGCGCGGGCGATGAGTCCACGGACACCAGCACGTCCAGCAATGTGAGGATGGCGGCGGTGTCGTCGAAATCGCGGATGTCATCGCAAAGCGACACCATCGCCATGCCCTGGGGCGGCATGGCGGCCTGAGCCGCCGCATTGCCCTTTTGCAGCGCGATGAAGGTCACGCCGTCTTGCGCCAGCGGCGCCAGGTCGGCCAGCGCCAGCGATCGTTGCGCATCGTTCGGATGGCTTGGCCGCCCCGCCCATGCCAGCCCGACCCATGGACGCGGCAACGTCGCCAGGCGTTTGCGCCACTGTTCGACCCGCTCCGGGTCCGCGCGCAGATAGGCGGTGCGGACCGGCAGGTCGGTCACGCGCAAACCCAGCGCAAGCGGCAAACTCATCAATTCACAATGGAAATCGAAAGCGGG
The DNA here is from genome assembly GCF_002975275.1 of Achromobacter sp. MYb9. Taxonomy (GTDB): domain Bacteria; phylum Pseudomonadota; class Gammaproteobacteria; order Burkholderiales; family Burkholderiaceae_B; genus Achromobacter. The sequence continues at coordinate 55,047 of NZ_PCOQ01000007.1, read as the reverse complement.
CGGTATCGTGCCGGCACGAATCACCTTGTCGGCCCCCTCTCCGCGTTCGGCCAACGCATGGATATTCGGATTGACTTCCAGGACCACGCGCGCACCGCTGCGTTCACGCGCCCATGCCAGCAACTGCAAAAACTGGAACGTGTCGCCGTAGCCCTGTTCGTCGTGAATCAGCAGCGTCTGGCCTTCGATGGGCTGCCCCGCCCATCGCGGCTTTTGCATATGCCGTTCGCGCATCGCGGTATGCGCCATCCGGTAGCGGAAGCGGTACTCGCGCCAACCCGCTTCGAAGTCGCCTTGCAACAGCAACACCTCGGCCAAATTGAACCGCGCGCCGGCATCGCCCGGCACGGCGCGCACGATGCGTTCCAGCATCGACCGCGCCTCGTCCACCCTGCCCTGCGAACGCAGGGCCTGAACGGCTTTCCGCCAATGCGCGACGGCCTCCGGATCTGCCGGTACGCCTTCGGCCTTCATCGCGTCGCAAGCAAGCTCGATGCGCGCCAGGATCTGAGGGCCCTGCGGTATCAGCGGGTCGATGTCGATGGCGCGGCGGATGGCCGCCAGGGCCTCGTCATGGCGACCGTCGTCGCTCAGGGCCACCGACTGGTTGCAGAGCGCTCGCGCGTAGTCGGGATTCAATGCCAGCGCGCGGCCGTAATGTGCAAGCGCCTGCGCGTTATCGCCCAGGCGCTTGCACGTATTGCCCAGATTGTTGTGAACCTCGGGACTGTCGGGCAATAGCGCGGCGACGCGTTGCAGGCATTCAAGGCTGGCGGGCAGTTGCCCGGATTCCTGCAAGATGATGCCCAGATTGTTCCAGCCCTCGACCGACTGAGGCTCCAGCGCCACCGCGCGCCGCGCCGCGGTTTCTGCTTCGTCCAGCAGCCCCTTCTGGCGACACATCTCGGCCAGATTGCTATGACAGACGCTCGGCGCAAGCGGTGAGCGGCAGGCGGCCCGCATGTGCTCGATACCCACGTCCAACTGCCCATAGGCGTGCGCCATCACACCCAGCAACTGACGCGCGCCGGGATGATCCGGCGCCACGTCCAGCACCCGCAGGCAAAGTTGTTCGGCATGTGCCGCCTGGCCTGCGTCCCAATGCGCGCACGCCTGGCTTAACGCGGTTGAGATGGTCAGCGTTGGGACGGCTGGCGGGTTGTTCTTGCCCATGCGATCAAGATCCACGACGGGGAGGCGGCGGTCAACGAGCAGGCATTATCCCTCATGCCGCCAAAGACTCCACGCAATGGCCAGGCAGCCTTCGTCGCCGGGGATATGTCTTTTCAAAAGCCGGAATTTGGCCTTTTTTCGGCCGATTACCTTCCGCGAAGATCGATTATTTATTGACCCGAATTCACGCCCACCGGAGCACCCTGCTTTGAACCACATATACCGCCTGGTATGGAACCGTCGCTTGCGCGTCTGGCAAGCCGCGTCGGAACTGGCATCGCAATCGCGCGGCGGACCGTCGCCGGCGGGAGGCTGCGTCACGGGGCGCCGGCCCCGCTATGTGGCACAGCTGACCCTAACGATCGGCCTATCCGCCCTGAGCGCCGCGGTTCAGGCGGCCTGCACGGAATTGGGCACGGACGTGACCTGCACAGAAGCGGCCGATCCGGCATCGCCCAGCTTCTCCAGCGGCGCGAACGACCTCACGGTGCACGTCGCGCGGGACGCATCGTTGGGGGTCTTGCTGAACAGCGGCAGCGCGGCGATGGCGTTGACGGGCAACAACGTGGCATTGACCAACGAAGGCAGGATCGACTCCAATCTGCTCGGCAGCCCCATCTTGCCTTCGGCGGGGCTGACCGTCGGCAATGCCGCCGCCAACACCCACCGCATCGTCAACACGGTCAACGGAACCATCTCCGGCACCGCGGGGGGCTACACCACCCTCCCCAACTTGAATGGCATGGCGATAGCCGTTCAGAACGGCAGCGGCGGAGTGAGCCATCTTAGCAACGCAGGCATGATAAGCAGCCGCACGATCTCAAGCGTGCAGATCAATAGCGCGGACCTGCCCGTCGTGGCGGCCTTTGGCGGCGGCAACATCGAATTCGTCAATTCGGGCACGATCCTGGGCCGCGTTGCGCTCGAGGCGCCCGCCGATCCCGACAAGGGAAACAGCTTTGCCAATTCAGGGTTCGTCGTTGGCAGCGTATCGCTGGGCCAGGGCCGAGATAACACGTTTACCGCTGTCACCGGTTCCCTCGTCGTGCGCGGAGGCGGCTCCGCCAATGCTGACCTTACCGTTACCGGCATGCCGGGCCTGCGTTTTGCGCCCCCCGGCACGATCGATGGCGGGACAGGCGGCAACAACACGCTGGTTCTGCAGAATGTGCTGCCGGCAGATTCGGGCAGTGGCACCAGCGGCAACGGCAGCGCGTCCGGCGACACCTACATCAACTTCCAGAATTTGCGGATCAACAGCGGCACATGGAGTCTGAGTGGCGCACCGCTCACGACGGGCGGCGGCATTGAGCTCAACGGCGGTTCGGCGCAGCTGGCAAATGGCGAGGTGCTGGGAACGGGCGCCATCACCGCTCGGGGCGGCAGCGTCTCTGCCGCCGCCGACGATTTGACGGTCGCCAACCCCATCACGCTCGTGAACCTCGGGGCCGGCAATCACAGCCTCCTGGCGACCGGCACCCACCCCTTCACCTTGTCGGGCGTCCTGTCGGGGATGGGCGGCCTGACCGTCGCAAGCGGCAGCACGCTTATCCTGCGCGGTATCAACACGTATGCCGGCGGCACCACCGTCAACGCCGGAGCCACCCTTCAGGGTGATACCGCCAGCCTCCAAGGCAACATCGCCAACAGTGGCACGTTGTCTTTCACGCAGGACACCACGGGCACCTATGCCGGCGTACTTTCCGGCACCGGAACGCTAAGCAAATCCGGCACAGGCACGCTGATGCTGGCCGGCGCGAATACCCATACCGGTGAAACCCGCGTCACCGCGGGCACGCTTGCAATCAGCACGGGGGGCAGCCTGGCAGCGTCGACGGCCAACCTGTCGTCTGGCACGACGCTGGATCTGAGCGCCGCAGGAAACCAGTCCCTGCAAGCGCTGCTGGGCGCGGGCAACGTATTGCTGGGTGCCAATACGTTGACGCTTGACGGCAACACCAGCAGCACATTCCAAGGCATCATTTCGGGTACCGGCGCGCTGGTCAAGGCAGGCACCGGAAGCCAGACGCTGACGGGACCGAACCCGTTCGCGGGCGGTCTGACGGTCAACGGCGGCACGCTGGCGTTGGGGCCGGGGGGCAGCCTCATCGCAAGCTCCACGATCACCGTCAACACCGGCGGCACCTTGGACCTGTCCGGCGGCAGCGACCATTCGTTGCAAACGCTGAACGGCACCGGTGGAAAAGTGGATCTTGGCGCCACGACGCTGACCTTGCAGACGGGCGCCTACGCCGGAGAGATCGCGGGCACCGGCGGCCTGCAAAAGTACGGGGCCGGCACGCTGGCGCTCAACGGCGTCAACAGCTATACCGGCAACACCCAGGTAATGGGAGGCTTGCTGCAGATCGGTGCGGACGCCTCGCACGCCACGGCGCGCGTCAATGGCAATATCACCGTGGCCAACCACGCCACGCTGGGCGGCTTCGGCCAGGTTAACGGTGACGTCACCGTGACGGCTGGCGGCCGTCTCGCCCCGGGTAATCCGGGCGGCGTGTTCACCGTCAATGGCGACCTGAGCCTGGGCGCCTCAAGCCTGGTCGAGTTTAGCCTGGGCGCATCCGGCGCCAGCCACAGCGTGACGGTCAATGGCGACCTGCGCCTGAATGGCAGCCAGTTGACCGTGCAGGATGCTGGCGGCTTCGGCATCGGACTGTATCGGCTGTTCGACTATACCGGCTTGCTGTCCACGTCCGGCGCCGGCCTCGTGGGGCCTGCGGATCTGTCCATTCAGTACCTTGCCGGATCCATCAACCTTCTAAACACCGCAGGCACGGACCTCAATTTCTGGAACGCCAACGGATTGGCCAGCCCCACTCAGATGGGCGGCGGTTCGGGCGTGTGGTCGGCAACCGGCGCCAGCTGGACGAACGCCGCGGGCGCCGTGACCGGCCCCCGCCAGCCTGCCGACGCGTTTGCGATTTTCGGCGGCGCGGCGGGCATCGTGACGGTCGATGCAACGCCAGGGACGGTGTCCGCGAAAGGCATACAGTTCGCCAGCGACGGCTATCGCTTGAACGGCGACGCGCTGACACTGGGCGGCGTTTCGTCCGCCGCGTTTGGCGAAGTGCGTGTCGGCGATGGCAGCGCGGCCGCCGCGTCATGGACGGCCACCATCGACAACGTGCTGACCGGCAACGGTATCAATAAGACAGGCCTGGGCACGCTGGTGCTAAACGGGGCCAACGCCTACACGCTTGCCACGCGCCTGACCCTGGGCACGCTTTCGGTGTCCAGCGACAGCAACCTTGGCGCCTCGACGGCCGGGCTGGACTTCCAGGGCGGCACGCTACGCGTGACCGGCACGGGATTCCAGAGCACCGGCCGGGCCATCACGCTGGGCGCCGCAGGCGGTGGTCTGGACATTGCCGACGCCGGCAACACCTTCACGGTTGCGCAGGCGCTTGCAGGCGACGGCGGTTTGGCCAAGCTGGGGGCTGGCACCCTCGTGCTGACCGGCAACAACACCTATCTCGGCGGCACCTCGGTCCGGGCCGGCACGCTGCAAGTCGGCGATGGCGCCAGCTCGGGCAGCATCACCGGCAACGCCGACGTGTCCGCCGGGGCGGCGCTTGCCTTCCAGCGCGGCGACCGCGTGGTATTCGCGGGCAACCTGAGCGGCGCCGGTCAATTACGCCAGGCCGGCATGGGCACGCTGGTGCTGACGGGCCAGAACACACACACCGGCGTGACGACGATTGAAACCGGCACGCTGCAGGTGGGCGACGGCGGCACAACCGGTTCGATCGTCGGCGATATCGTCAACCAGGGCAGTCTGGTCTTCAACCGCTTGGACGACTTCACCTACGCTGGCGCGCTTTCCGGCGCAGGCGCGACCGCCAAGCAAGGCGCCGGCGCCCTGCTCATGACGGGCGACAGCAGCGCATATACCGGCACCACGCAGTTGACCGCCGGCACCCTGCAGGTCGACGGCCAGCTGGGCGGCAAGGTCCAGGCCGCTGCGGGCACCACACTGGCGGGCACCGGCACCCTGGACAGCGTGACCATCGGATCCGGCGCCACGCTGTCGCCGGGCAATGCCGCCCAACCGCTTGGCCAGATGCGGCTGCGGGGTGACCTGGCATTCCAGCCGGGCTCCACCTATCGCGTCGCGTCAACCGCCAGCGGCCAGAATAGCGGCGTGCACGTGGCAGGCACGGCCACGCTGTCGGGTTCAGTCGTGCAAATGGCCCAAAACGGCAACTATGCCCCCTCCACGACCTACGCGATCCTGACCGCCGAGAATGGCGTGCTGGGACGTTTTGACGCAGTGTCCAGCAACCTGGCTTTCCTGACGCCGACGCTGTCGTACGACAGCCACCGCGTCGATCTGACGGTGAGCCTGAAGCAGGTGCCCGACGACGGCGGCACGCGCCCGATCCAGTTCGCCGACGCCGCCACCACCGGCAACCAACGCGCGGTCGCCGGGGGGCTGCAAAGCCTGCCCACGAACAGCGCGCTCTACCAGCATGTACTGAACCTGCCTGACGGCGCGCCGCCTGCGGCCTACAACGCCCTGTCCGGCGAGTCGCACGCCAGCGCGATTTCGGCGCTGCAAGGATTGACCAGCACCTTCAGCCAGGCGCCCATCACGCGCCTGCGCGCCAATCTCAATGCGGGCTGGATGCCCGGCGCGCCGACCGCCCAGCTTGGCCTGGGCGACGCGGCAGCGCTACCGCAGGCAGCCGCCCAGCCGTTGTGGACACAGGTATCGGGCAACTGGACCACGCTGGGTGGCGACGGCAATACGGCCAGAACGACTCTCTCCGACGCCGGCATCACCATCGGCGGCGACCACGCTGTGGGCGCTGGCTGGCGCCTGGGAGGTGCGTTAGGCTACAACGACGGCCGCAGCCGGACCACCGACCGCGCTTCCCGTACCGAAGCCGACAGCTACAGCATCGCGGTCTACGGTGGCAAGGCATTCGACGCGGGCGCGGGCAAGATCAACGTGAGCCTGGGAGCGGCCTACACCTGGAGCGACCTGGACACGCAGCGCAACACCGCCGCCGCCGGGCTCGACCAGACGCTGAAGGCCAGTTACAGCGCCAGCACCAGTCAGTTCTTCACCGAACTGGGCTACGCCGCAGCGGTAAACGACCATCTCACCCTGGAACCCTTTGCCGCGGCGAACTATAGCGATATGCGCACGCGTGGCTTCTCGGAATCGGGCGGCGACGCGGCACTGCGCGGACAAAGCAGCCGCAACGACGTCACCACCACGACCCTTGGACTGCATGCGCTGACCCGCTTCGATAGCGCGGGCGCGCGCGGCTACGCGCGCGGCACGTTGGGGTGGCGCCATGCCTTCGGCGACGTGAATCCGGCTAGCGCGCTGAGCTTCGTCCAGGGCGGCGATTCGTTCACGGTGACTGGCGCGCCCGTCGCGCGGGATGCGGCCGCGGTCGAACTCGCCGTGGGAATCGAGGTCAGCAAACGCACCACGGTCGGGGTCGCGTACGGCGGACAATTTGGCGACGGCAACCGCCAGAACACCGGCACGCTCGACGTGCGCTACCGGTTCTGATCGGGCAGGTTGGACCGGAATGGTCGGAGGCGGCCTTGTGCCGCAGCCGGCCGCCGGCACGCCTGCTATTGGTCCACTGACCGCATGTCGCAGGTTGTCTCCGCCGATGCGCAGAGGCCCCGAAACCACGCCCGCCCCCGCGCGCGATCCTTGGGAGCAAGCGGCTCCCACTTGGCGCTGTTGCGCATTTCGTAATCCAGCAACCGCTCGCTGCCCGCGTCCGGACGGGCGTATCTCCGCGCCGATTGGATGCCGACCTGCGCATCGCCCGCTTCGATCCAGCCCTCGCCGCGATATACGGGCCGCGGCCGGATCTCGTCGCTACCGTGGCAGCCGCCTGGATGCCGGACACGGGCGCCAGCCCCAACGTGGCAAGCGCCATGAGCATTCGTCGAACACGCATGGGTTTCATCATGTCGTCGGGTTGAAGCCTTGGGTCGGCAAAAGCCGAGCACGGCAAACGGTCGTGAAATCCGCCTTGGCTGCGCGGCTCGCTGGGCGTCGGGTGGCGCACGCCGGCCCCGAACGGTCAATGGTTGTATCCTTTCGGCCGTTGCAATCATTCGCGAGGGAGCGCCCGTGCATTGCCAAACCTGTGGGGCCGCGCATCGTGGCCGCGGCCGTCTTTGCGACGAATGCCAAAGGACCTTGTCCGGCCTTTCCGAGCCCAGGAAGACGCCGGAGCCCGGCGGTTTCAACACAGATCCAGATCCCATGGTGGCGCCCGCCTCTCAAGAACCTCCGCCCGGGGATGGCGGCTGGAGCCGGCCCGCGCTCGTTCGCACAAGCGTCATTCCCATTGCGTTGGGCGGCCGCCCCCTGAAGCAGCGCTGGCTCGCGGCAGTGGGCGCGGCCGGCCTGATGGCGACGATTGGCGAAATGGCTTTCAGGTGGGGCGTCTGGTGGTTCTGGCTGGTCGTCCCCAGCGGATTCGCGTGCTTTATCGGTTATCGCCTGATTCGGAAGGGATTTGTCCGGCTTGCGGATCTGATCAACGTCGAATCCGATCCGTCGGGGCGCGTCTATCTCACCACCTTGAGCGGAGACTGCCCGGTATGTAACGGAGAGGTCAAGCTCAAGGGCGTGGGCCCCAAGCAACATATCAAGACCGTCATTCAATGCACGGCTGACTCGACGCATCGCTGGGAATTCGACCCCGCCCGCCTGGATAAGCTATAGGCGCCAGGCGCCTGCCGCTTGCGGTTATGCCAAAATTGTCCTGCAAGCCACCTGGGCGCGCGGAATTCCCGCAAGCGCCGGGCTACAGTGCAACCTTCAGGGCCGCCAGGCCATGGGGCCGCACGCCACCGAATCCAGGAGAACTACCGCAGTGAATGACACCCGCATACCCGAGACTGGCATGCCCGAAGACCGAAAGGAACAAGAGGCCAGGCTTTGGCGCGATGACGGCTGGACCGCCCGGATCATCAAGAACGAGGACGATGACGGTTGGGCTGTCGAGATGACCCTGGACGGACAAGCCGAGCCGGCCCTGGTGGGCCCCTGGACCATGGGCCGTGACAAAAAGAACCCCAAGCCGCTCGACTCCCCAGCCTTCTTCACGTTGGTCAAAACCGCCAATGAAGTCCTGCGCCGCCATGAACAGCAATTGCATGCGACGCTGCACAAAAGCGTGAAGATCGACGCCGCCGCCGGCCGCCTGACGGTGAAGCTGGATATCGTGCCCGACGAAGACGAGCCCTATGCCGTGCTAAGCGCCTACGACGAATTCGGCGAGCAACTGGCCGAAACCCATGTTGCGCCGACCTACAAGCTGACCGTTCAGCGCGCCTCGGACTGGGCCAGCGGGGGCTTCGGCAAGCACGGCTGACACGCCGGCCTCAGGCAGAGGGACAAGGCCGGCGACGGATTTTTCAACCCTCTCAAGGAGACCGACCATGCCAAAGTTCGTAACGATCGGATATGGCGACCAGGCAGGTTACGACCGCACGCCGGCCGCCATTCGCGACGCCGCCCATGCGCACGACGCCACACTGCAGAAAGACGGCGTGCTGATGGGCATTGCAGGCCAACCCGTGCAGGTGCGCAACCCCGAAGCTGCCGGGGTCGAAACCACGCACCAGGCCTTCATGAAATCCCCCTTGCCGGTGGCGGGCTTTGCCATCATCGAAGCGGCCAACCTGGCCGAGGCCATAGACATGGTGTCGCGAACCCCCTGCGCGGTCGCGCACGGTGTCGTTGAGGTCTGGCCGCTGCAACAGCCATAACGGGTCAGCCTCCCGCCGCCTGCGCACGCAACCACTGCGCCACCGCCTGGACGGGCGCCGAAGGCGGGCGATCGGCGTGCCTGGCCAAATGGTAGGTGTGCCCGTCGATCGCGGGTCCGAACGGCTGCACCAGATGGCCCGCTTCCAGTTCGTCGGCGATCAGCGCCAGGCTGACCAGCGCAATGCCATGGCCCGCGACGGCCGCCTGTATGGCATGACCTTCGTCGGAAAATCGAAGTTGACCCGCTTCTGGCGGCAGGGGCCGCCCCGCGACCGTGCACCAACGTTCCCAGGTCGGGTTGTCGGGCTGAGGACGTTTCCAGTCGAAACGGATCAACGGCACGCGAGCCAGGTCGTCCGCCGACACCACGCCCAGACGCGGATTGGCCACGGGCGCAAAGCGGTCGGTGAACAGCGGCTCCGTGACCAGGCCGGGATACGGCCCCCGGCCGTAACGAATCGCGATGTCGACCGCCGTCGAGCGCAGGTCGACAAGGTCGTCGCTTGCCTGCAACTGCAAGTCGATACCGGGATGCCGGCTGCGGAAATCGCTCATGCGTGGCACCAGCCACTTCACGGTAAAGGCATTCGTCGCCGAGATGCTGACCTGACTGCGTGTTGGCTGCTGCATCAACTTGGCCAGCGTCGCCTCGAACGCGTCGAACCCGTCGCGCAGCACCGGATACAGCTGCGTGCCCGCGTTGCTTAGCGACACCTTGCGCACCTGGCGATCAAACAGAACCAGCCCGATCTGCGTCTCCAGCGCCCGGATCTGGTGGCTGACGGCGGTCGGCGTCACCGCCAGTTCGCTGGCGGCGGCCTTGAAACTGCCCAGGCGCGCGGCGGCTTCGAATGCCCGAAGCGCAGAAAGCGGAAGAAATCGGCGTTGCATGAACGGTTCCGGCAGATAGATGAGATATTCTCTTCTTATAGCTGACAAATGAACCTTTGTCACACGCGCTGCGAATTCCTACATTTACGGCATGGACAGGCGATTTTCCGCTCTGTCCTCCGATCAACGATAAGTGAAGGAATTCGCACCATGCTAGAACGTGTCATCACCCAACCCGACAATTACGCCCCTTTCCTGCTGTCGCAAGGCATCCGCTTCGGAGACCTGCTCTTCATCTCGGGCCAGGCAGGCGCCGCTGATGACGGAAAGATCGTCGAAGGCGGCTTTCTTGCTCAAGGCGAGCAAGCCTTCTCGAATTTGCGCCGCGCGCTGGAAGCCGGCGGCTCCAGCCTGAAGGACGTGATCAAAGTCACCATCTTCGTGACGGATATGGGGCATTTCCAGGACGTGGTGACCTTGCGTCGCCGCTTCTTTTCGGCCCCCTACCCGGCCGACACGATTGCCGAGATCAAGGCGCTGTACGACCCCGCCGCAATGATCGAGATCGAAGCCATCGCGGCCGTCCGCCAAACGGAGGACCGTTGACATGAGCACGCAAATCGATCGTCCGGCGGGCGATGCGCAGACCGCGCACGCCAGATTGTTCGCGCCGCTGCGGCTGGGAACGGAACTTGAGTTGTCCAACCGCCTGGCCGTGGCGCCCATGACCCGGGTCAGCGCCACGGCGGATGGCCGCGCCACGGCGCTGATGGCCGATTACTACGAAGCCTTCGCGGCGGGCGGCTTCGGCATGGTGATCACGGAAGGCATCTACACGGACAAGGCTCATGCGCAGGGCTACCTTTTCCAGCCTGGCTTGGCGGACGACGAGCAACGTGATGCATGGCGGACCGTCGTGGATCGGGTGCATCGGCACGGCGGGCGCATTGTCGCGCAACTGATGCATGCCGGCGCGCTGTCGCAAGGCAATCCCCATCGGGGCTCGACGAAAGGCCCCTCGGCCGTGCAGCCGATCGGGCAGCAGATGGCCTTCTATCGGGGCGAAGGACCTTACCGCATGCCCGACGCCATGTCGGCCGACGACATCGCCGAGGCCATCGACGGCTTCGCGCAAGCGGCGCGCAGGGCCCAGGAAGCCGGATTCGATGGCGTCGAAATACACGGCGCCAACGGGTATCTGCTGGACCAGTTCCTTACGGCCCACACCAACCTGCGCCACGACCGCTACGGCGGCAGCGTGGAAAACCGCCTGCGTCTGACGGTGGACGTCATCCAGGCGGTGCGACGCGCGACGTCGGCGCATTTCGTGGTGGGCGTGCGCGTCTCGCAGGGCAAGGTCAACGACTTCACGCACAAATGGGAGGGTGGCGAGGCCGACTCGGCACAGATCTTCGGCACGCTCGGCAAGCAGCCTGTCGACTACCTTCACACCACCGAATTCGAGGCCTGGCGTCCCGCCTTCGGCACGGCCGGCCCCAGCCTTGCCGCGCTGGCAAAGCGCCACGTTTCGGTGCCGGTGTTGGCGAACGGGTCGCTGCATGGCGCGGGGCAGGCGGACGGGATCATCGCCCGGCAAGAGGCGGACTTTGTCTCGCTTGGCCGTGGCGCGCTCACGCATGCCGATTGGCCGGCAAGGCTGCGCGCCGGTAAAGCGCATGAGACATTCGACCGGGGCTTGCTGGCGCCGATCGCGAACCTTGCCAATGCACTTGGGCACCGCCCGAAGCGACCGGTGCCGGCCTGACGCGTGATTCCCCATGTGCCCGAACGCGCCTGCGACAGCAGGCCGTTTCCGACGCAAGGTTGGGAAAAGTCCCTCGCCGAAGAGCGCCGTTGACGTAAACTCGGTAGCCGGCGCCCTCCTCCTCCCGACCGACATGTTCCAACTACGGCAACTGAAAATTTTCGTCGCGGCAGCCGAGACGTTGAGCTTTACGCAAGCCGCCAAACGGGTCCACCTGTCGCAACCCAGCGTTACCGAACAGGTGCAGGCGCTTGAGCAGAGCGTCGGACACCCACTGTTCATCCGCCAAAACAACCGCCTGCGGCTGACCGCCGCCGGAGAAAGGTTCGCAAGCCGTGCGCGCGAGTTGCTCGCGATGGCCGACGATGCCTTCCGAGAGGTCCGCGGCGGCATCGGCGACCAAGGCGGCACGATCCGCGTCGCCGCACCGCAAACCTTGTGCACCTGTCTGCTGCTTCCCCAACTGCTCCGTTTTGCCGACTCGCATCCTGGAATACAGGTGTCGATCCAGGAAAGAAACTCCTTTGCGACGGCTCAGGCCGTGCTCGGCGGAACCGCCGACTTCGGCGTGGTGCACGGCTGGCCGGCGAACGACGCCAACCTTCACGCCGACCTCCTCGCGCGCGACATGCCGGTCGTCGTGATGCCTTCGGGCCATCCGCTCAGCCAGGCTTCCGGCATCAGGCCCGACGCGCTGGCGGCATTCCCCCTGATCGCCACCATGGAGGGCTGCCGCTATCGCGAGTATCTGGACACTCTGGTGCAGGAGTCCCCCGTGCGCCCCCGCATCCGTGGCGAAGCCGACAGCGTGCCGGCGTTGATGCGGATGGTGTCCGCGGGCCTCGGCGTATCGATTCTGCCCAGAATGGCCGTGGACGCCGACGCAACGGGGGCGCGCGTCGAATGGCGCCCGTTGTCCACCCTGGGCGAGGGTCTTCCCATCTGCCTGCTCACGTCGGCAAGCGCGCCCGCCCGCCACGTGGCGGCATTTATCGACGTGATTCGCCTTGCGGCCACGAGATCAGACGAGCCGATGCCCGCCGTCGACATGAAGCACCGTGCCGGTCGTGTAGCCATTGCCAAGTAGGAAGACGATGGCATCGGCGATATCGTCGCCGGCGCCTATCCTGCCGACCGGAAGCCGTTCAGCCATCGATGCCAACAGTTGGTCGCTGTCCGAGCCGGCCACGTCATTCCAGATCGGCGTGCGTACCCAGCCCGGCGACACGGCATTGATCCGCAACGGCGCCAGTTCGACGGCCATCGCGCGCACCGCCCCTTCAAGGGCCGCATTGATCGCCGCCACGGCGACGCCCTTCGGTCTTGGCCGGTAGGCGGCGATGCCGGAAGTCAGGGTGATCGACCCGTGAGCCGGCATCCGACGCGCGCCATGTTTAGCCAGCAGGATAGGCGCGACGACCTTCGACTGGATGGCGCGGTCCAGCGCGTCCAGTTCAAGCTGCGGCAGCAATTCGTATGCGCCGCGGATGTCGGCCGCGGTGCAAACCAGATGATCCACGGCCCCGGCGCGCTCGAATAGTTGCTGCACCGCTTCTTCCCTCGTCACGTCCGCTTGCAGCAGCTGCGGTTGGCCGAACTGGCGCAGCTGTTCGCTCGCCGCGTCGAGCTTGTCGCGTGACCGGCCCACGATCAGGACCTCGCACTGCATCCTCATCAACTGCGCACAAACGGCCAAGCCCATGCCCGAATTGCCGCCAACGACCATGATCCGTTGTCCTGCCAGACTGTTACCCATGCCCATCCTCCTGAAAAACCGTGCGTTAGGTGAGCAATGTTGGCGCGGCCCCCTATTGGGCGCCAGCAGGAATGCCTGATAGCCGCATCGGTCTTTCCGATTGGCCCTGCTATTTCGGGTAGGCCGCCGACATGGCTTTGAGTTGTGCGCAGGTCTTTTCCTTGTCCGCCGCGCTCAGCCCACCCAGTTGTCCGCGGGCCTTGGTGTATGACTGCGAGAAGGCGGTGTCGAAGTCCATGGCGGCCATGCCACGGGCGCCTGCCGCGGTCTTTTGCTGTTGCTTCATCTGTTCCAGCTGCGCGGCCGTGTAGGCATTGCAATACTCGGCGGCGGCGTGCATCTGGCCGCTCAACGCAGCCATGTTCGGCATTTGCCCCGGCGCGGCCAGCTGCGCGAGGGCGGCGCCGCTGCTCAACGTCAGCGCGGCAGCCACCAGGATGGCCTTACGGCGACGGGACACAACGGCGTGGGCTTGCTTGAAAATCGGCAATTCAGGTCTCCAATGCGTTAACGGATCAGGTTTGCGGAAATCAGGTTGCGGGCCGCCCGGCCACAGTGGCCACCGGCGACGTTGCTGCCGACGCAGCGCAGGCAATATGCCTTATGCGCTGTTAGCCGCTCATGAATCTATGTAACCATTAGCGTCAGCCGCCGTCCATCATGACGTCAGAACCTTCTTCATTGAAGGTGCGGGATGCAGCAGATAGTGCTCTCGCTCGTAGAACGCCACGGCATCCGGCCGCGCGTCAAGAAACACGGCCGTCATTCCGCGCGCACGCGCATCGCTTTCGGCATACTCCATCAAGGCGCGGCCGGCGCCGCTGCCCCGCACCGCGGCGTCGACGACAAGGTCATCAACATGCAGATGCGCACCACGTGCCAAGGTGTGGACTGGCCGCATGCCCAGCACGCCGATAATCTTCCCATCCCGAAAGGCCGCCACCAACTCATAGCCCGAATAGGACTGGCGGCGAACCCGCGCCATGAACTCCGCCTCGTCCAGCGATCGGAGTTGCGCGATGGCAGGGTATGCGTCGCCCCATTCGGCCGGTGATAACCGTCTGATTTCCAGTTTGCTGTGCCCTTGCTTGGTCATGGTTACCCTTATCCAGATGCGAAAGACCCTGATTGTGCACGAGTCCCGAAGCGCCGTACTTCTTGATGCCACAGGTACTTTCCGTTTTGATGTCGGCCATCGTTTCCGCCGTCGCCACTGCCACAAGCGTCGGTTTCGGTTCCAGTTTTGTCGCCTGGATGGTGGTTCAGCCGTAGTCCGTTAACCGGATGGCCACGCCAGCATCGCCGCGTCGATGATCATGTTGAGTTTCCTGGCCGAGGCGCCGTCACGCGCCTGGATGGAAAGCCCTTCAAGCACGGTGGTGTAAAAGGCGGCAAGCTGATCTACGTCTGCCGAAGCCAAAAGGTCTCCTTGCGCGATGCCCCGCGCAAGGCGATCCCTTAGCATCGTTTCTCCCTTCAATCGGTTGTCGGCAAGAAACGCGCGGACGCTGTCGTTTTCGGGCGCGCCCAGCAACGATGACAACACAATCATGCACCCTCGCGGCCCTTCGTCCACCGCATAGGCGCTTGCATTCGACCGCAGCATGGTTTCGACCGCTTCGCGGGCGGTTCGCGCTTCGCTAAGACTCTGTGACGTCGCCCGTCCTTCGACGCGGTCGTACAGTTCCACCGCCTCTCGAAAAATCTCTTCCTTGCAACCGAAGGTTGAATAGAGGCTGGGCTTGTTGACGCCCATGGCGCCGACCAGATCCTGGACCGACGTCCCCTCATAGCCTTGCGTCCAGAACGTCCGCATGGCGGCAAGCAACGC
The DNA here is from genome assembly GCF_002975275.1 of Achromobacter sp. MYb9. Classification (GTDB taxonomy): domain Bacteria; phylum Pseudomonadota; class Gammaproteobacteria; order Burkholderiales; family Burkholderiaceae_B; genus Achromobacter. Next base: position 39,917 of record NZ_PCOQ01000007.1, on the reverse strand, counting down.
GCTGTCTCGATCAAAGGCTCTTGGGCGCCCGATTTTCGCGGCGGGCGTTGATCTGGGTTTGCTGCCGGCACTCATGATTCAATCATCCGCAGACCCGCTACCCCGACCCCGATCAGCCCCAGGAACACCATCTTGGCCAACGACATGTGCTCGCCCAGCAGCACGGTTCCGAAGACCGCCACACCGAAAGCTCCGATCCCCACCCAAATGGCATACGCAGTGCCTACCGGCAGATCCTTCAGCGCCAAACCGAGCAGAACGAGGCTAAGCATGGCCACGCTGATACCGATCAGGCTTGGCCAGAGTTTCGTCAAACCGTCTGCCTGCTTAAGCGCCAACGCCCAGACGATTTCAAGCGCGCCAGCCAGAATCAATAGTGCCCAAGCCATCTACGTCCTCATTTGTTCTTCACTGCGATTGCGTCAACTTCGCCCCACGGCGTCCGTCGGCGATGCTACGCCGTGAAGCCTCCGTCGATGGCGAGCGACGCGCCGGTGATGAATCGGCTGTCTGGCCCCGCAAGGTATCCGACGGCGGCCGCGATCTCGTCCGGCACGGCATAGCGCTTGATCGCCATGAGTTCCAGCTCCGCGGAAACCGTCGGACCGTCGGCAGGATTCATATCGGTGTCGGTCGATCCCGGATCGACAATGTTGACCGTGATACCGCGGCTGCCCACCTCGCGCGCAAGGCCCTTGGTGAACCCGATCAGCGCGGATTTGCTCATTGCGTAGAGCGTCACGCCGCCATAGGGCACGCGCTGGGCAAAGCAGGAACCGATGGAAATAATGCGGCCGCCGGCGCCCATGTAGGCAAGCGCAGCTTGCGAAGCCACGAAGACCGCCCTGGCGTGGATCGCCAACGTGTCGTCGATTTCTTCAAGCGTGGCGTCCTCGATGGGACCCGCAGGGAATACGCCGGCACTATTGACGAGTATGTCCAGCCCGCCCAGTTCCCGGGCAGTCTGCGCGACCGCCGCGCGGACGGCGGCGGGATCGCGGCTATCCGCCTTGATGGCCAAGACCTTGCTGCCCGTCACCGCCAGCTGCTCGGCAAGGCCTTTGGCGGCCTGATCCGACTTGGCGTAGGTAAAAGCAACATCCGCGCCCCTGTGCGCCAACCACCGGACGATAGCCGCGCCGATGCCCCGCGTGCCCCCCGTGACGAGGGCGACCTTGCCGTTGAATTCCATGTCGGCGGTTCCTTTTATACCGTTCGGTTAAAAAGGCTACGCGAACTGGAATTCGACGTCAAGGATTGTTAAGCGGATCCATCGGCCTCAGCGAGACCGCATGCATCACAAGAATGCTGAAACGTCGCCCGGCCGTCCAAACAGATAGCCTTGAAAGGCCGAACAACCCACCCCTTTCAGATAGGCCAGTTGCTCTGGCGTTTCGACGCCTTCGGCGACCACATCCACATCCAGCGCCTGAGCCAACATCAGGATGGCCCCGACAATCCCCTGGTCTTTCTTGCTGACGGCAACGTCGTCGATAAAGGTCTTGTCGATCTTGATTTGAGACACCGACAAATTCCTCAGGTAGCACATCGACGAAAAGCCGGTGCCGAAATCGTCTACCGCAATGCCAACGCCCGCCTCTCGGATCCGTTGAAATCCCTTCTGTTGGCGGCTCGCTTTCGAATCCAGAAACACGTTCTCCGTGACTTCCAAAATCAGCCGGCCCGGCGCAATTCCATACCTTTGCACCAGATGCACGACATCATCAACGAAATCTGCTTCGCGGAATTGATGCGCGCTGACATTCACGCTCAACGTCCATTCGGAAGCCGTGGGCATTCTGGACCATTGCTCCAGTTGCTGGCAGCCCTCGTGCAACGCCCAGGCTCCCATATAGATAATGGCTCCGCTTCGCTCGGCGAGCGGCACGAATTGCGCAGGCGGAATCTGACCGTACTCTGTCGAGTTCCAGCGCATCAACGCCTCCATACCGATGATTTTCAATGCCGCGTCGACAATGGGCTGGTACTGCAGAAACAGCTCCCCGCGCGCCGATGCATTGGCCAATGCATCGTGCAGCGAAAGGTAGGCCTTGTCAGCTGCAAGTTGTCTCATGACGTCTTCCATGCCCTGTGGTCGAGGCCAGATTAGGGCAATGCGTGAACGGCGTCTTGCCATTTTGCGCCAAATAAAAAATGGCCTTCAACCGCGCATAAAACGGGGCGACGGCACGCGCGCTCTCGTCTATTGACAAGCGTAGGCTCGATCTGAATACTCCTGCCGCGTTAGACAACGCAACGCGTAATCAACGCAAAGGAAATACCCGAAAATGGCAAACCCCAACTACCTAAAGCGGTTCCGCAGCCGGTTGTCCCTCGGCCTGGCAACGGGCCTGCTGACGCTTGTCAGCGTAACGGGTATGCCCGGCACGGCATGGGCGGACAGCGCCCAGCAAATTCGCCAAGACTCCGCCAAAGCCCTTCAACATCTTTATGCGGTTGAACCCAGTACGAAGGAACTGGGCGACAAAGCCGTGGCGGTTCTGGTCTTCCCCAAGATCTACAAAGCGGGCCTCATCGTAGGAGGCGAGCACGGGCAAGGCACGTTGTTCAAAGGCAAGGAACCCGTCGCTTATTACGATATTTCCGCCATGTCGCTAGGCTTGCAGGCCGGCGCGCAGACCTTTGGCTATGCGTTGTTTTTCATGAACCAGAAATCGCTGAACTATCTGGACCAAAGCGGCGGCTGGGCGTTGGGCAGCGGACCCAGCCTCGTGCTGTGGGACAAATCCACCGCATCCAGCCTGTCCACCACCACCTTGACGCAAGACGTTTTCGCCGTGCCGTTCGGCGCCCAAGGCCTGATGGCCGGCATGGGCCTTGAAGGCTCGAAGATCAGCAACATCAAGCCCTGACGTAGTCCGAAAATCTGCTGACCCTGAGCCAGGATCGCCGCAAATGTCTCATGATTTGCGGCGATTTGTCTCAGCAGGAAGATTCTCGCATTTGTTCGCAAAAGCCACGGTGTAAATTCGGCCACGCATTCACCTCAAGCGGGCCGTTCAAGTCTCTGTGTCTGAAGCCATTTCGCACCCAACGCCATCCATCAAACTTCGCAGTTTTTTGCAGATGGCTCCTTATCTGGCAAGTCGGGGCGTATCCGCTCTTGAGTTCTTCCAGCGCCTTGGCATATCGCCGAACATATTTCAAAATCCCGATATCTGGCTTCCGCGCTCCACGTGCTTTCGCATTTCAAACGAAATGGCCAGCATCGCGCAGGACCCGTTCGGCGGCGCCCATGTCGGCCAGCTGACGGAACTACGCTCTCTGGGCCCGTGGGGCGCGATGGTGTTGAATTCGGTCAATATCGCGCAGGCCTGCGCCAGGGCCGCCACGCACGCGGAATGGCTGCACCAGGGCGGGAAAGTCCACATCGTCACGGAAGGCCGCAGCACAAAGCTAATTCATAGTTTCACCGGACAACTCGAAGCCGATCCCCGCCAGTTCATACTCGGGAGCTTGGCCGTGCTTCGAAAAATACCGCTCATGTCCGGCGACGCCTCGACCATACGCGTGCACCTGAAGGCGACCAGAGCAAAGGGGGACGACGCGCTTGAGGCCTGCCTGGGACCGAACATCGTACTGGGCGCCGACTATGACATGATCGAATTCGACCGCGATTTGCTCGACAGCCCTTTGCTTGCGGTGAAGGACGATGCCCGCAAGATCACGACGGCATTGCAGTCTACGGTCGACACGGCCGGCCTGCTCATCGAACGCCTGTCCGATCAAGACAGGGCCAAGCTCACTTCGATCGCCCGCGAGATCGGGATGTCGGCGCGCACTCTTCAGCGGCGCTTGAAATCCAGCGGCGTTGACTTCGAAGCGCTGCATGACGAGACCCGTCGAAGCGAAGCGCTTCGGCTCATTGGAATGCGCAAATACTCCGCCACTGAAATCGCATATATGGTCGGCTACAGCGACCCCGCGCATTTCACTCGCGCGTTCAAGCGCTGGACGGGGCAAGCCCCTTCGCGCTTCCGCGCGCGGCTACACAACAGCCCCTGACCCGATGCGGCTTCGCTGAACGCCAGGCATTCGGCCGCACATCATTGGCATCAAATGGCAAGCCCGCCGCGGGGCGTTCTTGTACAGTCCGGCTCGGCAAACACCTCTGCCCGGGCACGCCGCCCACAAGCAACGCTAGCGTGCTGGAAGAGGAATCGAATCGATATTATTGAAGGACGTCAATGTCATATTCATCGGCCTCATGCATCGTCGCCTTGACGATGGCAATGCTTGGAACCGCGAACGCCCAGTCTTCCCCGGATAAGGGAGCCATAGTCGGCGTCGGCAATTTTGTTCGAGCCGAGACTGACCTGTACATGGCAAAGATCGTCGCCGACGGCAGCTTCGGACGATTCGTTCATACTCGCGAGCCCGTTTCCGTCGATGCGCAAAATGTCATCCGCATGAATCGGGACACCCTGTATTCGGGCGCGGTGTTCGATCTGGACGCCGGCGCGGTCACGATCACCTTGCCCGAAGCCGGCAAGCGGTTCATGTCGATGCAGCTGGTCAGCCAAGACCACTATGTACCGGCCGTCTTTTACGGCGCTGGCAAGCATACGCTGACCAAAGAGGCCATCGGCACTCGTTATGTTTTTGTGGCGATCCGCACATTGGTTGACCCCGCCGACGCGAAGGACATCCAGCAGGTGCATGCGCTCCAGGATGCCATTACCGTGAGTCAGGCCCGCATGGGGGAATTCGTCGTGCCGAAATGGGACCAGGCAAGCCAGAAGACGGTGCGCGATGCCCTGCTTGTTCTAGGGTCGACCATCCCCAACTACAACCAGGCGTTCGGCACGAAGGACACCGTCGACCCCATCCAGCACCTGATCGGCACGGCGACGGGTTGGGGTGGAAACCCGGCCAAGGACGCCACGTATCTGGGCTGGACGGCCCCGGACAATGACGGACGCGCCGTTTACCGGCTTAAAGTCGGCCAGGTGCCGGTCAACAGCTTCTGGTCCGTTATTGTCTACAACGCCCAAGGGTACTTCCAGAAGAACCCTTATGACGCTTACTCGTTGAATAGCCTGACGGCGGAAAAAAGCGCCGACGGCTCGATCGCCATCCAGTTTGGCGGCTGCGACGGCAAAATTAAAAATTGCCTGCCCACCATGCCCGGTTGGAACTACACCGTCAGGCTGTATCAGCCCCGTGAAGAGATCCTGAATGGCAGTTGGCGCTTTCCTGAGCCGCAGCGCGTCACGCAATAGTCTCCAGGCATGCGACTTAGGGTAAAACGTCAGCATGACCCGCGCTGAAACATTTATTTCCACTCAAGCCATCGCGTCTTCGTTTCGCGACGAGTACTGGCGCGAGGTCACGCGCCCTTTCTGCGACACAACGCTGCTTTCCACCGCCAAGGGCGCAACGTTGGAGGGCACCATGCGGATTCGCCATCTGGGCGGATTGACGCTGGGTTCGACGACTTTCAATGCGCAGCGTTACAAGCGGGGCCCCGCCACGATCGCCCGCAGCGGGCTGGATCAGTATTTGGTCCATGTTCTGGTCGCAGGGTCCATTCAAGGTGATTTTGACGACCGTGACGTCACGGCCGATGCGGGTGGAATCTGCTTCATCGATCTTGCCCGACCCTATCAATGCCGGGTGGACGCCGGAGAACGCCTGGCCATGACCATTCCTCGCGCCAATATCGACAAGATATTGGGGGCCCGCGATATTCACGGTCTGGTGCTTCAGGCCGGCAACCCGATGACGCGCCTGCTCAAGGATTACCTCTGCGGCTTCCACGCCGTGTCGGGGCAGTTGTCCGCAAGCGAAGACGTGGCGGCGCTAGAAGCCCTGACCACCCTGCTTTCGGCGGGCCTGGCCAACGCGGCGCCGATCCAGAACGCGCCGGATTCGCTCTTGGGCCAGGCATTGCGCGCGCGGGTCCTCGCCTATATCGATCATCACCTCGCGCAGCCCGAACTGGGCCCCGAGCTGCTGATGCAACGATTCAGAGTGTCGCGAGCCCATCTATATCGCGTCTTCGCCGAGTTGGGCGGCATCGCCCACATCATCAAGTGCAAACGCCTTGATGCGGCCTATGCCCGCATTGTCGACCCTCGTCATGCCAGGCATCCGGTCGGCCAGACCGCCGCGCATTTCGGTTTTCGAGATCCGGCAAGATTTCGCAAGGCGTTCATCGCGCGCTTTGGCGTTGCGCCGGACGAGGCCAGAGAGCAATGCCGTCTGGCCTTGCCTGCCGGCGATAGCCGCAACCTTCTGGCAAGCCATTTTTCCGCGCACAGTCATGGGCACCGCCACGGCCCGCAGGCGGCATAGCCGTCGGCCAATTCAGAACTGGTAGGAAAGGCCCAGGATAGGCCCCTGCTGAATGACGTCGTAGACGAAACCATTGCGGTCGTAGTTGACGCCAAGCGCCCGGTAGCCCAGTACCGCCGAAAAATTAGACTTGAACTGATAGGCAATAGCGGCCGTCACGTCCCAATCAAGCCTGGCCTGCCCCGCGCCGACAACTCCCCAGCCGGTCAGATACCAGTGATCATTCAGGGCATATTGACCGCGCAGGCCCGCCACCGCATCGATCCATGTGGCGCTGTCGCGTTCGCTGCGGCCGTCGAGCACGCCGCCTTTCAAGGATAGTTTGGTGCTTGCGTGCCAAAGCCGCCCGCCACCAATCACGTCAAGATGGCCGTTGTCGCCCTCAAGCACGCTGTAGCCCGCGCCAAAGAACCCCGAGAAGGAGGTGGTCGTGATGTCGACGCGTCGGCTCAGAACGCCATACTGCGTGTCGCCCCCTGCCGAGAGCTTTCCATACATCACATCCCCGATCAGGCTGAATCGTTCGTAGCGCGCGTCGATGGCGCCCATGAAAGCCAGATCAAGCTCGCTGAGGATGTCGTTGAAACTGGAATCCAGTCTGGCCGGCGCTTGCCCGAATTGCCCGACTTTCCCTTTGATTCCGGACGCCCAGGCATAGGGGCTTGCAGTGATACGCCATTGCGCGGACGAGTCGCCCTGCTTTTGCATCAAGGGGCTGATCGGCAAGCCGTCCTGGGCAAGGGCCGCCTGGGATATTCCGAATGCCATGCTTACGGCAATCAGGAGGAAAGCAACAAATTTCATGGTTTCTCGACGGAACGGCGGCATTGATGGGCGCGCGCGGGCGGATGGCGTGATCACTTGCCGGAAAGCGCCGCTTCCTCGGCCACGCAGTCCAGGCCCGGCGCGGCGTGCCCCGCCTTAGCCGCCTGAACTTCTTTGCGCGCGGCATCCACGTCAGCGACAAATTCAGGGTTGTTTTGCAGCAAGGCAACCGTTGCCGCGCCCATCGTGCGGCCCGCGTCCACATCGCTTTGCCAATGCGCGTTGCATACGACTCGGCTTTGTCCAAACTCCAGGCCTCGCCGCAACAGGCGATTGGCGCGTTCGGGGTTGATCTCGGCCAGAACAAGCGCCCAGGCCCAACCCGCGGCCGTATGACCCGAGGGGTATGAGCCATCCGAGCGAAGCAACGTCTCTTGTTCGGGGAAGCACGTGCCTTCGTTATGGACAACGAATGGCCGCACACGGTTATAGGTGTTCTTGACGCCGTAGGTGGACAGGCCGGCGTCGGTAAGGACCTTCTGCATCAACTTATACAGGTGCGGCGTCTGCGCTTCGGTGATATCGATACCCATGGCGCAAGAGAAACGCTGGGCGGGTTGCGGAAACTGCAGGTCCGCGTCCAGGCGAGCCAGATGCGCGCGCGCCGAGCCTCGCAGGGCAATCGTTGCCGCCCTTGCCTCTTCGTCGCGAGCCAATGCGGCGCTGCCCGCGGCGGGCGGCGGCCCAAGCAGGTCCAGGCTATTGGGCAAGGCTTCCTTGGGCAAATAACCGGGCGCCAATTCGAAGTGCGGATCCGTGACTGCCGGCCCATCGCCCGCTGCGGCGGCCATCGCGTTGCTCATGCCAATAGAAATAAAAAGAACGCTGATTGCCGTGCGACGTAGCTTTGAATGCATGGGTGATCGTTACCGTCAGTCGAATTGCGGGACACGCGACACCCCACGCCAGCCATTCTGGCACCGCGGCGGGAGTGGAAGCGTTGGCGAATTTACACTGAACGCCCAAGCAGAAAATGGCAAAACGGCAACCTGAGACAGAACGGCATGATTAATGGGACATTGCACTTGGCGCAGGGCCCGTCCGCTTCTGCATTGGCGTGATCAACGCGATCAACGCGCATATTGTTCCGCTTGCCAGATTGCGGCCGCACCATGCAAAACCGCCCAGTCCGTCAGGGCTGGGCGGTTTTCATTTCCGACGGAACGAAGCCGGACTCAATGACCCGTGGAGTCGCCCTGCCGGCTGGCCTCGAACAGGAACCAGGTGCGCCGTTCGGTTTCGTCGATCCAGTTTTCGATCAGGCTCGAGCTGGCAATGTCGCGGTGTTCGTCGGTGATGTTGTGGGCCTCGCGCAGCGCTGCCGCCAGCACCTTGTTGTCTTCACGCAATTCGGCCAGCATGTCCAGCGGCTGCACGTAGTCGGCATCGTTGTCCGAAATACGCTGGATGCGCGAGATATGCCCGATGGAACGTAGCGTCGTGCCACCGATCTTGCGGATGCGTTCCGCGATGGGGTCGGTCATGGCGAATAGCTGATCGCCTTGTTCGTCAAGCAGCAGGTGGTAATCGCGGAAGTGCGGCCCGCTTACGTGCCAGTGGAAATTCTTCGTTTTCAGATACAGCGCGAACACGTCGGCCAGTAACTGGTTGAGCGCGGCGGAGATGTCGCGGGTGGCGGCCGCCGCCAGGTCGGTAGGCGTTGCCAGTGGAAGCTTGCGGCGCTCTTTCAGCGTCTTGATGGTCTTCTCATTCAATTTCTTGGCCATGAAATGCCGCTCCTTGGAATGATAGAAAGTACGCAGTCGCGGCACGGATGAAACCGTGTGCGATACCCAAGGGTAATCCCCTAAACCGGCTTTGCCAATGGGCCGCGTCAGCTGGCGGCAAGCTGAATGCCGGCAGGTGCCGTCCGCTATCCACCATTCAGCGCAAACCCCGGTCCATCGTCGGTTTGCCGCCCACTAAAAATGGCCAGCGCCACCTGAATACGTTCGCTGACCGAGCTTTCGGGCAAGGGCGGAATCAGGCCCAGCGCCATCTGGCGCAAGGGCTCGGCGATCACCATGGAGAGCAACAGTCCAGCCGTCGCGTGTGGCTGGCGCACTCGGATCAGGCCGCGTTCGCCCAACCGGCCCAGCCAATCGCCCAGCATCGTAGTTCCGCGCTCGATACCATTCTTCTGGTATACCGGCAGCAGCGCGTCGCGCGCCGGAAAATCCGCAGTCAAGAGTCGGAACATACCCACCGCGTCGGACGACAATGCCCGTGCCGCAATCACGTCCAGCACACGCGACAACGCCGGCAAGACATCGGCGGACGCGCCAACTTCCTGCGCCATTACGGGTTCAAAGGCATCGGTCCACTTGCGCACCACTTGCCCTACAAGATCTTCCCGATTGGCCGCGAACCGGTAAATCGTCTTCTTGGCCATGCCAGCCCGCTTGGCGACCGCTTCCAGCGTCGTCGCGGCATAGCCAGAATTCAGCAACAGCCAAGTGGCGGCCTCAAGTGCCGCAACCAGTTGTTCCGATTCTGGCCGGGCGGGGCGTCCGCGCGCACGGGGCGCGGACGTGGGGGGTGATTGCGGCCTCAACGCCGTCCTCCTTGGGTTTCCGAGATGCGATCTTACACGCCTGCGATATTTAGGAAACGCTATTCGTTTCTTTATTATAGAATAGGCGCTCGCCAACCTGGAGCCCTTCTATGGCCACCCCCCACCCCGACGATTCCCGCATTCTGGCGGACATGGACACTTTGCTGGATCCCTCGCCCCTTCGCCTGGAGACCGGCATCACCCGGCTGCCCGGCGGCGGACTGGTGGTGGCCGCGCGCACCGACCTGCACGGCTGCAAGGGACGCATGCTGGACTGGTGGTTCACGTTCTTCGAAACCAGCCAGCACATCAAATGGTGGCATCCGCACGACCACGTGGAGCACCGAGGGTGGGACGCCCACTGGCAGCGCGGTGAAAGCTATATCGGCGCCTCGATTCACGCTGTCGAGTCGCTAGCCGACATCCCACCCGTCGCGGCGAAGCTGAAATTCCATGACCCGCGCGAGTGTTTTGATCCGGCGCGGCTAGAGGCCGCCCGCAAGCGCCAGGACGTGTCCGCCGCGGTGTATGCGCGGATTGGGTTCGGCGACGCCATTGCACTGGACGCCGACGGCGATCCGATGGATGGCGACATGATCCACCTCGCGCGTGACACGCCATTCGGATGCGTTCTGCGTAGCCGCTTCTACCTGGGCAAAGCCAGCGCCCACCCCGAGCACGAGGTGCCCGACGCACTGGGCTTGAACCTGCTGCGTCATTGCTATACCGAATTCACCTATTTGTCGCGGTTTCTGCCGTCGATCTACTACGGTGAACACGCCAATGGCGAAAAGGCCCCGCTGCCCTGGTAACGCTCTTAGCGGGTAGGAGTATGCTACGCGCCTTCGTATCAGCCAGATCGACACCATCGCTATGCGCGGCAATCCCGACGCCAGACAAGGCGCCATCGCGTTGCACGGGTTCTACTTCCTGTATTACGGCCTGCAGGGCGTCAGCATCCCCTTCCTGCCCTTATGGTTTGCCAGCCGCGGCGTGGACCCCGCCGTCATCGGGCTGATCGTCGCCACCTCCTTCCTGCCCAAGATCCTGTCCACGCCGGTCGTCGCCCACGTGGCCGACCAGAGCGGCCGCGCGCACGCGCTGATCGCCTTGGCGCTGGCGGCATCGCTTGTGCTGTTCTTCTGTTATCCGTTTTCGCAGACGTCCGGCGGGATGCTCGCCATCACGCTGCTGTTGAACGCCGTCTTCCCGGCCGTGCTGCCGTTGATGGACCGGATGGCGATATCAAGCGGCCGGGCGCAGGGTCATTCCTACACCGTGATCCGGGCTTGCGGCTCGCTAGGCTTTGCCGCCATCACCGTCGTGGGGGGCTACCTGATCAAGACGTTCGACGCCGACTGGGTGATGTGGCTGTCTATCCTGCTGATCATTGCCTGTCTGGCTTGCGTGCGGCTGCTGCCGCAGGCCGCGCGCCCCGCCGCCGACGAGACGCCGGCCCAGCGCGTGCGGACGCCCATGCTGGCGGTCCTGCGCGACCGCCCGCTTGTGATGTGCATCGCGGCGGCGTCGCTGGTCCAGGCCAGCAACGGCTTCCTGTATTCCTATTCCACGCTCTACTGGACCGCAAGCGGCCTGTCGACCGCGCTGATCTCTCTGTTGTGGGTGGTGGGCGTCGGCAGCGAAGTGCTGTTTTTTTTCCTGGCGCCAAAGGTCCTGGCCCGGACCGGAGCGCAATGGCTGATTCTGGCATCGGCGGTGATGACGGTCATCCGCTGGGCGGGCCTGTCGGCCACGACGGATCCGGCGTTGATCGCCGGGCTGCAGCTGCTGCAGTGCTTCACCCTGGCCGGCAACAACGCCGCCATCATGTGGTACATCACGCGCCACGTGCCCGCCGCATGCAAGACATCGGCGATCGCGCTATACGCGATGCTGTCGGGCGGCGTGTTCATGTTCGCCAGCATCCAGCTGGGCGGCGCGCTGTACCGAAGCTACGCGCCCGGCGGCTTCATGGTGATGGCCGCGTGCGCGCTGTGCGCGGTGCCGCTGGTGATTTATTCGGAAAGGCTGCGGCCGCGCGCATCGTAGAAGCGAGTGCGTCGTTCGCCGCGTGGGTCTTTTCGACGCTGGCGCGTCCAAAGAAAAAGCCCCCGCAGGGGCTTTTTTTATCGCAAGCACACGCAGTGTGCGCAGCGTAGGGGCATCATCCCATCAGCAACAGCCGATCCGTTTCTTTCCCCCGTAGCGCGCGTCCTGGCGCTCGCGGAAGAAAGCTTCGTAGGTCATCGGCTCTTGGTCAGGGTGGGTACGCCGCATATGCTCCACATATGTCTCGTAGTCCGGCACGCCGACCATCAGCCGGAGCGTTTGCCCCAGGTAACGGCCGGCGGCGCCGGCGGCTGAACTCATGTTGCCAAACAGCATGCGACGCCTCCTTGGGGATCAGTCCGCGCCCGCCGCGACGGGCAGGGTTTCGTAGGGCGTCTCGCGCGAGGTCGGCTTGTTCTCGGCGCGCGCGCGCTGCACCGACTTCAGGCCGAACACCACGATGCTGACCACCACGAACATGAAGATGGCGCACAGGCCGGCGTTGATGTAGTCGTTCATCACGACACGCGACATCTCGCCCAGCGACTTGGCGGGCGCCAGCACGCGGCCTTCGGCGATGGCCGCGTTGTACTTCGCGGCGTGAGCCAGGAAGCTGACGCGCGGGTCGGCGTCGAACAGCTTTTGCCAGCCGGCCGTCAGCGTGCAAGCCAGGAGCCACAGCGTGGGCAAGATGGTGACCCATGCGTAGCGGTCGCGTTTCATCTTGAACAGCACGACGGTGCCCAGCGTCAGCGCGATCGCGGCCAGCATCTGGTTGGCGATGCCGAACAGCGGCCACAGCGTGTTGATGCCGCCCAGCGGGTCCACCACGCCCTGATACAGGAAGTAGCCCCAGGCCGCCACGCACAAGGCGGTGGCGATCAGGTTGGCCGGCAACGAGTCCGTGCGCTTGAGCGACGGGGCGAAGGTGCCCAGCAGGTCTTGCAGCATGAAGCGGCCGGCGCGCGTGCCCGCATCCACCGCGGTCAGGATGAACAGCGCTTCGAACAGGATCGCGAAGTGGTACCAGAAGGCCATCATGCCCGGGCCGCCGATGGCCTGGTGCAGAATGTGCGCCATGCCGACGGCCAGCGTGGGCGCCCCGCCCGCGCGCGAAATGATCGTGCTTTCGCCGACGTCCTTGGCGGTCTGGATCAGGTCTTGCGGCGTGACCACGAAGCCCCAGCTGGATACTACCTGGGCCACCTGGTCCGGCGTCGTGCCGATGACGGCCGCCGGGCTGTTCATGGCGTAGTAGATGCCGGGCTCGATCACGCAAGCCGCCACCAGCGCCATGATGGCCACGAACGATTCCATCAGCATGCCGCCATAACCGATATAGCGGGCCTGGCTTTCGTTTTCGATCAGCTTGGGCGTGGTGCCCGACGCGATCAGGGCATGGAAGCCCGATACCGCGCCGCAGGCGATGGTGATGAACAGGAACGGGAACAGGTTGCCCGACCATACCGGGCCGGTGCCGTCCACGAACTGCGTCAGCGCGGGCATCTTCAGTTCCGGCGCCACGACCACGATGCCGATCGCCAGGCCGAGGATGGTGCCGATCTTCAGGAAGGTCGACAGGTAGTCGCGCGGGGCCAGCAGCAGCCACACGGGCAGCACGGCGGCGATGAAGCCGTAGACGATCAGGATCCAGGTCAGGCCCTTGCCATCGAAATCGAACATCGGGCCCAGCACCGGATGCGCGGCCACGTCCTGCCCAAAGGTGATGGCGGCCATCAGGCCGACGAAGCCGATGACCGAGACCTCGCCGATCTTGCCCGGACGGATGTAGCGCAGGTACACGCCCATGAACAGCGCGATGGGGATGGTGGCCGCGACCGTGAACGTACCCCAGGGCGAATGCGTCAGCGCCTTCACCACGATCAGCGCCAGCACGGCCAGGATGATCACCATGATCATGAAGGCGCCGAACAGCGCGATCACGCCCGGGATCTTGCCCAGTTCGGACTTGACCAGATCGCCCAGCGACCGGCCGTCACGGCGCGTCGAGATGAACAGGATGGTGAAGTCCTGCACGGCGCCGGCGAACACCACGCCCGCCAGGATCCAGAGCATGCCAGGCAGGTAACCCATCTGGGCGGCCAGCACCGGGCCCACCAGAGGGCCGGCCCCCGCGATGGCGGCGAAGTGGTGGCCGAACAGCACGTGCTTGTTGGTCGGCACGTAGTCCAGGCCGTCGTTGTGCTTCCAGGCCGGCGTCATGCGCGAGGCGTCCAGCTGGAAGACGTTCTTGGCGATGAACCGGCTGTAATAGCGGTATGCGATCAGGTAGACGCATACGGCGGCAATCACCACCCATAGCGCGTTGATGGTCTCGCCTCTGGCCAGCGCCACGGTGCCCAGCGCGAACGCGCCCAGTACCGCAACCGCCAGCCAGACCAGGTGCTGACCCAGTCCCTTACTGCTGGTATGCATAAGTGCTCCTCTTGCCTCCCGCCATGCTTGTGGCGTGAAACGCTTTTTTCGTCCCGCGGAAGGCAGACTCATTGTTGTGGGGTGGCGGGCGCGCTGGCGCCCGCACTGCGTCCGTTGAACGCGGGCGTTAGTATTTCGTTTTGCCCCCTTGCCAACAAGCGCGGAACTACGCAAGCCGCGTACGTGTTACTACGCACTGCGCCGCAACATAAACCGACGAAAACCGTAAAATCCTGCACCGCGACCGATAGCACTACAGGCAAAGCCGTCGTGACGCATCGCACCAATTCTTATCCGGGTTGCCCCCCACAATATGAAGCTGCGCCTGAAAATCCTGCTGCTTGCCGCCGTGCCCCTGCTGGTGGCGTTGGCCGCCATCGCGGTGGCCGTCTACGTGCAAGGCCTGCAACTGGCCCAGCGCGAAAAGCAGGTTGTGGAAAGCGCCTGGCTGGCCAGCAAGGAAAGCGAACTGCGCCACTACGTAAGTCTGGCCTACAGCGCCGTCGCGCCCTTGCAGGAGGCGGGCGACGACGAGGCCGCGCGCCAGCGGGCGCTGGAGCTGCTGGCGCAGATGGAATTCGGCCATGACGGCTATTTTTTCGTCTACGACCTGCAGGGCAAGAACCTGATGCACCCGCGCCAGCCGGAATTGGTCGGCCAAGACCTCTGGAACCTGCGCGACACGCGCGGCCAGGCGGTCATCCAGAACCTGCTCACGGCCGCCCGCCGCGGCGGCCAGCAAGGCGAAGTGGTGCACTACCTTTGGGAAAAACCCTCTACCCACCAGACGGTGGAGAAACTCGGCTATGTCGTAGTGCTGGACCGGTGGGGCTGGATGCTCGGCACGGGCATTTACCTGGACGATGTGGAGCAGGCCCTGGTGCGTATCGACGCCGCCGCGCAGGCCAACATCCGCAGCATGTTCGCCTGGGTGGCCGGCATTGCCGCCGTCGCCATCCTGGGGGTGGCGGCTTGCGGGCTGGCGCTGAACATCAGCGACCACCGGCAGTCCGACGCCAAGCTGCGGCTGATGGCCCAGCAATTGGTGCGTTCGCAGGAAGACGAGCGCGCCCGCCTGTCACGCGAACTGCACGACGGCATCAGCCAGGTGCTGGTGTCCATCAAACTGTCGCTGGAAGCGGCGCGCGAACGGCTGCGGCACTCATTGCCGGAGCAACCGCAGGCCCTGGCCCATATCGACCGGCCGCTGGGTGGCGCGCTGGACCGCCTGAACAGCGCCGTGGGCGAGGTGCGGCGCATTTCGCACAACCTCCGTCCCACCTTGCTGGACGACCTGGGCCTGCCGGCCGCGTTGGAGCACCTGGGGCGCGAGTTCGCCATTGCCAGCGCCGACGGGGCGCCGCCGCTGGCCGTCCGCCTTCGCACCACGGGGCGTCCGGTCAAACTGCCCGACGCCTATGCCACGGCGCTGTTCCGCGTCACCCAGGAGGCCCTGACCAACGTCCTGCGCCATGCCGGCGCCACCCGCGCCGACATGACGCTGGCCTACAGCGCGCACGACGTGCGCCTGACCATTTCGGACGACGGCCGCGGCTTCGATTTCGCCGAAGTCCAGCAGGACCCCCGGCGCGGCATCGGGCTGCGCAACATGCGCGAACGCATGAGCGCGCTATCCGGTAACCTGACTTTCCATACCAACGCGCAAGGCACGACCTTGCAGGCCTGGCTGCCCTTGCCGGCGCCGGCCACTCCTACCGCGACGACCCACGCATGACCGACACCCCCGATGCCATCCGACTCCTGCTGGTCGACGACCACCCCCTGGTACGGGACGGGCTACGCCTGCGCCTGGAGACCGTGCCGCGCCTGCGCGTGGTGGGCGAAGCCGGCAACGCGCAGGCGGCGCTGCTGTTCCTGGCGGAATGCCTGGCGGAGGATCCCCAGGGCGACACCCTGCCCCACCTGGTGCTGATGGACCTGAACATGCCAGGCGTGGGCGGGCTGGAACTGACGGCGCAATTGCATGAACGCTATCCCCAGATTGCCGTGCTGGTGCTATCCATGCACGACAACCCCGAATACATGGTGCAGGCGGTCAAGGCCGGCGCCCGGGGCTATCTGCTGAAGGACGAACCGGCGGAGGAGATCGTCACCGCCATCGGCGCGGTCGTGGCGGGCCGCAGCTACTTCAGCGCGGCCGTGGCCGTGCGGCTGTCCCAGGCCAGCGCCCCCGCCACCCTGCTGACGCAACGCGAACGCGACGTGCTGCGCCACATCGCCAGCGGCCAGGCCAACAAGCAGATCGCCCAGGCGCTGGGCCTGTCCGTGCGCACGGTCGAGACGCACCGGCTGAACATCAAGCGCAAGTTGGGCATCGACGGGCAGGCCGAGCTGATCAAGTACGCCGTGGAGAACCGCGGCGTTTGAGCCCCGGGGTTCAGGCCGGCGGCCTGACCCGCCGCCCGTGCTGCGGTAGACTTGCCTCCATTGCTGCGTCCCCGACGCCAGCCGACACGACACACCGCCACGACGCGCGCGCTGCCCCCAGGAGTCCCCATGTCATTGGAAAAGAACTACACCGCCATTCTCGAAGCACTAGGGGAAGACCCGTCCCGTGAAGGGCTGGCCGATACGCCGGCCCGCGCGGCCAAGGCCATGCGCCACCTGTGCCGCGGTTACGGCCAGAACCTGGACGAAATCGTCAACGGCGCGCTGTTCACGTCGGATACCCGTGAAATCGTGCTGGTCAAGAACATCGAGCTTTACTCGCTGTGCGAACACCACATGCTGCCCTTCATCGGCAAGGCGCACGTAGCCTACCTGCCGGCCGGCCGCGTCCTGGGCCTGTCCAAGGTGGCGCGCATCGTCGAGATGTACGCCCGCCGCCTGCAAATCCAGGAAAACCTCAGCCGCCAGATCGCCGAAGCCGTCCAGACCGTCACGGGCGCGGCGGGTGTGGCCGTCGTCATCGAAGCCCAGCACATGTGCATGATGATGCGTGGCGTGGAAAAGCAGAACTCGTCCATGGTCACGTCCGTGATGCTGGGTGAATTCCACGACAACCCGTCGACCCGGGCCGAATTCCTCAGCCTCATCCGATAGCAGGACCGCCGCCCTTCTTTTGGCGCATATCGCGGGCCCGCCCGCTGCGACGACGATGCCGGTACACGGCACCGCCGACGCGGCAGGCGGGCCCGGCCGCTTTGGGCCCCGGGGGGTTTGGCTCCTACTGATCCAGGCATCTGGCCCTAGCGTTCTGGTCCCATCCGGGCAAACTGGCACCCAGCAAGCCGGTTGCGCCGGGGCGCGGCCGCTCTCTCTCGGAGACCACCATGAACGCGATATTCCGCCACATCCGCCGCTGCACCCTTGCCGGCCTGGCCGCCGCGCTGCTGGCCGCACCCGCCTACGCCCAGACCAAGCTGGTTGTGGGCTACCAGCTGATCGTGGGGCCGTTCCTGTCCGCCATCGCCGACGGCAGCTTCGACACCGCCCTGAAAGAGGCCGGCTACCAGGTCGACTGGCGGCAGTTCACGTCCGGCGGCGACATCTCCACCGCGCTGGCCTCCGGCAACGTGCCGGTCGGCGTCCTGGGATCCACCGGCATCACCTCGGCGTCCACCCGGGGCGTGGACATGCAGTTGTTCTGGGTCCTGGACAACATCGGAAAATCCGAAGCGCTGGTTGCCCGCAACGGTTCCGGCATCAACAGCACCGCCGACCTGAAAGGCAAGCGCGTGGCCACGCCGTTCGTGTCGACCTCGCACTTCCATCTGCTGGTGGGCCTGGAGCAGGTCTGGAAGATCGCGCCGCGCGACGTGCGCATCCTGAACATGCAGCCCCCGCAGATCGTGGCGGCCTGGCAGCGCGGCGACATCGATGCCGCCTATGTCTGGCCGCCCGCGTTGACTGAAATCGCCAAGAGCGGAAAGATCATCGCCGACTCCCAGCAGATCGGGGCCGCCAGCGTGCCGACCTTCGACGGCATCGTGGTGGATCGCGCCTGGGCCGCCAAGCATCCCAAGTTCATGGCCGCCTTTACCGGCGTGCTGGCCAAGTCCTACGCCGACTATCGCGCCAACGGCGCCAAGTGGACCGCCGAATCGCCTCAGGTCAAAGGCATCGTGCGCCTCATCGGCGGCAAGCCGGACGACGTCGTCGAAGCGCTGGGCCTGCTGGTGTTCCCCACCGCGCAGGAACAAGCCTCGAACGAATGGTTGGGCGGCGGCAAGGAATCGGGCGCGGGGCGGGCCTTTGCGGCAAGCGCCACGTTCCTGAAGGACCAGAAGCAGATCGACCGCGCGCTGGCCGACTACAGCCCGCACGTCACCGACCAGTACGCGAAAGCCGCGGCCAAGTAAGCGGCCCGGCGCGCCTGAAGGGGAGCCCGCATGACCATGCCGTCCACCTCCGCCGCGCAGCGGCTATGCGCGGAACAAGTCAGCGTCACCTATCCCGGCCTGCACGATAGCGGGCCGGTGATTGCGCTGCAGAACGTCAACCTGACCATCCAGCCCGGCGAATTCGTCGTGGCGCTGGGCGCCTCGGGCTGCGGCAAGACCACCTTGCTAAGCCTGCTGGCCGGATTCCTGTCGCCCACCGAGGGGGAAATCACGCTGGGCGGCCAGCCCATCGTCGGCCCCGGCGCCGACCGCGGCGTCGTCTTCCAGAAGCACGCCCTGCTGCCCTGGCTGAACGTGCTGGAGAACACCGAGTTCGGACTGAAGCTTCAAGGCGTGGACAAAGAGACGCGCCGCGCCCGCGCCCGCCGCAACCTGGAACTGGTGGGGTTGCAGGATTTTCACCGCCACATGATCTATCAGTTGTCCGGCGGCATGCAGCAGCGCGTGGGCATCGCGCGCGCGCTGACCTGCGACCCCGCCATGCTGTTGATGGACGAGCCGATGGCGGCGCTGGACGCGCTGACGCGCGAAACCATCCAGGAGCTGCTGCTGGATATCTGGCGGCAGACCAGCAAGATGTTCTTCTTCATCACCCATAGCGTGGAAGAGGCGCTCTTCCTGGGGTCGCGGCTGATCGTCATGTCGCCTCGCCCGGGCCGCATCACGCACACCTTCACGCCGGACTTCAACCGGCGCTACCTGGAGACCCGCGATGGCCGTGGCATCAAATCCAGTCCCGACTTCATCGCCATGCGCGAACAAGTCCTTGGCATCATCTACGGCGACGAGCGCGCCGCCGCCTCGCCCGAAGTCGTCCATGTCTAGGAACCGGTCCGGGCATAAGCCCGCGACGCCGGGGATGGTCTACGGCGCGCCGGGCGCCGGCTACAGCGGGCACATCAGCCTTATCACCAGCCTGGCGCTGATCGCCCTGTGGTTCCTGGTGACCAGCGCCGGCTGGGTGCGGCCGCTGTTCCTGCCGTCCCCGATTGCCGTGTACGACAAGTTCGTGTCGGCCATGACGGACGGCGTCGCCAATTCCACCCTGGCCGAACATGCGCTGGCCAGCCTGACGCGCGTCTTCGGCGCCTTCTTCCTGGCCTGCCTGACCGCCATTCCCGTCGGCATCCTGATGGGCGTAAACCGCTATGCGCGCGGCATCTTCGACCCGCCCATCGAGTTCTACCGCCCGTTGCCGCCGCTGGCCTATCTGCCGCTGATCATCATCTGGTTCGGCATCGGCGAGTTTCCGAAGATCCTGCTGATTTATCTGGCCATCTTCGCGCCCATGGCGATCGCCGCCCGCGCCGGGGTGCGGTCGGTCTCCATCGAGCAGATCCATGCCGCCTACGCGATGGGCGGCACGCGAATGCAGATTGTCTGGCACGTGATCCTGAAGGCGGCCATGCCCGAGATCTTCACCGGCATGCGTATCGGCATCGGGGTGGGATGGACCACGCTGGTCGCCGCCGAAATGGTGGCCGCCGACCGGGGCCTGGGATTCATGGTGCTGAACGCCGCCCAATTCCTGGCCAGCGACACCGTCATCATGGGCATTATCGTGATCGGCGTGTTCGCCTTCGCCTTCGACTTGCTGGTGCGCTACCTGGAGAAATTCGCCATCCCCTGGAAGGGACGCATCTAAGACGTTTCCAACAGGGCAATCCCCCATTTCTTCGCCCTGGCGGCTCCTCTATCCTGAGGCTCAGATCCGGAACCCGACCCCGCACGCGTCCTGCGCCGGGGTCCCGCATCGCCTTCACAAGGAGCCGTCATGTCCAGCCAGGCCTCGATGCTCAAGCCTGTGTTGTGGGAACGCCTGTTTGAAAGGGAAAGCGCGCCCAACCTCAGCCTGCAGGGCCGCGTGCGCCAGATGCTGGTATCGGCCATCCTCAGCGGCCATCTGCCCCCCGGCATGCCGGTGCCGTCCAGCCGGCAACTGGCCGACCAGTTGCGCATCGCGCGCAACACCGTCGTTTTCGCGTATCAACAACTGGTCAGCGAGGGATACCTGGTGTCGCGCGAACGCAGCGGCCACTTTGTGTGCGATTCCGTCATGCAGGGGCATCCCGGTTCCGCCTCCGATGCCGCCCCCGCCGCGCCGCTGACCGATGCGCCCGATCCGCGGCGCGTACGGTGGGACGAACGGCTGCGCTTCCGGCCATCGCGGCAACGCAACATCACCAAGCCGCAAGACTGGCAGAAACAGCCCTACCCCTTCGTATACGGCCAGTTCGACCCCGACCTGTTTCCCACGGCCGAATGGCGCGAATGCTGCATCAAGGCGCTGTCCGTGCTGGACATCCGCAGCTGGGCGCCCGACCTCATCACCCACGACGACCCGACCCTGATCGAGCAGATCCGCACCCAGGTGCTGCCGCGCCGTGGCGTCTGGGCCGACGCCGAGGAAATCGTCATCACCGTCGGTGCGCAACATGCGCTTTATCTGCTGGCCGACCTGCTCGTCAACGACGACACCGTGGTCGGCATGGAAGACCCCGGGTATCCCGATGCCCGCAATATCTTCGCCAGCCACACCCGCAACCTGCTGCCGTTGCCCGTGGACGAACGCGGCCTGTGCACGGGCACGCACCTCCTGGGCTGTGACTACGTCTTCGTCACGCCCGGCCACCAATGCCCCACCACGGTCACGCTGGCGCTGGAGCGTCGCGAAAGCCTGCTGGCCTTGGCGCGCCAGGCCGACAGCATGATCATCGAAGACGATTTCGAAAGCGAAAGCCGTTGGGGCGAAGGCGCGATCCCCGCGCTCAAAAGCCTGGACCGCGACGGCCGCGTCATCTACGTCGGCAGCCTGGCCAAATCGTTCGCGCCGGGCCTGCGCATCGGCTATATCGTTGCCCCGCGCGAACTGACGAGCGAACTGCGGGCCCTGCGCCGGCTGATGCTGCGCCACCCGTCGGCCTATATCCAGCGCGCCTTCTCGCTGTTCATTTCGCTGGGCCATCACCATTCCCTGCTGCGCAAGCAGTCGCAGGCCTACCAGAAGCGCGGCGCCGAGCTGGCGCAGGCCCTGGCGCGGCACCTGCCCGACTTCAAGGCGATTCCCATCACGGGGTCATCGTCCTGCTGGTTGGCCGGCCCGCCGTGGCTGGATGCCGCCGCGCTATCCGAAGCCGCGCTGGCGGAAGGCGTGGTCGTAGAGCCGGGGAACGTGTTTTTCATGAATGGCGCCGACGCGCCGCGCAACTACCTGCGCGTGGGCTTCACGTCGATCCGGCCCGAACATATCGGGCCGGGGATCGAAAAGCTGGCGCAGGTGGTGCACCGTTACCGCCTGCGCACAGCCGCGTAGGCGGCCCCTAACGCCCGTTTGAAGTCCAGGGCTACAGGTGTTCGTCCCGCAGGTGGTACCAGCGGTACAGCAGGCCCTGGCCGATCCGGCGGAACGGCGCGAACAAGTGCCCGGGCAGCGGCGAATCGTAGATGGGCAGGTCCCAGGCCAGGCCATCCTTGCCCATCATCCGTTCGGCCAGCCGCCTGCCCGCGTGGGCCGAAAACGCCACCCCATTGCCGCCATAGCCGAACGCGTAGTACACGGGCAGCGCCGGATCCGGCTGCGTCACGCGCGGCATCATGTCGTGGCTGACGTCCACCCAGCCCCACCAGGAATACGCGACGTCCACGCCGCGCAACGACGGGAATTTGCGCGCCAGGCCTTCACGCAGCAACGCCAGATGGCGGGGGTGCTCGGCATCGGCGCCGCGTAGCGCGCTGCGGCTGCCAATCTGCATGCGGCCGTCCGGCAGCAAACGGTAGTAGAAGCGCAGGGTGCGGGTATCGGTGATGAATACGGTGCTCTTCAACCCCGCCGCCTCGCGTTCGGCCGGCGACAGCACCCGCGTCACCAGCGAATTCGACAGCACCGGCATGATGCGGTTGTCCAGCAAGGGGTTCACGCCCTGCGCGGTGTAGCCGCCGGTCGCGAACGCCACGCGGCGCGCGCGCACCACGCCCCCCGGCGTCTCCAGCAGGATGACGCCGTTTTCCTTGCGCCAGCCCAGCACGGGGCTGGATGGATGCACGCGCACACCCAGCGCCCGCGCCTGGCGCAGGTAGCCATAGGCCAGCTTCAGCGGGTGCACGCCCACGCCATCGGGCTCGTGCATGGCGCCGACCGCTTCATGGTCGTCGACATAGCGTTCACGCAGTTCGGCCTTGCCAAGCATCCTGGCGTCGTAGCCGAACACCTCGCGCATCACGCGAGCCTCGTTCTCCAGGAACCCCATCTTCTTCTGGCGATGCGCCGTGTACAGATGGCCGCCCGGCTGCGCATCGCAGTCCACCTGCGCGACCAGGCTCTTCCAGTATTCGAAACCCTCGCGGATTTCCGCATCCAGGCGGCGGGCGGTGTCCAGCCCCCAGCGCTCGATCCATTGCGAACGGTACAGGCGGCCCGATGCGTTCTGCCCCTGGCCGCCGTTGCGGCTGGTGCAGCCCCAGACGACGCGGTTGGCTTCCAGCACCACCGCCCGCACGCCGAAGTCGCGCGCCAGGGTCAACGCGGCCGACAGGCCGGTGAAGCCCGAGCCAACGATGACCATGTCGGCATCGACATCGCCCTGGATCGGGCCGTCGTCCTCGGGCGGATCGCCAGCGCTGGCGACCCAATAGGTCGGCGCATAGTCCTGGCCCCGGCCTGGCGGGGACACCAGCGGGTCATAGGTCGGGTTGTAGGCGTTGGCCCCTGGGGTGGCCGCACGGGGCGGGCGTGAGGTGTCGAAGGGCATTTGGGTATCCATGCTTCGAATCCGTGTCCTGGGTGTTTCCGGAAAGATCCCGGAGTGCTTCCGAGGCCCGAGGCGGGGCCTCAGGCACGGGCCGGCAAAGCCGGGCGCTGCTTGCGGAACGCGTTCTTGACGCGGATCTTGCCGTCCTGGAACGTGAAGACGTCGACCATGTCGGCCTCCACTCTTGATCCATCGGCGGCGGTGCCGGTGAACGTGCATTCGGATACGCCGCGATCACCCGCCACCCAATGCCGGCCGTGGTTCCATTGCGCATCCGGAAAGTTCTTCCAGGCGGCGGCGAAGGCCGTGCGGACGGCCTGCGTGCCGGTGTGCCGGCTGCCGCACGCATCCGGACCGCCCACGGTCTCGAACACGCAGTCCTCGCTCATGAAACTCATCAAGGCATCGATATCGTGGCGGTTCCATGCGGCCGCGAATTCGGCCAGCATCTCCACGGTGACGGTCTTGTGCATTGCCTACCCTCCAATAGACGCCAGCGCGGCATGCGCCTGCGTACAGGATCCAAGGTACGAGAGCGGTCCGGCAGGGTCTAGAACCAGAAACGGGAAATCGCTTGCACCAGTCACGGGGCCGTGGCGGGCGTGAGCAATGCGGACACTTGCCGCGGATCGATGGCGTCGCGCAAGCCGATGAACACCAACCCCGGTGCGTCCAGACCATCAGGCGGCGCCGCCTGCGTGTCATACCGCACGCGGCGGCCCGCCCACTGCACCAGCACCAGCCCGTGCCGGTCCGTGCGCACCCACCCCTTCGCCCTTAACAACTGCCGGGGCATTTGCCGAAGCTGCCCCGCCAGCCAGTCGGCGTTCAGCGTGCCGGGTGCCTGCCAGAGCCAGCTCTGAAACGGATGGTCGGGGTTCGCCTGTGGCATCGCGCAATGATGCGCCGCGTGGCCGCAACCGGCATGCCCGCAATCATGGACGGACGCGCCCGGCAAGGCCTCGCCGGACAGATAACGCAGATCGACGCGCCCTTCCCGGGTGTCGACCATGGCGGCGCCTTGCGTCATGCCACGCAGCCACTCGCGCACCCGCCCCAGGTCTTCCGGCGTGACGAGGTCGGTCTTGTTCAGCACCAGCAGATCGGCCGCCCGCAATTGCCGCGCGACGGTATCGCTTAACAGGGGATCATCGGCCAGGGCCCGCACGTTCGCGGCGTCCACCAGCACCACCACGCCCTCCAACTGCAGCAGCGGGTCGCACATGCCAACCTGTGCGATGCGCGACGGGTCCGACACCCCGCTGGCCTCGATCACGATCCATTCCGGCGGCGGGTCCAACGCCAGCACGCGCGCCAGCGCATCGTCCAGGCCGCCGGCCATCGAACAGCAGACGCAGCCATTGGCCAATCGGATCACCTCGTCCGCGCGCTGCGCAATCAGGCCGGCATCGACGTCGATCGGACCGAAGTCGTTGACCAGCACCGCCGCCCGGCGGCGGCTGGCGCTAAGCACATGATTCAACAGCGTGGTCTTGCCCGCCCCCAAGAAGCCGCCCACGACGGTCAGCGGGATGCGCGCCGCGCCGATGGCGGCCATGTCAGGCGCCCTCCAGCGCCAGCGGCCGCCCGCCGATAACGGTGCCCCGCACGGCGATGTCTTTCAACTGGTCGGCGGGCACCGTCGCAGGATCGTCTTCCAGCACGCAGAAGTCCGCGTACTTGCCCACTTCTATCGAGCCGACCAGATGATCCATGTGCAGGGTGTAGGCCGCGCCCAACGTGACGGCATGCAGCGCCGCGTCCACGCTGATCCGCTCGGACTCGCCCAGCACCCGGCCGGAGGCGGTCAGGCGGTTGGCTGCGCACCAGGCGGTGAACAACGGGCCCAGCGGCGTGATGGGGGCATCGGAGTGGATCGAAAACGGCACGCCCGCCCGCGCCGCCGAGGCGCAGGCGTCCATGCGGTTGGCGCGGTCCGGCCCCATGGTGAGCGCGTAATGGGCGTCGCCCCAATAGTAGATGTGGTTGGCGAACAGGTTGGCGCACATGCCCAGGCTGGCCATCCGCCGGAACTGCGCCGCGTCGGCCATCTGGCAATGCTGCAGCGTGTGCCGGTGATCGCGACGCGGCGTGCGGCGCAGGGCCAGGTCCACGGCATCGATCGCACGTTGCGTCGCTTCGTCGCCGTTGGTGTGGATATGCAGCTGCACGCCCGCGTCGTGATAGGCCTGGACGGTGGCGTCCAGTTCGGCAGGCGCGATAACCCAGATGCCGTTGGGCGCGCCGTTGTAGTAGCCCGGCCAGCGCACCCGGGCGGTGAAGCCCTGGATCGACCCGTCCACCACCAGCTTGACCATGCCCAGATGCAGCTTGTCGTGGTTCAGCCGCTTGGCCGCCGCCAGCTTCTCCAGGCAGCGCGCCGGATCGCCCGCGTAGGTCAGCGCAGAGGCGGCGGGCACGATGCGCACGGGATAATCGGCTTCGGCCGTAATGCGCGCCAGCGTCGCCACGCCTTCGTCGCCCAGTTCATTGACCAGGTCCGTCGCGGTGGTCACGCCCGCCCACTGCGCCACCTTGCCGAACATGCGCAGCCCGTCTTCCGACAGCCCCACCGTGCGGAACGGGCTGCCGATCAGGCGCATGACCGGGAACATGGCGGCAAATTCGCAAAGCTCGCCGCTGGGCCGGCCGTCTTCCAAACGCGTCACGCCTTCGATGTCGGTGTCGCGGTCGATGCCGGCGCGCGCGAGCATCGGTGTATTCACATTCATCAAATGCATGCTGGCGTGCATGATGACGATGGGCCGTTCGGGCGACACGCGGTCCAGGTCCTGGACGCGCATCCGTTGGCCGTCGAAGAAGATCGGATCAAACCCCCAGCCGATCAGGGTTTCGCCCGCCGGCAGGCTGCGTTCGGCCTCGCGCAGGCGGTCGGCGACCGCGTCAAAGCTCTTCAGCCCGCTCCACAGGCGGCCATCGGGCCCGCGGCGGTCGTAGTAGCCCACGTACACGAATTTCCACATGCCGCCTTCGGGCAAGTGGCAATGCCCCTCGACCAGTCCAGGCATCAGCACCCTGTTCGCATACCGGTCATCCACGTCGGCCGGCCCCCAGCCGGCCAGGTCCTCCCGGCTGCCCACGCCCAGGATGCGGCCGTCCCGCACGGCGACGTGCGTGGCGCGCGGCTGGGCCGGATTCATGGTCAGGATGCTGCGGGCGGCGTAGATCGTCGTATTGCCTTCGGGCCGGGTCATCGCGGGTTCCTTATGATGGTTGGGATCAGCCCGCAAGCGGCGCGACCAGCGCGCCATCGCGGACCGTTACGAAATGGCAGGCGACACGGTGGCCGGGCACCACCTCGCGCAATTCGGGCTCGCGCAAGGAACAGTCGGGCTGCGCGGCCGGGCAACGCCCAGCGAAACGACAGCCCGGTGGCGGGTTCACCGGGCTGGGCGGGTCGCCCATCAGCCGCACGCGGCGGGCGGCGGATTCGCGGCCGCCCTTTACCGTGGGCACGGCCGACATCAGCGCCACGCTGTACGGATGCAGCGGGCGTGTGAAAAAGGCGCGACGCGACGCCTGTTCAATGATCTTGCCCAGGTACATCACCGCGATGTCGTCGCAGATGTGCTCGACCACGGCCATGTCGTGCGAAATGAACAGGAACGATTGCCCCTGCTCGCGCTGGATCCGGCGCAGCAGGTTCAGGATCTGCGCCCGGATGGCGATATCCAGCGCCGACACGGGTTCGTCGCAGACGATCAGGTCGGGTGCGCTGGCCAGTGCCCGCGCCACGTTCAGGCGCTGCCGCTGGCCACCGGAAAACTGGTGCGGAAACAGCTGGCGCTGTTCGGGGCGCAGGCCGACCAGCTCGAACATCTTGGCGACGCGCGCTTCACGCCCGCCGGGTGGGTCGATGCGCATCAGGTCCAGCGGCGCCCGCACGATGTCCTCGGCGCGCTGGCGCGGATTCAGCGACGAATACGGGTCCTGGAACACCAGTTGCAGCCGGCGGCGCATCTGCCGCAACGACGATCCGTTCAGGGCGGTCAGGTCCGTTCCGTCGAAATGGATGGCGCCCGAAGTCGGGTCCGCCAGCCGCAACACCGACAGAGCCGTCGTGGTTTTGCCAGAGCCGGACTCGCCCACGATCGCCAGCGTGCGCCCGCGCGCCAGATCGAACGACACGCCGTCGACGGCCTTGACCACCACGGGTTTACCGTCGCGGCTCTTGCCACCCACCGGGAAATGCACGGCCAGGTTCCGGACCGACAGCAATGCGGGAACGTGCGGCTGCGCCATCATGCAGTCTCCTGATAGAGCCAACAGGCCACGTCCTGGCCCTCGGCCACGCGCGCCAATGGCGGGAACTCGGTCCGACAGCGCGCAAGCGACTGGCTGCAACGGTCCAGAAAGGGGCACCCCACGCCGCGGTCCCACACGGACGGCACCACGCCCGGGATCTCGGGCAGGTCCGGGCGGATATCGTCCGGCTCGCGGTCCAGTTCGGGCAGGCAGGCGATCAGCCCTTGGGTGTACGGATGGCGCGGATGCGACAGGATCTGCCGCACGCCGCCCTGCTCCACCACGCGCCCGCCATACATGACCACGACGCGATCGGCCATCTCGGACACCGCGCCCATGTCGTGCGTGATCAGCAGCACGGCGGTGCCGCGCCGCGCCTGCTGCTCGCGCAGCAGATCGAATATTTGTGCCTGCACGGTGACGTCCAGCGCCGTGGTGGGTTCGTCCGCGATCAGCACGTCAGGGTCGCACGCCAGCGCGATGGCGATCATCACCCGCTGGCGCATGCCGCCCGACATCTGATGCGGATAATCGTCCACGCGCCGCTCGGGCACGGGGATGCCCACCGACTTCAGCATGTCGATGGCGCGCGCGCGGGCGTCCGCTTTGCTCAGCCCCTGGTGCAGCCGCAAGGGCTCGGCGATCTGGTCGCCGACCGTGTAGACGGGATTCAGCGCGGTCATGGGTTCCTGAAAGATCATTGAGATCTTGTTGCCGCGCACGCGCCGCATCGCCTCGTCGTCGTGCAGCGCCAGATCCGCGCCCGACAACCGGACGCGGCCCGCGCCGATCCGGCCCAGCGCGGGAATCAGCCGCATGATGGCCAGCGCCGTCATGCTCTTGCCGCAACCGGACTCGCCCACCAGGCACAGGGTCTCGCCGGCGCGCAGCTCGAAGCTGACCTGGCTCAATACCTCCGCCACCCGGCCGCGCGCGCGAAACTCCAGGCTGAGCGACTCGACTTCCAGGGCGGGGACTTCCAGGCGCGCGTTCATGACCGCCCCCGCGACGTGGGGTTCAACGCATCGTTCAGCCCGTCGCCGATCAGGCTGACGGCCAGCACGGTCAGGAAGATGGCTGCGCCGGGCAAGGTCACGGCCCACCAGGCCGTCAGGATGTACGGACGATTGCTGCCGATCATCAGCCCCCAGCTCATGATGTTGGGATCGCCCAGCCCCAGAAACGACAGGCCCGCCTCGAACAGGATCGCCGTGCCGATGGCCAGCGTGGCAGACACGATCAGCGGCGCCAGCGCATTGGGCAGGATCACCCGCCAGATGATGCGCGCATCGCTCGCCCCGATCACGCGTTCGGCCAGCACGTATTCGCGCCGTTTCAAACGCAGGAATTCGCCCCGCGCCAGCCGCGCGGTGCCCGTCCAGCTGACTACGCCGATCGCCACGGCAATGGTGGCCAGCGACGGCGTGAACAGCGTCACCAGCACCATGGCGAAGAGCAAGGTGGGCAGCACCTGGAAGAACTCGGTAATACGCATCAGTGTTTCGTCGACCCAGCCGCCGTAGTAGCCGGCCAGCGCGCCGACCGTCAGGCCGATGGCCATCGACAGCACCGCGGCCACCACCCCCACCAGCAGGGTCGCCCGCCCGCCATAGACCATGCCGGTCAGCACGTCGCGGCCCAGGTAGTCGGTGCCCAGCAGCCTCTCGCCGCCGGGGGGATCCATCGGCGCGCTGGCGATTTCAAATGGATCCGCCTGCATCAGCATCGGCCCGAAGATCGTCACCGCCAGGATGAGCGTCAACAGCAGCACGCCGAAAACCGCCGACGGATTGCGGACGAACACCCGCAGGGCCTCGTAAGACTGCTTGGCCGGCGCGCGCGACGGCGTGGCCGCCACGGTGGCAAGGGGAATGACGGAAGGCGCTTGGCTCATGATGTCTTGATCCTGGGATCGATCAGGCGGTACGCCAGATCCGTTAGCTGATTCATCACCACAACGAGAAGCGACGCGAACAGCAGAATGCCCAGCAGCGTCGGATAATCCCGCCGAAGCACCGAGTCGAACGCCAGCCGCCCCAGGCCGGGCCAATTGAAGACCGTCTCGACCAGGATCGCGCCGGCCAGCACGTTGCCGAACTGCAGGCCCAGCATCGTCACCACCGGCAGCACGCCGTTGCGCAGGGCATGCTTGTACAGGACCGAACGTTCAGGCAAGCCTTTGGCGCGCGCCGTGCGGATGTAGTCGGCGGACAGCGCCTCCATGACGCTGGCCCGCGCCAGGCGGCTGTACTGCGCCAGATAGACGAACGCCAGCGTGAACGCCGGCAGCACCAGGTGATGCAGCACGTCTCGCACCCCCGCCCAGCCGTCTTGCGGACCGCCCGCCGAGCGCATGTCGGACACCGGGAAGATCGGCAATGCGGATGCGAACAGGATGATGAGGATGATGCCCGTCCAGAACACGGGCGCCGAATACCCCACGACCGACAGCAGCGTGATGCCCTGCGACAGGGGCCCGTTCGGCTTCCTGGCGGCCAGCGTGCCCAGCAGCGTGCCCACGATGAACGCGCTGAACACCGACGTCACCACCAGCAGCAGCGTGGCGGGCACGCGTTCCCAGATCAGGTGCGCCACCGGCACGTTGAAGAAGTAGGAATAGCCCAGATCGCCCCTCAGCACCTGCGCCAGGTACAGGCCCAGTTGCACCAGGAAAGGCTTGTCCAGCCCGTACTGCGTGCGCAACTGCGCCCGCAAGTCTTCGCTGATGCCGCCCATGGAACCCGCGATGGTCTCGACGGGATCGCCGGGCGAGATGTGGATCAACAGGAAGTTCAGTGTCACCACGGCCAGCAACAGCAAGCCCGCGTAGGCAAGGCGACGCAAGAGAAAACGCAGCATGGCAGCCTCGTCTTATTGCAGGTAGACATCGTCCAGCGGCGACAGCACGCCCCAGATCCCGTCTGGCATGCCATGCACTTTCTTGGACGTCAGGGTGTGGTACGGAATGACCGTCAGGAAATCGATCGGTACATCCTCGGTCACCAGGCGCTGGAACTCGGCGTACTGCGCGCGCCGCTTTTCCACGTCGGTCTCCATGCCCGCTTGCGCCAGCAGCGCATCGACCTTCGGGTTGGCGTAGGACTGCGTATTGGTCCAGATGATGTCGCGGATATTGGTCGACAGGTAAGTGCGGTGCACGCCAATGACCGGGTCGCCCCAGTTGAAGACGATGTCCGTCGTCATGTCGAAATCATGGCTGGCGATGCGCTTGGCCCAGGTCGGGAAATCGGGCGAGGCGCGAACCTGCACCGCGATGCCCACCTTCTTCAGCTGGCTGCGCAGGTACTCCGCCACGTTCTTGCCCTGCACGTCCGAACCCGGCATGTAGTCGACCGTCAGCGTCAGGCGCTCGCCCTTGGCATCTTTCTTGAACCCGGCCTCTTCCAGCAACTGCTCCGACTTCTTCAGATCAAGCGGGTACTTCTTCACGTCGGGCGTCGCGAAGGGGCTGGTGCCGACGATGGGCCCGTCGGCGGGCTTGGCGAAGCCGGCATTCAACGCCTTGGTGATGAAACCCTTGTCGGTCGCATACGCAATGGCCTGCCGCACGCGCACATCGTTCAACGGCTTGCGCGCGGTATTGAAAGCCAGCCAGCTCAACGCGCCGATGCCTTCGTAACCTTGGTTGGTCATGACGATGGCGGCGTTTTCCTTGGCGCGGCGCAAGATGGTCGGCTCGGTCATGAAGGGCAACACCCCGATGTCCCCGCGCTCAAGTCCGATCAACAGATTGGTGGCATCCGGATTGATCTTCACCACAATGCGATCCAGATAAGGCTTTCCCGGCAGGAAGAACTTGTCAAAGCGTTCCAGCACGATCTCTTGCCCCGGCTTGAACTCCTTGAACTTGAACGGCCCGGAACCCACCACATCCGTCGAATTCCGGGGATGGGTCTTGATATCCTGGCCGTCGTCGTAGATGTGCTTGGGCAGCACCGGCATCAGCGCCGGAGACAACGCCAGGAGAATCGCCGGATGCGGTTGGCTCATGCGCAGCACGGCCGTGTAGGGGTCGGGCGTGTCCACGGTTTGCACCGGCGCGAACATCGTCTGGAACGGGTGGTTGTTCTTGACCGCCATGACCGAAAATGCAACATCCGCCGATGTGACGGGCTTGCCGTCATGGAACACGGCGTCCTTGCGCAGATGCAGGGTCAGGGACTTGCCGTCGGGCGCCAGTTCCCAGGATTCGGCCAGGTAGGGTTGCGGCTTCCAGTCGGCGTCGTAGCGCAACGGGCTGGCAAAGAGCTGCGCGCTGGGCAAGGCCGTCGCGGTGCCCGATTGCACCGCGCCGTTCAGGTGCCGCGGCACCTGCGTGGACCCCACCACCAGCGTGCCGCCGGGTTTGGGCGCATCCGCCGCGACGGCGCCACCCGCCATCGCCATCACCGCCAGAATCGTTGCAAAGCCTTGTCTTGCGCTGCGCATGATTTTTCCCTTGATGTGTTTGCCGCCAGGCCATTCATTGGATGGCTTTCACACTAGCGTAGCGATCCCATGGACCAAGCCTTAGTACCAAACGGCCAGAGTCTTTGGTGCCAGCGTGGCCACGGGCAGGCTCAAGAAAGGCGGGCAGGGTTCGCGGCGACCGCGCGCGCATACAGGACCGCCACCGCGCAGCTATTGACCCGCGCCTGCATGGAGTCGGACCGGCTTGTCAGCAGCACCGGCACGCGCGTGCCCAGGACCAGCCCGGCCGTCCCCGCGCCCGCCAGCCAGGTCAGTTCCTTGTAGAGCATGTTGCCGGCTTCGATGTCCGGCACCAGCAAGATGTCGGCATCACCGGCCACGCGCGACACGATGCCCTTCTGCTCCGCGGCGTCGCGCGAGATCGCGTTGTCGAACGCCAACGGCCCGTCGATATCGCCCCCGCGGATCTGCTGGCGATCGGCCATTTTCGACAGCGCGGCGGCGTCCAGCGTGGCGGGCATCGACGGATTGACGGATTCGGTGGCGCACAACACGGCAAGCTTCGGACGCGGCACGCCCAACGCCCGCGCCAGATCGATGGCGTTCTGGGCGATGTCCGCCTTTTCCTGCAAGGAGGGGGCAATGTTGACGGCCGCGTCCGTCAGGATGAACCACTTGGGATACGCCTCGACCGCCATGACAAAAGCGTGGCTGATGCGGCGCTCGGTGCGCAGCCCGGACTCGCGCGACACCACGGCCGACATGAAGTGGTCCGTGTGCAGGCTGCCTTTCATCAGCATGCCGACGGCGCCGTCGCGCGCCAACGCCGCGGCAGCGCGCGCGGCAAGCTTCTCGTCGTCCGGGGTGTCCACGATCTCCACCCCGCCGGGGCTTACGCCCATCTCGGCCAGCAGGGCCGCGATGCGGCGCGCCGGGCCCACCAGCACCGGGTCGATGTAGCCGGCGTCCCGCGCCTGGATCGCCGCGCCCAGGCTCGACGGACACAAGGGATAAGCCACTGCGGTACGCTGCCGCCCGGCCAATAGCGCGGCATCGCGCAGGGGTTCGAACAATCGGTCGATTGCCATGGGTACGTGCTCCTGCCGCGGATGTCCGCAAGGTCAGCGGGGATGCTTGCGGCGCGGCGCCCGCCGCGCCGCAAGCATCGGTCAACCCTTGACGGGTTCGATCGACAGCGGCACTTCGCCTGAATGGAACGGCTGGTTCACGTACTGCTTGTACTTGTCCAGCAAGCGCAGCGGCTGCTTGAGCGCGTCGCGCCGGAACGGGTCGCCCAGCTCCTGGCTGACCATCATCTCCAGCACGGTGGTCTTGCCTTCCGACTGCGCCTTGCATGCCGCCTGCAACGCGGCGCCAACCTGATCGGCGTGTTCGACGCGGATGCCTTCGGCGCCCATTGCCCGCGCCAGTTCGGCGAAGTTAGGGTTGAGCAGGTTGCTGCCCACGAATCGGCGCCCGTAGAAGTCCACCTGATTCTTCTTTTCCGCGCCCCACTGCCCGTTATGGAACACCACGGCGGTCACCGGAATCTTCTCGCGCACGCAGGTCAGCAATTCCTGGAAGCTCATGCACCAGGCGCCGTCGCCCACATAGGCCACCGCCGGGCGGTCCGGGCGCCCCAGCTTGGCGCCGATCAGCGCGGGCAGCGCATAGCCGCAATTGCCGAAACTCATCGCGGCCAGCATGGAGTTGGGCTCATCGAAACGCAGATAGCTGTTGGAGACCGAGCAGATGTTGCCGATGTCGGTGGACACCATCACATGCTTGGGCATCGCGCGTTCCAGCTCGCGCAGCATGCGGCGCGGGTGCATGCGGCCGCCGCCCTGTTCGATGATGTCCAGGCTCCAGTCATCGCGTTCGTGCGACCACCCGTCCAGTTCCTTTTCCCATTCGGCCTTCTGCGAGGCGATCTGGTCGCCACGCGCCGCCTTGGTACGGGTGCTGGCCACCTCGCGGCCCTTCAGCTTGGCGGTCAGCGCCGCGGCGGCGGGCCGCGCGTCGCCGCAGATGCCGACCGACACCGGACGCACCAGGCCCAGCATGCGGTGGTCGGCGTCCACCTGGATGATGCGCGCGCCTTGCGGCCAATAGTCCAGGCCGTGCTGCGGCAAGGTGCCGAAGGGTCCCAACCGCGTGCCCAGCGCCAGCACCACGTCGGCTTGCGACAGCAACTTCATGCCGGCCTTGGCGCCTTGGTAGCCCAACGGCCCGCACCACAACGGATGACTGGCGGGGAAGGCGTCGTTATGTAGATAACTGGTCACGACCGGCGCGCCCAGCAGTTCGGCCAAGGCCACGCATTCGGCCTGGCCTTCCGAGAACAGCACGCCGCCACCGGCCACGATGACCGGGAACTTGGCCTCGGCCAACAGTCGGGCCGCCGCTTCCAGGTCTTCTTCCGAGCCCGGCCCGCGACGGATACGGCGCGGTTCGGGGATGGCCACGTCGATCTCGCCATAGAAATAGTCGCGCGGAATGTTCAACTGCGCCGGGCCGCGCTCGGCCAACGCGGTGTCGAAGGCCTTGGCCGTGAATTCCGCCATGCGATCCGGACGATTCACGTGCGCCTGGTACTTGGTGATGCGGGAAAAAATGGGCAGTTGTTCGGTCTCCTGGAAGCCGCCCAGGCCCATGCCGGACGTGCCGGTCTCGGGCGTGATCGCCACCACCGGGCTGTGCGCCCAGTACGCCGCAGCCACCCCCGTCACGAAGTTGGTGATGCCGGGGCCGTTCTGCGCGATGCACACGCCGTGGCGGCCGGTCACGCGCGAGTAGCCGTCCGCCATGTGCGCGGCGCCCTGCTCGTGCACCGTGGGCACGAAGCGGATGCCTGCGGCGGGAAACAGGTCCAGCGCATCCATGAAGGCCGAACCGACAATGCCGAATACGTCTTTGACGCCCTGCGCGACCAGCGTTTCGACAAAGGCTTCGCTGGGGGTCATGTGTTGCTTGCTGCTCATGTCTCTCTCCTGGCAGGCCGGCGCTTGTGTGATTGCATCGTGGCCGGGGTGAATCGATACTGCCGGAGAAAACCCGCCCGTCCCACCCCCTGGCGTTTCATTTTCTGCAAAATCCGTGCGACGATAGGTCGTTGGCCGCCGAATCTTCAAATATTGAAAGATGAAAGACGAATCCTCCGCCGCTTTGCGCGCGCTGACCTTGCTGGAACAGGTCGCCCGATCCGAAACCCCCGTATCGTTGGCCGCGCTGACCGACGCCACCGGCCTGCCCAAGCCGTCCGTGCTGCGCATCCTGACGCGGCTGGTCGAAGCCGGCATGCTGCTGCGCGAGCCCGCCGGCAAAAGCTATGTCAGCGGCCCGCGGCTAAGCGCCCTGGCACGCGAAACCCTGCTGAATTCGCCGTTGCGCGGGGAGCGCCATCGCATCCTGGACAGCCTGGTCGATGAAATCGGCGAAACCTGCAACTGCACCATGCTGGATGGCGACGAAGTCATCTATCTGGATCGGGTGGAAACGGCCTGGCCGCTGCGCGTGAACCTGCAGACGGGCTCGCGGGTGCCGCTGCACTGTTCGGCCAGCGGCAAGCTGTTCCTGGCCCACATGCGGCGCGAATCGCGCGCGCGCCTGCTGGCCGCCGCCCCCTTGCCGCGCTACACGCCCAACACCCTGTGCGACGTCGCCTCGCTTGAGCAGGAGTTGCGCGCCATCAAGAAGGAAGGCGCCAGCTTCGACCGCGAGGAGTTCCTGCTGGGCATCGTCTGCATGGCCGTGCCCATCCTGCATGGTCCACGCGTCATCGCCGCCGTCGCGCTGCACGCGCCGGTGGCCCGGTTGTCCATCGACGGCGCGCGAGCCTGGCTGCCGCGCATGCAGGAAGCGGCCCGAGCGCTGGCCGGCACATACGAACCGCAGCCGTAAGCGCAACGGGCGCCAAGGCCGGGCACGATGATGCGCGCGCCCGGCAACGTTATCGGTCCCTGTTTTTTATGCCGCGCCGGCTTGCCTTGCGACGGCCGGGCCGGGGCCAGGGCTTACACTGTCGGTCGACTCAGTTTTTCGCGTTTTTTGCGATCCCCTTATTGTGACCCACACGCCCTTCTCCTCCCTGCCCCTCTTGCCCGCCCTGCTCGACAACCTGCAAAGCCTGGGGTTCGAGCAAATGACGCCCATCCAGGCGCAAAGCCTGCCGCTTATCCTGGAAGGCCGCGACATCATCGCGCAGGCCAAGACCGGCAGCGGCAAGACCGCGGCGTTCGGCCTGGGCGTACTGCAAAAGCTGGACGCAAGCCAGTTGACGCCCCAGGCGCTGCTGGTGTGCCCCACCCGCGAACTGGCCGACCAGGTGGCGCAGGAACTGCGCCGGCTGGCGCGCCTGATCCCGAACGTCAAGATCTTGACTCTGTGCGGTGGCGCGGCCGCCCGCCCCCAGGCCGAATCGCTGGCGCGCGGCGCCCACCTGGTCGTCGGCACGCCCGGCCGCATCCAGGATCACCTGACGCGCGGCAGCCTGGACTTGTCCGGCCTGACCACGCTGGTGCTGGATGAAGCCGACCGCATGGTCGACATGGGCTTCTACGACGACATCGTCGCCATCGCCTCGCACTGCCCGGCCAAGCGCCAGACGCTGCTGTTTTCGGCCACCTACCCGGACAACATCCGCAAACTCAGCGCCCGCTTCCTGCGCAACCCCGCCGAAGTCAAGGTAGAGGCGCAGCACGACGCCAGCCGCATCGAGCAGATCTTCTACGAGATCGACGGCAAAGACCGCCTGGATGCCGTGGCCCGCCTGCTGGCGCATTTCCGTCCGGTTTCCACGTTGGCCTTCTGCAACACCAAGGTTCGCAGCCATGACCTGGTCGAACGACTGCAGGCCGACGGCATCAGCGCCCAAGCCCTGAACGGCGACCTGGAACAGCGCGAGCGCGACGAGATCCTGATCCAGTTCGCCAACCAGAGCTGCGCCGTGCTGGTCGCCACCGACGTCGCCGCCCGCGGGCTGGACATCCAGAACCTGGGCGCCGTCATCAACGTGGACGTCACCAAGGACACCGAAGTGCACGTTCACCGCATCGGCCGTAGCGGCCGGGGCGACCAGAAGGGCCTGGCGCTCAGCCTGTGTTCGCCCGACGAAATGCGTTGGGCCAACCTGGTCGAGCAATACCAGGGCTCGCCCCTGAAGTGGGGCGACATCAAATCCCTGAAGCCCAAGGCGGATCGCCCCCTGCGCGCGCCGATGGTCACGCTGTGCATCCAGGGCGGCAAGAAAGACAAGCTGCGCCCGGGCGACTTGCTGGGCGCCCTGACGGGCGATGGCGGGCTGACCTTCGAACAGGTCGGCAAGATCAACATCACTGAATTCAATTCCTACGTTGCGCTGGACCGCCAGATCGCCAAGCAGGTGTTCTCGCGCGTGTCCAACAGCAACATCAAGGGCCGCCGCTTCCGCATGCGGTTCCTTGAAGAATTCTGATTGCTGCCGGGTCAGGTTTTTTTACGGTGAAGCGGTAGAAAGACCGCGATGATTGCTTGATGATTTTGCTCGGGTTTTGCCATAATGGCCCCGCCCTGCCCGGCGTTTCCGCTTCCATCGCGGCGCGCCGGCTGCGGAACCAAAGGTCAACGGCGTGCTCCAACGAGCCGCTGTCCCCTTAACCATCACAAGAGAAATCCACCATGCTCAAGTCCGACGATACCGGCAAGCTGATCCTGCGCCTGACCCTCGGCATTCTGATTCTGCTACATGGCCTGTCCAAATTGATGGGCGGCGGCGTCACCGGCATCAGCGGCATGCTGTCGTCGCACGGGCTGCCCGGCTTTTTGGCCTATGGCGTCTATATCGGCGAGATCATCGCGCCGGTACTGCTCATCATCGGCGTCTACACCCGTCTGGGCGGCCTGGTGATCGCCGTCAATATGGTGGTTGCGATCATGCTGGCCCATACCGGCCAGTTGGGCAGCATCACCAACAACGGCGGCTGGGCCCTGGAACTGCAAGGCATGTTCCTCTTCACCGCCCTGGCCATCGCCTTCATGGGCGCCGGCCGCTTCAGCCTGGCCGGCAACGGCGGCCGCTGGAACTGACACGCGGGACCGCCTGGCGCCGGTTGACGGCGCCAGGCACGAAAAACGGGGTCGCTCAGGCGGCCCCGTGGCTTTTCCAGCAGAGATTGATACGAACGACATGCGCTGTCACTCAGGCGCAAACATCCGTCACCTGAAAGCTGTTTCGGAACGATTACAGGCGCGAACTCGGGCCTGAGGGTATGGCCTAATCCGTATCAGCGCATCAGGCACTGCATCGCACGCCCGGCGCTGGTTTGGAGTGACCAAAATGAAGAAGCGTCTGCTGGTGGTCCTGGCAATAGCCAGTTCGTTGGCGGGATGCGTGGTGGTCCCGGCCCGCCCGGGCTACTACCGCCCGGCCCCCGTCTATTACACGCCGCACTACTATTACCCGGCGTATCCCGCCCCGCATTATTACTATCGCGGATATTGATCCTCGCCACCGAGGCGATCAGGAACAGCCATGACATACTCCGTCCGGATTTCCCGCGTGCGGCCCTTGGCCACCGCAGCGCTGCTGGCAGCCTGTGCCAGCGCGGCGGCGCAGACCTACGCCCCGCCGCCCCCGCCCGAGGCGCCCGCCGCCCCGGCCTATGACGGCAGCGACCCCGCCAATGTCAACCTGGCGCTGGTGGACCGCAGCCCGGAACCCCCGCCGCCCCTGCCCGTCTACGTGCAGCCGCCCGCGCCCGCCGACGGCTACATGTGGGTGCCCGGCTACTGGAGCCGCAACCGCTACGGCTTTTTCTGGGTACCCGGCGCCTGGGTGATGGCTCCCTACAACGGCGCGCTCTGGACGCCTGGGTACTGGGGTTTCGTGAACGGCCTGTATATCTGGAACGCCGGCTATTGGGGGCCCCACGTGGGGTTCTATGGCGGCATCAACTATGGCTTCGGCTATGTCGGCATCGGCTACGTCGGCGGCTATTGGAAACGCGACCGCTTCTACTACAACCGGTCGGTGACCAACGTGAACGTCACCCGCGTGACCAATGTCTACAACCACACCGTCATCGTCAATAACGTCGACAATCGTCGCGTCAGCTACCACGGCGGCCCCGATGGCATCCGCCGCAGCGCCGACCCGCGTGAGCTCGCCGCCCGCAAGGACCGCCACGCGCCGCCCACCGACATCCAGCGCGGTTTCGTGCGCGATGCCGGCAACAACCGCGCGCAGTTCTACGAACACAACAAGGGCCGTCCGCCCCAGGCGTTCGTTGACCATCCGAACAACAATGGCCGTCCGTCCGACTCGCAGCGCCCCGACATGCAACGCCCCGGCGGGGATGGACGCCCGGGGAACGGGCGGGATCAAGGGCACGACAATCGCCAGGGCGCCGGCGCGCCCAATGGTGCGCCCGCTTCCAATATGACCGGCGGCCCCAACGCCGGGCGCGGCCAGAATGGCAATCAGAACGGACGGCCCGGCTCGGACGGCCGACCCGGCGACGCCACGCCGCAGCGCGGCCCGCAACAGAATCCGGGGCAGACCGTCACGGGCACTTCGCGCCCCCAATCGCCAGCGCCGCAGCAGGCGCGGGATCCCGGGCGGGATCAGCAGCAACAGCAACAACGCGCACAGCAGCAGCAAGCCCGCGATCAACAAAGCCGCGAACAGCAAGCGCAACAGGCGGCGCGGCAGCAACAAGACCGCGACCAGCAACAGCAGGCACGGCAAGCGCGCGAGCAACAACAGGCGCGTCAGCAGCAGGCGCGCGAATCACAGCAACAGCAAGCGCGCGAACAGCAGCATCAACAGCGCCAGCAGGCGCAGCAACAAGCCCAGCAGCAAGCACGCCAGCAGGCTTCGCCCCGGCCTGAGAACCGCCCCCCGCAACAAGGCGGTGGAGGCGGTGGAGGTGGAGGTGGAGGCGGTGGAGC
>NZ_PCOQ01000006.1 GCF_002975275.1 Achromobacter sp. MYb9 | reverse complement strand
GGTGGGGGTAGGAGGGAAAGTGCGGGATTTTAGCGGGGAAGCCCCGGGTCCGCCCGGGTAAAGCTCGCGCGGGAGCCCCGGGGCAGGCCTGCTTGATAGAATCTGTGCCGCCACAACCTTTGCCGCCAACCTCATGCCGCCGGGCGCCCGCCGTGCCGAATTGCGATGCAGAAGCCGTGATGCAGAAACGCACTAGATGGATCGGGATTGTCTTGGCCTTGGTCATCGCGGGTTTACCGATGTCCCTGCTGCTATTCGTGCTGGACGGCGATCCCTACGCGGCCGCCGATAAGGGCGAGTCCTATCGGTCCAGTATCTATAAGCGCTACCAGGGCGTTATTTACGCCGCCGTGCCCAGCAACGGCTATTACCCGGTGGACGAGGCGGACCCGGCAAGTTTTCAGCAGTTCGATACGCCGGTCTTTGATGGACGCCAGGCGGGGAAAGACACCCGCAATGTGTATTGCGGCAACCGGATATTGCCCGGCATGAAGCCGGCGTCCACGCAGTACCTGGGCAACAGCTATTTCAGCGATGGGTCAACCACCTATTACTGCTCGCTGTTCTCGGTGGTGAACGACGAGCTGGGCGCCGTGAAAGAGGTCTGGCAGACGGTTCTTTTCGGGATGGGGCGCGGCGCCAAGCCGCAGAACTACGTGTATCCCTTTACCGCGTTGCCGGCCAGCACGCAGCCGTACCGGCCCGTGTTGGACCGCGATCTGGCCACTGACGGCACCAAGGTGTTCTACCGTGGCAACGAATTGCCGCAGGCGAACGCGGGCACCATACGGCGGTTGCCCCAGTCCCGTGACGGTGGGGAACGGCTAAGCGATGATTTCTTCGCCGATGGGCGCCATGTCTATTTCCACGAGGCGTTGCTGCCTGTGTCGGACGATCCGGGGCTTCGCGCGTTCGGGGTGGGGGACCTGGATCGCCAGCCCTATCTCTATGATCCGCGCGACGGCATGGTGTACGTGGGCACGCAGAGCTTTGATACGGCGCATGCGCCGTATCGGCTGCTTAGCGAGCACGGCCAGCATCTGAAGCAGGCGCTGTTCACCGGCCGGGACGGTATCTACTTCTATAACAACGAAAAAC
The DNA here is from genome assembly GCF_002975275.1 of Achromobacter sp. MYb9. Taxonomy (GTDB): domain Bacteria; phylum Pseudomonadota; class Gammaproteobacteria; order Burkholderiales; family Burkholderiaceae_B; genus Achromobacter. The sequence continues at coordinate 279,477 of NZ_PCOQ01000006.1, read as the reverse complement.
GGCGGATGGAGCGGGCCGGCGACGACCCGTTCGCCTCCGGCGGCTTTACCGCGCTGTCGCCTTTCGTGTTCTGGGACGGCAAGCAGGTGCTGTTTTTGAAGGGGGCGGAATCTTGGGGCTCGTCCCGCGGCGGCGGTGGGCTGGTTTCCCGCTCGACGCTGATCAAGCGCATGAAGGACGCACCGACCGGCGAATGGAAAAAACTGGGCGATGTGTATCACCAGTTCGGTTCGGTCTGGCAAAACGGCGACCAGCGGTACTACCTGGATCAGACGGGCAGCAGCCAACTGGTCTTCAGCCCCATTTACCAGATCATGGACCGCGAAACGGCGGATTTCCTGCTGCGGTCGCAGCAGACCCTGGATATCCGGATGGACGATATCCGCAAGCTGATCCGGGGGGGAAAGCTGGTGGTGCCGGCCAGCGACAAGGTGCTTGAAGCGACGGTCCGGTATCGGGGGTTCCTGTCCTGGTTTTGACCCGTCTTGAAAAGTGCCTGATAGCCCCCACATCAGTAGGGTCTCCGGGATGCCAGGCGCGATTGCCGCCCCGGGATGTTCCCGTAATTTGTCCCTAATTTTTTCGACCTTCACGTAAAACTATGAGCCAAACCGCCACGTCTTCCACGTCCGAAACCCTGGGGTTCCAGGCCGAGGTGAAGCAGCTGCTGCACCTGATGATCCATTCGCTGTACAGCAACAAGGAAATTTTCCTGCGCGAGCTGGTGTCGAACGCATCGGACGCTTGCGACAAGCTGCGCTTTGAAGCCATCGACCAGCCCGAGCTGCTGGAAGGCAATGGCGAACTGGCTATCACGGTCAGCTACGACAAGGCCGCTCGCACGATCACGATTTCGGACAACGGCATCGGCCTGTCGCGTGACGAGGCCGTGGCCAACCTGGGCACGATCGCGCGTTCCGGCACGCGGGAGTTCTTTTCCCAGCTGACGGGCGACAAGCAGAAGGACGCGCAGCTGATCGGCCAGTTTGGCGTCGGCTTCTATTCGTCGTTCATCGTGGCCGACAAGGTCACGGTGGTCAGCCGCCGCGCTGGCGCCACGGACGCAATCCAGTGGGAATCGGACGGCCAGGGCGAATTCACGATTGCCGCCGCCGAGAAGTCCACGCGCGGCACCGACGTGACGCTGCACCTGCGCGCCGATGAAGACGAATTGCTGAACGGCTGGAAGCTGCGCGAGATTCTTCGCCGCTATTCCGACCACATCTCCTTGCCGATCCGCATGGCCAAGGAAGAGTGGGATCAAGAGAAGGGCGAACAGGTCAAGACCGACGAACTGGAAACGGTGAACCAGGCGAACGCGCTGTGGGCCCGCAGCAAGTCGGACGTGACGGAAGAGCAGTACCGCGAGTTCTACAAGACGGTGTCGCACGACTACGACGATCCGTTGGCCTGGACGCACAACCGTGTGGAAGGCCGTAGCGAATATACGCAGCTGCTGTATGTGCCGAAGCATGCCCCGATGGACATGTGGGACCGCGACGGCCGCCATGGCGTGAAGCTGTACGTGAAGCGTGTTTTCATCATGGACGACGCCGACCAGCTGTTGCCGTCGTACTTGCGCTTTGTGCGCGGCGTGATCGATTCCGCCGACCTGCCGCTGAACGTGTCGCGTGAAATCCTGCAGGAAAGCCGTGATGTGCGCGCGATCCGCGAAGGGTCGGCCAAGCGCATCCTGTCGTTGCTGGAAGACCTGGCCGAGAACAAGGAGGAAGACTACGCCACGTTCTGGTCGGAATTCGGCCAGGTCCTGAAGGAAGGCGCGGGCGAAGACTCGGCCAACCTGGAACGTATCGCCAAGCTGATGCGTTTTGCGTCCACGCATTCGGGCGATCAGGCGCAGACGGTGTCGTTCGCCGACTACGTGTCGCGCATGAAGGAAGGCCAGGACAAGATCTACTACGTGACGGCGGATACGTTCGCCGCGGCCAGCAACAGTCCGCATCTGGAGATCTTCCGCAAGAAGGGCATCGAAGTGCTGCTGCTGTCGGACCGCGTGGACGAATGGATGCTGTCCTACCTGCGCGAATTCGATGGCAAGTCGCTGGTGTCGGTCGCTAAGGGCGGCCTGGACCTGGCCGAGCTGGCCGACGAAGAAGAAAAGAAGCACCAGGCCGAAGTGGCCGAGGACTTCAAGCCCTTGGTCGAGCGTCTGCAGAAGACGCTGGAAGACCAGGTCAAGGAAGTGCGCGTGACCTTGCGTCTGGTGGATTCGCCGGCGTGCGTGGTGGTGGGCCAGAATGAACTCAGCCCGCACCTGCTGCGTATGCTGAAGGCCGCCGGCCAGGAAGCGCCGAACGTGAAGCCGGTGCTTGAAATCAACCCGGAACACCCGCTGCTGGCGCGCATTCGCGCGGCGGAAGACGGCGAGTTCGACCAATGGGCACGTCTGCTGCTGGACCAGGCCCTGCTGGCCGAAGGCGCGCAGATCGCGGATCCGGCGGCTTTCGTGAAACGGTTGAACGCGCTGCTGCTGAAGTAAACGGTACGCGTGGTGAAGAAAAGGGCACCTGGGAGGTGCCCTTTTTTGTTGCCGCGATGCCAACATTACCGCTCGGTACTTTTTTCCTAAAACTGATCGTCAGACTGCCAAAAAATCCCGATCGGTAATAAATAGCGGCCTTTGTCCTCGAAGGGGACATAAACTTGAAGCATTGGCTCAGGTGCAATCATCGCTGCTGGAACAAGTCGCCGCCGGCACAGAACGCACGCTGATCGAACGCCTGGGCCGGTGGCGCACATCGAACACCCGCAAACACGCTAAACGGTGGGAATAAGCACCGCGTCCAGGGCCAGCGCGCCTTGGCCCGCGGGCAAGGCCAGCAACGGGTTGATCTCGGCCGAGCTGAAGTCGTGGCGTCGCGAATAGGCGAAGCGGGACAGCGCGACCAGCGCGTCGGCCAGCGCATCGATATCGCAGGGTGGCGTGCCGCGCGCGCCTTGCAGCAGCGCATAGCCCTTGATTTCGCGGATCATCGATAGCGCCTGCTGGCGGCCGAAGGGCGCCAGGCGGAAGCTGACGTCTTTCAGTACTTCCACGAAGACACCGCCCAATCCGAACATGACGACCGGTCCGAACACGGGGTCGCAATGCACGCCCGCGATGCACTCCACGCCTTGTTGCGCCATCGGCGCGACCAGCACGCCGTCGATGCGTGCGTCGGGGCGATGCATGCGAACGCTGTCCAGGATGGCGGTGTAAGCGCCGCGCACGGCTTCGTCGCCGGACAGAGCCAGCTTCACGCCGCCGACATCACTCTTGTGCAGGATGTCGGGCGACACGACTTTCATCACGACCGGGACGCCAAGCCGGACGGCGGCGCGCACGGCGGCGTCGGCGTCATTGGCCAGCGTGCAGTCGGGCACGGGCAGGCCGGCCTGGCGCAGCACGTCCATTGCCTGCACTTCGTTGTAGGACGCCAGTCGCGGCGCGGAGGCGTCCGCAGCCGGGATGGCTTGATCCCGTTCGGCGTCTGCCTGATCCGCCAGGCTCGCTACCGCGCCGATCGTCCGGATCGCGGCGCTGGGGTCGGTGAAAACCAGCGTGCCCAGGTGTTCGAGTTCGCGGCGGCGGTCGGGTGGGAACAGCGCGCAGATGGCCAGCGGCACGTCTGGCCGGCGGGCGCGCATTTCCCGGGCGAAGGTTTCGAAGGTAGGCCAAAGCGTGTTGGACGAGCCCGCCGCGGCCAGGAACACCGCCAGGGCGTCGTAGCGGCCGTCGGCCAGCATGTCTTCGGCGGTGGCCAACAGCAGCCCCGGTTCGGAGACGACCTGGCCCGTGACATCGACAGGGTTGCGGCCGCTGGCGAAGGGCACCTTTTCCAGCAGTCGGGCTTGGGCATCCGCGGCGGGCTCGGGCAGCGACAGGCCGGCGTCTTCGGCGTCGTCTGCCATCAGCGCCCCGACCCCGCCCGAGATCGTGAAGATGCCCAGGCGCTTGCCTTGGGGCCGTTGCTTCCAGGTGTCCAGCGCGTAGCCCAGGTTGAAGAATTCTTCGATGGTGCGGGCGCGTACCGCGCCGTATTGGCGGAACAGGGCGTCATAGACGGCGTCGTCGCCCGCCAGGGCGGCGGTGTGCGAGGCGGCGGCCTGCGCGCCGGCCTGGGTGCGGCCGATCTTGGTGACGACGACGGGCTTGCCGGCGTCGCGCGCGGCGGATAGGGCGCGGCGCAGCTTGTCGCCGTCGCGGCAACCTTCCATGTACGTCATGATGACTCGCGTGTCGTCATCGCGGGCCAGCCATTCGATGCAGTCCGCCACGTCGATATCGGCCTCGTTGCCGGTGCTGATCCAGTGCGACAGCCCTAAGCCGCGGTCGCGTGCCATGCAATAGGCATAGGCGCCGAACGCGCCGCTTTGCGACACCATGCCGATGCCGCCCGCGGCCACGGTGCCGTTGGCGGGGGCGGGCGAGAACGTGGCGTAGATGTTGCGCCGGATGTTCATGAAGCCCAGGCAGTTGGGCCCCAGCAACCGGATGCCGCGTTCGCGGGCGATGGCGCATAGCTGCTCTTGCATGGCGGCGCCGGATGCGCCGATTTCCGAGAAGCCCGACGTGAACACCACCGCGCCGCCAACCTGGCCCGGACGAGCCCGTTCCAGCGCCTGCGCGGCGTGCACCGCCGGCACGGCCAGGATGACCAGATCGGCCTCGGTGTCCAGGGCGGCCAGGTCAGGCGCGGCGGCCAGGCCCTGGATGGATTCCGCGCGGGGGTTGATGGGCAGGATGCGGCCGTCGTAGCCATGCTGGCGCAGCAGGGTGACCGGCATGGCGCCGATCTTGCCGGGCGTGGCGGATGCGCCCACGATGGCGATGCTGCCGGGGTTGAACAGGCGGGTCAACGAGGAATCGGAATGCTGGGTCATGGTCTGTGCGAAGAAGATTCAGGAAACGCGATCAGAAGGGCGCTTACGAAAGACGCTTAAGAAAAGCGCTTAGGAAAAGCGCACGACGCTGCGGCCGGTGCTGCCGCGTTCAAGCATGGCGGCCAAGGCCTGCGGCAGGTCGCGGGGTTCGATTACGCGCGAGGCCAGCGCAAGGCGCGTCGGACGGTAGTCGGTGGCCAGCTTTTGCCATAGAGCGCGGCGCAGCGGCATCGGACTGTTCGCGTTGATGCCCAGCAGCTTGACGCCGCGCAGGATGAACGGGATGACCGAGGCGGGCAGTTCCGCGCCGCCCGCGTTGCCGAAGGCGGCGACGACGCCGTCGGGCCGCACGCAGGCCAGGGCGTGGGCCAGCAGCTTGCCGCCGACGGAATCGATGACGCCGGCCCAGCGCGCGCTCATCAGCGGTTTGAACGCGCCGGACAGGTCGGGGGGCGCGACGACGTTCGCGGCGCCCAGCGACCGCAAGTAATCGGCGGCTTCCGGCTTGCCGGACATGGCGCAGACCGTGTAGCCGCGCTGGCTGAGGATGTCGATGGCAATGCCCGCCACGCCGCCGGTGGCGCCGGTGACCAGCACTTCGCCTTGTTCGGGCGTCAGGCCGCAGTGTTCCATCCAGTGCAGCGACAAGGCGGCGGTGTAGCCGGCCGCGCCCAGCACGGCGGCGTCGCGCAAGCTGATGCCGTTCGGCAAGGGCAACACCCATTCATGCGGCACGCGCGCATATTCCGCGTAGCCGCCGTCGCAATCCACGCCGATGCCGAAGCCGTGCACCACCACCTCCTGGCCGGGCGCAAGCGCCGGGTCGGCGGAATGGACCACGGTGCCGGAGAGGTCGATGCCGCCGATACGCGGATAGTCGCGGATGACGTTGCCGCGTCCGGCCTGGGCCAACGCGTCCTTGTAGTTCAAGCCGGCGTAGGCGACCTTGATCAACGTGTCGCCAGCGGACAGCGCATCGGCCGTCAGCGTGTCGAAACGGCCTTGCGGGGCGGCGCCGTCCTGGCCGGCATGCAGGCGGTATGCCTGGAATTCGAGGGAAGCCATAAGGGTCTCCAAAAAGCGGTCAGGCGCGCGCCAGCAGGCGGCGCGCCAGCGTGGCGCGGTGCAGCTCGTTGGCGCCGTCGTAGATGCGGAAAGGGCGCATTTCCTGCCAGACCATGGCGACGGGGGTGTCGTCCGACAGTCCCGTGGCGCCCATCATTTGCACGGCGCGGTCGGCCACGCGGTTCACCGCTTCGGACACGAACACCTTGGTCATGGCGCTGTGCTGTTTCACGGACAGCCCTTGATCCATGCGCTGCGCGCAGTCCAGCGTCATCAGCCGGCTGGCGTGCAGGTCGATGTGCGAGTCGGCAACCATGGCCTGGATCTGCTGCAGATCGGCCAGCCGCGCGCCGAAGGACTCGCGCTGTGTGACATAGGCCTGCGCGGTCTCCAGCGCGCGGCGGCTGCGGCCGATGTAGCGCATGCAGTGCGACAGGCGTGCGGGCTCCAGCCGCAACTGGGCATATTCCAAGCCCCGGCCGGGTTCGCCCAGCACGGCGTCGTCGCCCACGTCGCAGCCATCCAGTTCGATCTCGGCGTGGCCGCCGATCTGATAGCCCGTGACCATGCCGATATCGCGCACGACCCGATAGCCCGGTGTGTCGGCGGGAACGACGAATAGCGTGACGCCCACGTCCGTCTGCGCCAGCACCAACGCGAAATCCGCGCCCACGCCGCCGCTGATGAACTGCTTGTGGCCGTTCAGCACCCATCGCTGGCCGCGCCGTTCGGCGCGGGTGCGCAGCATGGACGGGTCGGAGCCGGCGCCTGGTGCCGGTTCGGTCATGGCGAAGCAGGCGCGCTGTTGCGCGCGGACCAGGGGCCGCAGATAACGCTCCTGTTGGGCGGGCGTGCCCAGGCGCAGCAAGGTCAGCATGTTGGGCTGGTCGGGGGCCGCGCAGTTCAGGGCGGCGGGGCCCAGGAACCCACGCCCCGCCTCTTCAAGCACGTGGGCCAGGGCGTGCCAGCCCAGGCCCAGCCCGCCCCATTCCACGGGCAACTGCGGGGCATACAGGCCGGCCTGGCGGGCTTGGTCGCGCAGGCTGGCCACGCAGCGGTCCAAGGCCGCCACATCGCGGGCAATGGCGGGGGACTCCGCAGGGATGGCGATGTCGTCCACGAACTGGCGCACGCGAGCGCACAGGTCTTGCAGCGCGGCGTGGCCGCTGGGGTGCGGGTTGGGTTGCATGGTGTTCTCCGTCCAGCGCTATTGGATCTTGGTCCCGGTGGACTGCACCAGCTTGCCCCACCACACGGTTTCGTCGGCGATCTGCTTGGCGAATTCTGCTGGCGAACTGCCCAATGGCTCGGCGCCCAATTCCTGGAATCGCTTCCGCAGTTGCGGGTCCTGCAAGGCTTTGACGACGGCGGCGTGCAGGCGGTCGACGACGGCGGGCGGGGTGCCGGCCGGCGCCATCAGGCCTTTCCACGCCATCACCACGAACCCGGGTTGGCCGGCTTCGTCGAAGGTCGGGACGTCGGGCGCCGCGGAGGCGCGCTGGTCGCTGGGCACGGCCAAGGCGCGGATGGTGCCCGCCTTCACCTGCGGCAACAGCGCGGGCATGTTGTCGATCATGAAATCGATGTGGCCTGCCACCAGGTCCGTAATGGCGGGGCCGGTGCCTTTGTAGGGCACATGCACGGCTTGCAAACCGGCCTTCTGCTTGAGCAGTTCGCCGGCCAGTTGCGCGGGCGATCCGTTGCCCGGTGAGCCGAAAGAGAGCTTGCCGGGATTGGCGCGGACGTATTGCAGGAATTCCTGCAGGGTCTTGGCGGGCAGGGACTTCGTGACCACCATCAGGTTGTGCTCTTTTTCGATGCACGTGATGGCGGTGAGGTCCTTGGCCGGGTTGAACGGCATGTTGGCGTACAGGCTGGGGTTGATGACCGTGGGGCCGGCGGCGGCCAGCAGCAGCGTGTAGCCGTCGGGGGCGGACCGGGCGACGTAGTCGCCGCCGATGTTGCCGCCAGCGCCGGGCTTGTTTTCGACGATGACGGGCTGGCCCAGGATCGGGTGCAGCGCTTCGGCCAGCAGACGCCCAAGGATGTCGGTGGAACCGCCCGGGGCAAACGGGATGATCAGCCGGACGGGCTTGTCGGGGTAGGCGGCCGCGGCCTGTGGCGCCACGACGGCGAATGCCAATGCGGCCGCCGTGGCGGCGATCCATTTGGGCAAGTGCTTATGCAGCATGTCAGTCTCTCCTTTGGTTCAAGACCCGTTTTGTTGAACGGGCCGGATGGGCCGCCGGCTTCTATTGGCTGCGGTCCCGGATTTGCCCGGGCCTAGCGGCCGGGCGCGTAGCCCGCCTGGGTCAGCGTGTGGCGGGCGATGGTCAGTTGATGGATCTGGCTGGTGCCTTCGTACAGGCGGAACAGGCGCACGTCGCGATAGAAGCGTTCAATGCCCTGGTCGGCGATGTAGCCGTAGCCGCCATGCATCTGCACGCAACGGTCCGCCACGCGGCCGCACATTTCCGACGCGAAGTACTTGCAGATCGAGGCGTTCAGCGTCACGTCCTGGCCGGCGTCGCGTTCGCGCGCCGTTTGCAGCACCAGCGCCAGCGCGGCCTGGATTTCCGTCTGGCAGTCGGCCAGCATCGCCTGGATCAATTGAAAGTCCATCAGCGGCTTGCCGAACTGCTGGCGCTGGGCTACGAACCGCATGGTGTCGTCCAGCATGCGGATGGCCGGCCCGATGCACAACGCGGCCAGATGGATGCGTTGCTTGTTCAGGACTTTCATGGCCGTCTTGAAGCCCATGCCTTCCTGACCGCCGATGATATTGGCGGCGGGCACGCGGCAGTCGTCGAAATGCACGGACGAGACGGGTGAGCCCGCCTGCCCCATCTTGTCGTAGGGCTGGCCGGTGGACAGTCCGGGCGTGCCGCGTTCCACGATGAAAGCCGAGATGCCGCGGGCGCCAGGCGCATCCGGGTCGGTGCGCGCCATGACGGTGAACAGGCCCGCCAGCGGCGCATTGGTGATGAAGCACTTTTCGCCGTTCAGCACATAGCTGTCGCCGTCGCGCACGGCGGTCGTGCGCAGCGCGGTGGCGTCCGACCCGGCCTGCGGTTCGGTCAGGGCGAAGCAGCCCGTGAGTTCGCCAGACGCCATGCGGGGCAGGTAGTGCGCCTTCTGTTGTTCGGTGCCGTCGGCCACCAGGGCTTCGGAACCGATGCCGGTGTTGGTGCCGACCCGGGCGCGGAACGCCACGGAGCATTGGGACAGTTCAATCGCGGCGCGGATCAGCTCTTCGGTGCTCATGCCTGCGCCGCCGTAGGCTTCGGGAATCGAGTAGCCGAACATGCCCTGGGCGGCCATGGCGCGCACCAGATCGTCCGGCACCTCGTCCAACCGCGCCACTTCGGCCTCGCGCGGCGTCAGCTGTTCGCGGACAAAGCGGCGCAGCGAATCGAGAAAGGCGGGAAAGCCGTCGGGGTCCCTGATCATGAAGTGTCTCCGTTTTTCTAGGTGCCATGCCTGCCGAGCGGGGTGTACCGGCCCGGGGCGACTGGGAACCCAGGCTAGCAAAGCGCCGCCAAATGCGAGACAAGTGTTTTGCTATCTTGAACGCGCGGCAAGCAGGAGCGTGCGGTGTTGCTCTATCATCGACGGCAAGGGCCCGCGCATTCGCCGCGGCGCCGACTACCGGATAGCGACCATGACCACGCCCTTGGGCGGCCGCCACCCCGATCCTGCTTTCGCCACCACGTTGGCGCACGGCCTGTCTTTGCTACAGACGTTTCGGCATGGCGAACCGGCGCTAAGCAACCGCGAACTGGCGGATCGCACCGGGCTGTCCAAAGCGACGATTTCACGGCTGACCTATACGCTGGTGCAGCGAGGCCTGCTGCGCTACGACAGCAGCCTGCGCCGCTACCGGCTGGGCACGGCCCTGCTGTCGCTCAGCTATCCGCTACTGGCCAGTATCAAGCTGCGGCAGCTGGCGCGCCCGCTGATGACGCGCCTGGCGAATGCGGCCGGCGGGTCGGCGTCGCTGGGCATGCACCACGGCATGCACATGGTGTACCTGGAGACCTGCCGCGGCCATGACGCCGTGGCGTTCCGGCCGGATATCGGGGCGATGCTGCCCATGTTGCAGTCCGCCATGGGGCGTGCGTGGCTGGCGCAGGCCGATGCCGCCGAAGCCGATGCGCTGCTGGATGCGTTGCGCGCCCAGGATCCCGCGGCGTGGCAACGCAATGAGGCGGGATGGGAGCTGGCGCGCCGGGATTATGCGCAGCATGGTTACTGTCTGGCCGAAGGCGATTGGCACACCGATGTGCACGCCGTGGCGGTGCCGATGCGGCGGCGCGTGGACGGGCAGGTCTTTGTGTTCAATTGCGGCGTGCCGCTACGGCGGCTGCGCGGCCGCGACTTGCGCCAACGCATCGCGCCGCGTTTGCTGAGCCTGGTGGCGCGGGTTGAAAAAATGCTGGAGCGTCAGGATGGCGCCTGACCGCGACCGCGATTTCGCCACCACCCTGGCGCATGGCATCGACATCCTGGCGTGTTTCCGGGCGGATCGGCCCGAGCTGGCCAACAGGGATTTCGCGCAACAGACCGGCCTGTCCAAGAGCGCGGTGGCGCGATTGACGCACACGCTGGTGGAACTGGGCTTTTTGCAGCGTTCGGGGCCGCCGGCCCGGTATCGGCTTGGCGCGTCCGTGCTGGCGCTGAGCTACCCGTTGCTGGCCAGCATGCAGATCCGCCAACTGGCACGGCCGCTGATGAAACAGTTGGCCGACCACGCCCGGGGCGCGGTGTCGCTGGTGGTGCGCGACCGGCTGCAAATGGTGTTCGTGGAAACCGCCAGGTCCAACGACGCCTTGCAAACCCGCCCGGACATCGGCGGGTCGTTGCCGCTGCTGGCCAGCGCGGCCGGCAAGGCCTGGCTGTGCCGGGCGCCGGACAGCGAGCGGGCCGCCGTGCTTAACCAGTTGCGCGTGGCCGACGCGCGCTACTACGCGGAACATTTCCCCACCCTGGAGACCGCCGGCCGCGATCTGGAGCGCAAAGGCTATTGCGGCAACAACATGCAGTGGCGCCCGGACGCCTTCGGCTTTGCGGCGCCGCTCTGCCGTCCCTATCAGTCGCTGCTGTATGTGTTCAATTGTGGCGTGCCTTCCGGCGATGGCCCCTACCGGGAGCGCGCCGCGGACATCGGCCCCCGCCTGGTGGCCCTGGCGCGCGAGACGGAACGGTTGCTGGGGCTGACTTAGCCGGATTCGTGACCCCAAGTCAAAAGTGTTTGCCCGTCAGACGGCTTTTTCCGCAAGGGTCTCGCCGTCATACTGCACGCCTGTCTAGCCGATATGCCCGCCAATTCTGGCCGGCCACGCCCCAGGAACACCCTGCCGGCGCGATCGAACTCGAGGAATCCGCATGAACCCGCAAGAAACCCAGCCGGTGAAAGCCGGCCTGCCATTGTTGGCGCTCGCCGTCGGTGCGTTCGGCATCGGCGTGACCGAGTTCTCTCCCATGGGGCTGCTGCCCGTCATCGCCGAGGGCGTGAACGTGTCCATCCCCAGCGCCGGCATGCTGATCAGCGCTTACGCGATCGGCGTCATGGTCGGCGCGCCGCTCATGACGCTGGCGTTTTCGCGCTGGTCGCGGCGCAAGGCGCTGATCCTGCTGATGGCCATCTTCACCATCGGCAACATCCTGTCTGCGCTATCCCCGAATTACACGACGCTGCTGCTGGCGCGTCTGGTCACCAGCCTGAACCACGGTGCGTTCTTCGGCTTGGGCTCGTTGGTGGCGGCCAGCGTGGTGCCGCGCCACAAGCAGGCGAGCGCGGTGGCAACCATGTTCATGGGGCTGACGATCGCCAACGTGGGCGGGGTGCCGGCCGCTACATGGCTGGGCCAGGTGATCGGCTGGCGCATGTCGTTTGCCGCGACGGCCGTGCTGGGCCTGGTCGCCATGTTGTCTCTGTGGTTTGCGCTGCCTGCCGGAGAAGCCGGCCGCCGTCCCAACGTGCGCCATGAACTGGCCGTGCTGAAGAGCCCCGTCGTGCTGCTGGCGCTGCTGACCACCGTGTTGGGCGCGGGCGCCATGTTCACGCTCTACACCTATATCGCGCCGACCCTGGCGGACATCACCGGCGCGTCGCCCGGCTTCATTACCGGCATGCTGGTGCTGATCGGACTGGGCTTCACGTTGGGCAATGGCCTGGGCGGCCGCATGGCCGATCGTTCGCTGGACGGCACGTTGATCACGTTCCTGGTGATTGTCATCGTCGACCTGCTGGCGTTCCCGTGGATCGGCTCCACGCCGGTCGGCGCGGCCGTTTCGCTGCTGATCTTCGGCGTGGCGACGTTCGCGGTGGTGCCGCCGTTGCAGATGGGCGTGATGCGCGCCGCGACGGAAGCGCCGGGCCTGGCGTCGTCGGTGAACGTGGGCGCCTTCAACCTGGGCAACGCGGTGGGCGCCGCGGCGGGCGGCGCGGTGATCTCCGCGGGCATGGGCTACGCCGCCGTGCCGATCGCCGGCGCGGTCATCGCCACGGCCGGCCTGGCCCTGGTGCTGGTGCAACGCGCCGCCAACCAGCGCCGCAGGCTGGCGATGCAGGGCTGCTGATTTCCTGCATGGCAACAGCCGGCCCCGATGTAGACGGGGCCGGCTTTTTGTTGTCTAGAAGTCGAACGATGCGGCAAGCTCGTAGGTACGTCCGGGCGCCACCAGGACCTGGCTGGTGTCACGTCCGCCGTAGTAGGCATACAGCTTGTCGGTCAGGTTGCGCACGCGGAAGGTCAGCAGCGCGGGACGGATCCGGTAGCTGATGGCCGCGTCCACGGTGGTGTAGCCGTTAATGCGGACCTGGTTGGCGCGGTCGGTGTAGATTTTGCCAGTATGGTTCAAGCCAACGAAGAGGTTCATCGGCACGTCCTTGAAGCGGTAATTGGCGTACACGTTGACGATGCGTTCGGGTACGTTCGGCGGGGTGTTGCCGATGCGCGAGGTGCCATCGCCTTCAATCAGGGAGTCGTAACGGGCGTTCAACATGGCGACATTGCCCGACAGCGTGAGCTGGGGCGTCACGCGCCAGTCGGCCGAGAGCTCCACGCCGCGCGACGATTGCCTGCCGTTGTTCACCGTCAGGGCGGCGTTGGCGGGATCCCGCGACAGCACGTTGTCCAGTTTGATGTGATAGACGGCCGCCGTCCATTCCACCGTGTCCAGGCTCTGCTTGAAGCCCAATTCCCATTGCTCGCCCTTGGATAGCGGGAAGTCCGAATCGGACTGCGACAGCAGGAACAGCGAACCCACGGGTAGGGTGGCATTGGTGTATTGCGCATAGACGGACGACGAGGGCGTCAGGTCCACGACCGTCCCCAGGCGCGCGGAGTTGGCGGAATACCGCGTGCCGAATTCGCTGCGCGTGCCGGCGTTCAAGTCGGTCACGCTGCGGTCCACGCGGATGCGGTCGTACCGGTAGCCGGCCACGACGGTCCACGGGTCGGCAAGCTTGAGCGAATCTTCGACGAACAGCGCCGCGCCGCGCACGTCGGTCGAGAAATCGGTGCGGTTGCCGGGGCCGCTCATCAACGCGGGATCGTCGTTGTAGTAGCCCACGTCCGGTTGGCGCAGCGAGACGCGCAGCGCGTCACCCGTGGCCGCGGTCCGGTTCGAGAAGCGCCGCTCGCTGTCCAGCCGGGTCTTGCTGAGTTCCCCGCCAATCACGAATTTGTTTTGCAAACCGGCCACCTGGCCGGTGTGCGTGGCGTCGAAGCGGTCGATCAGGTAGCGCTGATTGTGGGTGATCGTCGTCTGGTCGCGGTCCACCCACGACGGCGCGCGGAACACGGCGGATTCCGAGTTCTTCCACAGGCGGTCGACCTTGTTCACCGCGAATTCGTTGCGCAGGCTCCAGGCGGAGGTCAGGTCGTGGGTGACGCGGGCTCGCAGCCAGTACGCCTCTGCTTCGTTTCTGTCGTCCAGCACGTTGTAGTTGTTGCGCACCAGGTCGCGGTCAAGCACGCGGCCGTCGGGCGTGCTGACCGCGCCGGAGGGCGACGTGGCGACGCTGCGCGGAACCAGCGGCGTGCCCCAGTAGGCATGGCCCGTGTCGCGGGAATAGTCGAACGACAGGTCCAGGCGGGTGGCGGGCGCCACGTCGAAGGCGACTCCCGTGGTCAGGTGGTCCAGCTTGTTGGTGTTGCGCTCGATGGTGCCAACCTGGGTCTCGTTATGGCTGTAGTCGATGCGATAGGCGCCGGTCTGGCCGAAATTGTCGCCCAGGCCGATGCCGGTGCGCGTGGTGCCATAACTGCCGTAAGACACCATCGCTTCGCGGCCGGGGTTGTCGCGGTCGGGGCGCTTGGTCTGGAAATTGACGATGCCGCCGATGGCGCTGTCGCCTTGAAGCACGGACGCCGGGCCCTTTAGCACTTCGATGCGGTCGTAGTTCCAGGTGTCCTGGACGCGATTGGTCGAACCCGCGCCAGACATGCGCAGGCCGTCGTAAAGGTAGAGGATGTCGGTGAAACCGCGCGAAGACAGCGTGGTGGGCGACGAAGGCGGGCCGCCGCCTGCCATGCCGGTGACCCCGCGCAACGCTTCGCTGAGCGTGCTGGCCCCGCGCTGGCGCATCGCGTCCTGCGAGACGATTTCCACCGAAGCCGGCGTTTCCCGCAGCGTCAGGCCCAGGCGCGACGCCGTACCACTTTTGGCGTTCAGCGCCAGCCCTTCTGTTTCGCTGGCGGCTTCGACGCGGATGGCCGGCAGCTCCTTTTCGTCCTCTTGCGCTTGAACGGCAGGCACGGCCGCGCAGGCCGCAATCGCGGCGGCGGATACGACTTTCCTCATGATCTTTCCCGATGGACTTGATAAGTAATGCGTAACGCAGGGCGTCAAACGATGCGGTAACGGCGCAGCCGCCACGCCGCTAGGCTCAGCAAAAGCAGGGCGGGCGCCAGCAGTTGCAAAAGCGCGCGCAGTGCTTGCGTGCGGACGGCGGCGCGGTCTTCCTCTTGCCAATGAAATGCCGGCATGGCCGAGAAGTCCGCTGCGGTGATGGCGCGACCCTGTTCGATGCGCGGCAGGAAGAACGCCTTCCAGGCTTGGTGATAGGTGTCGATCTGCGCCATGAAATGCGCGTGCCGGCGCTGCCCGGTGCCCGCCAGCGCGGTGATGCCTTCATAGGCCACCGCTGCGGGGGATAACACGCTGTAGCGCGCCACCAGCGCTTGCTGGCGCTTGAGCTGCGCCTCGAAGCGCGACAGTTCCGTCGCCATGATGTCGTCCACCTGTCGTTCGACCCGGGCCTGTCCCAGCGGACGGCCGCTGATATGGATGCTGCCGTCTCGGGGCATCAGCGCATCGGGCTGGTCCATGTGTTCATAGTCTGATGACAGCAACGCCGCGTTGTCATGCATGGCCTGGGCGGTAGCCAGCCGCGTGCGCGTGGCCAATTCGGCGCGCGACGGCGCGGGGCTGACGAATGCGGCGGCGATGTTCAGCAGCACGGGCGTCACCAGCACCAGGGCAACCCACGCCACCATCAGCATCATGGCGTTGGCCGCCGACGATTTCCCGAAGGCGTTGACCGCCACCACCACGGCGAACCAGAACAGCGCATACGCGCCGACCAGCAGCACCCACCAGAGCGTGGCGTCCGACGCCTGCAATACCTGGGGACGCGCAAGCAGCAGCACGGCAAGGGGCGTCAGCACCGCCGCGCCCAGCAGCACGCCCGCGCGCACCGCGATCTTGCCTGCGATCAGCGTGGCCAAGGCAAGCGGTTGCGACAGCAGTAGCCGCAGCGTGCCGTCTTCCTTTTCGCCGGACAGCAGGTTGTAGCCCAACGCGAAAATCAGCAGCGGCAGCAGATAGACCACCACGAACGCCAGGTCGAAGTGGCCGCTGAGCAGGTGCCAGGGGTTTTCGATGTCGTTGTTGTGGATGAAGTTGACCTTGCTTTGATAGGTCACCCGAAACTGGGACGGGAACAGATCGGTCTGCCCCAGCGCCACGGGCGCCATGGCCACGCTGGGCATGATGGCGTAGTGCGCGCCCAGGCCGCCGCCCATGTTGGCGGGGCTGGCGGGGTTGCCGAACGGCGTCGGCGTTTCTTCGCCCGCCATGATGCGTTGCAGTTGCGCAAGCTGTGCGCTACGCGTCTGGGCATCGGCGTTTGCCAGCGCCGCCTGCGCGTTGTCGCGCAGGGACGTCTGCAGCAAACCGTTGAAGACGGCATAGCCGACCAGCAGCAGGAACAGGCCGCCGGCGATCCATAGCAGACGTTCTTTGGCCATCAGGCGCAGCTCGTGCCGGACGATCAGCCTGAAGCGGGGAAACTGGAAAGCGTGCACCGGGAAAAGCTCCTACAGGGGTTGCTGCCGGGCCACGGCGCGCCACGCGAAGGCGATGCTCAGCAGCAGGCCGGCGCAGAGCATCAGCAGGCCCATGGCGCCGCGCCGCAGCGCCCAGCCGGCGGTCGGCGTCTGGTACTGGAATTCAGGCACGCGCGCCCAGAGTTCGGGGTCGGCCTGATACGAAAAGTGCGCGTGGTCTTGCGTGTCGGCGTGCTGCACCAGGTCTTCGCTGACGATGTCCTGGATGACGCGCCGCTGCTGTTCGGCCGCCACGGTGAAGTTCCGGTGATGCGCGAAATCCGTCCCCGCCATGGCGGCCGAGAAGGCGCGAATGGCCAGCATGGGCATCAGCCATCCCGCCCCTTCCTGCACTGTCTGTTGCCGTTCCCACGTATCCCACAAGCCGCCGAAATGGCGGTCGTAGACGGCGTAGCTGGACTGGTCGTCCAGCTTCAGGGCCAGGCCCCATTGGTTCAGCGGCACGTCGCGGCTCCAGCGTTCGGTGGTGCCGAACGCCTGCATCCACACGCGGTCGGACGTGGCCTTCAGGTCGGCGTTCAACGCCTGGTTGAATTCCAGCCGTGTCGGGCTGGGGTACAGCGCGCGCGATAGCTCGGCCATCACGCGGGGCGCCACGACGGTATTGGCGATCCAGATGGCCAGCAAAAGGGTGATGGCGATGCGGGACGAACGCGCGGCCGCCGACACGCCCAGGGTGATGAAGACGAAGGCCGCCAGATACAGTGCATAACCGGATGCCAGCGCGGCGAACCGGAACAGCGCGTCGGCACGGCCGCCGGCGATCCAGACGGCGCCTGCCGCGATCAGCGCCGCGGGCGCCAGCAACAGCCCCAGACTCATGCCCAGCGCCGCCGCCTTGCCCCATAACAGGCGCCACGGGGCAACGCCCAGGCTAAGCGTCTGGCGCAGGATGCCCTGTTCGCGCTCACCCGAAAAGGCGTTGAATCCCAATACGATGACCAGCAGCGGTCCCAGCGCCTGCAGGATCCAGGCGGCCGACAGGTCGCCAAAGCGCTGCAGCCCCGTGGCGTCCTGTGCGGGCCGGAACTTCACTTCGCTTTGGCGATGGGCCTGGAGCCACACGGTGCTGCCGATGTACGGATTGATGCCGGGGTCCAGCAATGACAGTACGGCTTCGGGCTTGAAAACGTGCATGCCCTGGTGCGCCGCGTCGTGCGGGTGGCGTGCGCCCTGACGCAGCCAGTCGCGGTAGTCGGCATTTTGCGCGGCGGCCTGCTCGGCGCGCGCCTCCTGCTGGTGCGAATAGCCCACGGCCAGCGCCGTCAGCAGCAGCAAGGCAACGATGCCGCCCGCCCAGTACAGCCTGCCGTCGCGCAGGCGTTCGCGCAGATCCTTGATCGCGATCAGCAGGATCATGCGTCGACCCTCATGTGGTCCAGGTACAGGGCCTGCAGGTCCGTGGCGCCGATCTGCCGGCTGTCCAGGCTGTCGACCAGGCGGCCGCGCTTCATGATGCCGACGCGAGTCGCGGTTTGCCGGGCGTGGAACAGATCGTGGGTAGTGGCCAGGATCGCCACGCCGGATTCGCTGGCTCGCTGCAGCAGCCGGGTGAACTCGGCGGCTGCCGACGGGTCCAGGCCGGACGTCGGCTCATCCAGCAGCAGGGCGCGGGCGTTCTTGGCCAGCGCCACCGCGATCCAGACCTTCTGGCGCATGCCTTTGGAATACGCCGCGACGCGCTTGTCCGCCGCGGCGGCGTCCAGCCCCACTTCGTCCAGCAGCGCCATCAGGCGGTCGCGCGGCGGGGCGTGCCCCAAGGCCAACGCGGCGAAGTAGCGCAGGTTCTCCAACCCCGTCAGCGTGCCGTAGAGGTTCACCTGTTCCGGGATATACGCCACGTGCTGTTTGGTGGCCAGGGGCTCGCGCACCACGTCCAGGCCATGGATCAGCGCCTGCCCGCCGTCGGGCTGGATGAAGTTCAGGAACAGGTTGATCGTGGTGGTCTTGCCCGCGCCGTTGGCGCCGAGCAGGCAATAGATCTCGCCCGGCTCGATGCGCAGATCCAGCGGATGCAGCGCGATCTGGTCGCCGTAGCGTTTGGTCAGGCCGATGGCTTCGAGCACGGCGGGTCCTTCCTGGGTTCAAGTGTCGTTATTGATACGTTATATCATAACAATAAAACAGAAGGGCCCGACAATGCCATGCCGAATCGCAACGCATGTCACCGGCCAAAACGCAAAAAAAATGGGCACCCTTGCGGGCGCCCACTTCAGAGGGAAACGGCGGCAGGGCGGGGTCAGGCCTCGATCCGCTCCACTTTCCCGACCAGCAGGATGTACGACAGCGCGCCCAGCAAGGCCAGCGACGATACATACACGATCGCCGGCGCGAAGCTGTCTTTCGACACCAGGAAGCCGATGACGATGGGGGTGCAGATCGACGACAGGTTGCCGACAAAGTTGAAGACGCCGCCCGTCAGGCCCAACAGCCGCACGGGCGCCAGCGTCGACACCAGCGACCACGTGATCGACGCCAGTCCGTTGCCGAAGAAGGCCACGGCCAGGAAGAAGATGACCCACGGCGTGGAGTCAGTGAAGTTGGCGCCGATCATCGACGTCGAGATCAACAGGCCCAGGATGATCGGCAACTTGCGCGCCAAGCCCACGGTGGCGCCGCGCCGGATCAGGAAGTCGGACAGCACGCCCGAGCACAGCACGCCGACGAACGCCGCCAGGAACGGCACCGATGCCAGGAAGCCGGACTTGATGAAATCCATGCCTCGGTACTTCACCAGGTACGTCGGGAACCACGTCAGGAAAAACCACAGCGTGGAGGTCAGGCAGAACTGGCCCAGGTACACGCCCCACAGCTTGCGCTTGGTCATGACCAGCGCCAGGTCGTTCCAGTCGAAGGGGGCCTTCTTGGCGCGGGCGTTGCGGTCCAGGTCGACCACGCCGCCGCCTTGCTGGATCAGTTCGATCTCGGCGGCGTTCGTGCCCTTGAACTGGCGCGGTTCGCGGTAGATCAGGTACCACAGCACGCCCCAGACAATGCCCAGCAACCCGGTGCTGACAAACACCATGTGCCAGCCGTAGTGGTGCTGCAGCCAGGCCAGCACGGGCGTCAGGAACGCCAGGCCGACGAACTGGCCGGACGTGTAGAAGCCAATGGCGGTGGCGCGTTCCTTTTCGGGGAACCAGGTCGTGACCACGCGGTTGTTGATGGGGTAGGCCGGGGCTTCCAGCGCGCCGACGGCCAGGCGCAGCACGAACAGGATGACGAAGCTGCCGGCGAATCCCATGAAGAACGTGGCCGCCGACCACAGGATCAGCGCGGCGGCATACAGCACGCGGGGCGACACGCGGTCGACCAGCCAGCCGCCGGGGATCTGCATGGCGGCGTAGGTCCAGCCGAAGGCGGACAGGATCAGGCCTTCATGCACCGTGTCCAGGCCGAACTCGTCCTTGAGGGCGGGCGCGGCGATGGACAGGTTGCTGCGGTCCAGATAGTTGATGACGACGGTGATGAACAGCATCACCATGATGAGGTAGCGGCTGCGGGTGGGCCGCTGGGCGCTTTGCAGGCCCGCGTGGGTGGCGGTGGACAAGGGTGTCTCCTCTCTTTTTATCCGGTTACCACTCGGCGAAGCTGCCGTCGGCATGGCGCCAGATCGGGTTGCGCCAGCGGTGGCCCACGGCGGCGCGTTCCTTCACGTATTCCTCGTTGACCTCGATGCCCAGGCCCGGGCCCTGCGGAATCGCGACCATGCCGTCTTCGTAGGCGAAGACTTCGCGGTTGCTGACGTAGTCCAGCAGGTCGTTGGCGGCGTTGTAGTGGATGCCCAGGCTCTGTTCCTGGATGAAGGCGTTGTAGCAACCGGCATCGATCTGCAGGCACGTGGCCAGCGCGATCGGGCCCAGCGGGCAGTGCAGCGCCAGCGCCACGTCATAGGCCTCGGCCATCGCGGCGATCTTGCGGGTTTCGGTGATGCCGCCGGCGTGCGAGGGATCGGGCTGGATGATGTCCACGTAGCCTTCGGACAGCACGCGCTTGAAGTCCCAGCGGGAAAACAGGCGTTCGCCCAGCGCGATCGGCGTCGACGTCAGCGGCGCCAGTTCCTTCAGCGCTTCGTAGTGTTCGCTAAGCACAGGCTCTTCGATGAACATCAGCTTGAACGGGTCCAGCTCTTTCATCAGGACCTTGGCCATGGGCTTGTGCACGCGGCCGTGGAAGTCCACGCCGATGCCCACGTTGGGGCCGACGGCATCGCGCACGGCGGCGACGTTCTCCAGGCACTTCTCGACCTTGTCGAACGAGTCGATGTATTGCAGTTCTTCGGTGCCGTTCATCTTCACGGCGGTGAACCCGCGGTCCACGGCGCTCTTGGCGGCGGCCGCGGTGTCGGCCGGCCGGTCGCCACCGATCCACGAGTACACCCGGATGCGGTCGCGGACGTTGCCGCCCAGCAATTGCGACACCGGCACGCCCAGGTGCTTGCCCTTGATGTCCCACAGCGCCTGGTCGATGCCGGCCAGCGCGCTCATGTGGATGGCGCCGCCGCGGTAGAAGCCGCCGCGGTACAGCACCGTCCAGTGGTCTTCGATGTTGCGCGGGTCTTTGCCGATCAGGTAGTCGGACAGTTCTTCAACGGCGGCGGCCACCGAATGGGCGCGGCCTTCGACGACGGGTTCGCCCCAGCCGACGATGCCCTCGTCCGTTTCGATTTTCAGGAAGCACCACCGGGGCGGCACGATGTAGGTGGTGAGCTTGGTGATCTTCATGCTTGGGTCTCCTGGACGGGATAGGCGCGTTGCCAGGCCGCAATGAATGCGCGCGCGTTCTGGCCGACTTCGGTGGCCGACAGGCCGGGTTTGTACAAGGCGGAGCCCAGGCCGAAGCCACTGGCGCCCGCCTGGGCGTAAATGGAAAGGTTGTCGGGCGTGATGCCGCCGACGGGCACCAGCGCAATAGGCGGGCGCATCACCGCGCGCCAGGCCTTCAGTACGGCGGGGCCCAGCTGTTCGGCGGGGAACATCTTCAGCACGTCGGCGCCGGCGGCCAGCGCGGCGAAGGCTTCAGTGGGCGTGGCGACCCCGGGGCAGGACGCCATGCCCAGCGCCTTGGCGGCGCGGATCACCGCGGCATCGCTGTGCGGCATGACGATCAACTCGCCGCCTGCGTCCTGGATGCGGGCGCAGTCGTCGGGGTTCAGCACGGTGCCCGCACCGATCAGGCAATCGGTAGGCAGCGCCGCGCGCATCGCGCGGATGCTGTCCAACGGGTCGGGCGAATTCAGCGGCACTTCGATCAGGCGGAAGCCTGCGCGATAGAGTTCAAGGCCGATGGGCTCCGCTTCGGCAGGTTTGATGCCGCGCAGGATGGCGATCAGGCCGCAGTCGGCCATGGCGGTTTGCAGACCGGGATGGTTCATGTTGAGCTCCTAGACGGATGCCGAAGAAGGGGTTTCCGAGGCGACCAGTCCGGCACAGACCGCCAGATGCCATAAGCCGCGTTCGGTCGCGTTCTGGGCCTGTTCGGGCGTGCCCAGGCCGTAGTGGCGCATGGCCACGATGTAGCGCTGGCACAGCGCCGGGTCGCCGCACAGCACGATGCGAAGCGGTTCGCCTTGCTGGCGCAGCATTTCGGCAAGCGCGGCGACTTCGTGGCCGATCAAGAGGCCTGACAGATAGTCGGCTTGCGAGGCGGACGGCAGTTCGCCGGTCAGGCCCAGCGCGCGCGTGCTGAAGATGGTGGACAGCACGCCCGCGCGTCCGGCGGGGGCGCCCGCCACTTTCACGCCGCGCTTGAACGCGGCCATGTCGGCGGCGGGCGCTTCGCTCATCGTACGGCCCAGGATGGTGTGGCCGCGCAGCGCGGCGTAGACCTCGCCGGTCATGAAGGTGTCGAAATGCGTGACGCGGCCGCGGCGGGCGTTGACCCATTTTGAGTGCGTGCCGGGCAAGCCGATCAGCACGCTTTCCGTCGCGTGCGGGTCGGACGCGCCGACCTGGTCGAACATCACGCCGAAGACCTGCGTTTCTTCCCCGCGCATCACGTTGGGCAAGCCGTGGCGTTGGATCAGGCCGGGCACGATGTGCACGGGCGTCGCGTCGCCGCGCTCGACCCTGGTCAGCAGCGTGCCGATGCGTTCCAGATCGACGGGCACATCCAGGTAGGCGGCTTCTTTCCACCCTTGGGCGCTGCCGACCATGCCGCAGGCGATCACCGGCAACGCGGGTTCGGCGCGCAACCAGTCGCCGCAGGCTTGTTCGAACGCCAGGTCAAAGCCGGACAGGGCGGTGCTGGCGGCGCCGTCCTGCAAGGGTTGCGGCAAGCGCATGATGCCCCAGGGCAGGTGGCGGGTGTCCTGTGTGCGGCCCTTGGCATCCAGGCGGTAGGCGCGCAACGATGAGGTGCCCCAATCCAGCGCGATAAGCGCCGCGCGGGCGGGCGATCCGGTAGTCATCTGGTCTGTCTCGTCTCCGGCCGCAATGCCGGCTGCGGACAGCGCGTGGCGCGCGGAGCAGCGGGACGTTGCGGACCTTGTTGTCGAACGCGCCGGCTGCCATGAGGCGAGGGGCGCGCGTTGCGAAAAATTCTAGATCAGTGCTTGAAAAATCTCAAAATATAGAATTAAATCCCACATACAGGGAATTTGAGCCGGCACGGACTATGATGTGCGATCGAATTCCGCCGCCTTTGCTGTCTTTGCCCACGTTCATGACCTCTGCTGCCCTGTCTTCCGTTCGTTCCCCCTCGCTGGACCCCGACGCCGCCGCGCCCGCCGGCACGCAAACCCTGATGCGCGGCCTGGCCGTGGTGCAGGCCGTGGCCGATGGCGCACGCGACCTGAAAGAGATCTGCGCCCGTATCGGCGTGGCGCGCAGCACCACGCACCGGCTGGCCAGTTGCCTGGTCCAAGAGCGCTATCTGCGCGCCTTGCCCGGCGTGGGCTACGTGCTGGGACCCAAGCTGATTGAACTGGGCTTCCAGGCGCGCGAAGCGTTTCCCATGGCGACGCTGGCGCGGCCGTACCTGGACAGCTTGGCCGAACTGACGGGCGACACCATTCACTTGGCTGTGCGCGACAACGACGAAGTGCTTTACCTGGAAAAGATCCCCGGCAAAAAGGGGCTGGAAATGCGCTCGCGCGTGGGCCATCGCATGCCGTTGGCCGCCACCGGAGTGGGCAAGGCGCTGCTGCTGGACACCGAAGAGCCGCAATGGAAGGCGTTGCACCGTATCGGCGCGCCCGTGTCGTCGCGCACGCCTGGCGGACCGCAGACGTGGGAGACATTCCGCGACCGCATGCGCGAATACGCCGCGCAGGGCTATGCGTTCGACCTCGAAGACAACGAACCCTCGATCCGCTGCGTGGCCGCGCCTGTGCGCGACGCCTCCAGCGGCATCGTGGCGGCCATCAGCGTGTCCAGCACCGTGCCGTATATGTCGCTGGAACGCATGCGCGAAATGGTCGCGGTGGTGCAGGGCGCAGCCGCGGGTATTTCCGCAGAGATGGGCTGGAAGGTAGACCGCGGCTGACGCGATCTAGCGGGCCGGGGCCAGCGGCGGCAACGGCAGCAGTTGCGGCGCGATGCCGGCAATGACGGTCTCAAGCTGCGCAACCAGCGCCTGCGCGGCGGGCGACAGCGAGCGGTCGCGCCGATGCAGCAGCCCGATGTACCGGCGTGCCGAGGCATCGCCCAACGGGGTGCAACGCAGGCCGGTCAGGTTCAGTTCGGGTAACGCCAGGCGAGGCAGCACGCTGACCCCCAGCCCCTGGCGCACCATGCCGGCCGCCGTGCCCATGTTCGTGACGTCGTAACGCAGCGCCGTGGCCGGCGCGCCGACCTCGTCCCGCACTGCGCGGTCGAATTGCTGGCGCGCATTAGACCCTTGCGACAGCAGAATCAAGTCATAGCGAAGCACGTCGCGCCAATGCAGCGTGCGCTTGTGCTTGCCCAGCGGATGGCCCGCGGGGTAGATCGCGCAGAAGCAATCTTCCGTCAATGGCGTGAACGCAAGATCGGGGGCCGGCTCGGCCAGGGCGCCCACCGCGAACTCGATCTGATTGGTGCGCAGCAGGGCCACCAGCTCGTCGTTGTGCGCTTCCACGACGCGCACTTTCAAGGCCGGATGGGCCTTGCGCAGCGCGCCCACGGTGGCGGGCAGCAGCGTCAGCGCCGTCGACGGCAGGGCGCCCAGCGCGACGTTGCCGCGTCGCATGGCGGCCAGGTCGGCCAGGCCGCGGTACGCCTCTTCCAGGTCGGCGATGGGGCGCTGTACCCGGGAATGGAAATCCTGCCCGGCGGAGGTCAGGCTGATGCTGCGCGTGGTGCGTTCGAACAGGCGCAACCCCAGCACGTCTTCCAAATCCTGGATCAACGCGGTGAACGACGGTTGGGTCACGCCCAGCTGATTGGCGGCATGCGTGAAGGAACCGCTGTCCACCGCCAGCAAGAAAGCCTTGAGCGGCCGGTATTTGATATTCATAGCCATGGGCTAAGAATAGGGCAGAAATATCGATTTGTGTCTAAGAATGGTCCCGACCATGATGGCGTCTACCGAAGAACCTTCCGGATTCGAAAGACGCCATGGACGCATCTAGCCATAAGCCATTCCGACTGGGCGCCAATTGGCGCCGCAGCCAAGACGGCGACGCCGTCATCACTTCCATCAATCCCGCCGACGGCAGCATTGCCGGCATCGTCACGCGCGCGTTGCCGCAAGACGTGGACACGGCCGTTGCCATCGCGCAGGATGCCTTCTTGCGCCAGCCCTGGCGCAAACTGCGTCCGGACCAGCGCGCGGCGACCTTGTACGAGATCGGGCGACGCCTGTCGGCCGAGCGCGAGCCGCTGGCCCGTCTGCAGATGCAAGACAGCGGCAAGCCCTGGAAAGAATGCCTGAACATGGTGGATAGCGCGGCGGGGCATTTCCGCTATTACGCCGCCGTGTGCGAGACCTGGCAGAACGAAATGACCTCGCCGCGCGGCGAGTACTTTTCGATGGCGCTGGCGGAGCCGTTCGGCGTGGTCGCGGCGATCACGCCGTGGAACTCGCCCATCATGAACGAGGCCCAGAAGGCCGCGCCGGCCTTGGCCGCCGGCAATGCCGTGTTGATCAAGCCGTCTGAAGAGACGCCCCAACTGGCGCTGGAACTGGCGCGCATCTGCACCGAGGCCGGCCTGCCCGATGGCCTGTTGACCGTGTTGCCGGGCCACGGGGAAGACGTGGGCGCGGCGCTGGTCAAGCACCCCGGCGTGCGCATGGTGTCCTTCACCGGCGGAACGGAAACTGGACGCGCCATCGGCGGCATCGCCGGTCAGCGCCTGATCCCGGTGGGATTGGAACTGGGCGGCAAATCACCGCACATTGTCTTCGACGACGCCGACCTGGACCGCGCCGTGGCCGGCGTGATCTCCGGCATATTCGGGTCGGCCGGGCAGAGCTGCGTCGCGGGGTCCCGCCTGTTCGTGCAGAAGTCCATTTACAAGCGCTTCATGGAAACGTTGGTGGCGCGCACGGCGCAAGTGCGCGTCGGCTTGCCCGATGACCCGGCCACGCAGATGGGGCCGCTGGTGTCCCGGGCGCATCGCGACAAGGTCGCGGGCTATGTGGGCATCGGCCGCGCCGAAGGCGGCCGCGTGCTGGTGGGCGGCGCGGCGCCGGCGCAGGCGGAATTGGCCAATGGCTGGTTCTACCTGCCCACGGTGATCGATGGCCTGGGCAACCAGGCGCGCGTCTGCCAGGAAGAGATCTTCGGGCCCGTGCTGGTGGCATTGCCTTTCGAGGATGAAGACGACGTCATCGGCCAGGCCAACGACACGGCCTTCGGCCTGGCGGCCGGCATGTGGACGGGCGACTACGCCCGCGCCTGGCGCGTGGCGCGCGAGATCGAAGCCGGCTCCATCTGGATCAATACCTACAAGCAATCGCATATCGCAACACCGTTCGGCGGCTTCAAGGCCAGCGGCATCGGACGCGAAAAAGGCCTGCATGGCCTGCGCCTCTACAGCCAGGTCAAGAGCCTGTACTGGGGCCTGCACGACAAACCCATGGGACTGTGAACACATGAAGACCAACAAGACAAGCGCGGCGCTGCCGCTGAACGAATCCCGCATCCTGATTGCCGGCGCGGCCAGCCTGGTGGGCTCGCACACCGCCGATGCGCTGCTCGCCGCCGGTGTGCGTGAAGTGATTCTGCTGGACAACTTTGCCTTCGGCACGCCCGAGGCCATCGCCCACCTGCAAGGCAATCCGCGTGTGAAAGTCGTGCGCGGGGACCTGATGCGTCTGCCGGATCTGCTGGCGGCGACCGAAGGCGTGGACGGCGTGCTGCACCTGGCCGCCTACATGACGCTGGGCTTTGCCCAAACCCCGTGGCAGGCCGTCGACGTGAACATCCGCGGCGCGCAGAACATGCTGGAAGCCTGCCGCGTGAACAAGGTGAAGAAGATTGTCTTCGCGTCTTCCAATGCGGTTTACGGCTACGGTAGCGGTATCGCGGGCGCACTGGTCGAAAACGGTCCCTTCCATTCCGTGGGCGCGCCGCCGGCCGCCATCTTGTACGGCGCGTCCAAGATCATGGGCGAACAGTTGTGCCGGCAGTATTACCAGCAGGCCGGGCTGGACTACGTGGTGCTGCGGTATTCCACCGTCTACGGCGAACGCCAGCACTACCGCGCGGCCAACTCGCTATACATCATGGAAACCTATGATCGCGTGCGCAAGGGAGAGCGGCCGGTGCTGCCTGGCGACGGCACGGATACCAAGCATTTCGTGCACGTGTCGGACGTGGCGCGCGCCAATGTCGCCGCGTTTCAAAGCGCGGCCACGGACGTGGCGGTGAATGTGTCAGGCCCCGCGCCCATCACCACCGGCGAGCTGGTGCGCCTGGTGCTGGACTATTGCAAGAGCGACCTGCAACCCGAAATCAAGCCGGACCCGCCGGGTACGGTGCGGCTGACCTCCGGCGGCGCGTTCCACATTCCGCATGACCTGGCCGGACAACACATCGGCTGGGAACCCAAGGTGGGCATGGCGGAAGGCGTGGCCCGCCTGCTGGCCTGGCGCGAGGCGCAAGCGTCCGCTTGAGCCGCCGCGGCACGTAAAAAATAAATAACGAGGAGACAACCATGTTCTTGATACGCAAGGCGGCGGCTTGCGCCGCGCTGACCATGACCGGCTTGTGCGCGGCAATGCCAGCGTGGGCCTGGCCCGATCATCCGATTGAACTGATCGTTGGGTTCGCGCCCGGCGGCGGCACGGATCTTACGGCCCGTTCGCTGGCGGTATTCCTGGAGAAGGAGCTGGGCACCACGGTGGTGGTGCAGAACAAGCCGGGCGCGTCCAGCGCCATTGCCTTGTCCTATGTGGCGCGCGCCAAGCCCGACGGCTACACGCTGGCCATGACCAACATGCCGGGGCTGGTATCCCTGCCGATCGAGCGCAAGGCGGGCTTCGCCACCACTGATTTCACGTATCTGGCGAATCTGGTGCGCGATCCCAGCGCGTTCAGCGTCGCCAGCAATAGCCCTTATCAAACCTTGGACGCCTTGATCGCCGCCGCCCGCGAGAAGCCCGGTTCGATCAGTTACGGGTCCACCGGAGTCGGCACCGACGACCACTTGGCGCTGGTGCTGTTTCAGTCGCTGACCGGCACGCGCTTGAACCACGTGCCTTACAACGGCGCCGGGCCGCTGCGCAGTTCCGTGCTGGGCGGGCACACCGTCATTGGCGGGTTGAACCTGGGCGAGGTCATGCCGTATCACGGCAAGAACATGCGCGTCCTGGCGCAGGCCAGCGACAAGCGGTCGCCTTTGGGTCCCGATGTGCCGACGTTCAAGGAGCTGGGCGTGGACCTGGTGTTCGCGTCGGAGCGCGGCATCGTCGCGCCGAAGGACTTGCCGCCCGAAGTCTCCGACAAGCTGCGCCGCGCGTTGGGCAAGGTTGCCGCCAACCCGGATTTCCAGGCCCAGATGAAGCAGCAATTCACCGAAATGGACTACGTGGACGGGCCGCAGTGGCAAGAGCGGCTGAAGGGCGACGACGCGCGCTTGCGGCAGATCTGGGCGAAAACGCCTTGGGTCGAATAAGACCGGTTATTCCAGCGGCAGCGTCAGCACGCCTTGCGGGGCGGGGCGCATCATGACGCGACGGTACCAGGCGGAAAGCGCCGGCGTGTCGGGGCGCTGGATTGGCAGCGCCAGCCAGCGGTGCGCGGAACTGACCAGCGCGATGTCGCCGATGGTCAGATGGCGGCCCGCGATGAACTCGCGGCCCTGCAATGCCTGGTCCAGGATCAATGCGCGGGCGTTCGACCGCTTGACCGACTGTTCGATCGCGGCGGCGTCGCGCTTGTCTTCCGGCGTGCGGATCAGCCCCAGGAATGCCGGGACCATCGCGCCTTGCCATTCCGTCGTCTGCCAATCCATCCAGCGGTCGGCATCCGCGCGCATGCACGCGTCTTCGGGCCAGAGCGTGCCCACGCCATAGCGCGCGGCCAGGTAGCGGACGATGGCGTTGGACTCCCACAGCACGAAGCCACCGTCATCGATGACCGGCACGGTGCGGTTGGGATTCAGCTTGGCGAACTCCGGCGTGTCCACCACGCCGAACGGCCCGCCGGCCTGGATAAAGGTGTGCGGAAGCGCCAGCTCGCGCACGGCGAGCATCACTTTCTGCACGTTGACGGAAGTCAGGCGTCCCCAGATCTTCAACATATCCAGTCCTTGAGTTGTGTCAGACGGGCGGCAACTGCCGCCGCGCAAAGCCGCTGTCGCGCGAAAAGCGCGTCCAGTTGAAAGCAGGTCCGGGGTCGGTCTTGCGCCCCGGGGCGATGTGTTCGTGGCCCCAGGCCGCGGCCAGGGGGTAGCGCGCCCGCAATACCGGCGTCAGCCTGCGCAGCGCCAGATACTGTTCATCGGCGTAGGGCAGGGTGTCGGTGCCTTCCAGTTCGATGCCGATGGAGAAGTCGTTGCAGCGTTCGCGCCCGCCAAAGCGCGACACGCCGGCGTGCCAGGCGCGCTGCTCGGTGGATACGAACTGGATGATGCGCCCGTCGCGGCGGATGAAAAAGTGGGCCGACACACGCAAGCCGCGCAGGCGTTCCAGCCAGGGGTGCGAAGCATGGTCCAGCGTATTCAGGAATAGTCCGGCAACTTCGGGGCCGCCGAACTGGCCGGGCGGCAGGCTGATGTTGTGCAGCACCAAGAGCGAGACCTGGGCGCCAGCGGGGCGCGCGTCGCGGTTGGGCGAAGGCAGCAAGGTGACACCCGGGGCCGGCGCCAGCCAGCCATGTCGATTCAGAAGCAGAGCCATGGGAGAGAACATGCGTGGTGAATCCAACAGGCATTATGCCGTGGCTGCCGCTGCCTCCCAAATCGGGAGTGGGGGCTTACTTTTTGCCTAGGGCAGCATGTTCGGCGCTGCACCACGTCAGGCCGTTCTGCAGCATGGCTTCGGAGCGCGGCAGGTGGATGCCGCAGTGCGCGCAACGCACCATGGACTCCGGCGTGGCCGGGTTGGGTGCGGCCGGCCCCGGCCGCCCGCGGCGGGCTTGGGGCTGTGCGCCCGCCTGCTTTGCCGCGGCCATGCGCGCGGCGATACGGGCGACGAACAGCACCGCGATGATCAGAACCACCCAAAACAGCAACTTGCCCACGTCAGCCTCGATGCAAAATCATTTCCAGCACGAAACGGCTGCCGGTATACGCCAGGATCAGGAAACCAAAGCCCGTCAGCGTCCAGCGCAGCGCCACGCGCCCGCGCCAGCCCCAGACGTGGCGGCCGGCCAGCAGCACGCCGAACGTCAGCCAGGACAGCAGGGTGAAGACGGTCTTGTGGTCGAACGGCAGGATCTTGCCGGTCAGCTTCATGGATGCGACCGACCCGGAGCCCACGGCCAGGGTCAGCACCACGAAACCGATCCAGATGATACGGAACAGCAGTTGCTCTTGCACCAGCAGCGGCGGCTGAGAGTCCAGCACGCGGCCGATGATGCTGCGTTCGGTGGGCGCGTCCAGCGGGCGGTGCAGGTGGCGGTCCAGCAGGGCCATCATCATGGCGTGCAGGGCGGCGATGGTGATCAGGCCGTAGGCGGCCAACGCGATCAGCAGGTGGACGCGTAGCCAGGCGTCGTCGGCGTGGGGCACGAATTGCCCTTGCGGGAACACCGCCGCCAGGGCGCTGGCGATGGCCGCGGCGGGCAAAAGCAGCAATTGCAGGCCGTCGATGCGCACCAGCAGGCTTTCCAGCCAGAACACCACCATGCCCAGCCAGATGGCCGCCGACAGGGCAAGTGCCCACCCAATGAACAGGTGCTGGGCGCCCAGCATGGCCTGTTGCAGGCCGATTCCATGGAGAACCAGGGCCCCCAACAGGCACAGACGGGCGATTTTGCCCGTCTTTTCGACTTCCCCGGCGCCGGCCAGGCGGATCCAAAGCGACCCCCCTAGCACTGCGTACGCCAAGGCAGCCGCTGTGTGAAATACAATGCCTAGTGACATAGAAACCGTTGTCTGGATGGGGCCTTGGGGTGCATGTCACCCGAAAGCGCAGAATCCGCGCCTGCGGCCACCGTTCAATCAACTAGTTTAAGCGGAAACGCCTCTCATGCTCGATAACCTAACTACACGCCTATCGCGCGTCGTCAAGACGCTGCGCGGTGAAGCCCGCCTGACCGAGGCCAACACCCAGGAGATGCTGCGCGAAGTGCGCATGGCGTTGCTGGAGGCCGACGTGGCGTTGCCCGTCGTCCGCGAATTCGTCGCCCGCGTGAAGGACAAGGCGCTGGGCGAAGAAGTCGCCGGCAGCCTCAGCCCGGGTCAGGCCCTGGTGGGCGTCGTCCACAAGGAACTGACCGCCTTGATGGGCGGTGACCTGGGCGCCGATTCCAACGAATTGTCGCTGGCCGTGCAGCCGCCCGCCGTCATCCTGATGGCCGGCCTGCAGGGCGCCGGTAAAACCACCACCACCGGCAAGCTGGCCCGCTGGCTGTCCGAAGGTCAGCACACGCAGCACGGCCGCAAGACGGGCAAGAAGAAAGTGCTGGTGGTGTCCGCCGACGTCTACCGTCCGGCCGCTATCGACCAGCTGAAGAGCGTCGCGGCGCAGGTCGGCGTGGACTTCCTGCCGTCCGACCCCAGCCAGAAGCCCGAAGACATCGCGCGCGGCGCGGTGGACCATGCCAAGCGTCACCACTACGACGTGCTGATTCTCGACACGGCCGGCCGCTTGGGCATCGACGAGGCCATGATGCGCGAAATTCGCGCCTTGCATGACCTGGTCAAGCCCGTTGAAACGCTGTTCGTCGTGGACGCCATGCAGGGCCAGGACGCGGTCAACACCGCGCGCGCCTTTGGCGATGCGTTGCCGCTGACCGGCGTGGTGCTGACCAAGCTGGATGGCGATGCCCGCGGCGGCGCGGCCCTGTCGGTGCGCCACGTGACCGGCAAGCCGCTGAAGTTCGTCGGCGTCTCGGAAAAGCTGGACGGCCTGGAGCCGTTCTACCCCGACCGCATGGCGCAACGCGTGCTGGGCATGGGCGACATCGTTTCCCTGGTCGAACAAGCGCAGAAGAACATCGATATCGCCGAAGCCCAGAAGCTGGCGGCGAAGATCAAATCGGGCAACAAGTTCGATCTGAACGATTTCCGCGATCAGCTTGGCCAGGTGAAGAAGCTGGGCGACATGGGTTCGTTGCTTGAAAAGCTGCCGGCCCAGTTCCAGCAGGCAGCCGGTCAGTTGCAGGGCGGGCAGGCGGAAAAGCAGTTGCGCCGCACCGAAGGCATCCTGAATTCCATGACGGCAGCCGAACGCGCCAAACCCGAACTGATCAAGGCGTCCCGCAAGCGCCGCATCGCCACCGGTTCCGGCGTGCCGGTTCAGGAAGTCAACCGCTTGCTGGCTCAGTTCGAGCAGATGCAGGGGATGATGAAGCAGATGAAGAAGGGCGGCATGGCAAAGATGATGCGCGCCATGGGCGGCATGAAGGGATTGGGCCGCTTCGGCATGAAGTAAGGCCCCCACGGCGCGCGCACTGCGTGCGCTTCCTGCCCCCCAAGGGGGCGCTTTTCCCTTGGGGCGGCCCGGCGGGAAAAGATGCCCCACGGCGCGCGCACTGCGTGCGCTGCCGGCCAAAAAAATGGCCAGACGTTGCGTCTGGCCAAGCAATCGCGGCAGGCAGGGGGCGCCTTGCCGCGACACAATCCGGAAAACGCATGGGTGTTTCCCGGGTTGTTGGATTGCGTTTCGGCTTACGCCAAGGGCGGGATGCGCAGCACCTGGCCCGGGTAGATCTTGTCGGGGCTGGTCAGCATCGGCTTGTTGGCCTCGAAGATCAGCGAATTCTTGGCGCCTTGGCCCTTGCCGTATTGCGCTTCGGCGATCTTCCACAGGTTGTCGCCCTTTTGCACCGTGTACATCTTGGCTTCCGGCGTGGCCTGCTTCACTTTCAGCTGGTTGTCGACCGCTGCGACGCCGACGGTATTGCCCAGCGCCAGGGAGATTTTCTCGGCGTCTTCGGTGCTGAGGGCTTCGCCTGCCACCGTGACCTTGTCGCCATCCACCGTGATTTGCAGGCCGTCTGCGTTCAGGCCGTGTTTATCCAGCTCTTTCTTCAACTCGTCTGCCGTCGCGGCCTTGGCCTCGCTGGCGCCGAAGAGCTTTTCCCCAACGTCCTTGATGAAATTGAGCAGACCCATAGTGTTTCCTTTATCTATGTTGCGGTGAGAAAACCAGAAGTGCCTTCAGGGCGCGCGGCCCACCAGCATCTTGCGCACGACTCCGACGATCAAGGTCAGCACGGCGCCACCGACACCGCCGCCTACTACATCGCCGGCGATCGTTGAAAGATCCAGTCCGGTACTGCCTGCCGTTGCTGCCGCTCCCGCGCCGGCCGTGATCATGGGCGCCAACCACGACCCGCCTGCCAGACCGCCGATGGCTCCTGCGATGGTGTTTCCAAGCGGGCCCAGGTTGAACTGCTGGAGCATTTTCCCCAGTCCATTGCCACCGGCTGCGCCAGCCACAAGCTGGATGAGAAGATTGATGATGACCGCGGTGTTCATGATGCCTCCTTGCCCCATGGGGCGATGTGCAACGCTAGAACAACAACACGACAACGTAACAACGCCAGCAGCAACGATTATTACTCGCGGACTTGCCCGCAGACGAGGGGTTAACGTGTAACAGGTTGCTAGCCCACTGGCAGACTACGCAAGAATGCTCGTCAGTTTGCAGGCAGCACCGGGCGACAGGCGCAAACTCCCTCGGGCGCAAGGCGCCATGCATTCGAACGTGATCGAAAACGCATAAGCAAAAGGCCGCTGAATCAGCGGCCCTTCGCGTTGCGTCGTATTGTTTGCGTCCGGTGCTTGGCAGCCGCCCGGGCAAGGCGGTGCGGAATCAGCCCCCGCCCACCGCCACCACGATTTCGATCTGGTCGCCGTCGGTCAACGTGGTTTGCTCGTGCTGGCTCTTGGGCACGATCTCGCCATTGCGCTCCACGGCCACGCGCTTGCCGGCATAGCCCAGCGTTTGAAGCAGTTCGATGACGGTCGTGTCCAGCGGGAACTCCCGCGCGTCGCCGTTCAGGGTGATGTGCATATCAGGTCTCCTCACTGTTTCGCATAGGCGTCGGTGGCGCCGATCAGGCGCGCCAGCGTGCCGGGCTCATCGAATGCGTGCCCTGCGTCGGGCACCAGATGAAAATCGGCTTCCGGCCAGGCGCGGTGCAAGTCCCACGCGGTGCGCGCGGGCGTGCAGACGTCGTAGCGGCCCTGGACGATGGTGCCGGGAATGCCGCGCAATTTGTGCGCGTCGCGGATCAGCTGGCCTTCTTCCATGAAGCCGGCGTTCACGAAGTAGTGGTTTTCGATGCGGGCAAAGGCCAGCGCCGCGCGGTCGGCGGCATGGCTTTGCTGGTGGCGCGGGCTGGGCAGCAGCGTAATGGTGCTGTCTTCCCACTTGCTCCACGCCTTGGCCGCGCGCAGTTGCTCGGCGGGGTCATTGCCCGTCAGGCGCTTGTGGTACGCCGCCACCAGATCGCCGCGCTCGGCTTCAGGGATGGGTGCCAGATACTCTTCCCAGCGGTCCGGGAACAGCCACGACGCGCCTTCCTGGTAGAACCATTGGATTTCCGCGCGGCGCAGGCCGAAGATGCCGCGCAGCACCATTTCGCTGACGTGCGACGGATGCGTTTCCGCATAAGCCAGCGCCAGGGTCGAGCCCCAGGATCCGCCGAACACCAGCCACTTCTCCGCGCCCATGATCTCGGTGCGCAGGCGCTCGATGTCGGACACCAGATGCCAGGTCGTGTTGTTGTCCAGGCTGGCGTGCGGCTTGGACCGGCCGCAACCGCGCTGATCGAACAGCAGCACGTTGTAGCGCTGCGGGTCGAACAACTGGCGATGCACGGGCGAGCAACCACTGCCCGGGCCGCCATGCAGGAAGACGGCGGGCTTGCCGTTCGGATTGCCCGACATTTCCCAATAGATCTGGTGGCCGTCCCCGGTGTCCAGAATGCCGTGGCGGTACGGTTCGATCGGCGGATAGAGCATTAGGCGACTCGCTTGAATATCAGGTCCCAGACGCCGTGGCCCAAACGCAGGCCGCGTGTCTCGAATTTGGTCAAGGGGCGGTAATCGGGGCGGGGCGCGTAGCCGTCCGCCGTATTGGCCAGCAGCGGTTCGCCGCTAAGCACTTCCAGCATCTGCACCGCGTAGTCTTCCCAGTCGGTGGCGCAATGGATGTAGCCTCCCGGCGCGATGCGACTGGCCAGCAGCGACACGAACGCGGGCTGCAGCAGGCGGCGCTTGTGATGGCGCTTCTTGGGCCACGGGTCGGGGAAGTACACATGCACGCCGGCCAGCGAATCCGGCGCGATCATGTCGCGAACGACTTCAACGGCGTCGTGCTGGATGATGCGCAGGTTCGGGATGTTGGAATCTTCAATGCGGCGCAGCAGCGAGCCGACGCCGGCGTTGAACACCTCAACGCCCAGGAAGTTGTCGTCCGGGCGGGCCAGCGCGATCTTTTCCGTGGTTTCGCCCATGCCGAAGCCAATCTCAAGCACGGTCGGCGCCTGCCGGCCGAATGCGGCGGCGGGGTCCAGGCGGCGGGCGGCGTACGGGATGGACCATTGGCCCATCAGGCGCTCCAGCGCGGCCAGCTGGCCCTGCGTGATGTGGCCGCGGCGATGCACGAAGCTGCGGATGTGCGTGGCGCCCGGGCTGTTCGGGGCGTGGGCGGTACTGGCCAGCGCGGCCTGCGTTTCCGGGGAAACGGAGGCTTGCGCAGCGGAGTCGGCGGTCGTGTCGGGCGTATTCACGGGGGGCGTCGCGGGCTTGTCCGCGGGGTTGTTCGTATTCATAGCCTCGAATTGTAGTGGTAGGTGCGGCGGGGCGGAGTCGGCCTGAAGGACTAAATTAGGGACGTATTTATCCCGCAGCCAACGGAACGATCCGCGACGGGGCCGAAAATCCCTCTGGAATCCAAAAAAAGGCGCGCTATAATCATCGGCTCTGCTCCGGCCCCTGCGCCGCGGCACGACACCCGAGCGGGTGTAGTTCAATGGTAGAACGGCAGCTTCCCAAGCTTCATACGAGGGTTCGATTCCCTTCACCCGCTCCAATCAAGACTCTCACTCGCCCGGTGACTTTGGAAAGCAACCCAAGGTCTCGAAATCCGTCGGTCCTGAAACCATGGTTTCTTCCCTTCTGATGTGGGAAGACGGCTGACGTAGTTCGGCCACTCGCCCAAAGATGCGCCTGGTGGCCAAGGGGTTGGGCATGCGGGGAACGGATTTAGTGGATTTTGAGCCAGCATTTGAATAGTTCCGGCACTGAAGAT
Source organism: Achromobacter sp. MYb9 (assembly GCF_002975275.1). Classification (GTDB taxonomy): domain Bacteria; phylum Pseudomonadota; class Gammaproteobacteria; order Burkholderiales; family Burkholderiaceae_B; genus Achromobacter. The sequence continues at coordinate 243,373 of NZ_PCOQ01000006.1, read as the reverse complement.
GGGTTGGATGCTTACAATCCGTTCCCTATGCGCTATTCCGACTTCGATCATCGCCTTGCCGCACTTGGCGCCCGGCCCGTTCATCGCGGCCGGGTCGTGCGCGTCTGGCTGAACGGGCAAGCGCTCGACAGCGGCACGCGGCGGCGGCGTTCAGAGGACTTTCTGCCGTTAACGCTGCGCAATGCGCTGCCCGAGCTGACGGCTGAGCTGGACGGCCTTGCCCGTGTCCGCTCGGAACACGCCGGCAATGATGGCTCCCGCTTGCTTGTTGAACTGGGGGACGGGCAGATGGTGGAAAGCGTGCTGCTGCCGCGTGACGGCCTTTGCGTTTCCACGCAAGTCGGCTGCGCGGTGGGCTGTCGTTTCTGCATGACGGGCAAGAGCGGGCTGATCCGTCAGGTCACCAGCATGGAGATCCTTGCCCAGGTCGTGCTGGCACGGCGCCAGAGCACCGTGAAGAAAGTCGTCTTCATGGGCATGGGAGAACCGGCGCACAACCTGGAAAATGTGCTTGAAGCCATCGACCTGCTTGGCACCGAAGGCAATATTGGCCATAAGAACCTGGTGCTATCGACTGTCGGCGATCTGCGTGTGTTCGAAGCCCTGCCGCGGCAACGCGTCAAACCCGCGCTGGCGCTGTCGCTGCACACCACCAAGAACGAACTGCGTGAGCACCTGCTGCCGCGCGCGGCGAAAATTACGCCGGCGGAGCTTGTTGAACTGGGCGAACAGTACGCCCGCGACACCGGGTACCCCATCCAATACCAGTGGACGTTGCTAAAGGGCGTCAACGACGGCAACGACGAACTCGACGCCGTCCTGCACTTGCTCAAGGGCAAGTACTGCGTGCTGAACGTCATCCCTTTCAATAGTCTTGAAGGGGACGACTATCAACGCCCCGATCCCGAACGCATCCGCGAGATCGTCCACTACCTCCACCAGCGCGGTTTATTGACCAAGGTAAGAAACAGCGCCGGGCAGGATGTAGACGGCGGCTGCGGCCAGTTGCGCGCCCGCGCCGTTGGCGCCGAACAGGTCGTCACGCTGCGCCGCCAACGCACACCAAAACCGATAGCGGCATAGATAACCATGAATACGCCCCAGAACTCCCCGCCCGCCGCAGCGCCCTACGGATTGAGGGCGGCTGATGCGCCGAAGAGGGTAAGCGTCCAGACCTTCGCGGACATGCGCGCCCGCGGCGAGAAAATCGCCATGCTGACCGCCTACGACGCCACGTTCGCGGCGGTGGCGGACGCGGCCGGTGTCGACACGCTGCTGGTGGGCGATTCGCTGGGCATGGTATGCCAGGGAGGCAACGGCACGGTCGGGGTGTCGCTTGACGACATGGTCTATCACACCCGATGCGTGGCGGAGGGCGTTCGGCGCACCGGCGGACGCACGCTGATCGTGGCGGATCTTCCCTTTGGCAGCTATCAGGTCTCGAAAGAGCAGGCGATCGCTTCGGCCGTGGCGCTGATGAGCGCCGGCGCGCAGATGGTCAAGCTTGAGGGCGGAGGATGGGTGGCGGAGACGGCGCGCTTCCTGGTGGAACGCGGCGTGCCGGTGTGCGGCCATCTGGGGCTGACGCCTCAGACGGTTTCGTCGCTGGGCGGATTTCGCGTGCAAGGCCGCACGGACGAGGCCGCGGCCTGCTTGCGCGAGGACAGCGCGGCGCTGGAGGCCGCCGGGGCCACGATGCTGGTGCTGGAAATGGTGCCGGCCGCGCTTGCGACGGCGATCACCGCCGACCTGCTTGCCTGCGCCACCATCGGTATCGGCGCAGGCCGGGGCACGGCAGGGCAAGTGCTGGTCATGCACGACATGCTGGGCGTCAACCTTGGCCGGATGGCGAAATTCGTCCGCAACTTCATGGACGGAAGCGACGGCGTCAAAGGCGCGATGGAACGCTATGTGCGCGCGGTGAAGGACGGGTCGTTCCCGGACGACGCCAAGCACGCGTGGTGAGGGTTCCCCGCTTTATCATGATGGCTCGCGATTGAGTTTGGCATGGCGGTACAGCGCGTCCCGATCCAGGACCGTCAATCCGCCGTAGTGCGTCTGGAGGACCCCGGCCCGGGCCAGTGTCACCAATGCCGTATTGCAGCGTTGCCGCGACACGCCGCACAGGCTTGCGATCTCTTCTTGCGATATCTTCAAGCGGCCGTTGGTGCCGGAATGCGCTTCGGCGTCCAGCTGCGCCGCGACGGCGCGCGCCACCGTGGTGTCGACGTCCAGCAGCACATTGCCGGTATAGGACGCCATTAGCCAGTTGACCCGCTGGGCCAGGTGCGTCATCAGCGCCTTGGTGAACTCGATATTGTTGTTCCACAGGCGCTCGCAGGTGTCGCGCGGCAAGATGACCACCCGGCTTGGCCGTAGCGCCACCACTTCGTACTCGAACCGCTCGCGGCGGATCATGGTGGCTTCGCCGAACCAGCTTCCGGTGCTGAAGCCGGCCAGCGACAGGGACCGGCCGTCCGATCCCCGCGACGACCATTTCACCAGCCCTTCCACCACGCCATACCAGCCGGGCGATTTCGCGCCTTCGCGAAACAGATATTCGCCCGTGCGCAGCGACACGATGCGCAGCTCTGCGCGGACGAGGCCACGTTCAAGCTCCGGCAAGCCGTTGTACCAAGGGACGACGTCCAGCATTTTGTCGACAGGGCATGGCGCTGGCCGGCGTTTGGCGCCGGTCGAGTCGTTGCCGGTACCGGTGGGCGGTCCGCGCATAGTGCTCCCTAATCAGCAGTGGTGACCCCGCACAGGTAAACCCTAGGGCGCTTTGTCAACTTGATGACTGTCCGCCCGCAGGGTCCAGTCCCAGAATAGTCGAGGCCCTAAGAGCCGAAAACCATAAGAGGAGACAGGTATGTTGTCAATGCCACGCAGGTTGTCCTGCGCCGCGATCGCTTGCGGCGCGGCCATTACGTTTGGCGCGGGCGTTGCGCATGCGCAGATGTCCGACGACGTTATTCGAATCGGATTCATCACCGATATGTCGGGCGTCTATTCCGGCCCCGATGGTCCTGGCGGCGCCGAAGCCATCAAGATGGCCATCGAGGAAATGGGCGGCGAGATCAACGGCAAGAAGATCGAACTGCTGACGGCCGACCACCAGAACAAGGCGGACATCGCATCGGCCAAGGCGCGCGAGTGGTTCGACCAGAAGGGCCTGGACATGCTGATCGGTGGCACCAATTCCAGCACGGCGCTTGCCATGTCGAAGGTGGCGGCCGACAAAAAGAAGCCGATCATCGTGGTGGGCGCGGGCGCACCGGCGCTGACCAACGAGCAGTGCACGCCCTATACCCTGAACTATGCCTATGACACGGTTGCGCAGGCGCGCGGCACGGGCGCCGCGGTGGTCAAGGCGGGCGGCAAGACCTGGTACTTCCTGACGGCCGACTACGCTTTCGGCAATGCGCTGCAGGCCGATACCACGAAGGTGGTGGAGGCGGGCGGTGGCAAGGTGGTGGGGTCGGTCAAGCATCCGCTGGCCTCCAGCGACTTTTCGTCCTTCCTGCTGCAGGCGCAAAGCAGCAAGGCGGAAATCCTGGCCTTGGCGAATGCCGGCGCCGACGCGACCAACGCAATCAAGGCCGCCAACGAATTCGGCATCACGAAGACGATGCGGTTGGCCGGCCTGATCATGTTCATCAATGACATCCATGCCATGGGGCTGGACGCGGCACAGGGGCTGTACCTGACCGACAGCTGGTACTGGAACACGTCGGACGAGACGCGCGCCTGGGGCCAGAAGTTCTTCGAGCGGCGCAAGGCCATGCCATCGTCGCTGCAGGCGGCGGACTATTCTGCTGCGTTGCAGTATCTGCGTGCCGTCAAGGCAACCGGCACCGACGACGCCGATCGCGTGCTGGCGCATATGCGCGAAAACAAGCTGAACGACCTGTACATCAAGAACGGCGTCGTCCGTCCCGACGGCCGGGTGGTGCATGACATGTACCTGCTGCAGGTCAAGACCCCCGCGCAATCGAAAGCGCCTTGGGATTACTTCAACGTGGTGCAGACCATCGACGGCAACGAGGCCTTCACGACCAAAGCGGAAAGCCGCTGCGCGCTGTGGAAGTAAGGAGAACCGCATGTCCAAACGCAAAGTGATCGTGACCATCGCCCCAACCGGGGGCATGGCGCTGAAAAGCCAGAACCCGCATCTGCCGACGCAGCCCGCGGAAATCGCCGAAGACGTCTATCGCTGCTACAACGCCGGGGCCAGCGTGGTGGCCTTGCATGCCCGCCGACCCGACGATCTGGCCACCTGCAACGCCGACATCTACCGCGACATGAACCAGCGCATCCGCGACCGCTGCGACATTGTCCTGAACAACTCCACGGGCGGGGGCGTGCATGGCGACATGGTCAAGGAAACGTCGCCGGGCACCTGGGAAATCCTGTGGGAAGAGCGCCTGAAGGGCATGGACGCCGGCGCCGAGATGTGCACGCTTGACGCGACCACGCTGAATCTGGCGTTCGGCGACCGTGAATACCTGATGAACACGCCGCTGACCCGTGCGCGCGAGATGGCGGCCGCCATGCAGGCCCGCGGCATCAAGCCCGAGTGGGAGGTGTTCAGCCCGACGCATATTCTGCAGGACGCGACGACCCTCATCAACGAGGGCCTGGACGAGGCGCCGCATTTCATCAACCTGGTGATGAACGTGCACCGGAACTTCCAGAACGCCATGCCGTTTTCGCCCAGGCATCTGCAGATGATGGTCGACCTGCTGCCAAAGCACAGCATCTTCTGCGTCAGCGGCATCGGACCGGCGCAACTTGAAGCCAACATCAGCGCGCTGCTGCTGGGCGGGCACGCGCGGGTGGGGCTGGAAGACAACCTGTATTACCGCCATGGCGAATTGGCCACCAACGTCCAGCTTACCGAACGCATTGTTCGGGTGATCCGCGAAATGGACATGGAACCCGCGACCCCCGCCGAAGCGCGCCAGATGCTTGGCCTGCCGCTGCAAAGCGGCGTCCGGCCGGCGTTCGCGCTCTGATCCGGCTTCCGACCTTTTATCGACAAAGCGACATGATTGAATCCTTGAACGGCAAGCGCGTCCTGATTACCGCCGGGGCCCATGGCATCGGGCTGGCCATTGCCCGCAAATTCCTGCAGGCCGGCGCCGGCGTGCATATCTGCGATGTGGACGCCGAGGCCTGCCAGGCCGCCCGCGCGGCGCATCCGGGCTTGAGCGCCAGCGTGACCGACGTCTCCGACGAGGCCCAGGTGCTGGCCATGTTTGAAGACGTGGCCGGGCGTTGGGGAAAGCTGGATGCGCTGATCAACAATGCGGGCGTATCCGGCCCCACGAGCCGGCTGGAAGACACCGGGCTGGACGCCTGGCGGACCACGCTGGACGTGAACCTGACCGGCACGTTTCTCTGCGCCCGCAGCGCCGTGCCGCTGTTGCGGGCGGCGGGCGGTGGATCCATCGTCAATATCTCGTCGGTGGCGGGGCGCCTGGGCTTTTCATTGCGCACGCCCTACAGCGCCAGCAAATTCGGCCTGGCCGGCCTGACGCAGACTTGGGCAATGGAACTGGGGCCCGACGGCATCCGGGTGAATTCCGTCTTGCCGGGCGTGGTGGCGGGCGACCGCGTGGAACGCGTGATCGCCGCGCGCGCGGCGGCCGGCGGCGTCAGCAATGACGAGATGCGCATGCAGCTGGTGGAGAAAGTCTCGCTGCGCCGCATGACTCAGCCCGAGGACGTGGCGAACCAGGTGGCGTTCCTGTGTTCGGACGACGGCGCGATGGTCAGCGGCCAGAGCATTTCGGTGTGCGGCAATGTGGAGCACCTGGGGTAAGAGGCGCGTCCGGGCGTCCGGCCGCCGGATAGAATGGTCTGCTTTCATGGCAACGATTCTTCTGGCGACCAGACCGCATGGCCCGCGCATTCGAACTTGAAACGTTGAAGATCCGCATGAACGATGCGGATCTTCAACGTTTGGACCTGCACCAACGCATCCAGCGGGCGCTACGCGCCTTGATTCTGGACGGCGCGCTGGACCCGGGCGTGAAATTGCCGGCAACGCGCGCATTGGCGGCATCGCTGGGCGTGGCGCGCGACACGGTCGAGAACGCCTACGTGCAGCTGCATCGCGACGGCTACATCGTCCGGCGCGAAGGGTCAGGCAGCTACGTCTCCGACACGGTGGGCGCGGAATTGCGCGGGGCCGCGGCGCGGCGCATCCGGCTTGCCGACGACAGGCGCGGCCTGGCCGAGCCGGGGGCGGGCCTGAGCCGCCGGGGCAAGATGATTCTGGACAGCGGCGGCGTTAGCGACCAGCGTGCGGTCCAGGCTTTTGCCACGGGGCTGCCCGAGACCCGCACGTTTCCGACGGACGTCTGGGAGCGCTTGCAGCGGCAGGCGCTGAAGGACCATCGCGACCAGGTGTTGCTGCATGGCGATCCCCAAGGCGCCGCGCCATTGCGCAAGGCGATTGCGTCGTATCTGAACCTGGAGCGGGGCGCCAAGGTGTCGCCCGATCAGATCCTGGTGTTGAGCAGCACGCGGCAGGCCCTGTTCCTGTGCGCGCAGTTGCTGGTGGACGCTGGCAAGCCGATCTTGCTGGAGAACCCCGGTTACTTTGGCGCCAAGAAGGCGTTCGAATCCGCCGAGGCCAGGATCGTGCCCATTGATGTCGACGCCCAGGGCGTGCGCACCGACCTGTTGCGCGCGGACCGCAGCGGCGCCAACTGTGTGTACGTGACGCCCTCGCATCAATACCCCACGGGGGCGACCCTGTCGCTGGCGCGGCGGCTGGAATTGACCCGCTGGGCGGCCGAGAACGGCAAGTGGATCATCGAAGACGATTACGACAGCGAATTCCATTACGACGGTTTGCCGACCGCCTGCGTGCAGGGCCTGGACAAGTACCAGCGCACGCTTTACATCGGCACCTTCAGCAAGACGCTCTATCCCGGCTTGCGCATGGGATACATGGCGCTACCCCGTGAACTGGTCAGCGCCTTCGCCTATGCGCGCAGCATCCTGGACGGACATACGCCGCAGATCCTGCAACTGACGCTGGCGCGTTTCATGGAAGACGGGCACTACAACACCCATATCCGCGCCATGCGCAAACTGTACGCCGCGCGCCGCGACGCCATGCTGCAAGCCTTGGACACGCACATGGCCGGCATTGCCACCGCAGCGCGGCCACAGGGCGGGCTTCAGATTCCCTGCATGCTGCTGCGCGGCTGGTCCGAGGAAAAGACGATCAGGCAGGCGGCGGGCGCCGGCCTGCTGCTGCCGGGGCTGAGCCGGCTATATGCCGGCGCCGACAAGCGGCAGGGCTGGATACTGGGGTATTCCTCGCTGACCGAGCACGAGATCGACACCGCCATGCGGCGGCTGTCGGTCGCGCTAAGAAAGCGGTAGCGGGCCATGCGCTAGGGTTTGGCGGGGCTGCCGATCAGCGCGCGGCTGCCGCCGTGGATCAGCAGATGGGCGGTCAGCCCGGCGACCAGCCCCCAGAACGCACCGCCCACCCCCAGCAGCGTGACGTTGGCGGCCGTGGCCAGGAAGGTGATCAATGCGGTCTCGCGGGTGCGGGCGTCGGCCATGGCGTTGGCCAGGCTGCCGCCGATGGCGCCTAGCAGCGCCAGCCCCGCCAACGTCGTGATGAAGGCCTTGGGCAACACCATGAACAAGGTCGCCAGGGTGACGCCGAAGGTACCCACCAGGATGTAGAACACGCCGCAGGCCAGCCCCGCCAGGTAGCGCTTGCGCGGGTCTTCGTGCGCATCAGGGCCGGTGCAGATCGCGGCGGTGATGGCCGCCACGTTGAAGGCGTGCGCGCCGAACGGGGCCATGATCAGGGAACCCAGGCCGGTAATGGTCAGGATCGGGTTGGCGCTGGTTCGGTAACCGTCGTTGCGCAGCACCAGCATGCCCGGCATGTATTGGCCCGTCAGCGTGATGACGAACAACGGCAGCGCCACGCCCAGCAGGGCCTGCAGCGAAAACCGGGGCATTTCAAAAACGGGCGCGGCAAGGCTCAGATGGACGGCCGCGAAGTCGATGCGGTCCTGCGCGATCAACATGGCGACGCCGATGAGCAAAATGCCGACGACGGCGAAACGCGACGTATAGCGCTTGAGCAGTGCATACGAGATCATCAGCACGATCACCAGCGCCGGATCGACGCTGGCGCCGCCGAAGGCATTGACGCCGAATTGCAGCAGGATGCCGGCCAGCAGCCCGGCTGCGATGCCGCCGGGAATCCTGCGCACCAGCTTTTCAAACGCGCCGGACAGGCCCAGCACGATAAAGCCCAAGGCGGACACCACGTAGGCGCCAATGACTTCGCCATAAGGCGTGAACGGCATCACCGTGGCCAGGAAGGCCACGCCGGGCGTGGACCACGCCGTGATGATCGGCGCCTTGTACCGGAAGCTGAGCAGGGCGCCAGTGACGCCAACCCCGATCGAAACGGCCCAGACCCATGATGCCGTCTGGGCGGGCGTCAACCGGGCCAGCTCGGCGGCCTGGAACACGAGCACGAAGGTTCCGCCGTAGTTCACCAGCACCGAAATCAGGGCGGCGATAGTCGGCGAAAAGAAGTCGGCGGGTCGAAGGCGAACCGGCGGTGTCGTCATGAAGCACTCCACATTGCGTACGGGGCCGCAGGGGGCGGCCAGCACAAGGCATGAAGTGTAGGAGTGATGTGGACTGCTAATTCATGCCACTTTGGCACGTGTCAGCAGACCGCTTTGGCGGGCTACGCGAGTATCGGGCTTCCCGTTGGGCGCTGCTGAGTCAGCGCCCATCGTTACGTCTTCGCCGGCTACTCGTGAAAAACCGGGTTTTCGGGCCGGGGGCTTTTCCATAAACTACCGCACCGCCCCTACATAACGAGAACGCCATGAGACAGTTCCTTCCCACCCTGGGCACCGCCCTGGTCATGTCGCTGGGCACGCACGCCGCGTTCGCCCAGCAAGCGCCCGCTGCCGCGCCGGCTGCGGCTGCCACCGCCACTGCCGTTCCCCGGGACCCTTTCTTCTGGTTGGGGGAAATCAACAAAGCCACCGCCGTCATCAACACCGATGAAGGCCTGCTGGACAAGTCCATCGCGCCGCGCCTGGCGGCCGGGGTCGCCAAGGTGATCAGCGACGGCAACCAGCCGGGCGCCAAGCGTCCCGCCAGCGTCATCACCTTCGAACCGTTGCTGATCAAGGCGGCGGGCGAAGACGTGACGTTGCTGCACGCGGGCCGCTCCAGCCAGGACATGCACGCGACCTACCGCAGCGCCATCCTGCGCGACAAGCTGCTGGAGCTGGCCGACCAGTTGAACAAGACGTCCACCACGCTGGTCGAACTGGCCGCCAAGCACGCCGGCACGATCGTGCCGAACTACACCAATGGCGTGGCCGCGCAGCCCAACAGCTATGGGCACTATCTGCTGGGCCAGGCCGCGGGCCTGGCGCGCGACGCCCAGCGCATTCGCGAAGCCTACGCCCGCATCGACCGCTCGCCCATGGGCACGACGGTGCTGAACGGCACCAGCTGGCCGCTGGACCGCAAGCGCATGGCGCAATACCTGGGCTTCGAGGCGCTGGTCGACAACGCCTACGACGCCTCGCAGATCTCGTCGATGGATCAGCCGGTGGAAGTGGCGTCTATCGTCACCAGCATTGCGCTGCGCACCGGCAACTTCGTCGAAGACGTCATGACGCAGTACGCGCAGTCGCGCCCCTGGATCCTGCTGGAAGAGGGGGGCGGCAATACCTACGTGTCCAGCGCCATGCCGCAAAAGCGCAACCCCGGCCTGTTGAACGACACGCGCAGCGACGCGTCGACCGCCGTGACGCTGGCGATGGGGCCGGTGATCCAGACGCACAACATCACGCCGGGCATGAGCGACCCCAAGGACGTGAAGCAGAACTCGGCGATGGTGGACAGCGGCATCTCGGCGCTGAAGCGTTGGGACCGTGTGCTCAAGGCCATGGTCATCAGCCCGGAGCGCGCGCTTGAAGAGCTGAACAGCGACTGGACCGCATCGCAGGAATTGGCCGACGTGCTGATGCGCAAGTACAAGCTGCCGTTCCGCGACGGGCACCACTTTGCCTCAGAGGTGGTGACCTACGCGAAGGCCAACAATATCAAGCCGCTGGACTTTCCGTATGAGCAGGCTCGCCGCATCTATGCCGATTCCATGAAGGACTCGAAGTACGGCAACGAGTTGCCGATGAGCGAAGCCGAATTCCGCTCGACGCTGGACCCGGTGGCCATCGTGAAGAACCGGGCCACCAGCGGCGGTCCCCAGCCCGCCGAAATGGATCGCATGCTGAAGGCCGCGCGCGAGCAATTGGCGTCGCAGGGCAAGTGGATCAAGGAACGCCGCGATCACATCGACAAGTCGCTGGCGGACCTGGACAAGCAGTTCGACACGCTGGCGGCCAGCGCGCCGAAAGGGAAGTAAGCGCGGGGCGACGCTGTCAGCCGACGGCGTCCAGCACGCATCCGCGCAGCCACCGATGGGCGGCGTCGCCGTCCATGCGCGGATGCCACAGCATTGACACCGTGAACGCCGGCATCGCGAAGGGCAGGGCGAAGGTGTGCATCCCTGCCCGCAGGCTGCCGGTGTGCCGTTCGGGCACGGTGGCGATCAGGTCGGACCCGCGCGCCAGCGCGAGCGCCGTCGAGAATCCGCCGGCGATGGTGGCGATTGCGCGTTCGCGCCCGTGCGAGGCCAGCGCGTCGTCCACCGGCCCTTTTTGCAGGTTTCGGCGGGAGACGAGGACGTGTTGCGCGGACGCATAACGGGCAAGCGTGACCTTGCCCTGGCTGAGCGGATGCCCGGCACGCATGACACCCACGAAGCGGTCCTGGAACAGCGCGCGCGTGCGCAGTTCGGGGCTGGCGTTGTCGCTGACGATGCCTGTTTCCAGGTCCACGGCGCCTTCGCGCAGCGGCGCGCTGTCCTTGTCGGTCTTCTGCACGAAACGCAGCCGCACGCCGGGCGCCTCGGCGCGGGCGCGGGCCAGCAGGGCCGGCCCGAAATTCTCGGCGAAGCCGTCGCTGGTGCGCAGCGTGAAAGTGCGCGCCAATTGCATCAGATCAAGCTGCGTGGCCGGGCGCAGTACGGATTCCACGTCTTGCACCAGCACGCGGACACGGTCACGCAATTCCAGCGCCCGGGGCGTGGGCACCAGGCCGCGGCCGGCGCGCACCAGCAGCGGGTCGCCGGTGGTTTCGCGCAGCCGCGCCAGCGCCCGGCTCATGGCGGACGGGCTTAATTGCAGGCGTCGGGCGGCGCGCGCGACGCTGCCTTCGGCCAGCAGAACGTCCAGGGTGATCAAGAGATTGAGGTCGGGGGTGGCCATCCTGCAAACGTAGCACGGTTGGCGTGCCGTGGCAGGTTTTGATAGCGCGTCTGGTGCAGGTATTTAGTGCAAATGCTGCGTCTTCCGCCAGGTCCGGGCAACGCCTAGCATGTGTGCAGGGCGTCGCGTCGGCGTCCGAAATTCTTGCAGGCCAGCCCATGCGTACCGCCGTTCCGCCGAATTCCCCCGTCCGCCCCTCTGTGCCGCTGTTGGCCTGCTTGTCGGTGTCGATGCTGCTGCCCGCCCTGGGCACCAGCATCGCCAACGTTGCGCTTCCGGCGTTGGCCCAGGCCTTCGATGCGCCGTTCCAGGCGGTGCAATGGATCGTGCTGGCGTATCTGCTGGCCATCACCACGCTGATTGTCAGCGTGGGCCGCCTGGGGGATCTGGTCGGCCGTCGTCGGTTGATGCTGGCCGGAATCGGTTTGTTCACGGCGGGGTCGGCGCTGTGCGGCGCCGCGCCGTGGCTGGGAGCATTGGTTGCCGCGCGTGCCGTGCAAGGGCTGGGCGCGGCAATCATGATGGCGTTGACGCTGGCGTTCGCCAGCGAGGCCGCGCCCAAAGAAAAGACGGGCAGCGTGATGGGGCTGCTGGGAACGATGTCGGCCATTGGCACGGCGCTGGGGCCCGCGCTGGGCGGCATGCTGGTGGCCGGGGTGGGCTGGCCGTCGATCTTTCTCATCAATCTGCCGTTGGGCGCGCTGGCGTTCGGGCTGGCGTGGTTTCACCTTCCGCCGGATCAGCGGGCGACGGCAACGCCCCGCGCGCGCTTCGATTCACTGGGGTCGTTGCTGCTGGCCGCAAGCATCGCCGCGTATGCGCTGGCGATGACCCGGGCCGGAAGCGGTTTTGACTGGATAAGCGGGGCGCTATTGGCGGTTGCCGTGGTGGCGGCCGCGGCCTTCGTGCAGTCGCAGGCCCGCTCGGCATCGCCGCTGATCGGGCTGGCGCTGTTTCGCCGCCCCGTGCTGAGCGCGGGCGTGACGGCGAACGGGCTGGTTTCCACGGTCATGATGACGACGCTGGTCGTCGGGCCGTTCTACCTTGCAGGCGGCTTGGGGTTGAACGCGGCGCAGGTGGGGCTTGCGATGTCTTGCGGCCCGATCGTGGCCGCGCTGGCGGGCGTGCCGGCGGGCCGGGCTGTCGACCGCTACGGCGCCCAGCGCGTGATGGGGGCGGCGTTGATTGCCATGGCCGTGGGGGCAATCGGTCTGTCGCTGGCACCGGTGGCGTTCGGCGCGGTGGGTTACGTGGCGCCGTTGGTGGTGATCACCGCTGGCTACGCCCTGTTCCAGGCCGCGAACAGCAGCGCGGTCATGACGGAGGCCGGCGCCGCGCAACGCGGCGCGCTCTCGGGCCTGCTGAACTTGTCGCGCAATCTGGGATTCATCACCGGGGCGTCGCTGATGGGCGCGGTGTTCGCCTGGGCGTCGGGGGCGGGCGACTTGCGGGTTGCGCCGCCCGCCGCGCTGGCGACGGGCATGAGCTGGACGTATGGCCTGGCGGCGGCGTTGCTGTTGCTGGCGTTGGCCATTGCAGCGGTGGGGCGGAATCGAAGCGGGCCTGCGACGGCCTGACCGGCGCAAATCCGCCCGCGGCGCGGCCCGTTACTCTGCCTTCAAGCCCGCCTGGACGATCAGCGGCTGCCACTTCAGCCGTTCGCTGCGCGAAAACGCGGTCAGCTCCGCAGGCGTGCCGCCGCCGGGCTCATGGCCCAGTTCCAACAGCCGCTGCCGCACCTCGGGGCGCGCCAGGATGCCCGCCAGTTCGGCGTTCAAGCGCTGCACGATGGCGGGCGGGGTGCCCTTGGGGGCGTACAGGCCATTCCACGCGATGACCTGAAAGCCGGGCAGGCCCTGCTCGGCGATCGATTTCACGCCGGGCAACAACGCGGATTCCTTCAACGATGTCACGGCCAGCGCCCGCAGCTTGCCGCTGGTGATGAACGACCGCGCGGCGCTGACGGTGTCGATGCCGATCTGCACCTGTCCGCCCATGAGGTCGGTGGTGGCGGTGGCCGACCCCTTGTACGGAATGCCGCGCATGCTGTTGACGCCTTGCTGCTTGAGCAGTTCGAAGACAAGCCGCGCGGTGGTGCTGGGCATGCCGACGTTGATGCTGTCGGCCTTGGCTTTCTTGGCGTCCCGCAGGTCGGCCAGATTGGCGTACGGGGATCCCGGCGGCGTCAGCAGCACCATTGGAAAGGAACTGACCAGCATCACGGGTTCGAAGTCGCGGTCAGGGTCGAAGGCCGTGGACGAATACATGTATTCGTTCAGCACGTGCGTGCCGTTGGTTCCCATCAACAACGTGTAGCCGTCGGGCGCCGCGCGCGCCGCTTCCGAGGCGCCGATGTTGCCGCCCGCGCCGGGGCGGTTTTCCACGATGAGAGGTTGCCCCAGGGCCCGGGCCAGATACTCGGCCAGATAGCGGCCGGCGACATCGGTGCCTTGGCCGGCCTGATAGGGGACGATCAATTTGATGGGTTTGGAGGGATAGGCGTCGGCGGCCGCGGTGGGTTGCGTGAATAGCAGGGATGCCGCTAGCGCGGCCATCAGGCGTATGGTCTTCATGGTGGTCTCCTGGATTTTCTTATTGGGTAGCGGTGGGGGGTGCTACGGCGTCGAAGAAGGCCCTCGCGGCAAGACGCCTTGGTCCCGCAGCGCCGCGATCTGGGTGTCGTCGAGGCCGGCCTCCCGGAGGACCTCGTCGGTGTGCTGCGAATAGGCAGGGGGCAGCCGGCGCACGCGCACGGGCGCGTCGGACAGCCGCGTGGCGGCGCCGATGCCGTGATAGCCGTCGCGGTCGATGCGCATGCCGCGATGCGTCGAATGCGCCTGCTCGAAGGCCTCGGGCACGCTGTGGACCGGTCCCGCGGGCACGCCCAGCCGCATCAGGTCTCGGCAGACGGCATCGCGCGTGTGGCGGGCAAGCGCCGTGTCAAGCGCGGCGCGCAAGGCGTCGCGGTGTTCAAGCCGTTGGCGGTTGGTCGCGAAGCGTGCGTCCTCCAGCAACGGCGCAAGCTCGATGTATTCGCAGAACTTGCGGAATTGGCGGTCGTTCACGATGCCCAGGAAGATCTCGCCATCGCGGCAGGCGAAGCGGTCGTATGGCGCGATGTTGGGGTGCGCGCTGCCCAACAGCCCCGGCGCGCGCTGCGTGTGCATCCAGTTGGCCGCGTGTGGCACCAACAGGCTGAGCGCGGTGTCGAATAGCGTGGCGTCCACGCGCTGGCCCCGGCCGGTGCGCGCTCGGTGATACAGCGCCAACAGGATGCCCGCTTGCGCGGTGTAGCCCGTCAGGTGGTCGACGATGGGGACGCCGATGCGGGTCGGGCCGCTGGCCGGGGCGCCGTTCACGCTCATCAGCCCGCACATGGCTTGCAGGATGGCGTCGTAGCCGGGCAGGCCGCCCAGCGGGCCGTCGGCGCCGAATCCCGAGATCGCGCAGTAGATCAATTGAGGAAAGCGCGGCTTGAGGTCCGTCTCGTAGTCCAGCCCCCACCTGGCCATCGTGCCCGGAATGAAGTTCTCGACCAGAATGTCGGCATCTTCCAGCAGCCGCAACAGCACGTCGCGGCCCCCGGCCAGGGACAGGTCGAGTCCGATCGCGCGCTTGCCCCGGTTGACGGCGGTGAAGTAGGCGGCGTCGCCATCCGCGTTCACGGGCGGGCCCAGCGTGCGGGTCTCGTCGCCGCCGGGCGGTTCGACCTTGATCACGTCCGCGCCCTGGTCGGCCAGCATCTGGGTACATAGCGGCCCCGCCAGCACCCTGGACAGATCGATCACCCGGACGCCCGCCAGCGCGCCGCCGGCGCGGGCGTGGGGAGCATCCGGGGCGTTTGCAGCATGCTCCGATGAACCAGACATCATTGACCTCGATTTGGTCGTGTCCGACGCGTTATCCGCGGGTGGGCAATTCAACCACGCCTGAACCCAGCACGGACAGTTCGTCGTCCTGGTTGCGGGCTTCTTGTTCGATCTCGACCAGATGGCGGCCGTCTTCGACGTACTTGCGCTTGACGCGGCCCTTGAAGAACAGCATGTCGCCCTCGGGGTTGTGGCGGCGGATCTTGCACGTGGACTTGCGCAGGAAGCCGGCGTCGCCCATCCAATTGGTCAGGTGATGCGTCAGCCACGAATTTCGCTCCGGGCCATAGTCGTACGCGCCCGGCGCGCCCACTTCCAGCGCGAATTCCTCTTCCCAGTGCACGCGTTCCGGCACATCGGGGATGCCGAAGCGGTTGGTGATGCCCACGCCGGGATGCGCGTCGATCAGTTGCCACGCCAGCTTGTTGGCGCGGATGTACAGGCCGCCCCAACCTTGTGCGTAGGCAATGAAGCCCGTCACCGTCATGGGGCCCTTGAACATCACGGGTAGTTCTTGGCCTTCCTTCACGTCTTCCCAGTAGCGCGGCGTGGCGCCGCGCACTTCTTCCTGCGCGTACAGCTTGTAGGCTTCTTTGATTTCCTCGGGGCTGTAGCGGCGGGGCTCGCGGGCACGCACTTCCTTGTACTTGCTGCCCTGTTCGCGGGCGTGGTCGCGTTCCGTGCGGAAGCACCAGCTGTCGGCCTCGGCGACTTTGTCGCCTTCCTGGTTGAAGAAGTCCACGTGATAAATCTGCTGCACCGCGCGACCGGCGAATCGGGTCTGGTGTTCGATCAGGTTCTTCAAATGCGCTTCGGTCGAGATGACGTCGTTGCGCTTGACGGCCTGGTGCCACGTCCAGTCGGCGCCCGACCACATGGCGTGCACGCCGGGCAGCCCGCCCACGTAGCCCGACACGATGCGGCTGGTTGAAAACAGGAAGCTGGGCAGCGCGATGATGCCGCCGTGCTGCGTCTTGGCCGCGTATTCCGGGTCGCACCACAAGGGGTTGTCGTCGCCGATGCCATGGGCGTAGTGGCGGATGTTGTCGCGCGTGGCCTCGTAGCACCACGGCTCGGCGGTGACGCCGATCTTGACGCCGATCCGCGCGCGGAGTTCGTCCAGGCCGCGCTCGGTGATGGTCGGGAAGCTTCTTTCGGTCTTGGTCTTGGTCAGCATGATGTCTCCTGGGGGGGATGGGTCAGACGTGCGCGGCGGGCGCGGCGTTTTCGGTTGAAGCGGGGGCGCCGGCAAGCTCTTGCTCGCGCAGTTTCCGGCGATGGATCTTGCCTGCGGGCGTCTTCGGCAGTTCGGGCACGAACACCACCTGACGCGGATACTCGTGCCGCGCCAATTGGCTGCGCACGGTGTTCTGGATCTCTTCGATGAAGGCGTCGTCGCCGGGGCGGGCCGACACCACGAAGGCCTTGACGACCTGGCCGCGCAAGGCGTCGGGCACACCGATGGCGGCCGCCTCGGTCACGTCGCGATGCTTCAGGATGGCGTCTTCGATTTCGACGGCGCTCATCGTCCAGCCCGCCGAAATAATGACGTCATCGGCACGGCCGCCGTGCCAGAAATAGCCGTCCTCGTCGATGCGCCCCAAGTCCTTGGTGGCAACCCAGGCGTCGCGGCGCCACAGCTTCAATTCGCCCGTCACGCCGGGCGGACAAGGCGCGCCGTTGGCGTCCTGCACTTCGACCCGCAGGCCGGGCACGGGCTTGCCCAGCGAACCGGGCTTGACCGTGAAATCCGGCGCGCCCGGATAGTTCACCAGGCAAACCCCGATTTCGGTGGTGCCGTACATGCTGCAGACGGGTTGCCCGAAAGTGGCCTGCACAAAGGCGGAGGTTTCACTGTCGATGGGTTCGCCGGTAAAAGACACCTTTTGCAGCTGATAGCGGTATTGGTCCGCCACGCCGGCGTTGCGCATCATGCGGTAGTGGGTGGCCGCCGCCGAGATGTTGTTGAAGCCGTGTTCCTGCAAGGCCTGCAGCAGGCGTTCGGCATTGAATTTTCCTGCGTAGGCGCCGATGGTGACGCCCAGGGCCAGCGGCGCAAGCGTGCCGTGCCACAGGCCGTGGCCCCAGGCCGGGGACGATGGGCACATGAAGCGGTCGCCCGGTCGCACGCCGGTGCCGTACAGCGCGGCCATCATCAGCGTGACCAGCGCGCGGTGGGTGTGCTTGACCGCGTCCGGCAGTTCGCGGGTGGTGCCGGAGGTGTACTGGAAGATGGCCAGGTCGTCGGCCTGCGTCGTGCATTCGTACCGGGGCGGGAAGGCCGCCAGGGTGTCAAGGAAATCGCCGTCCGCGATGACGACGCGCATGTCGTCGCGTCCGCCCGCCAGCGGCGCTTTCTCGGCATTCGTCACCAGCATGCTGGGCTTGCAATCCTGCACGCGCAGCCGGATGCCATCGGGACCGAACAGCGTAAAGAGCGGCACCGCGATCGCACCGCGCTTCATCGCGCCGAACATCGCCACGTAGAAGGCCAGCGACGGTTCCAGCATCACGGCGACGCGGTCGCCGGGCTGGACGCCCTGGGCGGCCAGGTAATGCGCGAAACGCGACGAGGCGTCGGAAATCTGCTTGAAACCGTAGGACTCGCTGCCGCCGGCCGCGCGCAGCAGGATGACGGCCGGCTGGTCCCGGTCGGCATGGCGGTCGATGCACTCGTGGGCGATGTTCATCTGCCGGCGGTCGCCGTCGAACAGCGCCCAGAGCATGTCCGGCGTGCAGAGCGCCTGGGCGTCCGCGTAAGAAGTGGCCTGTGTCAGCGTCGTCATGTCGTCGTGCCTGTGAGGGGTCCGCAATCTGTTGAAGCGATATTGCGCGCCACCCTAGAAATTGTCAATAACGCTCATTGATTGTATATGGACAATTAAAGGACAACAGATAGAGGCCACATCGGCGGCGCGAGGGCCGGCGCGCAAGGTATGCTTGCCGCAATAAAAACGGAGAGTCAGATGAGTCAGTCCAGTTCCCAGGAACCTTCCGCGGCCGTGGGGCCGCGCGTTCGCCCGGTGCCGGCCGTCACGCGGTCGATCGCCATTCTGCGATTGCTGGGCCGTGGCGGCGCGCCGATGACCTTGAAGGCGATTTCTCAGGAATTGGAGATGGTGACCAGCACCTGCCTGCACATTCTTCGGGTTTTGGTGGAAGAGGGGCTGGTGAAGGTGGATGCCGGCACCAAGCGCTACAGCCTGGGCGTGGGCATGCTGACGCTGGCGCGCAGCGTGATCGAAAGCAGCCCCTTCCCGACGCTGGTGCAGCCCGTGCTGGACAAGCTGTCCAGCGCGGCCAACGTCACGGCGATCGGCGTGGAAGTGGCGGGTGCCGACCACATGGTGGTTCTTGCCTTGTCGCGTTCCACGGCGCCGTTCCGATTGCACGTGGATGTGGGCAGCCGCTTCCCGGCGCTGATCAGCGCGACGGGCCGCCTGGTGGCCGCCTTCTCGGATCTGACCGACAAGGAGCTGGAACGCCGATTCAAGGCGCTGCGATGGGATCAGGCGCCTGAATTCGCCGCCTGGAAAGCCGATGTGGAGGCGGTGCGCCGGGACGGCTACAGCATGGATCGGAACAACTACATCAACGGCGTCGTCGTGATCGCGGTGCCGGTGCTGAACAGCCAGAACCGCATGACGCATTCGCTGGTTGCGGCAGGGCTCGCCGAACAGCTGGACGACGCCCGTGCCCACGCGTTAGCCAAGGACTTGCAGGCCGAAGCGCATACGCTGTCGCAACTGCTGTCGGCCCGAAGCTGACCGACGCGCGCGGCGCTGCGGTGCCGTCCAGCCCGTCCGGCCGCTACACCATCGACGTGCCGCTACGCCTGGCCGTGCGGACGTCTCGCCACAGCGTCGTGCACAAGAGCGCGAGGATGGCTGCGGAAATCAACGGCCAGATCAGAAAATAAGCGGTCAACCACATATCAATCTCCTTGTTGTGATGGGCATGGATCAGCGCGCGGCGCTGTTCGCGGTGAGCGGGCCGGACGGCGCTGTGCGCGCTGCCCCATCCGGTTCATGGTGGAACGCGGTGACACGGTGAGCCAGCAGGCCGAAATCGAACCGTTCCTGGTTGCGCAGGCTCAGCGCCACGCATACCGTGGCGCTGACGCCGTAGGCGGTCAGCGAAGCCAGCAGCACGATGTAGTCGCGCAGGCTGCCGATGAAGGCGGGTAGCATCACCGCCACGCCAATCGTGCCCACCGTGATGGCAGCGGTGCGGCCCAGGAAGCCGAACGCCATCAACCCCAGCACCACGCCGCCGCCGATGGCCGCGCAGATTTCAAAGAAGACGGCGACCACGCCCGTGATGGGCAGCCACTCGAAGCGCACGATCGAGAACAGCGCCACGGCGGACAGCACCGAGCAGACAAAGGCGCGGTTGTTCACGCGGTCCCAATAGAAGCTGGCGATGACCGGAAAGACGATGGCGCCCCATAGCGCGCCCACGAACACCAGCATGACCAGGATGTCCAGCCGCAGGCTGGCGAAGACCACGCCGATCATCGTGGCGATGATCATGGTGGCCCGGCCCCACCACAACATGCGTTGCGGATTCGGGCGTCCGCGCGCCACGTTCTTGGCGTAGACGTCGGTCATGACGATGGCGGACAGTGCCGCCAGATCGGAGTCGGCGGTGGAAGACAGCGAGCCCACGACCAGCAGGAAGAACAGGGCGATGCCGAACGGCGGCAAGTAGGTGGACGCCATTTGCGGGATGATGTTGTTCAAGTCGCCGTTGGCCGGCTCCAACCCGACAAACAAGGCCAGCAGGCCCAGCATGCCCAGCCCGATCACGACGGCACCGTAGCCCACCGTGGCTGTCAGGAAGGTGGGTTTGATCAGGTCTTCGCGTACCGCGAACAGGCGTTGCGCGATGGTCTGGTTGCCAATGGCATACGCCAGCACCGCCACGAAGTACGGCGCGCCTTGCTCCAGGATGGCCTTGGTGGAATAGAAGTCGGCCTGATCGCTGTTCAAGCGCCACATGTTGGCTTGCAGCATGTCCGGGCCGCCCGCGTTGAAGAAGATCAGCGGGATGATGATGACCGCGGCGATGATCATCGCCGCCAGTTGCGCGAAGTCGGTCATGACCGATGTGCGAAAGCCCGACCACAAGGTGTAGGACAGCACGCCCAGCCCGGCGATCAGCACGCCCTGGATGAACGTAAGCGGGCTCAGGATCGAGACCAGCGCGCCCGCGGCCGTGAAATTCACCATCAGGCTGATGCAGCTGCCCACGATGTTCGATACCGCCATGATCATCTGGCTGGAGGTGCCGTGGCGGGCGTGGATGACTTCGGCCAGCGTGTGGGCCTTGGGTGCCAGTTGCCTGAAGCGCTTGCCGAAGGGGTAGATGAAGAGAATCATCAGGGCGCCCCAGAATCCGTAGTGCAGCGGGCCGGACAGTCCGTACTTGTAGCCGGAGGTGGCGCTGGCGTAGAAGGAGGCGGCCCAGATCCAGGTGGCGATCATGCTGGCGGTCGACAAGCCGAAGCCGACCGCGTTGTTCGACACCATGTAGCCGTCGACGTTCTCGTTTTTTTCGCCGATGAATAGCGACATCAGGAACGTCGCGCCGTAGAAGCCGGCCAGCAACAGGATGGCGGTGGTCGCCGATAACTGGAAGAACACAGTCTCTTGCATCTTGGGGGTCCTTACTCCTCGACAGCCTTGTCCGGGCCTGACGGCCGGGGCTGCATGAGTGCCATTTCCGCGGGTTGCGATGGGCGGCAAGCGTTCCCATGGCGCAGGCGAAACACCAATGGACCGCGGGCTTTCGTTGTGGTCTCGAGCGCGCGGTCGCGTGCCTGCCCAGCCGGGCAAGGGATGGTGGCCCGGGTCGGACAAACACAAGACACACCGTATTGGTGCCTTGCTGCGGCATAGGACCGGAGCGTCGCGAACATGGCTGTTCGGTGACGCGCGTGCGGCTCAATGCGGTGAGCAATGGTCCTGCTGGGTAAGCAGGTTTTTGTTCCGCAACCGCTGGCTTTCGGCCAGGCGGCTGGGTGGTGGTGTTTCGGCGCTGGCGCCGGGCCGCTGTGCGCGGCCATGTGACGGGTGCCCTCGATGACGGAGCATCGGCGGGGTCCGGTGATGAATTACAACATCTGTTAAGTATAGGGGTAGACGGGGACAGCGTCTACCCTTCGTGCCGAGAAAAGCGGGGTGAAAATGTAAGTTGCGAGCCTTTGCTCGCGGTTCACCCCGGCCGGGAGTCGGCTTAAAACCCTTCTTTTGGCACGTGGATGCGGCCTTCCATCAGCACGCGCGCGCTGCGGCTCATGATGGCTTTGGTGACTTTCCATTCGCCATCCACCCGTTGTGCCTGGGCGCCGACGCGCAGCGTGCCGGAGGGGTGGCCGAAGTTGACGCTGTCGCGTTCGGTGCCGCCAGCGGCCAGGTTCACGAGCGTGCCGGGGATGGCCGCCGCCGTGCCGATGGCGACGGAAGCGGTCCCCATCATCGCGTGGTGCAGCTTGCCCATGGATAGCGCGCGCACCAGCACGTCGATGTCGCCCGCACCGATCTGCTTGCCGCTGGACGACACGTAGGCCTTGGGGCGCGCCACGAAGGCGACCTTGGGCGTGTGCTGGCGGCTGGCGGCCTCTTCGACCTTGGTGATCAGGCCCATGCGCAGGGCGCCGTGCGCGCGAATGGTCTCGAAGCGCGCCAGCGCGGCGGCGTCGCCATTGATGTCGTCCTGCAATTCGGTTCCGGTGTAGCCCAGGGCTTCGGCATCCAGGAAGATGGTCGGAATGCCCGAATTGATCATCGTGGCCTTGAAGGTGCCCACGCCGGGCACGTCCAGGTCGTCGACCAGGTTGCCGGTGGGGAACATCGAGCCGCCGTCGCCTTCTTCGGCGGGGTCCATGAATTCCAGCCGCAGTTCGGCAGCGGGGAAGGTCACGCCGTCCAGCTCGAAGTCGCCGGTCTCCTGCACCGCGCCGCCGGTCATCGGCACGTGCGCGATGATGGTCTTCTTGATGTTGGCTTGCCAGATGCGCACGACGGCGATGCCGTCGGCGGGCACGCGGGCCGGGTCGACCAGGCCGTTGGTGATGGCGAAGGGGCCGACGGCGGCGGACAGGTTGCCGCAGTTGCCGCTCCAGTCCACAAACGGCTGGTCGATGGAGACCTGGCCGAACAGATAGTCCACGTCATGGTCAGGCTGGGTGCTCTTGCCGACGATGACGGTCTTGCTGGTGCTGGACGTGGCGGCCCCCATGCCGTCGATCTGCTTGCCATAGGGGTCCGGGCTGCCGATCACGCGCATCAGCAGTGCGTCGCGCGCGGCGCCGGGCGCGCGCGCGGATTCGGGCAGGTCGTCCAGCTTGAAGAACACGCCTTTGCTGGTGCCGCCGCGCATGTAGGTGGCGGCGATCTTGGTTTGGGGTGCATGGGCCATGGGGTCGTCCTGATGTCTTGGTGCGATGTGTTCGGGTGGGCCGGCGGGCGCGTTGGCGTCCGCCGGCCGGGGGTGTCAGCTGGCCGCGGTATCAGCTGGCCTGTTTGGCGCCGGCCACGGATTCGGCTTCCAGGAAGTCCTGGGCAAAGCGCTGCAGCACGCCGCCGGCTTCGTAGATGGACACTTCTTCCGCGGTGTCCAGACGGCAGGTGACGGCCACCTGCACGGTCTCGCCATTGCGGCGGTGGATCACCAGCGTCAGGTCGGCGCGGGGCTTGCGTTCGCCGATGACGTCGTAGCTTTCGGTGCCATCCAGGCCCAGCGTCTTGCGGTTCACGCCGGGTTTGAATTCCAGCGGCAACACGCCCATGCCGATCAGGTTGGTGCGGTGGATACGTTCGAACCCTTCGGCCACGATGGCTTCCACGCCGGCCAGGCGCACGCCTTTGGCGGCCCAGTCGCGCGATGACCCCTGGCCGTAGTCGGCGCCGGCCACGATGATCAGCGGTTGCTTGCGGTCCATGTAGGTTTCGATGGCTTCCCACATGCGCATGACCTGGCCTTCCGGTTCCACGCGCGCCAGCGAACCTTGCTTCACGGTGCCGTCGTCGTTCAGCACCATCTCGTTATAGAGCTTGGGGTTGGCAAAGGTGGCGCGCTGCGCGGTCAGGTGGTCGCCGCGGTGGGTCGCGTACGAGTTGAAGTCTTCTTCCGGCAGACCCATCTTGTCCAGGTATTCGCCGGCTGCGCTGTCCAGCATGATGGCGTTGGACGGCGACAGGTGGTCGGTGGTGATGTTGTCGCCCAGGACGGCCAGCGGCAGCATGCCGCGCAGCGTGCGGGCGCCTGCCAGCGCGCCTTCCCAGTACGGCGGACGGCGGATGTAGGTGCTTTGCGCGCGCCAGGCGTAAAGCGGGCTGACGCCGGCCTTGCGGTCGTCCTGGATGCCGAACATCGGCGCGTAGACCTTGCGGAACTGCTCGGGCTTGACCGATGCCTTGACCACCGCGTCGATCTCTTCGTCGGTGGGCCAGATGTCTTTCAAGCGGATCTCGCGGCCGTCGGCGCCGGTGCCCAGTACATCGCGTTCGATGTCGAAGCGGATGGTGCCGGCGATGGCGTAGGCCACGACCAGCGGGGGCGAAGCCAAAAAGGCCTGCTTGGCGTAGGGATGGATGCGGCCGTCGAAGTTGCGGTTGCCGGACAGTACGGCGGTGGCATAGAGGTCGCGGTCGATGATTTCCTGCTGGATCACGGGGTCCAGCGCGCCCGACATGCCGTTGCACGTGGTACAGGCGAATGCGACGACGCCGAATCCCAGTTTTTCCAGGTCTTCCGTCAGGCCGGCTTCGTCCAGGTACAGCTGCACGGCCTTGGATCCCGGCGCTAGCGAACTCTTCACCCACGGCTTGCGCGACAGGCCGGCGCGGTTGGCGTTGCGCGCCAGCAGGCCCGCGGCGATCACGTTGCGCGGATTGCTGGTGTTGGTGCAGCTGGTGATGGCCGCGATGATGACGGCGCCGTCGGGCATCCGGCCCGGCTCGTTTTCCACGACGCCCGAGATGCCGCGCGCCGCCAGGTCGGACACCGGCAGGCGACGATGCGGATTCGACGGACCGGCCAACGTGCGCACGACCGTAGACAGGTCGAAGCGCAGCACGCGTTCGTATTCGGCCGTCTTCAAGCTGTCGGACCACAGGCCCGCGGTCTTGGCGTAGGTTTCCACCAATGCGATCTGCTCGTCCTCGCGGCCGGTCAGGCGCAGGTAGTCGATGGTCTGCTGGTCGATCGAGAACATCGCGGCGGTGGCGCCGTACTCGGGCGCCATGTTCGAAATCGTGGCGCGGTCGCCCAGCGTCAGGCTGGCGGCGCCTTCGCCGTAGAACTCCAGATAGGCGCCCACCACCTTTTCCTTTCGCAGGAATTCGGTCAGCGTCAGCACGACGTCGGTGGCGGTGATGCCAGGTTGCGCGCGGCCCGTGAGCTCCACGCCGATGATGTCCGGCAGGCGCATCCAGGACGCGCGGCCCAGCATCACGTTTTCGGCTTCCAGGCCGCCCACGCCGATGGCGATGACGCCCAGCGCATCCACGTGCGGCGTGTGGCTGTCGGTGCCGACCAGGGTGTCGGGGAAAGCCACGCCGTCTTGCGTGTAGATCACGGGCGACATCCGCTCCAGGTTGATCTGGTGCATGATGCCGTTGCCAGGGGGCACGACTTCGATATTGCGGAAGGCTTGTTTGGTCCAGTCGATGAAGTGGAAGCGGTCTTCGTTGCGGCGGTCTTCAACTGCGCGGTTCTTGGCGAAGGCGTCGGGATCGTTGCCGTCGAATTCCACGGCCAGCGAGTGGTCGACGATCAACTGCACCGGCACCACCGGGTTCACCTTGGCCGGGTCGCCGCCCATGTCGGCAATCGCATCGCGCAGGCCCGCCAGGTCGACCAAGGCTGTCTGGCCCAGGATGTCATGACAGACCACGCGCGCCGGAAACCACGGAAAATCCAGGTCGCGGCGGCGTTCGATCAGCTGCTTGAGCGCGTCGGTCAGCATGGCGGGATCGCATCGGCGAACCAGGTTTTCCGCCAGCACGCGGGACGTGTACGGCAGGCCGGCGTAGGCGCCGGGCGCGATCGCCTCGACGGCGGCGCGCGCGTCGAAATAGTCCAGGCGGGTGCCGGGCAGGGTTTTACGGTACGAGTGATTCATCATGCCTCCGTGCGCCGCAGGTTGCTCTGGGCGATCTGTTGTTCGATGTTGATTCGGGATGCGCGGATATGCCGGCGCATCAGGATTTCGGCCAGCTCGCCGTCGTGGTCCGCGATGGCGTCAAGAATGCGGTGGTGTTCGGCGTAGGCCTGCCGCGGGCGGTTCGGCGTTGTCGAATACTGGATGCGGTACATGCGCGCCAGTTGGTAGAGCTCGTCGCAAAGCATGCGGAACAGCATCTGGTTGCCGCTGCCCTTGACGATGCGGTAGTGGAAGTCGTAATCGCCTTCCTGCTGGTAGTAGCCCAGGCCGGCCTGGAAGGCGGCGTCGCGTTCGTGGGCTTCCAGCACGCCGCGCAGTTCGGCGATTTCGGCGGGCGGCATGCGTTCGGCGGCCAGGCGGCAGGCCATGCCTTCCAGCGATTCCCGGATTTCGTAGAGTTCGGACAGCTCTTGCTGCGACAGCGATACGACGCGGGCGCCGGCGTGCGGCACGCGCACCAGCAGCTTTTGGCCTTCCAGGCGGTGCAGGGCCTCGCGCAGCGGTCCCCGGCTGACGCCGTGCTGGCGCGCCAGTTCGGGTTCGGAAATCTTGCTGCCCGGGGCGATTTCGCCTTTGACAATGGCGGCCTGGATCTTCTTGAAGATGTGATCCGACAACGTTTCGCCATCGCCCGGCGGGTGGCCCGGCAACGTCAGCACTTTGCTCATGGTGTCAACAATCTGTCCGGATTTAGCGTAAATATTCGGAATAAGGCGGGATTGGCCGCCAGATTGTCAACAATTTACCGTGGGTCGCCCCGGAGCGCAAGCGGGCCGAAGGCGCCGCTTGCGCGGGGGGAGGCCGGTGGCGCTACCGCTGGTGGTGCACGGCTTGCAGGCCGTAGACCTGCACCGGCAGCCCGACCTGGCGCGCCTTCAATTGCAGGGACAGGTACTGGGAATAGTGGCGGGACTGGTGCAGGTTGCCGCCGTGGAACCACAGGCCCTCCTGCTGCGTGGGCTTCCACATGTTGCGCTGTTCGCCCTCCCAGGGGCCAGGATCCTTGGTGGTGTCCGACCCCAGGCCCCAGCACTTGCCCACCTTGTCAGCGACGTCCTGGCTGATCAGGTCGGCGGCCCAGCCGTTCATCGAGCCGTAGCCAGTGGCATAGACGACCAGGTCCGCGGGCAGCGTCACGCCGTTCTTCAGCACGACGGCGTCGCGCGTCAGATGGCTGACGTCGGTGCCGGATTGCAGCTTGATGCTGCCATCGATGATGAGGTCGCAGGCGCCCACGTCAATGTAATAGCCCGAGCCGCGCCGCAGGTATTTCATGAAAAGGCCCGAGCCGTCGTCGCCCCAGTCCAGCATGAAACCCGCTTTCTCAAGCTTGGCGTAGAACTCGGCGTCGCGTTCACGCATCTGGTCGTAAAGCGGAATCTGGAACTGCGCCATGATCTTGTAGGGCAGCGAAGCGAACGTCAGATCCGCCTTGCGCGTCGTCATGCCGTTGGCCAGCGCCTGTTCGGAATACAGCCCGCCCAGGCCGATGTCCATCAACGTGTCCGACCGGACGATGTGCGTGGACGAGCGCTGCACCATCGTGACGTTGGCGCCGCCTTCCCACAACGCCGCGCAGATATCGTGAGCGGAATTGTTGGCGCCGATCACCACCACGTTCTTGCCGCGGTATGCGTCGGGGCCGGGGTGCTGCGATGAATGCTGCTGCTCGCCCTGGAAAACGTCCTGCCCCGGAAAGCGCGGAATGTTGGGCTTGCCCGACATGCCGGTGGCAAGCACCAGCTGCTTGGGCCGCAGCACCACGGGCTTGCCCTCGCGCAACACGGTGACTTCCCATTCCTGCTTCTGCGCGTCGTAGCGCGCCGACTGGCAGACGCTGGAGGTCCAGTAGTTCAGTTCCATCACCTTCGTGTACATCTCGAGCCAGTCGCCAACCTTGTCCTTGGGTGCGAAGACGGGCCAGTTTTCGGGAAAGGGGATGTAGGGCAGGTGGTCATACCAGACCGGGTCGTGCAGGCACAAGGACTTGTAGCGCTTCCTCCAACTGTCGCCGGCGCGCTCGTTCTTTTCGATGATGATCGTGGGCACGTCCAACTGGCGCAGCCGCGCGCCCAGTGCGATGCCGCCTTGTCCGCCGCCGATGATCAGCACATAGGGCTGCGTCTGATAGCCCAGTTCGGCCGCTTCCTGTTCGCGCTTTTCCAGCCAGGTCTGGCGTTCGCGGCGGTTGCCGTGTTCGGCGCCCTTGGGGCGGCGCGTGCCGCTGGGTTCTTCGTGGCCCTTGAGTTCGGACATGGTGGTCAGCAGCGTCCAGATCTTGCCGTCCTTGACGCGGATGTGCCCGTAGCCGCGCGCCAGGTTGGTGTCGATGTGCAGCCAGCCTTGCAACAGTCCGCCCTCGTCGGCCACGGCCTCACGGTCGTCGCGGGTGAAGCGCACCGGTTCGACCTGCGGCAGTTGCGAAGCGAGCATGTCGCGGATCTGGGCGTGCCCCTCCAGGGTGCGCAGGTTCCAGCTGAACAGCACCAGGTCGCGCCAATAGCAGTCGTCCTGGAACAACCGGGCGACACCTTCGATGTCTTTGTTGCCCAGCGCGGTGTTCAGGCGCGCTAGCACCGCGTCCAACGCGGCGTCGGCGTGATCGTTCGGCATGTCTTGTCTCCTTGCCCGTGGCGGGCGTTGTCGTGGCGTTCCGATGACGGCCCCGGCCTGTGCCGGCCGGTGGGCGTCAAGGATCACCATGCAATTGCCGTGCCAGCTTCCGGCTCGCCGCGCCAGGCCCGTGGCCGCAGGGCGGCGGGGACGCGGCGCCACGCAGCGGGTGTGGCGCGCGCCACACCTGTGGCGGCGCAGTGTGGCGTCAGCGCCGTGGCGTCAGCCCGTAGCGACGCATCTGGCGATGCACGGTGGAGCGGTCCACGCCCATCCGCCTGGCGGCCTCCGAGACATTGCCGGCGCAACTGGCCAACGCGGACCGCAGCGCGGCCTCTTCAGCCGTGGCGGCGTGGCCCGCGGGCGCGAGCGCTTCGGGCAGATCCTGCGGTTCGATCACGCCGTGTTCGCACAGCGCCGCGGCTACCGCGATCACGTTGGCCAGTTCGCGGATATTGCCGGGCCAGGCGTGTGCCTTCAACGCCCGCAGCGCCCGCGCGGACAGCACGGGCGCGCCGGACTCGTCCTGATGCCGCGCCAGCATGCGCGCGATGAGCCAATCCAGGTCCTGGCGTTCGCGCAGCGGCGGCACCGTGAGCGTGGCCGCGTTGATGCGGTAATACAGGTCTTCGCGGAACCCGCCCTCGCGCACCCGCGCGCCCAGATCGCGGTGCGAGGCCGATATCAAGGTCAGGCGCACCGCGCGTGGCGCATTGGCGCCGATGGGCGTGACCTCGGATTCCGCCAGCACGCGTAGCAAACGGCTTTGCAACGTCAACGGCATGTCGCCGATCTCGTCCAGGAACAGCGTGCCGCCGTCGGACGCTTCGATGAGGCCCTTGCGCCCCTTGGGCGCAGCGCCCGTGTAGGCGCCCGGCAGATAGCCGAACAGTTCGCTTTCGATCAGGGATTCCGGGATGGCCGCGCAGTTCACCGCGACAAAGCTGCCCGGCCGCCGGCTGTCTTCGTGGATGGCTCGCGCCAGGTATTCCTTGCCCACGCCGGTTTCGCCTTGCAACAGAATGGGCAGCCCCTGGCGCGCCAGTTTGGCGGCGCGCGTCTGCAACGCCGCCATCCTGGCGTCACCGCCGTCCAGCCCGCGCAGGGCCGAGGTCGTGGCGCGCACGGCGACGGACGCGCCACGCGCATGGCGGTTGGGTTCAATGGCGTGGGCGAATAGCGCATTGCCGTCGCGCGCGACGATCAGGCGGTCCTGCGGCGCATGGCCGCGCGTGAATTGCGGCAGGTCATCCAGCTGTACCTCGAAGAAACGCGTGACGGGTTGGCCGATCAGGTCGGCGGGTTGGCGCCAGTCCAGCCCGGCTGCGCGGGCCAGCAGCTTGGCCCCGGAATGTGTCATGCCCAGGATGCGGCCGGCGCCGTCCAGCGAGATCGCGGCTTCGGGATCCACGTCCAGGAATTCGGGCGACCGCGCAAAGCGCAACACCCATTCGTTGCGCGTGCGCGCCATCAGGTTGGCCAGTTCGATGCGGCGGGTGGTGCTGTTGACCAGATGCAGCGCCAGGTTCTGGCTGGCCTTCAGGCTGGGGGAACTGAGCAGCGAAATATCCAGCACGGCCGCCAGTTCGCCGTCGGCGTTGTAGATGGGCGCGGCGGTGCAGGAAAGCGGCGTATGGGTGTTGTCGAAGTGATCGGTCTGGTGGATGGTCAGTGCTTCGCCGGTTTCCAGGCAGGCGCCCACGGCGCAGGTGCCAGCGCGCGGTTCCGACCATTCCGACCCCAGGTACAACCCGGCTTTGCGCAGCTTGTCGGTCTGCGACGGGTCGCCCAGGAACTCCACCGTGACGCCCTGGCGGTCGGCCAGCAATAGCACGTAGTTCTGGCCCGCGACCTGGCGGAAAAGATGGTCCAGCCCGCTGCGGGCGATGCTGATCAGGGCTTCGGATTGCTGGCGGTGTTCGCGCAGGCGGCCGTCAGGGACGATATACGCCTCGCACGCCTGGGCCGGATCCAGCCGGTATTGGTCCAGGCAGCGCAGCCAACTGCGCACCACATGCGCGTCGCGCTGCGTGGGGCGGCCTTGGCCGACCTGTTCGATCTCGCGGATATGGGCGGAATGCAGGGATTCCTGACTAGGCATGTCGTCTCCATGGTGCGCCCGATCTACGCCGGATCAGCTAGGCAGCATGCACAGAGACGGCCCCGCTTGTAAATGGTGGTTATCCAGCGGTCTCGCTGTCTATCGAGCGCAGCGCTTTGGGAATCCGATAACGCTTGCCGTCAAAGCGCAGCGTGTGGCGCGTCTTGCCCTGGCTGACGGTTTTTTCTTCGCAGCCGCCTTGCTGCACTGCGGCACGGCTGGACGAGTGCGAATCGGTGGCGACCAGGTCGCGGTAGCCCTTGGTTTGCCTGGTGCCTATCGCCAGGCTGACCGCGCGTTCCGTGAATTTGCCCGCGCAGCTCGTGTCCCATTGGCCGGACGAGTGGTTGACGATCAGGCCGTCGAGCACCAGGCGCAATTCGTTGTCTTCCACGGTGAAGAGCCGCAAGCTGGTTTCGTCCATGGGGTTGGCGCGCGAGGCGCCTTCGCGTTCGATGCGGATACCAAACGCACGGCGGTCGGCCGTGACGTCATAGCGCGCCGTATCGAACGACAGGCTGGCGATGCGCAGGGCATCGTCCGACATCAGATCAACCACCGTGCGGCGCTGCCGCACTTGCAACGTCTGGCGGTCCAGCACCAGCACTTCCAGATCGCCTTCGTGGCCGTTCTCGGGGTCGGGCGTGGCTTGCATCAACGGCACCGCCACCAGCAGCAAGTCTGGATTGGCCGGCCAGGCCTTGCACGCCACCGCGAAGGGCGCGCCGACATCCGCGTCCGACAGCGTCACGAAGGCGTGGCCTTGCTTTAAGCGGATGCGGCCTTCGCGGTCGGGCTTGTCCTGGTTTTGATACACGCTGCGCACGATGTCGGCCGCCTCTGGGCAAGGGCCGCTTGCGGCGCGCGCCACGCCGCCCGCCAACAGGGCGGACAAGGTCAGGGCGCCGGTCAAGAAGGATAGGGGGCGGGGCATCGCAGGCGGACAGGGACGAAGAAGACCGAATTCTAATCACGCCACCTGTCGGCGTTGCGCCGCTTTCGCTACCGGCCGCTACAGATCGCTACAAGTCCACCCGCACCTTGCCTGCCTTTACCAGCGCGGCCACGTCGCGGATTTCCGTTAGCAAAGCCTGTTGCAACTGCGCCGGCGTGCCGCCCGTGGGCTGGAAGCCCTGTTCGGCCAGCTTGGCCCGCACGCCCTCGGTTTGCAGCGCGCGGTTGATGCCCTGGTTCAGCGCGGCGATCGTCGCTTGCGGCGTGCCCGCGGCGCAATACGTGCCAAAACGAATCTGCGCCTCAAAAGCCGGGTAGCCGCTTTCGGCGACGGTGGGAATGTCCGGATACTTGGGGAGGCGTTCGCGGCTGGTCACTGCCAGCACCCGCAGGCGTCCGCCCTTCAGGTAAGGCTCGACCGCCGCCACCGTCGCCACGACCAGCTGGATCTGGCCGCCCAGCAGATCCGTCATCATCGGCCCCGTGCCGCGATACGGAACGTGCAGCATGTCGATGCCGCAGGCGGCTTGCAGCAGCTCGGTAGCCAGATGCTGCGGCGTGGCGTTGCCGGGCGATCCGAAGGTCAGCCCTTTGGGTTCGCGCCTGGCTTGGGCCACGAGTTCGGCCAGTGTCTTGGCCGGCAGGTCGCTGTTGACGGCCACCATGTAGGGCGAACTTGCGATCGCGCATACCGGCGCCAGCTGCTTGAGCACGTCTTCCGGCGGGCGGGTGTAATAGCGCACCGACGGCACCAGCCCCGCGAACAACAGCACGCTGCCATCCTTGGCGGCGTTGGCGGTGTAGTCCGCGCCCAGCATGCCGCTGGCCCCGGGCTTGTTCTCGACGACGACAGGGCGGTCCAACGCGCCCTCCAGCGTGGCCGCGATGACCCGGCCCAGCACATCGGTGCCTCCGCCCGGGGGGAAGGGCACGATCACGCGCAAAGGCGCTTCTCGGGCTGCGGCATGGCGGCTTAGCGACAGAGCGGCGGGCGCCGCGGCGGCCAGGGCCAGGTGCTTCAGTACGGTTCTGCGATTCATGGGGTTGTCTCCATCTCCGCCCCTTCGGGGCGATGGCCGATCGCCTCTGTCAGGCGGGCGATTCGGCGGTTTTCGGCAGTAGAAATGCTTGCAGGGCCGATGCCACCACGGCGGGAGCTTCCACCGGCAGCATATGCCGTTGGCCTTCCACGACCCGGGCTCGGCCGTCGGGCAGCGCGCGCGCCAGGCCCCGGGTCATGCGGGCAGTGGACCCAACATCCTGTTCGCCTGTCATCGCAAGGGTCGGGCAGGCGATATCCGGCGCTGCCTGCCCCAGTATCGGATCGCCCTGCGCGAACAGCCGGTATGCCACTAGGAAGCTGGCGCGGTCGTTGCGGACCAGGCGCTGGCCGATGGCGGCCACCCGCTGCGGGCGTGTGGCCAGGAATTCGGGCGTGAACCAGCGTTGCAGCGATATCGCGGCAGCGGCCTCCACATCCTGGGTGGCGGCCGCGGTCAGGCGGGCCGTCACGGCGCGGGCCTCTTCTGGCGTGCGCTGGAACACCGTGCTAAGCAACACCAGGCGTTCGACACGCTGCGGTCGGGCGGCGGCATAAGCCCCCGCGATCAAGCCGCCCATGGAATAGCCCAGCACGCTGGCGCGCTGCCAGCCGGCCCGGTCCAGCTCGGCGTCAAGCTGCGCGATGAAGTCCTGCACGCGCGCTTCGCCCGTGAGGCCCGGGGCCGCGCCATGGCCCAGCAGGTCGTAGCGCAGCACCTCGAAATCTGGTTCCAGCAGCGGAACCAGATCGTCCCATAGCGTGTGATCCAGCCCGACGCCGTGCAGCAGCACCAGCGGCGCGCCCTGGCCGGAGCGACGGCGGGGCGCGCTCATTTCGATTGCGCCTCTTGCGCCAATTCCTGCAGATCGGAATAGCGGTTGCCGATCCGGTGATGGGGGCGGCCAGAGGTGGCGGCGCCCAGCGCGATCACGATCTCGTCCGGCGCGGGGGCATCATTGATATTGGTCTGCACGGTCAGGTAGTGTGACCGCAGGCCTTCGTCCAGCTTGTGCATCAGCGGCACCGAGATCACGCAGCCCGGACCGCCGCGCGTATTGGTGAAACTGAGGTAGCTGGTGCCGCCCACGGCGTTGCGGTAGGCGTTGCCGAAGCGCAGGGTATGGATCAGCGCCGACGCATGTTCGACTTCACCGGCGGTGCCCACCACGGCGGCCTTGCCGTAGGCTTCGATCTGGTCGGCGGAACCCGCCTGGCGCAGGATCTCTTCCACCAGCAACTCGCCCAGCGGCGGCGCGGCTTCCAGGATCTGCGGGCGCAGGTCTTCCTGGAAAGGCAGGCCCGCCCACGGGTTACGGATCACGGCGGCCGCCACGATCATGATCAACGGCCGCTCGGCCGCCTTGCCGCCTTCAATGCAGGTCTTTTCGACGTAACTGACGATTTTTCGCACTTGCAAAGCCATTCCGCTGCTCCCATGCATGCTTGATGAACGATGCCTGCATTGTTGAGGGCGGCCTGGAATTTTGACAATCCAAATTAACGTAAGTTAATTTCGGAAAACCTGAATTTTGTCTGTTGCGACGCCATGCCATCCCCCTTGAAGATCCAGCACCTGCGCCAGTTCCTGCTGGCCGCCGACCACGGCAGCTTCCGCTTGGCGGCCGAGGGCACGCACCGTTCGCAGGCCGCGGTGTCGGCCGCCATGCAGGACCTGGAGCAGCAACTGGGCGCGCCCCTGTTCGAAGCGGGCAAGCGGGCGCAACTGACGCCGTTGGGCCATGCAGTGGCGCCGCTGCTGCGTGAACTGCTGGCCACGCATGACCGCGTGCTGGATGCCGCGCGCCAGCTGGGCATGGGCCATACCGGACCCGTGTCGCTGGCGGTGATGCCGTCGCTGGCCGACGAATGGCTGCCAAAGCTGCTGGAGCGCTACGCCCGCAGCCACCCGGACATCCGCATCCGCGCCCTGGATGAATCGTCGCAGGATGTGCACCGGCTGGTGCTGACCGGTGAAGTGCAGGTGGGCGTGGCGGGCCAGGTGCCGCGCACGGCCGAGGTGGCGTTCACGCCCGTTGCGCGGGATGCGTTCGGGCTGGTGTGCCGAAAGGGGCATCCGCTGGCGCGCCGGCGTGGCCCGGTGCCGTGGTCGGCGCTGGAAGCCGAACGCCTGATCGGAAACGCCACGTTCGACAGCTTGAAGAGCCGGCAACTGGGGCACGTCATCGACGATCCGGCCATGGTGGTGTCCAACCGCGCGTCGTTGCTGGCCAGCGTGGTCGGCGGCTTGGGCGTTACGGTGCTGCCGGTGCTGGCGCGGCCGGCGGTCGGCTCGGGCCTGGCCTTCGTGCCGCTGTCTGAACCGACGGTGGAGCGCATTGTCGGCGTGCTGACGCGCAAGGAAGAAACGTTGCTGCCGTCGGTGGCGGCCATGCATGCGATGGCGCTTGATTCGCTGACGCGGTTCACGCGCCGCAAGGGGGCCGTGCTGGTGTAGCCCCCTACACCCCGCAAGCCACCATCATGAACTGTCGAAAGGCATCGGCCGGCTTGGCCAGCCCCGCGCGGGGATGCCACAGCAGCCCGGCCTCCATGGGCGGCACGGCGTCGGTGATGGGCAAGGCCTCGATCTTGCGGCCTTCCAGCGACCAGGGGCGATAGACCATGTCCGACAGCATGGTGACGCCGAAGCCATGCGCGACCAGCCCGCGCAG
Source organism: Achromobacter sp. MYb9 (assembly GCF_002975275.1). GTDB lineage: Bacteria > Pseudomonadota > Gammaproteobacteria > Burkholderiales > Burkholderiaceae_B > Achromobacter. Next base: position 208,600 of record NZ_PCOQ01000006.1, on the reverse strand, counting down.
CGCTTCCATGGACCGCGTGCGCAGGGCGATATCGGGCCGCAGGCCATGCGTGCGCCAGTAGTTCAGCGTGGACCGTTCACCTTCGTCCACCTCTAGCAGAATGTAGGGATAGCGCGCGATGTCGGCCAACGACGGCGCCGAGGCGGACAGCAGCGGATGGCCGGACGCCGTCCACAGTTGCCGCCGCGATCGCACCAGGACCTGATGGCCGAATCGCTCGCGCTTTTCTACATTGGACAGCAGCGCCACGCCCAGCTCGACGTCGCCGCTGGCCACCGCCGCTTCGATGTCCGGGCGGTCCAGGTCCACCAGGTCCAGCACCACCTCCGGGTAGCGCCGGCGGAAGCGCGCCAGCAGGTCGGGCAGGAAATACCCCAGCACCGTGTACGACGCGGCGATGCGCACCGTGCCGCGCAGCGCATAGCGCTGAAAGCCGGGCTCGCGGATGGCGTCGTCCAGCGAATCCAGAATGTCCTGCGTCCGCCGATGAAAATTATGGCCTTCCGGGGTCAGCGTGACGCCGTGCGGATGGCGGTCGAACAGGCGCACCCCCAATTGGGATTCCAGGGCCAGCACGGCGTTGGTGACGGCCGATTGCGAAACATGTTCGTCGGCCGCCGCCATGGAAAAGCGGCCAGTGCGGGCGGCCGCCGCGAAATAGCGCAGCTGGCGCAGGGTGACGTCGTTAGCCATCTGTTTTTCGAATACCTGCTAGCTGAAACTATGAATATACGATAACCAACAGCGTTCCTACACTGCGGAAAACACTCAAATCCGCATGCAGGAGACAAGCGCGTGAACGCCCCACTACCCCCAGGCGTGGCCGATACCCATGGCCTGACGCTCGACGACAAATACACCCGGACCACCGGCCGCATCTATCTCAGCGGCACCCAGGCGCTTGTGCGCTTGCCGTTGTTGCAGAAGCTGCGCGACCAGCAGGCCGGCCTGAACACCGCCGGCTACATCTCCGGCTATCGGGGCTCGCCGTTGGGCGGCCTGGACCAGGCGCTGTGGAAGGCCAAGAAGCACCTGAAGTCGCACGACGTCGTGTTCCAGCCCGGTGTGAACGAAGACCTGGCCGCGACCGCCGTCTGGGGCTCGCAGCAGTTGAACCTGTTCCCGGGCGCGACCCGCGACGGCGTGTTTGGCATGTGGTACGGCAAGGGGCCGGGCGTGGACCGTTCGGTGGATGTGCTCAAGCACGCCAACTCGGCGGGCTCGTCCGCGCACGGCGGCGTGCTGATGTTGGCGGGCGATGACCATGCCGCCAAGTCCTCGTCGGTAGCGCATCAGTCGGAACATGTGCTGATCGCCAGTGGCATCCCGGTGCTGTACCCGTCCAATGTCCAGGAATACCTGGATTACGGGCTGCACGGTTGGGCCATGAGCCGCTACACCGGGTTGTGGGTGGCGATGAAGTGCGTGACGGACGTCGTCGAGTCCAGTGCATCGGTGGATGTGGATCCGGCGCGCGTGCGCATCGTGCTGCCGGACGAGGCGTTGCCGGAGGGCGGTCTGAACATTCGCTGGCCGGATTCGCCGCTGGCGCAAGAGGCCCGCTTGTTGGACCACAAGTGGTATGCCGCGCTGGCGTATGTGCGGGCGAACAAGCTCAACCGCGTGGTGCTGGATTCGCCCCGGGCGACGTTCGGCATCATGACGGCGGGCAAGGCGTATCTGGATGTGCGTCAGGCCCTGAACGACCTGGGGCTGGACGAGGCGGCCTGTGCCGAAGCCGGTATCCGCGTCATGAAGGTGGGCTGTATCTGGCCGCTGGACGCGCAAGGCGCGCGCGAATTCGCCACGGGCCTGAAAGAAATTCTTGTGGTCGAGGAAAAGCGCCAGATCCTCGAATACGCGCTGAAGGAAGAACTCTACAACTGGCGCGACGACGTGCGGCCGCGCGTGTATGGCAAGTTCGACGAGCGCGAGCATGGCGGCGGCGAATGGTCCACGCCGCGGGGCGGCTGGCTGCTGCCGGCGCGCTACGAGCTGTCGCCCGCGCTGATCGCCCGCGCCATTGCCGCGCGGTTGGACAAGGCCGACCTGTCTTCCGGCTTGCGCGCCCGCATCGCGGCGCGGCTGGCTGTGATCGATGCCAAGGAACGCGAGGCCGCGCGCCCGACGCTGGTGGAAGAGCGCAAGCCCTGGTTTTGCTCGGGTTGCCCGCACAACACCTCCACCCGCGTGCCAGAAGGGTCGCGCGCGGTGGCTGGCATCGGCTGCCATTACATGGCAATGTGGATGAACCGCGACACCGACACCTTCAGCCAGATGGGCGGCGAAGGCGTGGCGTGGCTGGGGCAGAAGGATTTCACCCGCGAACGCCATATCTTCGCCAATCTGGGCGACGGCACCTATTTCCATTCGGGGCTGCTGGCAATTCGCGCCGCGGTCGCGGCGCGCGCGTCGATCACCTACAAGATCCTGTACAACGACGCCGTCGCCATGACGGGCGGCCAGCCGGTGGACGGCGTGCTGACGGTGCCGCAGATTGCGGCGCAGATGCAGGCGGAGGGGGTTGTGAAAACCGTGGTGGTCACGGACGAGCCAGAAAAATATGCCGGCGCGGCGGCGTTGCCGGGCGGCATCGACGTGCATCATCGCAAGTCGCTGGACGACGTGCAGCGCGCGCTGCGCGAGATCGAAGGCACGACGGTGCTGATCTACGACCAGACTTGCGCCACCGAGAAGCGGCGACGCCGCAAGCGCGGCGATTACCCGGATCCGCTGCGCCGGGCCTTCATCAACGACGCGGTATGCGAAGGCTGCGGTGACTGCTCGGTCAAGTCCAACTGCCTGTCGGTGGAACCCCTGGACACGCCGCTGGGCACCAAGCGCCGCATCAACCAGTCGTCATGCAACAAGGACTTCTCGTGCGTGGAAGGGTTCTGCCCCAGCTTCGTCACGGCCGAAGGGGCGGTGCTGCGCAAGCCGGCCCTGGCAGGCGCGACCCAGCCGCCGATGCCCGAGGCGCCATTGCCGGATCCCGCGGCCATCGCCGCGGGCGCGGCCTACCGCATGGTGATCGCAGGCGTAGGCGGAACCGGCGTGGTGACGATCGGCGCGCTGCTGGGAGCGGCCGCGCACATTGAAGGCAAGGGCGTCACCGTGCTGGACATGGCGGGCCTGGCGCAAAAGGGCGGCGCGGTGCTTAGCCACGTGCAACTGGCCAACAAGCCCGAAGACCTGCACGCCACCCGTGTCGCGCTGGGCGAGGCCGACCTGGTCATTGGTTGCGATGCGCTGGTGTCGGCGTCGCCCGAGGTGCTGTCGCGGCTGCGCCCCGACCATGGACGCGCCGTGGTGAACAGCGCGGCGGCGCCCACCGCGGCATTCCTGTCGCAGCCGGCCTGGCGTTTTCCTGGCGCGCAGGCAGAGGCGGCCGTTGCCGCAAGCACGGGCGGCAACTGTGATTTCATCGAGGCAGGGCCGCTGGCCGAAGCCTTGCTGGGCGATACGATCTACGCCAATCCGCTGCTGCTTGGCTACGCATGGCAAAAGGGCGGCCTGCCCTTAAGCTACGACAGCTTGCGTCGCGCGATCGAGATCAATGGCGTGTCGGTGGATAAGAATCTGGCCGCCTTTGAACTGGGCCGGCAAGCCGCGCATCGCGGTGTGGCGGCGTTGCGCCCGTCCAAGGCCACGCAGGCGGCCGGGCAAGTCGTTGCATTGCCCGAATCGCTGGACGGGTTGATCGAGCGGCTGGCCGCGCATGTCGGGGCCTACCAGGACGCGGCCTACGCGGCGCGTTTTCGCGCGGCCGTCGAGGCCGTGCGGGCGCGCGAATCGGCGATGCCCGAGGGGCGTCGCCATGAGGTGACGCGCGCGGTGGCGCGCAGCCTGGCCAAATTGATGGCCTATAAGGATGAATACGAGGTGGCGCGCCTGTACACGGACCCGGCGTTCAAGGCCAAGCTGCAGGCCCAGTTTGAAGGCGAGCCCGGGCGCGACTACCGGCTTCGCTACTACCTGGCGCCGCCCGCGTTCGCGCGGCGCGATGCGCAGGGCCGCCTGCAGAAGCGCGCTTTCGGCGCATGGGTCGGCGTGGCATTTCGCATGCTGGCCCCCATGAAACGGGTGCGTGGGACCTGGCTGGATGTATTCGGCAAGACCGCCGAGCGCCGCATGGAGCGCCAGCTGGCTGCCGACTTCCTGGCGCTGGCCGACGAGTTTTCGCGCACGCTGGATGCCGGCAACCGCGACGCCGCGCTAGCGCTGGCCAACCTGCCGGACGCCATCCGCGGGTATGGCCACGTCAAGGAGAACAACGCGCATCAGGCGCAGTCGCGCCAGGCAGAGCTGCTGGAGCGTTATCGCCACCCGGAACGCGAAACGCGGGCCGCATAGGGAAAAGGCGGCAGACGGGCGGGGGATCGCCTGGTGTACGATTCCCCGTCAATGCGGATCACGCCGCGTATTTGTTTGCCCGGCCATGGAAAACCTTCTGCGCAAAGTTGATCTGACCTCGCTTCGCCTGTTTGTCGCCGTCTGCCAGGAAAACAGCATCGCGCGGGCGGCCGAACGCGAGTTTATTGCGCCATCAGCCGTCAGCCGGCGTATCGCGGATCTGGAATCGTTGGTCGGGCTGCCGCTGATCAAACGCCATACGCGCGGCGTGATCGCCACCCCGGCCGGCCAGACGGTACTGCGCCACGCGCAGCAGATCATCGGCGCCGTGGAATCCATGGGGGCGGAGCTGTCGCGCTTCTATGCGGGCGTAAAAGGGAATGTGCGGGTCGTCGCCAATCTGTCGGCCATCGTGCAGTTTCTGCCTGAAGACGTGGCGGCGTTTCAGCGCCTGTTTCCCGATGTGGATATCGACCTGGAAGAACAGCACAGCCCGGATGTGCTGCGCCTGGTGCGCGAGCGCGCCGCGGATTTTGGCATCTGCAACCGCATCGCCGGCACGGAAGGGCTGGAGCAATTGCCGTACCGGCGCGACCGGCTGGCGGTGATGCTGCCGGCCCATCACCCCAAGGCCTCCGCCAGGCAACTGAGTCTGCAGGACATTGCAGGCGAGACCTTTGTGGGGCTGCGCGAAAACAGTGCGCTGACCCAACTGCTGGCGGCGCAAGCCCAGGCCTTGGGCGCCACGTTATCGGTGAAGATCCGCGTGGCCAGTCTGGATGCGCTGTGCCGCATGACGCATGCGGGGCTGGGCATCGCGGTCATGCCGCAGCAAGTTGCCGAACTCTATCTGCAATCGCTGGATGTCGTGGTGCGTCCCCTGTCCGACGAGTGGGCGCGGCGGCAGCTATGCATCGTATTTCCCGCCGAAAGCCAGTTGTCGGCCACCGCCGCCACGCTGGTCAAGTTCCTGGCGCAGCAAGGCTGACCCGGCATCTCCGTTTGCGATGGCTGGCCTGCCGAGACGACACTTCGGCAATCGGCGTGCGCTCCTTATAGTCAGGGCGCGCCCTTGAAGTGACTGGGGGGCGCGGCCCAAGCCGGGGCAGACAGACCCCGCTGCCACGACACGGAGACAACATGACCCCCACCAGATTCCTGGCGTCCTGTACGCTTGCATTCAGCGCCTTGCTGCCCGCGGTGTCCGCGCAGGCCGCCGGTTATCCCGACCATCCCATCCGCCTGATCGTGCCGACGTCGCCGGGCTCCACGGCGGACGTCGTGGCCCGCGTGGTTGCGGAAAATCTGGGCAAGGCCCTGGCGCAGCCCCTGATCGTCGAGAATCTGGCCGGCGCGGCGGGCATCCCTGGCACGCGCCAATTGGTGGCCGCCAAGCCGGATGGCTACACGCTGGCCATCGTGTCGTCCAACCACGCCATCAACCCCAGCCTGTACAAGAGCATGCCGTACGACTCGGTGAAGGACATCACGCCGATTTCGGTCATCGGCACGACGCCCCTCGTGGTGGTCGTGGCCGAGAACTCGCCGTACCGCACGATCGGCGACCTGTTGGCTGCCGCCCGCGCGCAACCCGGCAAGATCAACTATGGATCGTCCGGCAATGGCAGCGTGCTGCATCTGGCAGGTGAATTGCTGAAATCAAAGGCGGGCGTGAGCATGATGCATATTCCGTACCGCGGCGGCAATGCGTTGATCACGGATGTCATGTCTGGCCAGATCCAGGTGGCGTTCCTGGCGGTGCCGTCGGTGCTGGCCCAGGTGCAGGCCGGCAAGCTGCGCGCCCTGGCCGTCAGCACGCCCACGCGCGTGGCGGCGCTGTCCGACGTGCCGACGCTGGACGAGTCGGGGGTGAAGGACTATTCCTACGACGCCTGGATTTCGCTGATCGGGCCCGCCAAGCTGCCCGACGATATTGTGCGGACGCTGCAAGCCGCCACGCAGCGAACCATGGCGTCTTCCGCCGTGCTGAACACGCTGTCGCCGCAGGGCTTTGTGGCGCAGGGAAGCAGCGCCGAGCAGGCGGCGCAGACATTGAATGCGGAAATCCGCAAGAGCCAGGCGCTGGTCAAGGCGGCGGCGGTGACGCCTGAATGACGATGGGAATGACGATGACTGCTGCCGTGGCATTACCGGCCTGCGTGCTTGACGCGGCGCCCCGGATTCTTCTTCTTTCGCAGGATCCCGCCTGCATCCTGGCGCAACTGGACGGCACCCGCGAGCCGTCGTCCACCGTGCCCTTGCGCGACGATGTCTCCACTGACGAGATCACGCCGTTGCCGATCCTGACGCATTTCGACGAGAAGCTGGGGCGGTATCCGTATACGGGCCTGAGAGCGGGGGCGGCGCAGCCCATCGGCGTCGATGCGATCAAGCGGGCCGGCATCAATGTGGTGGTGGCGGGAAAGCGCTACGGCAAGGGCTCATCGCGGGAACACAGCCCCATGGCCGAAAAGTGGGCCGGCGTGCGGCTGGTCATCGCCGAGAGCTTTGAACGCATCTACCGGCAAAATGCGGACAACATCGGCTTGTACACCAGTACAGACCTGGGTCTGGTGGAACGCCTGCGGCGAGGCGAATCCATCACGGTGGACGAGATCGTTGCGGGCCGTGACGGCTTGGCAGCCGCCATCGTGCGAGCGGGCGGGTTGCTGGCGTTCGGGCAGCGGCACTTGCAAGGCGTGGCGCAGGCGCCTGCCGTCGGCCGGGGTGACGTCCAGGCAGCGCAGCGGAATGCGCCGCGCACGCTGTTCGAAAAAATCATCCAGCGCCACGTGCTGGAAACGCCTGTCACGCCTGCCGATGCGCCGCAAGGCGCGGGCGTTTTCGTCCGTGCCGACTGGCGCTTCATCCACGAGTACTACACCGGCATGGCCGCGCACATGCTGCATGCGCGCTTCGGCCGGCCGCTGCGGCTGGTGGATCCCGCGCGCATCGTGGTGTTCGAAGACCACACGTCGTATGTCGAGGAAAGCCCCAACCACGTCAGGGCGGGCATCGTCCCCAATATCCGCGTCATGTGCCAGGCCCAGCGCGATTTCGTCGATGCCTACCAGCTTCGGCATCACCGCACCTTGACCGAAGCCGAAGCGGCGCAGGAGGGGGGCGCCAATGTGGCGGGAATTTCGCACGCGATGATGGCAGAGCACTACGCGCTGCCCGGGCAGGTGGTGGTGGGCACCGATTCCCACACCCCGCATAGTGGCGCGCTGGGGTGTGTGGCGTTTGGCGTTGGCACAACCGACATGGCCAACGCTTTTGTCACGGGCGCCGTGCGCCTGACGCTGCCAGCGTCGCTGCGCGTCGACCTGGCGGGCGCCTTGCCGCCGGGCGTGACGGCCAAGGACATCGTGCTGCATCTGCTGGCCTTGCCAGAGATCCGTTCAGGCGCGGGCGTGGGCAAGGTATTTGAGTTCACGGGTGACGTCATTACGGGGATGTCTGTCGACGAGCGCGCCACCCTGACCAACATGACGGCCGAATTGGGAGGCTTGACCGGCATCGTGGCGCCGGACGCCGAAACCGTCCGCTTCCTGCGTGAACGCCGCGGGGTGGACGTGGCCGTCGAACCCTGGATGCACAGCGACCCCGATGCCGTCTATGCGGCGACTTTGCGCGTCGATTGTTCGGCCTTGTCGCCCCTTGTGGCCGCGCCAGGCGATCCTGGCAACGGCATCCCGCTTTCCAGCCTGCAAGCGCGACCGCGCATTGATATCGCTTACGGCGGGTCCTGCACGGCCGGCAAGCGCGAAGATTTCGATGCCTATCACCAGGTGCTGGCCTGGGCCGTGGACCGCGGCCTGCGCTTGCCCGATGGCGTGACGCTCTATCTGCAGTACGGCACCACGGCCGTGCGCGACTACTGCGTGGCGCAAGGGTATGACCGCACCTTTGCCGCGATTGGCGCGCGCATCTTGCAACCGTCCTGCGGGGCCTGCGCCAATTGCGGTCCGGGGTCGTCCACTGAACCGGGGCAAGTCACCATCAGCGCCATCAATCGAAACTTTCCCGGCCGCTCGGGACCGGGAAGCGTGTGGCTGGCCAGTCCGCCCACCGTCATGGCGAGCGCATTGGCGGGCAAGCTGGTGTCGTTCGCGGAATTGCAGGCTGGCGACGCGGCCTGACGGCTTGATCGGCGGCCCGTGCCTTTCGTCTAGGGGTTCCTCCCAATTCGGACGCCGTGAAGCCCAGCTTAATGAAACCTTAATTGGCAGCCCCCCGGCACTGCGTCAGAGTGCGCAACAGAGCAAACGGCCACCAGACGCCGTCTCGGGCGGCGATGCCATCCGTCTCGCAGTCAGCCCCGCACAGCACACACCTATCAAAAGAAACCCGGGACACACCGGGTGGCTTGCTATCGGCCGTCGCCGCCAGGCGGCGGCTTTCCCTGTTGGTCCGAGGAGACAACAATGAGCAAGAGCTGGAAGACGTTTGCGGGTGCATTGGGTACGGTGGCAGTCATGGCGGCAGGCGGTGCGCACGCCGCCGACGCGTCGCCGGACATCAAATTGATGCAGCTTTCGGTCGGCAAGATCGAGCTGGACAAAGGCTTCATGACGGCGATGGTGGACGTCGGCACCAAGATCAAGATTCCGGTGCCGGCATACGTGATCCAGCATCCACGCGGGCTGGTGCTGTTCGATACCGGCATGAACCAGGCCACCGCCGATGGCAACTGCGCCAACTACTGGGGGCAGGGCCTGTGCGGGGCGTTCAATTCCATCCAGGGGCGCGACGAGGTCGTGGACCGGCAACTGAAAGCCGCCGGTTTTGACGTCAGCGATGTGAAGTACGTCGTCTATTCGCACTTCCATCTGGACCACGCCGGCAATATCAAGATGTTCCCCAAGGCCAAGCACGTGGTGCAGAAGGCCGAATTGCGCGCCGCCTGGTGGCCCGAGAAGTTCCAGCGCGCCGCCTACGTGATGAAGGACTTCGACACCACGCGCGACTACGACTTCATCCAGGTGGAAGGCGACTTCGACCTGTTCGGCGATGGCTCCATCGTGCTGCTGGATACCAAGGGGCACACGCAAGGCCATCAATCGTTGCAGGTGAAGCTGAAGAACACCGGCACGGTGCTGCTGGCGGCGGACGCCATCTACACGGGCGAGAACGAGGCGGGCGTGATTCCCGGCATTACCTGGAACACGGCGGCATCCATGCAGGCCATCGACCGTCTGAAGCAGATCCGCGACGCGCGCCAGGGCCAGCTCTGGTACAGCCATGATGCGGAGCAACATGCGCAGAACGCCAAGACCAAAGTCTTCGACTGACGGAGCGCGCCATGCAGCCGGCGGTTGCCTTGCACGAGGTCTGCAAGTCGTTTGGGCCGCGTCAGGTCCTGCATTCGCTGAGCCTGTCCGTCAGGCCCGGTGAAATCGTGGGCCTGCTGGGTCCGAACGGCAGCGGCAAGACCACGACCCTGCGCCTGATGGCGGGATTCCACGCCCCGGACAGCGGCCGCATCACGATCTGCGGGCGCGAGCCGGCGCCGGGGCGCGGCAGCGCGGACATCGGCTATCTGCCGGAACGCGCGCCGCTCTACGACACGCTGACGGTGACGCAGTACCTGCAGTTCGGGGCGGGCGTGAAGGTGGAGGGCGGGGCGCCTGCGCGCCGGCGGGCCATCGACCGCGCGATCGACGGCTTCGATTTGCAGGGCGTGGCGCGCACGGTGATTGGCCGGCTGTCCAAAGGCCAACGCCAGCGCGTGGGCTTGGCCCAGGCTGTGCTGAACGACCCGCCCGTCTTGCTGCTGGACGAGGCCACCAATGGCCTGGATCCGGTGCAGATCGTCGAGGCCCGCGCGATGATCCGCCGTTGCGCCGAGGGCCGCGCCGTCGTGTTCAGCAGCCACTTGATGCAGGAAGTAGAGGCCCTGTGCACCCGTATCGCCATCCTGCGCCAGGGCCGCCTGGTGGAGGACGCCGCATTGGGGCAGGCGCAGTCGGCCCTGCAATTGCAGCTGGCGTTGCCGGCGGCAGGCCATCCGGCGCTGCATGCAGCCCTGTCGGCCTGCCCGGGCGTGCGCGGCGTGGATGCCGCGCCGTTGGGCGAGGGGCTGAGCAAGTGGCGTATCAGCTGGGAAGCGGACGAAGGCATGGGCCTGCGTCAAAACCCCGGCGAAGCGACGTGTGACGCCGTCTTGCGCATTGTGCTGGCACACGCCGAAGTGCGGGCCGTGCTGTCGCTGCACGATGCGGTCGAAACCCGGCTGCTCGCCGCGCTGGCGCCCAACGATCCCTTGCTGCGGAGGCGTGCATGAAAGGCTTCGGTGCTTTGTACCGGAAGGAACTGCGTACCGATTTCGGATCCCCGGTGGCGCTGGTGGTGGTGGCGGTCTTTTGGGCGTTGTCGGGCTACCTGTTCAGTTTCAATCTGTTCTTCGTCAGTACCGGCCAGATGGTGACGGCGTTCCACAACATGACGATCTTGCTGATCCTGGTGATGCCGCTGGTCAGCATGCGGGCGTTTGCCGAAGAGGCCCGACAGGGCACGCTAGAGCTGCTGTTGACCTTGCCGCTATCGGATGCGGCGCTGGTGGCGGCCAAGTACGCGGCCGGATTGACGGTGCTGGCGTTGATGCTGGCCGGCACGACCGCCGCCGTGTTGCCGCTGGCCTGGTACGGGCAGCCCGATTACGGGCCGATCCTGGGCGGCTACATCGGCGTGTTTCTGTACGGCGCGCTGTTCCTGGCGATAGGCATTGCCGTATCCAGCGCGTGCAGCAACCAGATCGTCGCCGCCAGCGCGACGTGGGGCATCCTGGTGCTGCTGTGGTTCATCGACTACCCCGCCGCGCTTGATGCGTTTCCGGCGCTGTCGCCGTTCTTCCAGGCCCTGTCCCTGTCGGCGCAGCATGTGGACTTCATCCGGGGCGTCCTGCCCGGGCCCGCCACCGTGACGCTAGCCAGCGTCGCCGTGCTGGCGCTGATGATCGCCGCGGTCAACTTGAAGCGTTGGAGGCTGCGATGATGCCGCGCGCGCCATGGCGACGCGCCGGCAAGCGTCTGTCGCTATGGTTGCCCGTGGTGGCGGTGGCCGCGTTGCTGCTGGCGCTGAACCTGTGGGCCGCGCGCCATCTGGGCCGCATGGACCTGACGGCGCAACGGCTCTACAGCCTGGCGCCGGAAAGCGTCGAGGTGGCTCGCCAGATCAAGCAGCCCGTGACGGTGACGTGGTTCTACGACCTGCGCAACAAAAGCATGGTCGACGCTCTGGAACTGCTGCGCCAGTATGAACACGCCAATCCGCTGATCCGCGTGCGCGGCGTGGACCCGGCGCTGCGCCCGGCCGAGGCGCGCGAGGCCGGCATCCAGTTCGCGGGCAGCGCCGTGCTGACGGCCGATAGCCGCAAACTGACGATCAATGGCGGCACCGAAACCGACTTCACCAACGCGTTGATCCGCATCAGCCAGCGCGGCGCGCAAACGGTCTGCTTCACGCAGGGGCATCGCGAAGCCGTGCTGGACAGCCTGACCTCGCTGGACGACCTGGAAGACCATGGCGACGACGAGAACCTGGTGGCGCGTGTGGAGGTCCATGAACAACATGGCATGGCGATGGCGCGCAATGCCTTGCAGACCCTGGGATACGCGACGCGCGGCGTGAATGCCGGCAGCCTTGCGCAGGCGCTGCCGGCTTGCGCGGTGCTGGTGGCCGCGGGCCCGCGCACGCCGTTCGGCGACGATGACGCCCAGGCGTTGCGCCATTGGACCGCGTCGGGCGGCAAGACCTTGCTGCTGCTGGAACCCGATACGCGGCATGGCCTGGAGGCGTTGCTGGGTGACTTCGGCATCGCCCGTCCGCCCGGGGCATTGGCGGACCCGGGCAGCCATTACCGCAATGATCCGGGCAGCCCCGCCGTCAGCGACTACACGCGCCACAAGATGACGCGCGGCTTGCCCCTTAGCTTCTTTCCCGGCGCGGCGGGCCTGGAGCCCGCGGGCGACAGCTTGCCCCAGGGCGTCGTCGTGACGCCCCTGGCGCAAACGTCCGTCCAGGCGCATCTGCCCGGCCAGCCGGCGGGGCGCTATACCTTGATGGCACTGGCCACCCGCAACGCGCAGGCGGCCAGCGTGGACGGCGCGGCGCACCCGGCGCTATTGGTGGTGGGCGACAGCGACTTCGCCACCAATCGCCATTTCGCCACGCTGGGCAACGGCGCGTTGTTCACCAGCGCGGTAACGCTGCTGGCGGGCCAGGACGCCTTGCTGACGATCCGGCCGCGTCACTACGAAGGCCGTCGCGTCGAGCTCACCAACCGGCAGATGCGGACGGTGTTCTGGACCAGCACCGTCGCCTTGCCCCTGCTGGCGCTGATGCTGGGATTGCTGCTGTGGTGGAGGCGGCGGTGAAGCCCGCGCGCGCCATGTGGCCGCTGTTGCTGGCGACGGGCGTGGGCTTGTCGGCGTGGCAATGGCACGAGGCCGCCGAGGGCCCGGCCAGCCATGGCGGCCATACGCATCTGCACGACGACGCCGGCAAACCGGCGCGCCTGTATGCCTGGGATGCGGCCCAAGCCGCGCAAGTCACGCTTGCCACGCCAGCGGCGTCGGTGACGTTGGCGCGCGGTGGGCAAGGCTGGGCGGCCACGCCCGTGGGCCTGGCCAGCGGCTTCGACGCGGCGCAGTTTCTGGCCCTGTTCTCGCAAGCCCGCAGCGACCGCGTGCTGACGCCGCATGCCGACCAATCTTATGGATTGAATCCCCCCCGATTGCGGATCGACATCCGCGACGCCGCCGGCCTGCGCCTCGCCCAAATGGCGGTGGGAGCGCTGGCGCCGGACGGACTAGGCCGTTATGTGCAATTGCCTGGCGAAGCGCAGATCCGCATCATCCCCGACTACCAGACACGTGCGCCGATGGCGGCGATGCTGCAGGTAAACCCGGATGTGGAAATCCCGTAGCTGGCCGTCTCTCTATCGCTTGTGAAGCCCGGCTTGCACAAAGATAAATAGGCGCTGAAAAGGGCGCTACCTATACTTCGTTTCCATTATCGGACGGGTAATAGCCGGCGCCTTCACCAGCCTGGCGAGCCGTCCACATAAGCGCCTTGCGGCCCGCTTCGCCTTGCATCGAAGTGGGGCATGCAAGGTCCATAACGAGACAAGGGCGCGCGAAGCGCGTCCGGGGCGACAAGCCCGCACTACCGTGCAGAGTCACGTTGCCGCGGCAACGCGTCATCCGCGCGGCGGGTGTTTAGCGTATTGGGAGAAGACGCTTGACCTTGGATCTACTGCCTCTCGCCTTGGTGGACGGCGTGGCGTACGCCAGTCTGCTGTTCCTGGTGTCGATGGGGTTAACCCTGGTGTTCGGCGTAATGGGCATTTTGAATGTCGCCCATGGCGCTTTCTACGCATTCGGCGGCTACGCCGCGGCCAGCCTGGTCATGTTCCTTGCGCCCAAGACCGACTCGCCCGTGCTGTTGTTCGCGGCGTTGTTCGTGGCCGCCATTGCCGTTGGCCTGGCGCTGGGCAGCATCATGGAATTCGTGCTGATCCGCCGGGCGCAAAACTACGACCCCATCCTGAAACTGCTGATCACCTTTGGCGGATTCCTGATGCTGGAAGACATCCAGCGTTTGCTGTGGGGCGCGCAGCCCTACAGCGCCAGCGAGGTCGTCAACCGGCTGGGCAACATCGAAATCGGCGACATCACCTACACCACCTACCAACTGGTCGTGGTGCCGGTGACGGCGGTGCTGGCCTACGTGTGCCTGGAGTTCTTCCTGCGTCACACCAAGCTGGGCAAGCAGACCGTGGCCACCACCCACAACCGGGAAGTCGCGACGTCGCTGGGCATCAACGCCAAGAAGATCGGCTACGTCACCTTTGTGATCGCGACCATCCTGGGCGCCCTGGGCGGTGCGCTGGCGGCGCCCACCACATCGCTGGTGCCGGGCGCCGGCACGGACATGACGGTACTGTCGTTCGCGGTGGTCGCCACCGCGGGCCTGGGACAGATCACCGGCGCGCTGATCGCCGCGCTGCTGATCGGCATCATTCGCGCCATCGCGGTCTACGCCGCGCCTGAACTGGAAGTGGCGGTGCCCTACATCATCATGGTGCTGGTGCTGATCATCCGGCCGCATGGCCTGTTCACGGTCGCCCAAGCGCGGAGGATCTGATGAAAGTCGCCGTACTCAGCCTCGTGGCCGCGCTGGCCACGCTATTCCTGGGCTATGCCTATTCCTGGACCATCACGCCGATCGTCATCGGCCTGACCTACGCCATCGCCGCGTTGGGCGTGTCGGTGATGGCCCGCGCCGGCCAGATATCGTTCGGCCACGCGATGTACTCGTGCATCTCGGCCTATACCGTGGCCTTCCTGGCGCGCGCCATGCCCGGCACCGACGCCTTGGTGCTGATCCTGGCGGGCGTGGTCGCCAGCTTCGTGTCCGCCATCGTGATCGGCCTGTTCGTGGTGCGCTACCGCGGCATCTTCTTCGGCATGTTGAACCTGGCGCTGAGCATGGTGCTATTCGCGCTGCTGGGCAAGCTCTACACCCTGACCGGTGGGTCGGACGGCCTGCGTATCGTGCGCCCGACCATGGCCGGCATCCTGATGGAGCGCGAATCTTTCGAGCGCGCGCTGCTGGTGTTGACGCTGGTGCTGTCGATGGTTTTGGCCTGGTGGGTGCAGCGCTACTTCCGGTCGGGCAGCGGCCAGGCCCTATCGGCCATCAAGACGAACGAGACGCGCATCGAATACCTGGGATTTTCCGCGTACTTCATCATGTGGAAGGGCTATCTACTGTCGGCCGTCGTGGTGGGTTTCTCGGGCGCCATCCTGGCCTTGATGCAGGGCCTGGTCACGCCGGAAATCGGATCGTGGCTGCGCTCGGGCGAATTCGTGTTCATCACGATCCTGGGCGGGGCCGGTCACGCGGCGGGTGCATTCCTGGGCGCGGTGGGCTTCGAGACCGTGAAATTGGTTTCGGCGGCGTACTTCCCGGGCCTGTGGCAGTTCCTGCTGGGCCTGACGCTGATCCTGGTGATCTTCATGTTCCCCACCGGGTTCGTCGGCCAGATCATGAAGCGCGCCGCGACCCGCAAGCGCGACCTGGCGCGTGCCGGCGCCACCGGGCAGGCGCGGGTATCGCCCAATGCGCAGGCAGCGGCAAGGAACTGACGATGAAACCCCTGATTCAAACCACCGGCCTGTACCTGGCCTTCGGCGGCGTCGTCGCGGCCGACAACATTGATTTCGAACTGCACGAGGGCGAACGCCTGGCCGTGATCGGACAGAACGGCGCCGGCAAGACCACCTTCATCAACATCTGCACGGGCTATCTGGCGCCGTCCAAGGGCAAGGTGTACTTCGACGGCCGCGACGTCACGGCCATGGCGCCGCGCAAGATCGTGCGCCTGGGGCTCGGCCGGTCATTCCAGCTGCCGCAGCTGTTCACCGAGCATACGGTGCGCCAGTGCGTGCAGATCGCGGCTGCGCGGCGCAACAAGGAACTCAGCTGGTTCCGGTCGCTGGAAAGCACCATCGACGACAAGGAAGTGGACGCCACGCTGGATTTGGTGGGGCTGCTGCCCGAGGCTGACGAAGCGTCCATCGAACTGCCGGAAGGCAAGCGCAAGCTGCTTGACGTGGCGATGGCGCTGGCGCTGCAACCCAAGCTGCTGATCATGGACGAACCGACCAGCGGCGTCGCGTCTGAAGACAAGTTCGCCTTGATGGAAACCGTGATGCACGCGCTGGACGAACGCCGCGTGACAAGCTGGTTCGTCGAGCACGACGTGGACATTGTGTCGCGCTACGCCACGCGGGTGGCCGCCTGGATCGCCGGCAAAGTGGCCGCCGACGGCACGCCCGCCGAGGTCTTGAATAACCCGCAGATCAAAAGCGAAGTGCTGGGGGCCTGAACCATGTTGAATCTATCGGCCATCAATGTCGACCTGGCGGGCAACCGCATCCTGCGCGACGTCAGCGCCGGCTTTGAACCATCCAAGACCATCGGCATCGTGGGCCGCAACGGCGCGGGCAAGACCACGCTGCTGCGCACCATCATGGGCCTGACCAAGATCAAGTCCGGCAAGATCGCGTTCGACGGCACGGACCTGACGGCGTTGCCCGGGCACAAGCGTGCCGCCCTGAAGGTGGGGTACGCGCCCGAAGACCGCGTGATCTTCCCGACCATGACCGTGGAAGAAAACCTGAACCTGCCCTGCGAAGTGCAAGGCCAGTCCAAGGCCGAGATCGCCGCGCGCATTGCCACGGTGCTGAAGGTGGTGCCGCAGCTGGAACCCATGCTGGGCCGGTCTGGATCGGCGCTGTCGGGCGGCCAGGGAAAGATGGTGGCGCTGGCGCGCGCAATCATGGTCGGCACCCGGCTCTTGATGCTGGACGAACCTTTCCAGGGCCTGGCCCCGAAGCTGGCGCGCGACTACACGGAAGCGCTGGCGCGGCTGAAGGAACTGCAACCCGACCTATGCGTGGTGATCACCGAGTCCAACGTGAAGTTGCTTGGCGACATCCCTGACCAGATCTGGACGATCGAGCGCGGCTCGATCACCTTGAATTGAATACCCGGAGACTATCCATGACGCAGATGATTATCGACGGCCGCAAGGCCGATGCCGCAGACGGACGCACCATCGACGTGGTGTCGCCAGTGGACGGCAAGGTGTTCACCACCATCCCGCGCGGCCAGCAAGCCGACGTGGACGCCGCCGTGACGGCGGCGCGCGCCGCGCTGGATGGCGGCTGGGGCAGCATGACCGCGCTGGAGCGCGGCCGGCTGCTGCTGCGCCTGGGCGAGTCCGTGCTGGCGCACCACGAAGAACTGTCTCAGCTGGAATCGCGCGACACGGGCAAGCCCATGTCCACCGCCCGCGCCGACATCACCGTGCTGGCGCGCTATTTCGAGTTCTACGGCGGCGCGGCCGACAAGGTGCATGGCCAGACCATCCCGTTCCAGAAGGACTATTCCGTCCAGTTGATCCGCGAGCCGCTGGGCGTCACTGCCCACATCATTCCGTGGAACTACCCCGCGCAGATGTTCGGCCGCAGCGTCGCCCCGGCATTGGCCATGGGCAACGCCGCCGTGGTCAAGCCGGCCGAAGACGCCTGCCTGTCCATCGTTCGCGTGGCCGAGCTGGCGTTGGAAGTGGGCTTCCCGCCTGGCGCGCTGAATGTCGTGACGGGCCTGGGCGAAGAAGCGGGCGCCAGCCTGTCGCGCCATGCCGGCATCAACTTCATCACCTTCACGGGATCGAACGAGGTCGGCGTGCTGATCCAGCAAGCCGCCGCCGTCAACGCGGTGAAGTGCGTGCTGGAACTGGGTGGAAAGTCCGCCCATATCGTGTTCGACGACGCCCGCTACAAACTGGCCATCCCCGCCATCGTCAAAGGCATCGTCCACAACGCGGGCCAGACCTGCACCGCTGGCAGCCGCCTGCTGGTGCAAAAGGGCATCTACGCCGACTTCATGAAGGCGCTGGCGGAAGAATTTTCGAAGGTCCGCGCCGGCACGCCGGACATGGACCTGACGTGCGGCCCGGTGGTCAACAAGGCGCAGTTCGACCGCGTCAACCGCTACATCGCCAAGGGCTTGGCCGACGGCTTGAAAGTGGCGGCCGAAGGCGCCATCGCCGACGGTGTGCCGGCGGGCGGTTACTTCGTCAAACCCACCTTGTTCAGCGCCCCGTCGCACGACAGCACGCTGCTGACCGAAGAGATCTTTGGCCCCGTGTTGGTCGCGCTGCCGTTCGACACCGAGGCCGATGCCATCCGGCTGGCGAACGCCACCGACTACGGCCTGCTGGGCGCGGTCTGGACGGAAAACGGCGGGCGCCAGCAGCGCGTGGCGCGCGGCATCAAATGCGGGCAGGTCTACATCAACGGATTTGGCGCCGGCGGCGGTGTGGAACTGCCCTTTGGCGGCGTCAAGAAAAGCGGCCATGGACGTGAGAAGGGCTTCATCGCCCTGGAAGAAATGAGCACGACCAAAACGCTGATCCAGTTCTACGGCGAATGATCGCCAAACTATCCGGAGACAAGTCATGAGTCAGTTGCAAGGGAAAGTCGCCATCGTCACCGGCGGGGGAAGCGGCTTCGGTGAAGGCATCGTCAAGCTGTACGCCAAAGAAGGCGCGAAGGTCGTCATCGCCGATATCAACAAGGAAGCCGCCGACCGCGTGGCCGCCGAGGTGGGCGCCGCCGCCCTTGCGGTGAAGGCCGATGTGTCCAGCCGCGCCGATATCGACAACGTGGTCCGCACGTGCCAGGAAACGTTCGGCTCGGTGGATATCGTCGTCAATAACGCGGCCATCACCCACAAGAACCAGCCGATGCTGGACGTGGACGAGGCCATGTTCGACCGCATGTTCGACATCAACGTGAAGTCGATCTACCACATGGCGCAAGCCGTGGTGCCCGTGATGCGCAAGCAGAAGCGCGGCGTGATCCTGAACGTGGGGTCCACGGCGGGCATCCGTCCGCGCCCCGGGCTCAGCTGGTACAACGCGTCCAAAGGCGCCGTCAACGTGTTGTCGAAATCCATGGCGGTGGAACTGGGCCCCGACGGCATCCGCGTCAACGCCATCTGCCCCGTGATGGGCATTACGGGCATGTTCGAGTTGTTCATGGGCCTGCCCGACACCCCCGAGAACCGCGCCAAGTTTGTCTCCACCATTCCGTTGGGCCGATTCTGCCAGCCGTCGGACGTGGCGGCCGCGGCCTTGTTCCTGGCCAGCGACGCGGCGGAGTTCATCACCGGCGTGGAATTCCCCGTGGACGGCGGCCGTACCGTCTGATCGTCTTGAATGGGCCCGGCCAAGTCCGGGCCGTCTTCTCTCTACCGTGGGTGTCAGACGCATGAAAATCAAAGCGGCGTTGTTGCGCAACGTAGGGGTTCAAGGCCCCTACGCCCAGACCCGGCCATTGACCATCGCCGAGATCGAATTGGACCCGCCCGGTACGGGCGAAGTGCTGGTGAAGATCAAGGCGGCGGGCCTCTGTCATTCCGACTTGTCGGTGATCAACGGCGACCGCCCGCGAGGCGTTCCCATCGTGCTGGGCCACGAATCGTCCGGCGAGGTCGTTGAAACCGGCCCCGGCGTCACGGACCTGAAACCGGGCGATCACGTCGCCATGGTGTTCGTGCCCAGCTGCGGCTGCTGCAACCCGTGCATGGAAGGCCGGCCCGCGCTGTGCGAACCGGGCGCTACGGCGAATACGCAGGGAACCTTGCTGGGCGGCGACCGCCGCCTGCACATCGGCAGCGAATACATCAACCACCACACCGGCGTGTCGTGCTTCGCGGAATATGCGGTCGTGTCGCGCCGGTCTTGCGTCAAGGTCAATGTCGAACTCAGCCACCGTGAGGCCGCGCTCTTCGGCTGCGCCGTGCTGACCGGCGCCGGCGCGGTGCTGAACCGCGCGCGCATCAAGGCAGGCGACACCGCGGCCATCGTGGGGCTGGGCGGCGTGGGACTCAGCGCATTGCTGGCCGCCGTGGCCGCCGGCGCGCGCCGCGTGGTCGCCGTTGACCTCAGCGACGAAAAACTGGCGCTGGCCAAGGAGCTGGGCGCCACCCACACCGTCAACCCCAAACAGGTCAAGACAGACGACGACCTGTTCGATCTGGCCGGTGGCCGCGTGGACTACGGCTTCGACATGGCAGGCGCCGTACCCGCCTTCGAAACCGCCTACAAACTGACCCGGCGCGGCGGCGCGACCGTCACGTCCGGCTTGCCCAACCCGAAGTTCAGCTTTCCGTTGTCGCTGTCGCAGATGGTGGGCGAAGAGCGGGACATCCGCGGCAGCTATCTGGGGTCAGGCGTGCCTGCCATCGATATCAGCCGCTACATCGACCTGTACAAGGCCGGCCAGTTGCCGGTGGACCGGATGATGGGCAAATCGTTTTCGCTGGACCAGATCAACGAGGGGTTCGATCACCTCGCTACCGGCGGCAGCCTGCGCGACGCCATCGTTTTCTAAGGGCATAGACCCGACTACAACACTGGAGACAAGACCATGAAAACCTCAAGACTGGCTGCCCTTTTGGGCGCCACCCTGCTGTCGGGCTTCACGGCGCTGGCCAGCGCCGCGGACAAGCCGAAGGAATTGAACATCGGTATTTCGACCTTCCTGTCGGGGTCCGCATCGGTGTTCGGCGTGCCGGCCCGCGACGCGGCCGAGATCCTGATCCAGGATATCAACGCCGCCGGCGGCATCGACGGCGTCAAGCTCGTTCCCAGCTACATCGACGAAGGCGGCGGCGGCGAAAAGCTGTTGTCCGAATACCGCCGCCTGGCCGAAGGCGGCACGCGCGTCATGCTGTCGGCCATCTCCAGCGGCCATTGCAACATCGTGGCGCCCGTGGCCGAAGACCTGAAAGTGCTGAACGTGTTGTGGGACTGCGGCACGGAAAAGGCCCTGGAAGGCAAGAAGTACAAGTACGTCGTCCGCACCCAGGCCAACGCCACCACTGAAATGGTCGCGCAGGTGCTGTACCTGATGAAGGTCAAGCCCGACTTCAAGACCATCGCCATCGTCAACCAGGACTACGCCTGGGGCCGCGATTCGCGCGACATCTTCCTGGCCGCGCTGAAGAAATTCAAGCCGGACGTGAAGGTCGTGGCCGAGATGTTCCCCAAGTTCGGCGCCGCCGACTTCTCCACCGAAATCAGCCGTTTGCAAGCGCTGCGTCCGGACGTCATTGTCTCGACGTCGTGGGGCGGCGACCTGGACAACTTCGTGCGCCAGGCATCCCAGCGCAACCTGTTCAAGAACTCGACGTTTGTGCTGTCGCTGGCCGAAAGCTCGCTGGAGCGCCTGGGCAACGCGCTGCCTGAAGGCGTCTACGTCGGCGCTCGCGGCGACCACTACTTCCTGCATCCGGAAACCAAGGACGATCCGAAGCACCAGGCCTTCGTGAAGAAATTCCACGACAAGACCGGCGCCTACCCGATCTACTCGGTCTACCACATGGTGCAAGCCATTCAGGGCCTGAAAGCCGGCTACGAAAAAGCCATCAAGGACAACGGCGGCGCGTGGCCCAGCCCGGAGCAAGTGGCCGCCGCCATGCACGACGTGACCTTCAAGGGCTACGGCCGCGAAGTCAAAATGCATCGCGCCGACGGCCAGGGCCTGGAAGCGCAGTTGTTCGGCGTGACGAAAAAGAGCGACAAGTACCCGTTCAAGGTGCTGGCCGACATCACCATCGTCCCGGCTGAACTGGTCACCCCGGGCGTGTCCGACACGTCGATGGAGTGGATCGAAAAGAGCCTGACCCCGGACGTGCTGAAAAGCGACCAGATCAAGGTCTTCGCCAACTGATCAATCGGTGTTGTGTGTGTGCAGGGACGTCCCCGGCGAGCAATCGCCGGGGTTTTTTTTGGGCGTGCCCCTGCGTGGCGCGCATTCGTTTGCGTGTCTTCGCGATTGCGTTTAGCGATCGATGCGCTGCGGGGCGGATCGGTACTACGGTAGTGCTCCCCCGACCCTTACGACGGCAGGCAAGCGCCGTCGGCGGGGAGCAGGGTTGAAAGGAACACTGATATTAGGCATATTGGAATTCAATAAGGCGGTTTTAAACGACGGCCTGGTGATTCTTCCAGGTGCTCCTGCCGGCCGATCGGAAGGCGCGACAAAAGGACTTCATATGAACAGTACGATGGAAAACAACAATACTCTGTCCGGCAAGGACTTGGCAGCGCAATGATCGGCTGGTGGATCGTTATATCGACGCACAGCCCCGAGGAATGCGATCGCGCCGACGCGAAAGCCTGTCGTGCGGCCATCCTGGCGCAGTGGGAGGCAGGCGCGGAGGGTCTCCGCTGGATCGAAAAACTGGTCAAGCAAGGCAAGGCCGCCAAGGTCTCAGGAAGCGGCTACCCGAACCGCTACATCTCCCGCGCTGGTGATGTGCTGCCGCTGATCGAAGGCGGCGGCATCCAGTCATCCCAGGGGGGCGTCTGGATTTTCGGCATCGACGAGGGCGAGGAATATGCCCAGCCGCCTGGCTGGATGGGCAAGATTGAAGTACATGCCGACCGCGTGGCGGCCTGTCCCGCCAAACACTTCCTGACCATCGACGCTTGGGATCAGTCCTGAAAAATTTAAGGTGTCAGTCTGAGCTAGCCCGGGTTTTCCGGACACCCGAAGAAGTAGGCAGTACTTGAAGGGGGGGCTATGGATAACTCCAACCCTTCAAACCACCTCAAACCGCACATCCACGTTGTCCCTGATCGCCCGCGAATACGGGCACATCTGATGCGCGCCTTCCACCAGCGTCCGCTTCTCCTCCTGGCTCAACCCCGGCAGCGACACCGCCAGCACCACTCCCAACGCAAAATTCGCCCCGCCGTCGACCTTGCCGAGCGACACGCTGGCATCAATCGCCACGTCCTTCGGCACAACGATGCCATTCGCGGCGCCCGCGCGTTTCATGGCGCCCATGAAGCAGGCGGAATACCCCACGGCGAACAGTTGTTCGGGATTCGTGCCCGGCTTGCCGGACCCGGGCGGGCTCAGTTGCACGTCTAGCGCGCCGTCGCTGCTGCGGCCCGTGCCGTCGCGGCCGCTGGTGGTGTGGGTGTTGGCGGTGTAGAGGACTTCTTCAAGTTGATTGGCCATGATGGCTCCCGATCATGATGCGGCGTGGCCGCGGGGTGGATGGAGCCTGCATTGCACCAAGCGTCTGTATCCCGTTTGTGTCGCCGAGCTGGCGGTGTCGCATTGCTGTGTATCGCCAGGGAAAACCGGATACGCTGGGATACAGGGCGCTGCACCGATTGCAGCACACATCGCATGGCCAGTACTCCGCCCATTGGAACCCCCGCATCATTTAAAGTATGTTCCGCCCTGCGCGGCATTTCGTCGTGTCGCCAGCTAAATACAAGGACATCATGAGCCGTCTTGCCATTCTGGGCGCTTTGCACGAAGAGATCGCCGACCTGCTTGCCGCGATGGACCCGGGCGCGACCATCCATCGCATCGCCATGCGCGATTTCCATGTGGGCACGCTATGGGGTACGCCGTGCGTGATTGCGCTTAGCCGCATCGGCAAGGTGGCGGCGGCCGCGACGGCGTCGATCGTGATTCGGGAATTTCAGGTGTCGCGCGTGCTGTTCACGGGGCTGGCCGGCGGCTTGCATGCGGCTGTGGACGTGGGCGATGTGGTGGTTGCCAGCAGCCTGATGCAGCACGATATGGACGCGCGGCCCTTGTTCGATCAGCATGAGATCCCCTTGTTGGGACGTGTGCGCTTTGAGGCGGATGCGGGTTTGAGCGCGTTGCTGCACGAACATGCCGGTCAGTTCATCCGAACGAGGGGCGCGTCGGTGGCGACTGGCCGGGCCACGCTTGCCGTGCCCAGCGTCCACCAGGGCCTGATCGCCACGGGCGATGTTTTCGTCAGCCACAACGACGACGCGTTGGCGCTGCGCAAGCGCTTGCCCGACGCGCTGTGCGTAGAAATGGAGGGCGCGGCGATGGCGCAGGTCTGCTACGAATTCGGGATTCCGTTCGCGGTGATGCGGGTGATTTCGGACCGTGCCGACCATGCCGCAAAGACCGACTTCACGGCGTTCCTGCAGAACGTGGCGCGCGTTTACACCGCCGGGATTTTGGAGCCGTTGCTGAAGTCGGGCGCTTTGGCCGCAAACTAGGATCCGCCGCGCACCGGCGCCTTACCGCGACATGCGGAGTTCCGCAGATAAGCCTCCACCGTCGCGGTTGCTCAAGACGAGCTTGGCGCCCAGGACCTCGGCCAGTTGAAGGGCGATGGCCAAGCCCAGCCCCGTGCCACCCGTGTCGCGGTTGCGCGAGCCTTCCAGGCGATAGAAGGGTTGCAGCACATTCGCCAGTTCATGCTCGGGAATACCTGGCCCGCGATCCAGTACAAAGATCGATAGCGCCGACTCGCCGCGTGCCAGGACCTGCACCTCGGCGGCGTCCGCGAACTTCAGCGCGTTGTCGATCAGGTTGCCCAGGATCCGGCGCAGCGCATGCGGCCGGGTCAGCAAGGGGCCGGCTCGATCCCCCGACAGGCTGACCTGCTTGCCGGTGTCCTGGTAGTCGTACACCAGGCTTTCCAGAAAGGCGGTTAGCTCCACGCGGACCGGTGGTTCGACCTTGCCGTGGGCGCTACGGGCGTAGTCGATGCCTTCGCGTACCAGCCGTTCGACTTCGTTCAGGTCGTTCGTGAGCTTGTCGCGGTCGACGGAATCTTCCATGAATTCCGTGCGCAGCTTCATGCGGGTGATCGGCGTTTGCAGGTCGTGCGAGATGGCGCCCAGCATCTGCATGCGCTCGGCGACGTGCGTGGCGATGCGTTCCTGCATGGCGTTGAACGCGGCGACGGCGTGGGTGACTTCGCTGGGGCCGCGTTCGTCCAGCGCGGGGCTCTTGCTGTTCGGGTCCAGCGCTTCGGCGGCCTGGGCCAGGCGTGTCAATGGGCGAACCGCCAGCCGCACGGCCAGCCAGGCGCAGCCGATCAGCAGGACCAGTTGCACCGCCAGCACGATCAGCAGCCACGGGGCCGGGCCCATCAGGGAAAGGTGGATGTCCAGGATCACGGGCTGGCCATCGGACAGCACGACGCGCGCCTGGATGTGCCGGGGATCGTTGGCCATGGCACGCACGGTGACGGGCCGGGCGGCGCCCAGTGCGGCTTCGATGGTGCGCGCTGCCGTGCGGGCGGCCTCCAGTTCCAGCGGCTGGTCGGCATCGCCGTTGCCCAGCAGGTATTCCCGGTTGCCGCTGGACAGGCGTGGGAGCCAGGCAGGGCGTTCGGCGGCAGGCAGCCGGTCCAGGATGTCCATGGCGATGGCGACGTCGCGCTCCAGGTCGCCCAGCATCATGGTTTTGGTGGCGTTGTAGCGTTCATAGAATAACGCGGCGAACGACAGGCCATACGCCAGCAGCAGACCAACCAGGAAGATCAGGAACAGGCGCGCGACCAGCGTGCCGGGCCAGGCGAAGCGGCGTGGAGCGGCGGTGTTCACTGATCGGATTCCGAGACGTCGACGGCGGCCGAGAACACGTAGCCTTCGCTGCGCACCGTCTTGATGTAGCGGGGTTCGCGCGCGTCTTCGCGCAGGCGCTGGCGCAGGCGGCTGACCAGCAGATCGATCGACCGGCCGAAGAAGTCGGCGTCGCGGCCTTGCGTCAAGTTCAGCAACTGGTCGCGGTTCAGCACGCGTTGCGGGTGATCCAGGAAGACGCGCAATAGCCGGTATTCCGCGCCGCTAAGTGACACGACCGTACCGTCTGCGTCCAGCAGATGGCGCGCGGTGGTATCCAGGCGCCAGCCGCCAAACGCGATCTCGCGGCCCGGTTCCGTCACCTGGAAGTTGGGCGGCAGCATGCGTGTGCGCCGCAAGATCGCCTTGATGCGAGCCAGCAGTTCGCGCGCCACGAAGGGTTTGACCAGATAGTCGTCGGCGCCCATTTCCAGGCCCAGGACGCGATCCATGTCGTCGCTGCGCGCCGTCAGCAGCAGGATGGGGATGCGGCGGTGCTTGCCGCTGCGCAATTCGCGGCATAGCACCAGCCCGTCGTCGCCGGGCATCATGATGTCCAGCACGATCAGATCGACCGACAGGCTTTCCAGCAGCGACCGCATCTGCCGGCCGTCGGCCGCCAGCGTGACGGCCAGTCCGTTCTTCTTCAGGAAGTTGCCGGCCAATTCGCGGATTTCCCGATCGTCGTCGACGATCATGACGTGATCAACGTGATCCATCTGAGGATGCCTTTTCAGGGTGGGAGGACGTGGCGTTCATGATACCGGGGGCAGGGGATCCCGGCGTGGCCGGGTGTTGGTGATCAGCTGGCACTGGAAGGGCTTGGCGGCTTCGGCGGTGAAGCCGCCGAACAGCAGCAATAGCACGGCAAGGAATCGTTTCATCGGAAGGGCTCCGCAGACGGGATGAACGGGTTATAGCGCCGGCCGATCCGGGATGTGTGTCGTACTGTATACGGGCGGGGCGCGGATACATAAGCGGGAAAAAAGCGCGCCAGACCGGCACAAACCGGATACGTGCCGCAGGTGCAATGGGGCCTCTTTCCAAAGGACACTCCATGGACCTGATCAACACCCCCATCGCCTTGCTGGCCGGCATGCTGACCATCGCGTCGCCGTGCGTGCTGCCCTTGTTGCCAGTGCTGCTTGGCACGTCACTTGAACGTCCCGGGCGGATGCGCCCCTTGTTCGTCGTGTCCGGCTTCGTGCTGGCGTTCGCCGGACTGGGCATTGCGCTCAGCCTGCTATCCAATCTGAATGCCACGGTGCACGAGGCCGTGCGCTCCACCTCAATCGCGTTGCTGGCGCTGTTCGGCCTGGTGCGCATCTGGCCGCAGCCCTATGACCGGCTGATCGCCCGGTTCGGCGGGCCGCTGCAACAGCTGGCGTTCAGCGCGGGCGGGTCCGGCGGCGGGAATGCCGGCGGCTTTCTGTTGGGCTTGTCGCTGGGCGCGGTGTGGACACCCTGCGCGGGCCCGGTGCTGGCGTCCATCCTGGTGCTGGCCGCCAAAGCACAAGACCTGACCCAGTCCAGCACGCTGCTGCTGGTATTCGCCGTGGGCGCCGGCATTCCCATGCTGGCGATCGCCTATGGCGGACAGGCCATCGCGGCCCGGGTGCGCGGGCTGTCGCGCTACACGCACCGTTTGCAGCAGGGCTTTGGCGTGCTGCTGATCATGACGGCGGCGGTCATCTATTTCCAGTACGACGTCCTGGCCTACGCCTGGATCAGCAATCTTTTCAACTGACCTTTCGCTACCGACCACAAGGAGTCCGACTATGTTTGCTTACCTTAAGAAGATCGCGCTGGGCGCGTTGATTGCCACGTCACTGGCGGCGGTGCTGCCCGGCGCCGCGCAGGCCGCCGCGCCGGCTCCCGCGCCGGAATTCACCGGCATCGAAAACTGGCTCAACAGCCCGCCGCTGACCGTGGCCTCGCAGCGCGGCAAGGTCGTGCTGGTGGATTTCTGGACGTACACCTGCATCAACTGCATTCGCACGCTGCCGTACGTCACCAGCTGGCATCAGAAGTACAAGGACCAGGGCCTGGTCGTGGTGGGCGTGCACACGCCGGAGTTCCCTTTCGAGCGCTCGACCGCCAATGTCCAGAAGGCGCTGGAACGCTTCAAGATCACGTATCCGGTGGTGCAGGACAACCGCTACGCCACCTGGGAGGCCTACCGCAACCAGTACTGGCCGGCGGTCTATCTGATCGACAAGCAAGGCCAAGTGGTCTATCGCCACTTCGGGGAAGGCAACTATGCCGAAACCGAAGCGGAGATCCAGCGCTTGCTGGCGCAGCCAGGCTAGGCGGGGATGGGGGAATTAGCCCCCATCTGATCCACGCACCAGTCGCGGATTTTTCCCAGCGCGGGTGGCCTAGCGGCCGGTCTCGGGATAGTTGGGTCCGGCATCATGGAAGCCGCCGTTGCTGTACGGGTTGGGGGCGCCGGGATGGGGCGGGCCGCCCTTGCCGGGGGCGCAGCCCGCAAGCAGCAGGGCGGTGGCCAGCAGGGCAATCAGAGGCATCAACGAGGATTTCATGGCGGTCTCCTGCGGCTGCCCCAAGGCAGGCGCGTAGCGTGCGGCGTGTGGGGCGATTATAGGGCGGCGTCCGCGTGCCAGAGCTTCTGTTTGGTCCGCGGGCGATCGCAGCGCTGCCGGTACGCTTGCACCGCCGGAGAATCGGCCGGCTGGAAATACGGGTGCGGATACTGCGCTTCGCGCATCGCGTCATGCAGGCGCCGGCCCCATACGCACTGCGCCTGGGCTTCGTCCCACAGTCGCTCGGCGTATTCCGGTTGCCCGTGTCGCCACAGCGTCAGGCCGTAGTCCGCCACGATCTCTTCGTTGCGCGGGATGCCTCGGTAGGAATCGCGCATCAGGCGCAGGCCTTCTTCGGTGTTGCCCCGCAACGCCAGAATCCAGCCCAGCATGCCCTGGTTGTAGGGGTTGGGGCCAGCGCGGTGGATGGACGCGCGCACGTGCGCTTCGGCCTGCGGCAGAAAGTTGGGGAAGTCCGCCAGGTAGTAGGCGATTTCGTTGTCGTAGTCCGCGTCGCCTTGGCGTGGCGCCCGTCCGCGCTTGGCTTGGCGTTGCTGCAGGATCTGCGCATCGGCCAGGGCGAAGTCGGGCATGGCCAGCAGCCGTTCCAGGTTCAGGCGGTCTTGCAACAGCGCCGTGTCCGGGCGTTGCAGCGATTCCGGGAAACGCCACTGACGCGCGCGCAGTACCCATTGCCGGGCTTGATCTTGCTGGCCGGCCATCAGCAGCAGGTGAGCCAGGTCCAGCTGTTGGCGCGGCGTGTCGGCGCAACGCATGGCGCCGATCGATTGTTCCGCGCCTTCCAGGTCGTTCCGGGAGAGCTTCCGGTTGACGGCATCCAGCTCGCCAAAGCAGGCACGGTTGTCGGTCGTGCGGGATTCGATGGACAGCGAGATGCTGCCTGCCGGCATGTTGTGGCTGAAGTAGGCCGTCGCGCCCTGGCGGGTGGTGTAGCCCAGGTCAACCCATTGCTCGCCCCAACGCTGGCGCAGCGTCAGAATGTAGGGCCACGCGGGCAGCGGTTCGTTGTCGCCGCTGGAATGCAGCTGGAAGAAATGGCCCCATGGGCCGTCGCCGATGCGCCGGATCAGGGTGAAATCCGCGGCGGCGTGCGGTTGCGTGGTCCAGATCCAGGCGGTTCGGCCCTGTGCGTCGGTGACGCCATGCAGGATGCCGTCGCCGCTGGGCGTGCCCTGGATCGCATCGTTCTTGGCGGTCAGGAACAGGCGGTACGGCGTGTTGGCGGCGGGTTGGAAGGTGTCGCCGTCGTACAGGCCCAGTGTCAGGCTGCGGCCGTGGCTGCCTTCGCCGTACTCGGGCATGCCGTCCGGAGGCGATGCGGTGCGGGCGGTGGATTTGCTGGGGGCCGGCGTGTCGGCGGCATGCACGGCGGGGGGCGTCAGCCATAGGGCGGCGGCGAGCACCAGCGCGGTGATCGAAAGGGGCTGCAAAGGCGTCATAAGGACTGCTTGGGATACCGCGGAGTGGGCGTGGCGGGATTGTGCACGACAACGCGCGCCGCGGCGAATCCAGCGCAGGTGGGGGCTGTTGCCCCCAAACCCTCAGGTCAGTGGAAGCGGGCGGACGGATGTTCAGCCGCCGCCATGCTCCAGGCGATAGAACTGCTGGCTGGCAATCAGTGTGGCGCCGCAGGATGTCTTCATGCCTTCCAGCGCGGTGCGCCGGTCGGAACTGACGCCCGGCGCGCCTTCGACGATGACGTGCTGGCCCGCGCAGGTCGGGCAGGCGACGCGGTCGCCCAGCCGCGCCATCGGCTGCCCGAAGATCATCACGCTCTCGTCGCCGGTGACGACCACCCCGCCGTGCGAGGTGCGGTCGCCCTTGCGTATCACGGATCGCTCTGCCATGGCTGTACGGGGCTCCGGAGGTTGGTAAAAAGTGCTTACAGGTAGGTACCGTCCGGCGCCATCCTGGGGGTGCCGATCACGAAGGTGCCGTCGGGCGCCATGCGGACCGGGCCGTCGCCGCCCAGGTATCGGCCGTTGGGCGCGCGCTGCGGTTTGCCCGCAACATAGGTGCCGTCGGGGGCGCGCGTGATGGGGCCGCCGTCGCCGACGTAGGTGCCGTCCGGGCAGCGGCGGGGCGTGCCGTTGATGAAGTGACCGTCAGGCATTTGATGGAAGGATTTGTTCATCGCGTTTCCTTGCGTGCGGGAGCATGAATCATAGCCAGGGTGCGTGATGCGCTTTGTAATAGGACGTGTCATCTTCGAACGTAAGCGGTGGGCAGATATGGGATGATCGGGCCTCTTTCGGGCGGTCGCACCCGCAAGCGGGGTGGCCGCGATCTTGCCATTCAACAAGACCAATATGACCGATATCGACACATTGCTGGAGCCCATCTCGGGCGATGCGCCTTGTGGCGCCGACATGGTGTTCTCGGCCGAGTTCGACGCCATCCGCGAAGCCCGCCGCCAGGACGATCCGCATCTGGACCAGGGCGATTGGATCATCGACATCAAAGAGGCCGACTGGCCGCACGTGATCCGCGTCTGCACCGAGGTGCTGCGCGACCGCAGCAAGGACGTGCGCGTGGCGGCGTGGCTGGCCGAAGCCTGGGCCAAGACGCGCGGCTTTGCGGGTTTGCGTGATGGATACCTGCTGCTGGATGGCCTGTGCCGCCGCTACTGGGATGGGCTGCACCCCGTGCCCGAGGATGGCGACGTGCAACAGCGGGTGGGGAATCTGGCCTGGCTGCTGTCGCGTTCGCAGCAGCTGATCCGCGAATTGCCGCTGACCCAATCCGAGGGCGGCCGTTTTGGCGCGGCGATATGGGAAAGCGCGGCGCACCTGGCCAACGCGGTCAAGCGCACGCCGCAGCACGCCGCGGACCTGACGCGCGGCAAAGTCACCATGGACCAGTTCGACGCCGCGCGCCGCGATACGCCGCCCGCGTTCTATTCCGAACTGGAAGCCAATTTGCAAAGCTGCTTTGCCGCGGTCGACGTGCTGGAACGCACGTTGGCCGAATACCTGGGCGACGAGGGGCCGGCCTTCTCGCCGGTGCGCGACGCGTTGAAGGACGTGACCGCGCTGGTGCACCGCTTTGCCCGCGAAGCCGGGCTGCTGGTGCGCGCCGACCTGGCGCCGTCCGCGCCCGCAGCGACCGCGCCGGGAATTCCACCCGTCGCCCCGCGATTGGAGCCTTCCTTGTCCGCCGCCGACACACCGACTGAATCCACCGCCTTTGCCGCGCCAGCTCGCGGTCCGCTGCAAACGCGCGATCAGGCGCTGGCGCAACTACGGGAAGTGGCCGAGTTCTTCCGCCGTACCGAGCCCCACAGCCCGGTGGCCTACCTGGCCGACAAGGCCGCCAGCTGGGGCGAGATGTCGCTGCACCTGTGGCTGCGCACCGTCGTCAAGAACGGCGAGGCGCTGTCGGGCTTGGAAGAGCTTCTGGGCGTGCCGAAACCCTCCGACAACAACGGCTGAAGGCGCCGTCGTCCCGCCCAGGCGGCGGGGCCGCCGGGCGCTAGCGGCTGGCCCGGAATTCGATGCGGCGGTTCTTCGCGCGGCCTTCGGCCGTGGCGTTCGTCGCCACCGGCTGGTCAGGGCCCGCGCCCAGCGTTTCGAAACGCGCGGGCGGCAAGCCCTTGTCCACCAGATAGGCCCTGACCGCATCCGCGCGCGCCTGGCTTAGCGCCAGGTTGGTGCTGCGGCTGCCGGAACTGTCGGTGTGCCCGATGATCTGCACCTTCTCGCTATGCAGCTTGGGCACCACGTCGGCCACCAGGTCCAGCAATTCGCGCCCGCGCGCGGTCAGCGTGGTGCTGCCGGTTTCAAATTCCACGACGCGGTTGGTCAGCACCTTGTCCAGCAAGCCTTGCTCGTCTTTGCTGGCGGACACGCGCAGGCCGTTGACGATCTTGTACGTCGGGTTCAGCGAGGTGGCGAAGGTGCTGGCGATCTGCTGGCGGGATGCCTCGTTCTGGACTTCGCCGCGCAGGCGGATCTGTGTGCCGTCGATTTCCAGTTGGCCGCGATTGATCTGTTTCAGGGGCGGCCCGATCAGCTTGCCCACGTGTTCGGACCAGTTGGGCGGCGCCACGACGCCGCCCACGTCGATCTGGTCGATGACATTGCCCACGCCGTAGACCTGTTGCAGCCGCGCCAGCACGTCGGCCTTGGTGGCCTCGTCGGGCACGGAACCGCTGGCGACCACCTGGCCGGGCTGCGGCACGACGTTGGCGGGAACGACCGTTGCGCCGTCCTGCGCCGCCGCGGCGCATGAAAACAGCGCCGCCATGATCAGGAGAGAGACACGCATGGTCAGGCTCCGGTGAAGACTTCGCGGAAAGTGTCCAGCGCCATGCGCAAGGACAGCCGCGGTTGATCCAGATAGCTGGAAAGCTTGGCCAAGCCGTGGCTGGCCGAAACGTGGTTGCGCACCCAGGGCGCGTCTTCCAGCACGATGTGCTGTTCGGCAAACGCCTGCGGGGTGGACAGCAGGCTGGCCAGCGTCTGCGGCGACGCGCCACGGAAACCGGTCACCAGCCGGTGTTTGCCGGCGATGCGGCCGATAAAGAGGGTGATCTCGAAATCCGCGCGCGACAGGAACGGTGCGATCAGCGTCATCCAGTACGCCGCCACCAGGTTCATGTAGAGCGGATCGTCCGGCAGGGGCAGGGCCAGCCCCTTGTCCAGTTGCGAAGAGCCGCTGGACATCACGGGTTCCAGCAAGATGCCCAGCGCCAGGATGATGTCGTGCAGGCTGGCGGCGTGGCCGTTTCCGCGAAGCATGGCCTCCAGCCGCTCAATCGTCTGCAAGTCCACGAAGGCGTCAAAGCCGTCATCGGCGGCCGTGCGGATTTCGCCTTCCAGTTCGTTCAACTGCTGCAGGGCTGCGCTGGGATCGGCATCGGTCATCAGCATGCCGGCCGCGCCGCTCATGCGGTTCCACATCCTGCTGAACGCGATGGGGCTGCGCGCGATGAACTCCAGCGGCCGCTGCACTTCAACCGAGGTTGCCGACAGAAACGGAAACCGCCGTCCCGACTGGTCCCGGCTGGGTTGCAGATGGCCGGCAATGGCCAGTTTCCCGCGCGATCCCAGGATGGCGAAGGGGGTGGGCTCGGTGTCGTCGTATAGCGCCTTCCAATGCGGCTCTTGCGCCAGGATCTCCATGGTGTTGGCGACCCACGCGTCCAGCGTGGCCATCAACTGCGGGTGCGACGTGTTCTTCACGAAATCGCCGCGCGTGGGGATCTTGCCGAAGTAGGCCGTTCGGAACAGGGGGGACTGCACGTTGCTCATTGCGGCGCTCCGGGTCGCGGCTGGGCGGAGGGTTCGGGGGAGGCGCCCACCACGGAGGAGGGCAGTCGCAGGTTGCGCAAGCCCTGGCTGCCGGGCTCGCTGCCGCCGGCGCCAGGCGCCTGGGCGTTGCTGATGATGCGCAGCTTGACGGGCACGGTCACATTGGACTTGCCCCAGCTCATGTTGAAACTGCCGTCCGGGTTGGACGTGCGCTGGGCGGTAGAGATCAGGCGCTCCAGGCCAAACCGCCCCGGCTCGTTGACGATCTCGACGACGCTGCCGTCGAACGTCGTGGCGGTGATGCGGGCGCCGGGCGCGCCTTGCGCGTTGGGCCAGACGAAGTTCACCCACTGCGGCGGGGTGTTGCGATAGCGCAGTTGCTGGCCGTCGATCTCGATGGTGTATTCCGTGACGCCGCCCGCCGGCTTGGGCTGGATCTGGAATAGCGTCTGCGGCTGGCTGGCCGCGCCGGCGCCTGCCGCGCCACCCGACAGGGGCGCGACCCATTGCGCGAAATTGGCCGTGAAGGTCGGCTGCAGGCTGACGCCCATGTCGCCCCAGGTGCGTGCGGTCAGGATGTCGCCGCGACGCACGGTCAGCGGCCCCAGCGTGTCGTTGACGTACTTCGCGATGCTGCCCTGCGGTCCGAAGACCTGGCCGATCTCGTCGCTGCTCGCTTCGACGCTGGCGCGGCCGGCGAAGGGGTATTTTTCCGCCAGCGTCTGGTTGAAGGGTTGATAGACCTGCGCGTTCCAGACCTTGTTCAGTTCGGATTCGGCGGGTTGCATGGTGACCGAATAGGCCTGGATCAGCGGGCGCACCAAGAGCGGGCGCAACGTTTCGCGCTGCGTGGGGCTCATGCCGGCCAGCATCTGCTCATCCACCAGCTTCAGGGCATCCGCCAGTTCCGAGTCCTTGCCTTCCAGCGTCTGGCGCATCAGCGTCAGCGCGCCGGGGCCGGGGTCGCCCTGGTTGTTCAGCAGGTTGAAGCGCGTGCGGATCTTCGACAACGCGCCCATGTAGTTGCCCAGCAGCGATTGGTTTTCACGCGTGACGACCAGGCGTGCCACGTCCGAAAACTCGCGGCCGACCGGGCCCATGGGCATCGCCTCGCCGTTGGCGGCGGCCGCTGCCGGCGCGGGGGGCGTCTGGCGCAGGATCACGCGCTTGAACCAGCCCACCACGCCACTTTGCGCCTGTTGCAGCCCGGCGTTGATCAGCGAGGGGTTGTCCCAGGACGTCTGCTCGTAGGTCGTGTTGATGAGTTTGGCGATGGGAGACGTCTGCGGGTCGCCCAGGCGGTTCATCGCCGCGACCGATTGGTCGAAACTGGTGAACGGCTTGATCGTCACGCCGCGCAGGAACTTCTGCCATTCCTCCGCGTACTCCGTCTTGTACATCGTCGCCAGGCTCTTCTGGATCTGTTCGGGGCTGCCTTCCAGGGTCAGGTCGTCGCGGGCGTTCACACCCAGGACCCAGTCGCTGGTCTGCACCTCCTTCTTGGCCGCTTCGCCGATGGCGGGCTGGATGTATTGCTCCCAGGCTTCGCGGGTGAACGTGCCCGGAATGGCGTAGCTGCCCGCCACCACGCCGGCATCGTTTTCGCCGACGATGCGCGCCACGGTCATGGTCTGGAAACGCGTTGCGGCGCGCGCTTTCAATGTGGCGTAGGCGCGTTCGCGGGCCGGCATGCCCTGCATGACCGAGCGCAGGCTGCCGCGCGTCTTCTCGACCAAGGCCAGATTGGTGTCGATCTGCGGCCAGCCGGCGTCCGGCGCGCGGCTGACGTAGAACGAGATCAGGCGTTCGGCGCTGCGGATCAACTGGTCGCGCGGCATCGCGCCGCGGTTGGTCTCCAGCCAGCCGCGCCAGAAGCGCGTGATCTGATCCGACAGGTGCGTGGGATCCACGTGCTGATGGTTGGCCATCATCAGGTACGTCTTCAGCGCGTTGTAGGCGTCATCCGCGTTGGTGGGCGAGGCATCCTGGAACAGGGTGTCGCCGCCCGCGTTGTGCGACGCGCGGGCGGCCTGCGGCGCGGGCTGTGGCGTGCCGCCGGTGGCGGCCGCGGCGGCCGAGATGTCCACCTTGACCAGGAAGTCCTCCAGGCTGGCCTTCACGGGCGTCAGCATGAATTGGCGAGCGCCGTTGTAGTACTCGGCCAGCAGGCGTTCCTTCAGCACGTCGCCCTGGTACAGGCCCAGCCCCAGCGACCACGGCCGGCTGGACGAATAGCGGTCCAGCTGTTCGATGCGGTCCTGCAGGATCTCCATGGCTTCCAGCCGGCTTTGCAGGTCGGTGCGTTCGCTTTGCAGGCGCACAACCTTGTCCATGTCGGCCTGCACGTTCTGCGCCAGTTGCCGGTTGCCCAGGTACGACCAGCTCCAACCGCCCAACACCAGGCCTAGCGCCAACACCAGACCAAAAAAGGTCAGGTAGCGCATGCGGGCCTTGGCCGGGCTGGCGTGCTGGCGCACGAGTTTCTTGTCGGCGAAGATGACGCTGGAAAACAGGTCGCGCAGGAAGAATCCATTGTGCGACGACACGTTGCGCACTTGCGCCCGCTGGGCGGGATGCAGGTCGAAACGTTCGGCCAGCCGCTCGGTGGAAGTGCTTTGCGACACGCCTTCCTGCAAGGCGCTGGTGAAGTAGAAGCCGCGGAACACGGGCTTGTACTGGAACGGATTGGTTTCGAACAGGGTGGACAGGAAGGTCCGCAATGCGGGCTTGATGCCGGCGAATTCCAGCGGGAAGGTCAACAGGCCGGGGGGCAGCTCGCGGTTGCTGCGCAACGAGATCTGGGCGGTACCCATTTCCTTCAAGCCTTCGTACAACTCGTCGAAGCGCTCGTCGAACAGCGCCAGCACGTCGCGGTTCTCTTCCGCGCCATAGGGCAGGGTGGCGCCCCAGACGCGGTCGCGTTCGTGCTGGTCGTAGTCCGAGAAGAACTCGCTGAAGCCGGAGATCAGGTCGGCCTTGGTGAAGATGATGTAGACCGGCGCGAACACCTCAAGCCGGTCCGTCAGCTCCTGCACGCGCTGGCGCAGGTTCTTGGCCAGATTGATCGCGAATTCGGGACCCGAGCCCGTCAGTTCTTCGATGCTGGCGGCGACGATGATGCCGTTGATGGGCGCCTTGGGACGATGGCGCTTAAGCAGGTCCAGGAACCCCATCCACTCGTTGCGGTCTTCTTCATGTACCGAGTAGCGGCCGGCCGTGTCCAGCAAGATACCTTCGGTGGTGAAAAACCAGTCGCAGTTGCGTGTGCCGCCCACGCCGCGCACGGCCGCGCCGTTCTTGTCAGCGAAGGGGAATTGCAGGCCCGAATTGATCACCGCGCTGCTTTTGCCGGCGGCCGGGTTGCCGATCACGATGTACCAGGGCAGTTCATACAGGGCTTCATTGCCCGACACCTGGCCGATCTTCGACGTCTTGATGGTGCGCACGGCCTGCGTCAGCCGGGCGCGCAGCGCATCCACCTCGCCACGGTTGGCGGCGGCGCCGGTCTGCGCCTGCTGCTCCAGCATGTCGCCCAGTTTCTTGTTGGCATGCCGCGTGCGCCGGCGGCGCCACACGAACACGCACAGCCACAGGAACAGGCAAATGCCCAGGGCGATGGCGGCCCAGGTCAGGCCGATCTCGACGGTGTCGGCAAACAGGAACAGGAACACCACCAAGGCCAGCAGGCCGATCGCCATGAAGGTGCGCGGATTGGCCAGAAGGCGCGACGACCAATGCCGGCCTTCGCTGAGCGCGCTGGATATTCCGGAAAAGAAACCTGAGGGGCTACGCATGATTTTTGACTGTTTTTTTGTGGGTCAGGCGGAGGGGGAAAGCGCGGGAGCAACAAGCGCGCATGCGCGTAGCGCGGGGTCCTGGGTCAACACGACAAGCACGGGGCCTTCCATTTGGGCGCAGGCCTCGTTGGCCACGACAAGGGTCAACAGGTGTGAGGCCGCGCCGGTGTAGCCGCAAGCAGCCCCGACGGCCAGGCAGTCCTGGTTTGGGTCCAGCTTGGGAAACAGCGTACTGGCCAATCCGGCCGCTTCCAGCGGGCGGCTGCCGCGATGATCGGCGTCGCTGACCAGGGCGGCAATCGCGTCGGCGGGTTGCGCGTGCCGTTCCAGAAACTGCGTCGCCAACGCCGCCAGCATGGGTTCGTTGATGGCGCCCCGCGCATCGGCCGCGGTGGCGCGCTGCGCCGTGGCTGACAACGTCAACGTCATTGCGCCTTCTGGCGGCGCAACCGGCGTTCCGGCGTCCTGCCTGCCCAAGGCCAGGTCCACGAGCAGTCCGGCCGCGGCTTCGCCGGGGATGCGGCCCTGCGGCGTGGCGTTGCCGGCCAGCGCGCCTTGTTGCTCCCAGTCCTGCACGCGATTCGCGTCGATGTAGGAATCGGCCGCGGCCACAAGGCGCAGCGTGGCGATGGCGGGCGTCAACGGTTCCTGGGCCAGCTGGCGCAGCAGGCTATCGCTGTCCAGCGCGTTTTTCGCGGCGTGGGGGCGCATGCCAAGACGGGAGTCTGGCCAGACGGCCGCCGCGCGCGCCTGCTTGCAGGCATGGTCGCGTGCTGCTTCAGGCCACTGCACGGGCAGCGCCAGTTCCAATTGCAGCAGCGGCCACGCGTCGTCGCGTTCCGGCGTGCCGCTGTCCAGCACCCGTGCGCGGGCTTCTTGCGACAGGGTCTGGACGACATCGGCCAGCAACGCGGTGGCCCGGACGATGTCCTCGGCCAGGGCCACTTTGGGAGCCTGCTGCCCCGCTGCCGCGTCGCGCAGTAATTCCGTGTCCAGATGTGCCGCGCGCGCGGCGAAGATGGGAAAGCCCTTGGCGTTTATCAAGGACACATCCAGCGCAGGGCGCTGCTGTTCGGCCACCGCGGCATGGATGGACGCGGGGTCGTTGCCCTGCGCGGCGCGCGCGGTGCTGGCCAGCACGACCAGGCGAGCCGTCGCCGGCGTGGCGGGGGCGGTTTGCCCGTCGCCATCGGTGGCGGCCGGCGCCGGGTTGGCGCGGGCTTCGCGCCGCGCCCGCACGATGCGCTTGCCCGCCCATCCCGCCGCGATCAGCGCCAGCGGCAAGGCGAACAGGTACAAGCCGATATCCACGCCGGTGGGCAGCGTGTGCGACTCCTGCCACCAGATGATGACGGCTAGCCAGACCACGCCGAAGACCATGGCCAGCACGAGGCCGGTTTTAAGCACGCGGGTCATGAGGCTCCATGAAAATAGGGGTTGCGGGGCTGCGCGAAGGCGGCGTTCGTTGCATGCTGACGTGGCGGCATGACGGCATCATGGCGAGGCTCCGGCGCCGCGCCGCATGACGCCCGCGCGACGCAGTTCGGTGTGACCGAAGTCCATCAGCTTCCAGCGTCCGCCCCACGTCAATCCGACGCGTTCGGCGGTCTGGCCGAACAGTTCGTAGCCCCGCATGGCCCACGGGTCTTTCTCCGACACGACGACCTTGCCGTCGCGCAGGAATGCGCTGTCCGCGGCAAGGCCATATTGGTGATAGCTCTGGTAGGCGCCGGCGTTGGTCACGTGCGACCCCTTGGCCGCCAGCTCGGTCTGCCGCTCCGGGCTCCGATAGCCTTCGATCAGCACCATTTCATAGCCGTGTTCTTCGCGCATCACCCGGTATGCGGCCAAGAGCCGTTGGCGGTAATCGGCATCAAGCAGGTTCCAGTCGCGGCTGGCGCCACCCAGGTTCGGGCGTACCAATTCGACTTCGCGCGTGGTGAATATTTCGGGGGGCAGCGGGGGCGGTGGAACCAGCCGTTCACCGGTCAATAACGCCTGGATTCTGGGGTCCGGACCCGCCGTTCGGTCCTCGTAAAAAAATGTGTGATTGTGTCGCATGACGAAAGCGAAAAGTGACGGAAGCAACACGACTGCCAGCCCCCCGGCGATATGCCAGCGATAGGCGGAGAACGTAGCCCCCGCCTTTCCCAAACCCGTTCGCACGCCCTGTGCGGAGCCCCCCACGACACCCGCCGCTTCACCCGCGCGACGGGCCAGCGCTCGGCGTACGCCCAGCGCCAACGCGCGGACGCTTCGCGCCGTTCCCATACGAAAAGATGGGAAGACGAGCAGCGCCGATACGCCTATCGCAAGCAGAAAATAAAGGGGCAGCAGAAGTAGCAACGGTATCCCTCAATCACGAAGGCGTAATCTTTTGTTCTATTTGGGATTGAGGCAAGCGCTTGGGCGTTGCAAACAGCGTCTGTGCCTTAGGAATCGTAACAAGAATCGGTGATCAAAATGCGTGGCTCGGGTATTCTCGATCACCTTGGTTACGAGGGGTCCGTGGGCCCTTCGCCGACACGGGACCTTGCATGGCAGAAGACGAAAAAAGATCGCGCGCACCGACCTCTATTCCAAGTTTGCTAGCCGGGCGCGCCTCTCCAGACGAGGCGCGCGAATCGTCGCGCATCCTCGCCGCGCTGGAAGGGCGCGTGCCCGATGCCGAGGTCAAACACCTGGCGCCCAAACGTCGATCCAAGGGGCCGATGTGGGTGTTGCTGCTGCTGTTGCTCTGCGTCGTGGGCGCGGGAATGTGGGCAGTGTTCGACACGCCGGCCTTGCCCGATGTCGTGGCCAGGGCAGACGCGCCGGACGCTTCAGCGCGCGCTCAATCCGTATTGCCAACTGCCGCGATGGCGCCCGCGCCCAGCGCGCCCGAGCCACCGGCCTCCAACGCGGCCACGATCGTGGAAGACCATCCCTTGGCGCAGCTGACGCGGGACCGCGACCGCGATGCGGGCGAGCCCACCAATCCGCTGTCCGCGCTGGCTGTGACCGCGGCTGCGCCCAAGCCCGCCGCCGTATCCGCGGCGCCCCATTCCGCTAGCGCCAAGGCGCCGGGCCCCACGGTGCAGCGCGCCGAGCACGCGCGTGATCCGGCGGCCACCGCCAAGGCTTCCGCCGCGCGTGGCAAGCCGGCTCCGCGCAGCGATAGCGATGCCGCGCTGCTGGCCACATTGATGTCTTACGGCTTGCCGCCGGCCTCGCCGCCAGGCACCAAGGTCTATAAGAGCGATGGCATTTTCATACGTGAATTGCCGGGCTCGCCGTTGTCGGCGCGGCTGGCGGAATGCCGCAAGCTGGGCTTCCTGGAAAGCGAGCAATGCCGCCTGCGCGTATGCGCAGGTCACTGGGGCACCGCTGCGGAATGCCCCAATGCCCAAGCTCACACCGAGCCCTGATGCGTCCTTGATGAAGGTTCTTCCGCGATGGATTCCACAGCGACGAACGGTCTGTTCAGTTCCGCCGCCCGCCTGTACCGCCTTGAGGGTGAAGGCGCGCTCGCCGCGTTACAAGTGGAAGGCTGGGTAGCGCGTGAGGCCCTGTCCGGCGTGGCGCAACTGCGCATTGTGGCGCTGTCCGACAACGCCGGCCTGGCGCTTCACGACATGATTTCGCGCCCGGTGACGTTGTGGACGACGCGCGCCGATGGCAGCGAGATCAGCCGCAGCGGCCTGATCCGCGAGGCCGAGCTGCTGTCCGGCGACGCGGGCCTGGCGCGCTATCGGCTGACGGTCGTGCCATGGTTGTGGCTGGCCACGCAGCAGCGCGCAAGCCGCCTGTTCGAAGACAAGCCGGTGCTGGACATCGTGCGTCATGTGCTGGACGGCTACGAAGGTTACGTTACCCGTATTGCGCCCGGCGTGGACCAGGTGCTGGCCGATCTGGCGCCGCGTCCGTATGTGACGCAATACCGCGAGACCGACTATGAATTCATCAGCCGGCTGTTGGCTGAAGCCGGGCTGGGTTGGACGGTGATCGAGGCCGCCGACGTGCCCGCGAAGCATGCCGTGCTGATCTTCGCGGATAGCCGAAACCTGGACGAGGACGCGGAATCGGCTAGCGGCGGCGTTCGTTTCCATCGCGCAGGCGCCACCGAAGCGCGCGACACGGTGCAGGCCATTGCGCGCCGCCGCCGTCGTATTCCGGACCGCATCACGGTGCTGGGCTGGCACCCCAGCAGCAAGCGCGCCATCGCGGCCGAGGCGCTGGTCAATCCGGCCAACGGCAATGACGATGCCGCTGGACTGGAATGGTACGAGCCGCTGGGCCACGGCGGTGTTGCCGACGAAGCCCAGGCCAAGCGCCAGGCGGCATTGGCCATGGAAGCGGTGCGCGCGCAGGCCGAGATCTTCGTCGGCCAGGGCGGCGTGCGCACCTTCCGTTCCGGCACGCGTTTCACGTTGCAAGCCATGTCGTCGCTAGGCCCCGTCAACGAAGCGGGCTTCGAGCCCGTCTTCGCGCTGGACCGTGTCGAGCACGTCGGCATCAATAACCTTCCACCCGAGACCCGCGCGTCGCTGGCGCAGCGGCTGGGCGGACTGGACGCGCATTTGATGCTGGACGACGATGCCATCGCGGCGCCGGGCGCGGAGCGGGACGACACCGTTGAGCCGGCCCCCGATGCGGCCGTGCTGGCCAAGGCGCACGAGGTCGGCTACGCGAACCGTTTCGACGCCGTGCGTTGCGATCGCCCGTGGCGGCCCCAGCTGCCGCAAACGCGCGGCGCTCGCCTGGCTGGCGCGCCGTCGGTTCACGGCGTGCACACGGCGATCGTGACGGATGCGGAAGGCGCCACGCAGGTCAAGGGACAGGACGAGATACTCAGGAACCACCGCGGTGACGTGCGTATCCGGTTCCATTGGCAAGCCGAGGGCAAGGACGGAGAAGCCAAGAGCCGTTGGGTGCGCGTGGCGCAGCGCCAGTCAGGCGCTGGCATGGGCATGAGCTTTGTGCCGCGCATCGGGCAAGAAGTGCTGGTGCGCTTCCTGGACGACGATGTCGATCAGCCCGTGGTCATCGGCGCGCTATACAACGGGCGCGGCGAAGGCGGCACGCCGGCTACACCGGGCGGACGTCCGGGCGGCCAGGCCGATACGCAGGTCTACGCCGCGGCGCGGGACGGCGTGCCCAGCGCGCAGGCGAACCTGGCGGCGGGCAACGCGCCCGCGTGGCACGGCGCGGCCGGCGGCGACGAGAACCACCGCAATGCCGCCGCGCTGACCGGTTTCAAGAGCAAGGAGTTCGGCGGAGCGGGCTACAACCAGATCGTCTTCGACGATACCGACGACCAACTGCGCACGCAGATCAAGAGCACCCAGGGATCCAGCGAACTGAATCTGGGCCATCTGATCCATCAGGCAGGCAACTACCGCGGGGGGCTGCGTGGCCTGGGCGCAGAGTTGCGCACCGATGGCTACGGCGCCGTGCGCGGCGGGGCGGGCGTGCTGCTCAGCACCTACGCCACCGACGGCAACGCCAGCGCGGCAGGCGATGCGGCTGGCTTGCTGGCCCTGGCCAGCCAGACGGATCAGATGGCCCGATCGCTGGACTCGGTCGTGGGCGCTCATCAGGGCATGCGGCTGGCCACGGTGCTGGGCACCAAAGGGCCCGCCGCCAGCGTGCCGGACGCCGAGCGGGCGCCGCTGGCGGCGATGCACCGCATCACGTCCGGCACCGTCGCCGCGGACGGCCTGGCGCCGGCGCAGGCCGACGCCTCGGCCAAGCATACGCAGGCCGCCCAGGGCAAGGTTCCGCATTCCACCGACCCGGTGGTGCTGATGGCCGCCCGGGCGGGACTGGCGCAGATAGCGGGGCAGCACATGCAGTACGTGGCGGGCGACTCGGTGCATTGGTCATCGGGAAAAGACCAGAACCTGGCCGTGATGGGCGCATTGCGCCTGCATACGGG
Source organism: Achromobacter sp. MYb9 (assembly GCF_002975275.1). Lineage (GTDB taxonomy): Bacteria > Pseudomonadota > Gammaproteobacteria > Burkholderiales > Burkholderiaceae_B > Achromobacter. Next base: position 165,713 of record NZ_PCOQ01000006.1, on the reverse strand, counting down.
GCAGGGCCTGGGGATCGTCGCGGGCTTGCAGCAAGGCGGCGCCGATTCGGGGCTGGACCTGATTTCGGCGACGGGCGACGTGGACGTGCAGGCGCAGCACGACATCCTGCGGGTCCAGGCCCAGAAAGACATCACGATTGGCAGCGCGCAGACGGCCGTTGATTATGCCGCGCCCAAACGCATCCGCATCGCGAACGCGGCGGGCGCCAGCATCGTGCTGGAAGGCGGCAACATCATCGTGACCGCGCCGGGCCGCATCGATGTGAAGACGGGCAACAAGCAGTTCGCGGGACCGGACCGCATGCCCTATGCGTTCCCGCAGTTCACCGTCTGCAAGCAGTGCGTGCTGGATGCCCATGATGGCGTGCAGTCCATCACCGACAAGGTCTAAGGTGGAGACCGGCATGGGTGGTTGGGAGGAACGGCTGAATGACACGCTGGCGCAGGCGGAAACGCTGGCGTCCGCAGCCGGCACGGCGCCGAATACGTATCTGCTGGTGGATTTTCGCGGCCGCACGGAGCTTGCCCGGCCGGTCAAGGCTTGCGCGGATCTTAGCTATGGTTCCGTCTGGGTGGGCACGGACCTGGCGGTGTACGACGAGATCGCGCCGTTGTTGATCCAGGTTGATGACCTGAGCCGTTTCGAGCTATCGCGCGGCAAGCAGGCGCCCCGCACCTCGGAGCTGCTGCGCCTGCTTGGGAAGCTGCATGAGGCCGATGGCGGCGAGTTCGCGGTGACGCACATCGTATCCGCGTGGCCACTGGCCGATTTGATGGCCCACTACGCCTATTACGGCGAATACGGCCTGCCGGATGGGCGCGAGTACTACTTGCATTTCTATGACAGCCGCATTCTGGACAGGGCATTTCAGGTGTGGACGGATGAGGAGCGCGAGCATTTCCTGGGGCCCGTGCATCAGTTGCGTTACGTGCGGCGCAACGGATCCGTCGCGCAATGGGTAGGGGCAGGCGGCGACATGCGGCAGAGCGCTCGAGACTCCCGCCAGCAGGCCTTTACGCTGGCACAACACCAGGCGCTGCTGGACATGGACTACCCGGACAAGTTGGCGGTACAGATCCGCCGGCTCTATTTGGGTGTTTTGGGCGGCGGCCTGCGCCAGGACGCGCTCTACACGCAGGTAGTGGCGCAGATGGAAAGGGCGCGATCCTACGGGATCGCCACCGAACGCGACATGCTGGACTACGTGGCGTGGGGCATTACCATTTCACCGCGTTTTGACGAGCACGAGGCCATCGCTCCAATGTTGCGGAGGTTCAAGGAAAGCGGACCGGGGCTGTCGCAGGCGCTGGCGGATGTGCCGGACGAGGTATGGGATGCGCTGCTGCGTGCCGAGCAGGCGCATGGCCGTGGCGCGGTATAGGCGCCGGCGCAACCTGGTGGCAAAGATCAATGCAGGTGCTTTAGGGGGTTGGAATGCGTAAGGGGTTGCTTGTCTTGTTGATGTGGCTGGGATTATTGGCCGGCTGCAACAGCGAACCGAACTACCAGGGATTCTCCTTCGTGACGTACAACTACACGCCCTGGGACCTGGACAGGGTCGAAGTGAAGGACGGTAAAGGCAATTCGGCGGTCTCGGGTTCGATCGGAGCCGGCGGGGGCGAGGGCTCGGTGACATGCTGCTATACCTTGACGGGCAGCGACTTCAAGGTGGAATGGCGCGGCGCGGACGGCGAATTGGCCAGAAAGCACATGTTCGACGGCAAGTTGGAAGAAGTCATTTTCAATAAAGAAACGCCGGTCCATTTCCCGCCTGCGGAGATGCCAGCGGGGGATGGACCGCTTTATCTCGAACTGCACATCTATCCCGACGAGCACATGGAAATAGCGCTCAGCCGAAAGCTGCTGGGCCAGGTGCGAATTCCCATTGTCGACGCCACGCGCTGGTTGTATGCGCAGCACCGCGACGCATTGGGAGATTATCGAAGCAGCTCGGAACTCCGGCGCGTGGTCGCCAAAGTCGCCAAGAGGGCATGGGTTAAGTATCGCATCGAGGACGCCCAGGATATGCGGCAGTACATGTTCCTGTATTTCACGGTTGCATCGAATTTCGACACGAACCCCGAGATTGCCGCGATGCTGGCAAAGCCCGGCCGCAAGCCCGGGGAGTTCGCTGTTGCCGTGCAAGGAATGCCGCAAGAGAAAATCGCGCAGCTAAAGGCGGCGGGAACGCCGCCAGGAGACAAGAATGGCTAACCCCGACGCTGGTGAATTGTCGCCTATCGACCGCACGCCGGCTTCGGTGCTGAAGAAGATCGCCGAGAGCGAGGCCGCATATCCCAAGGACGACTGCCAGGAATGTGGTGCGATCGTGCGCATCGGCTTTTTCTTTGACGGGTTTGGCCGTAGCCGGGACGCCGATGGCAAGCACCCAACGTTTTATTCCAATATCAGCCGGCTCTGGGAAGCGCACTATGCGCATGATGACGAGGATCGCCCGGTCAAGCAATATTGGTTCCGTTTCTACTATTCGGGTCTGGGGACCGAACTGAATGAGGACGCGAAGAACGACGACTTCATCTATGGCGCCACCGTGGCGGGCGGGAAACTGCTGAGCGAAGCGGGCAAGAACGCCAAGAGCGCCGCCAAGAACATGACGCGACTGGACGAGATCCCCGAGCACGACGCCTTGAAGCGGCTGCGCAGCGCGACGCAAAAAATGATCAAGGAGGGCTCCTTCCAGCCGATGGTGAAGGCGTATACCGACGTGGTGAAAGACGTCAAGACGCTTCCCGACAAAGTTGTGCGGATCTGGAATGCCTGGGACCCCGAACGTCTGGTCAACCGGGCTAAGGGAACCATCCGGGGGTTCTGGTCTGGATTCAAGAAGAATCCGCTTAAGGTGGCCTGGACCGCTGGCAAGGAAGTCGTCAAGTCTACGGCGATGGAAGGGGTGCCGATCATCCGCGACAATGAGACCGTGGCCTACCTGATGGGAACGGGCGTGGACGTCCGCGTGGACGCTGCGCTGCGGCAGCTCAAGTCGGCGCATGAGGCGGTCAGCGCGGAAATGAACAACGTGCGCCGCATCGAAATTTCGGTTTTCGGAGGTGATCGGGGCGGAGTCATGGCCCGCCAGTTCGTCAACGACGTGGTCAAGAAGTACCGGCGCCGGAACGACAAGGACCTGGTGATTCCCGGGGAAAACGGCGCACCCGAGGCCGAGATCCATATCCGGTTCCTGGGACTGTTGGATTCCGTGTCTTCGATCATGGATGAAAGCACCTTTCTTGGGTTCCTGCCGTTTACCGATCTGCTGAAGCAAACCCACAAAGACCGCACGCTGACCGTCCCTGCGGCGGTGCAAAAATGCGTCCATTTTGCCGCCGGCCATGAACTGCGCGCGAACCAGCGTCTGGACAGCTTGGAGAAGACCCGAGGCGAACAGTTTCTATATCCCGGCTCGAGCGGGGATGTGACGGGCGTCAGTCCAGAGGGATCGCTCGGCGCGCGCGGCGAATTGTCGCGGGTTCCGCTACGGGACATGCTGAACTTGGCGATGTCGAACGGTGCCGCCCTTTACAGCATCGAACAGCTGTTTGATAAGCGGCCCCTGACTTTCGCGAAATTCTCGATGTCGGCCGCCCTCGCGGATGGCGGGAAAAGCTACCAAATCACAGAACTGGTGGACGCCTATCGTGGCGTGGTGAAGTACGAACCAGGCGTGGATTTTCTGCCGCACATGGAGGTTTTCCTGCGCTGGCTCGCGGTCAGATACCAAGACCCCGTCTTCAAAAGCGAACTGTCGGACCCTGCGGAAAAGTGGATCCAGGATCGGGACTTCTTCACGCCGCAACAGGCCTACGACGAAGAATTCCGCCGCGTCAGCGCGATGTCAAGAGAGGAACGGGCCAAGCCGGAGAATACGGCTCGCCTGAAAGAACTGGAAGCCCTGAAGGATGAGCGTCGGGCAACTGCCGACGCCAGCCGCGGCGAGCTTCCGCCCAAGCGCTTCAAGCCGTTGTGGCAGCGACTGGAAGAAGAATATCGGGCGCTGGAGAAGGCGGAAAATGAAGAGGCCGAGCTGGAAAGGTACCGGGCGGAGGTGGCTCGCACCGACCCCGAGCGCGTGCGACGCATCGAACAGGTCACCGCCATCATGAACGAGCCGGCAAGAGTGCGCGACGAGATAACGCGGCGTAATGGCGGCACCGTCGACGAGGATACCAAGCCGAAGGATCCGCTGGCCGACATGAAGGCGAAGCGCGCCATGCAGCAACGCTTGCTGACGGTATGGCGGGAAGCCAGCGCGGGCACTAACCCCCTGCCCGAAAAGGTCATGGCGCTGTTCGACTTCCTGGTGCACGACGCGATGCTGAGCAGCTGGCCTGATCATTTGCTGGCCAGCACGTCGATGTATTTCCGAGTACGCGACAAGGATATCTTCGGCAAGACCAACTATAAGTCCGAGGACGCGAAGATGAAGGCGGATCTTGAAAACGTGGCGCGCACGGAGAAGATGCGCGCGAACCTGGAAGGGCTGACGCCTGCGCGCCTTTAGCGTAGGTGACGTGGCCAACCCCGGAGGCGCGCTGGTGAGTATGCGTAGGCACGTGATAGCGGCACTGGTCTTGGGTGGCTTGCTGACCGGCTGCAATGGCGAACCAAGCTACCAAGGATTTTCGTTCGTGGCGTATAACTACACGCCCTGGGACCTGGATGCCGTTCAGATCACCGACAGCGAAAGCCGTTCTGCGGGCACAGGGTCGATCGGTCCTGGTGGTGGAGAGGGCACCGTCACCTGCTGCTTCACGTTGCGAGGTACCGATTTTGCAGTGAAGTGGTCGGGTCTGGACGGCGAAGAGGCGATCCGGCACCTCTATGACGGAAAAATGGACGAGCTGTTTTTTCACAAGGAAGCCCGCGTGCATTTTCCCGCATCCGATTTGCCGCCGGGGGACGCGCCGCTGTACCTGGAGCTGCATATCTATCCCGACGAGCACGTCGAAATCGCGCTTAGCCGAAAGTTGCTTGGGCAAACGCGGATTCCGATTATTGAAACGACTCGATGGCTGTACAGGCAGCATCGCGACGCCCTGAACGCGTATCGTGATATCTATGAAGTGCAGCGCGTGCTGGCAAAAGTCGCCAAGACGGCCTGGATCAAATACCGACTTGAAGACAGGCGGGACCTGCAGCAGTACATGTTCCTGTATTTCACCGTCGCATCGAACTTTGATTCGGATCCGGATATTGCCGCTTTACTGGCAAGTCCCGGTAGGAAACCCGGAGATTTCGCTGCGGCTGTCGAATCCCTCTCCTCGGAGACGGTCGCCCGACTAAAGGCGACGGGAACGCCGCCAGGCGATAAGGTCGCCGGATAGACCGGGAAAAAAGGCGACTCAATTTCCCACAGGATGCCGATCATGCAGACATCGCAATCGCCAACGTTCTGGCCGCTCGGACTTCGCTTGCTCCGGTTTGGGATCAAACGGATGCTGTGGCTGTGCATGAGCGCTTCCGGTCTTGCGGGAGCGATCGCGCAGGCGCAGCCGATGCCGATTCCCGAGACTATCGGGGTGCGGTTGGGGATCATCAATTACCTGAATGAAGCGCTGGCTCCCGTCTACATCAATCAAGGCTGGGCGGGAAATGCGCAAGCCCTTGCCTCTACCTCGGGAACGTGCTGCGTTTCGATCCCTTCCCAGTGGAAGCCAGGCATGACGATGCGGATCGAATGGAACTCCGACTCGATGTTCGAGCGCGGGGAAAACGATCTGGCCGCGCGGGATGCTCCAGTCTTGCCCTACCAACCGTTTCACAGTGGTTATGCCTGGGCGATTTTCCTGCCTGGGGGTGAAGTACGTGTGCAGCCCGGCCCGACGAGCCCGGGGGCACCGGATTTCTTGCAAGGACTACCCGAGCCCGGAGAGGCGACCGAAGCGGAGCTGCGGCAGTTCATCGAAAGCACCAGGCCGAATCGCTAGGCCATCGGGGTCATCACAAGGAAGCGCTATTCAGGGGGGAAGGATGAACAAAGGGCTGATCGTCTTGCTGGCGGGGCTTGGACTGCTGTCGGGTTGTACCGATGAGCCTGGTTACCGGGGTTTGACGTTCGTCGCCTTCAACTACACGCCCTGGGACATCGACACCATACAGATTATCGATAGCGACGGACATACGGCGACTTCCGGTGCGATGGGCGTGGGTGGCGGAGAAGGATCGGGAACGTGTTGCTATACCTTGAATGGCACGGAGTTCACGGTGAAATGGCGTGGTGCCGATGGGGCTCTGGCACAAAAGCACATGTTCGACGGCAAACTGGACGAGGTGATCTTCAACAAAGAGGCTCACGTTCATTTTCCGCCGACCGATCTGCCGCAGGGCGAGGGCCCGCTGTACCTGGAGTTGCATATCTATCCCGACGAGCACATGGAGATCGCGCTTAGCAGGAAACTGCTCGGACAGACGCGGCTTCCGCTTGTCGCGATCACGGACTGGATTTACGCCACGCACCGCAGCGCTTTCAGCCAATACAAGGATGGCAATGAGGTGCTGCGCGTGCTGGGCAAGGTGGCCAAGACGGCCTGGATCAAATACCGACTTGAAGACAGGCGGGACCTGCAGCAGTACATGTTCCTGTATTTCACGGTGGCGTCGAACTTTGATGCCGATCCCGACGTGGCGGCGATGTTGGCCAAGCCTGATCGGAAGCCGGGCGACTTTGGCGCCGCCGCCGCTGCCATGTCGCAAGCCCAGATAGCGCGCATCAGGGCGGCCGGGACGCCGCCGGGTGACAAGAACGGCTGATCAGGCCGCGCCTACCGCGGCGGCAGCACTTCGATCGTGACGGTGTTCGACCGCAAGCCGTTGGACTCGACATACACCTCATACTTGGCCGGGCTGGCCGGTAGCCCGGCGCGGGCCGCCAGGTCCGTGCTGAACTGCGTGCCGACGCTCATGCCTGGTGCGACGGGTTTCCCCCGTGGCGGGCGCGAGCTTGCGATGGTGTCGACCTCGACGCCGGGACGTGTCGGCAGCTTGTATTCGAACGCCACCTCATCGTAGGCCTTGCGTGTTTCAAGATCGGTCGCCACGATGCGCGGCAAGGTCGGGTGCTGCACGGCAGGCACGATGCCGCGCACACACACGGGAATGACCAGCACGCCGGGCCCCCGCGGCCAGACGCGGGCAGGCGCCGCGATGTGGAGCTGTTCGTCGTAGCCGTCGTTGGCGGGCATGCAGGCATGGTCGCGCATGCTGTTGATCGGCACGGATGCGAAGGAAGCGGGTTCGGTCCAGTCGGAATTCATGGTCTTCTGCGGCGTGACGGATGGGGGTTGGGCGGACGCTGCCGGGGTGAATGCCCAGGCGGCGGCGGTGAACAGCAGGACAAAGGCGCGCGCCGCTAAGCGGCGCCACGCGTCAGGACGTGGTCCAGCCATTGGACATGTCCACCTTGCGTACGGCTTCCGAGCACGACGGGCAGAAGCGGATGCTCTGGCAGTCGCCGCCGAACATCACGCATGCGCCGACGTTGCTGGAATTGGCCTGGTTGGCAGGCAGGCCGAAGTGGCAGTGGTTGCCGGCGTCTGAATAAAAGTAGCGTCCTCCGTCCAGCTTCGACGCGTCATACAGTTCGCCGCCTTCGTTGGCGTTGGCCCATTCCGGCCCGCTGGGCGTCATGCCCAGCAGGTGGCCCATCTCGTGGACCAGCGTTTCCTGCTGGTACGCCATCGTCGCCAGCTGCCAGGGTGTGCGCACGGCGACGCCCAGGATGTTGGTGCCCAGGAAGGCCACGCCGCCGGCGGCGCTCTCCAAGAGCTTGACGCGCAGAATGATCCGGCCCGACGTGGGCACGGGTAACAGGCCCGCCATGCGTACCCTGACGCTCGGGCACGCACTGGGTTCGCTGGCGTCGCCTGCGATCGGCGTGACGCGATCCTTCGGCACCACGGCCCGTTTGACCGTCCCTGCGGCATCCGTATATTCAAACAGGCACTCCAGGAACCAATCGTCGTTCGGGTCGATGTTCAGCCAGAGGTAGGCGGGGTTGCCGTCGGGGCCAAGCAGGTCCATTTCAACGTCGCCCATGCCGGGGCCGGCGTTGGCACGGATGATCAGCGGTGCGATGGGCCATTGCGCCGCCAACCGGTCGATATGGCAGACCGCGATGGTGTAGGGCTCGTGCCGGGCGCCCTCCGAGCGCGGATAGACGGACTGGACCAGCTGGCGCATCCGCGCGTCGCCTTCGTCCGTCCAGACATCTGAATTGGCGTCGCCGCGCGTCTGTACGTAGGGCAGTTGCAGCACGTCGATGCCATGGCGCGCATATTCGTCGGCGGTCGGCTGGAAGCCGTAGCGGCGTTCCATGTTTTCCGGGCCGGGCATGCGGATCTCCTGGATGTACATGCGGCGAACGGTTTCGATCATCTCGGTCATGACCGTCTGGTTCTGGTCGTTCAGGACCTCGAACAGATAGCTGTTCAAGCCCGCGGCGGGCAACGTGATGTTGTCGACGACCTTCGTGCCGTCTGGGTCGGTCACGTACTGGTAGGTGGACTGGTCGGGGTCGCGGTACAGGGGCTGCCGATCGCGTTCGCGGGCCGTATAGACGGCGTTGGTCCGGCGGGCCATGACTTTGACCGTGAACCGGTGTTCTCCGCGGCGATTGAACGACACGCGGATCTTTGGCCGGTTGGTCTGGCGGTCCAGGCTGTTCAGCGCCTGGCCGTCGTTCCAGCGCGCTTCCGAGGTCTTCAGGTTCACGTACTGCAATTGCGCGCCGCTCTGGCTGCGGTAGGTCGACACGGCGAGCGTGCCGCCCGGGGCGCCGCCACCGTCCGCCGGACCGCTCGCGCCGCCCGTGCCGTCCTGGCCGGCGGGCCGCGTCGCGGTGCCCGGCAGCCCGATGCCTGCCGCGTCCATGGCGCGGCGGACCAGGCCCGGATAGGGCGAATTCGCCACGGCCGGGATATTCATGATGGTTTCGGCCACCTTGGGGAGCGTGATGCTGGTCACGCTGGGCGACTGGAGAATCGCGCCCACCACGGTGGGAATGGCGGAATCGCTAAGGCCGGGCGTGCTCAGGATCGCGCCGGCCACCGCCGGGATGTTGTCTGCGTTGACGTCCGGCATGGCCAACAGCGTGTTGACGGCGGACCCCAGCGTTGCGCCCTTGTCGCCCATGGCGTTCATCGCCTGCGTCATCAGGGGCTGGATCGCCGCGCCGACGCCGCCCTGCGAGCCGCCCGCCGCGGCCAAGCCGGAGGCGGCCGACAACGTCGAGGCCATGTTGCCCGCCTGCGCGGCCATATCGCCGGCTTGCGCCGCCATGCCGCTGGCCCGGGCGGCGGCACCGGCGGCCTGCGTGACCGACGCCGGCATCGCCGACGCCAACGCGCCCGCCGCGCCTTCCGTCAAAGACGGCGCGGCGCCAGCCATCAGCGACGGCGTCGCACCGCCCATTAGTGATGGGGTAGCTCCGCCCATCAGCGACGGCGCCGCACCGGCCATCAGGGAAGGCGTCGCGTTGGCGATGGCGCTGCTGGCCATCTGGCCGGCTCCGGTGCTGCCGATGGCGGCGCCAGCCATGTCGCCCGCTTTGCCGGCCGCGGCGGACATCATGCCCGCACCGGTCTGCTGCACCGAGGTCACCGCGTCATTCGCCCGGGCGGCAATGTCCTGGATGGGCTTGAGCGCATCGCTGGCCATCGACTTGGCGCGGTCGAGCATGCCCGACGCGCTGTCCTGCAGGGATGCCAGACCGCTGGATACGGCGCTGGCGCCCTTGGCCAGCGTCGCTCCTATCCCACCTGCCGCCGCAGTGCTCGAAGCGCCTGTGGAGGCTGTGGTGGCCGCGGCGGTGCCAGCCAGCGCGTCGGATGCCCCGGCAGCGTTGACGGCCTGGCCCGATCCCGCCAGGGCTTGCAGCATTTGCTCGGGCCGATGCACCAGTTCAGCCTTCACCAGCATCACGTCGCCCACCTGCGTGGAGGGCAGGGCCGGCAAGGCCGCTGCGTCGCTGGCCGGACCGATCAGATTGTGCGACGCGCCTTTGACCGAGAACATGCCCGGCCCCTTGAACACAATATCGGCGCCGTCCATGACGATGCTGCCGCCACCCGCCTGCAGGGTGATGCGCTGGTTCGCCAGGATCTCGATGCTGTCCGTGGTCGACGTGATGGTGACGTCTTGTCCGGCCAACAGTTCCAGCATGTCGGTATGCGCGTGTATCGAGACCGGCGCATTGGCCGCGATGGCGCGGATGCCGCCGTCCTGCACGAACAGGCTGGTCGCGCGTCCCGATGCGCTGGCGAAGGTCTGGCGTGCGGCGACATGGCCGTCGGCCTGCGCGGTGACGTGCAGGTTTTCGCTGGCGTGCACGATGGCCGACGCCGGGGTGGCAAGGTTCAGCGATGCAGGGGCGTCGATCAGCATGCGCGCGCCATCGATACGTTCGACGGGGTCCGTGCCGCTGCGTTCGCCGTTGGCGGCTTTGACTGCTTGCTGGCCACCCACATTGGCCGGATAGCGCCCTTTCGCCTTGGGGTCCACGGCGTCGATCAGCGCATCGAACGTGTCGGTCGCGGCCAGTGGCCGCGCCTGGCGCTGTGTGGCGGCCGCGTTGATGCGCTGGGCGGCATGCTGCGCGCCCCGCATGAGCGCCAACGCTTGCGGGGCTTCCGCCAGCGTGGATCGGGCATTCGTTTGCGCATTGGCCGACAGCAGCATGCCTTGCCCTGACCGAACCACGGTCCACGCGTCCGAGCGCAGTTCGAAACCGGTGCCGCGCCATTCGCCGCGATTGGAGTCGTCTGGCGCCTGCTTGACCAGATAGCCCAAGCCCAGTTGTGAAGCCGCGATCGAACTGGACAGCCGCGTGCGGACCTGGCCCGCCGTGTCGTCGAACAGCCATTGGCTGTGGCCTTGGCCATCCAGGCCCTGGCTGTGCCAGCCGCTCAGCGTGCCAGGGTGGTTGGCCTCGGCGTTCACGCCGGCCGACCACGGGGGTAAATCGGCGTCGTTATACAACTGCGCGACCACGACCGGCTGATCGATGTCGCCGTCCAGGAATTCGACCACCACTTCGGTGCCTTGGCGTGGCAAGTGATGCGCGCCCCAATTGGGACCCGCCTGCGCGCCGGTGACGCGCAGCCATGTGCCCGAGCTGTCGTCGCCAGGCGCATTGCCGGCATCGTCCCCATGGCTGCGGTGGGGCAGGCCGCCGGACAACGGGCGCTTGCCGCGCTGCCAGGGGAATTGGACTTTGACCCGCAGGTCGCGGCCCGAGGTGATGGGGGCGTCCTGCGCCGTCACGACCACGGCCGTCACGCCTTCCGGCGCGGTGGGCTTGGCGCGCCAGCCCGGCAACAGCGTGGCCGCCGCGGGCACGGCGCTGAACGTGTTGCGGTACGCGCCGCGTTCCAGGTCCGGCGCGTCCAGTACCTGCGCGGCCTGGGCGCCCAGGTTGTTGACGGCTTCGTGCGTTACGCGCAGCAGCGTGTAGCGGTTGCCTCCCATTTCGTCCAACGCCTGGCCCGACCCTTCCGCATAGCGGTCGTGCTGCGTCAGGGCAAACGTGTGGCCCGGCATCATCTGCCGCGCGGTGCCGCCGCCGTCGAACCGCACCGTGCGCGATTCATGCGCTTGCAGGCTGCGTGCCGCAAGGGCTTCGGCGCCGGCATCGTCCGTGTAGCGGCCGTGGCCGTCGAAATCGTAGTCTTCCAACGGCGGCACTGCGCCCACGTCCAGATCCGACCGGGCTTCGGCCCCATGCGCAAGCAGGGCTCGCTCGTTCCAGGCGACACGAGTGACGCGATTTGGCTGGACGCTGCGCGCCGCGCCGAAACGCAAAATGCTGTCCTCGGATTCGGTGGCGTCGGCGCGATGGAAACGCAGGGGCGAGGCAGGATTCTCCGGGCGCGCGGCGCCGGCGTCGAACACGACAAGGCGATGCTGCGCGCCGCCTGTGCCGCCGCCATCCTGGCCATCGCCTTGCTGGTGGTCGAAGCGGAAACTCAGCCCCGACTCCGCCATCAGGCGCAGCACGAAAGCCAGATCGGTTTCGCGATACTGCGTGCGGATCGGGCGGGGCGCCAGCGGCTCGGTGATGTCGAAGGAAAACGACGCCAAGGGATAGTCCGCGAAGATCTCGCTCAGGATGTCGGTGGCCGATTTGTCCTGATAAAGAAAGCTGTCGCGGCGCAGGCGCAGGGTCGCCAGCCAGGGCGCGGCGTGCAGCCGGTAACGCGCCAGGCCGCCGTCGGCGCCCAATGCGTCTACCCCTTCCACGACGGCATGCCAGCGGCGGCGGCTGCCGTCGGCCAGCAGCAGGTCCACGCTGATTTCCTTGCCCAGCAGCGGTTCCACGTCCAGCTCGGCCGAGGGGGCCAGGCAGTCCAGGGTCAACGCGAAGAGTTCCGAGACACCTTCTTGCAGCCGCATGCGCTCGGCCGTCAGCGTGTCGCCCAGCGGCGTGCGCACTTGAAGCAGGCGCGCGTTCTGGGACAAGGCGGCGGCGTCCAGGCTGCTGTAGCCCGCAGGCGAGAAAGAGCGATCGATCATGGTGCGTGGCCGTCCGGGGTGGACCGTCAGGGAAGCGAGATGGTCAGGTGAGCGGCGCGCGGGCCGAGTTTGACGATGTCGTGATACGGGGCCATCGCCGTCTGCATGTCGCCGTTCAGGAAATGGCTCATGCCCAGATACGCCAGCAAACCCAGCAGCGCGAAGATGGCGCCGATGCTCCACAGAGGAACATCGCGCTTCAAGGTGTGCGCGATCTTGTCGGGCAGCGCCCAGTGCGGCGCGAAGCCCGCGCGCTTGCCGCGCAACAACGCGATTTCGTCGCCCAGGCGCGCCGTCAGGTAGCCAAGCTTCTCCTGACCCTCGATCATGTACTTGCCCTGGAAGCCCAGCAGCAGGCACATGTAGAACACTTCCAGGGACTGCAGCCGGGGTGCGCCTTGCGCGCGCAGGTCTTCAAGACGGGCGAAGAAATTCTCGCCTGCCAGTTGTTCGCCGAACAGCGTCAATTGCAGGGGTTGCAGCATCCATGCATCGCGGATCGAGAATCCGGAATTCAGCACGGTTTCGTCCACGGCGGCGCAGAACGCGTACTTGGTGGCGTAGACGTCTTCGGCAGGAATTTCCAGCTTCTTGGCGGTGCGCTCGAAGTCCGCCAGGAACTGCTGCACGCGCGCCGAGAAAGACGCCGCGCTGGCGGGCTGCTGTCCGCTCTTGAGCAGGAACAGCATCAGGAATCCGTCGTACAGCAGGTCCAGCAGAGACTTCGCGGGCCGTGAGCCGTAGAAGTCGGCGGCACGGGGAGGAAGCGTGGTTCCGGGCATCAGAGAGGGCGCGTCGGCGGTCATGGCGGGCTCTTTCGGTGGACAGCGGTTAACGGGTGACGGCGATCAGGTCCAGCTTCAGTTCGGGGATGCCGGACGGGGCATAGATCGCGATGCTTCGCGCCTGCAGCATGCGGTCGTAGAGCGACCCGCGCGTTTGCAAGGTGAAATAGCAGGCGCCTGGTTTGACGGGCACGGCGGGCGGCACTTGCGGCGTGTAGACCAACTGCACGCCGGGCATGGCGGAAAGCACCAGCTTTTCCACATCGTCGGGCGCGCCGACCTTGAAGCGCAGCGGCACGGTCTCGGCCAGTTCGCTGGCCGGCGTGGCGGCCGACACGGACAGGTACAGCGCGGTGGTTTCATCGAGCTTGCCGGAATCCAGCCGGCCGACGTGGAACGACGGCCGCACCTCGTCGAGGACCACCGAGAAATAGCGGGTCGAAATGACCGTGTCCAGCAGGTCTCGCAGGATGTCGTCCAGTTTCGCGAAGGCGGCGCCGGGCTGGTCGTGGCGGTACGCGGGCAGGTCGGCCAGCGTATGCACCTTCGAGAACGTCATCAGCGCGCCGGCCAGGCGCAGCATTTCCTGGAACAGGCGCTCGGGGTGAAGTTGCGGGTTATGGAACAGGTGAGACAGCGCCGAATAGGCTTCATTGGCCGTGTGCAGCAGCCAGAACGACGCCACATCGCCGGAGCGGAATTCGATGATGTTCTTGCTGGGCTCGCGGTGAAAACCGTACAGCGCATTGACCTTGGCTTGCAGCGCATCCAGCAGCCGGCGCAACTGTTCGAACAAAGCGCCGCAGGCCTGCACGGTCAGGCTCGGCGCGATATAGCCGGTGTCCAGTTCATAGCCCGCGCTGGCGGTGCGGCGCACGCGCGCGACGGGGATGGTCAGCAGCGCGTCGCGGGGCTCGTGTTCGGACAACAGCCGCACGTTCTTGCGCAGGAAGGCCAGGCTGGCGGTGCTGGCGTTGGTGTAGAGGTCGGGCGCCGGGCTGTCTTGATGCGCGTAGCGGGCGTCGAAGCCCGGGCCTTGCGCGCCGTCCCGGTAGTTGCCGCCAATATCCTTCATGGGATGCAGCGCCAGATAGAACACCGCGTCGCTCGCGCCATCCAGGCCGTCCAGCGCCACGGCTGGCGGCAGGTCGTCGTTGTGGGGCGCGTTGTAGATTTCGCCGTCAGGAAAAATGGCCGACAGTTCGGTGGCGCGCAGCATGCCGTTGGCCAAGGCCGCGGCGTCGAACCGCACGGTGCGCAGGCCCCATGAGTAGGGATGCAGCGCGCGGCTCATTTCGGCCAGGCGGGCCTCGTGATAGGCGTCTTGCCGCTGAAAATGCTGGGGCCGCAGAAACAGGCCCTCACCCCATAGGACTTTCGCTGAATAACTCACGTTGGCTGGCTCTTATAGATATATAGGTAGCGGGCGTTTCGTAGTGACGTGGGTTGCAACTGCCTTCAGTTCGGACACTGCACCGAAGCGAGGCGGGACGGATCGAATTCAGGCACCCCGGGGGGCAACACGATCTTGCCGGTCGCGACGGTCATCGCGCAGGCATGGGCGCCCAAGACAATGCCGGAGTCCTCGGCGGACTTCACTTCAAACACATATTTCCAGCGCTGCGGCGCAGGCGCGTAGAACAAGGCGGCCACTGCGATATACGTGGCGCCCTTGGGCACTTTTTCCACATTCTCGTAGCGCTGTCCGGGTGTCAGGATGACCTCGCGTGACGCGACGAGGCTATCGCCCAGTGCCGCCTTTTCCTGCGCAGTATCAACCAATTGTGTGAGCGGCGCGCGCAGGAATGCCTCGGCATTCTTCAAATAGTATGTTTTCGTAACGATGGCCATGGGCTGGCCGCTGCTCGCATTCAAATTTTCTCCGGCATGGATCGCCAATTTCACGTCGATCGGCGCATTCGGGTCCTTTTTCAGGCCCGTGATGTCGAGCGCGCTGCCGGTCATTCCGGCCACGGCGCCGATCGCCGAAACGGCCGCGCAACCGCTGATTGCCGAGCTGGCCGCAATCAGCGAAAAGGCCGCCAAGCATCGCGATAAATTGAGATGTTTTGACATGGCTCTTTATACCGGAACATTGCGGCAGTATGAAGATCGCGGCACGTTAGGCGACGTTTCGCGCAGAGTTACATCGAGTTAATCACTGTAGTGGTGTACTAACAAAAAGTTGTTGAAATACGCGGCCTTGGTTACAACCCCACGTGCCCAGAAAATGCAACTTTCTCGTCTCTTTCTGATCGGCGGAATGGTGGCTTTGATGACAGGCTGTGCCGCCTCCGTCAAACCGCAGACCGACGCCGAATTCAAGCAATCCATCACGCAGGCCACGCAGAGCCTTGCCTCGAAGGGAGGCGACCAGGCCGTGGCGGAGTTCGAGGAGATCGCGCAGCGCAATCCCTCGCGAGGCGAGCCCTGGTCGTACATCGCGAAGATCCGTTTCGATGAGCAGAAGTACGGCGAAGCGATCGTGGCGGCAGACGAAGCCCTGAACCGGGACCCTGAAGATTTCACCGCCAAGACGGTGCGCGCCGTGGGCGGGCTGCGCGTGGCCATGCAGTCGCTGGCGGATCTGCGCGCGGATGCGCTGCTGGCGGGCAATGCCCGCACCGACGCGGTGGCGCTGGCCGCCGCGATGCGCGAAACCCTGGGGCAGGACGTCCTGTTCCCCGAAGGACGCAAGCCGCCCGCGCGGTCGCGCCAACCCGTCAAGCGTGTTGAGCCGCCCGCCGCGGATGCCGGCTCGCCGTCTACGGCTGCGCCCGCCACGGCGACGCCCGCCAGAACCGCGTCACCCGTTGCATCTCCTCCGAACCAGGCACCCGCCGCGCCATCCGCGACGACGCCGGCCACGCCCGCCGCTACCGGCGGACGCGCGCCGGATCCGTTCGGCAACCTTCTCAAACCCTGACCGGCTCGCGGGCGCCGGCGCCACCGGCCTTGTCAGCCTAACCAACACGCACCTCGCTGGGAGCCCTCATGGCTAAGAAAGAAAGCGTTCAGAAACGACTCCAGAAAGTGCGCCCGCCGCGCGTCCAACTGACTTATGACGTTGAGAAGGGCGATGCGATTGAACAGAAAGAGCTTCCGTTCGTCGTGGGGGTGGTGGGCGACTTCAGCGCGCAATCCGAAGCAGAGTTGCCGCGCCTGAAAGACCGCAAGTTCGTCAACATCGACGTGGACAACTTCGATGACGTGATGAGCGGGTTGGAGCCGCGCGCGGCCTACCGCGTCAAGAACCGCCTGACGGACGAGGGCGGCACCTTCGGCGTGGACCTGAAATTCCGTTCCGTGGAAGACTTCCGGCCGGAAGCCGTGGTGCAGCAGATTGAACCGCTTAAAGAGCTGCTGGACATTCGCACCAAGCTGGCCGACCTGCGCAACAAGCTTGCCGGCAACGACCGGCTGGAAGATCTGTTGGGCGAGGTGCTCAGCAGCACTGAAAAATTGCAGCAACTGACCAGTGAAGCCGGCAAGAACGGCAAGGGAGGCAGCCATGAGTAATTCCGCCGCCGCGCAGAACTCGGCCGCTCAAGCCGCCGAGGCCGATTCGGGCCTGCTCGACCAGATTGTGGAACAGAGCCGGGTGGCCAAATCCACCGCCGAACACGACCGCGCCAAAGATCTGATCGGCGAACTCGCCCGTGAAGTCATGAAGGGCACCGTGGTGGTGTCGGACAACCTGTCGGCCATGCTGGACGCGCGTGTCGCCGAATTGGACCGCCTGATTTCCGCGCAGCTCAGCGAAGTCATGCACGGCGCTGAATTCCAGAAACTGGAAAGCACCTGGCGCGGCCTGCACTACCTGTGCCAGGAGAGCAACACCGGCCCGATGCTGAAGATCAAGGTGCTGAACGTGACCAAGCGCGATCTGGTGCGCGACTTCCAGACCGCCATCGACTTCGACCAGAGCTTGATGTTCAAGAAGGTCTACGAAGAAGAGTTCGGCACATTTGGCGGCTCGCCCTTCGGCGCGCTGCTGGGCAATTTCGAGATTACGCGCCAGCCCGAAGACATGTATTTCATCGAGCAGATGTCGCACGTGGCCGCCGCGTCACACGCGCCGTTCATCGCGTCGGCGTCGCCCGAACTGCTGGGCCTGGACAGCTTTGCTGACCTGGGGCGCCCGCGCGACTTGGCCAAGGTGTTCGATACCGTCGAATACACCAAGTGGCGCAGCTTCCGGGATTCGGAAGACTCCCGCTATGTCGGCCTGACCATGCCGCGCTTCCTGGGCCGCCTGCCGTACGACCCGAAGGAGGGCACGTCGGTGGAAGGCTTTAACTTCGTCGAAGACGTGGACGGCACGGACCACGCCAAGTACCTGTGGTGCAACGCTGCCTGGGCGTTCGGCGCCCGCCTGACCGCCGCATTCGCCGACTTCGGCTGGTGCGCGGCCATCCGTGGCGTGGAAGGGGGCGGCCTGGTGGAGAACCTGCCCACCCATACCTTCAAGACGGACGATGGTGAAATCGCGCTCAAGTGCCCGACCGAAATCGCGATTACCGATCGGCGCGAAAAGGAACTGAGCGACTTGGGCCTGATCCCGCTGGTCCACTGCAAGAACTCCGACTACGCGGCCTTTTTCGGCGCGCAGTCGGTGCAGAAGGCGAAGAAATACAACACCGATAGCGCCAACGCCAATGCAGTGCTGTCGGCCCAGTTGCAATACATCTTTTCGGTGTCGCGCGTGGCCCACTACCTGAAGGCCATGATGCGCGACAAGATCGGCAGCTTCGCGTCCGCGCAGTCGGTCGAAAGTTTCCTGAACCGCTGGGTCTCGCAGTATGTCCTGCTGGACGACAACGCCAGCCAGGAACAGAAAGCGCAATTCCCGTTGCGGGAAGCCTCGGTGCAAGTCGCCGAAGTGCCGGGTCGCCCCGGCGTGTTCCGGGCCGTGGCGTTTTTGCGGCCCCACTTTCAGCTCGACGAGCTTTCGATTTCGTTGCGCCTGGTCGCGGAGCTTCCCGCCCAGGCCCAGAAGTCCTGATCGCCCGTCCGATAAGCGGTTTTTCAACTTGAGAGGCTATGAATGAAGGACATTTACGTCAAATTTGGCAATCCTGCGCTTAAAGGCGAGTCCCAGGACAAGGACCACCCGGACTGGATCGAAGTCGGCTCGTGGCGCCACGAGATCATCCAGCCGCGTTCGGCCACGGCCTCCACCTCGGGCGGCCACACCGCCGAGCGCACCGAGCATGGCGAAATGGTCTTCACCAAAGATCTGGATGTCGTCAGCCCGCTGCTGTATCAGCACGCCTCCGGCGGTACGACTTTCGACGAAGTGACGATTGATTTCCTGCGTGCCGACGGGGAAGGCAACCGCGTCAAGTACCTGGAGATCAAGCTCAAGTACGTGATTATTTCGCGCGTGGCGCCGGAAGTCGTCAGCGAAGGTCTGCCGCATGAATCGTTTTCGCTGAAGTATGCCGCCGTCCAGTGGAAATACACGCAGCAGAAGGTGGGCGGCAACCAGGGCGGCAATGCCCAGGGCGCGTGGAGCCTGACCAAGAACGACAAGACGTATTCGGTCTGAACGCGACCGCGTAGGCAGCGCATGCCGCGCCCCTTGCCGGGCGCGCGGCTTGCGCTGAACGGAGGTCCGTGATGAAAGGATTCGAGCCCAGCCTGTTCGACAAATTGTTCGACGGCGACGGGCAGACGCCGCATGCCTTGCGACGCCTGTCGGTGGAAGAAATCAAGGAAACGGTCGCGCGCGACATCGAAGCCCTGTTGAACACGCGCATGGTCTTCACGGAAGAATCACTGAAGCGCTATCCCAATTGCCAGCGGTCGATCCTGACCTATGGGCTGTCGGATTTCTCGGGGCTCAGCCTGGCCAGCCATTACGACCGTGAGTTCATTTGCCGGTCTCTGGAGCAGGCCATCGCGCGGCATGAGCCGCGGCTGACGCACGTAAGGGTCGTGCTGCAGGTGGACAGCCGCGCGACATCGGTGCTGTATTTCGCGATCACCGCGATGCTGGATGTGGGTCCGGCACACGAGCCGGTGACGTTCGACGCGACGTTGCAGCCGTCCACCTTGCAGTATTCCGTCAGCAAGGGATGGGCCAAGGCTGCGGCCGTCGCCGGATAGACAACAACGTACACGGGCGCGGGCAGCACGCCGCCGGAGAGGAAGGGAAAGATGGAAGAACTGCTGCCCTATTACGAACGCGAACTGGGTTTCTTGCGCGGGTCGTCACGCGATTTCGCGCAGCGCTATCCCAAGATCGCGGCGCGGCTCGGCTTGTCGGGCGAAACGTGCGAAGACCCGCACGTGGAGCGGATGATCGAGTCGTTCGCCTTGCTCGGCGCGCGCATCAACAAGAAGCTGGACGACGACTATCCGGAATTCACGGAAGCGCTGTTCGAGGTGATGTATCCGCATTACCTGCGTCCATTCCCGTCGTGTTCGGTGGCGCAGTTCGATATGGGCGGCGTGGCGGCCCAACTGACGGCGCCGGTGCGGATGCCGCGCGGCACGGAACTGAAATCCCATCCCGTGCGAGGCGTGGCCTGCCGCTTTCGCACCGCATACGACGTCACGTTGGCGCCGGTGGCCATCCGCCGCGCCAGTTTCGCGTCCACGGCCAACGCGCCTTCGTCGACGTCGCTGCCGGCCGGCGTGACGGGCCGGCTGTCGCTGACGCTGGCGTGCCTGGCCGAAACGCAGAATTTCTCCAATCTGGCCCTGGACACGCTGCGCGTGTACCTGCATGGCGAGCCGTCGTTTGTGGCCGCGTTGCGTGATTGCCTGTTCCTGCGCACGGCCGCCGCCTATATCGAAACGCTACCCGGCCGCTGGCACCGCCTGGATGAGGTGCCGCTGGCGCAAGTGGGGCTGGCGGAAAATGACGCGCTGATCGATTTTCCGGCCAGTTCGCACCCGGCCTACCGGTTGCTGGCCGAGTATTTCGTCTTCGCCGAGAAGTTCAATTTCGTCGATATCGACCTGGCCGCGTTGCGGCGCGCGGCAGGCACGGCGCGCGAATTCACGCTGCATCTGCCCGTCAAGGGCCTGCGCGCCGATTCCAACACGGCGCGCTTGCTGGAATCGGCGTCGCCCGACCATTTCCGGCTGGGATGCACGCCGGTCGTCAATCTGTTCGCGCAGCGCGCCGACCCCATCCGCGTGACCCATGCGGCGGCGTCCTATCCCGTGGTGGCGGACGCCCGGCGCGCCTATGGCTATGAGGTGTATTCGATCGATCGTGTCCGGCAGGTCCGGCAGAACGCGCAGGGCGATTCGGTGGTGGAGTTCCGTCCGTTCTACTCGCTGCACCATGGTGAAACGCCAGAGCGCGCAAGCCACTACTGGACGGCGCGGCGTGATGCGATGGTGGCGGAACGCAGCCCCGGCTACGAGATGGAGATGTCCATCGTCGATATCGATTTTGATCCTTCGCTGCCGCAGACCGAGACCCTTAGCCTGGACCTGACCTGCACCAATCGCGACCTGCCCGCGCATCTGGCGGTGGGCCAGTCGGGCGGCGACCTGTTCCTGGAAGGCGGGTCCGTCGCTCGCGAAATCCGCATGCTCCGCCGGCCAACGCATACCCATCGATTTCAGCAGGGCCGCGCCGCGCATTGGCGCTTGATCTCGCATCTGGCGCTGAATCACCTGTCGCTGGTGCAAAGCGGCTTGCCCGCCCTGAAAGAGACACTGCGGCTGTATGACTTGTCGCATGCGGCGGTGGCCGCGCGGCAGATCGAAGGCCTGGTGGGGTTGGACTACAAACCTGCAACGCACTGGATGCCGGGCGAGCCGTTCGCCACCTTCGTGCGCGGCATCGAGATCCGCCTGACGATCAATGAAGATAACTTCGTCGGAACCAGCCTGCATGCCTTCGTGGCGGTGATCAACCGCTTCTTTGGCCTGTACGTGCACGCCAACAGCTTCGTGCAGCTGGTCGTGTTGTCGCGCCGTGGCGCGGAAGAAATCTTACGGTGCCCCCCGTGCAACGGCGACGCGATCCTAGCGTAATCGAATCGCTGCTGGCCGAGCCGCAGCGCTTCAAATTCTTCCAGGCCGTCCGGGTCCTGGAACTGTGGTTCGCCCGCCAGGAAGGCACGCGCGCGAAAAATGCGGTGCCTGCCCACCTGCGCTTCCTGAACTCGTCGTCACTGGGCTTTCCGGCAAGCGAGATCGCGGCGTTGATGGCGTACGACAAGGACGGCGTGCCACTGGAGGACACCGCATCGCGTCTGGCTGCGCTGGCCGAGGGCAAGCTGGGGCGGGTGGAAATCGAGCCCGCCTTCTTCGGCCTGCTGGGCGGGCAAGGTGCGTTGCCGCTGCATTACTCCGAGATTCTGAGCCACCGCGAGAGCGCCAAGCGCGATCGCGGCGCGCGCGCCTTCTTCGACATCTTCTCGAACCGGGCGGCGGCGCTCTTCTACGCGGCATGGAAGAAGTACCGCATGCCGATGCGCCACGAAACCGAGCAGGACCACCACTATCTGCCGCTGCTGCTGGCGCTGGGCGGTATCGGCCATCCCGCGCTGCGCGACCGCCTGCACCAGGGCGACGGGCAGGTGTTCGACGAATCGCTGGCGCACTACGCCGCCGCCGCGCGGCAGCGGCCGGTATCTGCGGCATTCCTGCAGCGGGTGCTGTGCGACTACTTCCAGGTGGACATGCGGGTGGAACAGTTCGTCGGGCGTTGGTACCACGTGCCGCCCGAGCACCGCACGCAGTTGGGCATGCCGGGCGCGGTGCTGGGCGTATCCGCGATGGCAGGCGACCGCATCTGGCAGCGCGACCTGCGCATCCGCTTGTGGATCGGCCCTTTGTCGCGAACCGCGTTCGCGGACTTCCTGCCCGGCGGCGCGCGCGCGCAGGCGCTGGAAAAGTTGCTGACGATGTTTGGCGGCATGAGCTTCGAATACGAGGTGCGGCTGATCATGGCCCAGGCGGATGTGGCCGGCAGCGTGCTGGGCGGTGAAGGCGAGGGGGCCCGCCTGGGCTGGAATTCCTTCCTTTGCACCGCCCCTGTCGACGCCGACCGCGACGATGCCAGCTACGAACTGCACACCATCCATTGAGAACACGACGAACGAGAACATGGCCATTCCGCTGAAAACCCTGATCGCGAAGCTGAACCAGACCTGCCGCCAGGCCGCCGAACGCGCCGCAAGCCTGTGCATGGCGCAAGGGCACTATGAAGTGGATCTTGAGCATCTGTTCCTGGCCCTGCTTGAGCGGCCCGCCAGCGACTTCAGCATGGTGGCGCGGCGCAGCGGCATCGAAGCGTCGGTGCTGGAAGCCGACCTCAACACCGAGATCCGGGGCTTTAAGAACGGCAATACGCGCACACCGGTTTTTTCTCCGCACTTGCCCAAGTTGTTCGAACACGCCTGGCTGATTGCGTCGCTGGATACGCAGACCACGCGCATCCGCTCCGGTCATCTGCTGCTGGCGCTGTTGACGGAGCCCGATCTGGCGGCGCTGGCGCGGCGCGGGTCGCGCTTGTTCGAGTCGTTTCGGCTGGATGCGCTGAAGCATGACTTCGCGGCGTTGACGGCGGGTTCGGAAGAGGCCGGCCAGGCCGTTGCGCTGGGCGACGGCGCCGATGGCGCCGCAGGCCAGGATGCCGCCGCGCCGGCCGCCGCCTTGTCCAAGACGCCGGCGCTGGATCAATACACCACCAATCTGACGGAGCGTGCGCGCGAGGGCAGGATAGATCCCGTGATCGGGCGTGACGCCGAAATCCGCCAGATGATCGACATTCTGACGCGGCGTCGCCAGAACAACCCCATCCTGACTGGCGAGGCCGGCGTGGGCAAGACGGCGGTGGTCGAGGGGCTGGCGCTGCGCATCGTGGCGGGCGACGTTCCGCCTTCTCTGGCGGGCGTGGCGCTGCGCACGCTGGACCTGGGCCTGTTGCAGGCCGGCGCCAGCGTCAAGGGCGAATTCGAAAACCGCCTGAAGCACGTGATCGACGAGGTCAAGCAAAGCCCGACGCCTGTCATCCTGTTCATTGACGAAGCGCACACGATGATCGGCGCGGGCGGCCAGGCGGGCCAGAACGACGCCGCCAACCTGCTCAAGCCGGCGTTGGCGCGCGGCGAATTGCGTACCATCGCGGCCACCACCTGGAGCGAATACAAAAAGTACTTTGAAAAGGACGCGGCGCTGGCCCGCCGCTTCCAGGTCGTCAAGGTGGAAGAGCCCAGTGAGGCGCTGGCTGCCAGCATGCTGCGCGGCATGGCGCCGCTGATGGAAAGCCACTTCGGCGTGCGTGTGCTGGACGAGGCCATCGTGGCCGCGGCCCGCCTGTCGCACCGCTACATCAGCGGCCGGCAATTGCCCGACAAGGCGGTTAGCGTGCTGGACACGGCATGCGCCAGGGTGGCGTTAGGCCGCAGCGCCACGCCGGCCTTGATCGACGATGCGCGCCATCGCCTGGCGCGGTTGGACACCGAGCGCGCGGCGCTGCATCGGGAGGCCGCGGCAGGCGGCCCCGCCGCCCGCCTGCGCGATCTGGACGATGAAATGGCTGCCGTGCGGCAGACGCTGGCAGAGGCCGAAGCGCGATTGGCGCAAGAAAGCGACCTGGTCCGTCAGATCCATGCGCTGCGCGAGGAACTGGAAGCCGCGGGCGTTCCGACAACGCCCGAGCCCGCAGGCAAGCGGCGGCCAGCCAAGGCGGAACTTTCGCCGGGCCAGGCGCAGCTAGCCGAACTGCAACAACAGTTGCGCGCGCTGCAAGGCGACGCCCCGCTCGTGCCCGCGTTCGTCGACGCCCAGGTCATCGCCGAGATCGTGTCGGCCTGGACCGGCATTCCGCTGGGCCGCATGGTGAACGACGAAATCCGAACGGTGCTGGAACTGCAGCCGTTGCTGGCGGAACGCGTGATTGGGCAGGACCACGCGTTGCATGCGATTGCGCAGCGTGTGCGAACGGCGCGCGCCGGATTGGAGGACCCCAACAAACCCAAGGGTGTGTTCCTGTTCGTCGGGCCATCGGGCGTCGGCAAGACCGAAACCGCGCTGGCCGTGGCCGACGTGCTGTATGGCGGCGAGCGCAAGCTGGTCACCATCAACATGAGCGAATACCAGGAGGCGCACAGCGTGTCGGGGCTGAAGGGGTCGCCACCGGGCTACGTCGGGTATGGCGAAGG
Source organism: Achromobacter sp. MYb9 (assembly GCF_002975275.1). GTDB lineage: Bacteria > Pseudomonadota > Gammaproteobacteria > Burkholderiales > Burkholderiaceae_B > Achromobacter. The sequence continues at coordinate 141,264 of NZ_PCOQ01000006.1, read as the reverse complement.
CGGCGTGCTGACCGAAGCCGTGCGTCGCCAGCCCTACAGCGTGGTCTTGCTGGACGAGATCGAGAAGGCCCATCCGGATGTGCTTGAGCTGTTCTTCCAGGTGTTCGACAAAGGGGTGATGGACGACGCAGAAGGCCGCGAGATCGACTTCCGCAATACGCTCATCATCCTGACGTCCAACGTGGGCTCATCGGCCATCATGCAGGCCTGCCTGAACAAAAGCGCGGCCGAACGGCCTGATGCCGAGGCGCTGCAGGCCCTGCTTGCGCCGCAGTTGTACAAGGCCTTCAAGCCCGCCTTCCTGGGCCGCATGAAAACCGTTGCCTACTATCCAATCGACGACGACGCGCTGGTGCGCATCATCGGCCTGAAGCTTGGCCGCATCGCCGCGCGCGTGCAGGCCAACCACCGCGCGGCATTCGAGTGGGACGATGCGATGGTCGAGGCAGTGCTGGCGCGCTGCACCGAAGTCGATACCGGCGCGCGCAACGTCGATCACATTCTTAACGGCACGCTGCTGCCGCAGATTGCCGAACAGGTCCTGGGCCGCATGGCGCAGGGCGAGGCAATCGCGCGTATCCGCGTGACGGCGGGCAAGAACGGCGATTTCCGCTATCGCCTGACCTGACTCCGGAACCCAAGCCATGCCTCCCGATTCCGCGTCTCTCTCCCGCCTGCCTGCCGCCGCCGCCGATCAGGCCAATCGGCTGCTCGACCTGAGCACGCCACTGGGGCCCAACAAGCTGGTGGCCGAAACGCTGGCGGGCGTCGAAAGCCTGTCGGACGGCGGTTTCCGCCTGGACCTGACGGCGTTGTCCGAAGACGCGCATATTCCGCTGAAGGCCCTGCTGGGCCAGCCGGTGACGCTGCGGCTGCAAACCGCGCTTGACCGCAGCCAGCCCCGTCTGTGGCACGGCCACGTGACCGGCGCGGCGTATCAAGGCGCCAATGGCGGCATGGCGCGGTACGGCCTGACCGTGGAGCCGTGGCTGGCTTTCCTGCGCCAGCGGCACGATAGCTTTGCGTACCAGGACCGGACGGTGTTCGAGATCGTCGAGAGCATCTTCGCCGACTACAAGGGCAGCGGTGTGCTGGCGCCCCAATGGCGCTGGGACCTGCGGGACCGCGCCAGCTACGCCAAGCGCAGCCTGACGATCCAATACCGCGAGACCGACTATGCGTTCGTGGAACGGTTGCTGGCCGAAGAGGGGCTCTTCTATTGGGTAGAGCATGAGGCCGACGGCCACACCCTGGTCATCGCCGACCACAACGGCGCCTTCAAGCCCGGGCCGCAAGCCAGTGTGCGTTTTGCCCGCGCGGATGTCACCGAAACCGAAGACAGCATCCAGCAATGGAGCCGGCGCCAGCGCTGGCAGACCAACGGCGTGCGGCTGGCCAGTTGGGACTACCGCGGCGCCCAGGCGCGCCCCGTGTCCGCGCAGGCCGCCGCCGGCAAGCTGACCAACGACAGGGAACTGGTGCACCACGACTACCCGGGGCAATACGCCTACGAGGACAGCGCCCAGGGCGAACGGCTGGCGCACAATGCCCTGGCCGCGCTGCGGGCGCGCCAGGACTGCGTGGAGGGCGCCGGCACGGTGCGCACGCTGGCGCCCGGGCAACGGTTCGAACTTACCGGCCATTATCAGCAAGACGCGCAACCTGCCTACGTGGTGATCGCCATGACGCACCGGGCGCGCAACAACTTTGATGCCGACCTGGGCCGCGCCGTCCGCGAATCGGGCGCCGCGGAGGCGGACGAAGAGTTCTACCGCAACCGCTTCACCTGCATCGGCATCGACACCGAGTTCCGTCCCGTGACGGTGGATGGTCATGGCGCGCGGGTGCATCCGCGTCCCACCGTGTTCGGCGCGCAGACGGCGCTGGTCGTGGGCGCTGAAGCCCCGGTGCTGACGGATCGCGACCATCGGATCAAAGTGCAATTCCACTGGCAACGGGGCAAGGCCTCCAGCAGCCGCCTGGCGCATCCATCAGGTGACGAAAACGCGCCCGCCAAGGACGAGCTGGGCACCTGGGTCCGCGTGGCGGAGCCGGTGGCCGGCGGCGACTGGGGCGGCCATTTCGTGCCCAGAGTGGGGCAAGAGGTGCTGGTGGAATTCCTGCACGGCGATATCGACCGGCCCGTCGTGGTGGGGGCGCTGTACAACGGCGAGGGCGCCGAAGACGCGCCGCACAATCAGGTGCAAGCGGGCGGCGCCAACGCAACGGGCAACGCGCCCGCGTGGTTCGCCGGGGGCCAGGACGGCCATGCGCACAACGTGGTGATGTCGGGGTTCAAGACCCAGGCATTGTCCGACAGCGGGACGGGCACGGGGGGATACAACCAGCTGGTGCAGGACGATACGCCGGGCCAGTCGCGGTTGACCGCGTCCACCACGCAAGCGGACAGCCGTTTGAACCTGGGCCATATCAAACAGCAACGCGACAACGAGCGGCTCGAGGATCTGGGCTTCGGCGCCGAACTGTCCACCAAGGAAGCGGTGGCGGTGCGCGGCGGCTCGGGCCTGCTGATCAGCGCCGACCTGCGCGAAAACGCCGATGGCGCGCTGTTGGACAGCGCCGAAGCGGCCAAACAGGTCAAGACCGCGATGACGGCCGCCAAAGAGCTTGCTGAGACCGCGGTCAGGCAAAAGGCGATCTTGAAGGACGACCCCCAGACACTGCCCGCGCAAGAGGCGCTGGCCCACATCCTGGACGTGGTGGAGACCACGCAGGACGACCCGAACACGGCCGGCGTGGCGGTGGCGGCCTATGGAGAACCGCACATCCAGGTCAGCGCGCCCAGCGGCATCGGCCAGTACACGCCCGCCGACGCCTTCCTGGTGGCGGGCAAGACCTTCGCCCAGGTGGCGCCGGACGTGAACTGGGCCAGCAGCGCCAATCTGGCGATGGGCGTGGCCGCGGGCGCGGTTCTGTACACCATGGGGCTTGCGGCGTCCGGCGGCCGGCCCGTCAAGGAAAGCGGGCTGCGACTGCACGCGGCGGGCGGCAAGCTGCGGGTGCATAGCCAGGACGCCAAGATGACGTTGACGGCCGAAAAGGCCGTGACCGTCGCGTCGGCGGACGCCAGCGTAACGGTCCAGGCGGCCAAGCGCGTGCTGGCCACGGCGGGCGGCGCCTATCTGCGCATCGAGGGGGGCGGCATCCAGTTGCATGCCCCGGGCAAGGTGGAACTGAAGGCGGGCGTGCATAACTGGGTCGGGCCGCAATCCGCGCCGATCCCCGACATGCTGCCTTCGGGGGACTTCCAAGGCTGCCAACTGAAGATGCAAAGCGCAGCGGCGTCCGGCGCGGCCGTGGTCGATCTCTAGGACGGATGCGCAAACATGGATTCCTATACGTCGGGCATCGAATTGGCGGAGACCTTGCAGCGGCTTGCAGCCTCCCGTGGGGATTCCCGCTGCCTGCTGCTGATAGACCCGTTGCTGCGAGATCCCGCCGACGACCCGGAGTGGGAAGGGCTGGCGGGCGAACTGGCTGCGCGCGAGACGCCGGTGCGGCTGGCGCACCCGGATATCGACCCGCGCGTATGGCCGCGCCTGATTGGATTGGATTTGACGCGTCCGCGCGATGCCGACATCAGCCGCGCCGCCGCAGGCATGGCGATCAGCGATTGGGAGCCCGCCGCTTTGGGCAGGGGCGATGGCCGACGGATAGGGGGATGGATATTCGGGGCGGGCGACGCAGCGGCATTGGCCAGCCACCTGGGGCGCACCCTGTTGGCGGTCCGTGCGGACGGAGGAAGAACCCTGTTGCGGCTGCACGATCCGGCGGTGCTGGATCTGGTCTGGCGCCAGGCTTCCCGGCGGCAGAAAGCCGATTTGCTGGGTCCGGCAGGCCTTTGGGTGAATGTCGACCGTTGGAAGCGGCTGGCCCGGTACGACATCGACGAGCCGCGTACGGGCTCGGCCATGCGTTTGGACGGTGATCAATGGCGGACGGTCCGGACTTGCGCCGCGGTCAACCGCGCCTGGCGCGCGGTGGCGCCCAGGGCCGGCGAGATATTGCCAGAGACGTTGGAGCAGGTCGTCGCTTGCGTGCGCCGAGGCGCCGAAGCCGGGCTGCATGACCTGCGCGATTGGGAGGCCATCGCCTTGCGCGCGCTGACGGTGCATCCCGAATTCGACCAGCATCCGACGGTGGCGGACATGCTGGCTGCCCGGCCCGGCGATATCGGCTTTTCGCGGCTTGTCATGGCGTTGACGGATGCGGACTGGGCGGCGATCGCGCATGACTGCCGGCAGCCAAGTCGCGCGCACATTCCAGGTTAGGACACACGAATGAGTAATGCTTGTAGCGTATGCCAGGCGGGCGGCTTGCCGATTCTTCCCACGCGGTATGCGGTGGTGCCGGCGAGTTTTCCACAAGCCGACCTGAGCGACTTCAGTGGTGAACGCGTGACCGGCGTGGAGTTGGACGCGTCGCGCTACAAATACGTGACGCGCACGCTGCGGCAGGGGTTCCTGTACCTTTTCTATGAAAAAGGCCCGCAGGGGGCGAATTACTGGGAAGTCTATTCGGTAACCGCCGACGGCACGCTGTGGCGCTGCGACGATGCGGACAGCGCCCGGCTCGAACCCTCGATGAAATGTGCAAGCCAGGGGCACAACCCGCTTCGCATGCATTACATCGTCATCGAAAAGCCGGAGCAGTGCGGCACGGTATGGCTCGCCTACAGTGAACACAAATGGAGCCCTCAAACGCGCGCGCGCTATGCCACGCCCGCGCATCGCGCATCGCGGATGCAAGCGATCGAGCCTTCCGTTTGGGCCCAGGGCACCTGCGAGGCCAAGAACCATCAGTCCATCCTTGCCGTCGAATCGAATTTCAAGAAAATCCTGGAGTACGGGGACCATCAATTCAGCAGCTTGACCGGAGAGCCGCCCGCACTGCCATGCACGGGCTTTGATCGCGTGCGGGTCCTGAGCCGGGCGGACGGGTCTTACGATGAGGCGTTGTTGACGGAGCAATTCACGAAGACGCCTTGGTATCCCCGAAATCGGCCGGTGGGCGACCGAAAAGACCTGGTGCTTCAGCAGCTGCTGGCGCAGATGCTGGACAAGTGCGGCGACCCCACCATGGGCGTCAGCTACTGGCCGATGGCCCTGGCGCTCTGGGACGCCATCGGCATCGCCGATGAACTCAACGGTTACTGCAACGATGCGCTGGGCGCGATAGCCCGGTACGGCGAAGAGCGCGCGTTGGAGATCACGGCAATCAGCAATATCGAGGGTGCGAAGGCGGCGCTGGAAAGCAAGGCCGATGACGCGGCAAGGCGCACGGCCGAGGCCGTGCAGCTTGGCCAGCGCAGCGGAAGCCGGCACTACGAGGTGATGCGCCGCAATCAGATCATCAACCAGAATGTGCAGGATATGCCAGGCAAGCAGGCGCTTGCGGGCTTGGAAAACGAGCGCTCGAACGGTGTGATATCCAACGCCGAGTACCAGCGCCGCCGCGGCGTGTTGCTGGACCAGTACGTGCCGGCGGCGCGCAGGGCGCAGGCGGAGGCGGACTTCAACGCCTACGACGCCGAGATCGCGCTGGCGGACCGCACGCGCGACCAGAATCTGGAGAACTATCGCCAGGACCGCGTCCGGCAAGCCTGGGATCGCTACAACGACAATATCGATTGGGACAAGCTGCGGCGTTTCAAGGGAAACTACGACAGGTTCCAGGAGGCGGCGACGACGCTGGCTAACGCCAGGACGGTGGAACTGATCAAGTGGCTGGAGTGGGATCTTCTGTTCGATACGCTGGAGGACTACAGCGAAGACGTCGAAGACGATGGCCACGAGTTCATTGAAGTGGTCGCCGACATGACGGAAGGCATCGGCGCCAGCGAAGCGGGGGCGCGCTACCTGAAGACGCTGGTGGAAGTGCGGCGGGACGCCAGCGATCGAAGGTCGCTCTTCTGGCGGGCGGTGGCCGCGAACCAGAAAGCGCTTAAACCGCAGGTCACGGCCGCCGTGGATGAGGCCGTCAAGGGCAAGCAGACGCTGCTGTCCGTGGGCTTGGCGATTGTCGAACGAGCAACCAGTAACCTGAAGACCTTTGCCGGGTACTACAAGCGAGCGGTTTCGCTGGTTGGCGAAAGCAATGCGCAGAAGTTGGGGCCCTTGCCGCGCGCGATGAAGAACGCGGGTGTCGACAAGCTGATGATGACGGCCGGGGACACGGTATTCCGTTGGCTGCGCCTGAACGGCCTGGGCGATTACGTTGGCGAGAAGATCATCCAGAATATATTCCTGATGTCCACGGGCATCAGCGACGCGGACGCCCTGGCGCTGGTGCGCCAACAGGCCCGCTACGACGGCGTGGCGCGCCAGGTCGCGCTGCAACGCTTGCGCACGGCACGCACATTCCTTGAGGCCAACGAGGCCATTGCGAAAGAGCCCGGCCACCAGGTCATGCGCGACATGTGGAGCAAGGTTCGCCCCGCGAACGGGCGCAATGGCGCGACCACCATGCGGATCACGGTCGTGGTCGGCTTGATTGAACTCGTGAATTTCACGAAACTCATCTCGTCGACCGACAAGACGACCACGACGTATGCGAAGCTGATCGCATCGGCCGCCACGTTGAGCGCCGCCGTGATCGACATTGCGATCGTGCCGTATCAATTGGCCGGAAAGAAAGCCTTCGGGTTCCAGAAGTGGAAGCTGATGGGCGGCATGCTCGGGGCCGGGGCCTCGTTCATCACTGCGTCGATCGATTTCAACGAAGCGACCGAACGCAGGGAAAAGAAGCAATACAAGCTGATGGTGCTGGTCGGCATAAAATCAGCGCTTGGATTTACCGCCGCGGGCGCCGCGGTGATCACGGCGATCGCCACTTCCGCGCCCCTATTGAAGATCGTGGGCCGGCGCTTGGGGCTGAACGTCGTCGTGATCGCGGTGGACGGCATCGCCGCGCGGGTTGCCGTCGCATCCGTCGCCCGCGTGCTCGGTCTGCTGGTGGGCTGGGAAATCGCGGTGGTGCTGGTCGGTATACAGTTGCTGGCGTGGTACTTCACGCCCGACACCCTGGAAGAGTGGTGCGAAACCAGCGCTTTCGGCCGCCGGACTTTCGGCAAGCCCGTGGACGACCCCAAGAAGCAGGAAGAAGGTTTCGTCGCCGCCCTGGCTGACGTGGTGTAAGGAATACGATGACCAAGGAATCGAACGATCCCCTCCGCAAGATCACGGGAACCATCAGCGGCCTGAGCAAGTCTCGCCGCAATCGGGATTTCGTCCTTAGCCAGATGGGCAAGGATGTTGGCGCGTCCGCCGTGTCGGCGGGCCTGGCAGACATGGGGGGCGCGGGGATCGCCATCGCCACGCTGGACACTTCGGAAACAGCGGATTTCGTAGAGTTCGAGGTCAACGGCGAATCCGTGCGTGGCTGGTTCTGGCGGTTTCCATTTCAGGACGGCGATGCGGTCGATGTGGTGGCGGAATCCGACGGTCAAGCCTGGACGGCGTATGGCGTCCGGCGCGATGCCGATGCCCTGGTGGCGGTGTATCCCCATTGTTTCGAGGGACGCCGGTCGCACTACCGGTCTACGTTCCGGTTCTGGGGCATTGTCGTCGCGGCGATTTTCATCTTCATGATGTGCCTGGATGCCGTGCTGGCGTTGTTCAAGGGCACGTTCAGCATCCAGAACCAGTTGGATGCCTATGGAATCTATGCCATGTATCTGCTGCCGGGCCTGGTGCTGGTGTTCGGCTTCCTGGCGTGGCGCGGGGGCCGCAAGACGGAAGGTTTCGCGCAGGTGGCCGAGACCATCTTCAAAGGCTTCGGCTGGGCCGATCCCGGCGGCATCAATTTGCGTGAAATATCCAGGAAAAAGCGCCGCGCAGGCGATGGGAAGGATTACGGCATGCGCTATTTCCGGTACTGAGCCGGGCCGCGCGCAATGGACTTCACCGGTTTCATTTCAACGTTCCAGAACGACCGGCCACTGGGGGATTTCGATCGGCAGCATCGCCTGACCCAGAAAGTGCGCCTGGATGTTCCGCTGCTGGCCCAGCATTGCGTCGTGACGATGAACGCCAATAGCCTGGTGTCGGTGGACCGCTGGTATGGATGGCGCGGCTTCGTGGCGTTGCTCGGCGCGATAGGGGTGGGCTTTGGGCTGGGGGGCATTCTGATGCTTGCCTGGATCCTGGTCGTAGATGAGCTGCCCAACGAGAACGGCCTCTGGGAGGCGGTCTTCATCAGCATGGCGATGCTGGCCGCATTGGCGGCAGCCGGGGCCTGGTTGGCCGGCAAGGAAATGTTCCGCTGGACGCATTACCCCATCATGCTGGATCGCAAGCATCGCCAGGTGCACGTGTTTCGCCTGGACGGCACCGTATTGTCGGCGCCGTGGGACAAAATCCACTTCACGCTGGGAAAAGGCAAGGGACCGTTCGGTGCGTTCAACTGGGACATTCGCGGGCTGGTGCTGGACGATGACGGCCAGACCGTGCGCGAGACCTTCGCCTTCGCCATTGCCACCAGCCGGCAGGAGAACGCCTATTCCCATTGGGAGTTCCTGCGCCGCTACATGGAGGAAGGGCCGCAGGCCGTGATCCAGGAGGTCACATTCTGCATGCCGGTGGACGGCCGGCGCGAGAGCTTCGCGTTCAGCAAGGAGCGGGTCTTCGCCAACGACGCGCAAAGCCCCGCCCTGATGTACGTCACGATGATCCCTTTCAACTACCTGCACACCCTCATGCGATGGGCGGTGATGCGGACCAGCCGGATTCCGGCGTTTCCCGCCGACATCGCAGCGTCGCTTTCGCCGGACCCCGGCGACCCGTACGTGCGCGACGCATCCATTAACCCAGAAGACCTGCGTTAGGCCCAGGCGCGCCTGCTGCGCTAGCGGCCCACGTCCTCGGCCTGCGCCGGACCTCGACCTGTGGCATGCTGCGGCCGATCCATTTTCCCGCGCGGCGACACCGTCCTGCCATGTCCACGTTCCTGCTCCGTGTTTGCGACTTCCTGCTGCTGGCCGCTGCCGCGGCGATCTTTGGCGCCTGCCTGACCTCGGTGCTGACCACCGACGCCTATGGCTGGGTGATTCCGGACGCGCCGTACGTCTATGAACCGCGCGACTTCTATGCCGATGCCGTGTTGGCGGGGCTGGCGGGCCTGCTGGCCTTGATCGCGGCCGAACGGGGGGTGAAGGCGCCCCAGTCGGCCGCGTGGCGGGCCGGGGTGGGATTGGCCGCCGCGCTGGTCGCCGTGTACCTGGCGCCGCCCTCGCCGCAGGTTTTCGGCAATACCTGGGCGCCTGGCGAAGCGACGCGGGAACTCTTCCTGGCGCAGTGGCGGCTGGTGCTGCCGATCGCGCTGGGCGTGGCGGCGCTTCGGGCCGCCCTGTGGCGCCTGCCCGGGCGTCGGACGCGCTAGGGGCAGGGGCCGGCGCTGAGCCGGCCGGCAACCCGGAAATCTCGCGAAATCGCCGGGATTTGCGCTAGGATTACCGCGCACATCCCGCCGCAGAGCATCCGCCCGCCTGGAGAACCCCGCATGACCTCGCTTGATTCGTTTGCCATTACCAAGAAGTGGCCCGCCGCCCACCCCGACCGCATCCAGCTGTATTCGCTGCCCACGCCCAACGGCGTGAAGGTCTCGATCCTGCTGGAAGAACTGGGCTTGCCCTACGAGCCGCACCGCGTCAGTTTCGACACGAAGGACCAGTTCACGCCCGAATTCCTGTCGATCAGCCCGAACAACAAGATTCCGGCCATCCTGGACCCCAATGGCCCGGACGGTAAACCGCTGGCGTTGTTCGAATCCGGCGCCATCCTCATTTACCTGGCCAGCAAGACGGGACGGTTCATTCCGGCTGACACCGCGGGGCGCTACGAGACGCTGCAATGGATCATGTTCCAGATGGGCGGTATCGGGCCCATGTTCGGCCAGTTGGGTTTCTTCCATACGTTCGCCGGCAAGGAATACGAAGACAAGCGTCCGCGCGACCGCTACGTGGCCGAGTCCAAGCGCCTGTTGGGCGTGCTGGACCAGCGCCTGCAAGGCCGCGATTGGGTGATGGGCGATGAATACACCATTGCCGACATCGCGATCCTGCCGTGGGTGCGCAACCTGGTCGGCTTCTACGGCGCCGGCGATCTGGTCGAGTTCTCGCAGTTCAAGAATGTGGCTCGGGTGCTCGAGGCCTTCGTCGCCCGCCCGGCTGTGGCGAAGGGCCTGACGATCCCCGCCGCATAACGGCGCGGACAAACAGCCGCCATGGAACTCCGCCAGCTGCGTTACTTCGTCCGCGTCGTTGAAGCGGGCAGCATCGGCCGCGCGGCCATGTCCCTGGGCATGGTCACGTCCGCGCTCAGCCAGCAGATCAGCCGGCTGGAAGGCGAGCTCTCGACCCGCCTGCTGCAACGCAGCGCCAGTGGCGTCGTGCCGACGGACGCCGGGCTGGCGTTCTTTCGGCAGGCCCAGCTTGCCTTGCGGCATGCCGACGATGCCGTGACGGCGGCCCAGCAGGCGCGGCTGGCCGGCCATGTCAGCGTAGGGCTGCCGTCGACCACGGCGGCCATTCTTGGCGCGCCCTTCCTGCAAGCCATGAACGAGCGCTATCCGGATATTCGCCTGCATCTGGTCGAGGCCCTGTCGGGTCATTTGGCCGACATGCTTAACGGCCGCCTGCTGGATCTGGCCATCGTGTTCCATGCCGAGTCCGCGAGGCGCTGGAGCATCATGCCGCTCCTGGACGAACCGCTGTACCTCTGTGCCCGGCGCGACATGCCGGGTGTGCCCGATGGCGACACGACGCGGCTGGACGCCATTGCCCATCTGCCGCTGGTGTTGCCCAGCGGCCGCCACGGCCTGCGCGCGCTGGTCAACAATGCGTTCCAGCAGTTGGGGCAGACGCCGCGCGTGGTGGCGGAAGTCGACGGCCTGTCGTTACTGATGGACGTGGTGCAGCTGGGCAACGCCGCCACCATCCAGCCCAGCTCCGCCACCGCGCGGATCGCGCCCGGCCAGTTGCACATGGCGCGCATTGACGACGCGCATCTGTTTCGCCCCAATCTGCTGGCGAGCCTGTCCGACGAGGAACTCTCGCCCGCCGGGCTGGCGGCCCGGCTGGTGCTGGCGGACGTGTCGCGCACGCTGGCGCGCGACGGAAAATGGGCGGTCGTGGCCCTTCACGAATCGTGAACACCCGTTGACGCCCGCCTGATATCGCAACTGCCGGCCGCTGAGTACAGTCGCCCCATTGATTTGGGGACGATGGCATGGTGGACGTCTTGGTGGTGGGAGGGGGCAATGCGGCGCTGTGCGCGGCTCTGATGGCGCGCGAGGCCGGCGCAAGCGTGATGCTGCTTGAAGCCGCGCCACGGGAATGGCGCGGCGGAAATTCGCAGCACACGCGGAATCTGCGTTGCATGCACGATGCGCCGCAGGATGTGCTGACCGACGCCTATCCCGAAGAGGAATACTGGCAAGACCTGCTGAAGGTCACCGGCGGGTTGACCAACGAACATCTGGCGCGGCTGGTCATCCGCGAATCGTCGACGTGTCGCGACTGGATGCGCCGTCACGGCGTGAACTTCCAGCCGCCGCTGTCGGGCGCGCTGCACGTGGCGCGCACCAATGCGTTTTTCATGGGGGGCGGCAAGGCGCTGGTGAACGCCTATTACCGCAGCGCCGAGGCCTTGGGCGTGCAGATCCGCTATAACGCGCCGGTCGATGCGCTGGAGCTGGAAGCAGGGCGTTTCAAGGCCGCCCGCATCGGCGCGGAACGCATCGAGGCGCGCGCCTGCGTGCTGGCGGCGGGCGGCTTCGAATCCAACCGGGAATGGCTGCGCGAAGCGTGGGGCCAGAACGAGCGCGGCGAATGGCCGGCCGACAATTTCCTGATCCGCGGCACGCGCTTCAACATGGGCGTGCTGCTGAAGTTCATGCTGGATGCGGGCGCCGACAGCATTGGCGATCCGTCGCAATCGCATTGCGTGGCGATCGACGCGCGCGCGCCGCTGTACGACGGGGGAATCTGTACGCGCATCGACTGCGTGTCGCTGGGCGTGGTGGTCAACCGCGACGCCGTGCGCTTCTATGACGAAGGCGAAGATTTCTGGCCCAAGCGCTACGCCATCTGGGGCCGCCTGACGGCCATGCAGCCCGGGCAGATCGCCTATTCCATCATCGACGCAAAGGCCATCGGGCGCTTCATGCCGCCCGTGTTTCCGGGCGTGCAGGCCAATACCCTGCCGGAGCTGGCCGCCAAGCTGGGCCTGGACCCGGCAACGTTCGAGAAAACCCTGCGCGACTACAACGCGTCCTGCCGCGTCGGCACGTTCGACCATACCGCGCTGGACGATTGCCATACCGAAGGCGTAACGCCCGGCAAGACCCACTGGGCCAGGCCGATCGATACCGCGCCGTTCTATGGCTATGCGTTGCGCCCGGGCATCACCTTCACCTACCTGGGCCTGAAGGTGGACGACACCGCCGCGGTCCGGTTCAACGATGTGCCCAGCGACAACCTGTTCGTTGCCGGCGAAATGATGGCCGGCAATGTGCTGGGTAAGGGCTACACGGCGGGGGTGGGCATGTCCATCGGCACCGCGTTCGGCCGTATTGCCGGCACCCGGGCCGCCGCCGCCGCGCGCGCCCAGAACCTTGCGAAGAGCACGATATGAAGCAGCTTGAAGCCCTGGCTCGCGAAGCGCAGTCGTTTTCCACCCCGCATGCCGAGGCCACGCCCGCCATGGCCGAGCAGCCGGTGCGCTGGCTCGGCAAGCAGGCAACGCCCCAGGCCGATCTTCTGACCGCCGACGAGACGGAAGTTGCCCGCGTCATGCAGATCTGCAATGCCTGTCGCTATTGCGAGGGGTTCTGCGCGGTGTTCCCGGCGATGACGCGCCGGCTGGAATTCGGCAAGGCCGACTTGAACTACCTGGCCAATCTTTGCCACAACTGTGGCGCCTGTCTGCATGCTTGTCAGTATGCGCCGCCGCATGAATTCGCGGTGAATGTGCCGCAGTCGATGGCCCGCGTTCGCATGCAGACCTATACCGACTACGCCTGGCCCGCCGCGCTGGGCACGCTGTACAAGCGCAACGGCCTGGCCTTGTCCCTGGCCACGGCCGGCGGGCTGGCGCTGTTCCTGGTGCTGGCGGTGCTGATGGCGGGCGGCTTGTTCCACGAACCAATGGCCGGCAACTTCTACGCGGTGTTCCCCCACAACACGCTGGCGCTGATGTTCGGCGTGGTGTTTGGATTTTCGATGCTGGCGCTTGGGGTGGGCGTTACGCGCTTCTGGCGCAACGTCAGCCCGGGGGCGGCCTCGGGCGCGGCGGTGGCGGAAGCGGCGCACGACGCGCTGCGCCTGCGCTATCTGGACGGCGGGCACGGCAAGGGCTGCAACAACGCGGACGACGCTTTCACGCTGTGGCGCCGCCGCTTCCACCACTTCACGTTCTACGGCTTCATGCTGTGCTTTGCGGCTACCTGCGTGGCCACGCTCTATCACTATCTGCTGGGCCAGCAGGCGCCCTATCCGGTGCTGAGCGCCCCGGTGCTGCTGGGCACGGCGGGCGGCATCGGCCTCTTGATCGGTCCGGCGGGGTTGCTGTGGCTGAACCTCAAGCGCCACCCGCAGCAAGGCGACGCGGCGCAAAAGCCGATGGACCGCGGCTTCATCATGCTGCTGTTCCTGACCAGCGCCACGGGCCTGGCGCTGCTTGCCGGACGCGATGGCGGTGCGATGGCGCTGTTGTTGGCGATCCACCTGGGCGTGGTGATGGCGCTGTTCCTGACGCTGCCTTACGGCAAGTTCGCGCACGGTATCTACCGGAGCGCGGCGTTGCTGAAGTGGTCCATCGAAAAGCGCCAGCCCAACAAACTGCAACTCGGATCCGACTAAGCGGAGCCGTCCATTGCGGGCATGACGGCGCCTCTTGAAAGCGCCGCATTCGAATACAAACCAGGAGACATTCATGTTCCGTACCCGACTGCTGGCGCGCGTTGCGCTGGCTGCCTGTCTGGCGCCGGCCTTGCCGGCCGCGCAGGCGCAAACCTTCCCCGTCAAGCCGATCACCGTGGTGGTGCCGCATTCGGCCGGAGGCACCTCCGATATCCTGGCGCGCACAATCGCGGCCGAAGCCGCCAAGACCTTGGGCCAGACCATCGTCATCGACAACAAGGGCGGTGCCAATGGCACCATCGCCGCCAAGCAGGTGGCCTCGTCCGCACCGGACGGCTACACGCTGCTGCTGGCCACCGCCAGCACGCACGGCATCAATCCATCCCTGTATTCGCGCATCTCTTACGACGCGGTGAAGGACTTCACGCCCGTGACGCTGCTGGCGACCGTGCCGAACGTGCTGGTCATCGGCCCCAACGTGAAGGCGTCCAGCGTCAAGGAACTGATCGCCTACATCCAGTCGCAGGGCGACAAGATCAACATGGGGTCGGCGGGTGCCGGCACACCGGGCCATCTGGCCGGCGAGATGTTCAAGAGCGCCGCCAAGCTGCAATTCACGCACGTTCCCTACAAGGGCGGCAGCCCGGCCATTACCGACCTGATTGGCGGCCAGATCGATTTCATGTTCACCACCATCCCCGGCGTGTTGCCGCACGTGAAGGCGGGTACCTTGCGCGCGCTTGCGGTGACCTCGCCCGAGCGTTCGCCGGCGATGCCGGACGTGCCGACGATGGCGGAATCCGGCCTGCCCGGTTTCCAGGCGGTATCGTGGCATGGCATCGTCGCGCCGGCCGGCACGCCGGATGCGGTGGTGGCCTCGCTGAATACGGCGCTAAGCAAGGCGCTGGCCGCACCTGCGGTCAAACAGCGCTTGATGGAAGAGGGCGCGCAAGCGTCCAGCGTGAACACCGCGGCGTTCGGTACGTTCATCCAGTCCGAAATCGCCACGTGGGCGCAAGCCGTCAAGGATTCGGGCGCGACGGCGAATTGAGGCTCCGCGGCAGGCGGCCCGTCGGCGGGCTGCCTGCCACCGCATGCTAGGATTCCCGGCATGTTGACGACCCTGCTGTTCTCGCTGCTGGCGGCTGTCCCGGGCAATGCCGCCACCTTTGATCTAACTTGCTACTACGCCCGCAAGGACACCGGTGGAATGCTCGAATCCGCCGAACATTGCGCGCGCCTGGACGGCGATGCGCTGGTGCTTCGGCCCGAGATCCTGCGGTCGATGGACTTCAACCTCGACGGACTGTCGCCGCTGCTTGCGCACCAGTCCTGGCATTGGGTGCGGCCCGATGGCAAGTCGGTGCCGGTGCTGACCTACGATAATTCCGCGGATGATTTCGAAGCCGGCCTGACGCGCGGCCCGTGGTCTGGCGGCATGGCCTATTACGACACCGCGCTGAATCGCGTGCTGGCCACGCCCTACGAATGGGTCGACCGGTTCAGCGGCGGGCTGGCCGTAGTGTGCGAAGGCTGCCGCAAGGCGTTCACGCCGGATGGCGAACACAGCTTCATGACGGGCGGCGAGTGGGGCGCGATCGACCGCCAGGGCAGGTTGGTGCTGCCCCTGCGGCCGGATGCGGCCTCGTTGCTGCGCGAGGTCGAGGCGGCACGCGCCGCCTCTGCGCCCACCGCGCGATAGGCGCGCCAGGAACGTGTACCGCAACGGCGCACATTCGTTGCGCGGCGCGCCGTGGAACACCGGGTCGGCGTTCTATCCGCCGGTCGGTGTTACCGCGCCTGATACGCGTCGCACAGCGCCAGATACTCGTCGCCGTCGATCTCCAGCGCCATCGCCGAAATCAGCACGCGCTTCCTGTCCGGCAGGGACGTCTTCAACTGGATCTGCTTGGCGGTCGGAATGCCCACGTAGTTCTGGTTGACGTAGGTGTTCTCGGTGATGGCGCCCCACGGAATGACGGTGCCGTCCGTCAGTTTCAGGCCGTCGCGGGTGAACGTGATGACCGGCGTGGCGGGGCCGAACGCGCGCTTCAGGCATTTGACGACCAGCCAGATGGCGATGGCGGTGATGGCGCCGAAGAACGCCATCCCGCCGGTGTTGCCGCGCGCATTCAACGTCAATGCGCCGAAGGCCAGTGTGGCCAGCAACCACACGACGGCGCCAGCGATCAGGCGATTGCGCGAAAAGTACACCGGTCGATCCGCAAGCGTTTCGGATTGCCGGGCGGTAGAGCTGTAGATTTCCATGTCGAGGCTACGAAAAAAGATGATGGGATGCGTGGCCGGCGCAACGCCGGCAGCGCGTTGGCTTATGCGCCGGGCAGGTACTGGCGCAGACAGGCCAGCATGACCGGTTCGTTGACGATCTTGGAACGGTCGATCTTGTGCGTCTTGCCGCGCGCGACGATGATCAGTGTCTCGTCGGTTTCCATGCCTTCACTGTCAGACTGCGTGCGGATGGAATCGATGGCGGCCCACGGAATCAGCTGGCCCTTGTAGGTCAGTCCCGACGCGTTCATGGACAGCGGGCCGAAGCCGACGGTGTCCTGGGCCTGCAGCCGGCGCAGCGTGACGGCCTCCAGATTGCCGCCGATCGATTCTTCCAGCTGGTCGGCCAGCCCATAGCCGTCTTCCCAGATCGCCAGGCGGATGCGCACGCGTTCGCCGGCGCGCGTGGTCAACACCAGATGGTCGCGGTTGTGCTGATGGCGGATGGACGCCACATCGGCATAGGCCAGCTGGCGGGGGCCGATGTGCAGCGCGTGGCTGTCCAGCGTCAGTGCATCAGGCGCGCGCCACCAGGCCACCAGGTCCGATCCGCGCCACAGCAGATAGCCGACGGCTGGCAGCGTCAGGAAGAAGACCAGCCACATGGCGCGGTAGCGCAGCATCTCGATCAAGAGGCTGCGAGGCAGCAGCCAGATGTCCAGCGCGGCCAGCAACTGGGCGCTGAACAGGTAAAGCAGGGCGAACGCGCCGGCGTAGCAGCCCAACGCATAGCGCGGCAAAACACGAGGATAAGAGGCGGTCATAGGCAAGGGGCCGCAACGCGGCACCGCTGGAAAATGAAAGGCCTCGAACTCTAATGGATGGCTGTGGCGGGCCCGGTTTCTATCTGTATCAAGAATCGGAATTTCATGTCCTGAACCTGTTAATCAGCTGACTCACGCACTGCCCAGCAGCTTGCCCAGCGTCGCCATCCCTTGCTCCAGGTCCACGCTCCACGGGTGGCCGTGGTTCAGCCGCAGGAAATTGCCGAACGCACCCGACGACGAGAACAACGGGCCGGGCGCGATGCTGATGCCATGGTCCAGCGCGGCACGGTGCACCTTCAGCGTGTCGATGTGCGCCGGCAGTTCCACCCACACGAAATAGCCGCCGGACGGCCGCGTGGCGCGCGTGCCCTTCGGAAAGTAGCGGGCCACGGCTTGCAGCAGTTCGCCTTGCTGCAAGGCAAGCGCTTGGCGGAACTGGCGCAGATGGCGGTCGAAGCCGCCCTTTTCCAGATAGGCCGCGATGGCGGCTTGCGTGGGCGCGGCGGTCGCCAGACTGGTGGTCAGTTTGTTGCGCATGATCTTGCGCGTATAGCGCCCGGCCGCCACCCAGCCCACGCGATACCCCGGCGCCAGCGTCTTCGAAAACGACGAGCAATGCATCACGATGCCTTCTGTGTCGAAGGCCTTGGCCGGGCGTGGCCGCGTTTCGCCGAAGTAGAGTTCGCCGTAGACGTCGTCTTCGATCAGGGCCACGCCGTGCCGGGTCAGCAGCTTGACCAGCGCCTCTTTCTTGCCGTCGGGCATCAGGCTGCCCAGCGGATTCTGGAAGGTCGTCATCAGCCAGCAGGCGCGCGGCCGGTGTCGCAGGATGGCCTGTTCCAGCGCCTGCAGGTCGATGCCTTCGCGCGGATGCGTCGCCACTTCAATGGCGTGCAGCTGATTGCGTTCCAGCGATTGCAGCGCGGCGTAGAACGTGGGGGATTCGACGATCACCGCGTCGCCCGGGTTCGTGACCGCGGCCAGGCTCAGGTTCAACGCGTCCAGCGCGCCATTGGTGATGATGATGTCGTCGACCGGCACGGACACGCCGTCCGCCAGATAGCGCAGCGCGATGGCGCGTCGCAGCGCGGCGTCGCCGGGACTGAGGTCGTCGATGGACCCCCACGGATCCAGCCGCTGCACGGTGGACGCCATGAATTTGGCCAAACGTCCGTAGGGCAGCAGCGACGGGCTGGGGAAGGCCGAGCCGAAGGGGACCATGTCGCGGCGCAAGGTGGCGTTCAGCACCTGCAGCACGTTGTCGCTGACATCCACCGGGTGGCGGCCCGCGCTGGCGGTTGACAGGGCGTCGGGTTCGG
Source organism: Achromobacter sp. MYb9 (assembly GCF_002975275.1). GTDB lineage: Bacteria > Pseudomonadota > Gammaproteobacteria > Burkholderiales > Burkholderiaceae_B > Achromobacter. The sequence continues at coordinate 123,010 of NZ_PCOQ01000006.1, read as the reverse complement.
GCAGGGCGCCATGCGGGTCGCGCAGGACGTAATAGCCGGAGCGGTCCCGCGCGCGGATCAGCCCGCGCGCCTCCAGCAGGTAATAGGCCTTGAACACCGTCGACGGGCTGACCCCACGGCTGGTGCTGGTCTGCCGCACGGAGGGCAAGCGGTCACCCACTTGCAGCAGCCCCGATCGGATCGAGGCGGTGATGTCTTCTGTCAGGCGTTCATAGCGCTTCATGAAAGCTCCGTTTCTTTGTGGCCGTGTTCATGGGAATCAGAGCGACATCCCGATAGCGCGCATGACAAGGCGCAGCGCGTAGGCGGTCACGCCAAGCGCGGCCACGCTGGCTGCCCAGATCGCCGCCAGCCACAGCAGGCGGCTGCGCCACGACGGCGCGGGGGCGGGGCGGTTCATCGCGTTCATCAGTGGAACTCCTCGCCGGTACGGACCTTGCCGCGAAAAACGTAGTACGACCAGGCGGTGTACATCAGGATAATGGGAATGATCAGCAAGGCTCCCACCAATGCGAAGCCCAGACTTTGCGGTGGCGCAGACGCCGCCCAGATCGATACATCGGGCGGGATGATCGCGGGCCAGATGCTGATGCCCAACCCGCTGTAGGCCAGGAACACCAGGCACAGCGACAGCAGGAACGGGCCAGCGGCTGGCAGCTTGCGCACGCGGCGGATCAGGTCGAAGCCGGCCGCCGCCACCAGAAGCGGAACCGGGAAGAACCAGAACATGTTCGGCAGGCTGAACCACCGCTGCGCGATCTGTGGCTGCGCCAGCGGCGTCCAGACGCTAAGCACGGCGATGACGGCCAGCAGCGCCAGCGTCAGCGGCCGGGCGATATCGCACATGTGGCGGTGCAACCGGCCTTCGGTCTTCATGATCAGCCAGGTGCAGCCCAGCAGCGCGTACCCCGCCAGCAAACCCACGCCCGTGAATATCGAAAACGGGCTGATCCAGTCCCACGCGCCGCCGTGATACGCGCGATCGACCACCGGGATGCCCTCGATGTAGGCGCCCAGCGTCACGCCTTGGAAGAACGTGGCGCAGACGGAACCGAACACGAACGCGCGGTCCCACCAGGCGCGGTGATGTTCGTCTGCCTTGAAGCGGAATTCAAAGGCCACGCCGCGGAAGATCAGGCCCAGCAACATGAAGACCAGCGGCAGGTGCAGTGCGCTGAGGATGACGGAATAGGCCAATGGAAATGCCGCCATCAGGCTGGCGCCACCCAGCACCAGCCAGGTCTCGTTGCCGTCCCACACCGGCGCCACCGTGTTGACCATGACATCGCGTTCATCGCGGTCGCGGATCAGTGGGAAAAGAATGCCGATGCCCAGGTCGAAGCCGTCCATCACCACGTACATCATCACGCCGAACAGGATGATGACGGCCCATATCAGTGCAAGATCGATGCCCATGGCCTCAGACTCCTGATTGCGTGCGTTGCGCGGGCTGGGCGCCCGCCAGGGTGGATGCGGCGGACAACGGCCGAGACGGTTGGCGCGGTTCGCCCGGCCCACCGGACAGCGGCGCGTGGCCGGGCGCGGGGCTGGGACCCATTCGGATAAGCCGCAGCATGTAGGACACGCCGGCGCCGAACACCAACAGGTACACGACCACGAACAACGTCAGCGTCAGTGTCAGTTCGCCCAGCCCGTGGGGGGTGGCCGCGTCCGCCGTGCGCATCACGCCATAGACGATCCAGGGCTGGCGGCCGATCTCGGTGACATACCAGCCGGCCAGCATCGCCACGATGCCAGACGGTCCCATCCACAGCGCAAAGCGTTGCAGCGCGCGCGATTCGTACAGCCGGCCGCGCCAGCGCGTCCACAGCGCCCAGCCCGCCAGCAGGATCATCAGCGTGCCAAGCCCGGCCATGACGCGGAACGACCAGAACACCACGGTCGCGTTGGGCCGGTCTTCGGGTGGATACGACTTCAAACCGGGGAACTGGCCGTCCCAGCTGTGCGTGAGGATCAGGCTGCCCAGGCGCGGCACGTTCACCGCGTATCGCGTTTCCTCGCGCTCCATGTCGGGAATGCCGAAGAGCGTCAGCGGCACGCCCGCGCCGGGCTCGTTTTCCCAATGGCCTTCGATGGCCGCGATCTTGGCGGGCTGGTGCTTCAGCGTGTTCAAGCCGTGGATGTCGCCCACCACGGCTTGCAGCGGCGCGACCAGCAGCAGCATGCCCATCGCCATTGCGAACATCTTCTTCACGGCCGGGCTGCGGTCGCCGCGCAGCAGGTGCCACGCGCCGGACGCGCCTACCATCAGCGCGGTGGCCAGGAAGGCGGCGATGCCCATGTGCGCCAGGCGGTAGGGGAAGGACGGGTTGAAGATCACGGCCAGCCAATCGGTGGGCACCACGCGGCCGTCCAGGATTTCGTACCCCGCGGGCGTCTGCATCCAGCTGTTGGACGCCAGGATCCAGGTGGCCGACACCAGCGTGCCCAGCGCCACCATGATGGTCGAGAAAAAGTGCAGGCCGGGGCCCACGCGCGACCAGCCGAACAGCATCACGCCCAGGAACCCGGCTTCCAGAAAGAAGGCGGTCAGCACTTCGTAGGCCAGGAGCGGCCCCGTGACGCTGCCCGCAAAATCGGAAAAGAAGCTCCAGTTGGTGCCGAACTGATAAGCCATCACCAGACCGGACACGACGCCCATGCCGAAGTTGACGGCGAAGATCTTGGTCCAGAAATGGTAAAGGTCGCGATAGACGGTTTTTTGCGTTTTCAGCCACAGACCTTCCAGCACGGCCAGATAACTGGCCAGCCCGATGGTGATCGCGGGGAAAACGATGTGGAAAGAAATGGTGAAGCCGAACTGTATTCGGGCAAGCAATAGCGCGTCGCTATCCATAGCGGTCTTCCTGACTTCGTCGCCGGCGCGGGCAACCGTCACAAGACGGCATGCGCAGGCGGGTGTTGAACCTACCGCACGAAGTTAGGATATGGAGACTGCTTAGTACAGATTCAGAAAACGCTTAAAAAAGCGGATCAGTTGTATGAAATGCAGGCGGTTTCACGACCCGTCATAGGGGAAAAGCCATCAGTTCAGATGCGATGCTGCCTTGCGAGTTACAAAAAAAAGCAGTACAGGCGCTGCGGGTGCGTCCCCTGATCCGCAGGTGCTTGACCGCCGCGCGCCGTCCGGGCGTCAGTCCATGTGCTGGCCGCCGTTCATGGCCACATTGCTGCCGGTCATGAAGCCCGCCGCATCGCTGCAGATGAAGGCGACCAGGGCTGCCACTTCCTCCGGCTGGCCCAATCGGCCTACCGGGATCTGCGGCAGGATTTTTTCCTTCAAGACCGCTTCGGGCACCACCCGCACCATCCGCGTGTCCAGATAGCCGGGCGACACGGTATTGACCGTGACCCCCTTGCTGGCAAGTTCCAGCGCCAGCGATTTGGTAAACCCGTGCATGCCGGCCTTCGACGCCGCGTAGTTGGTCTGCCCGAACGCGCCCTTGCTGCCGTTCACGGACGAAATGTTCACGATACGGCCCCATCCGCGGTCCGCCATGCCGCCGCACAACGGCTGCGTCATGTTGAACATCGAATCCAGGTTGCTGCGCAGGACTTCCGACCAGTTCTCGAAACTCATTTTTCGCAGGCGGGCGTCTCGGGTGATGCCGGCGTTATTGACCAGGATGTCGATCTGGCGGCCGTCGTGTTCCAGGCGGCTCATCAGTGACTGGCATGAGGCGTAGTCGCCCACGTCCACCTGGTAGAGGGCAAAGTGGCGCCCGTTGGCCGCTTCTTCGTCGGCCCATGCCCGCGTTGCGTCTTCGCTGGCATGGTAGGTGACGATGACGTCATGGCCCGCGTCGCACAGCGCCCGCGCGATGGCCCGGCCCAAGCCGCCACCGCCGGTGACCAGCGCCGTGCGCTTAGCCGTCATGGCGGTCGCCCGGTTGGCTGGCATCGCGCATCGCGGAACATGCCGCCGCCATCTGGTTCGACATCGTGGACCACATCTGCGTCAGGGGCGATGCGTCGACCGCCATGCCGGCGCCGGTGGCGCTTCTGAACCAGCCGCTCATGGCTTCGCCCAAGCCGGCGGCCATGGCCGCCTGTTCTTCCAGCGCGGCGTGGGTGATGGCCTGGCTGGCTTCCAGTTGGCATTGCCATTGCTTGCGGGTGATTTCGCCCAGGGCCGGAGCGATTTCGTGCCAGTCTCCACCGGAGTTCAGCGGGCCGAGGGTGGCCAGATAGCGGGCGGCGTTGTCATCGGCCAGGCGGCGGCCAAGCGTCATCCAGCGTTCCTGGCTTTCTTGCGCAAGCTGGGCCAGCCGTTGGCAGTAGGCGGCGTTGGCGCCGGCGATTCCTGGGGTCGTGGGGGCAGTAGTCTTCTTCATCATCCGTCCTTTTAAAAGAGTGGTAAGGGGAAACGAATCAGCCCTCAAGCCGTCTGGCCCAAGGTCTTGCGAATATGCGCCGCCGTGAAGTCGCCCGGGGGGCGTAGCGAACTACGAGCGTCAACAATAGCCCAGCCAAGGGCGGTACGGCCAGCCCCGGCCCCTTTCATTGTGGACGCCGCTGCCCATGCGTTCCTTGACGCGGGTCAAGCCGGCCCGGCGTCTTGACGCTGGATCGCGCATGGTGTCCTATCCATCCAGGGAGTCATTCCACAATGACGGAATTTCCAGCGAGGCACTATTGTCGACATCAGGAATGACGGTTCGGGTGCCATCATGGCGCTATCTGCCGGTGGCGTTCGCCCTGGTCGTTCCCGTTTTGCTGTGCGTGGCCTGGACATGGCTGCATGCCAAGAACGAACAGCGCCATGCGGCCGAAGCCGCGGCAAAGATCGTCCGCGTCCAGGTCGAGAACATCCTTTCCCAGGCCTGGTCCCTGCTGGACCGGGTGGCGGAACTGACGCCCCAGCCTTGCGCCGCCGTGTTGCCGTCGCTGCAACGCTGGAGCGCGCTGAACCCGTACTTCCGCGCGCTGGTTCTGGCCAACAGCGATCACATCTACTGTTCGTCCGTGATCGGCACCGTCGATTTCTCCATTGGAGATTTCCGCAAATGGCCCATCAAGGGCACACCCGACCGCTGGCTTTTCTCGGTGGCGGGCACCCCGTTGGCGCCGGACCGGCCGGCGATCCTGCTGGGCAAGCCGGGCGCGCCGGGATATAGCGGCGCGGTCGCCGTGGATGGCCGCTACATACTGGATTTGCTGAACGCCGTCGCGACGCTGGGCGATTACCGACTGGAGCTCACGGTGGGGGACGGCGCCCCGATTCGCAGCGAATCCGGCAATGGCGCAACCGGCCCCGCCGGACTCGTGTACGAGGAAGTCACGCGCAACAGCGGCCGCGTGGCGCTGTCCATCAATGTCAAGGCGCCGTCGGAAAGCGTGGTCACCGCGTGGCAGCAACTGATGTTGAGCTACTTGCCCGCAGCCATGCTGATCGGGGCAGGGCTGGCAGTCGCCGCCTACCGCCTGCAAGTGAACCGCCTGTCGTTCAAAGAGCAGTTGCGGCGCGCCATGCAGGCCGACGAATTCCAGGTGTACTACCAGCCGGTATATGGCCAACAGACAGGCCAATGCGAGGGCGTCGAGGCGCTGATGCGCTGGAACCGCCCCGGCGTGGGATTCGTGCGGCCAGACATCTTCATCGCGGCCGCCGAGGCCGAAGACATGATCATTCCGTTGACGCGGCATCTACTGCGGCTGATCGAACGCGACCTGCAAACCTGGAACACGCCGCCAGACTTCCATGTGGGCGTGAACCTGGCGCCCGAGCATCTATCCAGCAGCGGGCTGGTCGCTGAAATCGAGGCCTTTCGCGCCAACGTCGCGGCGCGGCGGCCGCTGATCGTGCTGGAAATCACCGAGCGCAGCCTGATCTCGGACAACGGTCAGGCGCGCCGCAACATCGATGCATTGCGCGCCGAGGGCGTGCGAGTGGCTATCGACGATTTCGGCACGGGCCACTGTTCGCTGTCGTATCTGCAGAAGTTTCCGGTGGATTACCTGAAGATCGACAAGGGCTTCGTACACGCCATCCAGCCCACGGGCGAAGAGGCGCCGGTGCTTGACGTCATCATCACGCTGTCGCACCGTCTGAACATGGCGGTCGTGGCGGAAGGCGTTGAAACGCAAGTGCAGTTCGATTACCTGACCTCGCGTGGCGTGGCCTTCATCCAGGGCTATCTGTTTGCCCGGCCGATGCCCTCGGCGGAATTCCTGCGCTGGTACGCGAGCCACTCGCCGCCCGGTTCCCAGCCCGCCTGAACTGGCCTGATCCGGTCAGGATGGCTTGGTCGGCGTCGCGGCTTTGGCGAAGAACAGGTCCGTGATGGCCTGGCTGTCCATGGGCTCGCCATTGATGGCGCGGGTCAGCAGTTCGGCGCCCAGCAACTGCACCGAGAACACCATGTCCGGCTGCACGCGCCGGATCTTTTCCAGATGCTTGCTGGTGTTGACCAGCGCAACCGTCTTGGCGCCGCTGTCGCCGGTGGCTTCCTTGGCCGCAAGCACGATGAATGCGTTCTCGGCATCGTCGGCGCGTAGCGCCAGCACGTAGCGTGCCCGCGTGACGCCCGCGGCGCGCAAGACTTCCACGCTTGAGGGATCGCCTTCGATCAGGTCCGCCGCGGCCGGATATTCCTGCGGAGCGCCGGCGGGCACGATGACCGTGACCTCTTCGCCGCGGCGGCGCAAGCCGTCGTAGACGCTAAGCGCCAGCGGGGTCTCGCCTGCAATGATGATGTGATTTTTGCGCATGGCGGTGGAGAACCTGCCTTTGACCAGCCGCTTCAGATTTCCGCCGATCACCGGGCCGGCGATCGCGCTGATGGAAGTGGCGAAGACGGTGATGCCAAGAATGATAATCGACGCCGTGAACAGCCTGGCGGTGATGGTGTGCGGCGTGATGTCGCCATAGCCCACCGTGGACATGGACACAATCGAGAAATAGAACGCGGTGCCCGCGTCCAGGATGGGCGGATTGAATTCGTTGCCCAGGTACAGCGTGCCGAACACCGCGTAGATCAACAGCGATAGCACGCTGACCAGCGCGAACAGCGAACCCGCCGTGACGCTGGCGCGGTCGAAGCGCCGCCAGTAGACGATCAGCGCGATCACCAGCACCAACGTATAGACGCCCAGTCCCGCGCGTCCGCCCTGGCCCAGGATGCCGAAGGTGCCGATGCCGATCAGCAGCACCAGCGAGAACGCCCATGCGATGCGGGCCTTCAATATCAGCCCCAGCGCAATGACCTGCAGGCCCACGCCCAGCACCAGGCGGGGAATCTCCAGCAGCCCCACCACGCGCATGACCTCGTGCCAATTGTCCAGCGCCAGCCAGAACGAGTATTCGCGGGCGCGCACTTCGCGCAGCACGGGGTGCATGAAGGCATATCCGTCCAGCGCCACAAGGATGGCCAGGCACCAGTTGGGCGGAAAGAACGCCAGCACTTTTCTGAAACGATGCCGCAAGGAGAGGTACGGAAGGGGCATTGGGGGCGTGTCCTTTTTCGCCATTTTAGGGCGGCAGGCACACCGCTCTGCTATATCTAATAGGTATAGAAGGCTATCAACAAAGAATTACTGCATTCAGGCCCGAAGTCCTAAACTTCTTCCATCACGCGGCTATCCAAGAGGAAAACCGCTGATACGGGCGATAAGCCCGCCAGTAGTCAGGGCGGGCCCGGACCCCGGGCGTTGATCACGTTGCAGCTTGAGCGGGGACTAGAGACCCCGCTCAGGTTCACGGTCGGACCGTGCGTGAGTAGTATGAGGCACGAATGTTGGAATCGCGTGATCCAGGTAGAAGGCATCAGTGCCGGCTGATGACTCCGGGTTCACGTGTTGTTTTAGCGCGGCGTCTTACCTCTCGGGGGCAGCGCCGCGTTTTTTTCGCCTGTCGCAGGCACGCGGGCAACATCGCCCGGCCATCGCGGCTGCGAATCGCCCCATGGGTTGCGATTCGCCTTATGTCGACGCGCTTGCGTCCGCCGTCTCGCGGCGCCAGTCCTCCAGCCCGTCCATGCGGCTGTCATCCCCCGTATCCCGATAGTCCACGTCCAGCGTGATGTCCGCGGCGAACATGTAGCCCCAGCCATGCACGGCGCGGATCGGCAACGTCATCTGATTGGCAGCGGCCTTGCGACGCAGGCGGCTGATCATCACATCCACGAAGCGGCGGCGCGTGATGCCGCTATCGGCGTCTTCCGCGCCATCGGCATAGAAAGCGTCGCGGCTGATCTTGCGGTCGGGGGCGGCCACCAGGCGCGATAGAAAGTCGCGCTCGCCCGTCGTCAGGCCCAGGGTGCGGCCGCCGGGGTGGACCAGCGTCCAACCTTTATTGGCCAGCCGCCAGGTTTCCAGGGCGGGTTCTTCCGCGTGCGTGTCCGACGCGGCGTCCATGCCGTCCAGCCCTACCGCACGGCGCACCAGCGCCTGCAGCACCGCCGCAAGTTCCAGCCCGCTTACGTCGGGCGGCAGGCAGGCGTCCGCGCCGCAGAGCAGCGTGCGGATGCGGCTTTCGGTATCGGCGAACGTGGCTATCGCCACAATGCCCAGGCCGCGCTCCACCGCGCGCAGCCGGACCGCGGCGTTGTGGATGTCGGGTAGCGGCGCTTCCAGCACCACCAAGGGGCTGGGCCTGCGGGAGTACCGGTCATAGACATCCACCAGGTCGTAGCAACGGCGGACGCTGAAGCCCAGATGCGACAGGGCGTCTTCCAGCCTGGCATGCCTGGCGTCGTCCTGCCCCAGGAAAATGACATCCAGCGTGTTGTTCATTGATGCTTCCAATGAGGTGGCGCCGCATGGGCGCGGTGCTTGAAAGCGAAGCGCGTCGGCCTCGGCAGTCCTGGCATGGCTTCCCTTTCTAAGCTGCGCGCCATGACGGGACCGTCTGGCGGTGTTGTTTGAATGTGGGCGGAAGGTCTGGACGCTTGTCCAGGTTCTATGCGCTAGCGGCCAGCCTGACCGGGCCGGGACCTTGTCCGGCTGCGTGGCTGCGGCGTTATCGCCCCGGGCCGCCGGTGACTCGACCCGCATGGAAGTCACGCCCGTGTTTCATTTAAACACGGGCGTGTTTTTTTGTGAAGATACGTTTCTGTAGTTTCTGATGGTAACTTAGCGTCCTGGCCAAAATCGCGGCAAGCGGTTGAACCGCTGTTCATCGAGGCTGTGGCGACGATAGATTATTTAGTATTACCGATACATTATTTTCTATTTTTGATGTCGGATTGCCCATAAACTTGGGGCGGATTTTTGCTGGCGGGCGCTGGCCGCGATGGCCCGATAAGGCCGTCCGCATTTTGATATTTCTTGGTAAGTCAATGGCAGGTATGGGTTTTTTCTGGATTACGCCAGGAATGTCGCGCCCTTGCGGGTCAACAGATAAAGCGCCCAAGCAGGTGAATGTTGCGATTTATGGATTAACCCGCAAATTGGGGTGTAGTCCGTTTATTTGGCGCCAGTATTGAGATGTTTTAATCAAATAAATAAATTCATATTAATGTCTCAGGTTGATCGATTGGACACGTTTAGCCATCGTCTGCGCAACGCAAGAGTGCTTCAGGGATGGACTCAAAAGGACTTGGCGGTCGCAAGCAACCTGTCGCAAAGCGCCATCGGCAACTACGAAAGCGGGCAACGCCAGCAACCCTCCAGCGATGCGCTCATCAAGTTGGCCCGCGCATTGCGGATCAGCCCGATGTGGCTCAGCACCGGCGAGGGGCCGATGTTGAATTCCGGTTATTCCGGGCCAGCCGTCAATGTGGGCGATATCGCCCACCCGCCGGCCTGGCCGTTCGAATCCGTGTCGTACGCCACCTATTCGCGGTTGAGTTCGCAAGAAAAGCGGCAGATCGAGCTGGTGCTTGCCGCCTATATCAAGGCGCGCGGTGAATAGAGCCCAACGCCTGGCCCGGTTGCGCGGGCCGTCGCGGGTTCGTCGCCGGAATCTTGTCGCCGCTTGGCGGGTCGCTGCGCAACCGGCTGCGTAGACGTTCCACCGGATCCGCGATCAAGCCGTTAAGCAGCGCCGAAAACGCGATGCAGCCCGTGACCACCAGCGCCGTAAAGAGCATGGGCTGATTCGTTTCGACGTCGTTCAGCAGCCAACTGAAGAACATGATCACCAGTGAATGGCAGATGTAGATCGGGTAGCTCAATTCCCCGATCGCCTTGTCCAGCCGGTGGCGCGACTGAAACAGGAACGCCAGCGGCAGCAGGGCTGCGAACAGCAGCACCGCCAGCGCATCGCGCACGTTGTGGTTCAGTCCGATCGAAAAGTGCAACAGGCAATAAACGACCAGCACCGCGGTGCCGGCTTCGGGTAGCCGAGGGAACCGCCGGGTCCAGGCTTTGCAGCGCGGCAGCAGCACTTGGTGGGACAACGAGCCGACCAGAAACAGCGCAAGTTCCGTCGGGAAGAAGCGATAGGTCCAGGGGTCGGTCATGCCGATGCCGGTCGCTACAAGCACTGCGCGCAACGCCATCGATGCCACAAGCAGCGCCATCAGCCGGCGCGGGGAATGCAGCACGAAGGGAGCCACCAGGTAGAAGCTCATCTCCACGCCCAGCGTCCACGCCTGCGGCACCAGCAGCCCCTGATACAAGGGCACTTCGCTGCGCGCGAAGTTGCCCGTGAACGCCAGCGCGCCATGTTCGATCCCGAAGAACATCAGCCAGTCCTGGCCCAGGATGAGCACGTTTGCCAGCGCCAGGAACAGCTCGGCGGAAAAGGGCAGGGCCTCGTAGATGCGAAAGAACGCGCCGCCGCTCAGCACGTGCGCCATCAGCGTCAGGGCCGCCACCGCCAGATAGATGGGGAAGAGCCGCAGGAAGCGATTGGCGTAGAACTTGCCAGTGGCGCCCTGATAGTTGTCCGTCGTAGTCAGGACAAATGAAATCAGGAAGCCGGAAATCACATAAAACAGCTGCACCGCAAGCCGGCCGCCGACCAGGTGATCGGCATAGCCGCCGCCCAAGTGGTCCAGCACCACTGATAGCGCCAATAACGTTCTTAAAAAGCCCATCGCCGTGTCTCCCCGTCGTTTTATTGTTGGCCCCATGAGCCGGACACCTGCGTCTGCGGTATGTATAAGACCGACGGCGTTTCCCCATGTTGCTGGGGTTTGCCGGAAATGTGGTCTGCAACGATTCTGCGCGTCGCCCGGCAGTGCCGCCATGCGGCATTCGATGCAGGACCCTGCATCATCGGCGTGGATACCGGCCCGCCTTTGCTGCTTTTGGATACGGCTGTAGGGGGGAGGAAAGGACGTCCTGGCCTCGTGCCGGTTACAGTCGGGGGTGTGATTTTTTTAGGAGTGCCATCCATGCTTACCCATTTGTCTTCGCGCGGCCGGGCGCTGTGCCTGAGCCTTCTGACTGTCGCATTGGCGGGTTGCGCGGGGTCCACAGGGGGCGCGCGTCCGGAAGGCGCCGCGGCGGCCAACGCGGCCAGCAGCGCGGATTCGTTGGCCCAGACCAGTTGGGAACTGGTGCGCTGGACGCAAGCCGGCGGCGCGTTGCGGGACATTCCGCATGGCGACAATGGCGAACCGGTGCGCCTGACGTTCCTGGCCCAGGGCAAGCAGTACCAGGTGAACGGCTTTTCGGGCTGCAATCGCTACATGGGTTCGTACAAGCTGGAACGCGGCAAACTCTTCATCAATGCGCCGGCCTCGACCCGCATGGCTTGCCCGGCGCCTGAACGCGCCAAACTGGAAGCGGATTATCTGCGCGGCCTGACGGCCATCGATACCTTCACGCTGGATAACGGCGGGGCGCCGCGGCACCTGACGTTCAACCTGCGCGGCGGCGATGTCCTGGAATTCGAGCGGCGCCAGGATCCTCCCACGCCGTAACGCCCGGCGCGGCGACGCGACGCCGCGGATAGCCGTTTCAGCGTGTTTTCGGGGTGAAAACAGGGTCGGGGCACGCCTACAATGGCGCTGCCCGATCCTGGCAGCCTAGCGCGGGGCCGGGCCTTTCCTTGCTGAGATTCCGGGAGACCCCCATGCCCTTTACCGCTTCCTTGCGCTGGCTGGCGCCATGCCTGCTATCCATTGGCCTGGCCGCTTGCGCGTCGTCGCCGCAGCGCACCGCCGACGGGCAGGATCCCCGTTATCAGCCCGCCTCGGCGTCGGACATCCTGGCGCAAACCAGCTGGGATCTGGCGCGGTGGACGCAGCCGGGCGGCGGGTTGCGCACCATCCCGCATCCGTCCTCGGGGTCGCGGCCCCTGACCGTTACCTTCATCCACGACCGGGGCTCCCCCCGCATGTCCGGCTTCGCGGGATGCAACCAGTACAACGCGCCCTATACCGTGGCCAACGGCCAGTTGATCGTGCAGGCGAATCCGGTGGCAACGATGATGGCCTGCGCTGCGCAGAACATGGCGCTGGAGCGCGCCTTCCTGGACGGCCTGACCCGCATCACCGCCACGTCGCTGGACAACACCAATAACCCACAGCGCATGACGTGGGTGCTCAGCACGGGCGATACGCTGGACTTCGGCCGTCGCGTCGACCCGGTGGCGGGCGGCCAGGCGGGGCCGACCAAGCTGGTCTATGTGAATTCGGAGCGCGTGCCCTGCAACGCCGGCGCGGGCCGCACCCTGTGTTATCAGGTGCGCGATAGCGCCGCGCAGCCGTGGCAGTTCTGGTACGGGGACATCACCGGCTTCAATTTCCAGCCAGGCATCCGCTACCGCCTGCGCGTGGTCGAGGTCGCCGACCCGAATCCGCCAGCCAACGGTTCGTCCATGCGCTGGGTGCTGGACGCCGTGATCGAGCAGGAAATCGTTAATCGTTGAGCCGGATCAAGGCGGGCGGGAGGCGGCGCAACGCGCCCACCGATTACTATTACGGGCTTCGCCGTCCGCTTTTCTTCGCTTTGCCATGACTTCCGTCGTCAATATCGCCGCCTACAAATTCGTTTCGCTGGACTCGCTGCCCGACCTGCGCGCCCGCCTGCTGGCTTTGGCCGGCGACGCCGCGCTCAAGGGCACCATCCTGTTAGCCGAAGAGGGCATCAACCTGTTCCTGGCCGGTTCGGCCGAGGGCATCGACCACTTTCTGCAAACGCTGCGCGCGGACGCGCGTTTCGCCGACCTTGAGGTCAAGTTCAGCCACAGCGTAGACGTGCCATTCCGCAAGCTGCTGGTGAAGATCAAGCGCGAGATCATCCGCATGGATCACCCCGCGATCCGGCCCGAGGCCGGCCGTGCGCCGGGCGTGGATGCGCAGACGCTGGCCCGCTGGCTGGCCCAGGGCATGGACGATGCCGGCCGCCCCGTCGTGATGCTCGACACCCGCAACGCGTTCGAAGTGGATGAAGGCACGTTCAAAAACGCGATCGATTGGCGCATCGACCGCTTCACGCAATTCCCCGCCGCCGTCCAGGCGCACCGCGCCGAACTCGAAGGCAAGACCGTCGTCAGCTTCTGCACGGGCGGCATCCGCTGCGAGAAAGCAGCCATCTACATGAACGAAGCCGGCATCCAGAACGTGTATCAGCTGGATGGCGGCATCCTGAAGTACTTCGAGGAGACCGGCGGCCCGGGCTACGAAGGCAAGTGCTTCGTGTTCGACGAGCGGCATTCGCTGGACCCGGGGTTGGCGCCCAGCAAGGCTTAAGTCCGGTCGCCCAACAAAAAGCCCACCAATTTCTTGGTGGGCTTTGTACTCGCTGCGCGGGTTGCGCGATCAGCGCACGCGCATGCCGGGCTTGGCGCCCGGGAACGGTTCCAGCACGTAGATGCCGGCGTCCACGGCTTCGTCAGCGTGGCTGGCCGCCAGCACCATGCCTTCGGATACGCCGAATTTCATCTTGCGCGGGGCCAGGTTGGCCACCATGACGGTCAGTTTGCCGATCAGGTCTTCGGGCTTGTAGGCCGACTTGATGCCCGAGAACACGTTGCGGTGGCGGCCTTCGCCCACGTCGAGCGTCAGGCGCAGCAGCTTGGTGGAGCCTTCGACGTGTTCGCAATTGACGATCTGCGCGATGCGCAGGTCGACTCGGGCGAAGTCGTCGATGGAGATCGTTTCAGCCACCGGCTCGCCGCCAGGCACCACCACCGGGGCGGCGGGCGGTTCGAACAGGTCTTCCAGCATCTGCGGTTCGACGCGCTGCATCAGGTGCTTGAACGGCGCGACGCGCTGCGGCAGCACGGCGGCGTCGGCCCACGTGAACGGGGCCTGGGCGCCAAACAGTTCCAGCGCCACGCGCTCGGTCAGCGACGGCAACACAGGGGCCAGCATCACGGACAGGGCCTTGAAGCCCGCCAGCGAACGCGAGCAGATGTCCTGCAGCGCGGCTTTTTGTGCGTCGTCGGCGGTAGCGATGCCCTTGGCCAGGACCCACGGCTGCGCCGTGTCGAATGCCTGGTTGATGCCGTCGGCATAGGCCATGATTTCGCGGATGGCGCGGTTGTATTCGCGCGCTTCGAAGGCGGCACGGATGGATTCCGCCTGTTCGGCGTATTCGGCGGACAGCGCAGCGGTGTCGCCCGAATAACCCAGTGCGCCGTCGAAGTGCTTGGTGATGAAGCTGGCGGCGCGGCTGGCGATATTGACGTACTTGCCGACCAGGTCGCTGTTGACCCGCGCGATGAAGTCTTCGGGGTTGAAGTCCATGTCTTCGACCCGCGCGTTCAGCTTGGCGGCGATGTAATAGCGCAGCCATTCCGCGTTCATGCCGATTTCCAGGTAGCGCAGCGGCGAGATGCCGGTGCCGCGGCTCTTGGACATCTTTTCACCGCTGACGGTGATGAACCCGTGCACGTTCACGGCGTCCGGCGTCTTGCGTCCGGCGAACTTCAGCATTGCGGGCCAGAACAGCGCGTGGAAGTACACGATGTCCTTGCCGATGAAGTGGACTTGCTCGGTCGTGCCGTCGGGGTCCAGCAAGGCGTCGAAATCCAGGCCCTTGACCTCGCAATACGACTTCAGCGACGCCAGGTAACCCACCGGCGCGTCCAGCCACACGTAGAAGTACTTGCCCGGCGCGTCGGGAATCTCGATGCCGAAGTAAGGCGCATCGCGCGAAATGTCCCAGTCCCCCAGCTTGGCTTCGCCGTCTTCGGCGCCCAGCCATTCGCGGGTCTTGGCCAGCATTTCCGGTTGCAGGTGCTTGCCGCCGTGGGCGTTCGAGCCCGTCGTCCATTGCTGCAGGAATTCCACGCAGCGCGGGTCGGACAGCTTGAAGAAGAAGTGGTCCGACGACTTCAGCACCGGCGTGGCGCCAGTCAGCGCCGAGTACGGGTTGATCAGTTCGGTGGGCGCGTAGACGGCGCCGCAGACTTCGCAGGAATCGCCGTACTGGTCCTTGGCGTGGCACTTGGGGCATTCGCCCTTGATGTAACGGTCGGCCAGGAACATGCCCTTGACCGGATCGTAAAACTGTTCGATCGAGCGCGTTTCGATCAGGCCCTGGGCCTTCAGGGCGCGATAGATATCGTGGGACAGCGCGACGTTCTCGGCGGAGTCCGTGGAATGCCAGTGATCGAAACGGATGTGGAAGCCGTTCAGGTATTGCGGACGCTCAGCGGCGTAGCGGGCAACCAGCGCCTGCGGCGTGATGCCTTCTTTTTCGGCCTTCAACATGATGGGCGCGCCGTGCGCGTCATCCGCCCCTACGAAGTGCACCGTGTGGCCTGCCATTCGCATCGAACGGACCCAGATATCGGCCTGGATGTACTCCATGATGTGGCCGATGTGGAAAGATCCGTTGGCGTAGGGCAGCGCAGTGGTGACAAATAGGGTGCGAGACATGGTTGTCAGTAGAGGTTGAGGGGAAAAAGGGGTGTTGGCCGGCCATTTTAGGGCAACGGAGACGACTTGCCCGGCCAGGGGCGCGCCGGTGCCCGAAAACGACGCAACCCGCCTATCGCAACGCTGCGAAGGAGGCGGGTTGAAGGAATGCGGTTACAGGCCGGGCGCTGGCGGTCTGGACGCAGACGCCCGGGCGACACGCCATGCATTGGCCGGCTTGCGCCGCAGGGCGGCGCAAGCGCTCACGCAAAGCCGCCGTCAGCGGATTTCGCGGGCTTCGACGTCGATCACATCGCCGCGCGGTTGCGTGGCGAAGGGGGCGGTGGCGGACTGGAACGGACCCGGTCGGGCGCCTTGGCGCTGGCTCCAATAGGCGCGAACGCCGAAAGGTTTGCCGCGCACCTTGGCGACCACGTACAGGATCGCCACGGCGAGAGCCGTGGACAGCATGAAGACCAGCGCCATCGCCATGCCGATCAAGGCCAAGGCGGCGAATAGGACGGCACGGAAGAAGCGGATAAGTGTGTTGGTCATGAAGGTCGGATGCAAAACGCAGCGAAAGGTTCCCGTGTATCCGCTATCCTTTAGGGGACGGCGGCCCGCAGAAGCCGCGCTGCCTACGGAACCATAGTGACATGAGTATAACGATAGAACACATCCGCGCCGCTTTGCGCGCCGCGCACGACCCCAACACCGGACTGGACCTAGGCGTTTCTGTAAAAGATCGTGACATTCAACTCACGGGCGGCCGGGCCGCCCTGACGCTGGAACTCGGCTATCCGGCCGACAGCGTGCGCGATCAGGTCCGCGATATTGCCGTGGCGGCGCTGGCGGCCGCTGGCGTGGCCGACGCGCAGGTCACTGTTACCTGGAAAGTCGCCGCCCATGCCGTGCAGAAGGGCCTGAAGCCGCTGCCGAACGTGCGCAACATTATTGCAGTGGCCTCAGGCAAGGGGGGCGTGGGCAAAAGCACCACCGCCGTGAACCTGGCGCTTGCGCTGTCCGCCGAAGGCGCCAAGGTGGGCGTGCTGGACGCCGATATCTATGGCCCCAGCGTGCCGACCATGCTGGGTATTTCCGGCCGTCCCGAAAGCCTGGACAACAAAAGCATGGAGCCGCTGACCGGCCACGGCCTGCAAGCGAATTCCATCGGCTTCCTGATCGACGCCGATTCGCCCGCCATCTGGCGTGGCCCCATGGTGACGCAGGCGCTGGAGCAGCTGCTGCGCCAGACCAATTGGCGCGACCTGGATTACCTGATCGTCGACATGCCGCCGGGCACCGGCGACGTGGCCCTGACCCTGGCGCAGAAAGTGCCGGTCGTGGGCGCCGTCATCGTCACCACGCCGCAGGACGTGGCGCTGCTGGACGCGCGCAAGGGCTTGCGCATGTTCCAGAAGGTCGACGTGCCGATCCTGGGCGTGGTCGAGAACATGGCCATCCATATCTGCTCGCAATGCGGGCATGCCGAGCACATTTTCGGCGAAGGCGGCGGCCAACGCATGGCCGAGCAATATCAGACGCCGTGGTTGGGCAGCCTGCCGTTGACGCTGGCGATCCGCGAGCAGACGGACGCCGGCACCCCGACCGTGGTGTCGGATGCGGGCAGCGAAGCTGCCTCGCTGTATCGGGGCATTGCCCGGAAGCTGGCAGCGGGCGTCGCGGCGCTACCGCGCGACATGGCCGGAAAATTCCCGTCCATCGTCGTACAGCAACCGACCTGACGCATGCGGTGGGCAGCCCGCGCCTTCTTGGCTGGACTTTGCGTGGTATCGGGCGAGGCGCTGGCCAAACGTCCGGAGATCATCGTGGACCCCGGCGGCGTGCCGCCGGCCGCGCTGCAAGCGATCACCGAGGCGGTGGACGCGATCGCGCGGCTGGCCGAAGACCAGGATGGCGGTGAAATCAACCGGCTGCGCCGGCGCGCGCGCGACGCGACGCTGGCGGCCCTGGCAACCCAGGGCTATTTTTCGCCCACGGTAACGCTGGAATCCGGCACCGATATTGGCGGGGAAACCTGGGATATCGGCATCGTCTCCGGCAAGCGCACCACGGTGTCGGAAGTGGACCTGACGTTCACGGGCCGCATCACCCGCCCCGAATTCGCGCAACGCGTGCAGAAGCTGCGCGACGATTGGCAGTTGAAGGCGGGGCAGCCGTTCATCAACAGCGACTGGAACAAGGCCAAATCGAGCCTGCTGGACCAGGTCTCGACGCGCGACTTCATGCTGGCGCGCATGACCGCATCACAGGCAGACATCCAGGCGGATACGGCGTCGGCCGTGCTGCGCGTCACGATCGACAGCGGGCCGCAGGTCCGCATGGGCGAACTGAATACCGAGGGCCTGAAGCGGGTGCCCGACACACTCGTCCAGCGTTACGTGCGCTATTCCGTGGGCTCGGCCTACGACCAGAACCGGCTGGACACCTGGCAGCAAGACTTGCAGTCCACCGCGTTTTTCCGTGGCGCGTTCGTCTCGCTCGAACAACCGGGGGGCGCGCAGCAGCAACCGGCGCAAGACGTGAAATCGGACCGGGCCCGCGCGCCGGGCTCGACCGATCTGGCCGCGGCGACGCCCGCAGGCGACCCGTCCGTGTCCGGCGCCGTGCCGCCGCCCCCCGCCGCCTATGATTCCGACGGCGAGGTGACGCTTCCCGTGCAGGTGCGCGTGGTCGAAGCGCCGCCCAAGCGTTTCACGGCGTCGCTGGGCGTGGACGACGAAGCGGGCGTGCGCGTGGAATCGCTGTACCGGCAGAACGTGGTGTTTGGCCAGCCGGTCACCATGGAGACGGGTTTCAGCGTGGACCGGCTGCGCCAACGCGCCTATGCCGACTTCCTGTTGCCGCCCACCGCGCGCGGCTACAAGGATTCCTTCGGCGTGCTGGCCGACCATTCCGATATCCAGGGCCTGGACGTCACGCGTTACGCACTGGGCGCGACGCGCCTGCAAGAACGCAAGGGCGCGGGCGACAGCCGGGTGGAATACGAAACCCGCTGGGGCCTGCTGCTGGCGCAGGATCACGTGAAGATCGACGGCGGCGACGAATACACCTTGCCGACGCTGACCGCCACGGCCGAGTGGCTGCGCCGCGATGTGGATAACAAGTATGACCCGCGCGAAGGCCACCTGATCGCGGTGGGCGGCGGCGTGGGCGTGACGCTGGACACGGGCGAGCCCTACACGCGGGCCCGGTTGCGGGCCCAGAAATGGTGGCCGATCGGCAAGCTCGACGTGCTGACCGTGCGGGGGGAAGTCGGCCGGGTCTGGTCCAGCAGCAAGGTGCAGGTGCCGGACGATTTCGGCTTCCGTACCGGCGGCGCGCGGTCGATCCGGGGCTATAAGTACCAGAGCATCGGCGTGCAGCGCGACAACGCCGTCGTGGGCGCGCCCACGCTCGTCGTGGGCAGCGTCGAATACGACCACTATTTCAATGAACGTTGGGGCATGGGCGTGTTCGTGGACGCCGGGGATGCCGCGGAATCGTTTGGCGACATGTCGATGGCGGTCGGCTATGGCGTGGGCGCCCGGGTGCGCACGCCGGCGGGCCCGTTGTTCCTGGACCTGGCCTACGGCCAGCGTGAACGGGACCTGCGTCTGCACTTTTCGTTGGGGATCGCGTTTTGAAGGTGTTGCGCAAACTCCTGCGCCAGATCCTGGTTTGGTGGTTGCCGGGCCTGGCGATGCTGGCGCTGCTGGCCAGCGGATTCCTGTTCTGGCTGGTGGGGTCCCAGAACGGCACTCGTCTGCTGTTGACGACGGCTGCCCAGCAATTGAACGGGCAGGCGCTGGCGGTGAACGGTTCGTTGTTGCGCGGCGTGTCGGTGGGCAAACTGGACCTGGATGTGGGCGGCACCCGGATCGACATCACCGATCTGCATCTGGACGTGCATTGGCGTGCGCTGGGCGACCGCCTGCTGCATGTGCGCGACGTCTCGGCGGGGTCGGTGCACGTGACGCTGAGCGCGTCGCCCGAGACGCCGCCCGAGGAAGACGACGGCACGCCGTTCACGCTGCCGTCGCTGCCGGTGGACATCGCCGTGGACCGCGTGGCGCTAGGCGACTTTCAACTGGATCAGGACGGCCAGCCGCTACCCGTCACGTTGGGCGATCTGAACGCCACCTTCGCGGCGGGCAAGCAGGGAGCGCAGTTGCGCATTGCCACCCTGCGCGTGGGCCATGAGGTCGGACAGGCGGAGGTGTCGGGCCAGGCCGACCTGCAGGGCATGGCCGATCCCTGGCCGTTCACTGCGCGATTGGATGTGACCGCCCGGGGTTCGGGGCCGGATTCGCCGCTGTGCCAGGCGGACAAGCTGAGCGGTGTGTTCGACGCGCGCCCGGCAAACGCCAATATTAAGGCGGACCCCAAGACCAAAGCCGACCCCAAGGGCAAGCCCGATCCCAAGGCCGCCAAGCCGTCCGAGCCCGTCGGCCCGCCCGCGCCCGCTTGCCAGGTACTGCTGCGCGCGGACGCCGCGGGTTCCCTGGACGGCATCCAGGCCAAGCTGGACGGCGTGGGTTCCGGGTTGCTGCTCGAGGTGGTTGCCGACCTGGCGCCACGCACGGCGCTGGTGTTGCGCAGTGCCCGCGCCAATGCGCAACTGCCCGATAAATCAACGCTTGCCGCGCAACTCGATCTGCAGTCCGATGCTGCCCAGGGCGCGGGCCGCGACCGCATCGTGGGCACCATCAGCGCCCAGCGCCTGGATCTGGCGCCCTGGCTGGGCGAGGCCATTCCGCCCGCCGTGCTGACCGTGCGCGGCGACGTGCAGGCCGATATTGAAAACCTGAGCCAGTTGCGGCACGCCGCCGTCGACTTGCGTTTCGAAGACGGCACGCGCTGGAACAAACAGCCCCTGACCGGGGCATTGAAGGCGCAGGTCGACCTTGCCGCGCCGCAGGCCCCGACGCCGGGCGCGGCGACGCCTGCCGGTAGTGCCGAGCCGGATCCGCTGGCCGGCTTGCGCATTCACGGGCTGGACGTGGACGTGAAGCTGGGCCGCAACCGGATTCAGGCCAAGGGCGAACTGGACGCCAAGGACGGTTCCCTGGCCCTTGACGCCCAGGCGCCCCAATTGGACGCCTTCTGGCCCGGCATTCCGGGCGGCGCTGAAGTCAAAGCCAAATTGGCGGGCACCATGAGCGCGCATCGCGGCGAGGTGACCGCCGGCTACACACCCGCCAAGCCGCGTGCCGGGGTGCTGGGGCAGGCGCCGGCCAAAGCCAACATCGTATTTACCGGCGCCTGGGGCAAGGGCGCCGCCGGTCAACCCGATGCGGCGTTGCAGGGGTGGCGCGGGGCATTTTCCAAGCTGACGGCCGACACCGCCGGCTTTACGGTGACGGCGGACCGGCCCGTGACGCTGGCCTATCTGCCGTCGGCCGTGGCGCCGCAGTGGCAATGGCAGGTCGGCCAGACCGCCTTGAGCCTGACCTTGCCTGGCAAGGAACGCCTGACCCTGGCGCACCAGGGGTCGCGCGGCGGCGGCAAGCGCTGGGAAACGGCTGGCCAGGCCGATAACCTGGTCATCACGGCCGCCATGGCCCGCCAGGTAATCACCGCCGTCGATCCCGAGTCGGCCTCGAAATTGGGCAAGGGGCCCAGCCGCGTGAACGCGATGGTTCCCGAGGGCCAGCGCCGCATCGCGCTGGACGTGCTGTGGGACCTGAAATTCGACGGGCGGCTGGGTGGCAAGGCACGCATCGCGCGGCGCGATGGCGATTTGCTGATTCCGGGCGATCCCCCCATCCCCTTGGGGGTGAAGGCGCTGGTGCTGGACGTGACCGCCACGCCCACCTCGGCAAACGCCAGCCGGCTGGACGCCACGATCAATCTGGCGACCAACAAGATGGGCACCGTCAACGGCACCGGTTCGGCCGTGCTGGTCGTGGACGCCAAGGGCGGCATGGCGCTGGACGCGCGCCAGCCCCTGCGCGCCAAGCTGGATGCCGATATCGCCGACCTGGCCTGGGTCGGCCTGTTCGTGGGCGATTCGATGGAGGTCGGCGGCACGGTCAAGGCCAACCTGGAGGCCCAGGGCACCCTGGCGGGAAAGTGGGCCGCCAGCGGCACGATCCGGGGCGACAAGCTGCGCGTGGTGCGCATCGACGATGGCGTGCGCCTGATCGACGGCACTTTGTCCGCGCGTCTGGACGGCGACCGGCTGGTGCTGGACAGCCTGCGTTTTCCGGCATCCCTGCGGGTGATGCCCGCGGAATGGCGCACCAAGGAATGGATCACCACCAATCCCGAGGCCAAGGGCGGCTATGCCGAGGCCCGCGGCCAGTGGAACATCATCGACGGCGGCGGCGATATCAAGCTGACCTTGCACCGGTTCCCGGCGCTGCAGCGCTCGGACCGCTACGCCATGGTGTCCGGCGTCATCGACCTGAAGGCGGCCATGCCCCGCATCGAGATCGTGGGCGACCTGAAGGCGGACGCGGGCTGGTTCAGCCTGGAGATCCTGCAAGGCGTGCCCTCGCTGGACGACGACGTCAAGGTGGTCCGGGCCGGGCAGGACCCGGCCGCGGTGTCGACGCCGTTGCAGACCAGCATGAACCTGAAGTTCGACATGGGGCCGCGCTTCTATATCACCGGCATGGGGCTGGACGCCGGTTTGTTGGGGTCGATCCAGATCCTGCTGAACGAGGGCCGCTTGACCGGCGTTGGCCAGCTACGCACGCGGGGCGGCGGCATCGAGGCATATGGCCAGAAGTTGCGGCTAAGCCGGGGCACGCTGACCTTCCAGGGGCGTTTGGACAATCCCCTGCTGGACATCGAGGCGCTGCGCACCGGTGAACAGGTGGAGGCGGGCGTCAAGGTCGTGGGCACCGCGCAACGTCCCCGGATCGACCTGGTGTCGTACCCGGACGTCAGCGACGTGGAAAAGCTCTCTTGGCTGTTGCTCGGCCGGGGCCCGGACGAAAGCGGCAGCGACGCGGCCCTGCTGGTGTCGGTCGGCACGGCGCTGCTGGGGGGCGGTCAGCCGTTCTACAAGCAATTCGGGCTGGACGATGTCAGCGTGCGGACCGGCAACATCGGCAGTTCCGGCAGCATCCTGCCGGACCGTACCGTCGCCGGCGACGTCAATCGGGACAGCGACAGCCAGTTGGCAACCCAGTTCCTGGTGGCCAGCAAGTCGTTCGCCAACGGCATCACGCTGAGCGTCGAACAGGCGCTGGCAGGCAGCGACACGGTCGGACGGGCCAGCTACCGGCTGGCGCGTGGCCTGTCCGTGGACCTGAAGGGCGGTTCCGTCAACGGTATCGCGCTGGTCTACCGGACTTTCTGGGGGAACTGAACGCCGGCGGGCGGGGCGGGATAAAGGCGTCCCGCCCCGTCCGCCGGCGGGTCGGGCGCGCTCGGGATAAAATGAGGCCCATTCCTTCCCCTTAGCACCATTCCCACCATGAGCATCAAAAGCGACCGCTGGATCCGCCGCCAGGCCGAAGCCGGCATGATCGAACCCTTTGAAGCGGGTCAGGTCCGCACGGCCAATGGCGGGCGCATCGTCAGTTACGGCACCAGCAGCTACGGCTACGACGTGCGTTGCGCCGACGAATTCAAGATCTTCACGAACATCAATTCCACCATCGTCGACCCCAAGAATTTCGATGAAGGCTCGTTCGTGGACTTCAAGGGTGATGTCTGCATCATCCCGCCGAACTCGTTCGCCCTGGCCCGCACGGTCGAATACTTCCGTATTCCGCGCAGCGTCTTGACGATCTGCCTGGGCAAGAGCACCTACGCGCGCTGCGGCATCATCGTCAACGTGACGCCGCTGGAACCCGAATGGGAAGGCCACGTCACGCTGGAATTCTCGAACACCACGCCGCTGCCCGCCAAGATCTACGCCGGCGAAGGCTGCGCGCAAATGCTGTTCCTGGAAAGCGACGAAGTGTGCGAGACGTCCTACGCCGACCGCGGCGGCAAGTACCAGGGCCAGCGCGGCGTCACGCTGCCGCGCACCTGATCCGTCAGGCGCCCTGGCCGGGCGCCGGGCGCAGGTAGTCGATATCCCACTCGGTTTCACCGGCCTGGATAAACCCGTGCCGCAGGTAGAAGCGGTTGGAGTCGCTGCCGCGCAGCGCGCCCACGGATACCGGCAGCCCCCGGCTGTCGGCATTCTGCAGGATCCGGCGCATGACCTCGCTGCCCAGGCCTTTTCCTTGCGCGGACGGCGCCACGTACAGGTGGTCCAGCCGCAAGCCCTCGCCGTCCGGCCGCAGGGCGTAGAACCCCACCCGTTGTCCGTCGTGCTCGATCGCCCAGGTATGTTCGGGGTCGAAGGTGCTGCGCAGCCGGGCCCGCGCCCGTTCCGGATCGAAGCGGCCCAGGCGCGTCAGGCTGTCCCGCATGGCGTCGATCCGCAGGTTCGCCAGGGCGTCGAAGTCCGCTTCCGACACCGGCCGGTACTGCGTTGCGCCGCCTGCCAGTTCGTCGTAGCCCCGGCCCAGGAATTGCAGGATGCAGATGCCGTGGCCGTACGGGTCGCTCAAATGTGCGATGCGGCCCCAGGCGTGCGAGACGGCCGGATCTTCCAGGTGGGCGCCGGCCGCGACCGCCTGCTCCACGGCGCGATCCACGTCTTCCACCACCACGTCCAGATGCACGGGCGTCCAGTGCCGCGCGTAGTCGCGCGTCTGCCGCGCCGCGCTGGCCGCAGGCGTGCCGGCGGCCTTTTCCAGCAGATAGATGGGCGCATCGGCGCCCAGCATTTCCGCCGCGTTCGGGCCCAGCCGCCGATGCAAGGTCAATCCGAAAGCGCGCTGATAGAAGCCGATGGCGTGTTCAAGATCGGGGACGTCGATGTTGATCAGGATACGCATGGGTGTTCCTTCAAGGGGGTAGAAACCATATCACGGGCCCGCTGCGGCATGCGGCCCGGCCGAGCCGCGGCGCGCGCTAAAGAAATCCACTGGCTTGGCCGTAAAAAGAATATATGTGTTTGCCGATTTGGCGACGTCATCTCTGCAAGCTGAGCAAGGCCCGACCCCGTGCGTTACCCCCATATTCCCTGGCTGCCCCTGTTGTTTTATCCCGCGCTGCCAGTGGCGGCCGCGGTTGGCCTGATGCTGTGGCGCGATTGGCCGCCGGCGCTGACGCTGATCGTGCCATTCGTGCCGTGGGTGATGGCGCTGATCGGCGCGGCCATCTGCCTGATGTACCAGCGTTCGCAAACCCTGGCGTTGATGCTCTGCGCGCTGGCCGCCGCCGCCGTCTGGCCGACGCTGGCGCGGGAAGCGCCGTGGGCGCTGGGGCCGGCGCTGGCGTGGTGGTCCGTGGCCTATACGATCAACGCGCTGTGGTCCGAGCGGTCAAGCATGCTGTTGGACATGGCCGCGCGCCTTGGGCTGATGGCGGCGGGCGTGGCGGTGATCGCGCTGGTCGGCCAGGACGGTCTGGCCGACGTCTTCGTGACGCTGGCGGTGCAGGGAAAGCTGGCGCGGCTGGGCGTGCCGGTCGAAGCCCTGGTGGCGCTGCTGCTGACGGGGCTGACGCTGACCTTGCTGCTGTTGCGTTACGGGCGTCCCCAGCAAGCCGGGCAATGGCTGGGCTTCGTTTGCATGGCGTGGGCGTTGCCGCGCGGTGCGGAGCATCCGGTCGAACTGGCCCTGATGTCGGCCGCGGCGCTGACGGCGCTGTGCATTTCGCTGGCACATGAAGGCTTCCACATGGCGTTCCGTGACGAGTTGACCGGCTTGCCGGGCCGGCGTGCGCTGAATGAACGTCTGCAGCGCATGGGCCGCGTCTACACGCTGGCAATGGCGGATGTGGATCACTTCAAAGTCTTCAACGATACGCACGGGCACGATGTAGGCGACCAGGTGCTGCGCATGGTGGCGTCGCAATTGCGTCGCGTTCCCGGCGGCGGCCAGGCGTACCGCTACGGCGGGGAAGAGTTCACGCTGGTGTTTCCCGGCAAGACCGCGGCGGAAAGCATGCCGCACCTGGAGACCGTCAGACGCGCCATCGAGGCCTATCAAATGCGGCTGCGCGACAGGCCGGCCCGCCCCAAGGCGGACCAGGCGGGCCAACGCCGGCGCGGGTCGCGGGGAGGGCGCAACGCGCGTCCGTTGCGGGTGACGGTCAGCATCGGCGTGGCCGAGCGCGGCGACGCGCTGCGGGCCCCGGACGCGGTGATCAAGGCGGCGGACCAGGCGCTATACAAGGCCAAGGACGGCGGCCGCAACCAGGTGTGCGCGTACGGTATCCGGCGCAAGGCCGGGGCCTGAATCAAGGCGCTGCGCTACCTGCCTGACAACGCCAGCGCCATCAGGGTTTCGTCGTAGAGTTGCCCGTTCACGCAAAGCGCTTCGCGTTCCGTGCCGTATTCCATGAAGCCCAGGCTGGCGTAAAGCGCCGCCGCGGCGACGTTGTTGGCGGTCACGCTCAATTGCACCTGCCGGATGCCGCGCATGGTCTGCGCATGCGCGATGGCCGCATGCATCAGCAGCCGGCCCAGGCCGTGCCCGCGTTGGGCGGGGGCGACGTACATGCTCCAGATGTGCGCTTTGTGGCGCATCTTCAATTTGCGCTGGCGGCCCACGCCGACCATGCCGGCAAGCGCGTCGTCGGCAAACACCCCGAACATCGCGCCGTCATCCAGCGGCGTGATCCACCCCCGGATATCTTCCAGTGTCAGCGTGTGTTCCTCTTCGTAACTTGATCCGAACGATTCGGGTGTTTCCACCAAGGCGTCCAGGCGCAAACGGCGCAGGGACGGGGCATCCGGGGCGGTCAAGCGTCTGACAAGCGGGGCGGGCATGGGCGTAAGTGTTGGGAATACGGAACGGTCGAGGGGGATTCGGGCAGTATAGGCGGGCCGGTTGCCTATAATGGGTACATTGCCGCTTGCGGTTTTCACAAAGGAGCCAATGATGTTCGGTTTCCTCAAGATAAACCAGGACGCCAAGCGCGACGAAGTGCAGGAAGAGTTCGTCGCTCGTGTGGCGGATGCCGCGCAAGACTTTGTACAAGCCGCCAGCTCCACGGGCGCGGTGTTGGACTATTCCCTGTCCAGCGTCCACGCGCTGGATGACGCGCTCGAGGCCGCCCACGTCGGGACCTTGCCTCTTACCCCCATGCAGACTGTCGGCGCCGCCGCCTACCTCTACGAGATCGGGCGCCGCGCGCACGGTGGCCTCTACGAGGTCTGCGACGACGAAGACCCGGTCGTGCTGGTTTGCGGCGACCCCGGGTTCGAAGTCTGTTTTGGCGCCATTGCCAAGGTCGAACGGCGCATCCGGTACGGCGCCTCCGAGGCGATCCCCGCCTATTTCGAGCTGTTCACGGCGGCCCTGCAGACGGGCGAAGCCCAGACGATCCGCTAGGTTTGCTCCCCCGCCGCCGTTGCCGCTGTGCTGAAAGCGCCCGCTTTTGGCGCGATGACAACGGCTGTTCAGGCCTTCTGGGGATTTCCCTTAGGACTGTAAGAAAAACAGCCCTACAATTCCGCCATTCCCGCCTCCCCGGCGGGTGCTCGCGCCGTCTGTCATCAGGCGGATTTTTACTAGAAGTACATTCGCGCCGCGATAAGCGTCCGATCCCGTCTTGCCCCAGGAGCGCCTGCATGAAATTCCGCTTCCCCATCTTCATCATCGACGAGGACTACCGTTCCGAGAACGCGTCCGGTTTGGGTATCCGTGCCTTATCTGAAGCGATCGAGGCCGAGGGCGTCGAGGTGATCGGGGTGACCAGTTATGGCGACCTGAGTTCGTTTGCGCAGCAGCAAAGCCGCGCCAGCGCCTTCATCCTGTCGATTGACGATGAAGAGTTCGACGTGGATTCGCCCGAGGACGTGGCCAGCGCGATCAAGAACCTGCGCATGTTCATCGGCGAACTGCGCTTCCGCAACGCCGACATCCCCATCTATCTGTATGGCGAGACGCGCACGTCGGAACACATCCCGAACGACATCCTGCGCGAGCTGCACGGCTTCATCCACATGTTCGAGGACACCCCCGAATTCGTGGCGCGCCACATCATCCGCGAAGCGCGCAGCTACGTGGATTCGCTGCCGCCGCCGTTCTTCCGCGAACTGGTCAAGTACGCGCAAGACGGTTCGTATTCCTGGCACTGTCCCGGCCACTCCGGCGGCGTGGCGTTCCTGAAGAGCCCCGTCGGACGCATGTTCCACCAGTTCTTCGGCGAGAACATGCTGCGCGCCGACGTCTGCAACGCCGTGGACGAACTGGGTCAGTTGCTGGACCACACCGGCCCCATCGCCGAGTCCGAACTGAACGCCGCGCGCATTTTCCATGCGGACCATTGCTTCTTCGTCACCAACGGCACGTCCACGTCCAACAAGGTCGTCTGGCACGCCAACGTCGCTGCCGGCGACGTGGTGGTGGTGGACCGCAATTGCCACAAGTCGATCCTGCACGCCATCACGATGACGGGCGCGATCCCGGTGTTCCTGCGCCCCACGCGCAACCACCTGGGCATCATCGGCCCGATCCCGCTGGAAGAATTCCACCCGGACAACATCCGCAAGAAGATCGAAGCCAACCCCTTCGCGCGCGAAGCGGTGAACAAGAATCCGCGCATCCTGACCTTGACGCAAAGCACCTACGACGGCGTCATCTACAACGTGGAAATGATCAAGGAGCAGCTCGGCAGCTATGTCGACACGCTGCACTTCGATGAAGCGTGGCTGCCGCACGCCTCGTTCCACGAGTTCTATCAAGACATGCACGCCATCGGCCAGGACCGCCCGCGCAGCCACGACGCGATGGTCTTCGCCACGCACTCGACGCACAAGCTGCTGGCCGGCATCTCGCAGGCCTCGCAGATCATCGTGCAGGAATCCGAGACCCGCAAGCTGGACCGCAACGTCTTCAACGAGGCGTACCTGATGCACACGTCGACCTCGCCGCAGTACGCGATCATCGCGTCGTGCGACGTGGCCGCCGCCATGATGGAACCGCCCGGAGGCACCGCGCTGGTCGAGGAAAGCATCCGCGAAGCGCTCGACTTCCGCCGCGCCATGCGCAAGGTGGAATCCGAGTTCGGCAAGAACGACTGGTGGTTCAAGGTCTGGGGCCCGAACCGCCTGGTGTCCGAAGGCATCGGCAACCGCGACGAATGGATCCTGGAAGCCAACGACCACTGGCACGGCTTCGGCGAAATGGCCGAAGGCTTCAACATGCTGGACCCGATCAAGGCCACGGTCATCACCCCGGGGCTGGACATGTCGGGCAGCTTCGGCGAAACCGGCATCCCCGCCGCGCTGGTGTCCAAGTACCTGACCGAGCACGGCGTCGTGGTCGAAAAGACTGGCCTGTACTCGTTCTTCATCCTGTTCACCATCGGCATCACCAAGGGCCGCTGGAACACGCTGTTGACCGCCTTGCAGCAGTTCAAGGACGACTACGACCGCAACCAGCCGCTGTGGCGCATCCTGCCGGACTTCTGCAAGGTCCATCGCCGCTACGAGCGCATGGGCCTGCGCGATCTCTGCCAGGAGATCCACGAGGCCTACCGCGCGCGCGACGTCGCCCGCCTGACCACCGAGATGTACCTGAGCGACATGGTGCCGGCGCTGAAGCCGTCGGACGCCTTTGCCCGCATGGCGCACCGCGAAGTCGAACGCGTCGACATCGACAAGCTGGAAGGCCGCGTGACCGGCGTGCTGCTGACGCCGTATCCCCCGGGCATCCCGCTGCTGATCCCGGGCGAACGCTTCAACCGCACGATCGTGCAGTACCTGCAGTTCGCACGCGAGTTCAACGAGCGCTTCCCCGGCTTCGAGACCTACATCCACGGCCTGGCCGACGAAGTGGGCCCGAATGGCGAAAAGCGCTACTACGTCGATTGCCTGATCGAAGAGTAAGACCTGCGGGTCTGGAGTCCTGATGTTTGATGTAGCCGTACTCGGCGCCGGCGCCGCTGGCATGATGTGTGCAGCGGTGGCCGGCCAGCGCGGCTTGCGCGTGGTGCTGGTCGACCATGCCGACCGCCTGGCGGAGAAAATCCGCATTTCGGGCGGCGGACGCTGCAATTTCACGAACATCGGCGCCGGACCTGCCAATTTCCTGTCCGACAATCCGCATTTCTGCCGCTCGGCGTTATCGGCCTATACCCCGCAGGATTTCCTGGCGCTGATGAAGCGCCACCATATCGCCTGGCACGAAAAGCACCGCGGCCAGCTCTTCTGCAACGATTCCAGCGAATCCATCATCGACATGCTGCGCGCCGAATGCGACGCGGGCAATGTGCAATGGCGGATGGGCTGCCCGGTGTCCGAGATCGGGCACGGCGACGCGGGCTTCGAACTGCGCACCGGCCAGGGCGTGATCCGCGCGGCCAAGCTGGTCGTGGCGACCGGCGGCATGGCGATTCCCCAGCTGGGCGCCACGGATTTCGGCCTGAAGATCGCGCGGCAGTTCGGCCTGAAAGTGGTCGAGCCCCGGCCCGCGCTGGTGCCGTTGACCTTCGACCCCGCGCAATGGCAGCCGCTGTCCGAGCTGTCGGGCGTGGCGCTGGAAGTCGGCCTGCACACGGGGCAGGGCAAGGCGCGCGGCGAATTCCTGGAAGACCTGCTGTTCACCCATCGCGGGCTGTCCGGGCCGGCGATCCTGCAGATTTCCAGCTATTGGAAACCCGGCGAACCCATCGTGATCGACCTGGCGCCGGGCCGCGACCTGGCCGAAGAACTGCTGGCGTCCAAGTCGGGCAACCGGCAGCAACTGCACACGGTGCTGGCGGGCCTGTGGCCCAAGCGGCTGGCTGATCGCTGGTTGCATCTGGCGGAGCAGGGCGGCAAGCCGGGCCTGGCCGCGTTGCGCCTGGCCGACGCGCCAGACAAGACGCTGCGTGCGCTGGCGCAGGACATCCATCAATGGTCGCTGGTGCCCAGCGGCACCGCTGGCTACAAAAAGGCCGAAGTCATGCGCGGCGGCGTGGACACGCGCGGGCTGGACCAAAAGTCGATGCAGGCAAAAACCACGCCGGGCCTGTATTTCATCGGCGAAGCGGTCGACGTCACCGGCTGGCTGGGCGGCTACAACTTCCAGTGGGCCTGGGCATCGGGCGTGGCCTGCGGCAAAGCGCTGTAGGACTGGCGCCCGGCGCATAGCCGGGCGCTATGGCACGAATTGCGACAATACCATTGTGATATCAAATAAAAATACATATCATTTATGTTTTCGATATTGACTTGCGCCTTCCCTCTGGAGGGCGGGTCCACCGGAGACATGCATGGCCTACACCCTTCCGACCCTGCCGTACGCCTATGACGCCCTGGAACCTCACATCGACGCGATGACGATGGAGATCCACTACAGCAAGCACCATCAAACGTATGTCACCAGCTTGAACGCGGCGCTGGACGGGGCTGGGATCAGCACCGACGAGCCCGTCGAAGCGCTGGTGGCGCGGCTGGACCAACTGCCCGAATCCATCCGCGGCGCGGTGCGCAACCACGGCGGCGGCCACGCCAACCACAGCCTGTTCTGGTCGGTCATGTCGCCCGAAGGCGGTGGCGAGCCCGACGGCGCGCTGGCGGCTGCCATCGACTCCGAACTGGGCGGCCTGGCCGCCTTCCGCGAAGCGTTCACCAAGGCCGCGCTGACCCGCTTCGGCAGCGGCTGGGCCTGGTTGTCCGTGACGCCAGCCGGTAAGCTGGTCGTCGAAAGCAGCGCCAACCAGGACAGCCCGTTGATGCAGGGCAACACCCCCATCCTGGGCCTGGATGTGTGGGAGCATGCCTACTACCTGAAGTACCAGAACCGCCGCCCGGAATACATCGGCGCCTTTTACAATGTCGTGAACTGGCCCGAAGTGGCTCGCCGCTATGCGGCCGCGAAGGGCTAACGCCATCTCTCTCAAGGAGGGTAGCGGCCCTATGAACACTTTCAGCCGTCATCGCGTGCGGCCCGCGGCCACCAGCATCAGCGTGTGGACGCTTGCCGTCCTGGTGTCCTGCCTGGCGTTGCATCAGCTCTGGGCGTACCTGGACGTGCGGGCGCCGCATGTGGCGGATGCCCTGCTGGGCGGCTTGGTGGCCGCGGCCGCCACGGCGCTGGGCACCTTGCCCATTCTGTTCGCCCGCACCATCCCGCAAAAAGTGCAGGACAGCATGTTCGGCTTCGGCGCCGGGGTGATGCTGGCGGCCAGCGCATTCTCGCTGGTGGCGCCGGGCATCGAGGCGGCCGAGTCCCAGGGCATGGGCCCGTGGGGCGCCGGCCTGACGGTGGGCGCCGCCATCCTGCTGGGGGCCGCGGTCCTGCTCGTCATGGACCGGACCTTGCCGCACGAGCACTTCATCAAGGGCCGCGAAGGCATCGAGGCCCATCGCCTGCGCCGTACCTGGCTGTTCGTGTTCGCCATCACGCTGCACAACCTGCCCGAAGGCCTGGCCATCGGCGTGGGCTATGCGGGCAGCGACCCCGTGCGCGGCACGGCGCTGGCCACCGGCATCGCCATCCAGGACATCCCGGAAGGGCTGGTGGTGGCCGTGGCGCTCCTGGCCGCCGGCTACAAACGCGCCTTTGCCGTGGCGCTGGGCATGTTGTCCGGGCTGGTTGAACCGCTGGGCGCGGTGATCGGCGCCGCCATCGTCGGGTTCTCCGCGGCAATGCTGCCCTGGGGCCTGGGTTTCGCCGCCGGCGCCATGCTGTTCGTCATCAGCCACGAGATCATCCCCGAATCGCACCGCAAAGGGCACGAGGTCTATGCCACTTGCGGTTTGATGATCGGCTTCGTGTTGATGATGCTGCTGGACACGGCGTTGGGCTGACCCGGCCATGTGGCAGAAGGGGCGGCGTTGGGGGCAGCGCCTCCCCGCCGGGCCGCCCCAAGGGGAAAAAGCCCCCTCGGGGGGCAGCAAGCACGCGTAGCGTGCGCGGCGTGGGGGCCTTTCCGGAGGACTTCTTTTCGTTGTATGCTTGGCGCCGCTGTCACGCATGTTTGCGGGAGAGAGCGGCCTATCAATACGGGCCGCCGCCGAAGGCGCAATTCGCCCAGAATCGCTCAGGTAACCGATATCGCACATGCTTGCCCTGTCCCGGCCTTCTTGCCGTGTGGACGGGGCAAAACAGTACTCTGGAGAGACCTGGCGCCGCCCCTGAACTAGGGACATAGCGCGTAGCCCAGGCGCCGAAGGTGCAAACCCGCCACGCGCGGGGCAACTCTCAGGCAAAAGGACAGAGGGGCGGAAGATTCAGCCGTAGCCGCGCGGGCGTCGTCCGCCTGCCGCGACCGGCATTCCGTAACCCTGGCAACACTGCCGTCCCGGAGTTTCCGCGCATGTCCGCAACCCTCAAACGCACCCCGCTTGCCGAAGAACATATCGCCTCCGGCGCCCGAATGGTCGATTTCGGCGGATGGGACATGCCTTTGGCCTACGGCTCGCAACTGGAAGAGCACCACGCGGTGCGCCAGGACGCCGGCATGTTCGACGTGTCCCACATGCTGAACGCCGACGTCGTCGGCCCGGACGCCTTTGCCTTCCTGCAGCGGTTGGTCGCCAATGACGTGGCCAAGCTGACCGTGCCGGGCAAGGCGCTGTACACCTGCATGCTGAACCCGCAGGGCGGCGTCATCGACGACCTGATCGTCTACTTCTTCGCCGCGGATGAATGGCGCGTGGTGGTCAACGCGGGCACGGCCGACAAAGACATGGCCTGGATGCAGCGCGTGAAGCAGGCCGGCAATTTCGATGTCACCGTCACCCCGCGCCGCGACCTGGCCATGGTGGCCGTGCAGGGCCCCAACGCCCGCGCCAAGGTCTGGGCCGCCCGCCCGGCATGGCAAGCCGCCACGGAACCGCTGACCCCGTTCGTCGCCGCCATCGTGGGCGACGACACGCTTGTCGCCCGCACCGGCTATACCGGCGAAGACGGCTTTGAAATCGTGTTGCCCGCAGCCGATGTCGTGCAACTGTGGCGCGATCTGGCTGCCCAGGGCGTGCGTCCGGCGGGCCTGGGCGCGCGCGACACGCTGCGCCTGGAAGCCGGCATGAACCTGTACGGCCAGGACATGGACGAGCTGACCCACCCCAACCAGGCCGGCCTGACCTGGACGGTGTCCCTGAAGGATGCCGAGCGCCACTTCATCGGCCGCGACGCACTCGAGCAGTTCGCCACGCCCGCCACCTTCATCGGCCTGAAGCTGCAAGAGCGCGGCGTGATGCGCGCCCACATGGCCGTGCGCACGCCGGCCGGCACGGGCGAGCTCACCAGCGGCACGATGTCGCCCACGCTGGGCGTGTCGATCGGTTTTGCCCGCCTGCCGCAAGGCGTGCGTCCGGGCGATACGGTCGAGGTCGATATCCGCGGCAAATGGGTGCCCGCCCAGGTCTGCAAACTGCCGTTTGTCCGTAACGGCAAAGCCGTCGAACACTCGTAAACTCGAAGCTTCGCGCGTGCACCGGCCCGGTCTGGGCAAGCGTCGCCCGCGCGAGGCGCGCAACACCATTCATCTACCCGCATTCCCTCAGGAGTTCCCATGAGTCTGCCCACCGATCGCAAGTACACCCAGTCCCACGAATGGGTCAAAGCTGAAGGCGACGTGTTCGTCGTCGGCATTACCGACACCGCCCAGGATCAATTGGGCGATCTGGTCTTCGTTGGCGACGTGAAGGTCGGCGCCAAGCTGAACGCGGGCGAAACCGCTGGCGTGGTCGAATCGGTCAAGGCCGCCTCGGACATCTATGCGCCCGTGGCCGGCGAAATCGTCGCTTTCAACGATGAGCTGGAAAACAACCCCAGCCTGATCAATGAATCGGCCTTCACCGCCTGGATCTTCAAGATCAAGCCGGTTAACGCCGCCGATGCCGACAAGCTGCTGGACGCTGCCGGTTACGAAGCCGTCGCCAACGGCTAAAGCGGTCCGAGGCGGGTGCGGCCTGTGCGCCGCGCCCGCCCTGACGCACTTACCACCCGAGATTCTCCATGTCGCGCGCCCTAGACACCCATACCGACTTCATTCCCCGCCACATCGGCCCCTCCGACGCCGACCAGGCTGCCATGCTGAACGTGATCGGCAGCCCCAGCCTGGACGCCCTGATCGAAGAAGTCGTGCCTTCGAAGATCCGCAGCCAGGCCCCGCTGGCGCTGCCGCCCTCGCGCAGCGAAACCGACGTGCTGGCCGAACTGAAGCAGATCGCGGGCCGCAACAAGGTCTACCGCAACTACATCGGCCAGGGGTACTACGGCACGCAGACGCCCAACGTCGTGCTGCGCAATATCCTTGAGAATCCCGCCTGGTACACGGCCTACACGCCTTACCAGCCGGAAATCTCGCAGGGCCGCCTTGAAGCCCTGCTGAACTACCAGACCATGGTCGCCGACCTGACCGGGCTGGACATCTCCAACGCCTCGCTGCTGGATGAAAGCACCGCTGCCGCCGAAGCCATGACGCTGGCCCGCCGCGGCGCCAAGTCGCAAAGCCCGGTGTTCTTCGTTTCGCGCCATGTGCACCCCCAGACCATCGAAGTCGTGCGCACGCGCGCCGAAGGCTTGGGGCTGGAAATCGCGGTGGGCGACGAGGCTGAAGGCCTGCCCGAGTGCTTCGGCGTGCTGCTGCAATACCCGCACAGCACGGGTTCCGTCGCCGACTACCGCAAACTGACTGAAACCGCCCATGCGCAAGGCGCCGTGGTGGCGTGCGCGACCGACCTGTTGGCGCTGGCCGTGCTGGCCGCTCCGGGCGAGTGGGGCGCGGACATCGCCATCGGTTCGGCGCAGCGCTTCGGCGTGCCGTTCGGCTTCGGCGGCCCGCACGCCGGATTCATGGCCTGCAAGGACGGCTTCAAGCGCAACATGGCCGGCCGCCTGGTCGGCGTGTCCAAGGACTCGCAAGGCAATCCCGCGATGCGTCTGGCGCTGCAAACGCGCGAACAGCACATCCGCCGTGAAAAGGCCACGTCCAATATTTGCACCGCGCAGGTACTGCTGGCCGTGATGGCCGGCATGTACGCCGTCTGGCACGGCCCCGAGGGCATTCGCCGCATTGCGCAGCGCGTGCAGCGCAGCACCGCCATCCTGCGCGGGGAACTCATCAAGCTGGGCGTGAAGGTCGTGAACGACACGTTCTTCGACACGCTGCTGCTGGAAACGGGCGCCGCCACCCCGGCCATCCTGACGGCCGCCGATTGCGAGCACATCAACCTGCGCCGCGTCGACGGCGCGCGCCTGGCGGTGTCGCTGGACGAAACCGTCACCGTTGCCGACCTGCAAGCGTTGGTCAACGTGTTTGCCGCCGGCCTGGAACGCGATGATGTCGAACTGGACATCGACGCGCTGGACGCGGCCGCCGCCAGCGGCATTCCCGCATCGGTGGCGCGCGAAAGCGCCATCCTGAAGCACCCCGTCTTCTCCAGCGTGCAATCCGAAACCGACATGCTGCGCTACCTGCGCCGCCTGGCCGACAAGGACCTGGCGCTGGACCGCACGATGATCCCGCTGGGTTCGTGCACCATGAAGTTGAACGCCACGGCCGAGATGATTCCCATCACCTGGCCCGAATTCGCGCTGATCCACCCGTTTGCCCCCGCTTCGCAAAGCCAGGGCTACAACGAGCTGATCGACCGTCTGTCCGCCGCGCTGTGCGAAATCACCGGCTACGACAACATCAGCCTGCAACCCAACTCGGGCGCGCAGGGCGAATACGCCGGCTTGCTGGCCATTCGCGGCTATCACCAGGCCAACGGCCAGCATCAGCGCAACGTCTGCCTGATCCCGTCGTCCGCGCACGGCACCAACCCCGCGTCGGCGCAGTTGGCCGGCATGGATGTGGTGGTGGTGGCGTCCGATTCCAACGGCAACGTCGATCTTTCCGACCTGCGCGCCAAGATCGAACAGGTCGGCGACAAGCTGGCCGCGCTGATGATCACGTACCCGTCCACGCACGGCGTGTTCGAAGAAGCCGTGACCGAAATCTGCGACCTGGTCCACCAGGCCGGCGGTCAGGTCTACCTGGACGGCGCCAACATGAACGCGATGGTTGGCGTGGCTCAGCCGGGCAAGTTCGGGTCGGACGTTTCCCACCTGAACCTGCACAAGACGTTCTGCATTCCGCACGGCGGCGGCGGCCCCGGCGTGGGCCCCGTGGCGGTGCGCGCGCATCTGGCGCCGTACCTGCCGGGCGTGGTGAACGAGCAGGGCAAGCTGCCCGGCGACGCAAAGGTCGGCCCGGTTTCGGCCGCGCCGTTTGGCTCCGCCGGCATCCTGCCCATTCCGTTCGTGTACATCTCGCTGATGGGCGCCGATGGCCTGCGCCGCGCGACGGAAGTCGCCATCCTGAACGCCAACTACATCGCGACCCGTCTGCGTGACCACTACCCGGTCCTGTACGCGGGCCGCAATGGCCGCGTGGCGCACGAGTGCATCCTGGACGTGCGGCCGCTGAAGGAAGTCAGTGGCATCAGTGCCGAAGACATCGCCAAGCGTCTGATGGACTACGGTTTCCATGCCCCGACGATGAGCTTCCCGGTAGCGGGCACGCTGATGGTCGAGCCGACGGAATCCGAAGGCGTGGCCGAGCTGGATCGCTTCATCGACGCGATGATTTCGATCCGCGAGGAAATCGCCCAGGTCGAGCGCGGCGAACGTGATCGCGACGACAACGTCCTGAAGAACGCGCCGCATACCGCGCAGATGTTGATGGCCGAAGAATGGCTGCACGACTACCCGCGCCAGCAAGCTGCCTATCCGGTGGCGTCGTTGCGCGAGGCCAAGTACTGGCCGCCGGTGGGCCGGGTGGACAACGCCTACGGCGACCGCAACCTGGTGTGCGCGTGCCTGCCGATCGAAGCCTACGCCTGATGGCATGATTGCCCGGCGCAAGCCGGGCATGGATCCTGATGTGACGGATCCCGCAGGCAATAAAAAACCCCCATCTTTTTTCGATGGGGGTTTTTCTTTGGGCGGGGCGACGCAGGTTTACTTGGCCGCCGTGCCCTTGCTCAGCGTGCCGAAGTCTTCGGCGATGCTGATGAAGGTGTTCAGCAGGATCTGCAGGTTTTCCTTGCCGATGCCGCCTTCGGCGTTCATGTCCATCTGCAGCACGGCCTGGTTCTTGTCGTCCAGGTAGGCGCGGGTCCAGCGGTATTCCTGGTTCCAGGTGTTGATGGCCTTCAAGGCCATCGGCTTCTTGGTCTTGTAGGTGGCCGTCACGACCAGGTCCAGGCATTTCTCGGTGAAGTCGTTGCACAGGAATTCCAGGCGCAGGTCGCTGGCACCGGTGGTGCCGGTATCCAGCACCAGCACCGGGCCTTCGTCGCCGTCGCTCTTCTTCACGGTGTAACCCATGTCGTCGAGCATGCTGCTGACCATGTCCAGGTCGAAGTTCTGCATCATGCCGGCGGTCGGGGTGTCGGTCACCGCGGGCTCTTCCTGGCCCGGCATCGTTTCTTCTTCGGGTTCCTCATCCATGGAATCCATGCCGGCTGCACCCAGCAGGCCCGAGAAGAGTTCGTCGGCCGGGATCTTCTTGCCGTTCAGGTCGCCCATGCCGTCGGCGAAGGTGAACTTGCCGACGATGTTGTCGCCTTCGTTCTTGCCGACGTTGAACATTTCAGCCATGCCCGACATCTGGCGCACGTTTTGTTCGGCTTCTTCGGCAGCCTTGTCGGCGGCCATGCCATCCTTCTTGACGGCGTACTGCGTCATCAGGTCTTTGACCATCGGCTTGGAGATGATCAGCGTGGCGTCGATGCGCTTGATGGCTTGAACCGCGATTTCCTGCGGCGTCAGGTTCTTGACGTCGGCGGGGTTGGCCAGGTCCAGCGTGAAGTTCAGCTTGCTTTCGCCCTTGCCGGTCTTCCAGCTGAGCGGATCGATGCTGAACGACGGGTTGCCCGCCAGCAGCTTGCCGGCGTTGTCCAGCAGCACCTGGATCTGCTCGTCTTTCAGGCCTTCGTCTTCGGTGCTCGCCATGTACTGGCGCACCAACTGGTTGTAGGTGTCCGACAATTGCTTGACGGCCTGGCCGTCCAGCTTGGCCAGCTTGATCACGGCCTGGCCGTTGCCGAGCGCGACGTCGTTCACGATGATGTCGCCGGTCTGGTAGGCGGCTTGCACGTTGATCGACTTGTCGTCTTCCGACAGCTTCACGCCGTAGCCGAAGTTGTCCAGCGACAGCTTGATGTCGTCTTCGGGGCGGGTGACGTCGATGCGCTTGATCTTCAGGTCGGAATCACCAATCGACACGCCGAACTTGCCTACGCGGCTGTTGGCGTCGATCGTCATGCCGGCGATGGAAACCTTGGCCGGGTCGCTGCTCTTCGAGGCGTCGATCGTCAGCGTGTCCATCACGCCGCGCGCGGTCACGCCTTGCAGATTGCGATCGAAGTCGCCGGTCACGACCATGCCGCTGAAATCCACCGAGGTGCCTTCATGCGTGATCTTGACCGGGGCGATCTTGGACGTGGAACTGGTGACGCCGCTGTAGCTGATGGTGGCGTCGCTGATCAGCGGCGATACGCCCTTGGTCAGTTCGAACACTTCCTTCAGGTTGTCCGTCTTGGCCATTTCGGCATGGACGTAAGCCAGCTTGGGCGCAAGGGCGCCGGTTGCCAGGGCGCTCTTGGGGAAGGGGCCGTGTTCGACGACGGCGTCGAATTCGATCATGCCGGCGGGCATGGCGTCCGGGCTCTTGTCGTTCTTGACGAGCGACAAGCCATAGCGCGCCTGAGTCGAGAACAGGCTGCGTTCGTACTTCAGCTGATCGATGCGCAGGCCGAACAGCGGCGTCAGCTTGGCCAGTTTTTCGTTGGCTTCGGCCAGATGGCGCTGCGAGCTTTCCTCAATACGTTTGCCGGTGTACCACGTGGCGCCTACCCAGCTTCCCGCTCCCACTATGACCACGCCGAGGGTGATCGCTACGCTCTTTTTCATCGTTCTGCTTTTTTCGTTGATTATCGAGTCATATCCGACAGGCGAGGCGTTTATTGCCATCGCGCCTTGGCGGCCAGCAGCCGCCGTCGGTATACACGTATTCATCGGCCTGTAAGGGCCCGCGGCGAGTATACCGAGGCGCGCCGTAACCTGAGCGTGCGCGCAGTTACCGAAGATTTCAAAATGAAAGGCCAGCGCACAAGCGCCGGCCTTCTACCGGAGGTAACAGGCGCGCAAAGCGCGCGCGGCGGGGACTTATCCCTGCAATATGACGGCTTGGCGCTGGATTACAGCGGATCCAGCGGGTAAATCGGACGGCGGACGTGCTTGAAATCCAATTGGCTGTAGTCGGAGGTGGTGACGCCCACGCCCGTGCATTCGATGACTTCGGTCGCCATGTCCGAGAAGCCCGCGCGCCAGTGCACGCGGCTTTTCAGGACGACATAGCGCTTTTGCAGCGGATCGATGCCGGCCGACAGCAGGCAATTGATGTCGAAGGGCTCCTGGTGGCGCGACACCACCACGATTTCGACGCGGCCCGTGTCGATGACGACGGTCAGGCCGGTGTCGTTGCGCACGCCCCGGTACATCGGCCCGCGGCTCAGGTAGACGCCGTCGAACACGAGTTTGACGCGGCCGGTCACTTCCAGCGGTTCGCTGGCTTCCTTGATGGCGGGCATGGCCAGCTTGCCACCCAATTTCAGCGTGACGGTGGCGCCCACGCCGGCGGCGGCGGCTTCGGTCGCGGCCTGGGGGTCGCAAATGGCGTAGAAGACGACGTTGTCCAATTCCTGGCGCAGCACTTCGGCCAGCACGGCCGTGGTGTCCATGGTGCCGCCCGAACCGGTGTTGTCGAAGTGGTCCAGCAGCACGACGGGGCCCTGTTCGATCGTCTTCGCGCGGGCAATGGTGGGCGCCAGCGGTTCGGGGTGGAATACCCAGTCCGCCCGGCCGGCCCAGGCGCGTTCCAGCAGTTCGTCACGGTATTGCCGTGCCTCGTCCGGCTTGCCGTCCGTACAGACGACCGCGCTCAGGCCGGCTTCGCGGATGTCGGCATGCGGGAAGCCCACGAACACGGAAGCCGCCAGCACGCCGTTGGCCTCCAGCTCCTTGCAGCGTTCCTGCAAGGGTTTGTTCGGCGCGGCGTGCGTGCCTTGGCACATGATGTGCGGCAGCATCGGCTTGTTGGCCCAGCTCATGACGGGGTGGATTTCGCCCTTGAGCGTGCGCACGATCACGTTGGCGGCGCGCACGCCGGCTTCGCGGATGTCAACATGGGGATAGGTGTGGAAGCCGCTGATGACGGTAGCGTTGTCCACGATGTCGTCGTAGACATTGGCATGCATGTCCAGCGTGACGGCGACCGGCGTCTTGGGGTCGATTTCGCGCAGGCGGCGCAGCAGGTCGCCCTCGGCGTCTTCTACGCCTTCGGCCACCATCGCGCCGTGCAGGTCCAGCAGAATGGCGTCGAAGCCGCCCAGTTTGACCTGGTCCAGGACCAGCTTGCACAGTTGTTCATGCGTCTGGGCGCTGGCGGGGCCGCTTGGCCAGGACTCGGCCGCGACGGGCACGACGATGTCGGCGCCTTCGCGGCGGGCCACTTCGATATACCCGCCCAATCCGCTATCGGTGTTCTCGTAGGCCTTGATGGCGCGTTCGCCGGCCAGGATTTCGGGATTGCCGCGGAAAAAGCGTTCCAGCGGGGTCGGCACGGGCGAATAGGTATTCGTTTCGTGCTTGATCATTGCCAAAAGCCAACGCATGGGAATTCCTGTGGGTTGCTGTGGAAAGTCAGTTCGCTTGGGGCGGCTGGGGCCACGGATGCTGCGCGGGACGCATCTGTTCCCAGGCGTGCGCCACGCGCAGCACGCCCAGATCGTCGAAACGCGCGCCGGCGATCTGCAGCCCGATGGGCAGGCCCGCCCGCGTATAGCCGCAATTGACGGACGCGGCTGGCTGTTCGCTCATGTTGAAGGGCAGCGTGAAGCCGATGTGGTGCATGGTGGTGGCGACTTCATTGGTGGGCGACGGCCATTCGGCGTTGTAGGCCACCACGGGCGCCACGGGCGAGAGCACGTAGTCGAACGGGGCGCAGGCCGCCACGGTCTTGGCACGCACGTTCAGGGTTTCGTAGTAGCTGCGGAAGACGGCTTCGCCAGACTGCCCGCCGCCGCTTTCCGCCCAGGCGCGGATGAAGGGCAGGATTGTCGCGCGGCGCGCTTCGGGCAGCGCGGCAAGATCGATCGCCGAACGCGTGCGCCAGAAGCGGTCCACGCCGTCCAGCATGTCGGGCGTCATCCAGGGCAGCATCGGGGTGACGACGGCACCGGCGGCCTCGAAGGCTTGGGCGGCGGCCTGCACCGCGTCGCGCACCTCGGGGTCTAGCGGCAGGCCGCAGCCGGCGTCCATCAAGAGGCCGATCCGCAGGCCGCGCACGTCCTGCGCCAGGTTCAGCCAGTCGAAGTCCTGGAAGGGAAGGCTCATGTGGTCGCGCGCGTCGGGCTGCGACAGCACGCCCATCATTAACGCCGTGTCCGTGATGGTGCGCGTCATGGGGCCGGCGCAGCGGCCCATGAACGGCGGGTCGATCGGGATGCGGCCCAGGCTGGGTTTCAGCGTGGCGATGCCGCACCAGGCGGCCGGCAGGCGGACGGAACCGCCAATGTCGGTGCCGATATGCAGAGGCCCGTAACCGGCGGCGGCAGCGGCGCCCGCGCCCGCGCTGGAACCGCCGGGATTCTTGGAAAGATCCCAGGGGTTGCGCGTCAGTTCGTGAAAGCTCGACAGCCCCGAGGACAGCATGCCGTAATCGGGCATGGTGGTCTTGCCCAGCAGCACGGCGCCAGCTTCGCGCATGCGGGCGGCGGGGGGCGCGTCGGCGGCGGCCGGCGTCAGGTCGGTGGCGGCGGTGCCCAGCGGAATGGGCGTGCCACGGGTGGCGATGTTCTCTTTGATGGTGGCGGGCACGCCGTCCAGCGTGTAACCGCCCGAGGACAGCGGTTCGCCTTTCATCCAGCGGGCTTCCGATGCCCGCGCCATCGCCAGCGCGGCGTCGGGATCCAGCGCATAGGTGGCTTTCAGGTGCGGTTCCCAGCGTTCGATGTGTCCCAGCACGGCGCGGGTGGCTTCAACGGGCGAAAGCGACTTGTCGCGGTAGGCGTGCAGCAATTCCTGGGCGGACAATTCATGCGGTTGTGACATCTTGGTTCCAGTGTGCGGATGGAGGCATTCAGGGCGTCAAGGCGTGGGCGCGTGGGCGTGCGCCAGCGTGGCCGCGACGGGCTGGAAATTGCGGAAGTCCCAGTCGCGCCCCGGCGCCGCGTCGATCAGGGCGCGCGTGTACTCGTGGCGGGGCTCGGTCAGCACGGTTTCCGCGGAGCCGGTTTCAACGACCTTGCCGCGCTGCATCACCATGATGGTGTCGCAGATCTGCGCGGCCACGCGCAGGTCGTGCGTGATGAACAGCACGCCGACGCCGGTGCGCTGGCGCACCTGCTCCAGCAGTTCCAGCACCTGCGCCTGCACCGACACGTCCAGCGCCGAGACCGCTTCGTCCGCCACCAGGATTTCAGGGTCCATGACAAGCGCCCGAGCAATGCAGATGCGTTGGCGCTGGCCGCCGGAGAACTGGTGCGGATAGCGCCGCATGGCGTCCGGGCTGAGCCCCACGACGGTCAGGGTTTCGCCCGCGCGCTTCAAGGCCTGGTCGCGCGGCATGCCGAAATTGAGCAAGCCTTCGATAATGGATTCACCTACCGTGCGGCGCGGATTGAGCGAGCGGTAGGGGTCCTGGAAAACGATCTGGATGCGGCGGCGAACCGGGCGCAGCGCGGAGCCGGACAGCGTGCTGAGGTCTTCGCCGCCCATCATCATGTGGCCGGCGGTGGGTTCGATCAGGCGCACGATGCAGCGCGCCACCGTGGACTTGCCCGAGCCGGACTCGCCGACGATTCCCAGGATCTCGCCCTTGCGCAGCGTCAGGTTGACGTCGGTGGCGGCGATGACGTTCTGCGCCGCCTTGCGGGAAAACAGCGAACTCTTGCCGGCGTAGGTGCGTCCCAGGCCCTTGACGTGCAGCACGGGCTGGCCGTCGGGCGCCTCCCGGCGGGTTGGCACCAGGCTGGGTACGGAC
The DNA here is from genome assembly GCF_002975275.1 of Achromobacter sp. MYb9. Taxonomy (GTDB): domain Bacteria; phylum Pseudomonadota; class Gammaproteobacteria; order Burkholderiales; family Burkholderiaceae_B; genus Achromobacter. The sequence continues at coordinate 79,292 of NZ_PCOQ01000006.1, read as the reverse complement.
GACACCAGCCGCCGGGTGTAGGACTGCTTGGGTTCGGCCAGGATCTCGTTGCGGGTGCCGCTTTCGATCAGGTCGCCGCGGTTCATCACCACGATGCGGTCCGCGATCTCGGCGACCACACCGAAGTCGTGCGTGATGAACAGCACGGCGGTCTGGTGCTTGACCTGCAATTCCTTGATCAGCGCCAGGATCTGTTTCTGCGTGGTGACGTCTAGCGCGGTCGTGGGCTCGTCGGCGATCAGGAGCTTGGGTTCCAGGATCAGCGCCATCGCAATCACGATGCGCTGGCGCTGGCCGCCGGACAACTGGTGCGGATAGGCGTCGAAAATGCGTTCGACGTCCGGCAGGTGCACCGAGCGGAACATGTCCAGCACCTTGGCGCGGCGTTCGGCCGCGCTCATGCTCTTGCGATGCAGGCGCAGCACTTCGTCGACCTGCTTGCCCACCGTATGCACGGGGTTCAGCGCGGTCATGGGTTCCTGGAACACCATGGCCATGCGGGTGGCGCGCATCTCGCGCAGCCGGCGTTGCGAGGCGGTGGCCACGTCTTCGCCTTCGACGCGGATGGAGCCGGCGCTGATGGACAGGATGCCCGGCGGCAGCAGGCCCATCACGGCCAGCGACGTGACGGACTTGCCCGAGCCGGACTCGCCGACCACGCACACCGTTTCGCCGGCATGCACGTCCAGGCTCAGGTTGCGCACGACGCGGTTGCCCGCGCCGCCGACTTCCACCGACAGGTTGCGGATGGCCAGGATGGCGGACGACGTATCGCCCGCGGGAGGGGTGGGGGAATAGGTCATGGGCATCAGATCCTGCGAACCATTTTGGGGTCCAGCGCATCGCGCAGGGCGTCGCCCAGGATGTTCACGCTAAGCACGGTCAGCGACAGGAACAGGCCGGGAAAGAGAATCAGCCCGGGCAGCATGCGGAAGTACATGCGGCCTTCGGACATGATGTTGCCCCAGGACGCGATTTCGGGCGGGATGCCCGCGCCCAGGAAGCTCAGGATGGCTTCGGTCAGCATCGCGGATGCGAACACGTAGGTGCCCTGAACGGTCAGCGGCGCGATGGTGCTGGGCACCATGTGACGCCACAGCAGCAGCGGCAGCGGCGTGCCGAGCGCCAGCGCGGCCTCGACGTAGGGTTCGCCACGCACGGTCAGGATCTGGCCGCGCACGAGCCGCACCACCCGGGGTATTTCGGGGATGGTGATGGCGACCAGCACGGTCGTGATGCTGGCGCCGGTGACCGAGACCAGGGCGATCGCCAGCAGGATGCCGGGGATCGCCATGATGGCGTCCATCGTGCGCATGATCAGCCCGTCCAGCGAACGGAACCAGCCGGCGATCACGCCGATCACCAGGCCGATGACGACGCTGACGACCGCGGCGCCCAAGCCGGCGATCAGCGAGATGCGGGCGCCGTAGGCCACCCGCGACCAGACGTCGCGCCCGAAGGCGTCGGTGCCGAACAGATAGTCGGTGAAGGGCTGTTTGAGCCGCGCGCCCGGGTCGATGAGGGTGGGGTCGACCGTGCCCAGCAACGGCGCGAACAGCGCGATGGCGATGATGGTGACGAGCACCACCAGCGCCAGCATGACGGGCCAGCTTTTCAAGCCCTGGCGGATTTGCCGCCAGGCGGTGACTTGAGGGTTGCCGCCTCCGGGAAGGTCGGCTGCCGCCTGCACGGCGGCGTCGGTTGGCGTTTGCATCGGGCGGCCTCAGTATCGGATACGCGGGTCGAACACCGTGTAGGCGCAATCGACAACGAGATTGATGAATACGTAGACGAACGCGAAGAACAGCGTCAGCCCCTGAATGACCGGATAGTCGCGTGCCAGCACGGCTTCCACCACCAGCCGGCCCAGGCCGGGGATGTTGAATACTGATTCGGTCACGACCACGCCGCTGATCAAGAGCGCGATGCCCAGCCCCACCACCGTGGCAATGGGCACGGCGGCATTGCGCAGTGCATGGCCCAGCAGCACGCCGGTTTCACCCAGGCCCTTGGAACGGGCCGTGCGGATGAAGTCTTCGCCCATGACCTCGATGACGCTGGTGCGCGTGATGCGCGCGATCAACGCCACGTAGACCGTGGACAAGGCCAGCGACGGCAGGATGAGCCGGTGCAGGTAGGGCCAGAAGCCCTTGGCCAGCGGCGCGTAGCCCTGCACGTTGAACCAGCCCAGCTTGATGGCGAACAGCCAGATCAGCAGGTAGCCCGTGACGAACACCGGCACTGAAAAGCCCAGCACCGAAAAGCCCATCACGGCGCGGTCCAGCAGTCGGCCTTGCCGCCATGCCGCCAGGATGCCCAGCGGAATGGCGACGACGAGCGTGAACAGCAGGGTCAGCACCGCCAGGCTCATCGACGGTTCAAGACGTTGCACGATCAGTTTGGTGACCGGCACGCCAGACATGAGCGAAGTGCCAAGATCGCCTTGCAGGAGCTTGCCGCCCCAGATGAAGAACTGCTTGATGACCGGTTGGTCCAGGCCCATCGTCTGCCGTATCTGGACGATACGTTCAGGCGTGGCGCCGTCGCCGGCCATGATGATGGCCGGATCTCCCGGGCTGAAACGCAATATCGCGAAGACCACCACCGCGACCATCACCAGAACGGGGATGGTCGCGAGGAGCCGGCGTGAGACGAATGCCAGCATGTATTTCCCCCTGAACTGCTTGCCCCTTTAAGGAGCTTTCTTGACGTTCCAGAACGCAAAGACCGGTGCATGCACCAGGCCGGAGAGCTTGGTCGAGTAGACGGTGGGCACGGACATCTGGCCCAGCGGCACGTACAGGCCTTCGTCGATGCCGATGCGCTGCAATTCGTCGGCGATTTTCTTTTGCTCGGCGGGGTCGGAAGTCAGCGCGAACTTGGTGCGCAGTTCTTCCACTTGCGGCATGTCGGGCCAGCCGAACCAGGCGTTGTCGCCGTTGGCGGCGGCGGGCGCGGAACGCACCGGGTCCATCACGTCGGTGGCGTACCAGTTGGTGTTGTGGATGTTCCAGCCGCCTTCAGCCGGCGCGGCCTTGGATGCGCGGCGCGTGGCCACGCTTTGCCAGTCCATGGCGGCCAGGTTGACGTTGAAGCCGGCCTTGCGCAGCGCTTGTGCCATCACCACGGGTTGCGCGGACAGCGTGCCCACGTCGGTGGCGTGCATGACCAGGATGGGCGTGTTGTCGTAGCCCGCTTCCTTCAGCAGGGCCTTGGCCTTTTCGATGTTCGCCGGCACCACGACTTCCTTGCCGATGTCGCTTTCCATCGGCGTGCCGCAGCCCCACAGCGACGCGCAGGTCTTCCAGTACTTCGGATTGCCGACCAGCGCCTTCATCACGTCTTCCTGGCCGATGGCGTACATCGCGGCCTGACGGATCTTCTTGTTGTTGAACGGCGGATACTTGAAGTTGAAGCGGTACATCGTGAAGTAGCCGACCGGGCTCAGGGACTCTTCCTTCAAGTCCTTGTTGCCTTCGATCATCGGCAACAGGTCATACGGGAACTGCTCTACGAAGTCGATTTCGCCGCCCAGCAGCGCGTTGGCGGTGGTCAGGGCGTCAGGCATGACGTCCCATTCGACCTTGTCCACGTTCACGACCTTGCCGCCAGCCAGGGCGCTTGCGGGCTCTTTGCGCGGCACGTAATCGGTGTTCTTGGCATACACCGTTTTCACGCCCGGCTTGAATTCGATGACCTTGAACGGGCCCGAACCGGTCATGTCGGTGATGGGCTGGCCGATGGCCTGTTCGGCGATGCGCTTGGGCATCATGAACGGCGCGGTGCCGGTCGGCTTGGACAGGGCGCGCAACGCCAGGTCGGTGGGTTCTTTCATGACGATGCGGAAATTCTTGTCGTCAATGACTTCGATCTTGTCGGTGAACTTCAGCAGCGTGCGGCCCATGCCGTCGCCGGCGGCCCAGCGCTTGATCGAGGCCACGCAGTCTTCGGACGTGACGGGCTTGCCGTCGTGCCACTTCTGGCCGTCGCGCAAGGTCATCGTGTACGTCTTGCCATCGGGCGAGACTTCCCACTTCTCAAGCATCTGCGGCTGGATCTTGTTGTCGGCGTCGGTGGCCAGCAACGTGTCGTAGATCATGTAGCCGTGCCACGTCGTGATGTACGCAGTGGTGGCGTGCGGATCGGTTAACCGCAGCGGCGAGTGCATGACGGACTTGATGACGGTTTCGGCGTAAGCGCCGTGGGCCATCATCAGCGTTGCACCGGCCAGCGTGGCCGCTCGGACAAACTTGAGCATGGAGATTCCCCTTGAAGCGTAGTGAGCGGCACTGTCGGCCGCTACGTCGTTAACGCGCCGCGCGAGGGCGGCGTGCGAGGGTCAGGCGGTCGCGGTCCGGCCGGAAAACACCGGTCCGCAAGGCGCCATTCTGATACCGGGACGCAACCGTGTCCATGGTTGTTTTGCCGCATCCATCAGCATGGAGCCTGGCGCTGCGCAAACCAGAATCGTATGGGAGATCGACGTGAAATCCGCACGGAAGTGCGCGGAACTCTTCACCACCAGAATCGCGGCGCGCGTGGGCTCCACCCCTGCGAACCGGAACATCTCCTGGTCGGCCATCTGCACCTTGTTCGAGGCGACGATGATGCGCACGCCGCCGATGCGCAGGCAGGCGCTGGGGCCCAGGTCCATGTGGAAACCGCGGTAGAACGCGCCATGCGTGTCGAAGCGCCCGTCTGAAGTTTTCTCGACAATGAATTCGCTGTCCAGCGGTTCGTCGTCGGGAATACCCGAGTGTCCACCCAGTGCAATCCGCACCTTGTTGCCGACGCCCGCGCGATGCGCCGCCAGGGCCGCGGCCGGGTCCACAATCAGACCGATGGAAGCGTCGCGCGCATCGTGGCGGATCAGCGCGCGCAGCACACCCGTGGTGTCGGAACTGCCGCCCGCGCCAGGGTTGTCTTGCGCGTCGGCGATGACGATGGGCTTGCGGGCGTCCTGCGACAGCCGGATGGCTTCCTGCACGGCTTCGTCCGGGCTGTATAGCCTGCCGCCGAAGTCGCGCTCGGCGTTCAGCACGGCGCGCGCCATTTCCGCGGCCGCCGCGTCGGCGTCGGCCTGTGTCGTGCCGTAGGCCCACACGGTAGGCGCGCATTCGGGGAAGTCCGCAGCGGGGAAACCCGTGGCGAACGACAGGCTGGTCACGCCGCGCGATTCGATCTCGCCCACCAGTTGGTACAGGCTGCGCGAGGGCTCGATATCGGTGGACTGCCAGCAAAGCGAAATCAGATAGGGCAGGGCGCGCAGCGACGCATAGGGCCGCGGCACGCCGGCCAGTCGTAGCGACAGTAGCGCGGCGGCGCGCTGTCCGGTTTCCGCCATGTCGATGTGGGGGTAGGTGCGGTAGCAGACCAGCGCATCGGCGTGGCGCACCATGGCGCGGGTGACGTTCGCGTGCAGGTCCAGGCTGGCGACGACAGGCACGTCGGGTCCGACGAGTGCCCGCACGCGCTTGAGCAGTTCGCCTTCGCCGTCGTCCACGTGTTCGGTGACCATGGCGCCGTGCAGGTCCAGGTACACGCCGTCCAGCGGCATCGCCTCGGACAGGCCTTGCAGGATCAGGGCGCTGATGCGTTCGAACGCGTCTTTGGTCACGAGTCCTGACGGACTGGCGGCGGCCCAGGTGGTGGGTATGAGGGTGTGATGCGCCATGGCTTCGATGAAGCCCGCCACGGGGATGTTCGCGCCCGCCACGGCCGCGAACATCGCGGGCCCGCTGACAAGGCGTGGCCAGCCTCCCCCTTTCTCGGCGAAGTCTTCCCAGGTGGCGCGCGAGGGCGCGAACGTATTGGTCTCGTGCTGAAAACCGCCAATCCCGATGCGCATCTGGCATCCCCTTGTCGTCTTAGTGTTCGGAAGGCGCGGGGACGACACCGCGCCTGGTTCAGTACTCCCCTGGCGCCGGCGCACACCCCGCGATCCACGGATCGGGCGCAGCGCCGCAATCTGGCAAAACCTTCCCGAGCGGGGCCGCGCGGATCCGGCTCTGCCGGTCCGCAGCGGCGCCCCCTCGAGGGGGAAGCGCGCAGCGCTTCGGGGGTGGGCTCACTTCGCCACGGGCATGGTGAATTCCGCGCCCTTGGCGATGCTGTCCGGCCAGCGCTGCATCACGCTCTTGTAGCGGGAATAGAAGCGGATGCCTTCTTCGCCGTAAGCATGATGGTCGCCGAACAGCGAACGCTTCCAGCCGCCGAACGAATGCCAGGCCATGGGCACGGGGATCGGCACGTTGATGCCAACCATGCCCACCTTGATCTGCCGGGCAAAGGCGCGCGCCACGCCGCCGTCGGACGTGAAGCACGCCACGCCGTTGCCGAATTCATGCGCGTTGATCAATTCGACCGCGCTGGCGAAGTCCGGCACGCGCACCACGCAGAGCACCGGGCCGAAGATCTCTTCGCGGTAGATGTTCATGGAAGGCTTGACGTTGTCGAACAGCGTGCCACCCAGGAAGAAGCCCTTTTCGTTGCCGGGCACCGTCAGGCCACGGCCGTCCACGACCATGTCGGCGCCGGAGGCGATCCCGTCTTCGATATAGCCCATGACCTTGTTGCGATGCTGCGCCGTCACCAGCGGGCCCATTTCCGCATCCGGCTGCATGCCGTCCTTGACGACCAGCGCCTTCACTCGCGGGATCAGGCGTTCGACGACCTTGTCGGCCACGTCGCCCACGGCAACGGCCACGGAAATCGCCATGCAGCGTTCGCCGGCCGAACCGTACGCCGCGCCCATCAGCGCATCGGTCACCTGGTCGAGATCCGCATCGGGCATCACCACCAGATGGTTCTTGGCGCCGCCCAGGGCCTGCACGCGCTTGCCGCGCTTGGTGCCTTCGGAGTAGATATATTCAGCAATGGGGGTCGACCCCACGAACGACAACGCTTCGATGTCGGGATGCGCGATCAGGGCGTCCACGGCCTGCTTGTCGCCATGCACCACGTTGAAGACGCCGCCGGGCAGGCCGGCTTCGGTCAGCAGTTCGGCCAGGCGCAGCGAGGCGGACGGGTCGCGTTCCGACGGCTTGAGCACGAAGGTGTTGCCGCAGGCGATGGCCACGGGGAACATCCAGCACGGCACCATCATCGGGAAGTTGAACGGGGTCACGCCGGCCACCACGCCCAGCGCCTGGCGCATGCTCCAGTTGTCGATGCCGCCGCCGATCTGGTCGGAGTACTGGCCCTTGAGCAGTTGCGGGATGCCGCAAGCGAATTCGACGATTTCGATGCCGCGCATGACCTCGCCCTTGGCATCGGAGAAGACCTTGCCGTGTTCGCGCGTGATCAGTTCAGCCAATTCGTCCTGGTGCTGGTCCAGCAGCGCCTTGAAGTTGAACAGGATGCGGGCGCGCTTGAGCGCGGGGGTCTCGGACCAGGCCGGGAAGGCGGCCTTGGCGGCGGCGACGGCCACCGCCACGTCTTCCGTGGAGGCTAGCGGCACCGAGGCGCAGATTTCGCCGGTAGCGGGATTGAAGCCATCGGCGTAGCGGCTGCTGCGGCCTTCGTAGTGCTGGCCGTTGATGAAATGGGAGATCTTCTTCATGGTGTGGAAGCTCGAAAAGCGGGATTCTTCAAAAACGTCCGAGGGCGGCCATCGGCCGCCCGCGAAGCTGGGTCAATGCGCACGGCGCTGCCGCGGCAAGGGGCTTGCGATGCCGCTCAAGCGACCTCTTTCAGGACCTTGCCGATCTGTTCGAAGATCTGGCCGATCTGGGCCTCTTCGATGATCAGCGGCGGCGAGACGGCAATGATGTCGCCGGTATAACGCACCATCAGGCCGCTGTCGAAGCACTTCTGGAATACTTCGCTGGCACGGGCGCCGGGCGCCCCTGCGCGCGGCGACAGTTCAATGCCGGCCACCAGGCCCAGGTTGCGCACGTCGATGACGTGCGGCGCGCCCTTCAGGCCGTGCACGGCTTCCTGGAAGGCGCCGGAGAGCTTGCGGGCGCGGGCGAACAGGTCTTCGCGGCGGTAGATGTCCAGCGTCGCCAGAATGGCGGCGGCAGCCAGCGGGTGCGCCGAATAGGTGTAGCCGTGGAAGAACTCGATGCCGCCCGCGGGGCCATTGACGATGGCGTCGTGGACTTCGCGTTTGACGGCGACCGCGCCTGCCGGCACCGCGGCGTTGCTGACGCCCTTGGCCATGGCGATGATGTCCGGCGTCACGCCGAAGAACTCGGACGCGGTGGCGGCGCCCAGGCGGCCATAGGCGGTGATGACTTCGTCGAAAATCAGCAGGATGCCGTGCTTGGACGTGATTTCGCGCAGCTTTTCCAGATAGCCCTTGGGCGGGATCAGGACGCCCGTGGAGCCGGCCATGGGTTCCACGATGACGGCGGCGATGGTGGAGGCGTCGTGCAGCGCGACAATGCGTTCCAGTTCGTCGGCCAGGTTGGCGCCCCAGGCCGGCTGGCCCTTGGAGTAGGCGTTCTGTTCCAGGTTATGGGTATGCGGCAGGTGGTCCACGGCGGGCAGCAGCGCGCCGGAGAAGGTCTTGCGGTTGGTCGAGATGCCGCCGACCGAGATGCCGCCGAAGCCCACGCCGTGATAGCCGCGTTCCCGGCCGATCAGGCGGGTGCGCTGGCCTTCGCCACGAGCGCGGTGATAGGCCAGGGCGATTTTCAGGGACGTATCGACGGATTCAGAGCCGGAGTTCGTGAAGAAAACGCGGTCCAGACCTTGCGGCATCAAGCCGGCGACGGCCGTGGCGGCTTCGAAAGCCAGCGGATGGCCCAGTTGGAAGCCGGGCGCGTAGTCCATGATGCCGGCCTGGCGGGAAATCGCATCGACGATTTCCTGGCGGCCGTGGCCGGCGTTGACGCACCACAGGCCGGCCGTGCCGTCCAGGATCTGGCGGCCATCAGCCGAGGTGTAGTGCATGCCTTTGGCCGTTGCCAACATGCGCGGGTGTGCCTTGAACTGCTTGTTGGCAGTGAAGGGCATCCAGAGATGGGACAAATCGGGCAAGTTGGCGGGGGCGTTCATGGCGGCTCCAGAGAATGGACAACCGGCGGGTCTGCATGGAAAGGGCGCAACCACCGGGATTCGAATGATTCTGGTACGTCGCGCAGGGAATGAAAATATACGATCTGCGCAAATGCCGCTAACTGTATAGTTGCAGGTGGTCTAACTGTACAGTTTTCTTCGTGATCGATTTCCAGCCCAACCGCGCCCGTGGACTCGCGCCGACCTTGGTCGAGCAGCTGGTCAACGCCATCCTGCGCGCCATCGAAGCGCAGACGCTGCGTCCGGGTATGTCCCTACCCTCGGTCCGTGAATTCGCCCGCCAGTACGGTGTCAGCACATTCACGGTGGCCAGCGCCTATAGCCGCCTGGTGTCGCTGGGCTGGCTGGCGGCGCGGCCCGGCGCCGGCTACCGGGTGGCATCGCCGGACGCGCCCGCGCGGCAAAGCGAGCCCCTGTCCTGGGAGCCGCCGCGCCTGAACGCCGGCTGGCTGCTGTCGGACATCTTCGCGGATCACTCCATCCCCATCAAATCGGGGTGCGGCTGGTTGCCTGGGGAATGGCTGAACGAAGAGGGCATGCACCTGGCGCTGCGCCACATGGGGCGCGTGCCGGCGATGCGCATCGCCAATTACGGTCACCCCTATGGCTACGCGCCGTTGCGCGAGACGATCGCGGCCAGCCTGAGCGCGCAGGGCATGGAGGTGGAAGTTTCACAGGTGCTGCTGACCCAGGGCGTGTCGCATGGGCTGGACATGGTCAGCCGCACGCTGCTGCGGCCGGGCGACACGGTGGTGGTGGAGCAGCCCGCCTACGCGAATCTGCTGCAGCTGCTGCGCCTGCTGGGCCTGCGCGTGGTAGCCGTGCCGCGCACGGCCGACGGGCTGGATTGCGAAGCCCTGGAACGCGTCGTGGCCCAGCATCAGCCACGCGCGCTGTACATCAATACGGCATTGCAGAACCCATCGGGCGCCAGCATCGGCATGGCCAATGCGTTTCGCATCCTGCAAGTGGCCGAGCGGCATGGCTTGTGGGTGATCGAGGACGACATTTCCCGCGACCTGGCGCCGGGCGTGACGCCGATGTTGGCCGCGCTGGACGGTGCCCGGCGGGTGATTTACCTGGGCGGCTATTCCAAGGTCATCAGCCCGTCGGTGCGGGTGGGCTACGTGGTGGCGCACCGCGACCTGACCCGCGACTTCGCGCGGACCAAGATGGCGGTGGGTCTGACGTCGCCCGAAATCATGGAGCGCATCGTGCACCAGGTCATCCGCGAGGGGCGCTACCGCGCGCACATCGCGCGGACCCGCGAGCGGCTGGCCGAGGCGCATGCCGTCGTCGCCGGGCGGATGCAGCAGCACGGGTTCGAGATTTACGGACGGCCCCAAGGGGGCTTGTTCCTGTGGGCCAAGGTGGCCGGGCAGTGGCGCGAACGCGGCGCCAACGGCTTGGCCGAGTTGGCGTTGAAGGACGGAATCTGGCTGGCGCCGGGTTCGTACTTCGAAGTGGACGAAGCCGATACGCCCTGGGTGCGATTCAACGTGGCGTATTCCGAGGCGCCCGCGCTGTGGCGGTTCATGAGGGATGCGGGGGCCGCCTGAGGGGGGCTTCAGCGTTCGTACGTAACGAAGTCGTAGTCGTAGCCGTTCTCGGCGGGCTGGGGTTCGCGCGCCGTTTCCTTCCATTCGAAGGCAGGCAGCAGCGGGAAAAAGGCGTCGCCATCCACCTGGGCGTGGACTTCGGTGGCCAGCACGCGTTGCGCCAGCGGCAGTGCTTGCGCGTAGATCTGCGCGCCGCCGATCACGAAGGCCTGGTCCACGTCGCCGCAAGCGGCAATGGCGGCGTCCAGCGTGGGGACGACGGTCGCGCCGGAGGCGATGAAATCCGGGTTGCGGCTGATCACGATGTTGGTGCGGCCGGGCAGCGGGCGGCCCAGCGAATCCCAGGTCTTGCGGCCCATGACGATGGGATGGCCCAGCGTGCTGCGCTTGAAATGCGCCAGATCGCCCGGCAGTTTCCAGGGCAAGGCGTTGTCGCGTCCGATGACGCGGTTGTCGGAATAGGCAACGATCAGGGTCAGGCTGGCGGGCATGCGGGGGCAACGGTGGGGACGGCCGGGAGTCGGCCGATCGGACGGCGTAAGCGTAGCAAATTCCGCCGAAGCCAGCCGGCCACCCTTTATCCCGCCGCCCTTTATCCGGCCGCGTGTTCCAGGAATTCCGTCGCGGGCATCGGGCGGCCCAGCAGGAAGCCCTGCAGGGAATCGCAGCCCAGCCCGGTCAGGAATTTCTGCTGCGCCGCTGTCTCGACGCCTTCGGCGACGATCCGCAGGTTCAGTTGCTGCGCCAGCGCGACGATGGCCGACACGATGGCAGCGTCTTCGTTGTCGTTTTCAAGCTGGTTCACAAAGCCGCGGTCGATCTTCAACTCGGTCGCAGGCAGGCGTTTCAGGTAGAGCAGGCTGGAATAGCCCGTGCCGAAGTCGTCAATGGAGATGGTCACGCCCAGGCCGGACAGGCGCTTGAGCACGGCCAGGCTGGCCTCGGCGTCGCGCATGGCCGTGGACTCGGTCACTTCCAGCGTCAGGCACGCGGGCGGCACGTCGTGCCGCGCCAGGGCGGCGCGCACCGTTTCCACCAGGCCGGCGTGGGCGAACTGCAGCGCCGAAATGTTGACGGCGATGGTCCAGTGGCCCTGGCCGGCGTTGATCCATTCCCGCATCTGGCGGCAAGCGTCATTGATGACCCATTCCCCGATCGGCAGGATCAAACCCGTCTTTTCGGCGATGGGAATGAACTGGTCCGGACCGACCAGGCCGCGGGTCGGGTGATTCCAACGCAGCAGCGCTTCGGCGCCCATGATGGGGCCGGCGGGCGCCTCGTACTTGGGCTGGTAGTGCAGCACGAACTGGTCGCGCTCCTGCGCCAGGCGCAGGTCGTGCAGCAGTTCGATCTGTTCGTGCGCGTCCGCGTTCATGGATGGCTCGAAGAAGCTGTAGCCGGTGCCGCCTAGACGCTTGGCGTGGTACATCGCGGCGTCGGCGTTGGTCAGCAGGCTGTGGGTGTCTTCGCCATCGTTGGGGTAGATTGCGATCCCCACGCTGGACGTCACCAGCACTTCGTGCCCGTAGACCATGACCGGGCGGGCGATGGCTTCGATCAGCCGGTCGGCCACGTTCGCGCCGTCGGTGGGCTCGATGACTTCGCTCAGCACGATGAATTCGTCACCGCCCAGCCGCGCCACCGTATCCTGCGTGCGCAGGGCTTGCCGGATGCGCTGCGCCAGATCGATCAGCAGGGCGTCTCCGGTGTGGTGGCCGTAAGCGTCATTGACCGCCTTGAAACCGTCCAGGTCGAAGAAGAGCACGGCGAAGTAGCCCTTGCGGCGGCTGGCGCTTTCGATCGCCTGCTCCATCCGGTCTTCAAGCAGGATGCGGTTGGGTAATTTGGTCAGCGTGTCGTGCAGCGCCAGTTGCACCAATTCTTCGTTGGCCTCGGCCAGCGACGAGGCCAACGCCGACGTGCGCGCCTCCAGCCGGTTGTCCAGCACGGCGACGACGAGCGCGATGGCCAGCACGCTGAGCGTCACGGCGGTGACGGCGATGGCCAGCCAGCCGGCCGAGATACCGCCGTCGGCGGCCATGCAGATGCTGCCGGCCGGGAAGCCCGCGGCCTCCATGCCTGAATAGTGCATGCCGACGATGGCGAGGCCCATGGCCCCCGACGCCAGGGGCCGGGACCAGGCCATGCGAGGCCCGTCCTGGCGCAGCCGGTAAGTGATCCAGAGCGCGGCGCCGGAGGCGGCCACGGCGATCAGGATGGACAGCGAGAACCACAGGGTGTCGTAGACGATGCCGGGCGTCATGCGCATCGCGGCCATGCCCAGGTAGTGCATCGCGGCGATCCCGGCGCCCATCAGCAGGGCGCCGGCCACCAGCCTGCGCCAAGGCAGCTCGTCCTTGCACACGATCCAGAGGGCGAAGGCCGAGCAGCCGATGGCGATCCCCAGCGACAGGACGGTCAGAGGCAGGTCGTAGCCCATGGGAATGGGCAGGTTGAAGGCCAGCATGCCGACGAAGTGCATGGACCAGATGCCGATGCCCATGGCAAGCGCGCCGCCCGCCAGCCAGTAGCGCGCAGCCGGCAGCCCGTTCGACGCCCGCACGCGATTGGCCATGCCCAACGCCGTGTATGACGCCAGAATGGCGACCCCTAAGGATACGAGGACGAGCGAAGGGTTATAAGTTCCAACGAGCATGTGTGGGTCCTGTCCTGAGCGCTTGCTGCGATCGCGCCGGCCTCAAATCAAATCAATTAGTAGTCAACAGTTGCAATTCGGTCGCAAGACAATTCCTGCTGTCGACGCTGGCGATTTACCTACTCTCTTGTCGGGAAGGGGGATGCGGCGGGCGGGCGATGCCTGCGGTCGGCGCTGCCGGATGGGCCGCGCGGCTGCGCGGCTGGCGGTACGCGCGGCTCGGCATGGGCCGGTCGGCAGCCGCGGCGCGCAGCGCATTATGGACGCGCGTCCGAGGCTAAGGGATGGGTTATACCGAAATCGCGCTTCCAGATGCTCACCAATCTTCACTTATGCCGGCAGGCGCGGCGTGTCGGCCTGCGGCAAGGACTGCGGCGGCGCCTGCGCGCATCCCGGCCCGCCGGAGTTGGCGCGCCGGGCGCGATCTTACACGGCCATGGGCGCGGTGAGCGGGGCGTGATGCGTGTAGCCGGACAGCGAGAAATCGCCCGGCTCCACTTTTTCCAGCCATTCGGGTTCGTAGCGGCCCGTCACGGCGAAATCGGGAATGCGGTCGGACAGCACCAGCTTGGGCGATTCGTACGGCTCGCGCTTGAGCTGTTCGCGCAACATCGGCAGGTGGTTCTCGTAGATGTGGGCATCGCCGATGAAATACGTGAACCAGCGCGGGGTGTAGCCGGTCAGGCGCCCCACCAGATGCAGCAGCGCGGCGCCTTCGGTCAGATTGAAGGGCGTGCCCAGGCCGACATCGTTGGAACGGATGTACAGGCACAGCGAGATTTCGCGGGTGGTCGCGTTGGGCAGGAACTGGTAGAGCAAATGGCAGGGCGGCAGGGCCATTTCTTCGATCTGGGCCCAGTTCCAGCCGTGGAACAGGATGCGGCGGTCGCCCGGGCGCTCGTGGATGGTGTCCAGGCATTGACGCAACTGGTCCACCGCCTTGTACAGCAGCACCTTCGGGACGCCGCCTTCTTCCAGGTCGGCCACTTTGGCATAGCCGCGCGCCAGCGCGTCGTCGATTTGCGCCGGGCGGCTGGCGTCCAGCAACTTGTAGGCGGGCCACTGGCGCCATTGCACGCCATAGACCGGGCCCAGGTCGTCCGGGCCTTCGCGATACGGGTTGGCCAGCCATTGGCTGTTTTCATTGGCGTTCTGGTCCCAGACCTTGCAGCCCAGCTCACGGAATTCGGCGGCGCTGCGCGAGGCGCGCATGAAGCCCACCATTTCGCCGATGGCGGACTTGAACGCCAATTTTTTGGTGGTGACGGCGGGAAAGCCCTTTTGCAGGTCGAACCGCAATGAGGCGCCCGGCATGCTGAGCGTGCGTATGCCCGTCCGGTTCTCCTGCCACGCGCCGGTGTCCAGAATGGATTGAACGAGGTCCAGGTATTGTTTCATGGCGGTCCTTGTGTTCGCCCGCCCCGCGGGTGACGCAAATTGGCCGCCGCGTGCGACGCGGCGGCGCTTATCAAGATAGAGAAGAAGGGATAGGGCGAATTACACCACGCGAGCGTGCCTCAGGCGGCCGCCGGCGTTTCCTGGGTATCGACGATTTCAACCGAAAACGTCAGTGCCGCCGTTTTCTCGAGCATGGCCGAGGCAGAGCAGTACTTTTCGTGGGACAACTGCACGGCGCGCTCGACCGCGGCCTGCGGCAGGTTGCGGCCCGTGACCGTGAAAGCGAAGTGGATGCGGGTGAAAACCTTGGGATCGGCATCCGCACGCTCGGCCTGGAGCTTGACGCTGCAGCCGGTGACCGCATGGCGGCCGCGCTTGAGGATCAGGACGACGTCGTACGCCGTGCAGCCGCCGGTACCGGCCAGCAGCATTTCCATCGGGCGGGGCGCCAGGTTGTGTCCGCCGCCATCCACGGCGCCGTCCATCACGGCCACGTGGCCGCTGCCGGTGCTGGCGGTAAAGAGCATGCCGTTCGGGCCGCCCCAGTCGATCGTGCATTCCATGTTGTGTGTCCTTGAGCGTTGAGCGCAGTCAATGATTGATGATACCTGTTGCGTACAATTCCAGGCATGAGAGCCCCGCCCCGCATCAGGGGTGTGTGGCGCCTGTTTCGCCAAGGAGTTGCCCATGTCCACCGCCCTGTCAAAATCCGGCCCCGTTTCTTTCCTGCGCCGGACCAGCCCCCTGGATGCGTTGCTGGCCGAAGCGGACCGCGCACTGAGGGTGCTGTCCAACAGCGCGACCGCCAGCAGGCCGTACCCGGCCAGAGCCGAAGAACCGCTTACCGCCCTGTCCGCGCAGGAAAAGCGGCATGCGGCCGGCCTGATGCGCGTGAACCATGTGGGCGAGATCTGCGCGCAGGCGCTATACCGCGGGCAGGCGTCGGTTTGCCGCGAAGCCGCGCCGCGGGCACTACTGCTGAACGCGGCCTCCGAGGAAGTCGACCACCTGGTGTGGTGCAACGAGCGCCTGACCGAGCTGGGCAGCCGGCCCAGCTTGCTCAATCCGGTCTGGTACGCCGGTTCGTTTGCCCTGGGCGTGCTGGCCAGTTATGCGGGCGTTCCCCGCAACCTTGGTTTCATGGCCGAGACCGAACGCCAGGTAGAGGCGCATCTGGAAGAGCATCTACGCACCTTGCCGGTGCACGATGAGCGATCGCGCGAGATCGTTCGCAAGATGAAGGACGACGAAGCCGAGCACCGCGCCAGCGCCGAGCGGGCAGGGGGCGTGCCCCTGCCAGGCCCCGTAAAGGCCGCAATGCGGGCGATGTCCAAGGTGATGACGACGACGGCTTACTGGATCTGACAGGGCCTGTAGCCGAAATGTTGCAGTGCGCAAATTCGGCCGCATGCTGGTGCAAGGCGCACCAATACGGTGCAAATAACAGGGTGGGATTACCCGATACCGTCTAGGGTTAGTCCGCAATGGGTTTACCCGTTTGGCAAAAACCCTTTTTTCGGCAAGGTCGTTGATAGCCGCGGGTCTCCAGGGGGTGCTGCCGGAATTTGCGGCGAAAATGCAACGCGAAAACGCGCCTTCCAAAGAGATTAAAAAAATTCTTGCATCGCACAAAAAACCTCGGTACTATTCACTCATCGGATGTTGAAACGCAGTCGGCGCGGTGCAAAACCCCGAACGCGTAGCGAGCAGAAGGCCAGCTCCCAACATGCCACGGTTGTCTCCTCCACCCTCCTCCTTTGGTGGATTTAGCCCGAGATCTCACGATCTCGGGCTTTTTTTTGTCCTGAATCAATCCGTCCCTATTTTGTTGCAAGATATGCCGGAGCCGGTTGGCCTGGAGCGTTTCCTCCCTATGGCGGTCTCCGCGTTTTCCCTGGGATATTTCGGGTGTTGCCTGACGGAAAGCTCTACAATCACCGCATGAAATCCGTCCTTCCGCGCACCCGCGGTTTCGTTGCAACAGCCCCCTTCAACCAGCGGTCTGGCTGTGGACGAACGGCCCGGCTCGGGGTGTTACGTTTCGTGCCCGTGAATTGCACTTCCTTATCCCTCCCATATATGGGCGTTACACCTGCCTCCGATAATGGCGGGCCTGTCTCGATAGACCAACCAGAGGTGATTCTGTGACCTGGCTGTATATCTGCGTGGTCGCGTTCATGGTGGGCGGACTCATCGTGTGGTCGGAGCGCTGGCACGGCCGGTTTACCGGCGACAGCGATCTGAACAAGCCGCAAGCAAACCATTCCCGCGCCACGCCGCGCGTCGGCGGCCTGGCCGTGCTTGCCGGCACTTTGCTGGGCCTGCTGGTGCTGGGCCCCGCCAACATGACACTGACGTGGTTGTGGCCGGCGTTGTTCGTCGCCGCGTTGCCGGTGTTCGTGGCCGGCCTGCTGGAAGACATCACAAAAGATATCGGCGCCAGCAAGCGTTTGCTGGCGGCCTTCCTGTCGGCGGCCATCGCCTGGTGGCTGCTGGGCGGCGTCAGCCGTGTCGGCATGGCGCCGGTGGACTACGTCCTGTCGTTCTGGCCGGTGTCGCTGCTGTTCACCATGTTCGCGGTGGGCGGCTGTACGCATGCGCTGAACATCGTGGACGGCATGAACGGCCTGGCCGGCATGGTCGCCACCTTGATGGCGGTGTCGATCAGCCTGGTGGCCATGCAAGTGGGCGACGTGCCGATCTTCCTGATTTCGGCCGCATTGGCGTCGGCCACCCTGGGCTTCCTGGTCTGGAACTTCCCGTTCGGACGCGTGTTCCTGGGTGACGGCGGCGCGTACTTCCTGGGCTTCATGCTGGCTGAACTGGCCGTGCTGCTGGTGGTCCGCAATCCGTCGGTGTCGCCGTTCTACGCGCTGGCCGTGCTGTTCTACCCCGTATTCGAAACCGGCTTTTCGATCTGGCGCCGGCGCTTCAAGCGCGGCGTCCCGGTCGATCAGCCGGATGCCTTGCACCTGCATCAGTTGGTATTCCGCCGGCTGGTCCGCGTGACGTTCAGCCGCGGCCGCCGTCATGCGGTGCCCGCGTTGTGCAATGCGATGGCGTCGCCCTACATGTGGGTGCTGGCGCTGATCGGCCTGGTGCCGGCCACGATCTGGTGGGACAACGCGTGGGCGCTCGGCGCCAGCCTCGTAGTGTTCGCCAGCGTCTACATCTGGCTGTATGCGCGGCTGGTCTCCTGGCGCCGGCCGGGATGGCTGCTGCTGCCGTCCGTTTTGAAAACCACGGATTAGGTTTGAGTGCCCCGGCGAATGCCGCCGGGGGCTCGGTTATCTATCACCCGACCATCTTTAAAATGCCGTAATCGTTCTACGGTGAAGGGAGAGTTATGTTGCGAATTCAGGATGTGAAACTCGCTGTCGTGGGCCTGGGCTACGTCGGTCTGCCGCTTGCGGTGGAGTTCGGCAAGAAGCGCTCGGTCATCGGTTTCGATATCAATACGCGCCGCATCGACGCATTGAAGGCCGGGCACGATCACACGCTGGAAGTCAGCGACGCAGAGCTGGCTGAAGCCGCTCAGCTGCGCTACACCGCCGACCGCGCCGAGCTGGGCCAGGCCAACGTGTTCATCGTGACCGTGCCGACGCCCATCGACGAGTACAAGCAGCCTGACCTGACCCCGCTGGTCAAAGCCAGCGAGACCATCGGCGCGGTACTCAAGCGCGGCGATATCGTCATCTATGAATCCACCGTTTACCCGGGCGCCACGGAAGAAGACTGCGTGCCCGTGCTGGAACGCGTGTCGGGCCTGAAGTTCAACGTGGACTTCTACGCAGGCTACAGCCCGGAGCGCATCAACCCGGGCGACAAGGATCACCGTGTCAGCACGATCAAGAAGGTCACCTCGGGCTCGACGCCCGAAGTCGCCGAGCTGGTCGACCAGCTGTACAAAGAGATCATCACCGCCGGCACGCATAAGGCGTCCAGCATTCGCGTCGCCGAAGCCGCCAAGGTGATCGAGAACACGCAGCGCGACGTCAACATCGCGCTGATCAACGAACTGGCCCTGATCTTCAACAAGATGGGCATCGACACCGAAGCCGTGCTGCAAGCCGCCGGCACCAAGTGGAACTTTCTGCCGTTCCGTCCGGGTCTGGTGGGCGGCCACTGCATTGGCGTGGACCCGTACTACCTGACGCACAAGGCGCAATCGATCGGCTATCACCCCGAGATCATCCTGGCGGGCCGCCGCCTGAACGACTCCATGGGGGGGTATGTGGTGTCGCAGCTGGTCAAGGCGATGACCAAGCAACGCATCCATGTGCAAGGCGCGCGCGTGCTGGTCATGGGCCTGGCCTTCAAGGAAAACTGCCCCGACCTGCGCAACACGCGCATCGTGGACATTGTTGGCGAACTGCGCGACTACAACGTCGACGTGGACGTCTACGACCCGTGGGTTGACCCGGAAGAGGCGATGCACGAGTACGGCCTGACCCCGGTGGCCAAGCTTGAAGAAGGCAAGTACGACGCCGTGATCCTGGCGGTGGCGCACAACCAGTTCAAGGCCCTGGGCGCCGAAGGCATCCGTAAGCTGGGCAAGGCCCAACATATTCTCTATGACCTGAAATACGTGCTGTCGGCTGCCGAATCCGATTTGCGCCTGTAAGGATTCAGATATGACGACGCGTTTTGACACCATCAAGCAGGAACTGACCGCCGCGCCGCGCAAGTGGCTCGTGACCGGATGCGCCGGCTTCATCGGCTCGAACCTGCTGGAGACCCTGCTGAAGCTGAACCAGACCGTCACCGGCCTGGACAACTTTGCCACCGGCCACCAGCGCAACCTGGACGAAGTCCGCGCATCGGTCTCGGCCGAGCAATGGGCGCGCTTCACCTTCGTGGAAGGCGATATTCGCGACCTGGACGCCTGCCACCGCGCCGTTCAGGGCGTGGACTTCGTGTTGCATCAGGCCGCGCTGGGTTCCGTGCCGCGTTCATTGAAGGATCCGATCACCACCAACGAGGTGAACATCGGCGGCTTCCTGAACATGCTGGTTGCCGCGCGCGACGCGGAAGTGAAGTCGTTCGTCTATGCGGCGTCCAGCTCCACCTACGGCGACCATCCGGCATTGCCCAAGGTCGAAGAGAACATCGGCAAGCCGTTGTCGCCCTACGCCGTGACCAAGTACGTGAACGAACTGTACGCCGATGTGTTTGCGCGTTCGTACGGGTTCGAAACCGTGGGCCTGCGCTACTTCAATGTGTTCGGCAAGCGTCAGGATCCGGACGGCGCTTACGCCGCCGTGATCCCGAAGTGGACCGCCGCGATGATCAAGGGCGACGACGTCACCATCAATGGCGACGGCGAAACCAGCCGCGACTTCTGCTTCGTGGACAACGCGGTGCAGGCCAACCTGCTGGCCGCGATGGCCCCGGCGGAAGGCCGCAACCAGGTCTACAACGTGGCCGTCAGCGGCCGCAGCACGCTGAACGACCTGTTCGGCTTCCTGGTCAAGGCCTTGGGCAACGAGAACGTGAACTACGGCAAGAAGCCGGTCTATGCCGACTTCCGCCCGGGCGACGTGCGCCATTCGCAGGCCGACGTCAGCAAGGCGGGCCGTCTTCTGGGCTATGCGCCGTCGCATACGGTGCTGCAGGGCCTGGAAGTGGCCATGCCCTGGTACACGCAATTCCTGCGTTGATTTGAAAGCACTCGTCCGCAAACTCGGCAACATCCACCCGGACCACCAGCGCATCTTCAAGGGCGCTTTCCGGGTGGCCGTGTTCCTGCTGCTGGGCAAGGCCGCCGGCGCCATCAAAGAG
Source organism: Achromobacter sp. MYb9 (assembly GCF_002975275.1). GTDB lineage: Bacteria > Pseudomonadota > Gammaproteobacteria > Burkholderiales > Burkholderiaceae_B > Achromobacter. Next base: position 58,874 of record NZ_PCOQ01000006.1, on the reverse strand, counting down.
ATGGCGGTGGCCTACCGGTACGGCGTCAGCGACGCCGTGGATGCCTACCAATTCACGATGACCATGGCCACGTGGCTGCCGGTCACGATCGTGGGCGTGCTGTCGGTGGTCTTGATCCCGGTGCTTGTGCGGTTGCGCCGCGCGGAAGACGCCGAACGCGACCAATTCATCAAAGAACTCCAGGGCTGGGTGGCTGCGGCCGGCATCGCGCTGGCCATCGCCACCTGGTTCGCCTGGCCGTATGTGCTGGACTTGCTGGGCAAGGGCCTGCCGGATCGCGTGCGCGGCATGACGGGCGACCTGCTCGTCGCTTTCGCCCCGGTGTCGGCGCTGCTGCTGATTGCCGGCATCAGCGCTGCGCGCTTGCGCGCCCATGAACGCCACGTCAATACGTTGCTGGACAGCGTGCCCGCCGTGGCGACGCTGGCCTGGGTGATGCTGGCCGTCAGCGCCGATGGCGTCGGGCCCTTGCTATGGGGCACGCTGGTCGGCTATGCCATCCAGACGGTCTGGCTGGCCTGGCTGGCGGCGCGGGCGGACAACGGGTTCTGGGGCGCGCCGCGCCTGACGCTGCGTTCGCCGCATTGGCCTGAACTGATGGGCGCCGCGGGCGTGATGCTGATCGGCCAGGTGGCGATGAGCTTCGTCGGCCCGCTGGACCAGTACGCCGCGGCCAACCTGGGCGCCAACGCGAACGCGACGCTGGGCTACGCCAGCCGGCTGCTTTCCTTGCTGCTGGGCATCGGCGCCGTGTCGGTGGGCCGCGCCGCGCTGCCGGTGCTGGCCGACGTGCAAGCGCGGGGCGACACCGGCCGCGCGCGCGGCATGGCGCTGAAATGGTCGGTGCTGATGGTGGGCGCGGGCGCCGTCGCCGTCGCGATCGGCTGGGTGCTGGCCCCGTGGGGCGTGTCGGTGCTGTTCCAGCGCGGCGCCTTCACTGCTGAAAACACCGAGGCCGTCGCGCATGTGTTGCGCTGGGGCCTGCTGCAATTGCCTTTCTATTTTGGCGTGCTGATCCTGGTGCAGTTGCTGGCCAGCCAGAACCGCTATCGCATCATGGCCGCCATCGCCGTCGCCAATTTTGCGCTGAAGGCGGTATTGAACACCGTGCTGGCGCCCAAGATGGGCGCGGCCGGCATCATGCTGGCGACCAGCCTCATGTATGTGCTGTCCTTCGCGTGCTACCTGGTGGTGGCCATGCGCAAGGCCGAACCCAAGGAGGCCGATTGAATGTCCCAAGCCGATTCCGGCCGTGCCCTGCGCGTCCTGCTTTTCATCCATTCGCTGCATGGCGGCGGCGCTGAACGCGTTGCCGCCGACCTGAGCGCCCACTGGGCCGAGATGGGGCGCGACGTGATGGTGGTGACGCAGGCCGGCGCCGAAGGCGACGTCTATGCCCTGCACCCCAAGGTCCGCCGCGAAGTCCTGCATACGGCAGGCGAGGGCGGCGGCCTGCGCGGCATCTGGAGCAACGTGCAGCGCGTGCGCGCGTTGCGCCGGGTGATCAAGGCGTTCCGGCCGGACATCGTGCTGGGCATGATGACCACGGCATCCGTGCTTTCCGTGCTGGCCAGTACCGGCCTGGGCTGCCGCGTGATCGCCACGGAACATACGCATCCGCCGTCACAGACCTTGTCGGGCCTGTGGCTGCGCTTGCGCCGGCTGACCTATCCGCGCGCCGCTCGTGTCGTTGCACTGACGCGCGGCACGGCCGACTGGATTGAACAGCACGTGCCCGGCTCCCGGCTGGCGGTCATTCCCAACCCGGTGCATTGGCCCTTGCCGCGCGCCGAACCGCTGCTGATCCCGGTGTCGGGCGACGGACGCAAGCGATTGCTGGCGGTCGGCCGGCTGCATGCGGACAAGGGTTTCGACCTGCTGGTCCAGGCGTTCGCCGCGCTGGCGCCATCGCATCCGGACTGGGATCTGGTTATCCTTGGCGAAGGCGGGGAACGCGCGGCCCTGCAAGCGCAGGTGGACAAGGCCGGCCTGGCGCCGCGCGTGTCGATGCCCGGACGCGCCGGCAACGTGGGCGATTGGTACAAGAGCGCCGACCTATACGTGCTGACCTCCCGCTTTGAGGGGCTGTCCAACACCTTGCTTGAATCGATGGCCAGCGGCTTGGCGGCCGTGTCTTTCGATTGCGATACCGGCCCGCGTGAAATCGTGCGGGAGGGTATCGACGGCGTGCTGGTCCGGCCCAACGGCGATGTGCCCGCGCTGTGCAAGGCGCTGGCGGACGTCATGAGCGATGATGCCGCGCGCCAACGCATGGGGCAGGCGGCGACTGACGTGCGTGACCGATTTTCGGCCACGCGCGTGCTGCAACAATGGCAAGAACTTTTTGACGGCGTGCGCGCATCGGGCCGGTAGGCCCGCGCGGCGCGCCGTTGCTACGGTGACCACGAGAACTACATCATGTGTGGAATAGTCGGAATTTGGGGCCCCCTCGGAAACAAGGAGCGCGTGCTGGCGGAAAGCTGCCGCCGCATCCGCCACCGCGGGCCGGACAGCAACGGTTTCTGGGAAGACGCCGGCGCCGAATTGGCCCTGGCGCACGTCCGCCTGGCGATCCTGGACCTGACCGAAGCGGGCCACCAGCCCATGGCGTCCGCATGCGGGCGCTATGTGATGGTCTTCAACGGCGAGATCTACAACCACCTGGACATTCGCAAGCAGCTGGAGCAATCCGCGCTGGCGCCGTCCTGGCGCGGACACTCGGATACCGAAACCCTGTTGGCGGGCTTCACCGCGCTGGGCATCGAGGCGACCTTGCAGGCCGCGGTCGGCATGTTCGCGATCGCGCTGTGGGACCGTGCGTCGCGCAAACTGGTGCTGGCGCGCGACCGCATGGGCGAAAAGCCCCTGTACTACGGCTATTCGGGCGCCGAGCTGGTGTTCGCTTCGGAATTGAAGGGGCTGATGCCCATCCCCGGATTTGGCCGCGACCTGAACCGCAATGCGTTGGCGTCGTTCATGCGGCACAACTACATTCCGGCGCCCCAATCCATCTATGAAGGCATCGCCAAGCTGCCGCCGGGAACCTGGGTCGAATTCACGGCCGACGACGCTCGCAGCCGCCGCATGCCGGAACCGCGCGTGTACTGGTCGGCGCGCGACGCGGCCGACACTGCCGCCAGATCATTGTTGAAATTCGAGTCGGACGCGCAAGCCACCGAAGCGCTGGAAGGCGTGCTGTCCAAGGCGGTTGGCGGCCAGATGCTGGCCGACGTCAGCCTGGGTGCCTTCCTGTCGGGCGGCATCGATTCGTCCACCATCGTGGCCCTGATGCAGGCGCAAAGCGCCAAACCTGTGCGCACCTTCGCGATCGGTTTCCACGAAAAGGGCTACGACGAGGCGCAGCACGCGAAGGCCGTGGCCACGCACCTGGGCACCGACCATACCGAACTCTATGTAACCGCGGCGGACGCATTGGCCGTGGTGCCTTCGTTGGCGGACATGTACGACGAACCGTTTGCCGACTCGTCGCAAATCCCGACGTCGCTGGTCACGAAAATGGCACGCCAGCACGTGACCGTGGCGCTGTCGGGCGACGGTGGCGATGAGCTCTTCGGCGGCTATTCGCGCTATTTCCGCGTGAACAACTGGTGGCAACAGTGCGAGCGCGTGCCTGCGCTGCTGCGCAAGCCTGCGGGCGCGCTGCTCTCGGCGTCCACGCATCTGCCGGGGCGCGGCGCGTGGCGCGGCAAGGTCGGCAAGCTGGGTGAATTGCTGCGCACGGACTCGCGCGGCGATTTCTATCGCCACTTCGTGTCGTACTGGGCCGAGCCGTCCAAGGTGGTCAAGGGCGGCGTGGAACCGGTCTCGGAATTTGCGCGGGCCATGCAGGGTTCCACGTTCGAGTCCATGATGAAGCTGGACACAGTGACCTATCTGCCCGACGACATCCTGGTCAAGGTGGACCGCGCGGCCATGGCGGTCAGCCTGGAAACGCGCGTGCCTCTGATCGACCATCGCGTCTATGAATTCGCGTGGGGCCTGCCGCACCAGTACAAGGTGCGCGGCAACACGGGCAAGTGGTTGCTGCGCCAGGTGTTGCATCGCCACGTGCCGCAAGCGCTGGTGGATCGCCCCAAGCGCGGCTTCGCGGTGCCGCTGGCGGCTTGGCTGCGCGGCCCCTTGCGGGAATGGGCGGACGCACTGCTGGACCCCACGCGACTGCGCCAGGAAGGCTGGTTCGAACCCGAACCCATCCTGCGCAAGTGGCGTGAACATACGTCGGGCCATCGCAACTGGGATAGCCATTTGTGGGGCGTCTTGATGATGCAGGCCTGGTTGGACCGTTATCGGACAGGATCGGATCAAGGGGGATCGATTGGGAGTCTCTGACGAATGAGAATATTGATGCTGGTCAGTTCCATGCATGCGGGCGGCGCCGAACGGGTCGCGGCCACGCTGGTCAATGCATGGGCCGAACGCGGCGATTCCGTCACGTTGACGCCTACCTACTCGTCCAAGGGCACCTGCTTTTATCCATTGTCGGACAAGGTCGAATTGGCCTGGCTGGCAGACCTTGCGGGCACGCGCGAGTCGGGCGGGATGGCCGCGTTCAAGCGCCTGCTGGCGCTGCGCAAACATATCCGCGACACCCGGCCCGACGTGGTGGTGTCGTTCCTGACCAACGTCAATGTGGCCGCCATCCTCGCGACGCGCGGCCTGGGCGTGCCGCTTATCGTCTGCGAGCGCACCAACCCGGTCGCCGAGACCACGACAGGAACGGTGTGGCGCAGGCTGCGCCGCCTGCTGTATCCGCGCGCCGACATGGTGACGGTGCAGGCGGAAGACACCGCCGGTCCGTTTTCGCGCCAGGTGCCCGGCATCAAGCGTCTGGCCGTCATTCCCAATCCGTTGCCCGCCCCATTGCTGAACGCCCCGCGCGTGATGCAGCGCGACGGGGACGGCCCGCGCGACCTGCTGGCGATGGGCCGCCTCGTGACGGACAAGCAATTCGACCTGCTGATCGATGTCTTCGCGCAATTGGCGCCGTTGAATCCCGACTGGAACCTGCGCATCTGGGGTGAAGGCCCCGAGCGCGCCGCGCTTGAAGCGCAGATCGCGAGACTGGGCCTGCAATCTCGGATCAGTCTGCCCGGTCGCACGGAAGCGCCCTGGGACGAACTGGCCCGGGGCCAGGCCTTCGTGCTGAGTTCGCTGGTCGAGGGCTTTCCCAATGTTCTCCTCGAAGCCATGTCGCTGGGCCTGCCCAGCGTGGCGTTCGACTGCCCCAGCGGCCCGCGCGAGATGACGCGCGACGGGCAAGATGCTTTGCTTGTGCCGGCGGGCGACCGCGGCGCCTTGCGCGACGCGTTGCAACGCATCATGGGCGATCTGAATTTGCGCCGGCAACTGGGCGAACGCGGCGCAACGGCGGTGCGCCACCGCTATGCGCTGGCCAGCGTGCTATCTGAATGGGATGAACTGTTCGAAGCGGTGCAGGAGGGGCGATGAGCACCCCGGCAATGCGCGTCCTGCACGTCATTACCGGCTTGGGGCAGGGCGGTGCGGAATCCGTGCTGTTGCGCCTGGCGACATACCCCGAATCCGGCGTGGAGCATATCGTCGTGTCATTGACCGATGAAGGCATCTATGGAGAGCGCCTGCGCGCGGCCGACGTGGCCGTGCATGCGCTGGGCATGAAGCGCGGCCGCGTGAGTCTGGGCGGCTTCCTGGCCTTGCGCCGTTTGATTGCAAACAGCCGCCCCGATGCCGTGCAGACCTGGATGTACCACGCCGATCTGATCGGCGGCCTGGCTGCCCGCCTGGCGGGCGTGCGCGCCGTCGCCTGGGGCATCCGCAATTCGGGCGCGCACCTGGAACGCAGCAGCCGCTCGGCACGCCTGGTGCTGCGGGCGTGTGCGCTGCTGTCGGGCAGCGTGCCTCGCGCGATCATCTGCGCCGCGCAGAACGCCGCCGAGCGCCACGCCGAAAAGGGCTACCGGCGCGACCGCATGGTGGTGATCTCGAACGGCTATGACCTGTCGCGCTATGCGCCTGACGCGCAGGCCCGCGCACGCATGCGGGCGCAATGGGGCCTGTCCGAAGACGCGCCCGTGATCGGTTGCGTGGCCCGCTGGGATCCGCTCAAGGACCACGCCAACCTGCTGCGTGCCGTGGCCGCGCTGGTGCGCGACGGCCGCGACGGGGGCTTGCGCTGCGTGCTGGTCGGGCGCGGCATGACGGCGGACAACACCGAGCTGGCGGCGCTGATCGACAAGCTTTCGCTACGCGAACGGCTGATCCTGGCTGGCCCCAGCGACGACGTGCCCGCGGTGATGAACGGGCTGGACTTGCATGTGTTGTCCAGCTGCGCGGAAGGCTTTCCCAATGTGGTCGCCGAGGCGATGGCCTGCGGCGTCTACTGCGTGGTGACCGACGTGGGCGACGCCGCCTTTATCGTCGGCGACACCGGTGTCGTGGTGCCGCCCGAGCAGGCCGAGGCGCTGGCGCGCGGCATCGAGACCGCCCTCTGCGACGTGGCCGCGCGGGGCAGCGGACGCGCTGGCGAAGCCGGACGTGCCCGCGTGCTTGAAAATTTCGACCTTGCCCGGATGGTGCAACGTTACCTCGCCGTATGGCGCCGTATTTCTGGAGTCCAGGCATGACCGCAGGCCGTCGCCTGATGTTCGTCGTCAACAACCCGGCATTCTTCATGTCGCATCGCGTGCCGGTGGCGCAAGCCGCGCAGCGCGCGGGCTACGACGTGCATGTGGCCACGATGGACGGGCCTGCCGTGGCCGACATCGAGGCGCTGGGCATGACGCACCACGCGATCCCGATGACGCGCAGCGGCAAGCACCCCTTGCAGGAATTGGGCACATTGCTGGCCCTGGTCCGCTTGTTCCGGCGCGTGCGTCCGGACGTGGTGCATCTGGTCACCATCAAACCCGTGCTCTACGGCGGCATTGCCGCGCGCCTGGCTCGCGTGCCGGGCATGGTGGCTGCGATTTCGGGGCTGGGCTTCGTGTTCCTGTCCGACACGCTGAAGATGCGGCTGGTGCGCTCGGTGGTGGCCAGGCTGTACCGGATTGCGTTGGGCCACCCCAACAGCCGCGTGATCTTCCAGAACGCCAATGACCGCGACCTGCTCAAGTCACTGGGCGCGGTGCGAGACGGGCAGGTGGTCATGATCCGTGGCGCTGGCGTCGACCTGGACGCCTATCGCGCATTGCCCGAGCCGGCTGCGCCGCCGGTCGTGGTCACGATGGTGGCCCGCTTGTTGCGTGACAAGGGCGTGCAGGAGTTCGTGCAGGCCGCAGGCATGCTGCGCCAGCGGGGCGTGCCGGTGACGATGCAATTGGTCGGCGGCGTGGATGCGGGCAACCCCGCGTCGGCGACGCAGGATGAGGTCGAAGCCTGGCAACGCGAGGGGGCGGTCCAGGCGCTGGGCGAGCGTTCGGATGTGCCCGAGCTGTATGCGGCGTCCCATATCGCCGTGCTGCCGTCGTACCGCGAAGGCCTGCCCAAGTCGTTGATCGAAGCCGCCGCTTGCGCACGCGCCGTCGTGACGACCGACGTGCCCGGCTGCCGCGATGCGATCGAACCCGGTGAAACGGGTTTGCTGGTGCCGGTGCGGGATGCACAGGCCTTGGCCGACACCATCGCCCGCCTGGCCGAAGACGCGACGTTGCGGCAGGCGATGGGCAAGGCGGGCCGGGCGCTGGCCGAACGCGAGTTCAATATCGAGCAGGTCGCCCGTATTCATGTGGCGCTTTACGACACGCTAAGCGCCTGACGGCTTGCGGCCGCGCCGGCCGGCTAGTGGCGGCGCGAGATCGCGTCGATCCAGAAGCGGGTGGACGGGTCCTGCTGGCTGGTCTGCGGCGAGTCCAGCTCGCGCATGATGTTCTTGGCCAGCACCTTGCCGAATTCCACGCCCCATTGGTCGAACGGGTTGATGCCCCAGATCACGCCCTGCACGAAGACCTTGTGTTCGTACAGCGCCAGCAGCGCGCCCAGCGTATAGGCTTCCAGTCTGGGCAGCACGATCAGCGAAGAAGGGCGTCCGCCCGGGTGGACCCGATGTTGCGCCAGCAGGCGCGCGCGGGCCGGATCGCGTTCGGTGGCGGAGGTTTCCGCCAGCGCCTCGTCGAAAGATTTGCCGCGCAGCAGCGCGGAACGTTGCGCCAGGCAATTGGCGATCAGCAGTTCATGGTGGCGGGCATAGTCGTGGTCGGGTTGTTCGCACAAGATGAAATCCACCGGCGCGCCCATGGTGTCCTGGTGCAGCCATTGGAAGAACGTGTGCTGGCAGTCCGTGCCCGACATGCCCCAGATCGCAGCCCCGGTCGGCACGCCTGCGGGGCTGCCGTCGGCGGTGGCCACTTTGCCCAGTGACTCCATTTCCAGTTGCTGCGCCCATGGCACGATGTGGTACAGCCGCGAGTCGTAGGGCGCGATGACCATCGAGTCATAGCCCAGCACGCTGCGATTGACCACGCCGGCCAGCGCCAGCTGCACCGGGGCGTTTTCCGCGATCGGGGCGGTGCGGAAGTGCTCGTCCATGGCCGCCGCGCCGGCCAGCAGCTGGTCGAACGCGTCGTTGCCCAGCGCCAGCGCGATCGGCAGGCCGATCGCCGACCACAGCGAATAGCGGCCGCCAACCCAGTCCCAGATCTGGAAAATGTGGTCGGGCAAGATCCCCAGGTTCAACGCGGCTTCGACGTTGGACGTGATGGCCACGACCTGCTTGATGGGATCGGCCACGCCGGCTTCCCGCAGCCAGTTCATGGCGACTTCGGCATTGGCCAGCGGTTCGGTGGTCGTGAAGGATTTTGAGGCGACGATGACCAGCGTGTCGTGCGGATCCAGCCGGCTCATGGCGTCGGCGACGGAGTGCGAGTCGACGTTGGAGGCAAAGCGCACTTCCCGTTTCGCGCCGCCATGACGCAGGGCGCGCGTTACCAGGCGCGGTCCCCAGTCGCTGCCGCCGATGCCCAGATGCAGCACGTAGCCGTATCGGTCCGCCGCGTCGGCCTCGCGCACGAATTCGCGCAGGCGTTCGCGTTCGGCCAGCACGGCGCCGGCCACCGCGGCGGGCGGCTGCGGCGCGCGCAAGGCGGTGTGCCAGGCGGCGCGGTCTTCCGTCCAGTTGGCGTTGCCGCCGTCGAACAGCGTGGCGCGGGCGGCGTCAAAGCCCTGCTGCGCCAGCAATGCCGCCGATGCTTCCTGCAAGGCGGGCGAGTGCGCCTGCGCGCTCAGGTCCAGGCGCAGCCCCGGAGCGTTGATCAGCCGCAATTGCTCGCCGCGTCGCGAGGCGGAGTTCGCCGCCGCGGTGAATTGTTGCCAGGCCGGGCTGTTGGGAAGAGACATGGACGGTTCAGAAAGGCAGTTTGGCTTCCGGCGCGAGCTTGCCCAGTTCGCGGCGGAAATCGGCTTGGATGCGTTGTAGCGCCTCGGTCGTTTCCGCTTCGAAACGCAGCACGACCACAGGCGTGGTGTTCGACGGCCGCGCCAGGCCGAAGCCGTCCGCGTATTCCGCACGGACGCCGTCGATGGTGATCACACGGCGGGCGTCGGGGAATTGGCCTTGGTCCTGCAATGCCTGGACCAGGGCGAAGGGCTGGCCTTCTTCCATTTCCAGCTTCAGCTCGGGCGTGGACACGTCTTGCGGCAAGGCTTCCAGCGGTGCGCACGCATCGGCGAAGCGCGACACGATTTCAAGCAGGCGGGCGCCGGTGTACAGGCCGTCGTCGAAGCCGTACCAGCGCTCTTTGAAGAAGATATGGCCGCTCATTTCACCTGCCAGCGGCGCGCCGGTTTCAGCCAGCTTTGCCTTGACCAGTGAATGGCCCGTCTTCCACATCAGCGGCTCGCCGCCGGCGGCGTCGACCGACAGGCCCACGTGGCGGCTGCACTTCACGTCATAGATGATGGTGGCGCCGGGATTGCGTTCCAGCACGTCGCGGGCGAAAAGCACCAATTGGCGATCGGGCCAGATGATCTGGCCGGATTTCGTGACCACGCCCAGACGGTCGCCGTCGCCGTCGAAAGCCAGCCCCAGTTCGCAGTCGGTTTCCGCCACGCACTTGATCAGGTCTTGCAGGTTCTTGGGTTCGGCGGGGTCGGGATGGTGGTTGGGGAAGGTGCCGTCGACTTCGCAGAACAGTTCGGTCACCTCGCAGCCCAGCGCGCGGAACAACTGGGGCGCAACCGCCCCTGCGACGCCGTTGCCGCAGTCGATCGCAATCTTCATGGGGCGTGCCAGTTTGACGCCGGACGCCACGCGCGCGATGTAGGCCGCGACCAGGTCCAGTTGGCGGCGAACGCCGGCCTGGGCCGCCGGGGCGGCAGCGCCGCCGTTCATCGCGGCGCTCAGGGCCTGCACGTCGTCGCCGTATAGCGCGCGTCCGCCCATCATCATCTTGAAGCCGTTGTACTTGGGCGGGTTGTGGCTGCCCGTGATGGCCACGCCCGAGCCGCACTGCATGATGTGCGTGGCGAAATAGACCAGGGGGGTCGGTACCATCCCGATGTCGACCGTGTCCACGCCGCCTTCCAGCATGCCCTCTTGCAGCGCCGTCGACAGCATCTCGCTGCTGAGGCGGCCGTCGCGGCCCACCACCAGCGTCTGCACGCCTTCAGCCCGGGCGCGGGCAGCCAGCGCCCCGCCCAACGCGCGGGCGAAGGTGGCGTCGATCAGGTCCGGGACGGTGCCGCGGATGTCATAGGCCTTGAAGACCGAGGCAGGAAATTGCGACTTGTTATTACCCACGACGATTCCTTGATAACGGTGTTACAGCGGGGTGTTCGACGGGGCGACATGGTGAAAACCCGCGCATCGAAACCCGGCTGGCAAGAGGGTCAAGGTGGAATTATCCTCCATTGGCGGGTAGGGCCTCATCCCGCGGGCGGAGTAGGGCATCTTAAGGGTTGGCGCGCGCCCTGGTTTGGTGCATGCGGGGGCGGATCGCATTGATCCGGTGCGGATCCCGAGACGGCCGAAAGGGCCTTTGCCAGAGGGCGGCGCATGGCATGGAAATTGCTCGTCATCCGAAGGTGATACGCTTGCTATGCAAGCAGAAAGACCGGGAGGGGCCATGGGTGCCAAAGTTTCTACTGTCATGTCGTCAAGGGGAGCCACCAGCAGGCGCGGCCCCCCCACGGACTATGCCGGGCCGGCCGCCGGTCGCGAACGCCGGCTTGATATCCATGTATTCGTATCGGAAACCGGCGAACTGGCCACCGGCCGCGCCTGGGAGCGCTGCGTCTGGCGCGACGCCCGGGTGCTGATCGCCGAATGCCCGGCGCCGCATCTGCCGGCTTCCGTCGAGGCCGCGTTGCGAGTGATTGCCGCCGATGTCGCCCGCGACCGCGGGTGGCAGGGGATGGGCACGGTGGCCTTTTCGCTGGACGATCGCAGCGGGGTTTTCCGGGTGTCGGGCGCCCAGGCGCAGCCGAACGCCGCCGGCTCGCCCGTTGCCGGCCATGATCCCGATGCCGCCCATGCGCTGGAAATGCGCATCGACGGCTGCGTCGACCGCCGCCTGCCCTGCACGCGCCTCTTGGTGTGCGGCGCGACGCGCGGCGAGGCCCTGCGCCGCGCCTATCGCGCGCTGTCCGAAATGCCGGGACCCGCAGGCGTCGACCGGGCGTTCCTGATGAACCGCATCGCATCCCGGGCCTACTGCTCCGGGCTGACCGGCACACGGCTGGACCAGGCCGTCGGTTAGACGTCGGGCTTTGCCTACCCTGCGGGGCGGGCGATTCCGCCCCTACAATAGTCCGCATATCCCTTGACCTGCGCCTGGGCGACACCAGGCCTTTCTTGTGCGGCGCCTATGACTTTGCTGAGCAATCTACAGTCCCTGCTGGGGTTCTCCCATGTGTTGACCGGCGCTGACGCCGAACCCTACGTGCAGGATTGGCGCAGGCGCTACCGTGGCACCGCCTTGGCGGTTATTCGCCCGGGTTCGACGCAAGAGGTCGCCGACGCCGTGAAACTGTGCCGGCACCATGGCGTGCCGGTGGTGCCGCAAGGCGGCAATACTGGTTTGTGCGGCGGCGCCACGCCGGACGAATCCGGCCGTGCCGTGGTGCTGTCCACGGCCCGCCTGACCGCCGTGCGCAATCTGGATACCGCGAACGACACCATCACGGTAGAGGCAGGCTGCATCTTGCAGGCCGTTCAAGAAGCCGCCGCGGGGGCCGACCGCCTGTTTCCGCTCAGCCTCGCGGCCGAGGGCAGCTGCACGATCGGCGGCAATCTGGCCACCAACGCCGGCGGCACGCAGGTGCTGCGCTACGGCAACACGCGCGACCTGACGCTAGGCCTGGAAGTGGTGACCGCGGAAGGCGAAGTGTGGGACGGCCTGCGCGGCTTGCGCAAGGACAACACCGGCTACGACTTGCGCGATCTCTACATCGGCAGCGAAGGCACGCTGGGCATCATCACCGCCGCCACGCTGAAGCTGTTTCCCCGGCCCGTGGCGTCTTGCACGGCGCTATTGACGGTGGACACGATCGACCACGCGGTGGACCTGCTGTCACGCGCACGTTCGGGGTTTGGCGCCGCGCTGACCGGCTTTGAACTCATGAGCGGCGCCTGCCTCCAGGCCGTGGTGCGCCTGTTCCCGCAGCAGCGCCTGCCCTTCGAAGGGGATTCGGCCGAATCGCCCTGGTTCGCGCTGCTGGAACTGTCCGACAGCGAAAGCGAGGCGCATGCGCGCGAACGCTTCGAGGCCGTGCTGGGCGATGCCATCGATGCGGGCCTGATCGGCGATGCCGCCATTGCCGCCAACGTGGCGCAGAGCAAGGCGCTGTGGCACTTGCGCGAGAGCATCCCGCTGGCCGAGGCCGAACTGGGCAAATCGGTCAAGCACGACGTATCCATCCCCATTTCGTCCATTGCCGGGTTCGTTCACAAGACCAATGCCTTGCTCCAAGCGCGTTTTCCGGGCGTGCGGCACGTGATCTTCGGCCATCTGGGCGACGGCAACCTGCACTACAACGTGGCCAACGCGGCCGGCCAGACCGAAAGCGAACTGCTGGCGCTGCAAAGCGAAATCTATGGCGTGGTGCATGACAGCGTGCACGCGCACAGCGGTTCCATCAGCGCCGAGCACGGCGTGGGGCAGCTCAAGCGCGATGAACTGCCGCGCTACAAGAGCCCCGTCGAACTGGCGCTGATGCGGCGGATCAAGCGCGCGCTGGACCCGCAGGGGCTGATGAATCCCGGCAAGGTACTGCAAGCCTGAGTCCGGCAACGCGCACCGATCCCGATTCCAACAAGGAACTTCAACTTATGGCTGCCAGCCCCGCGGCAGGTGCGAACAACCGGATCCTGATCGTCGAAGACGATCCCATCATCGCCGGCAATCTATACACCTTCCTGGAAGCGCGCGGTTTCCTGCCGGACGTGGCCTACACCGGCCATGCCGCGCTGGAACGCGCCAAAGCGCAGCGTTTCGACGCCGTCATCCTGGACATCGGGCTGCCCGGCATGGACGGCAACGCGGTGCTGCACATCCTGCGCAACGACATGCGGATGTCGGCGCCGGTGCTGATGCTGACGGCGCGCGACAGCCTCGAAGACAAGTTGACGGGGTTTTCGCACGGCGCGGACGATTACCTCACCAAACCCTTTGCCCTGCTGGAAGTCGAGGCTCGCCTGCTGGCCCTGATCCAGCGCGCGAAAGGCGACACGGTGGATTCCGTGCGCCAGTTTGGCCCGCTGCAGTACGACACGCGCAGCCGCGGCGTATCGGTCAACGGCACGCCCGTGCACCTGACGCGAAAGGCCGGCCTCATCATGGAGGCCCTGATGCGCGATCCGGGCCGGGTGGTGGCGCGCGAAGAACTGGAGTCCGTGCTGTGGGGCAACGAGCCGCCGTCTTCCGATGCGCTGCGCAGCCAGGTCCATCTGCTGCGGCGCGCGTTGGCCGATGCCGGCTTCGACGGCATCGAGACCCTGCACGGCACCGGCTGGAGGCTGGTGTTGCCCGGGGACGCGCCATGACACGCGCGGCCGGCGGCACATTGACCCAGCGGGTGGTGTGGGCGCTGACGGGCACGGTCGCGTTGTTCGTGACGGCGCTGGCCTTGCTGGCCTATCTGACTTTCGACCAGATGGAAGACGATCTGGTCAACGACATCCTGAATACGGAAATGGACCGATTGGTCCAACATGCGCGCGCCAGCGACGAGTTCATGCCGCGCCAGGGCGCGCGCGAACTGGGCGGTTCCATGCGGGCATGGATGAGCGTCGACGGCCAACGCCCCGCTGGCATCCCCGATGAAGTCCTGGGGTTGGAGAGCGGGCTGCACCTGATCGAACCCGGGGCCTATACCTGGCACGTGATGGTGGCCGACACTGGACGGGGCAAGGTTTATCTGTTGTACGACGCCACCGATAACGAAGAACGGGTGCACGACTTCGGCTTGATTGTGCTGGGCGTCGGCGCCATCTGTGTGATCGGCGCCTATGCGTTGTCGCGCCGGGTGGCGGCGGTGGCGGTGGGGCCGTTGCTGGATCTGACCGACCGTCTGTCCACCTGGGCGCCGGGATCGCCCGACATGGCGGTGACGCGCGACGACGAGGCGGGCCGGCTGATCGAAGCCTTCAACCGCGTGCAAAACCAGGTGGACCGATCGATCGCCCGCGAACGCGAGTTTGCGGGCAACCTGAGCCACGAGGTGCGCACGCCGCTGGCTGCCATCCGTTCAGACAGTGAACTGATGCTGCTTACCCAGGCGTTGACGCCGGACCAGCGCCAGCGCCTGACCCGCGTGGTGGATAACGTGGACGATGTGATCGTATGCCTGGAAAGCGCCCGGGCGATGGCTCGTGACCAGCTGCTGCCACCCGCGCCCGTGGACGTGGCCGAGTGCATGGAAGACGCGTGGCGAGGCTACGAGGCGCAGGCCGGACAAGCCCAATTGCGCTGGGACAACCAGATCGCGCCCGGCCATGTCCTGACGCTGGACCGTTATGCGTTGCTGACCGTGCTGCGCAACCTGGTGCGCAATGCGGTGGAGCACGCCGCCCCGGCGACGCTGACGACCCGTTTCAGCGCGCCGGACACCCTGGAACTGAGTGACGACGGCAAGGGAATCGCCGCCGACGATTTGCCGTTCCTGTTCCGCCGCTACTACAGCGGACGGATGCGGGATTCCAATGCCGGCGATCGCGACGAGACGGCCCGTGGCCTGGGGCTGGCGATCGCCAAGCGCGTCTGCGACATGCAAGGCTGGTCGCTGACCGTCGAATCGTCGCGCGAACCGGAGACCCGGGGAACCCGCTTTTCCCTCCGTTTCGATGCGGGCCTCGCGGCCCCGACGGGCGCGGCGGCCGGTGGTGTTGCGCCGGCGAAACAGGGCCGAATTTGACGAAATTTCGACTCTCGGCGAACTAAGCTCGTCGCTTGTCCGATGCGTCCCTGGTCTATCGACCCATGTCGTCCCCTTTGCTGCCTGCGGCGCGTGCGCCGTCGCCTGTCTGGTATCTCTGCAGCCAGCTGATCGGCGTGACGCTGGCGCTGGCCTGCCTGGCCTGGTGGGCCAATGCCTCGGGCCTGGACCTGCGCATTGCCCGGGCGCTGTTCGATCCTGTCCTGGACGACTTTCCGCTGCGTGTGAACCGTTGGCTGGACCTGCTGGGGCATCGCATGGTGCTGGCCTTGCCGATCGGCGTGGCGCTGGCGGCCGTGGGCGTGGCGGCGGCCAGTTTCCGCATCCCGGCCTGGCGCGCATGGCGCGGGCCGGCCGTGGCCCTGGCGGCGACCTGCCTCGTGGGTCAATTGGTCGTCAACCAGCTCAAGCACTACACAACGCTTCCGCGGCCCTACGACTTGCAGACGTTGGGCGGCTACACACCGTATCCGCTGCATTGGTGGACCTGGGCGCGTGCGCGCGCCGGGGGCGCCTTGCCCAGCGGTCACGCAGGTGCGGGCTATTCGATGCTGACCCTGTACTTCGTGGGCTGGGCCCTCGGCCGACCGGCCTGGCGCTGGTGGGGGCTGGCCGTGGGCGGGGCCGCGGGCGCCGGCTTTTCGGGGGTGCGCATTCTGCAGGGCGCCCATTTCCTGAGCCAGACGCTTTGGTCCGCCGCGCTGTTGTGGTTTCTTGCCGCGCTGTTCTTCTATCCGGTGATCGCGGGACGGGCCGCGCGTGCGGTCCGCCCCGCGATTCCGCCCGTCAGTTGAGCAGCACGCCGGGCAGCCAGAGCGAAAAGGCCGGCACGTAGGTCACCAGCGCCAGCGCCGCCAGCAGGGCGCCGTAGAACGGCCAGATCGTGCGCATCACGGTGCCCACCGATACGCCGCCGATGGCGCAGCCGACAAACTGCGTCGTCCCCACCGGCGGTGTATTCAGCCCCAACGCGCAGTTCAGCAGTATCACGATCCCGAATTGCACGGGCCCCATGCCGTACTGCATGCAGATGGGCAGGAAGATGGGCGTGCAGATCAGGATGGTGGCGGCCATGTCCAGAAACGTGCCAAGCACGAACAGGATGATGTTGACCATCAGGAAGATGGCCCACGGGCTGGTCGACACCGACGCCATCAGTTCGCCGGTTTTTTCCGCCACGCCGTAGAAGCTGATCAGGTAGCCGAAGGTGGCTGAAATGCCAATCAGCAGCAACACGACGCCAGTCGTCTTGACGGCTTTGCTGGCCGCCCGCACGAACTGATCCCAGGTCAGCGACCGATATACGAAGATCGTCAGCGCCAGCGCATACAGCACCGCGACCGCCGCGGATTCCGTCGCGGTGAAGACGCCGCTGAGGATACCCGTGATGATCAGCACCACCACGAACAGGCCCGGCGCCGCCGCGACCAGCGAACGCAGCACGATGCCCCAGCCCGGGAAGGTGCCCGCCGGATATCCCCGGCTGCGCGCCACGAAATACGCGGCCGCCAGGTTGCACAGGGTCAGGATCACCGCCGGCACGACGCCCGCCGCGATCAGCGCCGCGATCGACACCTTGCCGCCCGCCGCCAGCGTGTAAATGATGATGTTGTGGCTGGTGGGCATCAGCGCGCCGACCAACGCGGCATGCGTGGTGACGTTCACGGCATAGTCCGCGTGGTAGCCCTCGCGCTTCATCATCGGGATCATCACGGACCCCATCGCCGATACATCCGCCACGGGCGACCCCGACACACCGCCGAACAGCGTGCAGGCCACCACGTTGGACATGCCCAGCCCCCCGCGCACATGTCCGACCAGCGACTTGGCGAACGCCACGATGCGGTCGGCGATGCCGCCGTACAGCATGAGCTCGCCCGTGAAGATGAAGAAAGGGATGGCCAGGAACGAGAACGCGTTCATGCCCGAGGTCATCTGCTGGAAGGCCACCGCCAGCGGCAGGTCCTCGACCATGATGGCCGTGATGGACGACAGGCCGATGGCGAACGCGACCGGCACGCCGATCACCAGGAATCCCATGAACGTAAACGAAAGCAGTGTCAGCGCCATGCCGGTACCACCTTATGGTTGCGCAGGATGGCGATGATGTGCTCGATGGAGAAGAGCGCGATCAAGGTGCCCGACAAGGTTGCGGGGATGTACTTCCAGGCGTTCGAGATGCCCAGGTTGGGGATCTTGTAGGCCGCGACGGATTCAGCCAGCACGCCGCAGTTCCAGGCCATCAGCACGCCGAACAGCAGCACTAGCAGGTGGATGAAGATACGCAGCCGGCGTTGGCCGGCCTTGGGCAACGCATCCAGCAGCGATTCGAAGCCGATGTGGCCCGCATCGCGCACGCCGACGGCCGCGCCCAGCATGGTCACGTACAGCACCAGCAGCAGGGCCAGGCTCTCGGCCCAGGTCGGGGTACTGTTGAGTACGTGACGGCCGACGATCTGCAAGGTCACGGCGATGATCAGGCAGACCAGCCCGAACACGCTGGTCCACATGCAGAACCGCGCTAGCGCCGCGCAGCCTCGGGTATAGGCATCCAGCGGGGCAGCCAGGGCTTGCGCCCGGCCCCCCGCGACGACATCGGTTTCATTCGTGGGTGTGGCCAACATGGTGCCCTCACTGGACGGCCTGGATCTTCGCGACCAGGTCTTTCATTTCGGGCGTGGTGACGAAACGCTCGTACACGGGCTTCATCGCGTTCTGGAACGAGGTCTTGTCCACCTCCACGATTTGCGAACCGGCGCGTTCGACCACGGACCGCGACTTCTGTTCGCGCTCGTCCCACAACTTGCGCATGTAGGGTACGGACTCGCGCGCCGCTTCGCGCAGGATCTTCTGGTCGTCGGGCGGCAGCTTGTCCCATTGGCGCTTGGAGAAAATCAGGATCTCCGGCGTCATCGTGTGTTCGGTCATCGCGTAGAACTTCGCGACTTCGTAGTGGTGCGCGCTTTCATAGCTGGGGAAATTGTTTTCGGCGGCGTCCACCAGCCCCGTTTTCAGCGACGTGTAGACCTCGCCCATGGGCATTGGCGTGGCGTTTCCGCCCATCGCCTCGACCATGGCAACCGATAGGTCGGATTGCTGGACGCGGATCTTCAGGCCTTTCGCGTCGGCCAGCGTCTTGATCGGTTTGTTGCGCGTGTACATCGAGCGCGCGCCGCTGTCGTACCAGGCCAGGCCGACAAAGCCCGCGCCTTCGCACGAGCGCAGGATCTGGTCGCCGATATCGCTGTCCAGCACTTTGTGCAGATGCTGCTTGGAGCGGAACAGGAAGGGCAGCGACGGTACCCGGGTCGTCTGGCAGATGTTGTGCATGGCGGCGCTTGAAACGCGGGCCATGGCCAGGGCGCCCAGCTTGACCTGTTCGATCGAGTCGTCTTCGTTGCCCAGCGCGCCGCCCGCGTATACCTTGACGGTGAAGCGCCCATTGGTGCGTTGCTTGATCAGTTCGCCGAAGTGGCGCACGGCCAGCACGGTGGGATAGTCGTCGGGATGGATGTCCGCCGAGCGCAGTTCGGCGGCATGAGTGGCGGGAATCAGCGTCAGCAAGGCAGCCGCCGCCAAAATGGCGCGGGTCAGGGTGGGGCGCAGCATGTCTACCTCCGGTTGGAGTACGGCGTTTCGTCAGTGGCCAGGACGGCCTCGAAGCTCTTTGATATGGACGGGCCTACTTACTTCGCTTGGGGCCGCGCGACGGCCGCCCCGGTCGGGTGCTAACCGGCGCTTGCGGTTTCCTCCAGGCCCTGCGCGCCGGGGCGCAGGGCAAACACGGCGCCTTCAAGGCTGCCGGGCGCCGCGGATGGCGGGCGGATCGACGTGATGAACAGCGTGTCCATGCCGGCGCCGCCGAACGCGCACATTGCGACCCGGGCGGCGGGGACGTCCAGGGTCCGGTCCAGTCGACCCTCTGGCGTGTAGCGGTAGACGCGGCCGGCCTCGTTGCCGCAGATCCAGTAACCGCCGTCGGTGTCCACGGCCGCGCCGTCCGGGCGGCCGGCGGGCAAAGCGGAAATGAAGGGGCGGCGGTTATGCGGCGTGCCCGTGTCGATGTCGTACTCGAACGCCCAGACCATGGCGCGCGAAGGGTGGGAGTCCGAGAGGTACATCGTCCTGCCATCGGGGCTGAAGGCCATGCCGTTGGGCACGATCAGGTCGTCCAGCAGCACGGCCAGGCCTTGGGCGTCGTAGCGGTACAACTGGCCGGCAGGTTGCGCCAGCCCCATGTCCATGACCATCGTGCCCGCCAGGAAGCGGCCTTGCCGATCGCAACGGCCATCGTTGAAGCGCATGCCGGGCGCCGCGTGCGCGACGGAAACCAGCGGCCGCGGTTCGCAGGGTTGCCCGGCCCGCAACGGGTCACAGGCATAGAGGCCGTCTTCCATCGCCAACAGCCAGCCGGCCCCTCGCATGGCGATGCAGCCGGCCATCTGCGGCAGTGCCCAGTGCGCGATGTCGTCGCTTGCCGGCGACCAGCGCCACAGGGTCTTGCCCGGAATGTCGGTCCAGGTGAACGCCTGATCGGCGGCGCGCCAGACCGGGCTTTCTCCTACGCCGCACAGCATGTTCCCGATACGTTCGACGGTTGCGGGCATGGTGGCGGTTACTCGGCCGATGAGGGCGTGGGGAAGGGAAAGGGACCCGCCTTGACGAAAGCGCCGCCCTGATAGCGGGCGGCGGGATCGTCGGCGGCTAGCGGA
This sequence comes from Achromobacter sp. MYb9, assembly GCF_002975275.1. GTDB lineage: Bacteria > Pseudomonadota > Gammaproteobacteria > Burkholderiales > Burkholderiaceae_B > Achromobacter. The sequence goes on along the minus strand of NZ_PCOQ01000006.1, from coordinate 38,796 downwards.
GGCTGCGCCTCGACCTGCGCGCGAAAGCGTTCGGAGGAGTCCTGGGGGACAAAGCCCAATATCCTGGCGGCGTCGTCGTTCCACCAGCGGTCGCGGTTGGCCGATGCGCCGTACACGATCAGGTGGCCGACATCCGGCGTGAACAGCGAGCGCGTGACCAGGTCGGTCAGGTCGTCGTAGCTAAGCCACGTGACCATCATGCGGCGGTCCTTGGGTTCGGGGAACGAAGAGCCGATGCGCAAGCACACGGTTTCGATGCCGTAGCGGTCGAAGTAGAAGCGCGACAGGTGTTCGCCGTAGGCCTTGCTCAAGCCGTAATAGCCGTCCGGGCGCAGCGGCACGTCCGCGTCCAGCTGTTTGCCCTGCTCATAGAAGCCGATGACGTGGTTCGAACTGGCGAACACCACGCGCCGCACGCCATGGATGCGGGCCGCCTCGTACAAGTTGTAGATGCCTTGGATGTTGGCGGGCAGGATCTCGTCGAATGGCCGCTCTACCGATACGCCACCCAGGTGGACGATGGCATCCGCGTCTTGCACCAGCCGGGATACCGCGGCGGGGTCGGCCAGGTCGCAGGCAATCGCTTCTTCCCCGGGGCCGGCGGCAGCGGGCGGGGCAATGTCGGAAACGCGAAGTACCTCCGCATGGGCCTTCAACCGGGGACGCAGTACCTGGCCCAGGTTGCCGGCTGCGCCGGTCAATAGCAAACGACGGCAGCGAAACGAGGCGGGCAGGGTGTTGACAGTTCGGCTCATGACGCAATGCTCGGTGAGAGGGCGCGTGGGGAGTAGACTTATCTGGTACGTTATCGTACAACTTGAGCAAAGTATAATGAGCGCCAAATTTCAGCGTCAAGCTTTGCGCAACCGCCTTCGGATAATCCCTGATGAACGCTCCTGTCGATACCCCCGTCTTGCCGCAGCGTCGTCCCCGGAACCTGGCCCAAGGCCTGGTCGAGAACATTTCCGAACGCATCCGAGGCGGCGATATTCGCCCGGGTGACAAGCTGCCCACCGAGTCCGAGATCATGCGTCAGTTCGGCGTCAGCCGCACGGTCGTGCGCGAGGCGCTGTCGCGCCTGCAGGCGTCGGGGTTGGTCGAAACGCATCACGGCGTTGGCACCTATGCGCTGGAACCCAGCGGCAGCGGCGACTTCCGCGTGGATCCGGCCGACATCGCCACCGTGCGCGACGTGCTGGTGCTGCTAGAGTTGCGCATCTGCCTGGAGAGCGAGGCCGCAGGCCTGGCCGCCATCCGCCGCAGCGAGGTGCAGTTGCAAGAGATGCGCCGCGCGCTGGACGTGTTCCGCAGTGCGCTGGAAAGCGGCGGCGATACGATCACCCCCGATTTCCAGTTTCATCTGCTGGTGGCGCAATCCACCGACAACCGCTACTTCGCGGATCTGATGTCGCATCTGGGCTCGGCCATCATTCCGCGCACCCGTATCAATTCCGCCAAGTTCGCACACGAAGACCGCGCGGCGTACCTGGCGCGCGTGAACCTGGAACACGAAGACATCTACAGCGCGATCATGCGGCAAGATGCCGAAAGCGCCCGCGCAGCCATGCGCACGCATCTGAGCAATAGCCGCGAACGCCTGCGCCGCGCACAATAGACGGCGGGCGGCGCGCCCGGCGGGTTGGCGCGTCTGTGTGTTCGGGCCTGCGTGCGTCTGTGCGGTCGCGTCCGCGCGCGTTCATGCTCGAAGCGTTTGAAATATGATGTCGTACAACGCTTAAAGCAGCCCCTCTCGCTGCCAACTCCCCCGAAACCGCGTTAACCTTGGCCCGTTTTCATTTCCGGACAACGAGGCGGCATGGCTTTGCTCGGCACATCAGGCGGGACCCTTTCATTTGAACAGGCGGATTCGCGCCGCCCTTGGGGGGCCGCCGCATGCGCCGCCTGACACTCCGGTTCGTCGTCGCCGTTCTGGTGATGCTGACGCTGTCGCGTCTGGGCCTGTCCTTCTGGATGTGGGACCGCGTCCAGGCCGCGGGCGGGTTGTGGCCCGTGCTTTTCGGCGGACTGCGCATCGACGTGTGCCTGCTGTCGATGGTGATCGCGCTGCCGGCCGTGCTGTCGCCCTGGTTCGGCCATCGGCCGCTGGCGGCGGGCATCACCGCGTGGTGGTTCCGCGTCTGGTGGATGCTGTATGTGCTGCTGGAAGTTTCCACGCCGCAATTCATCGCCGAATACGACACGCGGCCGAACCGGCTGTATTTCATCTATCTGCTGAACCCGAAGGAAGTGGGCTCGATGCTCTGGCAAGGCTACAAGGGCGTGCTGCTTGCCGCCCTCGTGGTGCTGGTGCTGGCGGCCTGGCTGGCGGTCAAGCTGTTCTCGGTGCGCTCGCGTGATTCCTTCATGGCATGGTGGAAGCGCCCGATCGCGTCCTTCGTGATCCTTGCGCTGGTGGTGCTGGGTGCACGCGGCACGCTGGAGCATCGCCCGATCAATCCCGCAAAGGTGGCTTTCAGTTCGGATGCCATGGTCAATGCGCTGGCGCTGAATTCGCTGTACAGCGTGTTCGACGCGGCCTACCGCATGCGCGACGAACGCTCATCCGCGGCGATGTATCCCAACATGCCGGTGGACCAGATGAACGCCATCGTTCGCGAGAAGGCCGGCCTGACGGGCGCGCCGCTGGATCCGCGTTATCCCAGCCTGCACGAGCAGAAAGCCACCGTGCGTCGCGACAAGCCGCTGAACGTCGTGATCATCCTGCAGGAAAGCCTGGGCGCGCAATACGTGGGCAGCCTGGGCGGCCGCGACCTGACCCCCAACATCGACCGTCTGTCCAAGGAAGGCTGGATGTTCCACCGCGCCTACGCCACCGGCACGAGATCCGTGCGCGGCATCGAAGCGGTGACGGCGGGCTTCCTGCCCAGCGTGGCCGATGCCGTGGTCAAGCTGCCTCGCTCGCAGACCGGCTTCTTCACGCTGGCCCAGGTGCTGGGCAAGCACGGCTATCACTCGCGCTTCGTCTACGGCGGCGAATCGCACTTCGACAACATGCGCGCGTTCTTCCTGGGCAACGGCTTCGACGAAGTCGTGGACCGCCCCAAGTTCGTCAACCCGGTGTTTGAAGGGTCGTGGGGCGCATCGGACGAAGACATGTTCAATCAGGTCGACCGTCTGCTGCGTGCCGACGGCGACAAGCCCGTCTTCACACTGGCGTTCTCGGTCACGAACCATTCGCCGTGGGAGTATCCGGAAGGCCGTATCCAACCCGTCGGCGACCCGGCCACGGTGGACAACACGGTCCGCTACGCGGATTGGGCGTTGGGCCAGTTTTTTGAAAAGGCCAAGAAGGCCCCGTACTGGGACAACACGGTGTTCCTGGTCATCGCGGATCACGATTCGCGCGTGTACGGGTCGATTCCGGTGCCGGTGCGCCACTTCCAGATCCCCGCGTTGTTCCTGGGCGCGGGCATCGCGCCGCGCCAGGACGAACGGCTTGTCAGCCAGATCGATATGGCGCCGACGCTGTTGTCTTTGATCGGTCTGGACAACGTGAACCCGATGCTGGGCGCGGATCTGACGCAACGCGATCCGAACCGGGCGATCATGCAATACGCGGACAACTTCGGGTATTTGCAAGGCGACAAGTTGCTGGTGCTGGAACCGGCCAAGGCGCCCAGGGAGTTCCGATACACGGCGGCCCCGGTGGGAAGCGACGAAGTCTATGCCCCGGTGGAGCCTGCGGATCCCGGATTGACGGAAGAAGCGCTGGCCCATGCCTTGTGGGCGTCGTGGGTGTACCGTGAAGAGAAATACCGGCTGCCATGATGGCGTTTCCTTGGTGGAATTTGCGAATGCGGGGGTTGATCTTGCGCAAGCGGATTTCCCCCGACGCCCAGCAAACTGGCGACCATGACTGTTCCAGACCTTCCCACCGGCGCAAGCCGGGCCGTCTCCGAGGCTCAAATGAGCAAGCATGAATCTGATCGGCCCGCATCGCGCCAACGCGCGTTTCCCGTGTTGCGCGGCCGCCTTGCGTGGCTGACCGGCGTATTCAGCGTCACGCTGCTGGTTGTCAGCACGGTGTTCTGGTGCCTGCTGCTGCTTCCGATTGCGCTGCTGAAGCTTGTGCTGCCCTTCGCTGCGGTCAGGCGGCGCGTCGACCCCGTCCTCAACGGCATTGCGACGGCGTGGGTTTCCGGTAACGCCGGCTGGTTCGCGCGCATCCAGGCGGAGCCATGGGACGTGCAGGGCCATACGGGGTTGCGTTACGCGGACTGGTATCTGGTCAACTGCAATCACCAGTCCTGGGTGGACATCTTTGTGCTGCAGCGCGCGCTGAACCGGCGGATTCCGCTGCTGAAATTCTTCCTCAAGCAGCAGTTGATTTACGTGCCGGTGATCGGTCTGGCGTGGTGGGCGCTGGACTTTCCTTTCATGAAGCGTCACGGCAAGGCGGCGTTGCGCCGTAATCCCGCCCTGGGCCGTCAGGACCAGGAAGCCGCGCGCCGCGCCTGCGAGAAATTCTCGCTGGTGCCGACAAGCGTGATGGTCTTTGCCGAAGGCACGCGCTTTACCCAGGCCAAGCGTGCCGCGCAGGCCTCGCCGTATCGCCATCTTCTCAAGCCCAGGGCGGGCGGGCTGGCGGTCGCGCTGAACGCGATGGGGGCGCGCTTCCGATCAATGGTCGACGTGACTATCGCCTATCCGGAAGGCGCGCCCAGCTTCTGGGACATGGCTTGCGGCCGCATGGGCCCCGTGCTGGTGCGCATGCGGCAGTTGCCGGTGCCGCCGGCCTTCTGCGTTGCGGATTACACCCGGGACAAAGCCTTCCGTGCCACGTTCCACCATTGGCTGGGAGAGCAGTGGCAGGCCAAGGACGACGAGATCGAAGCGTTGACCGCGCGCCGCGCGGACTAACCGCCAGCATGCCGCGCGCCCCGGGTTGCGGGGCGCGCGTCCTTCTCAAGCAATCAGACGCGGGCCGGCAGCACGGTGCCCGAGCTTTCTCCAAATCCGATCCGCGGGTACCCTTCCTTCACGCACGCGGCGCGCATGATCACCTGATCCCCATCCTGCAGGAACGTCCGCTTCTCGCCCCACGGCAGGTCGATCGCCGTCTTGCCGCCATTGCTCAACTCCAGCAACGAACCGGCTTCCGATGCCTGGGGGCCCGACAACGTGCCCGTGCCCAGCATGTCGCCCGGTTGCAGATTGCAGCCGTTGACGGTGTGGTGCGCGATCAGCTGGGCCACGTTCCAGTAGGCATCGCGGAAATTGCTGCGCGACAGCGTCACGGCGGGTTGCTTGGCTTCACGCGATTGCTGCGTCGTCATCAGCACTTCCAACTGCACGTCGTACGCGCCCTTCGCGCGGTTCGCGTCGGAGGCCAGGTAAGGCATCGGCTGCGGTTCCGACGGGCCGCGGTTCCACTGCGTGCGGAAGGGCTCCAGAGCTTCCATCGTGACGATCCACGGCGAAATCGTCGACGCGAAGTTCTTCGACAGGAAGGGGCCCAGCGGTTGGTATTCCCAGGCTTGGATATCGCGGGCCGACCAGTCGTTCAGGATGCACAGGCCGAACACGTGCGCGTCTGCGTCGGCCAAGCCGATGCGCTCGCCTTGCTCGTTGCCGGCGCCCACGAAAATGCCCAGCTCCAATTCATAGTCCAGGCGCGCGCAAGGGCCGAATTGCGGCGTTTCGCCTTCGTTGGCCGGACGCGTCTGGCCAACGGGACGCGGGAATTTCTGGTCCACGCCGATGCTGGACGCGCGGCCGTGATAGCCGATTGGCACCCACTTGTAGTTTGGCAGCAAGGGATTGTCGGGACGGAATTGCTTGCCCACCGCGGTTGCGTGATGCACCGAGATATAGAAGTCCGTGTAGTCGCCGATGCGCGCGGGCGTGGTGTATTCGGCATCGGCCTGCGCCACCAGCAGCGGCTCGACCGTCTGGCGCAAGGCGGCGCCTTCGCGCAGCGCGCGCGACAGCGCCAGGCGCAGGGCGCTCCAGTGCGGCTGGCCCAGCGCCATCAGCGCGTTCAGGCTGTCGCCGGCGCACGCGGCCAGCGCCTCGGCGGCCAGGCCTTCAAACGGCTGCTTGGCGGCCAGTGCGGCAAGGTCCAGGATCTGGTCGCCGATCGCCACGCCGGGGCGGAACGACTCTTGCGAGCCCTTGCGGCGGAACGCGCCATACGGCAGGTTCTGCACCGGAAAATCCGACGTGCCGGTGTTGGCGCTGGCAAGCCAGCTTTGCAAGGACGGATCGTGGGTTTCGTTGATCGTGGTGGTCATGGCTGCGTGTCTCTTTAATGATGGAATGGGTGGCCGGCAGATCTGACGGGTCAGCGGCGCCGGAAAACTCAAAAGCCAAACGGCGATGCGCTTGCGCGCATCGCCGTGGGCGTGGATCAGCGGGAAACTGCCGTCACGCCTTCTTGGGATCGAAGTGCTTCACGATGCCCTGCCAGCACCGGTAATAGTCGCCCTGCAATTCTACCGACGCCAGGGCCTGCGCGGTCGGGCGGATGACGCGGCGCGTTTCGAACATGAACGCCATCGTGTCGCGGATGTAATGCGCGGTGTGGGTGTCGGCGCGCGAGGCCTTTTCGAAGGTCTCGGCGTCGGGGCCGTGGCCGCTCATGCAATTGTGCAGGCTGGCGCCGCCCGGGGCGAAGCCATCGGCCTTGGCGTCGTACACGCCCTGGATCAAGCCCATGAACTCGCTGGCGATGTTGCGGTGGAACCAGGGCGGGCGGAACGTGTCTTCCATCGCCAGGATGCGCGGCGGGAAAATCGCGAAGTCCATGTTGGCCGTGCCCGGGGTGTCGGACGGCGCGGTCAGCACGGTGAAGATGGATGGGTCGGGATGGTCGAAGCTGATCGAGCCGATGGTGTTGAAGTGGCGTAAATCGTACTTGTACGGCGCGTGCGTGCCATGCCAGGCCACGACGTCCAGCGGTGAATGGTCGATGGAAGCGCGCCAGAATCCGCCCGTGAACTTGGCGATCAGTTCAAAGTCGCCCTCCACGTCCTCGTACCAGGCCACCGGTGTCTGGAAGTCGCGGGCATTGGCCAGGCAGTTCGAGCCGATCGGGCCCAATTCGGGCAGGCGCAGGGCCGCGCCGAAGTTCTCCAGCATGTAGCCGCGCGCGGTGTCATCCAGCAGTTCGACGCGAAAACGCACGCCACGCGGAATCACCGCGATTTCCAGCGGTTCCAGGTCGATCAGGCCCAGTTCGGTGGCCAGTCGCAACCGGCCTTGCTGCGGTACCAGCAGCAGTTCGCCATCGGCGTTGTAGAAATAGCGGCCTTGCATGGACCGGTTGGCCGCATACATGTGGATGGCCACGCCGCCCTGCTCATCGGGGCCGCCGTTGCCGCCCCAGGTCTTCACGCCTTCCAGGAAGTCGGTCGGGGCATCCGGAATCGGCATCGGGCTCCAGCGCAACTGGTTGGGCGTGACCGGGCCATGGCCGAAGGTGCTTTCCCAGCCCGCCGCGCCGCCGAAGGGCTCGAATGGCTTGTGTTGCGCGCCCGGGCGGACGCGGTAAAGCCACGAGCGGCGGTTTTCGCTGCGCGGGGCGGTGAAGGCGGTGCCGGACAATTGCTCGGCGTACAGGCCGTAAGGGCATTGCTGCGGCGAATTGCGGCCCACCGGCAGTGCGCCGGGCAGCGCCTCGGTCGCGCAGTCGTTGCCGAAGCCGGTCTGATATTGCAGTTCCATAGAATCCTCCTGGGTGGCGGCGCGGTGCTTGGCCGCGCGGTCGGTATTCGGGGGCGGTCTGGGATAACCCGGGGCCGATGCGATATTGTCGGGAAAAACGCCCATTACGGCTACGGGAATGCAAAAATACAGACTATAAATTTTGTGAATAGTAGGGGGCCGCATGGCCGAATTGCGCGACGTTGACCTGAACTTGCTGATCCTGTTCCAGCACCTGCTGGAAGACCGCAATCTGTCTGCCGTGGCCCGGCGGATGGACCTGACGCAGCCCGCGGTCAGCAATGCCCTGCGCCGCTTGCGCGAGGCCTTTGGCGATGAGCTGTTCGTGCGTACCGCGCAAGGCATGCTGCCCACGCCCCGGGCGCAGCGGCTGGCCGGCCCCGTCAGCGAAGCGCTGACCATGCTGGGCCAGGCGTTGAAGGATCAAGACGTGTTCGACGCCGCCACCAGCAATCGCCGCTTCCGGGTCGCCATGACGGATGTCGGCGAAATCCACTTCATGCCCCGGTTGATGGAGGTCTGCGTGCAAGTGGCCCCGCATGTGCGCATTGATTCGGTGCGTGTGCAGGGGCCCGATCTGCCGCGCGAAATGGAGTCGGGCAGGGTGGACCTGGCCATCGGCGCGTTCGATGAAATGGGGGCGGGCACGCTGCAGCGCATGCTGTTCCGGCAGGGTTACGCGACCTTGTTCCGTCAGGCGCATCCCTCGGCGCACGCGGGCATGGGCATCAAGGCATTCCGCGCCGAGCGGCATTTGATCGTGTCGCGCGCCGCGCCTTACGGGCAAGTCAATCAGTCGATGGAGCGCGCGGGCGTGGAGCTGGCCGAGCATTTCAGCGTGCCGCACTTTTCGGCCGTGCCCTACATCGTCAGCGCGACGGACTTGCTGGCGACCGTGCCTGAAAAGCTGGCCGCCAGCGCCGCGCCGCCGTTCGGCCTGCGCTTCATGACGCCACCGCTGAAAGTCCCCGCGCTGCAGACCAATATGTACTGGCAGCGCAGGGTGGACCGCGACGGCGGCAATCAGTGGTTGCGCGCCTTGATCGTGAATACGTTCGCGGTGGGCGTGTGACGCCTTACGCCTGCACCACCGACGCGCGCGCTTGCTGCAAGGCTTCGCGCAGCAGCGCCACGTCGCCCAGGTGATTGGCCAGCAGCAGGATCAGCGCCGCGTTCAATTCCTGGCTTTGCTCATTCGTCAGGTCGCGGTGCATTTCGATCAGTGCTTCGTAGAAGTCGTCCGGCGAGCTCAGGTTCGTTTCAGTAATCAGCATGATGGGTTGACCTTTGTCTTCAGGCGTGGCCCGTGGCCCGGTGGACCGCGCGGATCACGGCATCGGCATTGAATGCCCGCCAGCGGGCGGCGATGTGCTGGTCTGGCCGGATCAGATAGGCGGTGCCGGGCTGCCCGTCATAACGCTTGGCCAGGCAGCCTTCGGTGTCGGCTACCACGGGCAAGTCGGCGGACAGGCCGGTCGTGTCGCATTGGGCGGCTACGACCAGGACGGCCTTGACGGGCACGGGCGCCATGCGCAGGGCCTGCAAGGCCTGAAGCGTGTCGGCGCCAGGCAGCGTGTCGGCACAGAACAGCGCCAGCACGAAGCCGCCATCCAGCTGCGCCAGCCACCAGTCTTGCTCGCTGCGGCATGCCACCGGCGCGTCCAGCGCGACGGCCCCGGGCACCATGCGGCCCGTGAAGGCGTCAGTGTCCGGCGTGTTCAGCGGCGAGCCGCCGTACGTGGCCGGCAGCGACAGACGCCCGCTGTTGACCAGCGAACGGGCGAACGGATGCGTCTTGGCCAGGTTCAGCACGGCGTTGCGGAAGCTGCGGCTGATGTCGCTCTTGGGCGTGATGAAGTCGGTGGCGCGCGACGAATTCAGGATGTTCTCGTCCGCGGCGTACTCGCGTTCGGCGCTGTAGCTATCGATAAGCGTGTCGGGCGCCAGGCCCGCCACCACCAGTTTCAGTTTCCACGCCAGGTTTTCGGCGTCCTGCACGCCGCTGTTCGCGCCGCGCGCGCCGAACGGCGACACGCGGTGCGCGGAATCGCCAGCGAACACGACGCGGCCATGGCGGAACTTGTCCATGCGTTCGCACGCGAAGGTATAGACGCTGACCCATTCCAGGTCGAACTGCGCGTCGGGGCCGAGCAGGGCGCGGATGCGCGGCAGCACGTTCTCGGGCTTGACGGCTTCGACGGGGTCGGCGTTCCAGCCCAGCTGGAAGTCGATGCGCCAGACATTGTCGGGCTGGCGATGCAACAGCACGGACTGGTTGGGATGGAAGGGGGGATCGAACCAGAACCAGCGTTCGGTCGGAAAGTCGGCCTTCATCTTCACGTCGGCAATCAGGAAGCGGTCGCGAAAGATGCGGCCATGGCTTTCCTGGCCGATCAGCTTGCGCACCGGCGACCGCGCGCCGTCGCAGGCCACCAGCCAGTCGGCGTGCAACGTGTACGGGCCTTCGGGGGTTTCGATCGTCAGGTCGACGCCGTCTTCGGCTTGAACGACGCCGGCGACCTTGTTTTTCCAGCGCAGGTCGATGTTGGGTTCCTGGCGCGCCTGTTCATACAGGTAGCCTTCGGCGTAGTACTGCTGAAGGTTGATGAAGGCGGGGCGGCGGTGGCCGGGTTCGGGCAGCAGGTCGAAACGCCAGACTTCCTGTTCGCGGAAGAACACCTTGCCGACATTCCATGACACGCCCTTGTCGATCATGCGCTGGCCCACGCCCAGGCGGTCCCAGATTTCCAGCGTGCGCTTGGAAAAGCAGATGGCGCGCGAGCCGGTGGACAGGCGGTAGTCGTCGTCCAGCACCACGACGCGCACGCCCTGGCGGGCCAGGTCCAGCGCGGTGGTCAGGCCGACCGGGCCGGCGCCCACGACCACGACCTGGTGCCGCGGCGGTGCGCCGGCGCTTTGGTCGGCGTGCTTTTCATAGGCGAACTCCATCGCCTGAAAGTCGATGTCTCCCACGGTTGTCTCCTGTGTGGGTCATTTTGTTTTTATGTCGCGAAGCCGCGCGCCGTCGGCGGCGCGCAGTTTCGGTTCTTGCAATATCGGTCCGGGCCGCCTCGGGTCTGCGCCCGACTTGGCCCGTTTGGCCTTAGCCTTCCAGCTGCGCCCACATTTCCAGATCGCGCTTGTCGGTCCAGATGCGGGGATGGGTGTGGCCGCTGGCCTCGTCATAGGCGCGCGACACGTCGAACGGCATGCAGTGGTCGAAAATGACCCAGTCGCTGTAGCGCGGCTTCATGAAGTCGTAGACCTCGCGGTAGATCGTCTTCAGGTCCTTGCCTTCGGCCACGCCGCGGTTCACGGCGCCGTACAGGTCGGTCAGGAAGGCGCGGGTGCCGGCCAGACCCTGGCGGACTTCGGTGGCGTTCTTCAAGGCCGGGCCGCGGCCAGGAACCATTTTCTCGGCTTCGAAGCCCGACAGCGCGTCCAGCGTGCTGGGCCAGTCGCGGAAGTAGGCGTCGCCGCAGTACGGGGTGGACTGGTATTCGACCAGGTCGCCAGCGAACAGGATCTTCTGTTCGGGCAGCCAGGCGATGGTGTCGCCCTTGGTGTGGCCGCGGCCCACTTGCAGCAGCTTGACTTCCAGGTTGCCCAGGTCGACGGTCATTTCGCCCTTGAACGTCATCGTCGGCCACACCAGACCCGGCGGAATCGATTCGGCGTTGCGGAACAGGCGGGGGAAGCGGCCGATTTCGCTGGCCTTGTCCTGTTCGCCGCGTTCGGCGATCAGGTCGTAGGTATCGCGGCTGGCCAGGATCTCTTGAGCGTTGTAGGCAGAGGCGCCGAACACGCGCACGGCATGGTAGTGCGACAGCAGGATGTACTTGATCGGCTTGTCCGTGACTTCGCGGATGCGGCGGATCACGTCCTGCGCCATGACCGGCGTGGCCTGGGTGTCGATCACCATGACGGCCTCGTCGCCGATGATCACGCCCGTGTTGGGGTCGCCTTCGGCCGTGTAGGCATAGGCGTTGTCGGACAGTTTTTCGAACGAGACGACCTTGTCGTCCAGGTCGGCGTGCGAGGCGAATTGCTTGCTCATGGAGGCTCCTTCCACTGTTCTAGGAATAGGTGTGTGAAAGGAATATAGCTTGGCGTTAGTGTTTGTGCAATACGTTTGCTATAAACAAATGTCCTTGTTTTTGCAGGGATTTCCCCAGGGTTTTCAAGGCGCCAGGGCTAGTTCCGTTGGCATTTCGGGCAGTAATAAGTGGCGCGCTGGCCCTGGACGAAGCGCCGGATCGGCGTGGCGCAGACCCGGCACGGCAGGCCCTCGCGCTCATAGACGGCGGCATGGATTTCGAAGTAGGCCCCCGGCTCGCCGGTGGCGCCCACGTAGTCCCGCAGCGTGCTGCCCCCGGAGGTCAGGGCGTCGGCCAGGGTGGCCCGGACCATGTCCGCCAGCCGGTCGCACCGGGCGGGCGACAGCTTGTTGGCCGCCGTCTTCGGGTTGATGCGCGCCCGGAACAGGCATTCCGATGCGTAGATATTGCCCACTCCGACGACCGCCAGACCGGCCAGCAACACCTGTTTGATGGCGGCGCCATGCTTCTTGAAGTGCCGGTGCAGCCAGGCGCCGTCAAAGCGCGGGTCGAAGGGCTCGATGCCCAGCTTGGCCAGCAGGGGGTGGGTCTCGATGGGGCCGTCGGCGCCGGGGTGCCACAGCACCGCGCCAAATCGCCGGGGGTCATGCAGGCGCAACACGGCTTCGTCGAAAATCCATTCAACGTGGTCATGCTTGCGCAGGAATTCACCCGGGGCGACGCTGCGCAGTGACCCGGACATGCCCAGATGCACGATCTGGGTGCCATGTTCGAAGCGCAACAATAGATATTTGCCCCGGCGGGCGCATTCCAGGACGGCGCGGCCGCCGATCAGCGACGGCAGATCGGGCGGAATGGGCCAGCGCATGCGGGCTTCGTGGACGACCAGGCGCTTGAGCGTCCGGCCAGTGATGACGGCGTCAATTCCCCGACGCGTGGTTTCGACTTCAGGCAGTTCCGGCATGAGCCAGTGTAAGATCATCAATTGCGTGTACGAAGATTGTGCCATCAACCGGACGGGCCGCGTGAAGTCGTCTTTCAAACAAATGAATATCGGGATCGCCACGCTTGCGCTTGCGCTGGCAACAGGTTTTGCGCTGCCGGCTCAGGCGGCCGACAGCCGGACGCGTGATGCGACCGGGCCCCGCATGGCGCCGCAGAACCATCAGCCCGAAACCGAGGTGATCCGCCTGCGTCCGGGCCAATTGCCCTACGTATCGCTCACCGCCGACATCTTCTATCGCGTCCTCGCGTCGGAGATCGCCGCCCAGCGCGGCATGTACGGCACGGCTGCAACCACCATGATCGGCCTTGCCCGGGACACGGGCGACCCCCGTCTGGCCCGCCGCGGCCTGGAGTTCCAGCTGGCCGGGGGCAATCTGCCCGGCGCGCTGGAGGCGGCCCGCGTCTGGGCGCGCCTGTCTCCCAACGACGTCGAAGCCAGCTCCACCGAACTGGCGTTGGCTGCCGCCAACGGGCAGACCAAGGGCCTGGCCCAGGCGCTGCGCAATCGCATCGACGCCTCGCGCGACAAGCCGGCCGCCATCGGCCAGGCTCTGGCCGTGCTCAGCCGCCTGAACGACCGCCGCCTGGCGCTGCGCATCCTGGACGAATCGCTGAGCGATAGCGTGCGCAAGCTGCCGGCCGCCCACCTGGCGCTGGCCGACGTGGCTTCTGCCTCGGGCGACTACGAGCGCGCGGCCCAGGAGTCCCGTGCGGCGCTGGCCGCCGATCCCAAGTCCGAAGCCGCCGCCCAGCGCGTGCTGGAATACGGCTCGAAGGTCGATCCGCAACGCGCCATGACCGAGGCCCGGGCCTATATCAACCGTAATCCCGGCGCCCGCAAGGTTCGCCTGATGCTGGCCGGGCAACTGGCCGACAGCGGCGACTACAACGGCGCGCTGTCTGAACTGCAAGCCATGTCGCGCCGGTCGCCCGAAGACTTCGACCTGTTGTTCATGCAGGCCCAATTGGCCTACAAGGCGGGCCAGTTGCCGCAAGCCAAGACGCTGCTTCAGCAGTACCTGGACGTGCAGCAGCAGCGCCAGCGCGCTACCGTGCCGGGCGCCACGGATGCCGGCGCCGCCGCGGCGGACGCACACGTCCTGCTGTCGCGCATTGCCGAAGACCAAGGCCAATACGACGAAGCCATCAAGGAACTCGGCCGTATCGACGACCCCACGCTGCGCTATTCGGTCGCCATGCGCCAGGCCGCCCTGCGCGCCAAGAGCGGCCGGGTCGACGACGCGCTGGCCATGATCGATGGCGCCGGCCCGCAGGACGACGAAGAACGCACGCTGGGCGTACTGACCAAGGCACAGATACTGCGCGACGCCGACCGCCTCCAGCAAGCCGTGACCACGCTGGAAGCCGCCGACCAGGCGCTGCCGGACACCGTCGAGATCAAGTACGAACTGGCGATGCTGTACGAACGCCAGAACCGCCTGGCCGACCTGGAACGGATGCTGCGACAGGTCATCGCGCTGGATCCGGACCACGCCCACGCCTACAACGCGCTGGGTTATACGCTGGCGGACCATAACCAACGCCTGCCCGAAGCGCTGGACCTCATCACGCAAGCGCTGGAGCTGTCGCCGAACGACCCGTTCATTCTGGATAGCATGGGCTGGGTCAAGTTCCGCATGGGCGAATCCGAGTCCGCCGCGGAATACCTGCGCCGCGCCTACAGCGTGCGCCCGGAAGCCGACATCGCCGCCCACCTGGCCGAAGTGCTGTGGTCCCAGGGCAAGCGCGACCAGGCGACTGATCTGCTGCGCGCCGCACTGATGAAGGATCCGAAGAACAAGACCGTCCAGGACGTCGTCAAGCGTCTGGGAGTGGGTCTGTGACGGTAGCGGTGCAACGCTTGGCTGATGTGTCCGGCTGGCTGCGCTGGGCGCTGCTGGCGATGCTGGCGTTCACGCTGGCCGCCTGCACCACCACGCCAAAGCCTATCGAAGGCGCCAGCCCCGATGCGTTTTCCCGCATCGGCCGTTTCGCCATCACCGTGAACGAAGAAAGCGGCAAGCAGAACGCCGTGCAGGGCGGTTTCTCGTGGTCTGACGACGGCCGGCGCTATGTGCTGGATCTGACCAATCCGTTGGGGTCCACCGAAGCCCGCGTGGAAGGCCAGCCCGGTGCTGCCAGCCTGACCAAGGCCGACGGCACGCGCCTGGTCGCCGACAATCCCGATGCCCTGGCCGAAGACGCGCTGGGCAGCAGCGTGCCGGTGTCCGGCTTGCGCGACTGGCTGCGCGGCAGGCTGCCGGCGCAACCCGAAGCGTCCGACGTCACGCATGATGAGCTGGGCCGGCCCGCGTCGTTCGAGCAAGGCGGCTGGCGAGCCAAACTGTCGCGCTACGACACGCTGGGGCCGCAATTGCTGGTCCTGGAACGCCAGGAACCCGGACGCCGCGTCACGGTGCGTCTGGTCGTCAACCAGCCTTGACCCTGACGGAGCCGTTCGCGCTCCGTCGCTTTCCCGCTTGTATCGCAATCCCTGCCTGCCGCAGCCGGCCTTAACACGTCCGGCCTGCCGCAATCGGGCAAATAAACGCGGCAAAGGCGGTCGTGTTACGGCTTGAAATAGTCAGGCCGGACTGAATAATTCTCCTCATGCCCGCGCGGGGCCACCCCCTTGCGCGGACCGCAAGTGCGGCGGCGACCAATCCTGTCGCCGCCTTTTTTGGAGAATGCCCTATGTTCAGGAACACGCGCATCGCGACGATGCTGTTGGGAATCATCGCGATATTTTTCACGTTTCAGCTGCTCGTGGGCGGCATGGGTTTTGTCGCGTTGCGCCAGACCAACCAGGACGTTGGCCAGCTCTATCGCCTGTCCTCGCAACAGGTCAACGCCGTGAACACCGCTGCCCTGTCGCTGGTGGCGGCCCGCACCGATTTAAGCCGCTACGCCACGCGCGTCGCGCAAGGCAACCTCAGTGATACGACGGCGCTGCGTCTGGCGCGCCAGCGCATCGCGGCGGGCGACCGCGCTTTCCAGGGCTTTTCCAGCGGCCTGTCGGCCGACGAAAAGACCGCTTCCGCGGACCTGATCCAGGCCTACGCCAACCTCAGCGCGAATCTGCAAAGCGTCGGCCGCGTGCTGGAGGCGGGCGACATGGAAAGCTATTTCAAGCAAGGCACGCAGCAAGCGCAAGAGCTGCTGGTCAGCGAACGCGACGCCTTCATGGTCCGGGCCGAAGAGGCGGGGCAGGGCGCCATGAACGAAATATCCCTTTTCCACACGCTGTTCACGTCGTTGTTGGCCGGCATTCTGGCCCTGGGCCTCTTGATGGCCGTGGGCGCGCACGTGCTGATCCGCCGCATGATCGTGCGTCCGTTGCTGGAAGCTGGCGAGATCTTCCGCCGCATCGCCGAAGGCGACCTGACCCGCCGCGTGGCCGATCGTGGCAAGAACGAAATCGGCGCATTGCTGGCCGCCTTGAAGGGCATGCAGGACAGCCTGGTGCGCACCGTGTCCGCCGTGCGCAGGGGCGTGGACGAAATCAATGTGGGGGCGCGTGAAATCTCGTCGGGCAACACCGACCTGTCCAGCCGCACGGAAGAACAGGCCGCGTCCCTGGAAGAAACGGCCGCCAGCATGGAAGAGTTGGCGTCCACCGTGAAGCAGAACGCCGACACCGCGCGCGAAGCCAACCGCATGGTGGCGACGTCCGCCGCGGTCGCGCAGCGTGGCGGGGAGGCCGTGGCCGGCGTGGTGGAAACCATGCGCGCCATCTCCGGCAGTTCTTCGCGCATCGCCGACATCGTTGGTGTCATCGATGGCATTGCGTTCCAGACCAACATCCTGGCGCTGAACGCCGCGGTGGAAGCCGCGCGTGCGGGCGAGCAGGGCAAAGGCTTCGCCGTCGTGGCCAGCGAAGTGCGCACGCTCGCGCAGCGCAGCGCGGCTGCCGCCAAGGAGATCAAGCAGTTGATCGAAGACTCCGCGCAGACCGTTGGCAAGGGATCCGAACAAGTCGAGCGCGCCGGCGCCACCATGCGCGAAATCGTTGATTCCGTGCAGCGCGTGACCCACTTGATGGGCGAGATATCCGCGGCTTCCGAAGAGCAGGCCAGCGGCATCGACCAGGTCAACCGCGCCGTGTCGCAGATGGATGGCGTGACGCAGCAGAACGCGGCCTTGGTGGAAGAAGCGGCCGCGGCCGCCGGGGCGCTGGAAGAGCAGGCCCGCCAGCTTGCGGGCGCTGTGTCCGTCTTCAAGCTGCCGGCCGGGCAGGTGATCGACGCGCAGGCCGAGCGGCTTGCCGGCGCGGGCGCGCCGCAATTGGCCTGAGACCGGACGCGACAGCCGGTGCGTGGCTAGAATGTGAGGATGTCCCGCACCGGTGGTCTTCTGTGACTTTGTACGACGTTCCTGCTCCCGCCAAACTGAATCTGTTCCTGCACGTGGTGGGTCGCCGCGCCGACGGCTATCACTTGCTGCAGACGGTCTTCCGTTTCATCGACCTGTGCGACACGCTGCATTTCGAGGTACGCGCCGACGGCGTCATCAGCCGGGCGTCGGCACTGCCCGGCGTTGCCGAAGTCGATGACCTGACGTTGCGCGCGGCCCATGCGCTGCAACGCGCCACGGGCACGCGCCAGGGCGCGCAGATTGCATTGGAAAAACGCATTCCGCAGGGCGGCGGCCTGGGGGGCGGTTCCAGTGACGCCGCGACCGTGCTGATCGCCTTGAACAAACTGTGGGGGACGGGGCTGACGCGCCGCGAGCTCATGGCGCTGGCCTTGCCGCTGGGCGCGGATGTGCCCGTGTTCGTTTTTGGGCAGTCGGCATTCGCCGAAGGCGTGGGTGAAGACCTGACCGCCGTGGCGCTGCCAGAACGTGCTTATCTGGTGGCGCAACCCGACACCAGCGTGCCGACTGCTGGAATATTCTCCGCACCCGATTTGACAAGGGATTCTTCCTGCATCACAATAGCGGACTTTCTTGCTTCGCCAACTTTTTCCTTCGGGAAAAATGATCTGGAGCCGGTAGTTCACCGTCTTTATCCTGAGGTTCTCAGGGCAACGCGGTGGCTTGCTGAACAGGGCATACCTGTTCGCATGTCGGGATCAGGCGCGTGTTTATTCGCCGAGTTTTCCGAACTTTCCGAAGCCGTTTTGGCAAAAGCAGAAATATCCGCTATAATGCGCGGCGCTGTTAAAACAAACAGCACAACGCATCCAGGGTTTCGGTTAGTGCAGGCATGTACTGGTTTAACTGAACATCCACTGCGGAATTGGATTGCAAGATAGTTGGGGAGTCGCCAAGCTGGTTAAGGCACCGGATTTTGATTCCGGCATGCGAAGGTTCGAATCCTTCCTCCCCAGCCAACCGAATACATAAAAAAGCTGTTGAACACGCCTGTAAGACACTGGCCCGGGTTCAGCAGCTTTTTTATTTTCCGGGTCCGCTGGTGTCTCGTAGCACCCCGCATCACCTCGTTAGTGTCTTACAACGACCATCGCATCATCCATCATGGCAAACGATAGCTTCATGATCTTCACGGGCACGGCCAACACTCGGCTGGCCGTGGACGTAGTCAACCACCTCGATATGTCCCTGGGCAAGATGACCGTCGGTCGCTTCTCGGACGGCGAGGTGATGGTCGAAATCAACGAGAACGTGCGCGGCAAGGACGTCTTCGTTCTGCAGCCCACCTGTGCCCCTACCAATGACAACCTGATGGAAATCATGGTTATGGTCGATGCCTTGCGCCGCGCTTCCGCTGGCCGCATCACCGCCGCGATTCCCTACTTTGGCTATGCCCGCCAAGATCGCCGCCCGCGTTCGGCGCGCGTCGCGATCTCGGCCAAGGTCGTGGCCAACATGTTGCAAGTGGCTGGCGTCGACCGCGTCCTGACGATGGACCTGCACGCCGACCAGATCCAGGGCTTCTTCGACATCCCCGTGGATAACATCTACGCCGGTCCGATCTTGCTGGGCGACATCTGGCGCCGCAATTTCTCGAACCTGGTCGTGGTGTCCCCCGACATCGGTGGCGTGGTCCGCGCACGCGCGCTGGCCAAGCAGCTGGAAGCCGACCTGGCCATCATCGACAAGCGTCGTCCGCGCGCCAACGTGTCGGAAGTGATGAACATCATCGGTGAAGTCGACGGCCGCACCTGCATCATCATGGACGACATGGTCGACACCGCCGGCACGCTGTGCAAGGCGGCTCAGGCCCTGAAAGACCGCGGCGCCGGCGCCGTTTACGCCTATTGCACGCACCCCGTGCTGTCGGGCGGCGCCATCGACCGCATTGAAGCGTCGGAACTGGACGAACTGGTCGTCACCGACACCATCCCGCTCTCCGAGCAAGGCCAGGCCAGCGGCAAGATCCGCCAGCTGTCGTGCGCCGCGCTGCTGGGCGAGACCATCCTGCGTATCTCGAACGCGGAATCGGTCAGCTCGCTGTTCGTCGACTGACGCCCAGGCGTCGGTCAGGCAACCGCCTACCCTAGTTTTTGCACCTTGCTGGTCGCGGCAAGGCGCAATCAACACGGCGCGCATGTTGCGCGCCGTGCCGTTAACTGGTGAAGCCTCTTCACCTTATTTTGTTTTTGGAGTTTTCCATGAAATTTATCGCCACTGCGCGTAGCGTCCAGGGTTCGAGTGCGAGCCGCCGCCTGCGCCGCGCGGGCCGCGTTCCCGCCATTGTCTATGGTGGTACGGCTGCCCCCCTGAATATCGAACTCGACCACAACGAGATCTACCACGCCCTGCGTAAGGAAGAATTCCACGCATCGATCCTGCAAATGCAGCTCGAAGGCGCCAAGGAAGAGCAAGTTCTGCTGCGTTCGGTTCAATGGCACGCCTACAAGCCGCAAGTCCTGCACGTGGACTTCCAGCGCGTCGACGCCAACCAAGCCCTGCGTACCAAGGTGCCGCTGCACTTCGTGAACGCTGAAATCTCGCCGGCCGTGAAGCTGTCGGGCGCCATCATCAGCCACGTGACGACCGAACTGGAAATCACCTGCCTGCCGAAGGCTCTGCCCCAGTTCATCGAAGTCGACCTGACCAACATCCTGGCTGGCGCTTCGATCCACCTGGCCGACATCAAGCTGCCCATGGGCGTGACGTACGTCCCCCACGGCGGTGAAGACAACCCGCTGCTGGCTGCCGCCATCGTCAAGGGCGGCGCTGCCGCCGCCGACGAAGCCGAAGCCGCCGCTCCGGCCGCCTAAGTTCTGCGGGAAGGCCTTCGGGCTTTCCTTGCGGCTTATGCCCGAAACCCTGCGTGTGCATTTGCATGCGCAGGGTTTTTTGGTTTAAACACCCTCCATCATGTCTATTCCCATACGCCTCATCGTGGGATTGGGTAATCCCGGTCCCGACTACGAAACCACCCGGCACAACGCCGGCTTCTGGCTGGTCGACCACCTGGCGGACGACCTGCGCACTTCTTTTGCGCTGGAGAAATCTTTTTTCGGCATGGTGGCCAAGTCGCGCCTGGGCGCGGACAACGTGCTGCTGCTCAAGCCCATCACCTATATGAACAAATCCGGCCAGGCGGTCGGCGCGCTGGCCCGCTTCTACAAGCTGGAGCCGGAACAGGTGCTGGTGTTGCATGACGAACTGGATCTGCTGCCGGGCCAGGTCAAGCTCAAGCAGGGCGGTGGCCATGCGGGCCACAACGGCCTGAAGGACATCCAGGCCGTGCTGGGCAGCCCCAATTTCTGGCGCCTGCGCATCGGCATCGGCCATCCGCGCACGTTGAACCTGGCTCAGCAAGTGGCGGACTTCGTGCTGCATCCGCCGCGCCGCGAGGAACAGAAAGAGATCGAAGCCGTCATCGATCGTTGCCGCGCCGTCGTGCCGGCCATGCTGGCCGGCGATTTCGCGCTGGCCACGCGCCAACTGCATAGCGGCAACGTCGCCTGATGTCCGTCAACCCGCAGTCCTCCTCCGGCGGCAAGCTGCGCTTTCGTGGCGAGGTCGCGGATTTCTGGCGTTTCATCCGCCATCCGCGTCCCGTGGCGCGCTTGTCCGGGCGCTTCGCCGGCGGCGGCCTTGCCGCCGACTGGTGGCCGGGCATCGGTCCCGGGCGTTTGCTGGCGTGGGCCGGGCTGTTGTGGGCGCTGAACCTGTTCGCGCTGGGGCCGGTAGCCGTGATGGCGGCCGGCCTGGGAGGCGCGACCCACCGTATCGACCCGGCCAACCTGCCATGGCTGACCGCCGTGCTGTGGGCGCCGCTGGTCGAGGAAATGCTCTTTCGCTACGGCTTGCGCCGTCCGCGGCAGGTGTTGTGGCTGGTGCCCGCCCTGATGCCCGTCGTGTTGTACGGCCCCAAGCTGTGGACAGGCCTGCTGCTGGCCGCATTCGTGCTGCTGGCATGCTGGGGGACGCGCCAGCGCGCAGAGCCCCTGAAGGGCTGGGATACGACCTGGCGGCGCTATTACCTGAAGCACTTCGGCCTGGTGTTCCATCTGGTGGCGCTGACCTTTGCCGCCGTGCACCTGACGAACTTCGTCTACAGCAAGACACCATACTGGCTGATGCCGCTGCTGGTGCTGCCGCAGTGGCTGACCGGCCTGGTGCTGGGCTGGATGCGCGTGCGGCGCGGCATCGGCGCGGCCATCCTGCTGCACGCCACCTTCAACGCCGGCCCCATTTTGATGATCTGGGCCGTCATGCGCTGGGCGCCCACCGCCGCCAGTTAGCGGGGCCGCATCCCCGGCGCGGCGGCAGGGCACCCGCCGCTTGCCGGGGTAAACTAGAACGTTAACGATCAATACCGTACTTACACAGGATTCCCATGGCTCTGCAATGCGGCATCGTCGGCCTGCCCAACGTTGGCAAATCGACACTTTTCAATGCTCTGACCCGCGCCGGCATCGCCGCCGAGAACTACCCGTTCTGCACCATCGAACCCAACGTCGGTGTGGTCGAGGTGCCGGATCCGCGTTTGCAGAAGCTGGCTGAAATCGTCAAGCCCGAACGCATCCTGTCCGCCACCGTCGAATTCGTCGACATCGCGGGCCTGGTCGCCGGTGCGAGCAAGGGCGAAGGCCTGGGCAACCAGTTCCTGTCGCACATCCGCGAAACCGACGCCATCGTCAACGTCGTGCGTTGCTTCGAAGATCCCAACGTGATTCACGTTGCCGGCAAGGTCGACCCCATCGCCGACATCGAAGTCATCGAGACCGAACTGGCGCTGGCTGACCTGCAGACCGCCGAAAAGGCCCTGCTGCGCCACCAGAAGACCGCGCGTTCCGGCGACAAGGAATCGCAGCGCATCGTGGCCGTGCTGGAAAAGTGCATTGCCCAGCTGAACGAAGCCAAGCCGATCCGCGCGCTGGACCTGACGACGGAAGAACACGCCGACATCGCCCAGCTGTGCTTCATCACCGCCAAGCGCGCCATGTACGTGGGCAACGTGGCCGACGACGGCTTCACGAACAACCCGCTGCTGGACCGCCTGACCGAATTCGCCGCCGCGCGCAACGCGCCGGTCGTGGCCATCTGCGCCGCCATCGAATCCGAAATCGTTGACCTGGACGACGCCGATCGCCAAGCCTTCCTGTCCGACATGGGCATGGAAGAGCCGGGCCTGAACCGCCTGATCCGCGCCGCCTTCAAGCTGCTGGGCCTGCAAACCTACTTCACCGCCGGCGTGAAGGAAGTGCGCGCCTGGACGGTCGCCATCGGCGCCACCGCACCGCAAGCTGCTGGCGTCATTCACACCGACTTCGAACGTGGCTTCATCCGCGCGCAGACGATCGCGTATGAAGACTTCATCACCTACAAGGGTGAGCAGGGCGCCAAGGAAGCGGGCAAGATGCGCGCGGAAGGCAAGGAATACATCGTGCAGGACGGCGATGTGATGAACTTCTTGTTCAACGTCTAACTCCACCGAACGGAGCTTGCCCGCCTTGCAGGCGTAGGCAAGCTCCTTTGCTTGGCAGTTCCCGGCGCGGCCCTATTGCGGCACGATGCCGGCGGCGGTGACGATTTCTCGCCATTTCTGGCCTTCAGCCAGATTGAAGCGCGCGAAGTCCGCCGGACTCGACCCCACCGGCTTGGCCCCCATGCTCGCGTATTGGCTGATCACATTCGGCTGCTTGAGCGCCAGCGCCGCATGCTCGGCCAGTTTGGCCGTGATGGCGGGCGGCGTGCCTTTGGGCGCCCACAATCCATACCACGTGCTGATATCGAAACCAGGGAAACCGGATTCCGCCATGGTCGGAACATCCGGCAGTTCCGGCACGCGCTGCGAGACGGTGACGGCCAGCGCTCGCAGCTTGCCCGACTTGATGAACGGGGTGGCCGAAGGCATGGAGTCGAACATGAGCTGGATCTGCCCGCCCACCAGATCGGTCAGCGCGGGCGCGCTCCCTTTGTAGGGCACGTGCTGCATCGGCTGGCCCGTGCGGGTCTTGAAGGATTCCCCTGCCAATTGCTGCGCCGACGCGCTGCCCGCCGAGCCGAAATTGAGCGGCTGTGTCTTGCCCATCGCCACCAGGTCCTGCACGGTCTTTGCGGGGCTGGACTGCGGCACCACCAGCACCAGGGGCACGTCCGCCAACTGCGTGATGGGCGTGAAATCCTTGAACGCGTCGTGACGCATGGACCGGTAGATGTACGGGTTGATGACGTGCAGCGAAGCATTGGCCAGGAATGTGTAGCCGTCGGGTGCGGCACGCGCCACCAGGTCCGCGCCGATCATGCCGCTGGCGCCCGGCCTGTTGTCCACGATGATGTTCTGGCCGATCGTCTTGGACATTTCGGCCGCCACGAGCCGCGACACGATGTCGGTGGGGCCGCCAGGCGGATACGGCACCACCATCGTGATTGGGCGGTTGGGATAGGCGTCGGCGGCGTCTGCCGGCATCGCGGCGGTCATGCCGGCGCAGGCCAGCGCCAGCATGGCAAGGCGGTTGAAGGCGGGCCGCGGTGCCTGGCGCGGGCTTAGGGCGTGGTCGCCGCAAGCGGCGGTGGGGGATTGCATGGGCTTGTCTCCGATA
The DNA here is from genome assembly GCF_002975275.1 of Achromobacter sp. MYb9. Taxonomy (GTDB): domain Bacteria; phylum Pseudomonadota; class Gammaproteobacteria; order Burkholderiales; family Burkholderiaceae_B; genus Achromobacter. Next base: position 15,080 of record NZ_PCOQ01000006.1, on the reverse strand, counting down.
TTATTTTGAGTGCCACTTTGCCCACGACCTGGCGGCTTTCCAGCGCTTCGAGCGCAGCGGCGAGTTCGGCGATCGGATAGACCGCCGTTACTGCGGGATGGATGCGCTTGCCGCGCGCCCATTCAAACAGGGTCGCCATGGCGCGCTGCATGGCAGGCGCATGGACCACGCGCTCGTCGGTGGGCGTCCAGCCCAGGTAGCGCCCGAAGAAAAAGCCGTGCAATGCAATATTCTTGACCAGCAGCAGGTTCAGCGGCGCTTGCGGCACGGTGCCGCTGGCAAAGCCCACGGACAGCATGCGTGCGTTCGCGGCGGCCGCGCGCACCCCGTACTCGAATGCCGTTCCCCCTACCGGATCGAACACGATGTCGGCGCCGCGGCCCTCGGTCAGCGCCTTGACCGCCGCCGCCATGTCGGCGTCCGCCAGCATGGCGTGGCTGGCGCCCGCCGCCAGCGCGGCTTGCCGCTTGGCCTCGGTGCTTGCGCAGGCGATGACGCGGGCGCCCAGCAGCGCGGCCAGTTCCACCGCGGCAAGACCCACGCCGGAGCCTGCGCCCAGCACCAGCACGGTTTCGCCCGGCTGCATGGCCGCGCGCCACAGCAAGCCGCAGTAAGCCGTGCCATACGAAATAGGCACGGGCAGCGCGTGCAGCGGCTCCAGGCCGTCCGGGACGGCGTAGACGGTGTACTCGGGCAATGTCAGCCGTTCCGCATAGCAGCCCCAGCGAGCCAGCGCCACCACGGTGTCGCCGGGGCGCAGCCGTGTCGCCGCGCTACCGCAGGCCAGCACTTGGCCGACGGCCTCGGTTCCTGGCACGAAGGGCATGGGTGGGCGGGTCTGGTAGCGGCCTTCGATCAGCAGTTTGGTGGCGTGGCTGACGCTGGCGTATTGCACCTGGATCATGACTTCGGACGGGCCCGGTGGCCGAGCATCGGGCGCGTCGCGCAACGCCACGTCGCGCACGGGGCCGAACTGTTCGCAGAGCAGGGCGCGCATCATGCCTGCTCCGGTTGCGTGTCGTCCTGCCGCAGCGCGCCCGCCGTCATCAGCGCGCGAATGTCGGCCTGGCTCCACCCCCAGTCTTGCAGCACCTCGGTGGAATGCTGGCCGATCCGCGGCGCCGGCGTCAACGGCCGCCGCCGCGCCAGGCCGGGTAGCGGCGCATAGGGCAATGCGCCCACGCCGGGCTGGTCCAGCGTCTGCAGCAGTTCCACGTGCGCGGCCTGCGCATGCGCCGCCAGATCGTCGTAGTCGCGCACCGTTGCGTGTAAAACCTCTTCGCGCGCCAGCCGTTCGATCCAGTGCGCCGAAGGCCGGGTGGCCAACTGCGCCGCAATCTGCTCATGCAATTCGTTCAGCCGCGCCATGCGGCCGGCGTTGTCCGCGTAGGCGGGCTGCTGCAGCCATTCGGGCCGTTCCAGCGCGCGGCACAGGCGGGCGAACTGCTCATTGTTCAGCGCCAGCACCGATAGCCTGCCGTCAGCGGTGTCGAACACGCCGTTGGGCGCGCTGACCGGGCCGGCGCGTCGCGCGCCCGCCATGGCGTGGGCCAGGATGTCATTCACCTGCAGCGCGGCGCACGCTTGGAACAGGCTAAGCTCGACATGGCTGCCGCGACCCGTCCTGGCTTGCCGGTACAGCGCGGCGGCCGTGGCCTGCGCGGCATACAGGGCGGTGGCGATATCCGCCATCAGCATGCCCATGCGGCGCGGCGTCCCGGCCTCGTCCTGGTTCGCGTACATGAGACCGCTGTCGGCTTGCATGACCGAATCCGACGCGGGCGCGCCGGCGTAAGGGCCGTCCGGCCCGTAACCGCTGATCGACACATAGACCATGCCCGGCGCGTGCTGCCGCACGTCTGCGTAGCCCACGCCCATGCGTTCGGCGACGCCAGGGCGGAAGTTCTGGATCAACACGTCGGCGCTTCCGGCAAGGCGGCGCAGCGCCTTTTTTCCCTCGGGATGGCGCGCGTCCAGGCACACGCCGCGCTTGCCGGCGTTGTAGGCCACCGATAGCGCGCTGTGCCCGTCGCGCTGCGTGCCGACATGGCGGCCCCAGTCACCGGCGGGCGGCTCCACCTTGATGACTTCGGCGCCTTGCTGCCACAACATCTGCGCGCAATACGGGCCGGCGATGCCCTGGCTGATATCGAGCACGCGCAAACCGGAAAAGGGACCGCAGGCCTCATCGGCATCAACAGCAGGGTTCATGGCATCCATGGGCGGGAGATTGATAGGCCGATGGTAGACTCGGCTCGTCCGGTGGACAATCCAAGCAGTTGTTCCTTTAATGGTGAACAATGATTGACAAAGAGTTGGATCTGAACCTGGTCAGGCTGTTCGTCGCGATGGTGGAATCGCGCAACCTCAGCGCGGCCGCCGAGCGCTGCGGCATGACCCGTTCAAACATGTCGCACCGGTTGAAGCGGCTGGAACTTGCGATGGGTTCGCAGCTTTTGCGCCGTACCACCCGACATGTGGAGCTGACCCAGGCGGGGCAATTGCTGTATCAGCACGGCGTGCGGTTGCTGGATGAAATGCGTACGGCGCAAGCCTCCATCCATAGCCTGGATGGCACCGTGCGCGGCGACGTTCGGATACGCCTGCCCACGGGGCTGGGCCATCTTTATCTTGCGCCGGTGCTGCTGGACTTCACGCGCCGCTATCCCGATATTTCATTGCGCGTCCACATCAATGACGCCATCGGCGACCTGGTGTCGGCCGAAGTGGATATGGCCCTGAAGATCACGTCCGCGCCGCCGGAAGACCATGTGGCGCGGCGTATTTGCGACGTCCAGTGGTGCCTGTGCGCGACGCCGGATTTCCTACGCCGCCAAGGGCCGGTGACGACGCTTGAGCAGTTGGGCCTTTGTTCGTTGATCGCGCCGCAATCGCTGGGCCGGCGCTTTGATCTGCGCTGCAAGCGCGAAGATGGCGACCCGCTGCTGCTGCGTGTGGCGCCAAGGGTGCAGTCCGGCGACTATCCCTTCTTGCGCGATGCCGTCATGGCCGGATTGGGCGTGGCGCTGCTGCCCCGCTACGCGGTATGGAGCCAGCTGCGCGACGGCGAGCTGGTCGAGGTTCTGCCCGAGCTGGAACCGGAAGGCGTGGGCAACGCCATCTATTTGCTGACCGCTCCGAATCGTTTTCCGTCGATGGCCACGCGGACATTGGTGGAGCATCTGCGCGAACATATCGAACAGCATCGCGGCGATTGGCAGCGCGTTGCCGCTGCTTGATGGCCTGGGTCTGGGCCTGGCTCTGGCCCACGCCGCGGCCGTCCTTGTGCGAACGAGCTACGCGGGCTTGCCGCCCGCCGCGCGCAGAAAGTTTTCTTCCAGCACGCTGAGCACGCGGTTCAATGTCTCGACATCAGCCACCGATAAGCCCTTGAGCGCTTCCTCGAAGAAGGCCGCACGCTTGGGCAGGGCGTTGTTCACCACGACCTGCCCGGCCGGCGTGAGGGTGGCGTTGGTCAGGCGGTTGTCTTGCGGGTCGACCGCGCGCGAGATCCATCCCAGTTTCTGCATGGCCTGCAACTGGCGCGTCAGTGATGCGGGGTCCAGGCGGCAGCGTTCGGCCAGATGCTTTTGCGAGCACTGTCCGCATTCGTGCAGCGCCAGCAGAATGCGCCAACGGGGCAGGGCGTGCCCCACCTTGCTGCTGAACGCGCTTTGCATCACGCGGTACGTCTGCCCCATGTGCTGGACGACTTGCAGGCCTTGTTGTTGTTTGGGCAAAAGCTACTCTCCGACGCCCGCGGGCTCCGCTTTCGGAGGCCGGGCCAATTGCACCAGGGGCACGCGCCGCACGCACCACAGCGCGAAGATGGCGACGGCCAGCGCGATGAGCTGCCCTTCGTGGATGGCGCCCACCAGCGCAACGCGCGCGATCTCGATCAACGACGTGCCGTCCTGGCCTTGATGCGCCAATTGTGCCAGGAACTGCGTTTGCGCCGCAGGATTCACCAGCATCTGCGGATCGTTCAGTTCCGGCAGCCATTGCGCCGAGGCGCCGCGCAGCGTGGATTCGACGCCGCTGAAATAGCTGTGGCTCACCATCGTGCCGACCACCGCCGTGCCCAGCATGCCGCCGATCATGCGCAAGGATTGCAGCAGCGCCGTGGCGATGCCCAGGTGCGTGCGTCCGGCCGTCTGCTGCGCGAAAACGGTAAGGTTGGGCATGATGAAGCCCATGCCCAGGCCCGCCATCAGCATGTAGACCGCGATCAGCCCGTGTGACGTATAGCTATGGGTGGTAACAATACCCAAACAGGACAGGGCCATCAGCAGGAAGCCGGCGTAGAGCATCCGGTTGGGGTTGCGGATGCGGGTAATGACGCGCCCGTTGATGATGCTGCCGACCGTGATGAAGACGACCATGGGGGTGATCAGCAGGCCGGCGTCTTGTGGCGACAGGCCGAAGCCGCCTTGCAGCAGCAGGGGCGCGTAGAACAGCAGCGAGTACATCGTCACGCCCACCAGCAGGGCCAGCGTGAAGAGCGCGGCCAGGCCACGGTTGCGGAACATGTCCAGCGGCAAGAGCGGGTGCGGGCAGCGCTTTTCCCACCAATACAGCAGCGCGAACGCGGCGATGCTGCCCGCGCCCAGCAGCACGATCAAGGCGCTAAGGCCTTCCTTGGGCAAGAGTTCGACCAGCAACTGCAGGCTGCCCAGCGCCAGCGCGATCAATAGCGCGCCTTGCCAGTCCAGCCGCACTTTGCCCGACGTATGGTTGCGCAGGTGCGGCAGATAGCGCGTCACGAACCACAGGCCCAGGATGCCGATCGGCAGGTTCACGTAGAACACCGAGCGCCAGCCATAGTGTTCAGTCAGCGCGCCGCCCAGCGTGGGGCCGACGGCGTTGGCGATGCCGAAGGCGGAACTGAGCATGACCTGCCAGCGCAGCCGCACGTGCGGGTCGGGAAACAGGTCGGGGATCGACGCGAAGGCGGTGCCCACCAGCATGCCGCCGCCAATGCCTTGCAAAGCCCGCGCCAGCACCAGCGTGAACATGCTGTCGGCCGCGCCGCACAGCACCGAGGCCAGCGTGAACAGGATGATCGCGGCCACCACGAAAGGCTTGCGGCCGTAGTAGTCGCCCAGGCGTCCGAAGATCGGTACCGTGATGACGGAGGTCAGCAGGTAAGACGTCGCAACCCATGCATACAGTTCGAAGCCCTTGAGTTCGGCCACAATGGTCGGCAACGCAGTACCCACCACCGTCTGGTCGATGGCGACCATCATCATGACGAAGCACATGCCCAGCATGGCCATCAAGGTCTGGCGGAAAGGAAGCACTTGGCCGGGCGAATGCGGAGTGCTGGGGGCGGGGGCGGGCATTGTTGGATGGGTCAATGATTGATAGATCAATCATTCTAGTCCTACAATCCGCCAGACAGAAAGCCGTCAGCTTCCAGGCCTTGCCAAAGGTGGGCAAGGCAGCCGATTCGCCCGGGTTTTTGGCATCGCGGCCGGGTTGGCATCGCGAAGCCGGCCCGATTTGTTACGATAGCGGAATCTGCACGCTGGTCATGCCGGCGTCTTCAGCAGGCCTTCCTTGGTAGACCCTCTCTTTTGGCGCCGCAGCCACAGGCTTCCGGCAGAAGCGAGGACTCGCCCTAAAAGGCACACAGCTCCAATTGGCGCGTGGTTTTCCACCGCTATTAGCACCATCCCCGCGCCATGGCGCGGTGGACGGCATTCAAGGATTTCCAGTCGAGGTACCGACGGGGCGGCAATGAAAACGTGGTTCAAGCGCATTTTGATAGGCCTGGTGGTGTTGGTTGTCGTGGCCGTCGTTGGCCTGGCCATCTTCTTGCTGACATTCGATCCCAACGCGTACAAGTACAAGCTGGAAGAGCTTGTGCAGGAACGCTATCACCGCACCCTCACGATCGATGGCGAGATCGAGCTGTCGCTCTTCCCGCGCATCGGCCTGTCGGTGCAGGGCGTCTCGCTGTCCGAGCCCAATAGCTCCGACACCTTCGCTTCCATCGAAAGCACTCGATTGGCGGTCGCGGTATGGCCGCTGCTGTCGAACAGCTTCGTGGTGGACCATGTGGCCATCAGCGGCTTCAAGGCGCGCGTGGTGCGGGACAAGGACGGCCAGTTCAATTTCAGCAACCTCGTCGGCGGCACGCCCGTGATCATGACCGCGCCGGCCAATCCCGCCGAAGCGTTGGTGGGGGCGGCCCAGACCGCGGCCCAGGCCATCACCAGCGGCACGTTGCCGCAGACCCGCAACAACATGCAGATCGACATCGCCGGGCTGGACCTGAAGGATGGCGAAGTGCAGTTGCAGGACGCGATCTCGGGCATGGCCGTGGCCGTGACGAAGATCAACGCCAACACCGGCCGCGTCACGTTCAACCAGCCGTTCGATGTGCGCCTGACGGCGCGCGTCGAAGGCGGCAACCCGCGTGTCGACGCCAACCTGACCGGCCAGGCCTTGCTGACGCTTGACCCGTCGGCCAAGCGCTACGCGGCTCAGAAGCTGGATCTGCGCATGGACGGCAAGCTGCCCGGCGCCGAGGCCAAGAGCCTGGCCATGCGCGGCAACCTGGCCTTCAATGGCCAGAAGTCGGCATTGGACGTGGCGGGCCTGGAAGTGGTTTTCCAAGGCGACATCACCGATCCCGCCGCGCGCGCCACCAATGTGGAAGCCAGCGTGGCCATGCCCAAACTGGCGATTGATCCGCACAAGAGCCAGCTGCAGATCGAAAAGCTGGCGGTGCGCGCCAAGGGCTCTTCCCCGGACGGCCCGTTTGAACTGGCGGTGGACGCGCCTGCGCTGAATATCTCGCCCGCGTCGGCCACCGGCGAAGCGCTGACCGGCCGTGTGCGCCTCAGTGGCCTGGACGCCAGCTTCGGCCTGAACGGCATCAGCGGCAACGCTGGCGAGCTGGACATCAAGGAAGCCAAGGTCGACAGCACCTCCAAGAACGGCGAACGCGTGGTGAAGCTGAACTTTGCTTCGCCCCTGACGTTGAACCTGCTGCAACGCAGTGGCGGCCTGTCCGGCTTGCGTGGCGACGTCAACATTACCGACCCGGGGTTGCCCAAGGGCAGCTTGCAGATTCCCGTGATCGGCAGCCTGACCGTGGACCTGCTGAAAGACCAGGCCAGCAGCAAGATCAACGCCGTGCTGGAAGGCGGCAAGTTCGACCTTAGCGCCGACATCACCAAGCTTTCCGATACGCCGATGGTGAAGTTCGCCCTGGCGGTGGATACGCTGGACCTGGACAAGCTGGTGCCGCCCGTCGCGGCAGCGCCGGCCAAGCCGCCCGCCGAAGGCAAGAAAGACGAGTCCAAGCCTGCGGCACCCGCCGCGCCCGTGGACGATTCGATCGATCTGTCCGCGCTGGTGGGCCCCAGCGTCAACGGCACCTTGAAGGTCGGCAAGCTGGTCGTGCGCGGCCTGAAGGCCGACGAAGTTGCCGCGGTGGTCAAACTGGACAAGGGCAAACTCGACATCTCCAGCCTCACCGCAGGCCTGTACGGTGGCAAGCTGGCCGGTGCGTTGTCCGTGGACGCCGCGCAGGGCAACCAGTTGGCCACCAAGATGTCGTTGGCGGGTATTGCCATCGAACCGTTGCTGATGGACCTGGCGAACCGGAACGTGCTGAGCGGCACGGGCAGCCTGGCGCTGGACCTGAAGACGGGCGGCGCCAATGTCTATGCAATGAAGAGCGGCCTGGGCGGCACCGTGCAGGTGCGCCTGCGCGATGGCGCGGTCAAGGGTATCAACCTGACGCAGACGCTGCGCGAGTTGAAGGCGGCGTTCAAGCCCGAGTCGCAAGACGAGACCGTGGCCGCCGACACCAGCAAGCAGACCGAATTCTCGGAGATGGACGCCGATCTGGCCTTCACCAAGGGCGTGGCCGCCGTGAAGCGCTTGAACGTCGTGTCGCCGCTGCTGCGCGTCACGCAGGGCGAACCGGCCACCATCGACTTCGTGAAGAGCGAGCTGGACCTGGTGGCGCGCGCGCGCGTCGTCAATCCGGCTGCCGATCCCGAGGGCAAGGAACTGATTGATCTGAAAGATGTGACGATCCCGGTGCACGTGAAGGGCCATTTCGACAAGCCGACCTATACCGTGCTGTGGAAGGACGCCATCGGCAACATCCTCAAACGCAGCCTGGAAAACAAGCTGCGGGAAGCCGTCACGGGCAAGGGCAAGAATGGCGCGCCGCTGGATAAGGCCTTGAAGGGATTGCTGGGCAAATGAGCACCGAAAATTTCCAGCCCATCGCGGAATGCGGCGTCACGTCGCAGTCGGCCGCGGCCGCGTATCACCGGCAATGGCTGATTGCTAACGATTCCGGTCAGTGGTTGAACCGCGAATTGTGCCCCCGGCTTGCCGACGTGTCGGTTGAGCTGCGCCTGGGTTATCTGGTGCTGAAGGCGCCGGGCATGCTGCGCATGGATATTCCGCTGGACGTCATCGAAGACGACGACAGCGTGCGCTACAGCATGAAGGTGGGTGAGCAGACCATCGACGTGATCGACGAAGGGGAGCTGGCCGCGGCCTGGATCTCGAACTTCGTGCAGGTGCCCTGCCGCATCATGAAGGTGCACCCGGACACGCCCGTGGCCGCCTGGCCCGCTTGAGCCAGATCACCCGCCGGAGCCATCCGGCGGACTAGGCGCCCAACCTGGCGCGCTTGTATTCGAATGCGGTGTGGGCCAGCAGGCCCGCGGCCAAGCCCCAGAAGGCCGACCCGATTCCCCAGAAGCTGAACCCCGACGCCGTTGCCAGCAAGGTGATGAGCGCCGCTTCGCGCCGTTGCGGGTTGGCCATCGCGGCGGCCATGCCGCCCATGATCGTGCCCAGCAGCGCCAGACCGGCCAACGCGGCCAGCAGCGCCGCGGGCAAGGCCTGGAAGAACACCGCCACGGCGCCCGCCACGACGCTTAACCCGACATAGCCCAGCCCGTAGGTCGCCGCCGCGATATAGCGTTTGGCGGGGTCGGGGTGCGCTTCGGGGCCGGTGCAGATGGCCGCGCTGATGGCGCCCATGGTGACGCTGTGCGCGCCGAAGGGGGCGGCCAGCAAACCCAGCAGGCCCGTGGCGGCCACGATGCGCGAAGCAGGGGGGCGATAGCCGGCGGCTTGCAGGATCGCCAGGCCGGGCAGATTCTGCGACGCCATGGCCACGACGAACAGCGGGATACCCAGGCTGACGATGGCCTGGGCGCTGAAGGTGGGCGTGGTCCAGACGAATTCCGTCAGGTGCCAGTCCAGCAAGTCCAGGCGAATCAGGTCCAGCCCGAAGGCTAGCGCGATGGCGATCACCATCACCACCAGCACGGCATAGCGCGGCGCCCAGCGCCGGCAGGCCAGATAGGTGGCACACATCGCCAGGACCAGCGCGGGCTGCTTGCCGACGCTGCTGAAGATGCCCATGCCGAAGTTGAGCAGCACGCCGGCCAGCATGGCGGCGGCGATTTCGCCGGGGATCCGGCGCAGGATGGGATCGATCCAGCCAAACAGCCCACAGAGCAATGTCAGGCTGGCGGCCAGCACGTAGGCGCCGATTGCTTCATTGAAGGGGACGCCGACCAGCGCCGTGACGAGCAGCGCGGCGCCGGGCGTGGACCAGGCCATGACGATGGGCAGCCCGGTGCGCAGGCTGTAGAACGCGCCGCCGAATCCGAAGGCCAGGCTCAACGAGCCGATCCAGGAGCCGATCTGCGCCGAATTCAGGCCCGCGGCATGGCCGGCCTGCACCATCAGGACGGCGGTGCCGCCGAAGCTGACCAGCACGGCGACCAGGCCGGCGGCGACCGCCGAGGCGGACACGTCACGGCGCGCGTGGTGGGGAGCTGGCGACGGAGAGGGAAGGTTGATGCCCGTCTGCGTCGTGTCGCTCATGCGGCACCGGTCAGGCGGCGGTATTTGGCCATGAGCTGCTCTTGGCCTTCGTTCCATTGCGGGTGCAGTTCAATGCACTCCACCGGGCACACCACCTTGCACTGGGGTTCGTCGTGATGGCCGACGCACTCCGTGCATTTGTCTGGGTCGATGACGTAATAGTCGTCGCCCATGGAAATCGCGTCGTTCGGGCACTGGGGCTCGCAAACGTCGCAATTAATGCATTCTTCGGTGATCAGCAGGGCCATGATGGGCAGCGGAGGAAAGCCAGGGGCGGCTCACATTGTACTGCCGGGCCGGAAAGCGCAAGAAGGGCGCGAAATCGCGCCCTTCTGGGATGGTGCGGCGCGTGGCGGATCAGCCCGGCCAGGACTGTTCGCGGCGCTCTTTGGCTTTTTCCTGCAGCCAGCGTTCGACGGACGGGAACACGAACTTGCTGACGTCGCCGCCCAACTGGGCGATTTCGCGCACGATCGTGCCCGAGATGAACTGGTACTGGTCCGACGGGGTCATGAACAGCGTTTCCACGTCGGGCAGCAGATGGCGATTCATGCCGGCCATCTGGAATTCGTATTCGAAGTCGGACACGGCGCGCAGGCCGCGGACGATGACACGGCCGCCCTGGTCGCGGACGAAGTCTTTCAGCAAGCCGCCGAAGCTCTGCACTTCCACGTTGGGGTAGTGGCCCAGGACTTCACGGGCAATTTCCACGCGTTCGTCGATGCTGAAGAAAGGCTTTTTGTTGCGGCTAAGCGCGATGCCCACCACGACTTTGTCGAAAAGCGTGGCCGCGCGGCGGACCAGGTCTTCGTGGCCCCGGGTCAGCGGGTCGAAAGTGCCGGGATATACAGCGATGATCATGCGAGCTCCGTACCGTTATTAGTGGTGTACACCATCCTCCGAAGCTCGGATTATTGATCTATTTCCGCAATGCAGCAAATTCGAGCAAATGGTAGTGGACCGCACCTGCCTTGTCCTGCCGCAAGATCTGGAATCCTTCGGGCGCTTCGATGGCGGTTTCCGCCTCGACATAGACTAGCCCACGCTCGGTCAAAATGCCCGGCAGGATGGGCCAGAGTCGCGGTAGCCAGCCCTGTCCAAATGGCGGATCCAACAGGATGAGGTCAAATCGGGACGCATCCATCCGTTCGGCGACCTGCATCGCGTCGCCCACATGGATGCGTATCATGTCGGCTTTGAGCTTGTCGCGCAGTGTCCGCAGCGCGGACGCGGCGGTTTTGTCCCGCTCGACCATCTGCACATGCGCCACGCCGCGCGAGGCTGCCTCGAACCCCAGGGCGCCGCTGCCGGCGAACAGATCCAGCACCTGTTTGTCGGCGAATTCGCCGGCCCACAGGTGATTCAGCCAGTTGAACAGTGTCTCGCGCACCCGGTCGGGCGTGGGGCGCAGCGTCTCCACGTCGGGCACGGCGATGGGGGTGCGCCTGTATTGGCCACCGACGATACGAATATACTTGTTACCCATGTTTAGCCGCTTCTTCAAGAAAAAATCCCCACCGCCCGCCGCGCCGGCTCAGCCCGCGCCGCCGCCTGAGGTCGTAGACGCCGCCGTCGCGCCTGCGAAGCCCGCCGCCGCGCCGGAGATTCCGCCGGCCGCCACGCCGGCCGCACCCGCTCCGAATCCTGTGGTTGCCGCGCCGACGCCTGCGTCGGTGCCCGATCAGGAGCCCGCGCCTGTGCCTGTCGCACCGACCGTGCAGACAGCACCGGCTGCTCCGACTGTAGCGCCGATCGCACGCGCCGATGCGCCGGCTCCGACTTCAGCGCCAGCGCCTGCCGTGCCCGTCGCGGTCACCGCGCCTGCACCTGCACCTGCTCCTGCTTCGGAACCTGTTCCAGAACCCGCTCCGGCCGTCGAACCGGTGCCCGCCGAAGCGCCCAAAAAAGCGTCGTGGCTCTCTCGGTTGAAGCAGGGCCTGTCGCGGACCGGCCAGAGCATTGGCGGCATCTTCATCGGCGTCAAGGTCGACGAAAACCTGTTCGAGGAACTCGAATCGGCGCTCATTATGGCCGATGCGGGCCTGGAGGCCACCGAGAAGCTGCTGACCGCGCTGCGCGCGCGCGTCAAGAAGGAACGCATCGAAGACCCGGCCAAGGTGAAGACGGCCCTGCGCCAATTGCTGGCCGACCACCTGCGTCCGCTGGAGCGCGCGTTCGACCTGACCCGCACCAAACCGCTGGTGGTGATGATCGCCGGCGTGAACGGCGCGGGCAAGACGACTTCCATCGGCAAACTCGCCCACACGTTCCAACGCCAGGGCGCCAGCGTCCTGCTGGCTGCAGGCGACACCTTCCGCGCCGCCGCGCGCGAACAACTGGTGGAATGGGGCAGCCGCAATAACGTCAGCGTCATTGCGCAGGATGGGGGCGACCCTGCCGCCGTGGCGTTCGACTCGGTCAACGCCGGCCGCGCACGCGGCATGGGCGTGGTCATGGTGGACACCGCGGGGCGCTTGCCGACGCAGTTGCACCTGATGGAAGAACTGAAGAAGATCCGCCGCGTCATCGGCAAGGCCGACGCCACCGCGCCGCACGAAGTGCTGCTGGTGGTGGACGGCAACACCGGGCAGAACGCGCTGGCGCAGATCCGCGCGTTCGACGCGGCCATCACGCTGACAGGCCTGGTCGTGACCAAGCTGGACGGCACGGCCAAGGGCGGCACGCTGGCGGCCGTTGCCGCAGGCAGCCAGGGGGTGCGTCCGATCCCGGTCTACTGGATCGGCGTGGGCGAAAGCCTCGAAGACCTGCAGCCTTTCGTGGCGGACGAATTCGCCGCGGCCTTGCTGGCGGACTGATCCGCCAGCAGGTCCGACACAACGGGGCGGTGCGCAAGCGCCGCCCCGTTGCCATTTGCGCGCAATATCCGCGGAAATCCGCGAAGTGAGCCGCGCCGCTACCGTCAGGCCGTCGCGTCAGGCACCTGGCCCATCGCCGGATCGCTGACCCCGTCCTTGCCCGTTTCCATGCGGCCGGCAAAGCGGCGTTGGAACGCGGCATAGCCTTCGCATGCCACCGCAAAGTCGTACCACTGCCCGCTGTCGCTTACCGGCCAGCTCAGTTCACCGGTCTGGCCGGCTTGCACGGTGGCGGTCCAGGGGCCGTCGCTGCGGTATGCCTTGGCGCTGACGGTGAATGTGCAAGCCTGGTTGCCGTTGTTGTGCAGCTTGACTTGCACCTGCGGGTCGTCGCAAGGCACGTAGCACACCTGGATCTCGGGTTGCGCGCCGCCGGTCTGCATCAAGTCGCCCGCGAAGGCGCGGTGATAGCCGTTCGGCCCCAACACCCACAAGTCGTACTTGCCGCTGTCGGCGGACACATCCCAGGCGTCGTCCAGCGACTTGCCCGCCTCGACCACATAGCGGCGCGGGATGCGGTCCAGATGCAGCTTGTCGTACACGTGGAAGACGGCGGCCGCCTGACCGTTGCTGGCGTTGGCGAATAGCAGCCTGACGCGGTTCTCGCGCGGCTCTTCGCGGGCGCTCGTGTGCAGCTCGTAGGGCAGCGCGCGCGAGGGTCGGGTGCCGGGCGCCTGCTTGGCCAGCGTCTGTTGCGTGGGGATTGCGATGGCAGGCTGCGATTCCTGCCAGGTGGTCAGGCCGTCGGCGTCCGTCTTGGTCGTGCGGCCCGACAACGTCGGCAGGGCGGCACTGTTGGGCGATACGAAATTCAGCGTCGAGGTGAGGTCACCGCAGACCGCGCGCCGGAACGCGCTGATGTTGGGTTCGACGACGCCGAACCGTTGTTCCAGGAAGCGCAGCGCGGATGTGTGGTCGAACACCTGCGAATTGACCCAGCCGCCGCGGCTCCACGGCGAAATCACCCACATCGGCACGCGCATGCCGGGGCCGTAGGGCTTGCCGTCGGCGGTCAACTGCTTGGGCGTGGCAGGCGGGTAGGTGAAGTACTCGAACGCCATCTCGGCGTCCGTCAGCGTGGACTTGCCCGCCAGCGTGCCATCGTCGTTGCGCGATGGCGCGGACGGCGTCGGCATGTGGTCGAAGAAGCCATCGTTTTCGTCGTAGGTCACCAGAAATACGGTCTTGCTCCAGACCTCGGGCGATTGCGTCAGGGCGTCCAGCGCGGCCTGTATGTACCACGCGCCCTTGGCGGGGCTGGAGGGGCCGGGGTGTTCGCTGTAGGCGGCGGGCGGGATGATCCACGACACTTCCGGCAGCGTGCCGTTCATCACGTCGTCACGCAGGCTTTGAAGAAAGCCGCCGTCGGGCATGGTGTTGCCAAAGCCCTTGGCCAGCGGGCTGTAGAGATCGTCGATGGCGGGGTTGTAGGCCGGGCCGCCCTGGTTGGTCACTTGCCGGTCCGCCGGCATCTTTTCGATTTCGGCGCGCCAGTGCCGGAAGCTCATCATCTCGTTGCAGCCGAAGTTGTCCGGGATGTTCTGGTAGACCTTCCAGCTCACTCCCGCCTGCTGCAGGCGGTCGGCGTAGGTCGTCCAGGTCCAGCCTTCGGTGGACGGGCCCACATCGGCGCCATCGTTCATTTCGTTCATCACGACCGACACGTTGTCGCCCGACGGACCGTTGGTGCCGGTCCAGAAGAAAAGCCGGTTGGGGATGGTGCCCGCGTGCATCGCACAGTGATAGTTGTCGCACAGCGTGAAGGCGTCGGCCAGCGCGCGGTGAAAAGGGACTTCGGCGGTCTCGTAGTAGCCCATGGACAGCGGCTGCTTGACGCTTGCCCACTTGTTCATGCGGCCATGGTCCCAGGCCGCCTGGCAATCGGGCCAGGAGTGCGGCGTGCTGCCGGCACGCTGTGCGTTGCCCAGCGTCGTGTCCAGGTGATAGGGCAGCTCTTCGGTGCCGTCGCTGCGCGTTTGGTGGAATACCGACTTGCCGTTGACCAGCGGAATGGGGAACCGGTCGCCGAAGCCGCGCACGCCGGGGAAGGTGCCGAAGTAGCCGTCGAAAGAACGGTTTTCCAGCATCAGCATCACGACGTGCTTGACGTCCTGGATGGTGCCCGTCGGGCTGCTGGCTTCAATGGCCAGCGCGCGGCGGATGCTGGGCGGGAACATCGACAAGGCGCTTACGGCAGCGGTGGTTCCCAGCGTGGTCTTGAAGAATTTTCTTTTGGAGGCGTCGAACGTCATTGGCTTCTCTGTCGTTGAAGGTCGGAGGGGAACGGGCTCAGGGGGCGCAGTGCGACGCGCACGCGGCGGGCGGCGG
>NZ_PCOQ01000005.1 GCF_002975275.1 Achromobacter sp. MYb9 | reverse complement strand
GGGCGGCATGCCGATCCGTTTTCGGTGCTGGGGCCCCACGACGGCGTGGTCCGTGCGTGGGTGCCCGGCGCCACCGCCGTGTCGGTCGTCACCCATGATGGCCAACGCACCGCCCTGCGTGAGCAGGCGCATGGGCTGTATACCGGCGCGGCGCCTGGCGTCCGCCCGGGCCAACCCGGCTCGTACCGGCTGGCAATCCAGTGGCCGGGCGCCGAACAGGTCACGCACGATGCCTATGCCTTCGGCCCCGTCCTGTCGGCCGAGGACCTGGAGGCGCTGGCGGCTGGCGATTGGCGCCCCGCGTTGGAACTGCTGGGGGCACGGCTGACCGAGATGGACGGCATCCGCGGCCTGCGCTGCGCGGTGTGGGCGCCCAATGCGCGGCGCGTGGCCGTCGTGGGCGACTTCAACAGCTGGGACGGCCGCCGCCATCCGATGCGCCTGCGCCACGCGGCCGGCGTCTGGGAATTGTTCATCCCCGCAGTCGCGGCCGGCGAACGCTATAAGTTCGCGATCACCGGCACCGATGGCGCCATCACGCTGAAAGCCGACCCCATGGCGCGCCGCGCCCAGGCGGCGCCCGCCACGGCATCCGTCGTGGACGATCCCTCTCCCTACCCCTGGACGGACGACGCATGGATGCAATCCCGCGCCGGGCGCCAAGCGCGCCACGCCCCCATTTCCATCTACGAAGTACACGCCGGCTCCTGGGTCGCGCCCGATGGCGACCGCTGCGCCTGGGACCAGCTTGCCGACAAGCTGCCCGCCTACGCGCACGCCATGGGGTTCTCGCATGTCGAATTGATGCCGATCATGGAATACCCGTTCGGCGGGTCCTGGGGCTACCAGCCCCTTGGCCTGTTCGCGCCTTCCGCGCGCTTTGGTCCACCCGACGCCTTCGCCCGCTTCATCGATCGGTGCCACGCGGCCGGCATCGGCGTCATCCTGGACTGGGTACCCGCGCATTTTCCCGATGACGCGCACGGCCTGGCGCGTTTTGACGGCACGCCGTTGTATGAGTACGCGGACCCGCGCGAAGGCTATCACCCCGACTGGAACACGCTGGTCTACAACCTCGGCCGCACTGAAGTGAAAGCCTTCATGATCGCCAGCGCCATGCACTGGCTGCAGCGCTACCACATCGACGGCCTGCGCGTGGATGCCGTGGCGTCGATGCTCTACCGCGACTACAGCCGCCAGCCCGGCGAATGGATCCCGAACCGGCACGGCGGCCGCGAAAACCTGGAAGCGGTTGAATTCCTGCGGGCACTGAACGCGACCGTGCGCGAGCAGACCCCCGACGCCATCGTCGTGGCCGAAGAATCGACCGCCTGGCCTGGCGTGACGGCCCCGGTGGCCGAAGGCGGCCTGGGCTTCCACTACAAATGGAACATGGGCTGGATGCACGACACGCTGCGCTACATGCATGAAGACCCGGTGCACCGCAAGCACCACCACCACGACATCACCTTCGGCATGGCCTATGCCTATTCCGAACGCTTCATCCTGCCCCTCTCGCATGACGAAGTCGTCCACGGCAAGGGCTCGCTGTTGAACAAAATGCCGGGTGACCGGGCGGCCAAGCTGGCGAACCTGCGGGCCTATCTGGGCTTCATGTGGGCGCACCCGGGCAAGAAATTGCTATTCATGGGCGGCGAGCTTGCCTGCCCCACCGAATGGAACCACGACGCCGCCCTGGACTGGGCCTTGCTGGACGACGCGGGCCACAAAGGCGTGCAGCGCCTGGTGGCCGACCTGAATCGCCTCTATCGGGATACCCCCGCCCTGCATGAACTTGACGCCGAGCCCGCAGGCTTCGCCTGGGTGGTGATGGATGACGCCGACAACAGCGTGGCCGCGTTCCTGCGCCAGGGCCGCACATCGCTGGTGCTGGCCATTTCGAATTTCACGCCCGTCACGCGGCACGGCTACCGGGTCGGCGTGCCCGTTGCGGGACGCTGGATCGAAACGCTGAACACCGACGCGGGCTGCTATGGCGGCTCGGGCCAGGGCAATCAAGGCGCGGCGTTCACCGTCGCCGAGCCCTCGCACGGCCACGCGCAATCCCTGCCCCTGACGCTGCCGCCCCTGGCCACCTTATTTTTCACGCTGGAAGGCTGACCCCATGGATCCCTCTCAACTGCCCCGCCTCACGACCGGCCAGCCGTATCCGCTGGGTGCGGTCAGCGACGGCCTGGGCGTGAACTTCGCCGTCTTTTCCGCCAACGCCACGCGCATTGAACTGTGCGTGTTCGACGCGCGGGGCCGCAAGGAGCTGCGGCGTTTCGATTTGCCCGAATGCACGGATGAAGTCTGGCACGGCTACCTGCCCGATGCCCAACCGGGGCTGGTCTACGGCTACCGCGCGCACGGCCCCTATGATCCCCGCAATGGTCACCGGTTCAATCCGCACAAGCTGCTGCTGGACCCCTACGCGCGTCACCTGACCGGCCCCGCCAGCTGGAGCGACGCGCTGTTTGGCTACCGGATGAATCACGCGCGCGCCGACTTGTCGATGGACCGCCGCGACAGCGCGCCGGCGATGCCCAAGGCCATCGTGACGGAAGACGTGCCATTCAACTGGGGCAACAGCAAGGCGCCGCGCACCGCGTGGGCCGACACGACCATTTACGAGGTGCACCTGCGCGGCGTCTCGATGCAGCGTGAAGACCTGCGCCAGCCGCTACGCGGCACCTGCGCCGCCCTGGCGGACCCGCGTTTCATCGAACACCTGCACCGCCTGGGCGTCACCGCCATTGAATTGCTGCCGGTGCACGCCTTCCTGCAAGACCGGTTCCTGCTTGAACGCGGTCTACGCAATTACTGGGGCTACAACACCCTGTCGTTCTTCGCGCCCGAACCCGCGTATCTGCAGCGCGGCCCGAACGACCTGCGCCAGGCGGTGCGCCGCTTGCACGCGGCCGGCCTGGAAGTGATTCTGGACGTGGTCTACAACCATACCTGCGAAGGCAGCGAACTTGGGCCCACGATGTCATGGCGCGGCCTCGACAACGCCAGCTACTACCGCCTGATGCCGGGCGAAGAGCGTTACTACATCAACGACACTGGTTGCGGCAATACGGTGAACCTGTCGCATCCTCGCGTCCTGCAGATGGTGATGGATTCGCTACGCTATTGGACGCAGTCTTACGGCGTGGATGGCTTTCGTTTCGACCTGGGCGTGACGCTTGGCCGCGAAGGCACGGGCTTCGACCCGGGATCCGGCTTCTTCGATGCCCTGCTGCAGGATCCGGCGCTGGCCGGCGTGAAGCTGATCTCGGAACCGTGGGACATCGGGCCCGACGGCTATCAGCTGGGTAATCATCCGCCGGGGGTGGCCGAATGGAACGACCGCTACCGCGACACCGTCCGCCGCTACTGGCGCGGCGATGAAGGCATGCGCGGCGACATGGCGGCGCGGCTGTGCGGGTCCCGCGACGTGTTCGACCGACGTCACCGCCGGCCCTGGGCCAGCGTGAACTTCGTGGCCTCGCACGACGGCTTCACCACCCAGGACCTGGTCAGCTACGACGCCAGCCACAACGAGGCGAACGGCGAAAACGGCAACGATGGCCACGGAGAAAACTACAGCCGCAACTGGGGCGAGGAAGGGCCCACGCAGGACGACGCCATCCTGGAGCGGCGCGGCCAGGTGCAGCGGGCGCTGCTGGCGACCCTGTTCCTGTCCGACGGCACGCCGATGATGCTGGCCGGCGACGAATTCGGCAACAGCCAGGACGGCAACAACAACGCGTACTGCCAGGACGGCCCCTTGTCGTGGCTGGACTGGACCCTGGCCCAGAGCGACGCCGGGCGCGCGCTGAGCCATTTTGTCGCGCGCGCCGTCGCGCTGCGGCGCGATCACCCCAGCCTGCGTGCCGCGCGCTTCGGCGACGCCGCCCAGGAGATCTGCCCGGGCGTCGCCGCCATCAGCTGGTTCGACGCAGACGGCAGCCCGATCGGCCAGGCATCGTGGGACGATCCGCAGACCCTCGCCATGGCCCTGCGCCGCGCGGCGTTGCGCGACGACGGCAGCGCGGACATCACCCTGCTGCTGTTGAACCCGGGCGATGAACCCGTTGCCTTCACGTTGCCCGAGCCCGGCCTGCCCTGGATACGCGAACTGGATTCCGCCACGCAGGTCCCGACCGCGCCGGTCTCCGATACCGGCATCACCGTCCAGGCCCACGGCCTGGTGCTGCTGTCGGCCGCCTGCATCCCCGGAGGCTCATCATGACGGCATGGCCCGAGCCCTACACCCACGGCGCCCTGCCCCTGCCCGATGGCCGCACGCGTTTCCGCCTGTGGGCGCCCACCGCGCCCGACGCGCTGGCGTTGGTCATCGACGGACGCGACCCCATCGCGCTGCATCCAGGCACCGATGGGTACGCCGAGATCGAGGTGGATTGTCCGGCCGGTACCCGGTATCGCTACCGCATCGGCGATGACCTGTTGGTGCCGGATCCGGCATCGCGTCGGCAGGATGGAGACGTGCATGGGGCCAGTGTCGTCCCCGGGCCCGACACCTACCCTTGGCAGCATCCGTCCTGGCAGGGCCGGCCCTGGTCGGAAGCCGTCATCTACGAAGCGCACGCGGGCCTGGCCGGCGGCTTTGCAGGGCTGACCGCCAAGCTGCCCGAGCTGGCCGCGCTGGGCGTCACCGTTGTCGAGCTGATGCCCGTGGCCGACTTCCCCGGCCCGCGCAACTGGGGCTACGACGGCGTGCTGCCCTATGCGCCGGATGAAGCCTATGGCTCGCCGGACGCGCTCAAGCGCCTGATCGACACGGCGCACGGGTTGGGGATCAGCATGATGCTGGACGTGGTCTACAACCATTTCGGCCCCGACGGCAACTATCTGCCGCAATACGCCGCGCCATTCTTCCGGCACGACGTGTCAACGCCGTGGGGCCCTGCCATTGATTTCCGCCAGCCCGCCGTGCGCCGCTACTTTGAAGAGAACGCCTTGTACTGGCTGACGGAATTCCGCTTCGACGGCTTGCGGCTGGATGCCGTGCACGCCATTCCCGACCCGGAATGGCTGGTGGAACTGGCGCAGTTCGTGCGCGGCCAGATTCCGGCGCAGCGCCATATCCACCTGGTCCTGGAGAACGACGACAACCGCGCCAGTCTGCTCGGCCAGGGTTACGACGCACAATGGAACGACGACGCCCATCACGTGCTGCATCACCTGTTGACCGGGGAGTCGCACGGCTACTACGCCGACTATGCCGACCAACCCGCCCAGGCCCTGGCGCGTTGCCTGGAGCAGGGCTGGCTGTACCAGGGCCAGCCGTCGCGCGTCCGGCATGGCGCGTCGCGCGGCGAACCCAGCGGCCATCTGCCGCCCACCGCGTTCGTGCTGTTCCTGCAGAACCACGACCAGACCGGCAACCGCGCGGCGGGCGAGCGTCTGACGGTGCTGGTGAAAAATCCGGAACGTCTGCGCGCCGCGGTTGCGCTGCAACTGCTGGCGCCGCAGATTCCGTTGATCTTCATGGGCGAAGAAAGCGGTAGCCGTGCGCCGTTCCTCTATTTCACCAGCCACGCGGACGCGGCCCTGGCGCAGGCGGTACGCGACGGACGCCGGCGGGAGTTCTCGGCTTTTCCTGGCTTCAACGCGGCGGATGTCGCTGCCCTGCCGGATCCCAACGCGGAATCCACGTGGGCGCAGAGCCTGCCCTGGGCCACGGCAAGCGCTGAAGACGAAGAGGGGAACGACGACAGCGGCGATGCGCAAATTTGGCGCACCCTGTACGGAGCGCTGCTGCACTTGCGCCAGCGCGCGATTGCCCCGGTGCTGCCCGGCACGCGCAGCACCGGGGCACGTGCCGTCGGACCCGATGCCGTGCGCGCGCAATGGCTTTTGGGCGATGGCGCCCTATTGACGCTTTACGCCAACCTGGGCCCGGACCGGCAAGCGCTGCCCCCCGACCTGGCGCCGAAGGGCCCGCTGTTTTCATCGCTGCTGTTCGAATCCCGGCCGGGCGCGTTCGACGCGCTGGGGCTGGGCAGCCTGTGTGCCGACAGCACGGTCTGGCTGCTTGAGGATGCCGAATGAACACACCCGCCCAGAACGCCTTGTCAGCCCTGGCTGCCGAGGCCGGGATCATTGAAGACTGGATGGGCGCCGACCAGCGCCCCCGCCGCGTGTCACCCGATACGCTGCGGTCCCTGCTGGACGCCATGGATCTGCCCGCCAATTCCGACGCGGACATTCGCGACAGCCGTCACCGTCTGGCCGCTGCGTCGGCGCAAAGCCATCTGGCCCCGATGCTGATCGCACTGGCCGGCGACACGGTCGAGCTTCCCGGGCATTGCGCCGGCGTCTGCCAGATGCAGACCCGCTCGCAATCCCGGGTCGCCGTCCGCACGGCCAGCGCCGCCGACGGCACCACAACGCTGGTCGCGCCCGCCGAACCGGGTTACTACACGCTGACGACGCCAGGCGGCGTCACGACGCTTGCCGTCGCGCCGCCGCGCGCGCCTGCGGTCGACGAGCTGCTGCGCGTCAAGGATGCCCGCGCGTGGGGATTGGCCGTCCAGCTCTACAGCCTGCGGCGGCCGTCCCCGGACCTTGCGGTGGCGACGCACGGCTTCGGCGATTTCGGTGCGTTGCGCGACCTGGCCGCCACGGCCGGGGCCGCGGGCGCGGATGCGCTGGCGATCAGCCCGGTCCATGCGATGTTCGCGGCCGACCCCGCGCAATGCAGCCCCTATTCTCCGTCCAGCCGCCTGTTTTTGAATGCCCTGTATGCCCACCCCGCCAGCGTGCTGGGCGAAGCGGCGGTGCATCACGCATTGTCCGGCATGGATCAGGCGCGGCTGCGCGCGCTGGACGCGAGGCCGCTTATCGACTGGCCTGCCGCCGCCGCGTCCCGTCTGGAATTGCTGCGCCGCCTGCACGCCCGGTTCCCCGTCACCGCCACCCCGGCCCAGCGCAAGGCCTATGACGACTACCGCGCCACGGCGGGACAAGACTTGCATGACCACGCCTTGTTTGAAGCGCTGCATGCGGACCAGACGCGGGCACAAGGCGCGCCGATCCCCTGGACCGAATGGCCGGCCGAACTGCGCGACCCGAGATCACCCGCCGCGCAACGCTACGCCGACGCGCATCGGGCGGAAGTCGACGCGCACATGTTCAGCCAATGGCTGGCATCGGCCAGCCTGGCGCACGCCCAACAAGCCGCACGCGACGCCGGCATGCGTATCGGCGTGCTGGCGGATTTGGCGGTGGGCGGCAGCCCGGCGGGCAGCCACGCCTGGAGCCGCCAGGCCGACCTGATGACGCGCACCAGCGTGGGCGCGCCGCCGGATCTGCATAATCCACAGGGCCAGGGTTGGGGCCTGACCGCGCTGTCGCCCGCCGCGTTGCGGCAATCGGGATACGCGGCGTTCCTGGCCATGTTGCGCGCCAGCCTGGCCCATGCGGGCGGCGTGCGCATCGACCATATCCTGGGCATGGCGCGCATGTGGCTGATTCCGGATGGCGCCTCACCGCAGGACGGCGCCTATCTGCGCTACCCGCTCACTCAGTTGCTGCGGCTGACGGCGCTGGAAGCCTGGCTGCGCCGCGCCCTGGTCATCGGCGAAAACCTGGGTACGGTGCCCGATGGCTTCGACGCCCGGCTGCAAGAACAGGGTCTGCTGGGCATGAACGTGCTGTGGTTCATGCGCGCCCCCGAACCCGCGCCTGAACCCGACCCTGAACCCGCGCTTGCTCCGAGTGCGCGGCCGGTCGAACCGGCGGGCTTTCTGGCGCCGGCCGACTGGCCGCCGCACGCCGTGGCCATGACCACCACGCACGACCTGCCCACGCTGGAGGGGTGGTGGCATGGGCAGGACATCCTGTGGCGCTCGCGGCTAGGGCTGCTGGGCCCGGAACAGGACGAGGCCACGCTGCGCGCCGGGCGGCTTGCCGACCGCGCCGCCTTGTGGCGAGCCGTGCAGACATCCTCGCCGACCGCTTCCGCGTTGCCGCCTTCCCGCGAACCGCCGAGCGCGGAATTGCTGGGCTTCGTCGCGGCAACGCCATGCCCCTTGATGCTGGTAACGCTGGAAGACCTGACGGGCCAATTGGATCAGCCCAATCTGCCCGGCACCGTCGCCGACCATCCCAACTGGCGTCAGCGCGCGCCGCTGTCCGTCGCCGATTGCCTGAACGCGCCGGCCACCACCACGCGCCTGCAATCCGTGCGCGCCATCAGGGGCCGGCCATGAACGCGCCCCGCGCCACCGCGCGCCTGCAATTGCACGCGGGCTTCACGCTGGACGACGCCCGCGCGCAGCTTCCGTACTATGCCGCGCTGGGCGTCAGCCACCTGTACCTGTCGCCCATCACCGAAGCCCGGCACGGCTCGACCCATGGGTATGACGTGATCGACCACCAGCGCGTCAGCGGCGCGCTGGGCGGAGAACCCGCCTTGCGCCGCCTGGCCGCCGCAGCCCGATCGCTGGGCTTGGGCCTGATCGCCGACATCGTGCCCAACCACATGGCCGCGCACCCCTCCAATGCGTGGTGGGCCGACGTGCTGCGCCTGGGGCCGCGCAGTCCGCACGCGCGCGCTTTCGATATCGATTGGCGGCCGGCCGACCCGGCCTTGCGCGGCAAGGTCTTGCTGCCGGTGCTGCCCGAACCCTATGGGCAATGCCTGCAAGCCGGCGGCATAAGGCTCATCCATGACTCGGATGCCTACGTCGTGGCCGTCGGCGACCTGCACCTGCCCATCGCGCCCGGATTCGCGGCGGACACCGACGATGCCGCCGCCGTCTGCGCCGCCTATGACGCCCATGCCGCCGACGGGCGCGCACGCCTGCACGACTTGTTGGAACGCCAGCATTACCGGCTGGCGTGGTGGCGGACCGCGCCCGAACAGATCAACTGGCGCCGCTTCTTCGAAATCAGCGAACTGGTCGGCGTGCGCGTCGAAGACAAGGCCGTCTTCGACGCCGTGCACCGGATGGTGTTGCGCCTGTACCAGGAAGGCATTCTGGACGGGTTGCGCATCGACCACGTCGATGGCCTGGCCAGCCCCGGCGCCTATTTGCGTCGGCTGCGCCAGGCACTGACGCAGGCAGGCGCAGGACGCGCAGGGGCCTACCTCGTCGTGGAAAAGATATTGGCCGACGGCGAAACCCTGGATTCCCGCTGGCCGGCCGACGGCACGACGGGCTACGACTTCATGGACCAGGCGGGCGCGCTGCTGCATGCGCCCGACGCCGAAGCGCCGCTGCAGGCGTTCTGGAACACGCTGAGCGGCGATCCCCGCGACGCGCCGGCGCAATTGCTGGATGCCCGCCAGCGGATGCTGGCCAGGCACTTCCCCGCGGAACGCCTGGCACTGGCGCATGCGTTGGCACATGTCGCCCGCATGGACCCGGCAACGCGCGACTGGACGTTCCCTGCCATCGACCGCGTGCTGACCGCCCTGCTGGCCGCGTTCCCGGTGTATCGCACCTACGCGGAAGACGGGGGCCGCAGCCCCGCCGATACCGATTGGATCGGCACGGCCCTGGACCAGGCCCGTGCGCAGCTGGGGCCGAACACGGCCGACGGACAACTGCTTGCGCAACTTGACCAATGGCTCGGTGGCGCTTCATTCCAGAGTGGGCCGGCGGCGGGCAGTGACGCCGCCACCTCGCCTGTGCTGGCGGGCGCGTTGGCGCATTGCCTGCGCCGCTTTCAACAGCTGACGCCGCCGCTGGCGGCCAAAGCGCTGGAAGACACCCTGTTCTACCGGCGCGGGCCGCTGCTGTCCCGCAACGAAGTGGGGTCCAGCCCCGAACGATTTTCGCTGTCGCCCGAGGCCTTTCACGCGCTATGCGCGGAACGCGCCGCCCGCCTCCCCCTTGCCATGCTGGCCACCGCCACCCACGACCACAAGCGGGGCGAAGACACGCGGGCCCGGCTGGCGGTATTGAGTGAAGCGCCCCACGCATGGATTGGCCTTGCCCGGACCTGGGTGCCGCGGCTGGCCCGGCTTGGCCCCATCGCGCCCGCCGACGCCTATGTGCTGCTGCAATCCCTGGTGGGCGCATGGCCGCTTGACCTGGCGCCCGACTCGCCCGACGGGCCGTTGGCAAGCTACCTGGACCGCATCGCCCAATGGCAGGAAAAGGCGCTGCGCGAGGCCAAGCTGCGCACCAGCTGGACGGACCCCGATCCGGTCTACGAACACGCGGCGCGCCGTTGCATCGACGCGCTCAAGGACACGGACGATGGCCGCGTCCTGCTGCGGGAAATCGGCGAGCACGCGTTGCGCATCGCCCCCGCAGGTCTGGTGAACAGCCTTGCGCAGACCTTGCTGCGGTGCACGCTGCCCGGCGTGCCGGACCTCTACCAGGGCACGGACCTATGGGACTTCAGCCTGGTCGATCCCGATAACCGCCGCCCGGTCGACTACGCGGCCCGGGCGGGCCTGCTGGCCTCGGACGATGCGGGCGAACCAATCGCCACCGGCGCACAGGCCTGGCACACCGGCGCAATCAAGCAAGCCCTGATCCGCCGCGCGCTGCATCTGCGCGCCCGCCATCCACAGATGTTCAGCCAGGCCCCCCACGAACCGCTGGCGGCGCATGGCCCAAAAGCCGCCCATGTGGTGGCCTACCTTCGGCGGCACGATGCCCGCAGCGTGCTCGTCGTCGTGCCCCGGTTATGCGCGCAAACGCTTGGCGCCTATGCGCACGGCCAGGCCGGGCAGGCGCACCGGTTCTGGGCCGGCACCCGCATCCGGCTGCCGGCCGGCACGCCCCCGGATGCCCTGCTGAATACGCTGTCCGGACAGTGCCCGCGCATCGACGCCGCCGGCGACGTGGACGTAAGCGAACTGCTGCGCGATTGCCCGGTCGCGCTGTGCGTCACCGCGTGACGCGGACCGCGCCGCGACGCCACATTTGCGCTGCCGCCGCTTTCTCTTTACGCTGCGGTTCTTTCGCAGGCCGGAATCCGCCGGTCCCGGGTTCCCTTCCTATCCGAACACGATGATCCGTCCCATGCAGGCACCGCGCGCATGATCGCGTTGCTGCAGCCCTTCTTTCGTGAAGACTGGCGCCCCTACGCCGAAACGGTGCAACTGGGCGCGCCCCCGGCCGGCGCCAGCAAGGCCGCGGCCTTGCTGGGCGATGAGCCCGGGCTGGCCGACACGCTTGCCCGCCATCGCCGCCATTGGTCGGATGCCGATCCACGCGCGGTGGCCTCCGCCTGGGCCATGAGCTATCTGTGGACCCTGTTGCCGCCCGTGGCCGCGGCCGCCAGCGGCGCACGCCACGCGCTGCCCGCGCGCAGCGACGCCATGTGGATCGAACTGGACGTCAACGCGGCGCCTGCCCGCTTCCAGATCGCGGAACTGGGCGCGCCGGACCCCGGCGGCGATGTCTGGCGCCGGTACGACGCGCTGGTCTGGCACCACCTGCTGCCCTTGGCCGATGCGTTGTTTCGCGCCAGCCGGCTGCCGCGCAAAGTGGTGTGGGGCGGCGCGGTGCGCTACCTGGAGGTCGTGCTGAAGGCGGTCGAAACGCAGACGCACGGCACCGCGGCAAGCGACGCCGTGCGCCAGGACAGGCTGGCGCTGCTGGAAAACCCCTGGTGGGGTTGCCCCGCGAACGAACGCGCCAATCCGCTTTGCCTGCCGCCCCGAACATCGCGCGGCCCGGGGCCCGCGGTGACGCTGCACCGCGAGTGCTGCCTCTACCACCTCTTGCCCACCGCGCAGTATTGCGCGGCCTGCCCGCTGGCGCCGCAGCATCGGGCCCCCGCCCGGCGCGGTTAGTACTGATAGCGCATCGTCATCATCGCGCTGCGTCCCGCGCCCCAGGCGCCCTGGCTATAGAACCCCACCTGGCTGTAGTACTTGCGGTCGAACACATTGTTCACGTTCAACTGCGCCGACAGATTGCGGTTGAACCGGTAGCGCGCCATCAGGTTGGTGATGGCGTAGCTGCCCTGGCCCACGCGTTCGGCGCCATTGGGACCACTGGCGATGGTGTAGACGTGGCTTTGCCAGTTGACGCCGCCGCCCACTGTCAGCTTGTTCCAGTCGCCGGGCAACTGATAGGTCGTGAACACGCGCACCAGGCTGCGCGGCTGGTCGGTCTGGATCGCCTTGCCCTCGCCATCGCTAGCGGTCCAATGGGACCAGCCCGCCGCCAAGTTCCAGCCCGGCGTGACTTCGCCCGACACTTCCAGGTCAAAGCCTCGGCTGCGCGTGCCTTGCGCGGCCCGATAGGCCTCGTTGATCGTGCCCGGCACCAGGTATCCCGTATCGGCCTGCGCCACGTTGTCCTGGTCGATCTGGAACACGGCGGCGCTGGCGTTCAGGCGCCCTTCCAGGAATTCGCCCTTGACGCCGGCCTCGTAGGACTTGCCTTCAAGGGGGTCGAGCCACCCACCGTTACGGTCCTGATAGCTTTGTGGATTGAAAATCCCCGTGTAGCTCACATAGGCGGTGTAGGTGTCGTTGATGTCGTACAGCAGCCCGGCATACGGCGTGAAGGCGTTCTTGTCGAAGGCGGTGTGATTGCCGCCGCCGAAGCCGACGGAATCCGTCTTCCAGGTGCTGTAACGGCCGCCGACGATCAGCTTCAGCGGATCGGCCAGATTCAGACGCAATGCGCCGTACCAGCCAGTTTGCTTGGTCGTGTAGCGGCTAGCGGTAACGGACGTGCCGTTCCAGTCCGGTTCCGGATACGAGCCGTCCCAATCCAGGAAATTGCCGACCGGCGCGGTGGATAAGGACGACCGGTAGTCGAAGTCGGCGTACTGGCGGTTGAAGCTTGCGCCCACCACGGCCTCGTGGCGGCGGCCGAACATCGTGAACGGGCCCGACGCCTTGACGTCGATGCTGTTCTGCTTGCGATCGCCCAGATACCAGGAAGGCGACGCCCCCATGCCCAGCCCGGTCTCGCGATCGGGCCATCCGTACAGGTACAACAGCTTGCCGTCCATCTCGTGCTTGGAGTGCGACGCCACCGCCTGCACGCGCCAGTCGTTGTCGAAGCGGTGTTCCAGGCTGGCGAACCCACCTTGGGTCGTGCTTGCCCAAGCGCTCCAGTCGGCCCCGGTGTTCAACGAACGCTTCCAGTCGGTGCGCCCGCCATCCGCGTACCACAGCGGAAAACCGCCCCAACTGCTGCGCTGCGGGTCATTGTCCTGGTAGTTGAAGCCCGCGCTAAGGGTGGTGCGCGAGGTCAGGTCCGCGTCCACCACGCCGTAGAAAACCGTCTTCTTGTTCTGATAGCCGTCCAGGAAAGAATGGCTGTCCTGATACGCCGATACGATGCGGCCGCGCACGCTGCCGTCGGTGTTCAGCGGCGTCGACAGGTCCAGCGTGCCGCGGTAGTTGTCCCACGTGCCGGCGCTGACGCTCAGGTCGGCCTTGAACTCGCGGCTGATGGCGTGCTTGCGGACCAGGTTGATGGACGCGGAGGGATTGCCGGCGCCGGTCAACAAGCCGGTGGCGCCCCGCACGACCTCGACGCGGTCATAGATGATGGGATCGACGGACGATTCGCCGGCGGCGTAACCGGTGTCGAAACTCGTGGGTATGCCGTCATACATGTAATTGCTGACGGAAAAGCCGCGCGAGCTGAACGAGTACCGCTCGCTGTCGTAGTTCTGCACCGAGATGCCTGGCGTGCTGGCCATCACATCGGCCAGCGAACGCATGTCTTCATCGTCCATGCGCTGGCGCGTCACGACGGTGACCGATTGCGGCGTCTCGCGCAACGTCAACGCCAGCCCGGTGCTGGCGGCGGTGGCGCGCGGCGTGTACGAGCCGGAGCCTTCGGTCGTGGTGCCATCGCCTTCGCCCACCACCTGCACGCTGGGCAGGGTGGCTACCCCGGCTTCCTGCGCCGCCGCGGTGGCGGATGCCAGGGCCAGGAAAAGCCCCCATGCCACGCAGGCGCTGCGTGTCTGCTGCCCTTCAGCGAGGCGTAGCGTGAATCGGGGACGAATATTGGATGGATGGCCACCCGGCCGGTGAACGTGCATGTCGACTACCTCTCCCACAGCGATCTGCTGAATCGGGAAGAAGTGTAATGCAACTGATTCGCATCTTTATTATCTGTTGTCGAATTACGACGGCCAGGCCGGCAGGCCGCGCGCCGGGTTGCGTCTCTGCCCTGCTGGCGTCGAGCCCGCGTCTAGATATCGGCCGACCGCGTGATGTGCCGCCTGAGCAGCGCGGTGGCGTAGTCGCGGTCACCCTCGGCCAGCGCCGCCAAGATCCCCAAGTGATCGGTACACGCCTGATGGATGTGGACCTCGGCCAGATGCCCAAAGTTGGCGTATTCCGTCATGCGCCGCAATGAGTTCTGGCGCCGCACGGCCTCGGTCAGGAAGCGGTTGTTGGACCACGCCGCCAACGTCTCGTGAAAGGCTGCATTGGCGTTGAACCAGGCGTCGCGCTGCAGTTGTTCGATGGGCATCTGCAGGATCTCGGTCTGCTCGCGTTGCAAGGCGGCCAACTGGTCGGGGCGCGGCGCGTAGCCCGGCGTCATCAGCGCGTTGCATTCAACGATCAGCCGGAATTCGTAGCTCTCGTTCACCGCCTGCTCGTTGTCCAGGCTTTCCGCGAAGTGCCAGCCATGCCCCGGCAGCCGCTCAGCCAGCCCCTCGGTGGCAAAACGCATCAACGCGCGCCGCACCGCGCCGCGTGTCACCTGGAATTGCTCGACCAGTTGCGCCTCGGACACTTCCGCGCCCAGCCGGCCGACCGCGCGCGCGCTCATCAAATCGCCGTACAGGCTTTCCGATTCGGAATGCGGCATCAGTTCGTCCAGGCTTTCGTCGCTGCCCGGTTCGCGTTCCAGCCGGTAGCCCTTGCCGGGCGTATACGCCACCAGGCCCTGGCGCGTCAGCAGATTCAGCGCTTGCCGGATCGGCGACCGGGACACCTTGAGTTCTTGCGCCAGGCGCGCATCCGACAGCCGTTCGCCAACCTGCCAGCGGCCGCCTTGAATCAGCGCCGTGAGCTTGCGGGCGACTTCGATCTGTAGGGGACTTAGCTCCTGCATGGCATCGCGCTCCTGCGCTTCACGGTGGGTTCCTATGCTCAATGCCAATTCGCATCCTTGGCATTCACGTTTTCCCTAAATTTCATATAACGCCACATAAAACAGATTGACAGCCAACATCCGGCCTATTTAGTGTATTACACAGCATCAAAATACAAAAGGACAAGCGATGGCGATCACCCCCTTTCCCTGCGTGACGTTGACGGGCGGCCCCGAAGAGCGCGGCCGCCAGTACGGTCGGGCGCTGGCTCCTCGCATCCGGCAGAGCGTGGCGCTATACGGCGGGGCCCTGGACGGATTCGGCATGAGCGCCGCGCAAAAGACAGCCCTGATCGCCGACTACGCGCGCCGCATCGGTGACTTCGACGAACGCTACGTCGAGGAAATGCACGGCATCGCGGCCGGCGCAGGGGTACCGTTCGAAGACATCGTCATGATCAACGCCCGCACCGAGGTCATGGCACTGGCGCGGGCGCAAAGCGCCACGGCCAACCCCGACGACGAGGCCGACGACGGTTGCACCGGGGCCATCCTGCTGCCCGAACGCAGCGCCTCCGGCAATCTGATCCACGCGCAAAACTGGGACTGGCGCGCCGAATGCGCCGACACCGGCGTGGTGCTGCGGGTGCGTCAGAACCACGGCCCCGACTACCTGACCTTCGTCGAAGCCGGCGGGCTGGCGCGCAGCGGCTTGAACGCGGCAGGTGTGTCCATCACCGCCAATTACCTGGAATGCGAGCGCGACTACCGGTCGCTGGGCGTGCCGCTGGGCCTGATCCGCCGCAAGGTGCTGGAACAGGAGCACTTCGCGCTGGCGGCCAAGGTCGTGGCGACCACGCCCAAGTCGTGCTCGAACAACATCATGATCGCGTCGGCGGCGGGCTTCGGCATTGATTTCGAATGCGCGCCGGACGAGGCCTTCCCGCTGTATCCGGACGACGGCTTGATCGTGCACGCCAACCACTGGGTGGGCGCCATCGCGCTGTCCAAGCTGCGCGACACGGGCATTCCCCACGTGCCCGAGAGCTTCTACCGCGACTGGCGCGTGCGCCGGCTGCTGCAGGCGCAAGGCCGCCTGCTTGACCGCGAAGGCGTCAAGGCCGCCCTGTTCGACGACTTCCTGGCGCCCTATTCCGTCTGCCGCCCCGCACGCCACGGCGACGGCGGCAACCTGACCGCCACCGTGGCGATGATCGTCATGGAACCGGCGTTGGGCATCATGGAAATCGCGCCCATGCCCGCAGCGAATCGGCGCTTCACCACCTACCGGCTGGACGGCGACGAACCGGGCGACGCGGTCGACGTGCGCGAGTCCGAACTGGCGGCAGCCTGACGCCATGCTCAGATTCGTCGCCTCGCGCATCGGCATGGCGCTGCCCACGCTGCTGATCGTCGCGCTTGCCGTGTTCATCCTGGTGCGGCTGATCCCGGGGGATCCGGCCGCGCTGATGCTGGGCGACTCCGCCGATGCGGCCAGCCTAGCGGCGTTGCGCGAACAGCTGGGTCTGAACGCCAGTTGGCCGACGCAATTCGCCATCTGGGCCGGGCACGTGCTGCAAGGCGACCTGGGACAATCCATCGCCAACCGCCAGCCGGTGATGACGCTGATCCTCGAGCGGTTCGCGGTCAGCGCGCAGATCGTGCTGCCCGCCGTGGTGCTCGCCACCCTGGTGGCCGTGCCAGCGGGCATGTTCGCGGCCTGGCGCCAAGGCCGCATGGCGGACCTGGCGCTGGTGGCCGGCGCCACGCTGCTGCTCTCGCTGCCGGCGTTCTGGATGGGTCTGCTGCTGTTGCTGCTCTTCGCGCTGAAACTGGGCTGGTTTCCCGTGGTGGGCTTCGTCGCCTTCAGCGAAAACCCCGGCCGCGCGCTGCTGTACCTGGTACTGCCGGTCGCCACGCTGTTGCTGCACGAGATCGGCGTGATCCTGCGCATGACCCGTGCCTCGACCCTGGAAGTGCTGCATCTGGACTACATCACCCACGCCCGCGCCAAGGGCCTGCCGGAAAGCAAGGTGATGTGGCGCCACGCCTTCAAGAATTCGTTCGGCCCCACCTGGACGCTGCTGGGGCTGATCCTGGGCAACCTGCTGGCGGGCATCGCGGTCATTGAAACCGTGTTCACCATCCCCGGGCTGGGGCGTCTGCTGGTGGACGCCATCTTCGCCCGGGACTACCCCGTCATCCAGGGCTGCCTGCTTTTCATCGCCACGGTCTACGTCCTGGTGAACCTGCTGGTGGACCTGCTCTATCCGATTTTCGACCCCAGGGTGGCCGCGAAATGACCCGTCGTTCCCTTACCGCCGTCATCGGCGGCACCTTGGTCGCGGCCGTGGTGATCACGGCGTTGGTGGCCCTGTTCTGGACGCCCTACGACCCGCTCAAGCTTGATTTCAAGTCGCGCCTGGCCGCGCCCAGCCTGACCCACCTGATGGGCACGGATGAACTGGGCCGCGACGTGTTCAGCCGGCTGATGCGCGGCACCACCGCCAGCCTGCGCGTCAGTCTGATGACCGTGCTGCTGGCGACGGGCGCCGGCGTCCTGATCGGCGCCGTCAGCGGCTATCTGCGCGGCTGGCCGGACCGCGTGCTGATGGCGCTGAACGACGCACTGCTGGCCTTTCCCGGGCTGCTGCTGGCGCTTGGGCTGCTGGCCGTTTTCGGCGCCAGCGAAACCGGCATCATCCTGGCGCTGGCGCTGGCTTATATGTCGTCGGTCGTGCGGGTGGTGCGCGGCACCGTGATGAGCCTGCGCGAACGCGAATTCGTCCGAGCGTCCCGCGTGATGGGCAACTCAGAGTTCTATACGTTGATGCGGCATCTGCTGCCCAACTGCCTGGCGCCAGTGATTGTCATGGCGACGTCCATGTGCGGCTGGATCATCCTGGCGGAAAGCTCGCTCAGTTTCCTGGGCCTGGGCGTGGCGCCGCCCGCGCCGACCTGGGGCAACATGCTGGCCGGCAGCCGCACCTACATCGGCCAGGCCGCCTGGCTGGCCATCTTTCCCGGCCTGGCGATTTCGCTGTCGTTGCTGGGCATCAATTTGCTGGGCGACGCACTGCGCGACCGGCTGGACCCCCGCATGCGGAGGCGCGTATGACTTCCCCCGTCCTGCTCGATATCGACGCCCTGACGCTGACCGCCGGCCATGGCCACAACGTGGTTTCGCAAGCCAGCATGCAGGTCGCGCGTGGCGAGATCGTCGGTGTGGTCGGCGAATCGGGCTCTGGCAAAACCATGCTGGGCCGGGCCATCATGCGGCTGACCCCGCAGGCCATCGACCGCGCGGGCGGCGACATCCGGCTGGACGGCACTTCCGTCTACGGGCTGCGGCCCGCGCAATTGCGCGCCCTGCGCGGCCCGAAGGTGGCCATGGTGTTCCAGGAACCCATGACGTCGCTGACGCCGTCGCTGACCGTCGGCCAGCAATTGGCCGAAGGGCTGGAACAGCATGCGCCCGGCGAACGCGCCACGCATCGCGACCGCATCGAAGCCATGCTGCGCCGCGTCGGGCTGACCGACGTGTCCCGCGTGCTGGATGCCTATCCGCACGAATTCTCGGGAGGCATGCGTCAACGCATCATGATCGCCTCGGCCATGCTGCTGCGCCCCGCGCTGCTGATCGCCGACGAACCCACCACGGCGCTGGACGCCGTGATTCAGCGGGAAGTGATGGAGATGCTGGTGGAACTGACCCAGGAGAACGGCACGGCCGTGCTGCTGATCAGCCACGATCTGCCGATGGTGGCGCGCTATGCGCAGCGCATGGTGGTCATGCGGCGCGGCGATATCGTCGAAACCGGCCCGACCGCGCAATTGCTGGCCACGCCCGCGCACGACTACACGCGCCAGTTGCTGGCGACGCTGCCGCAACGGCGTCCGCCGCGTCCGCTTGCCACCCAGGCGCCACTGCTGTCGGCGCGCGGCCTTACGGTGGAATATGGCGCGCGCCAGGGCTGGTTTACCCGGCAGGCCGGCAACCGCGTGCTGCACGGTATCGACCTGGATATCCACCCCGGCGAAGTCGTGGCCGTGGTGGGCGAGTCCGGTTCCGGCAAGACCACGCTGGGTTCCGTGCTGACCGGGCTGGTCGCGCCGACCGGTGGCGCGCTGCGCTACAAAGGCCAGCCGCTGGCCGCCCGCGGCGCCGCCTTCAACGACTATCGCTATAACTGCCAAATGGTGTTCCAGGACCCGTATTCGTCGCTGGACCCGCGCATGACCGTGTTCGCGCTGGTGGCCGAAGCCCTGCGGCTGGCGCCCGGGCTCAGCGCGGCGCAAAAAGACGAGCGTGTCGCCACGACCTTGCGCGACGTCGGCCTGGACGGCGACTTTGGTCTGCGCTATCCGCACGAACTATCCGGCGGACAGCGCCAGCGCGTGGCGATCGCCCGCGCCCTGGTGCGACGGCCGGCGCTGCTGATCGCCGACGAAGCGGTGTCGGCGCTGGACGTCACGGTCCGCGCCCAGGTGCTGGACCTGCTGGCGGACCTGCAACAACGCTATGGATTTTCCTGTCTGTTCATCAGCCATGACCTGGGCGTGGTGGAGCAGATCGCCGACCGCGTCATCGTGATGCAGGCGGGCCGGATCGTCGAAGCCGGCACCCGCGACGCCATTTTCGACCGCCCCCGCGAACCCTATACACGCCAGTTGCTGGGCGCCATCCCCATGCTGGAAGCCACCGCCGCCGGCGGCGTCCGCCTGAAGTGGCGCAACGACACGCTGGCCATGGCGCAACCCGCCGAATCGTTTTCCTAGGAGATCCCGTCCATGTCCACGACACCCCCGCCCCGCCAGGGCCACGGCGTCAAACTCAGCTTCTACGACTTCGGCGCCACGCCGTTCTTCGCCAGCCAGTTCGACCAGCGCTTCAGCTATTGCCTGTATGTGCCGCCCGACTATGACGAGGCCGGCGCAAAGGCCTATGACCTGGCGGTCATCGTGCACGGCACCGGCCGCACGGCGGCGCAGTACCGCGACCGCTTCGCTGATTTCGCCCAGCGCAACGACTGCATCGTGCTGGCCCCCCTGTTCCCGGTGGGCATTATCGAACCGGGCGACCTGGCCAATTACAAGCGCATCCAATTCCACGACATCCGCTACGACCACGTGCTGCTGTCCATGGTGGACGAAACCATCGCCAAATACCGCGTCAACGGCCACCGCTTCCTGCTGTACGGCTATTCGGGCGGCGGGCAGTTCTGCCAGCGTTTCTTCATGCTGCACCCCGAACGCCTGCAAGCCGTCTCCATTGGCGCCCCCGGCGTGGTCACCCTGCTGAATCAGGACTACGACTGGTGGGTGGGCGTGCGCGACGTACCGGCCCGCTTCGGCCGCGCGATCGACATCGGCGCCATGCGGGAAGTCGCCGTGCAGACGCTGGTGGGCACGGAAGACACCGCCACGTGGGAAATCACCATTCCGCGGGACAGCAAGCTGTGGATGCCGGGCGCCGAGCTGCAAGGCGACAACCGCATCCAGCGGATCGAGGCACTGGCCGCAAGCTTCGAGGCCCATGGCGTGAAGGTACGACGCGACACCGTGCCGGGCGTGGCCCATGAACCGTTCAAGGTCATCGAGGCGGTGGAATCGTTCTTCGAGGACTTTTTGAAGTCCCGCCGCTAAAGCTTTAAAAATAAAGGAGAAATCATGAACCGACACCTTGCTTTTTTCGCCTTGCTGTCAGGTGGCCTGCTGAGCGCTGGCGCCCACGCCGCGGGCGACGCCCAGATGCTGCGCGTGGCGCTGCACGCCGACATCGCCAGCATCAACCCTGGGGTCAACCGCGACGCCAACGCCGACATGGTGTTGGCGCACGTCGTCGAAGGCCTGGTGGCCTATGGCGAAGACCTGAAGATCAAACCCGTGCTGGCGGAAAGCTGGCAGGCAAGCGATGGCGGCAAGGTTTACGAGTTCAAGTTGCGCCCGCAGGTGCATTTCCAGAATGGCGCGGTGCTGACCGCCGACACCGTCGTCTGGAATTTCAAGCGTTATCTGGACCCCAAGACCAACTTCCAGTGCGTCAACCGCTACAACGGCAAGATCGGCCCGGCCTTGCAAGACGTGCAGGCCGTGGATCCGCTGACCGTGCGCTTCACGTTCGCCGCGCCCGCGCCCAATTTCCCCATGACGATGGCCACCGTCCAATGCACGCCATGGATCCTGCACCCGGATTCCGTCAAGGCGGACGGCAGCTTCGACACGCCCATCGGCACCGGCCCCTATGCCTTCGGCGGCATGATGCAGGGCCGTCAGCTGGACCTCAAGCGCTTCGCCGGGTACGACGCCCTGCCCGGCGCGCGCGACGGCTACGCGGGCAATAAGACGGCCACCATTCCCGTCCTGCGCTTCATGACCGTGCCGGACGCCAGCACCCGCAGCAACGGAC
The DNA here is from genome assembly GCF_002975275.1 of Achromobacter sp. MYb9. Taxonomy (GTDB): domain Bacteria; phylum Pseudomonadota; class Gammaproteobacteria; order Burkholderiales; family Burkholderiaceae_B; genus Achromobacter. Next base: position 305,405 of record NZ_PCOQ01000005.1, on the reverse strand, counting down.
TGCTCTCGGGCGATCTGGACGTGGTGGACGGCATTGAACCCACCACTTTGGCCACGCTGCGCAGCCAGGGCATCCCCGTGCAGGTGCAGCAAACTCCCAGCTGGCTTGTGATGCAGGTGCAATCCACCGCACCGGCGCTGCAAGACGTCCGCATGCGCCAGGCCATCGCCCAGGCCCTCAGCCTGCCGGATCTGGCCGAAGCGTCGGGCGAAGGGCTGTACACGGCCAATCCTTCGGTGCTGGTGCCGCAAAGCCCCTACTACGACGAACGCAGCAAGACCTGGCCGGCCTATGACCCCGCCGCGGCCCGCAAACTGCTGGCGCAGGCCGGTTACAAGGGCCAACCGATCACGCTGCTGGTGGCCAACCGCCAGGAACGCGTGCAGGCGGCCACCATCGTGCAGGCCATGCTGGCTGCCTCCGGCATCAATGTCGAGCTGAAGGTGCGCGACTGGGCGTCGCAACTTGATCTGTACGGACGCGGCCAATATGAGCTGGCCATCTTCGGCTATTCGGCGCGCCTGGATCCGTTGCTGATGTATGAATCGCTGATCGGCGATAAAAAGCTCGAGCCCACCCGCCAATGGGACGATCCCAAGGCCGCCGCCCTGCTCAAGCAGGTCGCGATGGAGCCCGATCTGGCCAAGCGGCGCGATCTTTTCAACCAGCTGCACGAACTGATGGCGCGCGATATCCCCATCATCGGCCTGTTCAATCTGCCCGTCGTGACCGCCCTGCGCCCCGTCGTGCAGGGTTACGCGGGCTGGCCAGCGGGCACGCACCGCTTCTGGGGCGTGACCAAGACCCAACCCTGACACGGCCACCCGACATGTCCTACGCTGAAATCCATTACCGGCACGCCGACGCCACCGCGCTGGCGGCCGCCATCCGCGACGGCCAACTCAGCCCCGCCGATGCGGTCGCGCACGCGTTCGCCGCCATCGACCGGGTCAATCCCCACTTGAATGCCGTCATCCTGACGATGCGCGAAGCGGCCGAGGAGCAGCTGCGCCACCTGCCCGCCGACGCGCCACTGCGTGGCGTGCCGGTGCTGCTGAAAGACGACTGCCCGACCTATGCCGGGGTGCCGATGTCGTTTGGCTGCCGCGCTGCCCGTGGCTACGTGCCGGCGCACGACCACGAGATCGTGCGCCGCTACAAGGCCGCCGGCATGGTCATCGTGGGCAAGACGAACCTGCCGGAGTTCTCCGGCAACATCGCCACGTCACCGACGCTGCACGGCCCTACGCTGAACCCGTGGGACGCCGGCCGCAGCATCGGCGGGTCGTCCGGCGGCGCGGCGGCCGCGGTGGCCGCTCGCATGGTGCCGTTGGCCTATGGCAACGACGGCGCGGGTTCGATCCGCATCCCGGCGGCCTGCGGCGGATTGTTCGGCCTGCGGGCGTCGCGCGGGCGCACGCCTTGCGGCCCGGTGTCCAGCGAGAACTGGGGCGGGCTGGTCAGTCACCACGCCCTGACGCGGTCGGTGCGCGATTCCGCCCTGCTGCTGGACCTGACCGACGCGCCCGAGCCCGGCGCCCTTTACGCCGCGCCGGCCAAGTCCGGCCCCTACGTTCAGGCGGCATCCCGCGATCCGCGGCCGTTGCGCATCGGCGTCGTGGCCGGGCCCGGCATGGGCTTGCGTCTGGACGATGCCATCGCCGCCGCGCTGGACGATGCCGCAGCCCTGTGCCGCCAGCTGGGGCATCGCGTCCAGGCCGCCGCCTTCAATTTTGACGAATCGGCCCTGGCCGATGCTTACCTGCGCATCATCGCCGCCTACACGGCGCTGGAAGTGGACGCGATTGCCGCCGACACCGGACGGCCGCCCGACGCGGACGGCTTCGAACCCGTCAACCTGGGCCTGGCCGAGTATGGTCGCAGCTTGTCGGCGCCGGCCCTGCTCGCCGCGCGCAACACCGCCAACAGCGTCGCCCGCAGTCTGGGCCGGTTGTTCGCGGAGGTCGACGTCCTGTTGACGCCTGTCATGCCGACGTTGCCGCCGCCCATGACCGCCCTGGACGTGCGCGGCCCGGACTGGCGCGCCTTCGCAAGCGAGTTCATGCAAGGCACCGTCTTCACGCGCCCGGCCAATGCCGCGGGCATCCCCGCCATGAGCGTGCCGCTATTCCAGACCCCGGCGGGCCTGCCCATCGGCATTCAGTTCATGGCGCCTTACGGCGACGAAACCACGCTATTCGAATTGGCGGGCCAACTGGAGCGCGCGCGCCCGTGGGAAGGCCGGCTGCCCCCCACCCACGCCTGACGTCATTGTCGGGGCTGATATCGCGCCGCACGGTAAGCGATACGCCCCGGCAGGCGGCCAGCCGCCAGGCTGGCGGCAAGGCCACGGCGGTCGGCCGGAATCAGGCCTCGATGCCGCGCGATTCCAGATAGTCTTCGTAGCCGCCGCGGTAGTCGATGATCTCGCCGGAAGGCAGGATTTCGATCACGCGGGTGGCCAGCCCCGACACGAATTCGCGGTCATGCGACACGAAGACCAACGTGCCTTCGTACTTTTCCAGCGCGAACTGCAGGGATTCGATCGACTCCATGTCCAAGTGGTTGGTCGGCTCGTCCAGCAGCATGACGTTGTGGCGGCCCAGCATCAGGCGGCCGAAGGTCATGCGGTTCTTTTCGCCGCCGGACAGCACCTTGGGCGCCTTGGGCAGATCGTCCGCCGAGAACAGCAGGCGGCCCAGCACCGAGCGGATCGACTGGTCGTCGTCGCCGGGCTGGCGATGGTCGCCCATCCAGTCCAGCAGGTTGATGTCGGTTTGCAGGAACTGGTCCGAGACGTCCTGGGCCATGTAGCCCAGATCGGCGTTGTCGGACCACTTCACCGAACCCGAGTCCGGCTGCAATTCGGTGGCCAGCAAGCGCAGCAACGTGGTCTTACCCACGCCGTTGGCGCCGATGATGGCGATCTTTTCGCCGGCATCGACCATCGCCGAGAAGTTGGTGATCACCGGCGCGTCGTAGGCCTTGGTCAGGTTCTCGACCGTGACGGCCAGACGGTGCATGACCTTGTTCTGTTCGAACCGGATGTACGGGTTCTGGCGCGACGACGGCTTGACCACGACCTGGTCGGCCTTGATGCGGTCGATCTGCTTCAGGCGCGACGTGGCCTGGCGCGACTTGGACTTGTTGGCGGCGAAGCGGCGGACGAAATCCTGCAGTTCGGCGACGCGTTCCTTGGCCTTGGCGTTGTTGGACACCAGACGCTCGCGCGCCTGGGTCGAGGCCAGCATGTAGTCGTCGTAGTTGCCGGCGTAGATGCGGATCTCGCCGTAGTCCACGTCGGCCATGTGCGTGCACACCTGGTTCAGGAAGTGGCGATCGTGGCTGATGATGATCATCGTGCTCTGGTAGCCATTGAGCACGTTTTCCAACCAGCGGATGGTGTTGATATCCAGGTTGTTGGTCGGTTCGTCCAGCAGCAGGACGTCGGGGTTCGAGAACAGCGCCTGCGCCAGCAGCACGCGCAGCTTCCAGCCCGGGGCGACTTCGCGCATGGGCAGATTGTGCTGGTCCACGGCAATTTCCAGGCCCAGCAGCAATTCGCCGGCGCGTGCTTCGGCGGTGTAGCCGTCGTACTCGGCGAACTTGGCTTCCAGATCGGCCGCGCGCATGTAGTCGTCTTCGGTCGCTTCCGGATTCGCGTAGATCGCGTCGCGTTCGGACATGGCGGCCCACATCTCGGTGTGGCCCATCATGACGACGTCCAGCACGCGCAGGTCTTCGAACGCGAACTGGTCCTGGCGCAGCTTGCCCAGACGCACGCCCGGCTCAAGCGAGACGTTCCCGCCGGACGATTCGAGGTCGCCGCCGATGATCTTCATGAACGTAGACTTACCGGACCCGTTGGCCCCGATCAGCCCGTACCGGTTGCCTTCCCCGAACTTGACGCTGACGTTCTCGAAAAGGGGCTTGGGACCGAACTGGATGGTGAGATTGGCTGTGGATATCACGGTGTATTTGAGTCTGAGGGCGTCCGAAGACGCATGCGGAGAAACCCGATAGTGTAGCAAACGGGGCTGCGGCCCCGATTTTCAATGCCTGGCCCGAATGAAAACGCCCCCGGTTCCGGCCGGGACCGGATGCCAGGGGCGAATCGCCAGAAGCGACGATCAGTGGTGATGTTCGTCCAGCACCAGGTGCGCCAGGCCCTTTTCAGTCGCGATGCCCACCTTCTGCCCGATGGGCAAGGTGGCCTTGGTAGCCACATGGCCGTAAGGCAAACCGGTGATGACCGGCACCTTGACCGTCTTGCGCAACCAGGCAACGACTTCATGGAGGTCGTAGCCCTTGTCGTGCGGCGCCAGCTTGTAGTCCGAGAAGCGGCCCAGCACGATTGCCTTCTGCTTGGCCAGGACGCCGGCCTGCCACAGCTGGATCAGCATGCGCTCGACGCGATAAGGATGCTCGGCCACGTCTTCCAGGAACAGGATGCCGCCGCGGATCTTCGGGAAATAAGGCGTGCCGAGCAGCGACGTCAGCATGGCCAGATTGCCGCCCCACAGGATGCCGCGCGCGTCGACCGGATCGGCGTCTTGCGTTTCGAAGCTGAGAATTTCGAGTTCGCCGCGCATCACTTCGCCGAACAGCGCTTCCGTCAGGTCATCGACTTTCTTGCCGCCAAAGTCGGCCACCGCCGTGGCGCCGGTGTAGCTGACCGCGCCCGTCTGCGCCAGCAGGCCCAGGCTGAAGGCGGTGAAATCGCTCATGCCGACGAAGCGCTTGCCGCTGTCGGCCATTGCTTTCCAGTCGATCTGATGCAGCAGCCGGCCCATGCCGTAGCCGCCGCGCGTCACCATGACGATGGGCAGCTTTTGCTTGGTGGCGCGCGCCAGGCTGGCCAGGCGCTGCGCGTCGGTGCCGGCAAAGCGCTGGTGTTCGGCGTAGGCGGTGCGGTCGATGGCGGTCTTGAAACCCTGCTGTTGCAGGCGTTCGCGGGCAAGCTCGACCGTGGCGGGGTCGCGCACGGCCGACGACGGCGAGATCAGGTAGATGCCGCGGGCGTCCGGCAGCGTGTGGCTGTGCCCGTGGTCGTGGCTGTGATCGTGGCCGCAATCGTCGTCGCAGGCGGGGCCGTGGTGATCGTGGCCTTGGGCGGCCGCCTTGATCGCCGTCTTTGCGGCGGTCTTGCCGGCCGTCTTGCCGACGGCTGCTTTCGTGCCCGCCTTGGCGGCTTTGGGGGTGTTCATGCGATGGATTCCTTGGCGCGGCGTTCACGGAAGAACCGGCGCAGCAGGTCGCCGCAAGGTTCCGCCAGCACGCCGCCGGTGACTGAAGTGTGATGATTGAGTTTCGGGATCGAACCGACGTCCAGTACGCTGCCGCAAGCGCCAGTCTTGGGGTCATAGGCGCCGAACACGACACGCGCAAGCCGCGCGTGCAGCATGGCGCCTATGCACATGACGCAAGGCTCCAGCGTGACATAAACGGTGATGCCCGGCAGACGGTAGTTTTCCAGCTGCCGCGCGGCGCTGCGCAACGCGACGATCTCGGCGTGGGCGGTCGGGTCATGGTCGATGATGGTGCGGTTGTAGCCGCGGCCCAGGATCTCTCCCTTGGCGGACACGACCAGCGCGCCCACGGGCACTTCGCCGATGTCGTAAGCCGCCTGGGCCTCTTCCAGCGCCAGGCGAATGTAGCGGGCGTCTTCTTCGGTCCAGGGCGGCACGGGCGCAAGCGGACCGGCCTCAACCACGGTACACCCGGGACTTCAGCGCGATACGGCCGGCCAGGCTGGTCACGGCCTCTTCCAGCCACTGGTAAAGCTCGGCCTGCTCGTCGTAGCGCGCCTGGTTCAGGTTCGACACCCGGCCTTCTTCAATGAAGCCCCAGGCCCGGCTGCGCTTGTCGCGATGCTTCGGGTCCCAGACGCCGAACGCGAAGCCGCCGGCGCGGCGGATCAGCGAGAAGCACGGGATATCGGTGTAGCCGTCGCCGACGAACACCATCTGGTCGAACGGCACGCGCAAACGGTCTTCGGGCACCTTGCGGTTGACCTCGAAGGGTTTGTTGCGGAAATCGCGCCCGATGATGCCCTTCTGGATGTGGAACAGATAGCGCGTCTTGTCGGTGAAGCTGACGATGCGGCGCGGGAACGCGATGCCGCCGTCATCGCCGTAGACGAATTCGGATGCCCAGATTTCGGTGAATTCATGCGCGATGGGCGTGGAACGGACCACGTCGCCAATGCCGCTTGAGATCAGGTAGAACTCCAGCTGCACCTGCGGCTGTTCGGCTCGCACCGCTGCGCGCAGGCGCTGGAACAACGTCGGCACGCCGTCGTGCAGTTCAAGGCGCGAGCCCCATTCCTTCAGCCGCTGCTGCGTGATGAGCCCATTCGTGCCCGCCTGCGACAGCTGGATCATCTTGTAGAGGTAGGCAGGAACGGGGTCCCAGTCGTGCTGGGACAGCAGCGGATCCACCTCGTCTTTCCAGAACGAGGCCGTGTCCACGCCGATGCTTTCCAGGAAGCCGGACGTGCTGTCCGAGGCCAGCGTGTCGTCGAAATCGAAAATCAGGGCGATGACATCGGACATGGGATGCGTGAATAAAGGACGGAATTAGGGCGAGAAACGCGCGACAGCCGCCATTTTGCCTGAATGTAGCGACGGCTGTGCGCCCTCCCCGGCCCTATCCGGCCATTATTGGCGCATCGGGGCGTTCATGGTGCCAGGGGCCGGCGCAGGCGTAGTTCCCGGCGCGGGCATCGTTCCCGGCGCGGGCGCCATCCCTGGCGCAGGCGCCGTGGTGGCGGGCGGAACCTCGCCCGCCGGCACCTGGATCACCGTTTCACGCAACACGCCGCCGCCCTGGACGCTGCCGCGCACATTGGTGGGCGAACTCATCTGCGTCAGGCAGTCCTGGCGCGAGGCCGCAGGCAGCCGGTTACAGCGGTCGACCATGTTTTGCTGGTGCTGGCCGGTGCTGCCTTCCTTCAGATTCTGGCGATTGGCTTCATCGCGCGCGGCGCCGGCTTCGCGCATGCACGTCGCGCGATCCTGGTTGGTGTTGCCGCTTTTGCACTTTGCCACGTCCTGCTCGTACTGGGACTGGATGGCGGCGCGGCCGATCGCATCTGCCGCGTGGACCGCGCCCGCGGCCAACATCAAGCCCGCCGCGCAGAGAGTCGCTGCCAGGCGTTTGGTATGCATGGGTCGTACGTTCATGGCCACCTCCTTGAAGAGAATTGAACCGTAAGCGGCCAAGACCAGCTGCGCGTCCCGCCGCTTGCTTACAACCACTATCCCACGATGCGGCGTCGGGGACATGTCCAGCAACTTGAATTCGTAAGGTTACGTATCAAGCGCCAAATGCGCGAGGACGCGCGTGCCCGACACAAAACCGGGGTGCGTGGCCCCTGTTCCGCCGCCTGTCGCAGTGCAACATGGCACGCTGCGTTCACATGCAGTGGCGGTTGTTACCGGTGTCAGCGGGCATCCAGGTCGGCATCGGCCTTGGTCAGCCGGTTGCGATAAGTGGCCGCGCGCATCAGCAGCATGGCCGTCACGGGCGACGACACGACCAGCAGCAGCGTGATGATCACTTCGTGGAACACCGGGCGCGCGGACAAAGCCGAGAACACCAGGATGGACGCGGTCAGCACGCAGCCGCATCCCAGGGTATTGCCCAGCGTGGGCGCATGGATGCGCGCATAGAACGTGCGGAACCGCAGCAGGCCGGCCGATCCGGTCAGCGCCAGCAAGCCGCCCAACACCAGCAGAATGCACGCCGGGATGCCGGCCCACAGAGGGATGGCGGTTTCGATCATGGCTCGATCACCTCGCCGCGCAACAGGAAGCGGGCCATCGCGGTGGACCCCACGAATCCGAACAACGCGATCAGCAACGCAATATCGAAATACAGCGACGCGCCGGAGCGGATGCCGAAAACCAGCATGACGAGCATGCCGTTGATGTACAGCGTGTCCAGTGCCAGCACGCGGTCTTGCGCGGTGGGGCCGCGCAAGAGGCGGATGGCGGCGAACACCATGCCCAGCGCGAAACACACCAGGGCAAAGGACGCCGCCCAATACAGTGCGGTATTCATAGTCATTCGAACATCTCCATCAAGGGGCGCTCGTAGCGCTCCTGCACGAGCTTGACCCAGTCATCTTCATTCTGGAGGTCCAGCACATGCAGCTTCAGGCGGTGGTCGGGCGTCAGATCGACCCAGACCGTGCCCGGGGTGTAGGTGACGATGCAAGCCAGCATCGCCAGGCCGTGCGGATCGCGCATGGTCAGCGGGATCATGATGAACCCGGGCGAAAAATCATTCGGGCGCGGATTCAGGATCAGTTTGCCCACCGCGATGTTGGACTTGATGATGTCCTTCGTGACGCGCAGGAACAGCGGCACCGCCTTCCACAGGCGGCGCGGCCGCGCATGCAACGGCCGCAGGCGCGAGGCCGCCCACGTGAACCACAGCGCCAGCGCCGCACCCAGCGCGATCTGGCCCGCGGACAGGCTTTCATTCAGGACCAGCCACAGGACGAACAGGAAAACGGGCAGGAAAAGGAAGTAAAGGCGGCGCATCAGCTTCCTCCCTTGGCGCCGCGGACCGTCTGCGCGGACATCACGGCGTCGATATACGACTTGGGTTGATCCAGCGAGCGCGCCGCGTCGTCCAGATACACGGATACGGGGCCCGCGCCTGCGGCCAGACCCACGCACAGCAACAGCAGCACCGCCACCGGCCCGGCTTCGATCACGCGCAGGCGCGGCGTGCTGCGATCATCGCTTGCCCAGAACACGCGGATGCCGGTGCGGCCCAGGCCCACCAGGCCAGCCAGGCCCGAGACCAGCACCGCGGCCACCAGGATCCATGCGTCCAGCGGGGGCGCGGATTCCGTCGCGGCGGACACGGCGGCCGACAGCAGGGAGAACTTGGCCACGAACCCCGACAGCGGGGGCAGCCCGGTCACCAGCAGCGCGCAGCAGATGAATGCCAGGCCCAGGAACGCCATCGCCGCCGGAATCGCTACGCCGACGACGTCGTCGGACCGGTTCACCGACGCGGGATCGTCAAGGTCGAAGGCGTCCAGCGTCACGGCCAGCACGTTTGCCCCGAAACTGCGCGTGCGCTCGATCAGTTCGGCCAACATGAAGAACGCGCCCGTCGTCAGCACGGAGCTGATCAGGTAGAACAGCGCGGGGCCAGTAAGCGTCACGCCGGGCATGCCCAGCGCCGTCAGCAACGTGCCGGCCGACACGATGACGCAATAGCCCACCATCTTCTCCAACTGCTGGGTCGCCAGCAGCCCCAACGCGCCGAACAGCAGCGTGGCAAGGCCGGCCGCAAACATCCAGTCCAGGCTGAATGCCGCCGGCGCGCCGGACGGCAGCAGCAGCGACCCGATGCGCAGCAACGCATAGATGCCGACCTTCGTCATGATGGAGAACATGGCCGCGATCGGCGCACCGGCCGAGCCATAGCCCTTCACCAACCAGAAATTCAGCGGCCAGGCGCCGGCCTTCACCAGGAAAGCTACCCCCAGGATAGCGGCGCCGGCTTCGAACAGCATGCGTTCGGCGCCCGTCAGGTTGCCGGCGCGCAAAGCCAGGTCGGCCATGTTCAGGGTGCCGGTCACGCCATAGATCAGCGCGATGCTGATCAGCAGCAGGAACGACGCCACCAGGTTCACGGCGATGTACTGCAGGCCCGCGCTGACGCGCGCCACGCCCGACCCATGCAGCAGCAGCCCGTAAGACGCCGCCAGCAGCACTTCAAAGAACACGAACAAGTTGAACAGGTCGCCTGTGAGGAAGGCGCCGTTCAGGCCCATCAGCAAAAATTGGAAGAGCGAATGGAAGTGGACGCCGGCGCGGTCCCAGCGGGCCAGCGCATACGTCAGCGTCGCCAGGCCCAGCACGGCGGTCAACGTCAGCATGACGGCGGCCAGCCGGTCCACCACCAGCACAATGCCGAACGGCGCGGGCCAATCGCCCACCAGGTAGACGCCGACCCCGCCGGGCCAGACGCCGGGCACGCCGCCGCCGGCGACCGCCAACAGCGCGATCGCGGCAGCCAGCTGGGCCAAGGTGGCGACCATCGAAATCGTGCCGCGCGCGTAGCGGCTGGTATCGGCCAGCAACAGCATCGCCGCGCCCGCGAGCAGCGGCGTGATGATGGGAAGTACAGGAAGGTGTTGAAGCCAGAAACTCAAGATTGGGACTCCCGTCCATCTACGTGGTCGGTACCCGTGAGGCCGCGCGAGGCCAGCAGCACAACCAGGAACAGCGCCGTGGTGGCGAAGCCGATCACGATCGCCGTCAGCACCAGGGCTTGTGGCAGCGGGTCGGCGTACCAGGAAGGGTCATGCGCCATGGCGTCGTCCACCACCGGCGGGCGGCCGGACGTCAGCCGGCCCATGCCGAAGATGAAAAGGTTGACCGCGTAGGAAACCAGCGACAGGCCCATGATGAACTGGAAGGTGCGCGGCCGCAGCAGCAGCCAGACGCCCGAACCCGCCAACACGCCGATTGCGACGGCATAGATCAATTCCATCAGGCTTCCCCTGTTTGTGCGGCGGCCGCCATCTCGGCGGCGGCCTTGCGTTGCGCGCGCAGCGATTGGTGGGCCAGCGCCACCAACACCAGCACGGTGGAGCCCACGACCAGCATGTACACGCCCAGGTCGAACAGCAGCACGCTGGACAAATGGACGTGGCCGACCAGCGGCAACGCCACGTCCCAGGCCAGTGCGGCCAGGAACGGCTTGTACGCCAGCCACGCGGTCACGGCCGCGACGCCGGCGGCCAACAGGCCGATCCCGATCCAGTTCTGCGGGTTGAGCCGGCTGCGCGATTCCACCCAGTACACGCCGCCCACCATGTATTGCAGGATGACGGCCGTTGCGAAGATCAGTCCGCCAACAAAGCCGCCGCCCGGCTGGTTGTGGCCGCGCAGCAGGAAATACACCGAAATCAGCGCGGCGGTCGGCAGCAAGAGACGCACCAGCACCGTCGGCACCATCATCGAGCCTTCCGGCAGCAGCGACTTGATGTCCGGCGCCGCCAGCACACCGCCGTCCTGGTCCTTTTGCTGACGCGGCAGGTCGGCGCTTTCAGCGGCCGGGCGGAAGCGGCGCAACAGCGCGTAGACCGTCAGCGCCACAATGCCCAGCACCGTGATCTCGCCAAAGGTATCGAAGCCGCGGAAGTCCACCAGGATCACGTTCACCACATTGGTGCCGCCGCCATCGGGCAGCGCGCGATCCACGAAATAGGAAGAAATCGTGTCGCCCTGCGGGCGCACCAGCACCGCGTAGGCCAACGCCGCCATGCCGGTGCCGGCGGCGGTGGCCATCAGCAGGTCGCGAAGACGGCGGCCCCGGGCGCGCAGCGTGGCCTTGAGGGTTTCCTCGTCGTCCTTTGCGATCCGGCGGGGCAGCCAGCGCAGGCCCAGCAGCAGCAACACCACGGTGACGACTTCAACGGAAAGTTGGGTCAGCGCCAGGTCGGGCGCGGAAAACCATACGAAGGTCAGGCAAGTGATCAAGCCCGCCCCACCCGCCAGCGCCAATGACGCCAGACGGTGGTATTTGGCCTGATAGGCCGCGCCCAGTGCGCAAGCCCCGCCCACCAGCCACAACAACGCGAACGCGGGGTCGACCGGCGCCATGCGGCCCGTGCCTTCCAGCCAGCCGCCCGCGCGCAGCGGCAGCCACGCCACGAACAGCGTGCCCAGCACGATCAGCAGCATCTGTACTTGCAGGCGCGACGACGCCACCCAGCGCAGCAACCAGGCGGCCGCGACGCTCGAGCCGTCCAACAGCGACTCGAACGTGCGGCGGCCATCCAGACGGTAGATGAACGGCACGCGCCCCGGGTTGGCGCGCTGATGCACGCGCAGCACCAGATACAGCAACACCCCGGCCGCGGTGGCGACCAGGCTCATCACCAGGGGCAGGTTCAGGCCGTGCCAGACGGCCAGGCTGTATTCCGGCATGTTGTCGCCCAGGATGCTCTGCGCCGCGGTCGCCAGGAACGGGCCGACCGTCAGGCCGGGCAACACGCCCACCAGCAGGCACATGAACACCAGCAGCGCGCTGGGGAACAGCATCCAGCGCGGCGGCTCGTGCGGGGCGCGTGGCAGGTCGGTGGCCGGGGGGCCGAAAAACACTTGCAGGATGAAACGCAACGAGTAGGCCACGCTGAAGGCGCCCGCGATCGTGGCCATCAGCGGCAAGCCGATCTGAATCAGGCTGTCGCCGCTGACGAAGGTGGTCTCGGCGAAGAACATTTCTTTGGACAGGAAGCCGTTCAACAACGGCACCCCCGCCATTGAAGCCGCGGCCACCATTGCCAGCGTGGCGGTGATCGGCATGGCTTTGTACAGGCCGGACAGCCGGCTCAGGTCGCGGGTGCCGGTTTCGTGGTCGACGACCCCCGCCGCCATGAACAGCGACGCCTTGAACGTGGCATGGTTGATCATGTGGAAGATGGCGGCCACCAGCGCCAGTTCGCTGTTCAACCCCAACAACAGCGTGATCAGGCCCAGATGGCTGATCGTGGAATAGGCCAGCACGCCCTTCATGTCTTGCTGGAAGATGGCGGCATATGCGCCCAATACCAGCGTGATCAGGCCTGCGCCGCCGATGATCCAGAACCACTCGTCGGTTCCCGACAGCACCGGCCAGAAACGCGCCAACAGGAATACCCCTGCCTTCACCATGGTGGCCGAATGCAGGTAGGCGGACACGGGCGTGGGCGCCGCCATCGCATTGGGCAGCCAGAAATGGAACGGGAATTGCGCGCTTTTGGTCAGGGCGCCAAGCGCCACCAGCACCAGCACGGCCGGGTACCAGGGGTCGGCGCGCACGAGGTCGCCCGCCGCCAGCACGCGGTCCATGTCGTAGCTGCCGACGATATGGCCCAGGATCAGCACCCCCGCCAACAGGCAGAGCCCGCCCGCGCCGGTCACCGTCAGTGCCATGCGCGCGCCCCGGCGAGCATCCAGGCGGTGATGCCAATAAGCGATCAGCATGAACGACGCCAGGCTGGTCATTTCCCAGAACATCACCAGTTGGATCAGGTTGCCGGACAGCACCACGCCCAGCATGGCGGCCATGAAGGCCTGGAAGAACGAGAAAAAGCGCGGCACCGGGTCTTCCGGTGACATGTAATAGCGGGCGTACAGGACGACCAGCGCGCCCATGCCGGAGACGATCAGCGCGAACAGCCAGGCGTAGCCGTCCATGCGTAAAGTGAATTGCAGACCCAGGGCGGGCGCCCACGGCATGTCGAACCGGACCACGCCGCCATTGGCGACTTCCGGGTACAGGCTGGCAATCAGAACCACACAGGCCAGGGCGATCAGACCGGCCAACCACGCCTCGGCATTGCGGGCGTTCGAAGGCAGCAGCGCGGCGCACAGGCTGCCGGCAAACGGCAGAGCGAGGATCAGGATCAGCGACATGGCGTTCCGAGAATGTCCGGGCCCCCTCCCGCTGGCACGTGGCGGCGAGAGACGAAACAGACCGGGGATTGAAAAACGGACGGAACCCTGGCCCGGTGCGTCGCTGCACTACACGTTGCCCCGCGGGGACATCAACCAACGCCCCATTGAACGGCGCAGATAGAAACAAACGCAACAGCTTTCTTGCAAGACCGGGCAAGAATCTCATCCGAAAAATATCAGATTCTTGTAAGTTATGCAGAGATTTATGCATGTACCCGTCTAATGACAGCATGATGACTGCGCAATGATTGCGCAATGACAGGGAATGGGCAGACGTTCATGTTGTTGTCAGGCATGAGATTTTCGTCGATCTGACGCGATCTCCGGACATTGGTCCGTCCCCCGAAAAAAAATATTCGCATGGGGCAGGGAGAATCCTGAGTTGACCGTAGGGGGATTCCTGTGTGGAATGGCGCCCACGAAGCGTCGGCAAGGCCAGCATCCCGGCAACGCGCGCTTCACCGACGCCGGCCCAAGAAGCCGGCCGGCTCGGAACAACAAAATATGGAGAAGACTCTTGACCGTGCTGTCTCATGCCAAGGCCGTTCTGGCCGCCGCCATCGCAGGCGTCTGCTTTAGTTCCGGCGTCCAGGCCGCCGACCCCTACCCCAATAAGCCCATCCGGCTGATCGTCCCCTTCGCGGCCGGCGGCACGACCGACATCGTGGCCCGCATCGTGGCCGAAGGCCTGGGCCGTGAGCTCGGCCAGGCCGTCGTGGTGGAAAACCGCGGCGGCGGCGGTGGCTCGATCGGCGCCGATGCGTTGGTGCGCTCGGCGCCCGATGGCTACACGCTGGGCGTGGCCACGGTCAGCACCATGGCTACGAATCCGGCCACCAACCCGAAGAACCCCTATAACCCGATCAAGGACTTCACGCCGATCACCAACCTGGTGAACGTGCCGAACGTGCTGACGGTCAACCCGGCCGTGCCTGCCAAGTCGCTGGCCGAGTTCATCACGCTGCTGAAGGCCAACCCGGGCAAGTACAGCTACGCGTCGTCGGGCGCCGGCGGCATCGGCCACCTGGACGGCGAATTGTTCAAGTCGCTGACCAAGACCGACATGGTCCACGTTCCGTATCGCGGGTCGGGTCCGGCCCTGAACGACGTGATTGCCGGCCAGGTCAACGCCCAGTTCGACAACCTGCCCTCGTCCATGCCCCACATCCAGGCCGGCAAGCTGCGCGCCCTGGCCGTGGCCGCGCCCAAGCGCCTGCCCGCCCTGCCCGACGTTCCGACCTTCAAGGAAGGCGGCCTGCCCGAAATGGACAACATGGCCTGGTACGGACTGGTAGCGCCCGCCGGCACGCCGCAAGCCGTGGTCGATCGCGTCCACGACGCCGCCGTAAAGGCGCTGAAAGACCCGAAGATCGTCAAGCGCCTGGCGGATGGCGGTTCGTTGGTGGACGGCAACACGCCCGCCGAGTACGCCGCACAGATCAAGCGCGAACTGGAGCTGCGCCAGCGCATCGCCAAGGAACGCAACATCGTGTCGACGAACTGATTCAGACCTTGGGGCAAGGCCGCGCCTTCAGATGGGCCGGCCTTGCCCACTTGACTACGATCGCGCGGGTGTTAGCATCTGGCCCCGTGCGATCCGATTTTTCCCCCATCCCCCCCGCTGCCTGCGTCCTTTGCGCCCTGCGCTCGACTCTGTTGAGCTCGCAGGAAGTCGCCGCGCGTTCCGCTTACGCGCGCTCCAAGCCCGGCTAATCGCCCGGCGCTTCCGCTTCCCCCCTCCTGTTCCGGCTCGCCGCCGGTGGCCTGCGCACATCCCGCGCAGGCGCCGCCCGTCCGAGCTGGCGAACGCCCTGCCGCGTGGCCGGGTGTTCGCGCCCGACTCTTCGCCGCCCGCCCTCGCCGCCGGCGGCCGCGCCACGCAACGATCACGCCTTAAGCGCCATGCAACTTACCAAGAAATTCGTCAAAGCCAAGAACCCCTGCGCGGGCGGCTACAAATGGTTCATCCGCGACCACAACGGACAGGGGGATTACCAGGCCGTGCTTGACGCGCTGGTCGCCGACGGTCGCGTCAGCGACGCATGCTGGCTGCTGGACCAGTTCGGCCCCACCGATGCCGTGCTGAAGCTGGACGCCGTCGATGCCAATGCCATCGTGTTCGCTGGCACGCTGGAAGTGCGCATGGGCATCAACGTGGACAGCGTCGTGCGCGCCGGCCGCAGCATCTTCACCGGCGGCGGCATCCGGGCAGGCGAAACGATCATGGCGGGCGAGAACATCACCGCGGCAGCCACGATCGCCAGCGGCGGCAACCTGCGCGCGGGCGGCGACATTTCGGCCGACTGGGGCATTGACGCCGCCACCCGCCTGGACTGCGCGGGAAACGTGCGCGCCAAGTGGGACATCTGCGCAGGCCAGGACCTGGCGGTGACGGGCCATCTGCATGCCGGCCAGGACGTGCAGACGCAAGGCGCCATCAAATGCGGCCAAGGCATCAAGACCGGCGGCGACGTGCGGGCAGACAAGGAAATCAATGCGGCCTGCGGCATCCAGGCCGGCGGCGACATCCAATGCGGTGACCATCTGGCATCCGGCTGGGGCATGATTGCCGGCGGAGACATCCGCGCCGACGGCTCGATCCGCGCGGGTGAAGGCGTGCAGGCCGAGGGCACGATTCAGGCCGGCGACGGCCACGGCGTCTACGCCGGGCTGAGCGTCCGGCTGGACGCCTGGCCCGTCTGCGCCCGCGTATCGGCCCGGACGCGCCCCGCCCAACTTGTCAGTGGTCACTGGGTTGGGCAGGACGCAGCCGAAGACGGCGACGCGGCGCCGGGCGCTACACAGCCGTCCTGGCACCCGAAGGCTTATCCCGCGCTGGTTTGACGGCGGCCGCCGGATGGCGCAATACCAGCATCAGCCCAAGCAGGATCGCCCCCATGCCCGCCAGGCTGAGCATGGACAGACGGTTGCCCAGGATCAGGTAGTCCAGCGCCGCGGTGCCAGCCGGCACCAGGTAGAACAGACTGGTGACGTTGACGAGGTTGCCAGCCTGGATCATGCGGTAGAACAGCAGCGTCGCCCCCACCGAGATCACAAGCCCCATCCAGACCAGGGGCAACACGAAACCCACGGTCCAGTCGGCCCGGATCGGTTGGAACGGCACGAACAGCAGGCATAGCGCCAGGCTGACCGCGTACTGCAGCGGCATGACGTCCATGGGCGCCTGCTTGACGCGCTTTTGCAGGATGGCGCCCGCGGTCATGCTGGCCAGCGCGGCAAAGGCGAATGCCATGCCCGCCACGGAGAAGCGCGCCATGCCGATGCTTTGGTACACCACCATCACCAGGCCGCACAGGGCCAGGAACAGCCCGGCCAGCCGCGCGGGCGAATAGCGCCGTTCCATCATCGCCAGCGTCAGGATGGGCTGCGCTCCCAGCAACGTGGCCAGTACCCCTGGCGTAATGCCGTGGTCCAGCGCCAGCAGATAACAAATGGAATAGCTGCCGATCAGCAGCAGGCCCGTCAACGCCACGGTCACCCGTGTGCCCGGCTCGGGCAGCCAGCGCTTGCGCCACAAGCAGATCGCCAGCAGCACGGTCAGGGCCAGGATGAAGCGCAGCAGCAGGAAGCCGAAAGCCGAGGCGTGCGACAGCCCCCATTTGGCGAAGATCGCGCCGCCGCTCCACAGCAGCACGAACAAGGTGGTGGAACCGTAAGCGGTCCACGTGGATCGATCAAAAGACATGAGTTTCACCTGTCAGGGTAAGAACAGGCTCCCGCCCTGCGCGCGCGCCATTGGCGGCGAGCGCGCACCGATCAACCGCGCGAGACGGACGCGATACGCGTCAACGGATCAAGCGGACTGAGGGAAAAGGATGGGAGCGTCGGTTTGGCGGTTAGCCGAACACGACCGCCGAAGGCGGGTAGGCGCCCGAGACACCGCCGGAAGGCGGCGAGACAGGCGGCGATACCCCAGCCGAAACGACGGCGGAGATGACAGGGGAAACAACAGGAGAGATGAAACCGGCATGCCCGGACCGCCCGCGCGCACGACGGCCGGCTGTGGAGGCAGCGGCGCAAGCATCGGCGAAGGGCATGGAATGAGGCATTTGCGTAGCCTAGCGTTCCGCCCTTGCCACGTCAAGCGGATCGAGTCAGGAACCGCCGATCCGCCGCTGCTCGACCCCCATGTCCCGCCATGCATCGCCGTGGCAGGTGAACATCAGGATCTGGTGACGCGTGGCGGCATCGAACAGCGCCCGCTTCATGAAATCGCGCCGCGCATCGTCGGTGTGGACAAGCGCGTCGTCCAGCACCAGCAACGTGGGCCGCCCGGCTTCTCGCAACAGGTCGGCATAAGCGAAGCGGGCCAGGATGCCCAGTTGCTCGCGCGTGCCGAAACTCAGTGCTTCAAGCAGGTCTTCGCCGTCGCCGCGGCGCAACGCAGTGGGCAGCAGCGCGTCGTCCAGGCGCAACGCCGCCTCGGGAAACAGCAAGGCCAGATAATGGTTCAAGCGCCGCGCCAAGGGCGCCTGCAGCCGTTGGGTGGCGGCGGCGCGCTTGTCGGTAAGCAAGGTCAATAACAGTTCCAGCGCGGCCGCGCGGCGCGTGAAGTCATCGCGGCGGCGCACCAGCCGTTCGCACGCGGCAGCGGATTCGGACAACCGTTCACCCAAGCCTTGAGCGCCCGCCTGGTCCAGCTTGCCTTGCAACTGCAGGATCTCGCCGTGGCGCTTGTGTTGCGCTTCGCGTTCGATGGCGGCTGATTTCTCATAGCGCTGCACGTCTTGCTCGACCAGTTCGGGCCGATGCGCGGCCAACGCCCCCTGCGCCTCGCGCACGCGACGCTCCAGCTCGTCGTGGCCGCTACGCACTTCGGCCAGCCGGCCTGCGCGCGCCTGCCGTTGCGCGGCACGCTCGGGCGATTGCAATTCGGCGCGTCGCGCCGCCGCCTGCCCTTCCAGCAATTGCGCGCGGGCGCTGTCCGCGTCCAGCGCGCGCTGAGCGGCGGCCAACGATGCGTCGGCCTGTGTAGCCACCGCCTCGGCTTCGCGCAGCGCTTGCACCGCGGCGGGCAGATCGTCTTGATCCAGCGCCGTGCCCGTCATCGGCGGCAGCTTGGCCAGCCGCTCCTGCAAAGGCACGCGCCGGGCCAACGCGTCGTCGCGCTGCCCACGCAGCACATCCACGCCCTTGGGCGCATGGATGGCCAGCGTCTTGCGCATGCCGTCCAACTCGCGCTGCAATGCCGTAAACCGCGCGTGGCGTTGTTCGGCATCGGCCAATGCCGTCACGCCCAGCCGTTCCAGCAAGGCGGCCCAGGCGGCCTGCACGCCAGCAAGTTCGCGTTGCAGCGCCGGCAAATCCTGGCCGCCCGGCTCGATGCGAAAGCGTCCGACGCCCGGCAGGTCCAGTTCCGCGGCGGACGTCAACAGGACTTGGTCCGCCCCAGCCAGCGGCCGCCCGTCCAACGTCGCCGCCCGCCCCGCTTCCAACTGGTACGACAGCCGCGTGGCGATGGCTTGCTGGCGGAGCTGCAGATTGGCCAGTTCGCGCTCGCTTTTGCGCAGCGCATCGATATCTGCATCCGCGATCTCGATGCGCAGGGCTTCCGCCTTCAGCGTCGAGCCTTGCTCGATGAGCGTGGTGACGGCTTTCAGCGCGTCATCCAGCCGCTGGACTTCGGCATTCAGTTGCGCCAGTTGCCGTTCCAGGTCGCCGCGGTCGGCAACGGCTTGGGCTGCTGCCACCCGCAAGCGGGCCGCGTCGACCGCCGCCACATGGATTTCGCGTTGTTCCCGGGCGCGGGCCAGCGGAGCTTGCGCCGCCTCGACCCGGCCACGGGCGGCCTGGGCTTCCTGGACCAGCGCCTGGTAATCGGATTCATCCTGCTGGTCGCGGCGTACCTGATCCTGCAGCAGGGTCAGCGTCTGCGCGGCCTGGCTTTGCTCGCGCCGCAAGCCCTCGAAGGCTTCGCGTTCCTTCGCCAGCGCGGCTAGCCGGGCCCGGGCCTCGACGGCCCTGGTCTCGAAGTCCTTCCAGGGTTGATCGGTTTGCGCGCGCTCGTGGTCGCGGCGCAATTCTGCCAGACGGTCCACATCGGTATTCAGCTGGGCCATGGCCTGCGCGCAGTCGTCCCGTTCGGCGATGGCGCGCGCCAAGGCGTCCTCGGCATCCTTGTAGGCGCCCTTGGGACGGCCATTACGGGCATCCAGCAAGGCAGCGCGCTCGGAGGACACCCGCTCGAACAGCCGGTCGCCGTCGCTGGCCGCGAGTTCGCCGGATAGCTGTGTAAGGGCTTCACGCAGATGGGGGCCCGCATGGCCCGCGGCCTCCTGCAGATTGTGCCCATCACCCTGCTGGATCCACAGCAGGCCAGGAATGCCGGCCAGGTCGGGCTTGCTTTGGCCGCGCCCCGGCAGTTCAAATCCCAGCAAGGCGGCCAGCGCATTTTCGGCTTCCTCGCCGTCCAGCCGTTGCGCGCCGTCATCGATCAGCAGTTCGCAACGGGCGCGCGACAGGAATTGTTTTTTCAGCACATAGGAATGATCCGCGTGCGTGAACGCCAGTTCGACCGTGGGCCGGGCGCCGGATTCCCCACGCGGGGCCAGGTCGGCGACCTTGCTGGTGCTATAGCGTTCCAGGAACGCCGCGCGGATGGCGGAGGCCACCGTGCTCTTGCCAGCCTCGTTGGCGCCGACGAACAGGTTCAAGCCGTCTTGCAGGCCGTCCAGCACCATCGGCTGGCGGAATTTGCGGAATTCTTCAAGCGCGATACGCGAGAGCTTCATTTGACGCCCCCCTGCGCGGCGCTTTCACGCTGGAACCGCAGCAACAGCCGCAGCGCTTCGCCCGCCACCGCGGATTGCGCGGCATCGGCCTGCAAGGCCTGCAATTGCGCCGCCACTTCGCCGATGTAACCGCTGGCCCCCAGCTCGGCCAGATCGGCCAGGTCGGGTTCCAGTTGCAAGCCGGACAGGTCCGGCAGCAAGGCCCGCACTTGCGCAGCCGCCTGATCCACCGCGCGTTGCAGCGCGTCCCAGGTCTCCAGGTTGACATGCCCCTGCACGTCCAGACGCAGCACGTCTTCGGCGCGAAGCGCCGCCAGCCGTTCGCCCAACGCCTGCGCGTCGGTCGGCAGGCTGACGGTTTCGGTCCAGGCGGACCAGCGGTACTTGCCCGTGGCCACGCGTTCAACCACGGGCTCGGCGCCCGGGCCGTCGATACGCACATCCAGCACGTAGCCCGGTTCATTGCCACGAAAACGGTCTTGTTCCGGGGTGCCGGCGTACCAGGTGCGCGCGTCGATGGACAGGCAGCCATGCCAGTCGCCCAGCGCCAGGTAATCCAACCCTGCACGTGCCGCGCGGTCAGGCGCGATGGGGTTCGTAGCGTCGATGGTGTCGGGCAGGCGGCCCGCGACGCTGCCATGGGCCAGGCCAACGCGCACGCGGCCAGGTGCCGTCTCAAGCGTGTCGAAAGCCTGCGTCACGTCGTCATAGGTGTGGCGCTGCGTGAGCGGCGCGGCCAGCACCGCCAGGTTGATGGCGGGCAAGTCCACGACGTGGGTGCGCAACGGCACCTGCACGTTGGCGGGAATACAGCCCAGCTGCATCGCGCGGCTCCAGACGCTGTCGGCCAACGCGGCATCGTGGTTGCCGGCAATCATTACCCAGGGGCCGGCGTAAGCCGCCATGGCGGCGAACAGCCGGCGGATCGTGCGATCCGACACACCTTGCGTGTCGAACACGTCGCCGGCCACCAGCACGGCGTCCACGCCACGTTCCGCGGCAAGCGCCGCGATGCGCGCCACGACGTCAAAACGGGCCTCGGCCAGCAAGGCGGCGTCGTCGGTGTCGAATTGGCCGTACTGACGGCCGATCTGCCAATCGGCGGTATGCAGGAAATGGATCATGGGCCGATTTTGGCACAAGCCGCGCGGTTCAAAACAAACAACGGCCCTGCCTGCATGTTGCGCAGGGAGGGCCGTTGCGGGCTTGGCTTTTGGCCGATGCCCGATAAGCGGCTCGGCGGTGGCGCGAGCGCCGGATCAGGCGCGGTTGCCGTCCAGCACCAGCGGCGTGCGGGACGCTCCGCGGCGGTCATAGCGCGACAGGTCCAGCCCATCGGTGCGGATCGCCGGGCGCTGGCCCATGACCTGATCCGCCACCAGCTTGCCCGAGCCGCACGCCATGGTCCAACCCAGCGTGCCGTGGCCGGTATTCAGGAAGAGATTGCCGTAGCGGGTCGGGCCAACGACGGGCGTGCTGTCCGGCGTCATCGGGCGCAAACCCGTCCAGAACTCGGCCTGGGCAACGTGGCCGCTGTCCGGGAACAGATCGTTGACGACCAATTCCAGCGTCTTCCTGCGCGCGTCCTTCAGGCGCAGGTCGAAGCCCGACAGTTCCGCCATGCCGCCCACGCGGATGCGGTCGTCGAAACGCGTCACGGCGATCTTGTAGGTTTCGTCCAGAATGGTCGATACCGGCGCGGCGGCCTCGTCCTTCAGCGGAATGGTCAGCGAATAACCTTTGACCGGATACACGGGCAGGTCCAGGCCCAGCGGTTCCAGGAAGCCGCGGGTGTAGCTGCCGAAGGCGGCCACGTAGCGGTCGGCCGTCAGGACCTGGCCGCCCACGCGCACGCCCGTGATCTGGCCGCCCACGGTGTTCAAGCCGGACACGGTCTGGTTGTAGCGGAAGTCCACGCCCAGCGCCGCGGCCATCTCGGCCAGGCGGGTCGTGAACAGGCGGCAGTCGCCGGTTTCGTCGTTCGGCAGGCGCAAGCCGCCAGCCAGCTTGTGGATCGAGCGCGCCAGGGCGGGCTCGGCCGTCACCAGGCGGTTGCGGTCCAGCAGTTCGTAGGGCACGCCCACTTCTTCCAGCACGGTGATGTCGCGGCGGGCGGCTTCCAGTTGGGCCTCGGTACGGAACAGCTGCAACGTGCCCCGCGTGCGCTCTTCATAATGAATGCCGGTGGACGCGCGGAGTTCGCGCAGGCAATCCCGGCTGTACTCGGCCAGGCGCAGCATGCGTTCCTTGTTGACCGAATAGCGGTTGGCCGAGCAGTTGGCCAGCATCGCCGCCATCCACTTCAGTTGGTACAGGCTGCCGTCCAGCCGGATCGCCAGCGGCGCGTGTTTCTGGAACAGCCACTTGATGGCCTTCAAGGGAATGCCGGGCGCGGCCCAGGGCGTGGAATAGCCCGGCGACACCTGGCCAGCGTTCGCGTAGCTGGTTTCCTGGGCGGCGGCCGGCTGGCGGTCCAGGACCGTCACCCGGGCGCCCTGACGGGCCAGGTAGTACGCGGTCGTGGTGCCAATAACGCCGCTGCCGAGGACGATGACATGCATGATTCTTTCCGTATTTGGATGTAGACAGTATTTTCGGTAGTCTAAGAGCCTCTCGGCAGTGAAAAGCACTGATTATTTGTGTTCGCCAGTGCTTTTCTCGGGCCCAGCCCTGTTTTTTGATCGCCAAAAGTGAAATGCGCGACCTCGACCGAATCGACCTGAAAATCCTGGATATCCTGCAGCGCGAAGGCCGCATTTCGGTCACCGAATTGGCCGATCGGGTGAGCCTGTCCGCCACCCCCTGCTCGGACCGCGTCAAACGCATGGAGCGCGAAGGCGTCATCACGGGTTACCATGCGCGCGTCAACCCGGCCGCGTTGGGCAAGAACCTGCTCGTCTTCCTGGAAATCAAGCTGTCCGCCAAATCCGGCGATGTCTTCGACAAGGTCAAGAAAGAGCTGCTGTATGTGCCCGAAGTCATGGAATGCCATCTGGTTTCCGGCGACTTCGACTATCTGGTGAAGGCGCGCCTGACCGAAATGAACGAATACCGCCGCCTGCTGGGCGAAATCCTCAAACGTCTGCCCGCCTCCGCGGAATCGCGCAGCTACGTGGTCATGGAGGAAATCAAGGAAACGTTGTACCTGCCCGTCGATCGATAGGCGGTGCACGGCGGTGCAAGGGGGCCCTGCCCTTGATAGCCCCGAAGAGATGCGGTTTATTACCGAATCCGCACGCGCCGGCTGCTATGCTGGCGGCCCTCCGACCCGCGCCGGCAAGCCTGGTCAGACCCTAATTCTTTTCGACTCTGCTTATGAATCGTCTCTATAAATACTTCTTCCGCGGCCTGATCACGGTCCTGCCGCTGGCCTTGACCCTCTATCTGCTGTACATCTTCCTGGCCTGGACGGAAGCCGTGGCGCTGACCTTCCTGCGCCCTTTCATCGGCGGCTTCTACGTGCCGGGCATGGGCCTGGCGCTGGGCATCCTGGGCATTCTGGCTATCGGCTACCTGGTCTCGAAACAGCGCGTGCAGCGTTTCCTGACCGTGGTTGAAATGCCGTTCACCAACCTGCCCGTGGTCAAGAGCATCTATTCGTCCTTGAAGAGCTTCGCGGACTATTTCTCGCCCAGCTCGAAGAACACCGCGCAGCAGGTCGTGATTCTGCGCGTGCCGGGCCAGCAGCTGGAGCTGGTGGGCCTTGTCACCCGCCGCAGCGTGGAAGGGCTGCCCGAAGGGTTCACCCAGGGCGACCGCGTAGCCGTCTACCTGCCGATGGGCTATATGATCGGCGGCTACACCGTGTTCGTACCGCAAGACTGGGTGCAACCGATCCAGATGTCGGTCGAAGAAGCCATGCGCTCGTCCCTGATCGCCTGGATGGCGCGCGCGGAAAGCGCCCCGCGCCCCGCGGCCCCCACCGTGCCCGAAGCGCCGCCGGCCACCCCCGACAACACTGGCGGCGGCCCGGCCTGACACGGCCCGACGCCCGAGCCCACGCGCCCCGGGCGCTGATCGCTTCCCCAACTGAATCCACGCACGCCCTCCATGCCCATCATCGAATTCACGCTTGCCGACGGCAGCCCCTACATTGAAGTCAATCAACTGCTGAAAGCCACGGGCGTCTGTGACAGCGGCGGCGCCGGCAAGATGATGGTCGCGGACGGCCTGGTCAGCGTGGGCGGCGTCATCGAAACCCGCAAGACCGCCAAGATCCGCGGCGGCCAGATCGTCACCTGCGGCGACGTCCGCATCGTGGTGCGCGCCGCCGATACGGCCGCCGACGACGCCTGACCCCTGCCCCGCCCGACACCGCAACGCCGCGAGCCACCATGAAACTCAAGATGTCCCAGAACTCGATCTTCGCCGTCCTGCTGCGCTCGCCGTGGTGGATGAGCGCTGGCGTGGCCGTGCTGCTGTGCGTGGGGGGATTCGCCGCCCTGCCGCGGGACTTCGCGGCGATGGGCGTCTTCGCGGCGGTGCCGTTCGCGGTCATTTCCATCATGGCCGCCTACAAACAGCTGCGGGCGCCCTCCGACACCCGCGTGCAGGCGGTGGCGGAAGCCACCGCGGCCATGTCCTGGGCTGACTTCGCCAACACGGTCGAAGCCGGTTTCAAGCGCGATGGTTGCGAGGTGCAGCGCCTGCAGACGCCCGGCGCCGACTTCGCGCTCAGCAAGGACGGCCACGTGGCCATCGTCAGCGCCAAGCGCTGGAAAGCGGCCCGCGTGGGCGTCGATCCGCTACGCGAATTGCAGGCGGCGCGCGAAAAACGCGGCGCCCGCGAAGCGATCTATATCGCCCTGGGCGACGTGTCCGACAACGCGTGGCAGTACGCAAAGTCGCAAGGCGTATCGCTGATGACGGCGCCTGAACTGGCCAAGCTTCTGCGCGACCTGAAAGTCTGATCGCCGCCGGCGGGCGTCACACCACCATCACGGAAGTGGCCGCGATCACGCGCCATTGGCCGGACGCCGCGTCCGGCGCCCAGGTGCGCATGAATCGAAACATGCCGTTGGCCGGCACGCCGTTATAGCTACCCGAGATCCGGACCTGCACCGACACGATGGCGCATTCCGCGCGCGGCAGGATATTCAGTTCAGAGAACTCCAGCCCATGGATCTTCAGCATGCCCGACCGGTGCGCGTCCAGGTCGTCTTCCCGGGTGAAGCTCCAGCCCATATGGTTGGTGTACAGCAGTGCCGGATCCAGCAAACGCTCCAGCGCCTCAACGTCGGAAGCCAGCATCGCCTGGCGCAATTCCTCTTCGGCGGCTTGAATCCGCCCTGCTATCGTTTGGCCCATCGTCATTGCCTTCGCGGTATATCAACGCCGGCATTCTATTCCGACACGAGGCGTCGTGCTTTGTTGCCAAACTCCCGACCGGCGTTCGCGGGCTTACGATTAAATGCGAGTCCGGCTGCACCCGCCGGCTTCCCTGGACTCGCCGAGAATCTTCCATGACCTACCGTATCCTTGCCGACCTGGTCCTCGTCGCGCACGGCCTCTTCGTCGCCTTCGTCATGTTCGGCGGCCTGCTGGCATTGTGGCGCCCCCGCATCGCGTACTGGCACCTGCCGGCGCTGGCCTGGGGTGCCATGGTGATCGGCATGGGCTGGATCTGCCCGCTGACCCCGCTTGAGGTGTCGCTGCGGCAACAGGCCGGCCAGCAGGGATACGCTGGCGGTTTCATCGAACACTATGTGCTGGGGCTGATCTACCCCGAAGGCATCACCCGGACGACGCAGATCGTGCTTGCCGCGCTGCTGATCGTGGGCAATATCGTGGTGTACACGTTATGGGCGCGACGGCGCCGGCGCAACTTTTCCCAAGGATCCGACGCATGACCTCCCTTCCCGACCCCAGCCAGATGATCCGCGCCTACGACGCAGAAGGCCGCGAGATCCGCATCACCCGCGAGCAATGGCGCGACAACGTGCTGCCGGGCGCCATCGAACAGGACTGGAACGATGCCGACCGCCTGGCCGGCTTGATCATCCAGTCGCTTAACGACGGCTTCATCGACGAGATGGTCGGCCCCGCCGAACGGCTGGCGGAACTGGACCGGAACGCCGAACGCGCGGTGGTGCTGCAAGCCATCGTCTACATGAAGCAGGGCCGGCTGGACGACAGCGAAGGCGTACTGCAGGCGTTCTGCGCGCAACACGGCGAAACCGGCATCGTGCTGACCAATCTGGCGAAAGTCCATGCCGAACGGGATGACGAAGCCAACGCGCTCGACACGCTGTGGCGCGCGCTGCAATTGGACCCCAACCAGGACAACGGCCTGGGGTGGTTCGAGGCCATCCACCGCGATGTCGGCGGCGACGCGGCGGGCATCGCGGCGATGCGCAAGGTCGCCGCGCTACCCGGCAGTTGGCGCGCGCGACTGTGGCTGGCACGCGGGGAACTCGGTTCGCACAACTACGCGGGCGCGCTCGCGCTGTACCGCGAAGCGCTGTCATATGCAGGGCAACCCACGCCCGCCGATCTGCTGATGCAAATGAGCGGCGATCTGGGCAATGCCGGCCGCATTGCCGACATCCTGGAATTGGCCGGCCCCCGGTTTCAGGCGCAGACGCATGGCCTGCCAGTGGGCAACAACCTGGTCAAAGCCAACCTGCGCATGGGCAGGCTGGATGACGCCCAACAGATCCTGGACCAGTTGCGCGCGCTGAACCGTCCCGACTGGCAAGAGACCCTGGCGTATTGGGACAATGAACTGGCGCAGGCCCGCCCCGGTGGCGCCGCCGCCCGCGACAATGGCTGAAGCCGGCTCGGCCGCGACGGCGCGGCCTGGCTGAACCACGCGCAGGCTAGAGGCCGCGCGCGATGACCAGCCGCTGGATATCGCTGGTGCCCTCGTAGATCTGGCACACGCGCACATCGCGGTAGATGCGTTCGACCGGGAAATCCTTCAGATAGCCGTAGCCGCCCAGCGTCTGGATGGCGGCCGAGCAGACCTTTTCGGCCATCTCGGAGGCGAACAGCTTGGCCATCGACGCCTCGGTCAACGCCGGCCTGCCCGCTTCGCGCAATGCCGCGGCATGCAGCACCATCTGGCGCGCCGCATGAATCTGGGTCGCCATGTCGGCCAACCGGAACGAGACGGCCTGGTGTTCCATGATGGGCTTGCCGAAGGCCTGGCGGTCGCGGGCGTAATCGCGCGCGCATTCGAACGCCGCGCGCGCCATGCCCACGGATTGCGAGGCGATGCCGATGCGCCCGCCTTCCAGGTTGGACAGCGCGATCTTGTAGCCCTCGCCCTCGGCGCCCAGCCGATACGCAGCGGGGATGCGCATATCCTCGAAGGCGATCTGGCAGGTGTCCGAGGCGTGCTGGCCCAGCTTGTCCTCCACCCGCAGTACTTGGTACCCCGGGGTGTCCGTGGGCACGATGAACGCAGAAATGCCGCGCTTGCCGGCGTCGGGGTCCGTCACCGCGAAAACGATTATCGTCTGGCCGCTTTTGCCCGACGTGATGAATTGCTTGGCGCCGTTCAGGATGTAGTCGTCGCCGTCACGGCGCGCGCGGGTGTGCAGGCTGCTGGCATCAGACCCCGCCTGCGGCTCCGTCAGGGCGAAACCGCCGATGTGTTCGCCCGTGGCCAGCGGCCGCAGGAACTGCTCTTTCTGCGCATCCGTGCCGAACTTCAGGATGGGCATGCAGGCGACCGAATTGTGCACGCTCATGATGGTGGAACACGCGCCGTTGCCTGCGGCGATTTCCTCCAGCGCCACGGCATACGACACGTAGCCGCTGGCGTTGCCCTCCCATTCCTCCGGCACGAGCATGCCGAAGAAGCCCAGTTGCGCCATCTCCTGGATGGCGTCGGCGGGATAGTGATGTTCGCGGTCCCAGCGTTCGGCGTTGGGCGCCAGCCGTTCCGCGGCGAAGCGGCGCGCCATTTCCTGAATGCTGAGCTGTTCTTCCGTCAACAACATGCTTTTCGTCTCCTGAGATGCAAGGCGGGCTGACGCGGGATGGGCGCCGCCCGTTCTGTTTTTTGCACGGCCGCAGCGGGTTCGCGGGCGTGGCATGGCATGGCATGGCATGGCATCGAGAATACACCGCCGGTCGGCTTGGGCGGCATCGGGAGATTCGCGCATTGCGACATAAAGAACTTGATAAGTTGCTTGAAATCCTGAATTCGATTTATCATGTAACTTACCAAGTATCTTGATCAGCCTGAACAGGAATCTCCCTATGATTTACGACGCCATCATCGTGGGCGGCAGCTTTGCCGGCCTGTCCGCCGCCATGCAACTGGCCCGCGCCCGCCGGCGCATTCTGGTGATCGACGGCGGCCTGCCCCGCAACCGGTTCGCCGTGCACGCGCACGGCTTCCTGGGCCAGGACGGCAAGCCGCCCCGCGACATCCTGTTGGAAGCACGCGACCAGTTGGCGCACTACCCCACTGTCAAATTCCTGGACGGCCAGGCGGTCGGCGCATGCGAACACGCGGGCCAGTTGCACGTGACGATGGCCGACGGACACGAAGTCCAGGGCAGGCGCCTGATCCTGGCGATCGGGCTACGCGACGAATTGCCCGCGATGGCCGGGCTGCAGGAACGCTGGGGGCAGACCGTGCTGCATTGCCCTTACTGCCACGGCTATGAAATGGCCGGCCGCCCATTGGGCGTGATGGCCGCCCATCCGCTGTCGGCGCATCAGGCGATGCTGCTGCCGGACTGGGGGCCCACCACGTATTTCACGCAAGGCGAATTCGAGCCCGATGCGGAACAGGCGGCCCGATTGGAAAAGCGCGGTGTGCGCATCGAACGCACGCCCATCGTCGAACTGATGGGCACGGCGCCCGCGCTGGACGCCGTCAAACTCGCCGACGGGCGGCGCATGGCGGTGCACGCGCTGTTCGTGGCCAGCAAGACCCATATGGCCAGCCCCTTGGCGATGCAACTGGGCTGCGCGTTCGACGACGGCCCAATGGGCCCGGTGATCCGCAGCGACGAATTCAGGCAGACGACGGTACCGGGCGTTTACGCCGCGGGCGACGCCGCCATCCCGATGAGCAACGCGACGCTTGCCAGCGCATCCGGGGTGATGGCCGGCGTGTGCGTGCACCGCTCGCTGGTGATGGAATAGGCGATAGGCAACTTACAGACGGCCGGGACCGTTCTGGTATGCGTGTCGCGCGGTGTTGATCCGTGCAGGTAGCGCGATTCGCTCGCGCTACCTGCACCCTGCCGATCAGCAATGGCTTACCCTGGGCAATGACTCACCCCTACCGGACCTTGCCCTCCTTCCAGGCCGCCAGCAGCTTTTCATAAGGAATGGTCTCGCCCTTGGGCTTCTCGTTCGCCAGTTTCTTCCAGGGCGCGTGCTGATCCGACAGCCACTTGGCCGGGTCGCTCTTGGCGTTGAGCTTCGGCGCGCATTGCGCCATGCCCGCCCGTTCCAGGCGTGCCATCACCTGGTCCATTTCATTGGCCAGGTTGTCCATCGCGGCTTGCGGGGTCTTTTCGCCCGTGACGGCCGTGGCGACGTTCTTCCACCACAGTTGCGCCAGCTTCGGATAGTCCGGCACGTTGTTGCCCGTGGGGGTCCATGCCACGCGGGCCGGACTGCGGTAGAACTCGATCAGGCCGCCGTAGTTCGCGGCGTTCTTGGTGAAGAAGTCGCTATGGATGTCGCTGTCGCGGATGAAGGTCAGGCCGGTGATGGACTTCTTCAAGGACACGGACTTCGACGTGACGAACTGCGCATACAGCCACGCCGCGGCCATCTTGTCCGGGTTGGTGGACTTGAAGAAAGTCCATGACCCCACGTCCTGGTAGCCGTTCTGCATGCCGTCCTTCCAGTACGGGCCATAGGGCGACGGGGCCATGCGCCATTTGGGGGTGCCATCGTCGTTGACGACCGGCAGTCCCTTCTTCGTCATGTCGGCGGTAAAGGCCGTGTACCAGAAGATCTGCTGAGCGATCTGCCCTTGCGCCGGAACGGGTCCGGATTCCGAGAAGGTCATGCCCATGGCCTGCTGTGGCGAATACTTCTTCATCCAGTCGATGTACTTCGTCAGCGCATAGACGGCGGCCGGACTGTTGGTGGCGCCCCCTCGCGATACCGACGCGCCCACCGGCGTGCATTTGTCGTCGGCAACGCGAATGCCCCATTCGTCCACGGGCATGCCGTTGGGCAAGCCGCGGTCGGCGGCGCCGGCCATGGACAGCCAAGCGTCGGTGAAGCGCCAGCCCAGCGACGGGTCCTTCTTGCCATAGTCCATGTGGCCATAGACCTTCTTGCCATCGATCTCCTTGACATCATTGGAGAAGAAATCCGCGATGTCCTCGTAGGCGGACCAGTTGGTGGGCACGCCCAGGTCATACCCGTACTTTGCCTTGAACTTGTCTTTCAGGTCCTGGCGGGCAAACCAGTCGGCGCGGAACCAGTACACGTTGGCGAATTGCTGGTCGGGCAACTGATACAGCTTGCCGTCGGGCGCGGTGGTGAACTTGGTGCCGATGAAATCCTTGATGTCCAGGTTCGGGTTGGTCCATTCCTTGCCCGCCCCGGCCATGTAATCGGACAGCGGCAGGATGGCGCCGTAGCGGTAGTGCGTGCCGATCAGGTCGGAGTCCGAGATCCAGCCGTCGTAGATCGACTTGCCCGACTGCATGGAAGTCTGCAGCTTTTCGACGACGTCGCCTTCCTGGATCAGATCGTGGTTGACCTTGATGCCGGTGATTTCACTGAAAGCCTTGGCCAGCGTCTTGGATTCGTATTCGTGCGTGGTGATGGTTTCGGATACGACGCTGATTTCATTGACCCCCTTGGCACGGAGCTTGGCGGCGGCGTCCATGAACCACTTCATTTCCGCCATCTGCTGGTCTTTGGACAACGTCGATGGCTGGAATTCGGAATCCACCCACTTCTTCGCTTCCGGCTCGCCGGCCCATGCCCCTGACGTTCCGATCAGGGCGATAGCGGCCGCCATGGCGTGCATGCGCAATTTCATGACCTGTCTCCTCGAATGGCCTTCCCCATCTGTTGCTGCGGACCTCTGGCCGGGGAAGATGCGGGCCCGTAGTCCTTGAACCAAGTGAGGGATCGAAACGCCCCTTCAGCCTTTCCTCATGATGAAGGCCAACAGCAGCATGGACAGCACGAAACTGATCCACACCGATGGCGGCTCATCCAGCGAAAACCATTCCACCGCCTTTTGCCCGAACCCCAGAAATGCCAGGTTGAGCCAGGCTGCGGCCATCAGGCCGATGAACAACCTGTCGCCCCGAGTGGTGCGCAACGGCAGGAAGCCCTTGCGCTCGACCGTGGGCGACTTCAATTCCCAGACCGTCATGCCGACCAGCATCAGCACGATGCAGGTGAAGAACACGGCGACGGGAGTGGTCCAGACCATCCAGCTGAACATGGGGCGTTCCTCCTAGGGTCCCTTTGCGCTACACCCGGCCCATCGCGAAGCCCTTCGCGATGTAGTGGCGCACGAACCAGATGACGATGCCGCCCGGCACGATGGTCAGCACGCCCGCCGCCGCCAGCACCCCCCAATCCATGCCGGAAGCCGACACGGTTCGGGTCATGGTGGCAACGATCGGTTTGGCGTTGACAGACGTCAGCGTGCGCGCCAGCAGCAGTTCCACCCAGCTGAACATGAAGCAGAAGAATGCCGCCACCCCGACGCCCGACTTGATCAGCGGCAGGAAAATCGTCAGGAAAAAGCGCGGGAAGGAATAGCCGTCGACATAGGCGGTCTCGTCGATTTCGCGGGGCACCCCGGACATGAAGCCTTCCAGAATCCACACGGCCAGCGGCACGTTGAAGACCAGATGCGCCAACGCCACGGCCAGGTGCGTGTCCATCAGCCCGAACGAGCTGTACAACTGGAAGAACGGCAGCAGGAACACGGCGGGCGGCGTCATGCGGTTGGTCAGCAGCCAGAAGAACACATGCTTGTCGCCAATGAAGCGGTAGCGCGAAAACGCATAGGCGGCCGGCAACGCGACGGCCAGCGAGATCACGGTGTTGATGACCACGTAGATCAGCGAATTGATGTAGCCCGAATACCAGGCCGGATCCGTGAAGATCGTGCGGTAATGCTCAAGGGTGAAATCGCGCGGCCACAGGGTCAGGGTGCTGACGATTTCAGTGTTCGTCTTGAAGGACATGTTCAGCATCCAGTACAGCGGCAGGATGGCAAACACCAGGTAAAGGATCAGGAAGGCGGAACGCCACCAGGTCGATTGATCACGCATTGGCATGCTCCTCGTCGACGCCGCCGGTCGTGCCCGCACGCTGCATCCAGTTGTAGAGGATGAAGCACAGCAGCAGGATGATCAGGAAGTAGATGATCGAAAACGCCGCGGCCGGCCCCAGGTCGAACTGGCCCACGGCCTTCTGCGTCAGGTACTGCGACAGGAACGTCGTGGCATTGCCCGGTCCGCCGCCCGTCAGCACGAACGGCTCGGTGTAGATCATGAAACTGTCCATGAAGCGCAGCAGCACCGCGATCATCAGTACGCCGCGCATCTTGGGCAGCTGGATGTAGCGGAACACGGCCAGGCGCGACGCGCCGTCGATGCGGGCGGCCTGGTAGTAGGCGTCGGGGATGGCCCGCAGCCCCGCATAGCACAGCAGCGCGACCAGCGGCGTCCAGTGCCAGACGTCCATGACCAGCACCGTCACCCAGGCGTCCACGTCATTGCCGGTGTAGTTGTAGTCCACGCCCAGCCAGGACAAGGTGGCGCCCAGCAGGCCGATGTCGGTACGGCCGAAAACCTGCCAGATGGTGCCGACGACGTTCCACGGAATCAGCAGCGACAGCGCGATGATCACCAGCACGGCCGAGGCGCGCCAGCCGCTGGCCGGCATCGACAGCGCCAGCAGGATGCCAAGGGGGATCTCGATGGCCAACACCGCCAGCGAAAAGCCGATCTGCCGGAACAAGGCGCCATGCAGTTCCTCGTCCTGCAACACCGCGGCGTACCATTCCGTTCCGACGAAGACGCGGCGTTCGGGGGAAATGATGTCCTGCACCGAATAGTTGACGATGGTCATCAGTGGCAGGATGGCCGAGAATGCCACGCACAGCACCACGGGCAGGACCAGGAACCAGGCCCGGTGATCAATGGGTTTCATGGAATCAGCGCCTCGTCGCGGTAGAAGCAGGTATGCGGGTTAAGCACCGACAGCCAGACCGTGCCGCCCGCCGCGGCCGGCACGACCCGGCTGCCGAGCCGGGCCCGCACCGGGACGCCCTCGAAGTCGCCCACCAGCAGGGTATAGGTGCCCACGTCCTGCACCCGGTCCACGCGCACGGGCACCGCGCCAGCCGCGCCGGCATCGGTCACGCGCAGGTATTCAGGGCGCACCCCCAGCTTGACGGGGCCTGCCCCCGCCAGCTTGGCGCCCAGGTCCTCGGGCGCGCCGCCAACGCGGCTTTGCCCCACCATCAGTGCGCCGTCGCGCCATTGCGCGGGCAGGAAGTTCATGCCGGGAGAGCCGATGAAGTGACCGACGAACGTGTGGGCGGGCCGTTCGAACAGGTCATCGGCGCTGCCGACTTGCACGGCGCGGCCCCGCGCCATCACCATGACCTGGTCGGCGAAAGTCAACGCTTCGGTCTGGTCGTGGGTCACGTAGATTAGCGTCAACTTGAACTCGTGATGGATTTCCTTGAGCTTGCGCCGCAGTTCCCATTTCAGTTGCGGGTCGATAACCGTCAGCGGCTCGTCGAACAGAATGGCCGACACGTCGCTACGCACCAGGCCGCGCCCCAACGAGATCTTCTGCTTGGCGTCGGCCGTCAAACCGCTGGCACGGCGGTCCAGCACGGCTGACATCTCGAGCATTTCGGCGATGCGGCCCACGCGTTCGCGGATGCGATCCGGCGCGATGCCGCGGTTGCGCAGCGGGAACGCCAGGTTTTCCGCCACTGTCATCGTGTCGTACACGACGGGAAACTGGAACACCTGGGCAATGTTGCGCGCCTGCGGGGTCTTGGCGGTGACGTCCTGCCCATCGAACAGGATGCGGCCATGCGATGGCCGCAGCAAACCCGACACGCAATTCAGCAAGGTGGTCTTGCCGCAGCCCGACGGCCCCAGCAAGGCATAGGCGCCGCCGTCGCGGAACGTGAACTTCAGTGGCAGCAGCGCGTAGTCCTCGTCGGTCTTGGGATCGGCCACGTAGGAGTGCGACAGGTCCAGCTCGATCTGCGCCATCAGGCTACCTCCCCGGCGCCGGCAGGTTGCCGAGGCGCGGCCAGCAGCGCGCCATCGGCGCCGAAGGCATAGGTCTGCGCCGGGTCGAAATACAGCTCGACGCGCTGGTCCAGCGTGTACCGGTGCACCCCCGGCAATTGCGCAACGACATTACCCGCCGCCGTTTCCGCGTGGACGAAGGTGTCCGACCCGGATATCTCCGCCAGCTTCACCACGCCGGGCAGGCCGATGTGGCCGGGGCGCGGCGCGACGTCCAAGGCCCCGGCGCGCAAGCCCGCGGTCAGGTCCGCGCCCGTGCCGGGCGGCAAGTGGCGCGCCACCGCCATCTGGCCTTCCAGGACGAAGCCCGCGTCCGTGCGGCGCGCGGCGAACAGATTCATGGGCGGATCGCTGAACGCGCGCGCGACCCGGATCGAATTGGGCCGGTGAAAGACCTCGGCGGTCGGGCCGTATTGCAACAGTTCGCCGGCGTCCAGTACCGCCGTGTGGCCGCCAAGCAACAGCGCTTCACCGGGTTCGGTGGTGGCGTACACCACCGTGGAACGTCCTTCCGCGAACAGTTCGGACAGTTCTTCGCGCAGTTCTTCGCGCAACTTGTAGTCCAGATTGACCAGCGGCTCGTCCAGCAGAATCAACGGCGCGTCCTTGACCAGCGCCCGGGCCAGCGCCACGCGCTGCTGCTGCCCCCCAGACAGTTCCGAGGGGTAACGGTCCAGCAGGTGGTCGATGTGCAGGCGCGCCGCCATGGCGCGAACCTTTTCGCGGATGTCCCGTTCCCCACGCAGTTTCAACGGGGACGCAATGTTGTCGTGGACCGACATGGACGGATAGTTGATGAACTGCTGGTAGACCATGGCGACGTTGCGCTGGCGCACCGGCACGCCGGTCACGTCGGCGCCGTCGACCAGCACGCGGCCCTCGGTCGGCCGGTCCAGCCCCGCCATGATGCGCATCAGCGACGTCTTGCCAGCCAGGGTCGCCCCCAGCAATACCGTCATGGCGCCCGGAACCGGGGCCAGGCTCATGGGGGTCAGGTGCGTCTGCGAGCCGGCCCGCAAACCAATCCTGTCCAAGGTCAGCTGCATCTAGTCTCCTCTACCTACTTATATGTCCCTATTTTTCACACGGACTTCGGTATTCGGTACAGCGCACTGCCTGTGCGCGAATGCGCGCAACAGCATGAGCATACTCTTTCAGATGGCTTTCGTTTTTTGTGCGTTTTACCCAAGAAGCGAACAAAAAACAATCTTGCAGTGCGGCATTATTTTTCGCTTTTGTTGTTTTATCATTCGTCCATGACACTGAATCCACGACAAAGCGCTTTGATCGAAATGGTGCGGGCCCAGGGCTCGGCATCGATCGAAGAGCTTGCCAAACGCTTTGACGTCACGCTGCAGACGGTGCGGCGCGACGTGAACATCCTTTCCGAAGCCGGCCTGCTGTCGCGCTTTCACGGCGGCGTGCGCATCGAGGCCTCGACCATCGAGAACATCGCCTACCGTAAGCGCCAGGGACTGCACGCAGCCGGCAAGCAGCGCATCGCCGAAGCCGTGGCCCGCGCCGTGCCCGACGGCTGTTCACTGATCCTGAACATCGGCACCACCACCGAGGCCATCGCACGCGCCCTGCTGCGCCATCGCGGCCTGCGCGTCATTACGAACAATCTGCACGTGGCGGACATCCTGTCCGACAACCCCGACTGCGAAGTCATCGTCGCGGGCGGCGTGGTGCGTTCGCGCGACCGCGGCATCGTCGGCGAAGCCACCATGGACTTCATCCGGCAGTTCAAGGTGGATATCGGGCTGATCGGCATTTCGGGCATCGAAGCCGACGGCACGCTGCGCGACTACGACTTCCGCGAGGTACGCGTGGCGCGAACCATCATCGAGCAATCGCGCGAGGTCTGGCTGGCGGCCGACAGCAGCAAATTCAAACGCCAGGCCATGGTGGAACTGGCGCACATATCGCAGATCGACCGCTTTTTCACCGACGCGCATCCGCAAGAGCCCCTGGCGCAAGTGCTGCTGGATTCCGGCGTGCGCTGCGAAGTGGCGGCGGCGCCGAACGCGGCCGCCGGGGCGCCGGCAGCCGAGGTATCGGCTGGCGCCACGGCCTCCACGAACCCTTCGGCATCCCACGCTTGAACCGGCGCGCCGGACCCGGACTCACCGCCCGCCGCCGCCCGCCCGCACACGACAACCACGCTTTTACCTGGCGGCCCCGCCGCAACGACTTATGAACCAACCGCTCGCCAACGTCACCCCGCCCGACCGCAACCGCCTGTTGTCCACCCTGGACAACACGCCTTCCTGGGACGTCATCGTCATCGGCGGCGGCGCGACGGGCCTGGGCACGGCCGTCGATGCCGCCTCGCGCGGCTACCGCACGTTGTTGATCGAAGGCGCCGACTTCGCCAAGGGCACCTCCAGCAAGGCCACTAAGCTGGTGCACGGCGGCGTGCGCTATCTGGCCCAAGGCAACGTCAGCCTGGTGCGCGAAGCGCTGCACGAACGCGGCCTGCTCAACCGCAACGCGCCGCACCTGGTGTGGCCGCTGGGCTTCGTGGTGCCCGCGTACAACTGGATGGACCAGCCCTTCTACGGCATCGGCCTGAAGATGTACGACATGCTGGCCGGCAAACTGAACCTGGCGCCCAGCCGCTGGCTGTCGCGCCGCGACACGCTGGCCAACGCGCCGACGCTGGCCGAAAGCGTCAATGGCCGCGGCTTGAAGGGTGGCGTGCTGTATTACGACGGCCAGTTCGACGACGCACGCCTGGCCATGAGCCTGATGCGCACGCTCTTCGACCAGGGCGGCACGGCGGTGAACTACGTGCGCGCCACCGGGCTGACCACCAGCAACGGGAAGGTTGACGGCGTGACGGCGCAAGACGTGATCGGCGGCGCCAGTTTTTCATTGCGCGCCCGGTGCGTGATCAACGCCACCGGTGTCTGGGTGGATGCCGTGCGCCGCATGGAAGACAAGAACGCGCCGACCATGGTCGCGCCCAGCCAGGGCGTGCACCTGACCTTGCCGCGCGACTTCCTGCCCGGCAATCGCGCCATCCTGATCCCCAAGACCGATGACGGCCGCGTGCTGTTCGTCGTGCCATGGAACGGCCACACCATCGTGGGCACGACCGACACGCCGCGCGACGACCTGCCGCTGGATCCGGAAGCCGGCGCCCAGGACGTGGATTTCATTCTGGGCACGGCGGCGCGCTACCTCAGCCGCAAGCCCACGCGCGACGACGTCACCAGCGTCTGGGCAGGCCTGCGCCCGCTGGTCAAGGCCACCGGCGAGGCGTCGACCAAGCAGCTGTCGCGCGAACACACCATCCTGGTGTCCAACGCCGGGTTGGTGACGGTGACGGGCGGCAAGTGGACGACGTACCGCCGCATGGCGCAGGACGTGGTGGATACCGCCATCCAGCACCAATTGCTGACGCAGGCCACCTGCCGCACCGAATCGTTGCCGCTGCACGGCGCCTCCGGCCTGGCGCCTGCGCAGGAACACGCCGGCACGCCGGACAGCTACTACGGCAGCGACCTGGCCATCCTGAAGGCGCTGCCTGGCGCTGACCGCATGCTGGTCAACGCCAGCGGCCTGTCGGAAGCGCACGTGCGTTTCGCCGCGCGTTTCGAATTGGCGCGCAGCGCCGAAGACGTGCTGGCCCGCCGCAACCGCGCGCTATTCCTGGACAGCGAAGCCGCGATGCTGGCCGCGCCGGAAGTGGCGCGCATCCTGGCCGAAGAACTGGGTCACGACGCCGCCTGGCAGCAGCGGACGTTGCAGAGCCTGGCCGTGGTCGCGGCCAACTACCGTCTGAAATGACGCCGGCGCGTGCCGCTATGGCACGCGCAACGGGCTTTTCAACATCATCGCTTCGAACAGCCGCAGCAGGTCCGGATCGGACTTGGATCCGGCCTCGCGGTTCAGGATACGCATGATCTCGGCGTGCGAACGCGCCGGGTGATAGGGCCGCGTATCGCCCAGCGCGTCGTAGGAATCCGCTAGCGAAATGATGCGCGAATGCAGCGGGATATCGTGCCCCGACAACCCTGCCGGATAGCCGCAACCGTCGAAGTGTTCGTGATGATGGCGCACGGCATGCGCGATCAGGTCGCGTTGCGGCATCGCGCTTTGCATGATGATGTCGGCGCCGGTGGCGGCATGCGATTTCATGATTTCCCAATCGTCGGCATCCAGGCGCTTGGGGGAAAACAGCACGCGGTCGGGCGTGCCGATCTTGCCGATGTCGTGCAGTCTGGCGGCGACGGCCACGACGGCTTGCTCGGATTCGGGCAGCCCGCAAGCCTGGGCCAGCGCCACACTCAGCGCGACCACCCGGTCGCAGTGTCGGCCCGTGGCCGGGTCACGCGCCTGCATGGCGGCAAACAGCGCGGCCTCGCAGGAACCAACGGGGTATTCGGGTACGTCTGGGGGCATCAGGAAAGATGCGTGGCGTTGCAGCGGAACGGCACGCAGTGTGTCAGAAAGTAGCAATTCTGACACACTGCGAAGCCATCCTGGCGAACCGTGTCAGCTCTTCAACCGTTCCAGCAAAGCTTGCGCCACGCCCACGGAAGAGGCCGGATTCTGCCCCGTGACCAGCAATCCATCGGTGACCACGTGCGGCTGCCAGTCGGGCCCGCTGCGGTACAAGCCCCCCAGCCGGATCAGTTCGTCTTCGACCAGGAACGGCACGACGTCGGTCAATTGCACCGCCGCTTCTTCCGCATTGGAAAAACCGGTGACCTGACGCCCCTGCACCAGCGGCTTGCCGTCGGCGGTCTTGGCGTGGCGCAGCAGGCCGGGCGCATGGCACACCGCGGCCACGGGCTTGCCCGCGGCCAGCATGGTCTCGATCAGGCCCACCGACTTGGCGTCT
This sequence comes from Achromobacter sp. MYb9, assembly GCF_002975275.1. Classification (GTDB taxonomy): domain Bacteria; phylum Pseudomonadota; class Gammaproteobacteria; order Burkholderiales; family Burkholderiaceae_B; genus Achromobacter. The sequence goes on along the minus strand of NZ_PCOQ01000005.1, from coordinate 266,089 downwards.
TCGGCCAGGTCCCATAGCGGACCATGGCCCCCTGGATAGAACACCGCGTCGTAGTCGGCGGCCTGCACATCCGCAAGCCGCAAGGTCGACGCCAACCGGCGCTGCGCATCGACGTCCTGGCGAAAGCGCCGCGTGTCGTCGGTCTGTGCGTCCGGGTCGTCGCTCTTGGGGTCCAGTGGCGGCTGGCCGCCCAGGGGCGACGCCAGCGTCACCGTGGCGCCCGCATCGACGAAGGCGTAGTACGGCGCGGCAAACTCTTCCAGCCAGAAGCCCGTCTTGCGGCCGGTGTTGCCCAGCGTGTCATGCGAAGTCAGCACGATCAGGATTTTCATATTGCGCTCCGTTGCGTGGCGCTATTGATCCGGGCCGACGCGCACGATGCGCTTGCCGGCGTTCTCGCCCTTCAGCAGCCCCATCAGGCCGCGCGGCGCATTCTCCAGCCCTTCGACCACGTCCTCGCGGTACTTGATGCGGCCTTGCCCGATCAAGTCTTCCATGGCCTCGCGGAATTCGCCGTAGCGGTGCGCGTATTCGTTGAAGATGATGAAGCCCTGGAACGTCAGCCGCTTGGTCAGGATGGTGCGCATCAGCAGCGCCAGGCGGTCCGGTCCCTCGGGCTGGCTGGTGGCGTTGTAGGCCGAGATCAGCCCGCAGACCGGCACGCGGGCGCGCGGGTTCAACAGCGGCAGGACGGCATCGAACACCGCGCCGCCCACGTTTTCGAAGTAGATGTCGATGCCTTGCGGAACGGCGCGCGCCAGGCGGCCAGGCAGGTCGGGCGCTTTGTGGTCCAGGCAGTCGTCGAAACCCAGCTCATCGACGACGTAGCGGCATTTGTCGGCGCCGCCCGCGATGCCCACGACCTTGCAGCCGTGGATCTTGGCGATCTGCCCCACCACCGCGCCCACCGCGCCGCTGGCCGCGGCCACCACCACGGTTTCACCGGCCTTGGGCCGGCCGATGTCCAGCAAGCCCATGTAGCCCGTGAAACCGGGCATGCCCAGCACACCCAGCGAATAGGACGGATGCTGCGGATTGGCGCCCAGGCGCAGCAGGCCCGTGCCGTCGGACACGGCAAAATCCTGCCAGCCGGATTGGGCCAGCACCCATTCGCCGGGTTGATAGTCGGGATGGTTGGACGCGTGGACCCGCGTCACGGTGCCGCCCACCATCGGTTGGCCAATCTGCACGGGTTCGGCGTAGGACGGCGCATCGCTCATGCGGCCGCGCATATAGGGGTCCAGCGACAGATACACGGTGCGCAGCAGCACCTGGCCGGGGCCGGGCTGCGGGACGTCGCTTGTTTCCAGACGGAAATCGCTGTCTGCGGGTTCGCCATGCGGGCGCGAAGCCAGCACGATACGGCGATTGATCGACGATGATTGCGGCATGAAGTCCAGCCTCCTACAGGAAGCCGCCCGGGCCTTGCGGGCAAAACCCGGGTGGCAAGTTGGGGAACCGGACCATTACACCACCCTTGTCCGCCGCCCTGCCCGGAAACCCTGCCAATGCGCCGTCTTTTAATTAATTAAATATTTAATTAAACTATGCGCCATGTGCCCTTCCCCGCTTCCCGCCCCGCGCCGCCCAGGCCGCCCCGCGCGCCCCGACAACGCCGCCATGCGCGCCCAGCTCCTGGACATTGCCACGGGCCTGTTCGCGTCGCAGGGCGTGGCCGCCACCACCATCGCCCACATCGCGCAGCGTGCCGCCGTGACGCCGGCGATGGTGCACTACTACTTCAAAAGCCGCGACCAGCTGATCGACGCCGTCGTGCAAGAGCGGGTTTTGCCGGTCATCGGCTACGTCTGGGCGCCGGTGCCGTTGGCCGGGGACCCGGACGCCAATCAGGACCCGGCGGCCGCCGCGCGCGGCTATCTGGTGGAAATCGTGAACCGGATCGTGCAAAGCGCCACTGAGCGGCCCTGGCTGCCGGCCTTGTGGATGCATGAAGTCGTCAACGAAGGCGGCCAGCTTCGCGAACGCGTGCTGCCGCATTTGCCGTCCGGGCGCTTGCAGGCCTTTGCCGGGCTGATCGGCCAGGCCCAGCGCCTGGGCGCCATCACGCCGGGCGTCGAGCCTCGCCTGGTATTCCTGTCCATCCTGGGGCTGACGTTGCTGCCGCTGGCAACCTCCAGCCTGTGGCGCCGCATCTGGCAAGGCGACGCGCAAGCGCAGGCCATCGATACCGAGGCGATCGCCGCGCACGCCATCGCCATGCTGACCGGCGGATTGTTCTTGCCGCCCTCCCCGCCTTCCGCCTCTGCCTGAAAGACGCCGACCATGCGAACCCGTCCCGCTTCACTTCGTTTGCCGCCAGACCTGCCGCGCCTGGCCCGCCGGGCAACCCTGCCGCTGGCCTTGCTATTGACCCTGCTGCTGGCCGGATGCGGCAAGGACCCCGCGCCCTTCTATCAAGGCTACGTGGAAGGCGACTACGTGTACGTGGCCTCGTCCGAGGCCGGCCGGCTAGATGCGTTGTCGGTCAAACGCGGGCAGCAAGTGTCGGCGGATGCGCCGTTGTTCACGCTTGATGCCACGCGCGAACGCGCCGCCCGCGACCAGGCCAGCGCACAGTTGGCCGCGGCCACGGCGCAGCTGCAAGACATCGCCACCGGCAAACGGCCACCCGAAGTGGACGTCAGCCGCGCCCAGCTGGCGCAGGCCGAAGCCGCCAGCCGCCGGTCGGCGGCGCAGTTGCAACGCGATAACGCGCAGTTCCGCATCGGCGGTATCGCGCGGGCGCAGTTGGACGACAGCCGTGAACAGGCGCAGTCGGACGCGGCCCGCGTGCGCGAACTGCGCGCGCAGCTGGACGTTGCCGCCCTGCCCGGGCGCGAAGACCAGCGGCGCGCCCAGGCCGCGCAGGTGGACGCCGCCCGCGCGACGCTGGCCCAGGCCGAATGGACGCTCGCGCAAAAGCAGTTGAGCGCCCCGGCGGCCGGTCAGGTTTTCGACACGATGTACCGCGTGGGCGAATGGGTGCCTGCGGGCAGCCCCGTCGTCAGCCTGCTGCCGCCCGGCAATATCAAGGTCCGGTTCTTCGTGCCGGAAACCGTGGTGGGGTCGTTGAAGGCCGGCCAGCAGGCCAGCCTGCGCTGCGACGGCTGCGGCGACCCGATACCGGTGCGCATCGACTACGTATCGAACCAGGCCGAGTACACGCCGCCCGTCATCTACAGCCGCGAAAGCCGCAGCAAGCTGGTCTACATGATAGAAGCCCGGCCGGCCCAGGACGTCGCCACGCGGCTGCATCCGGGCCAACCCGTCGAGGCCATGCTGCAATGAGCACGCCACCCGCTGCCGCCGCCGATTCCCCCAGCGCCGATCGCGACGCCCGCGCCGCCGTCATCGACGTGCACGGGCTGAACAAGCACTTTGGCGACAAGCACGTCGTCAACGACGTGTCGCTGCGCGTGCGTGAAGGCGAGATCTTCGGCTTCCTGGGCCCCAACGGCAGCGGCAAGACCACCAGCATCCGCCTGATGTGCGGCCTGCTCACGCCGGATTCGGGCAGCGGCACTTGCCTGGGCTACGACATCCTGCAAGAAAGCGCCGAAATCAAGCGGCACGTGGGCTACATGACGCAGAAGTTCTCGTACTGGGACGACCTGACGATCCGCGAAAACCTGGATTTCGTCGCGCGGATGTACGGCATGCCGCGCCGCAAGGAAACGGTGGACCGTGCGCTGGAAGACCTGGGGCTGCACAGCCGCGCCAGCCAACTGACGGGATCGCTGTCGGGGGGATGGAAGCAGCGGCTGGCGTTGGCCGCTTGCCTGCTGCACGAGCCGCGCCTGCTGCTGCTGGACGAGCCGACGGCCGGCGTGGACCCGACCGCGCGGCGCGACTTCTGGGAACAGTTGCACGAGCTGGCCGCGCGCGGCATCTCGGTGCTGGTCAGCACGCACTACATGGACGAGGCCGAACGCTGCCACAAGCTGGCCTATATCTCGTACGGCAGGTTGCTGACCCAGGGCACCGCGGAAGAAGTGATCGCCGAACAGCGTCTGACCACCTGGGCCATCCATGGCCATAACCTCGTGCCGCTGGGCCAGCGGCTGCGCGGCGCGCCGGGCGTGGACCAGACCGTGGCGTTCGGGTCGGCGCTGCATGTCAGCGGCCAGGACGCCGGGCAGCTGGAACAGACGCTGCGCAGCGCCATCGATGGCCAGGACTTGCGGCTGGAGCGGATCGACACCAGCCTGGAAGACGTTTTCATCTACTTGATGAACCGGTCCACCGACAACTTCGCGAGCCCGTCATGATGCGCCATTTGCAAGGCTTTTCGTGGGCGCGGTGGTGGAGCATGGTGCTAAAGGAATTCCTGCAACTGCGCCGCGACCGCATCACCTTCGGCATGATCGTGGGGCTGCCTATCATGCAGCTGGCCTTGTTCGGTTACGCCATCAACACCGATCCCAAACAGATGCCCACGGCCGTCATCACGGCCGACCACAGCCCGTTCACGCGCAGCTTCGTCGCGGCGATGAAGTCGTCGGACTACTTCCACATCACGGAAGAGCTGGACAACGAGGAAGCCGGGCGCGCGGCGCTGGCCCAGGGCCGCCTGCTGTTCGTCGTGACGATACCGCCCGATTTTTCGCGCCGGCTGTTGCGCGGCGAACGCCCCGCCCTGCTGATCGAGGCCGACGCCACCGACCCCATGGCCACCGGCATGGCCATCGGCGCGGCCACCCAATTGACGCAGGCCGTGACGCAAAAAGACCTGACCGGGCCGCTGGCGGGGCTGGCGGGCGGACAGCCGGCCTTCGACGTGCGCGTGCACCGGCTCTATAACGAAGAGCAGATCTCGCAATACAACACGGTGCCCGGGTTGATGGGCGTGATTCTGACGATGACGCTGGTGATGATGACCGGCCTTGCCATGACCCGTGAACGCGAACGCGGCACGATGGAGAACCTGCTGTCGATGCCCGTGCGCCCGATCGAGGTGATGACGGGCAAGATCGTGCCCTACATCGCGATCGGGCTGATCCAGGCCACCATCATCCTGCTGGCCGCGCACTTCGTCTTCCATGTGCCGATCCTGGGCAGCCTGCTGTCCGTCTACCTGGCCGCGCTGTTGTTCGTGGCCGCCAACCTGACGGTGGGCATCACGCTGTCGTCGCTGGCGCAGAACCAGTTGCAGGCCATGCAGCTCACCATGTTCTATTTCCTGCCCAACATGCTGCTGTCCGGCTTCATGTTCCCGTTCCAGGGCATGCCCATGTGGGCGCAGTACCTGGGCAATCTGCTGCCGCTGACGCACTTCAACCGGCTGATCCGCGGCATCCTGCTCAAAGGCAACGGCTGGTGGGACCTGTGGCCCAGCATCTGGCCGCTGATGCTCTTCACCGTCGTCGTCATGACCGCCGCCGTGAAGTTCTACCGCCGAACCCTGGATTGACGCGCCATGTCCCGCCTAGCCCCATTGCTTTCCGATTCCCGTCCGCTACCCCGCCGCCGCCCGGTGATGGCCGCCCTGAGCCTGTTTACGCTGGTATCGGGGTGCGCGGTCGGGCCCGACTTCACCTCTCCGGCCGCGCCCGACGTTGCCGCCTATACCGCGCAGCCCGAGGCAGGCGCCGCAGCCGGCGGCCAGCAGTTGCAGGCTGGCGCCGACATCCCGGCGCAATGGTGGCGGCTGTTCCACTCCGAGGCGCTGGACCAACTGGTGCGCCAGGCGCTGGACGCCAACCCGACGCTGGAACAGGCGCGCGCCAGCTTGCGACAGGCCACCGAGGACCTGAACGTCGAAACCGGCGGGCGCCTGTTGCCCTCGGTGGACGCCAACGTGTCCGCGGCGCGCCAGAAAGTGGACCCGTCCGCGTATGGCGTACCGGTTTCCGAGCTGCCGCCCCCGTTCACGCTGTACAACGCGTCGATCGATGTGTCCTACACGCTGGACCTGTTCGGCGGCAACCGGCGGGCGCTGGAGGGCATGGCGGCGCAGGTGGATTACCGGGCGCACGAATTGCAGGCCGCGCGCATGTCGCTGGCTGCGAACGTCGTGACGGCGGCCATCCGCCAGGCCGACCTGTCCGAACGCCTGGCCGCCACCCGCGAATTGCTGGACGCCCAGTTGCGCCAGCAGGACATCATGCGGCAACGGCTGGCGGCCGGTGGCATCGCCGAGGCCAACCTGCGCAACCAGGAACTGCTGGTCGCCCAAACGCGTGCCACCCTGCCGCCGCTGGACAAGCAACTGGCGCAGGTCACGCACCAATTGGCCGTCTACCTGGGCCAGCCGCCCGCGGCGTTGGACATCGCGCCGCTGCGACTGGCGGACCTGACGCTGCCCGCCAGCATTCCCACCGGCGTGCCCTCCGCGCTGACGCGCCAGCGGCCAGACATCCTGGCAGCCGAAGCGCTGTGGCACAGGGCGTCGGCCGATGTCGGCGTCGCCACGGCCAACCAGTACCCCCAGTTCACCCTGACCGCCAGCTTCGGCTCGCAACGCACCCGAGCGGGCGATCTGTCCGACGGCGTGAACGTGTGGAACCTGGGGCTGGGCCTGGTGCAACCGTTATTTCGCGGCGGTGAACTCCGCGCCCGCAAACGGTCGGCCGAGGCCGCCTACGATGCCGCCGCGGCGGCGTACCGGCAGACCGTGCTGGACGGTTTCCGTCAGGTCGCGGACGCCTTGCGTGCCGTGCAGACAGACGCCCAAGCCTACCAGGCCTACGACGACGCCTGGCGCCGCGCGGCGGACGCCGAACGCATCGCGCAAGGCCGCTACCAGGCGGGCGGCATCAGCCATCTGAGCCTGCTGGACAGCCAGCGCCAGCTGTTGCAGACCCGCGTCGCCCGCACCGAAGCCGATGCGGCGCGCTACGCGGATACCGCCGCGCTGCTGCAAGCGCTGGGCGGCGGCTGGTGGAATGAACCCGCCACGCCCCCTGCCACGGACCCTTTGGGCAAGCGCGTAACAGCGGTCCCCTGATCATGTCTGAGAATTCGGGTACGAAACGGGCGTTGTGCGAGGTTTAGGAATTCGATGTATCCGTAGCATCATGCAAGCGCTCAAGCTGCACAGATCCCTACGATTCATGAATGACCTACTAGACCTGATCGTCTTCTCGCCTGATCCCGACCAACGCGTTCGCCGCAGCGACGCGCTGGCGGGCATGGGATTCTCACCGCGCCGTTGCGAAGACTCCAACGGCTTGTTTCGCCTGTTCCAGGCTCGCCGCACGCCGCTGTTGGTGATGGAAGCCGAATTGTCCGATCTCTGCATGGCCGTCGCAGGTCTGCGGGCCATGGACACGACCGCTGGCATCGTCGCCGTCTCTGCCTTCGACTCTCCGGAAAACCGCATCCTGGGGCTGCATTGCGGCGCCGACGCCTGCTTCCAGCCCGACGTGGCCACGGCGGAAATCGCCGCGGCGTTGCAAGCCCTGGTGCGGCGGGTACCCGCCACGGCCGGCCGCCGCGCGCCCGCCGACGCGGAGCCGCGCCCGCCCGCCACGGCTGCGTCCGGCGATGCCGCGGGCAAATGGCAATTCCATGACGCGGCCTGGACGCTCGTCAGCCCGCAAGGCGCGCGCCTGGCGCTGACGCTGGCCGAGCGCGAATTCCTGCTGAAACTGACCGCGTCCGCCGATAAGCGCTTGCCGCGCAGCGATCCCCCTGGCATCGATCCGCAAGCAGGCCGCGAATCCATCCGCCGTACCGACGTGGTTGTCAGCCGCTTGCGGCGCAAGGCGCAAGACATGAACATTGCGCTGCCGATTCGCACCGTGTGGGGATGGGGGTACGCTTTCACCGGAGAGATCTGAGCGCCTCTGCGCGGGCGTATCATGCGGTGTGTGCCGCGTCGACTCCCGGCGCCGCCTCTCTCAGCTTCGCCACCCCGACATGGAAGTCTTTGAACGCCTGCAAGCGCTGCTTGCCCTGAACCAGGCCCGCCACCGCCTGATCGAACACCCCGCGGCCGGCCGCTCGGTTGAAGTCGCCGCCATCCGCGGCACCGCCGTCAGCCAGGGCGCCAAGGCGCTGGTCTGCCGCGTGAAGATCTCGTCCAACCAGCGCAGGAACGTGCTGGCCGTGTTTCCCGCCGACAAGCAGGCCGACCTGGACGCAATTGCGCGGGCAGCCGGCGGCAAGAAGGCATCGCTGGCCTCGCAGGATCTGGCGCGCGAATTGACCGGCTGCGAGATCGGCGCCATTCCTCCGTTTTCCTTCAATCCCGACCTGCATCTGCTGGTGGATCCCAGCCTGCGCGACCGCCACGACGAAATCGTGTTCAACGCCGGGCGCCTGGACGCGTCCATCCTGCTGAACACGGAAGACTACTTCCGGCTGGCCGCGCCGCAAGTCGCCCCCCTGATCAAGGCCTGATCCGCCCCATGAGGCTGCCGTGTCCCGCCCCCTGAACCGCCGAGGCGCGCGCACGTCGAACATGCGATGGCTGATGAGCCTGGCGCATATGGAGCCGTCGCCCGTCAGCCGTTGGGTGGCGCTGCGCGCCGCCCTGGCCATTGGCCTGCCCTCGGCCGTGGGGCTGGCGTTGGACCAAAGCGCGGCCGCCGCGCTGGTGGCCCTGGGCGCGCTACCCGCCATCACCGGCGATAACGGCGGCCCCTACCGCAACCGGGCGTTGTCCATCGGGTCGACCGTTTTGGGCGGCGCGCTGGGCTACCTGCTGGGCAACCTGGTGGCCGGACATGGTCTGCTGACATCGGCCGCCATGACCGTGCTGGTCCTGATCGCCAGCCTGGTCGGCACGTTCAATAACATCGCCGCCGTGGCGACGCTGCAATTCGCGGTGTATGTCATCGTGGGCGCCAGCCTGACCTCGCCCCTGCCGCCCTGGATGCCGTCGGTGCTGGTGGGCGTTGGCGGACTGTTCGGCCTGGCGCTGACCCTGTCGGGCTGGGTTGTCAACCCCATCGCGCCCGAACGCGCCGCCGTCGCGCTGGCCTATCGGAAGCTGGCCGCGATGTTCGCCGCCATCGGCACCTCGCGCACCATGGCGGCGCGCCGTGACATGGAGGCGGCCATGACCACGGCCTACGACACCGTGCTGGCCGCCCGCGGCCGCGCCGCCGGCCCGTCGCCACGGCTATCCCGGCTGGCGGCGCAACTGCAGGCTTGCACGCCGCTGACCAACGCCGCGTTATCGCTGGCGCGCGCGGGCCGCGTGCTGCCGCCGGCTTGCGCGCGCGTCATGAACCGGCTGGCCGACCGCGTGGAAAACGACGCCGACCCCGATCCCGGCGACGACATCGCCGCGTTGCGGCGCGCGGACATGCCGCAATTGGCGGACGCGCTGGCGCAGGCGCTGCCGTTGCTGGATGGCGCCAAGCCGCCCGACACCGATCCCTTGAGCGCGCTCACGCCTGTCCGTCCGCGCACGCCCTGGCGCGTGCTGGTCCGCACCTACCGGCCCGGCCCCACCACGGTGCGCTATCTGATCCGGCTGGGCCTGTGCCTGGTCGCGGCCGAGGCCGTGGCGCTGGCGGCCTCGTTGCCGCGGTCGTATTGGGTGCCGCTGATCGTGGTGGTGATTTTCAAGCCCAACTTCGGGTCGGTCTTCGCACGGGCGCTGCAAAGCTGCGGCGGCAGCGTGGTGGGGGTGGCCATCAGCGCCACTGTGCTGGCCGTGGACCGCAGCGGCATCGCCAGCTTGCTGACGGTGGCGTTGCTGGCCTCGTTGCTGCCCTGGTCCATCCGCCGCAATTACGGGTTGTTTTCGGCCATCCTCGTGCCCATCCTGATGCTGCTGATCGGGGCGCTGCAGCCCGGCACCTGGGCCATCGCGCTGGCGCGGCTGGTTGACGTGGGTGTTGCCGCCGGCATCGTGCTGCTGGTGGGCTACCTGCCGTGGATCCGCATCGAACGCCACAACCTGGACCATGCCGTGTCCGCCGCGATGGACACGCTGGCCGCGTACCTGAACACGGTCTTCCAGGCAACGCCCGCCAGCCGCCACAGCCTGCGCGCCAGCGCCTATGCCCGTTTGTCGGACCTGCGCATCGCGTTGCAGCGCGGCCTGTCCGAACCCCGTCTGGTCAGCCGGCGCGCACTGGCGTGGTGGCCCGTGGAGGTGGCGCTGGAACGCGTGGCGAACGCCATTTCGGATACCGCCTGGTCGCTGCCCGCCGGCCAGGCCACGCCCAGCGCCGCCCAAGTGGCCGCGTTGGCGGAAATGCTGCACGCCATGAGTGTCGCCGTCGAACACGGCGCGCCCGTCTCCGCCGACGCCATCACCCCGCCATCGCCCGCGCTGGCCGACGTGGCCGCCGAAATCGAAGCGCTGCGTGCCACGCTGGCCGGTCCGGATTTTGCCGCCGCGCCCGGCGCCGGCGCCCCTAAACCCCCCATTCACCAGGTCTGAACCATGTGTCTTGCCGTATTGGCCCTGCATGCCTTGCCGGGCATCCCCGTCCTGATCGCAGCCAACCGCGATGAATTCCACGCGCGCCTGACGCACCCTGCCGCCCAATGGCCGGATGCGCCGGAGGTCTATGCCGGCCGCGACGGCTTGGCCGGCGGCACCTGGATGGGTGCAACCACGTCGGGCCGCTTCGCGCTGGTGACGAATTTCCGCGAACCGGGCAGGCACCTGGACGCGGCGCCCTCGCGCGGCGCGCTGGTCGAAGACTTCCTGCGCGGCGGCGCGGCGCCCGGGGAATACCTGGCCCGGGTCCACGATACGGGCCAGGCCTATAACGGCTTCAATCTGATCGTGGGCGATGCGCGGCAGGCCTGGTATTTCAGTAACCGCAACGGCGCCCCGCGTGCGCTGCCGCCCGGCATCTACGCGTTGTCCAACCACCTGCTGGACACCCCCTGGCCGAAGCTTGCCCGCACCAAGGCCGCGTTCACCGCCGTGCTGCAGCATGCACGGCAGCCCGACATGCCAGCGCTGTTTGCCGCGCTGGCGGACCGCCAGGGCGCGCAAGACGACGAACTGCCGGCGACCGGCTTGCCGCGAGATCGCGAAAAGCTATTGAGCAGCCCGTTCATTGTCAGCCCCAACTATGGCACTCGCAGTTCCAGCATCCTTGCGCTGCATGCGGACGGCGCGGCCCAGCTTGAGGAAAGGCGCTTCGCCCCCGACGGCTCGATCAGTGGCGAAAGCCAGTTGGCATTCACCTGGCAAGGCGGCTTCTCCGGCGATATGCTGGCCGAATGCGGCTAGGCGCGCGAACTTGGCGCGGGCATGCCGGTCGAAACCCGTGTCATCCCCTCCAGGAGAACATGATGAACAAACGCTTTGAACGCTGCACCCTCGCCGCCATGATGGCGGTGGGCAGCATGGCCATCGCCGGCGTCCTCTCGACCGCCCGGGCGGCGTTGCCCCCGATCAAGCACCAGGGTACGGTGCAGTACGTCAGCGGTGGAATCGGCATTGATGAATCGGAAGCCATGAAGGCGGCCGCCGGCGACTACCCTCTGGCGCTGACATTCGCCGCCCAACGCGACGGCAAGGCGGACTACGTGGCCAGCGTAGGCGTGGCCATCCATGACGCGCAGGGCAAGGAAGTACTGAAAACGACTGCCGAGGGCCCGTACATGCTGGTGAAGCTGCCGGCCGGCGCCTACAAGATCTCGGCCACCTACGAGGGCAAGGCCCAGGAACGCGACGTCACCGTGCAAGCCACGGGAACCGCGCGCGCCGTCTTCGAATGGAAGTAGGCGCCATCGCGCCGCTGGCGCGCGGTTGGGACCGGCCGTAAGCCGGCCCGGCCTGGGGTCTTAGACGCCCGAAAACAGGATGGCGATCACGAAGCCCACGCCGATCGCCCAGACCAGCGAACGCAACGCGCCCCACCCCGCCAGATACATGGCCAGATAGCCCAGGCGCACGCCCAGCCAGCAGGCCATCAGCGTCGCCACATGCGCGGGCGGCGCCTGGGTGTATAGCGCGAACAACACCGCCGCGAAGAAGAACGGCAGCGCTTCAAAGGTATTGATCTGCGCGGCATTGGCGCGCGCGCGCCAGCCTTCCTGACGCGCCAGCCAGGCGCGTGGATCGTTGTTGTCGAATGTCTTTCCGCCCGCCTTGGCGACTATCGTCGAGATGAACGGCAGGATCGCCGCCGCCAGCATCAACCACGCGATCATTTTCATTATTTGGCTCCAGGTGGACAGACGGACCGCGAGTCCGTCAGGTGCGACGCGGCGTTGCGCCGCCAAGAGCGGCATCGTCGCCTGAAACCCGTGGTTGGGCAAGCGGGTGCGCTTACACTTTGCGCTTTGCGTCAACCTGCCCGATCCGCATGCCGCTTCTGTCGCCCTGGTCCGCGCTCTTCCTTTCCTCTGCCCTGCTCTGGCCGCCCGCCACCCGCGCCTGGGCGCTGGCGCCCCTGGCCATCGCGTGGGCCTGGGCCTGGACGGACGGCCTGATCGATCCCGTGGCGCTGGCGGCGCCCGCGCTGCTGTTGCTGGCAGCGGCAGGGGTGCGCCCCACGTCCAGGGCCGCCGCTCGCGCGGCCGGCCACGCCTTGTTCCTGGTGTTGGCCGCCGCACTTTTCCTGCATCTGCTGCCGGGCTTCCACAATCCGCAAGTTATCGCACCCGTGCCGCTCAGCCCCGATGCCGTGCCATTCGGCATGTACCTGAATCTGGACAAGCCGCTGGTGGCGTTCTGGGTGGTCCTGGTGTTGGCGCCGCCCATGGCGGGCGCAAGCGCGCGCAACACGTTGGCCGCTGCCGTGCTGGCGCTGGCCGCGGCCATAGTGGCGTGCCTGGGTGCCGCGCTGGCGCTGGGTGTGGTGGGTTGGGCGCCCAAATGGCCGGACACCGGCTGGATCTGGCTGGTCAACAACGCGTTGCTGGTCACGCTGGCCGAGGAAGCCCTGTTCCGCGGCTACGTGCAGCAGCAGTTGGCCACGTGTTGGCGTCGCCATGCCTGGGGCGGCCGCGCCGCCGTGGCCGTCGCCGCCGTGCTGTTCGGCCTGGCGCATTACGCTGGCGGCTGGCAATGGATATTGCTGGCCGGCCTGGCGGGCGCGGCCTACGGCACGGCATACCGCTACGGTGGACTGGCCGCCGCGGTGCTGGCGCACCTGGGCCTGAATGCCGCGCACTTCGGTTTGTTCACGTATCCGATGCGCGCGGGGTTCTAGCGCCGCCGGGCCTTGCGCGCGGCGGCAGCCGGGTTACGGCAAGGCCGGATAGTCGGTGTAGCCGGCTGCGCCCTGCGAATAGAACGTGGACGATTCCGGCGCGTTCAGCGGGGCGTCCAACTTGAAGCGACGCGTCAGATCGGGGTTGGCGATGTACTGCACGCCGAACGCCACGGCATCGACGCGGCCTGCCGCGACGGCGGCCTCGGCGGATTCCCGCGTATAGCGTTCATTGCCGATATAGACGCCGCCGAACGCCGCCTTCAATTTCGGGCCCAGGCTGTCTTCGCCTTCGTGTTCGCGCGCGCAGATGAACGCGATGCCGCGCTTGCCCAGTTCGGCCGCCACATAGGTGAAGGTTGCCGCCGGATCCGAATCGCCCATCGTGTGCGAGTCGCCGCGCGGCGACAGATGCACGCCCACGCGCCCCGCGCCCCAGACTTCGATGCATGCATCCACTACTTCCAGCAACAGCCGCGCGCGGTTTTCCAGCGAACCGCCGTATTGATCGGTGCGCAGGTTGGTGCTGTCTTGCAGGAACTGGTCCAGCAGGTAGCCGTTGGCGGCGTGGACTTCCACGCCATCGAATCCGGATTCCTGGGCCATCTTGGCGCCGTGGCGGTAAGCCTCGACCACGCCCGGGATTTCGGACGTTTCCAGCGCGCGCGGGGTGACGTAAGAGCGCTTCGGGCGCACCAGGCTGACATGGCCGCCGGCGGCGATGGCGCTGGGCGCAACAGGCAGTTCGCCGTTCAGGAAGACCGGGTCGGAAATGCGGCCCACGTGCCACAGCTGGGCCAGGATCAGGCCGCCCTTGTCGTGCACGCCGGACGTGACCTTGCGCCAACCCTTCACTTGCTCGGTGGACCAGAGGCCCGGGGTATCGGCATAGCCCACGCCCTGCGGCGTGACAGCGGTGGCTTCGGTCAGGATCATGCCGGCGTCTGCGCGCTGGGTGTAGTACTCGACCATCAAGTCGCTGGGCACGCGGCCTTCGCTTGCGCGCTGGCGGGTCAACGGCGCCATGACGATACGGTTGCGCAGCGTCAGGTCGCCGACGCGCAGGGGTTCAAACAGGGAGCTCATGCAAAATCCTTCCGCCCGGGCAATGGGCGCAATGTGTAGGGCTGACTACATATCCTGGTTCAACTGCCGCAGGAACGCGGCAATGACGGGTTCATTGCGACGGAAAAAGACCCATTGCCCCACTTTGGTCGCCGAGATCAGGCCCGCGCGCTGCAAGACGGCCAGGTGCGATGACACGGTCGACTGCGACAAGCCGCAGCGGTGATCGATGTGGCCCGCGCACACCCCATGCTCGAAGCTGTGGCCCGGGCGCTCTTCAAAATGCGCTTGTGGGGTCTTCAGCCAGGCAAGGATGTCGCGGCGCACCGGGTTCGCCAGCGCCTTCAGAATGGCGTCGGCGTCGATGTCGGGTTGCGCACCGGTCTGATCGGGAGTTGAAGGGGATGCGGTCATATTTGTATATCGCAATTTATCGAATCTTATATCGATGTTGTTCGATATATAGTCATGCCCCTGCGGCGCATGGGGCTATTGGCGCTAGTCGCCCTGCACGCGGCCGCGCAGGCGCTTGACCTCGCCATGCTGGACCTTGCGCTGGACGCGGCGGCGCTGCGAGGACCGGGTAGGCTTGGTGGCGCGGCGCGGCTTGTCTACCTGAAGCGCCGAACGCACCATGCCGATCAGCCGTTCGATGGCTTCGGCCCGGTTTTTTTCCTGGCTTCGAAACGATTGCGACTTGATGACGATCACGCCTTCTTTCGAGATGCGGTGGTCGCTGACGGCGCACACCGCGTCCTGGACATCCGGCGGCAGGCTGGACGCGCGGACGTCAAAGCGCAGATGGACGGCGCTGGAAACCTTGTTGACGTTCTGCCCGCCCGCGCCCTGCGCACGGATCATGGTGAACGTCAGGTCGCGCTCGTCCAGATAAAGGGAATCTTGAATGTGGAACATAGGCCGGCAGTCTACAAGATTGAGCCAGCGCCGGTGACGCGGGGCGTGCCCATCCGTTGATGGCCGGGCGCGCGCGTCGCTACAATGCGCCGGCCTGCACGCCGGCATCCCGCCTGCCGTGCCACCCCGCCTACGAGCCCATTCCCATGATCACCTGCTACTTGCGCTACGTTATTGACACCAATGCGATCGCCGAGTTCGAAACCTACGCGAAAATGTGGATCCCGCTGGTCGAGCGGTTCGGCGGCACGCATCACGGCTATTTCATGCCGTCGGAAGGCGCCAACAATATCGCGCTGGCGTTGTTTTCCTTTCCCAGCCTGGCCGCCTACGAAACCTACCGGCAAGACTCCCTGAAAGACGCCGAATGCCAGCAGGCCTATGCCTACGCGACGCAAACCCACTGTATCGTCAGTTACGAACGCAGCTTCTTCCGCCCGGTCTTCGGCTGACGCGGCCGCAGCCCCAAAACCTGTGCCGCGCGGGGACATTCGGCGCGTTGGCGCCGCTGCAAGTAAAATAGTGCGCTTTTGCTCGACTATTACGGCGCCCGGCCACCCGCACCCCGCCACGACCCCTTATGACCTATTCCGCCAAAGAAATCTTCAAGACCCTGCAAGGCGAAGGCGCCCATGCAGGCCGCGCGGCGGTATTTTGCCGGTTTGCTGGCTGTAATCTCTGGACCGGCCGCGAAAGCGACCGCGCCAGCGCCGCCTGCACCTTCTGCGACACCGACTTCATCGGCACCGACGGCGAAGGCGGCGGCAAGTTCGCCACGGCGGACCTGCTGGCCGACGCCATCGCCGCCGCGTGGGGCCCCGGCACGGAAGACCGCTACGTGGTCTTCACCGGCGGCGAACCCTTGCTGCAGCTGGACGCGCCGCTGCTGATGGCGATCCATGCCCGCGGCTTTACCGTGGCCATTGAAACCAATGGCACCGTCAAGGCGCCGGCCGGCATCGACTGGATCTGCGTCAGCCCCAAAGGCACCGCGCCCATCGTCATCGAACGCGGCGACGAACTGAAGCTGGTCTATCCGCAAGCCAACGCCTTGCCCGAAACCTTCGCGCACCTGGATTTCGAGCACTTTTTCCTGCAACCCATGGATGGCCCCGCGCGCGCGGCCAATACCCAGCAAGCCGTCCAGTACTGTATGCAGCATCCGCAATGGCGGCTGAGTTTGCAGACCCACAAATACATAGGCATTCCATGATTTACCCCGACGCCTTGCGGAGCACGCGATGATTTCCGTGACCCGCAGGCTGGAATTCGACGCCGGCCACCGCATTCCCGACCACCGCAGCCAGTGCCGCAATCTGCATGGCCACCGCTATGTGCTGGAAATCACCCTGACGGGCGACGTGGTGCAAGCCCCCGGCGAATCCGATAACGGCATGCTGATGGATTTCTCCGAGATCAAGCACATCGCCAAGACTCACATCGTGGACGTCTGGGACCACGCGTTCCTGGTCTATGAAGGCGACGCGGCCGTGCGCGGCTTCCTGGATAGCCTGCCGGACCACAAGACGGTGGTGCTGGACCGCATTCCCACCGCCGAAAACCTGGCCCAGATCGTGTTCGACACGCTGGCCCCGCAGTACCACGGCCACTACGGCGCCGACCTGCGCCTGACGCGCGTGCGTTTGTACGAAACGCCCAACTGCTGGGCCGACTGCAACGGCTGACGCCCCCCGGCGCGGCCGCCCTGCCGCGCCGCGCCCGCGTCCTTTTCGCCCCTGTTTTCCACTGATGGAAAACCGCGCTCCTATCTAGCCAATTGAAAAAATCAATGGGGATATTCGCCATTTTCAATTATTAGTAAGCTAATAGATAGGATACAATCTATTCCATGAAATCTCCTTCCGACTCCCAACTCATGGCCACCACCGCAAACCTGATGGTGCTGTCGCGCGCCTATCGCGGCGCCGCCGACAAGGCGCTGGCAGACTATGGCCTGTCGCAAGCGACGGCGTGGCCCGTTATCCTGGCGGGCCGCCTGGGCGACGGCGTGCGCCAGGGCGCGCTGGCCGAAGCGCTGGGCGTCGAAGGCCCGTCGCTGGTGCGCGTGCTGGATCAACTGGTCGCCGCGGGCCTGATGGAGCGCCGCGAAGACGCCCATGACCGCCGCGCCAAGACGCTGCACCTGACCGACGCCGGCAATGCGTTGCGCGCGCAAGTCGAGGACGTGCTGGTGGAACTGCGCCGCCGCCTCTTCCACGGCGTCAGCGAAGCCGACCTGGAAGCGTGCCTGCGCGTCTTCGACGCCTTGAAGGTATCGCTGGGCCGCGGCGCCACCGGCGGGCATCCGCAGGACGACCCATCGTGAAACTGCCGAACGTCCGCGAAACCATCTTTTCGCTAAAGAGCTACCTAAGCGCCATCATGGCGCTTTATCTGGCCTACAGCATCGGTTTGCCGCGTCCGTTCTGGGCGATGACCACCGCCTATGTCGTGGCGCAACCGTGGTCGGGCGCCGTGCGTTCGAAAGCGCTGTACCGCCTGGTGGGCACGTTCGTCGGCTCGGCCGCCACCGTCTACATGGTGCCGCGGCTGTCCAACTCGCCGGTGGTCATGACCGCCGCGATGGTCACGTGGGTGGGCGCCTGCCTGTACATGTCGGTGCTGGACCGCACGCCGCGGTCGTACCTGTTCATGCTGGCCGGGTACACCGCGGCAATGATCGGTTTTCCCAGCGTGACGGACCCGTCGCTGGTGTTCGACACGGCGCTTGCGCGCGTCGAAGAGATCAGCCTGGGGATTGTCTGCGCCACGCTGGTCCACAGCCTGGTGCTGCCCCGCGGCCTGGCCCCTGCCCTGACCCTGCAACTGGACAAGGCCGTACGCGACGCCCGCAACTGGATGCACGACACGCTTAGCGGCCAGAACGCCGAACAGCGCGATCGCGACCGCCGCGTGCTGGCCAACGACATCACGCAGCTTCGCCTCTTGTCGACGCACGTGCCGTTCGACACGAGCAACCTGCGCTGGACGTCCGGCGCCGTGCGCGCCATGCAGGACCAGATCTCGGCACTGACGCCGGCCGTGTCCGCCGTGGAAGATCGCCTGCGCGCCCTGCAAGCCAACGACCAGCCCCTGCCCGAACCCGTTTCCGCGCTGCTGCATGACATTTCCGAGTGGATCAATGCCGGCGCGCAGGCCTCGCACGAAACGGCGGTGCAATTGCGCGCTGCCGTCTCGCGGCTGACGCCCGCCATCGACAGCCACTCCACCTGGCGCGACGCCCTGCTGGCCAGCCTGATGACGCGGCTGCGCGAACTGATCGACACCTATGACGAGTGCCTTGCGCTGCGCCGCGAGATCCGCGCCGGCCTGCAAGGCGCGCCGCTGCGGGCCCCCTTGCGCGCGGCCCGCCCCGCCCGCGATCCCAACGCCGCGCTGCACCGCGACCACGGCATGGCGCTGCTGTCCGCGCTGGCCGCGGGCGTGGCCATTTCGGTGTGCTGCGCCTTCTGGATCGGCACGGCCTGGAGCAACGGCGCCACCGCCGCGATGATGGCCGCGATTTTCAGCTGCTTCTTCGCGTCGCAGGACAACCCGGTGCCGGGCATCATGCAGTTCCTGACCTACACGGTGTATTCCATCCCGTTGTCGGCGCTGTATCTGCTGGGCATCATGCCCGCCATCCATTCGTTTGAAATGCTGGCCCTGTCGATGCTGCCTACCGCCTTCGTGCTGGGCGTCTTCATCGCACGGCCCGCCAGCACCGGCAAGGGGATGGCCATGTTGTTCGGATTCCTGGGCACGATGGCGCTGCAAGACACGAATACCGCGGACATCGTGTCCTTCATCGATACCCAGGTGGCGCAGTGCATGGGCGTAGCTACCGCCGCCATCATCGCCGCCATCTTCCGCACGGTCAGCGCCGACTGGAGCGCCCGCCGCATCCAGGCTGCCAACTGGAAGGAACTGGCGACGCTGGCCAGCTCGCCGCGCGCGCCCTCGCGCCATACCTATGCGGCCCGCATGCTGGACCGCATCGGCCTGTTGCAGCCGCGCCTAGCGCTTGCGAAGCGCCCGGACGATCTGGTTGCCGCCGACGCGTTGAAAGACCTGCGCGTGGGCCGCGACATCACGGAACTGCAACGCGCGCGCCGCCATCTGCCGATGGCCGAGCCCACGATCCTGCCCGTGCTGAACAGCCTTGCGCAATTTTTCCGTGCCCGCTCGTCGTGGCGCATCGGCGAGAAGACGCCGGAGTTCCTGGCGCAGATCGACCGCGCGCTGTCCAGCGTGGCCGCCTCGCCGCAAGGCCTGGCCGCCCGCGACCGCGCCGTGGTGGCCCTGGTGGGCATCCGTCGCGCCTTCTTTCCCGACGCGCCCGACTACCAACCCGCCCATCCCACCCGGGAGGGCCACGCATCATGATCGGCGAATTCAATCTCTACGGCATTTACTTCCCCTGGCTGCTGGTGCTGGGCATGGTCACCCTGGGCGTCGCCTGGGCCGTGCGCCGCGTGCTGGCCCGCGCCGGGCTGTACCGCCTGGTGTGGCACCCCGCGCTGTTCGACCTGGCGCTGTTCGTGGTGCTGCTGTATGGCGTTTCCCTGATATCCCCTTATTTTCTCCAGAGATAGGTATGAAACTCCCCAATGCCCTTCGCCCTGCTGCTATCGGCAAGTTCGCAGTGACGGCCGTCGTCGTCGCCGCCGCCGCTTACGCCGGCTGGCAGCTCTGGGTGCACTATGAAGTCGAACCCTGGACGCGGGATGGCCGCGTCAAGGCCTATGTGGTTCAGGTGGCGCCCGACGTCTCGGGCCTGGTGACGAGCGTGCCCGTGCACGACAACCAGGACGTGAAGGCGGGCGACCTGCTGTTTGAAATCGACCGCGCGCGTTTCCAGCTGGCGTTCGACCAGGCCCAGGCCTCGGTGCGTTCGCAGCAGGTCGCGCACGACCAGGCCTTGCGCGACGCCAAGCGCAACCGCTCGCTGGGCCAACTGGTGGCGGCCGAAGCCGTCGAACAGAGCCAGACCAAGGTACAGCAGACCGAAGCCGCGCTGGCCCAGGCTCAAGTGCAATTGAATACCGCCCGCCTGAATCTGGAACGCAGCCGCGTGGTGGCGGCCAGCGACGGCCGCGTCACGAATCTGGACCTGCGCGCCGGGTCCTACGCCTCGGCCGGCCGCGGCGTCATGGCGCTGGTGGATGCCGGGTCTTTCTACGTGGAAGGCTACTTCGAAGAAACCAAGCTGCCCGGCATCCACGAAGGCGACCCCGTCACGGTGACGCTGATGGGCGATTCGCGCCGCATCAGCGGCCACGTGGAAAGCATCGCCATGGGCATTGCCGACCGCGACCGCAGCACGGGCGCCAACCTGCTGCCCAACGTGAACCCCACGTTCAACTGGGTGCGCCTGGCGCAACGCATCCCGGTCCGCGTGAAGATCGACGACGTGCCCGACGGCGTGCGCCTGGTCGCCGGCCAGACCGCCACCGTTTCGGTGGATCCGAAGCCGGCGCAAACGGCGCAGGCGGCGGCAGACGCCGGTTAGCCGACCTGACTTCGCCATTCCGCGCGCCCTTTCCGACTTTCAACCCCATCATTCAACGCCAAGCCGTACCTGCCATGAACACCAAACACCTCCTGCCGCTGATGCTGGCCCTTGCGCTGGCCGGATGCACCACCGTGGGCCCTGATTATCAGGTGCCCGCCGGTTCGGTCGTGCAGCGGCCGGCCGCCCAGGGCGCCTTCGTCGAAGCGCAGGCCGGGGTGTTCCAGCAGGAAGCCGTGTCGGGTCACTGGTGGCGTCTGTACAACGACCCGGTGCTGGACGGCCTGGTCGAAAAGGCCCTGTCGGCAAACACGGACCTGCGCGTGGCCAGCGCCAATCTGGAACGCGCGCAAGCCGCCGTGCAGGAATCCCAGGCGCAGCAGCAACCCACGATCGGCGTCAACGCGTCGCCTACCTTTGGCCACGTGTCGGGCTTGCAGGAACTGCAGCCGGGCGTCGACCCACCCAGCCGCTGGTCGTACTCGACCGGCGCAAGCGTGTCGTACCAGTTGGACCTGTTTGGCCAGATCCGCCGTGCCATCGAAGCCGCCAGCGGCGACGCGCAAGCCGCGCAGGCCGCCTACGACGCCACCCGCGTCACCGTGGCGGCCGAGACCGCGCGCGCCTATGCCAACCTGTGCTCGGCCGGCATGCAGCTGGCATCGGCCCAGCATTCGGTGCAGGTGCAGAAGGAATCGCTGAACGCGGTCAGCCGGCTGCAGCGAGCCGGACGCGGCACCACGCTGGATGTGACCCGCGCCCGCAGCCAGCTGGAACAACTGCAGGCCAACCTGCCGCCCTTCCAGTCGCAGCAGCGCACCGCGCTGTATCGCCTGGCCGCGCTGACAGGGCAGACGCCTAGCGAAATCCCGTCGTCGCTGCTGCAATGCGCCGCCGCGCCGCGGCTGACCGCCACCATTCCCGTGGGCGACGGCGCCGCGTTGCTGCGTCGCCGCCCCGACATCCGCCAGGCCGAGCGGACACTGGCCGCCAGCACGGCGCGCATCGGCGTGGCCACGGCCGACCTGTATCCGAAGATCACGCTGGGCCTGTCCGGCGCATCGGGCGGCCCGGCCTCCATGTTCGGCGACCGCGGCACCTTCGGCTGGAGCGTGGGTCCGCTGATCTCATGGACCATCCCGAATACCGGCGCGGTGCAGGCCCGCATCGCCGAAGCCGAGGCCAACACCAAGGCCGCGGTGGCGCGCTTTGACGCCACGGTGCTGAATGCGCTGCGGGAAACCGAAAGCGCGCTGGTCGTCTACGCGCGCCAACTGGATCGCGACGCCTCGTTGCGCGCCGCCCGCGACCAAAGCGCCGAAGCCGCCTCGCAAGCGCGCCGGCTGTTCCAGTACGGCAAGACCGATTACCTGACGGTGCTTGACGCCGAACGCACGCTGGCCGCCAACGAAAGCGCGCTGGCGGCCTCGCAGGCCGAACTCAGCAGCGACCAGATCGCCGTCTTCCTGGCGTTGGGCGGCGGCTGGGAGAAGTAGCCCGCAAGCAGCGTGATGCCCCCAAGGCGCCCTACCCGGGCGCTTTTTTTTCGTCCTGCCGCGGCCATTCAGAAGCGCGCGCAGTGAGGGTCCGGGCGCGATGCCGATCGTGATTCGCAAGGCCTCATTAAATCTATTTCCATAATATGGATGAATCATTGCCCTACCGCTTTTCGCGCCCGTAGAATCATTTGCATAGATATAACAACACAGAGACAAGCAAGGTCGGCCTGCACTTTGCCTTTTAATTTCCCCCATCAGTCATTCCTATAACCATAAATCCACAATATGGAATCACAAGCAACCGTCATCGACGCCCGTGTGCTCGACAGCATCACCAAGCTGGGTAGCGCGGACGCTGGCCGGGTGGTGATCGCCGGGTCCCACGGCGGACGCTACGCCGCCTATTGCGCAGCGCGCGGCGGGGTCCGGGCGGTGATCCTGAACGACGCCGGCGTGGGGCTGCGGCAAGCCGGCATTGCCGGCCTGTCCGATCTGCAAGGCTGGGGCGTGCCCGCCGCCGCCGCCGGCTATCAAAGCTGCCGCATCGGCGACGGCGCGGACATGCTGCGCCACGGCGTCATCAGTCACGCCAACGTACTGGCGCAGGCGCTGGGCTGCGTGCCGGGCATGCGCGTGGCCGAGGCCGCCGCGCGGCTGGCCCTGTCGGTGGCCATCTACCCGCCCCCCACGTTGCTGGACGAATCGCGCATGGTGTTGCGGGCGGCGGCCGACGGCACGCCGCAAGTCATCGGCGCGGATTCCGTATCGCTGCTGGATCAACGCGACGATGGCCTGATCGCTGTCACGGCATCGCACGGCGAACGCCTGGCCGGCCTGCAAACCGACGGCGTCAAGGCCACGCCCCGGCTGGTCACCTTCAACGACGCCGGCCTGGGCCGTGACGGCGCGGGCATCGGCCGGCTGCCGCTGTTGCAGCAGCGTGGCATCGCCGCGCTGACCGTGTCGGCCCATAGCGCCTGCATCGGCGACGCGCGGTCCTGCTACGACGAAGGCGTGATCTCGTCAGCCAACGCGCGCGCCCGCGATCTGGGCGGCCGCGTGGGCGCCCCACTGAAAACCTTTATCGATGCCCTGCTCAACGGGCGCGCCAACACTTAGGAGCACACCTCGCATGTCGGAAAAACTGGAAATCACGGGTGGCGAAGCCATCGCGCGCATGTTCGCCGCGCACGATGTCGGCTTGATGTTCGGCATGGGCGGCTTTCAGCTGCTGCCGTTCTACGACGCCGTGCGTCGCCTGAACCTGAACCACCACCTGATCAACGACGAGCGCTGCGCCGTGTTCGCGGCCGACGCCTACACCAAGGTCAGCGGCCGGCCCGGCGTGTGCGACGCCACGCTGGGGCCGGGCGCCACGAATCTGGTCACCGGTCTGGCCGAAGCCTTCAACGCCGGCACGCCGCTGGTGGCGCTGGTGGGCGATTCGCACCGCCTGCATTCCTGGAAGAACATGACGCAGGAAGCGCGCCAGCTGGAAGTGCTGCGGCCGGTGGTGAAAGACGTGCTGCGCATCGAGATGATCGAGCGCATTCCGGAACTGGTGCGGCGCGCCTTCGCCGTCGCCACCAGCGGACGCCCCGGCCCCGTGGTGCTGGACGTGCCCGAAGACATCGCGCATGCGGTCCACGCCTTTGACGCCGACGCGTTCTTCGCCAGCGCCAACACCCGCCGCGCCCCGGCGCTGCGCTGCCGGCCCGACGCGGATGACCTGGCCCAAGCCGCCAGCATGCTGGCCGGCGCCGCGCGGCCCTTGATGTTGTGCGGCGGCGGCGTGCACATCAGCGACGCCGCGTCGGCGGTGCAGGCCTTCGCGCAGCGCTTCAACATCCCGGTGGCGCACACCATGAGCGGCAAGGGCGCCATCGCATGCAGCGACCCGCTTAACGCGGGTTTGTTCGGCCGCTACAGCCGCATCGCCAACGACTTCATCGCCAAGGCCGATTGCCTGTTCGTGGTGGGCTGCAAGCTGGGCGAAGTGGCCACGCGCCGCTACGAGCTCTTGAGCGCGGGCGCGCCCGTCATTCATCTGGACATCGTGGCCGAGGAATTCGACCGCACGACCACGCCCGCCCTGCGCCTGTGGGGCGACGCCCGCGCCACGCTGCAAGAGCTGGCCGAGCGCATGGCCGAACAACCGCTGCAAACCGACCGCCAGGCCTACGCGGACGAAGTCGGCCGGGCGATGCACACGTGGCGCGAATCCGTGCAGGGCAAGCTGACGTCGCCGGATAGCCCCATCGGCATGGCGCGGCTGATGCACGAGATCAACGCGACGCTGCCCGAAGACGGCATCCTGGTGGCGGACGGCGGCTTTGCCGCGCACTGGGGCGGCCTGTTGTTCGACACCAAGCGCGCCGGGCGCGGCTTCGTGCCGGACCGCGGCTTTGCCTCCATCGGCTACGGCATCCCCGGCGCGATCGGGGCCGCCGCCGCCGCGCCGGGCCGGCAAGTTGTCAGCCTGACGGGGGACGGCGGCTGCAATATGTCGCTGGGCGAATTGGAAACGGCGGTGCGCATGGGCCTGGCGTTCACGCTGGTGGTCGTGAACAACGCGGCGTCGGGCTATATCAAGGCGCTTCAGCATCTGATGTACGGCAGCGGCAGCTATCAATCGTCGGACCTTGCGGAAACCAACTACGCCAATGTGGCGCGCGCGCTGGGCTGCAACGGCATCCGCGTGGAAGACCCCGCCGACATCCAGGCGGCGTTGGCCAGCGCGTACGCCTGCAAGGACCGCCCCACCATTCTGGACGTCGTGGTGACGCGCGACCCGGCGCACATGTTGCCGGGGGTGGACAGCCGCGCGGCGAAGATCAAGCCTGGAGACCGCATCGCGTGACCTTCGGCCGGGGCACATAGCGAAAACAATGGCCGGGACAAGGCCAGGCATCCCACCAACGCTGGACGCACAACAATATCAAGCAAGGAGACAACATCATGAAAAGAAGAACCTGGATCACCCTGGCGGCCGCGGCCCTTGCCGTCTCGCTGTCGGGCGCGGCCGCCGCGCAGTCCAATTACCCCGATCGCCCCGTGCGGCTCATCGTGCCCTTCCCGCCCGGTGGCACGTCCGACGTGGTGGGCCGCATCTTCGCCGAAGCGCTGGGCAAGCAGTTGGGCCAGCCGGTGGTGGTGGAAAACCGGGGCGGCGCGGGCGGCACGGTGGGCACGCGCGCGGTGGCTTCCGCCGCGCCCGACGGTTACACGCTGCTGCTGGGCACGTCCAGCACCAACGGCACCAACTCGGCCGTGTACCAGAACCTGCCCTACGACGCCGTCAAGGATTTCACCCCCGTCACGCAGATCATCCGCGTGCCGGGCGTGATCGTCGTCAACAAGAACTTTCCGGCCAAGGACTACGCGCAGTTCTTCGCGTTGATCAAAGGCGCGCCGGGCAAGTATTCGTATGCATCGTCGGGCAACGGCGGCGCCACGCACATGGCCATGGAGTACTACAAATCGCTGTCGGGCCTGGACATGATGCATGTGCCGTATCGCGGCACGGGGCCGGCGTTGAACGACGTCATCGCCGGGCAGGTGCCGATACTGTGGGACACCGCCGCCTCCTCCATGGCGCACATCCAGTCGGGCAACCTGCGGGCCATCGTGGTGGCGGCCAAGGCGCGCCTGCCGCAACTGCCCGACGTGCCCACCTTCGCCGAAGTGGGCCTGCCGGATTACGACGCCGAAATGTGGAACGGCCTGCTGGCGCCCGCCGGCCTGCCCAAGGACGTGTTGGCCAAGCTGAACGACGCGTCGCGCAAGGCGCTGGCCGACCCCGACGTACAGGCCAAGTACGCGGGCGTGGGCGCCTATGTGGTGGCGGACAAGCCGGATGCCTTCGGCGCGATGATCCAGGCGGACGTGTCCAAGTGGAAGAAGGTGGCTGACTTCGCCCACATCTCGGTGCAATGACATGGGACAGCGCGTCAAGGACAAGGTAGCGCTGGTGTTCGGTGCGGGGTCGTCGGGGCCGGGCTGGGGCAACGGCAAGGCGGCGGCCGCCCTCTATGCGCGCGAAGGGGCGCGGGTGTACGCGGTGGACGTGCGGGCGGAGGCGGCCCAGGAAACCGAACGCATCATCCAGGCCGAAGGCGGGCAGTGTCGCGCGCTGGTGGCCGACGTGACGCAATCGGCGCAGATCCAGGCCGTGGTGGCGCGGGTGCTGGACGAGGCCGGCCGCATCGACATCCTGCACAACAATGTGGGCATCACGGAAATGGGGGATCCCATTGAAGCGACCGAGGAAAGCTGGCACCGCGTGCTGGACACCAACCTGACCGGCGTGTTCCTCACCTGCAAGCACGTGCTGCCGGCGATGCTGGCGCAAGGCGGCGGCTGCATCGTCAACATCTCGTCGCTGGCCTCGATTCAGGTCAACACCTATCCATACACGTCCTACTACGCGGCCAAGGCTGGCCTGAACCACCTGACCCGGTCGCTGGCGGTGCGCTACGCGCCGGACAATATCCGGGCCAACGCGGTGCTGCCCGGCGTGATTGATACGCCGTTGATCTACCAGCAGATCGCCGGCCAGTTCCAGGATGTGGAGGAAATGCGCCGCCGCCGCAACGCCGCCAGCCCGATGGGCCGGATGGGCGACGCCTGGGACGTGGCGCATGCCGCGCTGTTCCTGGCCAGCGACGAGGCCAAGTACATCACCGGCGTCTGCTTGCCGGTCGATGGCGGCAAGGCCTGCGCAGGGCGCTAGCCGGGGGTGTAGCTACGGCTACGGCTACGACTGCGGTCAGGGACGCGGCAGCAAATCGGCCGACAGTTCGGACGCGGCGCGCTGCAACGCGGCCACCACATCATGCAGCCGCGCACCCGACAGCCGCGAACGGATTGCCGCCACGCTCAGCGCCGCCACCACGTTCTGTTCGCGGTCGAATACCGGCACGCCCACGCCCAGCATGTCGGGGATGATGCGCCCCGGGTTCAGCGCATAGCCCTGCTTGCGGGCGGCGGCGATGTCGTCGCGCAGCATGTCGGGGGATGGCAGGTCGGGCGCGGTGGTGGCGTCATAACGGGCCAGCACGCGATCAATATCGTCATTGGGCAAAAACGCCAGCAACGCCAGGCTGCCCGCCCCCACGCCCAATGGCCGCCGGTGGCCCACTTCCAGCGTCAGGATCTTGATGGGAAAGTCGCCCGTCTTGCGGTCCACGCACACGGCTTCGTGGCCCGAACGCACCGATAGAAAACTGGTGTCCCCCGTGGATTGCGCCAGCCGCAGCACGGCCGATTCGGCGATGGCCTTGATGCCATGGCGGCTTTCGGCAGCCAGGCCCAGGATGTACGACTCGCGTCCCAGGCTGTAGGTCTTGAGCTTGGGGTTCAGCGACAGGAAACCTTCTTGCAGCAGCGCCGACAGCATGCGGTGCGCGGTGGGTGGCGTCAGGCCGATGTCACGCACGACATCGCTCAGCCCCACGCCACGCGCGGGCGCAGCGCCCACGTATTTCAACAGGCGCAGCACACGAAAAATGCTTTGCGCGCCGCCCACGGAGTCGGCGGCGCGCGGCGGGACGGGCACGGAAGAACGCGCGGTGCTCATCGTGCGATCAATGCAGCGTGGCGCCGTCGGGCGGTGTCTGGTTCAGGCCCAGCGCCGCTTCCCAGGCGCGCAGCGGCACGCAGGTCTGCAAACGCACGATGGCGCGCTGGACCAGCGCCGGATGCAGTTCGTGGCCGACGTGGCTGGCGATATCGATGGTGGAATCGCCATGCAGTTCTTCCAGCCGGGCCTGCGCGGCCTGGATGTGGGCCGCGCTCATGACCGGATCATCGGCGCCGTGCAGCAGATGGATGGTCGTGTATTGAGGCGCGGTCTTGGGCAATTGCGCGTAGCGGCCGGAAAACGCAATCACACGCCCCGCCATGCCATCGTGGGCCTGCACCAATTCCAGCGCCATGATGGCGCCCTGCGAAAAGCCGGCCAGCGCGGTGTCGGATTGCAGCAGGCTGAAGCGGGCCTGCGCCTGGCGCACATAGGCTTCCAGGGGAGGCATGGCCCGGGCCACACGCTCGGGACGGTTGTCTTCGGTCACGCCGCGCACCGAAAACCACTGCCGCCCCGTCGCGCCGCCGTCGAAAGGCTCGAACCCTTCGGGCACCAGCACCGCCGCCGTCGGAAACGCCGCGCGCACCGCTTCGGCCATGGGCCGCAGGTTTTCGGGCGAACCGCCCACACCGTGCAGCAAGATGAACAACTGGCGCACGTCGACGCCGGGTTCGGGAAGAAATTCAAGAGAACTGGAAGACGCCATGAGACTGCTCCGTGCTGGCATAAGGCCGTTGGGCTACGCCCTGATGACAGCATTGTAAAATGCGCGGCTTAACGCGGACGACCCATTGGCGTCAAGCCGGACTGCGGCCGCAACGGCCCTTTTTCACCCCTGTAATGCAAACACCGACCACCGACTCGGGCGCCACGCCTGCGAGCCAGAATCAGCTGCACCGCGTGCTCAAGGCGCGCCACCTCACGATGATAGCGCTGGGCGGAGCCATCGGCACCGGCCTGTTCGTCGCCTCTGGCGCGGCGATCGCCCAAGCCGGTCCGGGTGGCGCCCTGATGGTTTACCTGGTGATCGGCCTGATGGTCTATTTCATCATGACCAGCCTGGGCGAACTGGCCACCTTCATGCCCGTGTCGGGTTCGTTCTGCACCTATGCGTCGCGTTATGTGGACCCGGGCTTCGGCTTCGCGCTGGGGTGGAATTTCTGGGTCAGTTGGGCCACGGTGGTTGCCGTGGACGTGGTGGCCGCCCAATTGGTCATGGCGTACTGGCTGCCGGACACGCCAGGCTGGATATGGAGCGTCGCCTTCCTGGCGCTGACCTTCGGGCTGAACGCGTTTTCCGCCCGCAGCTTTGGCGAAGCCGAATACTGGTTCGCCATCATCAAGGTCGTTGCCGTCCTGTGCTTCATCGCGGTGGGGCTGGGCATGCTGGTGGGCATCATCCATAGCGGCGATCCGGTGGGCCTTGCCAACTGGGCAGTCGGCGACGCGCCCTTCGTGGGCAATGCGGCCACCTGGGTCGGCGTAGCGATGGTGGTGGCCTATTCCTTCCAAGGCACGGAACTGGTGGGCGTGGCCGCGGGCGAATCCGAAAATCCCCGCCGCAACGTGCCGCGCGCCATCAATAATGTGTTCTGGCGCATTCTGCTGTTCTATGTGCTGGCCATCCTGATCATTGGCCTGCTGGTCCCGTACACCGACCCGCAACTGCTGCGCAACGAGGTCGAGGACATCGCCGTCAGCCCCTTCACGCTGGTGTTCCAGCACGCGGGGCTGCTGTCTGCCGCCACGGTGATGAACGCCGTGATCCTGACGTCCGTGCTGTCGGCGGGTAATTCAGGCATGTACGCCGCCACGCGCATGCTGTTCAACATGGCCGCCGAGGGCCAAGCGCCGGCCGTCTTCAAGCGCCTGACCGCCAACGGCGTGCCGCTGTATGCGTTGCTGGCCACCACGGCGCTGGCTTGCCTGTGCCTGTTCAGCGTGGTGTATAGCCCGAAGGCCGTCTATATCTGGTTGCTGAATTTTGCCGGCATGACGGAATTCATCGTATGGCTGAGCATCGCGGTCAGCCACTACCGGTTCCGCCAGGGCTACGTGAAGCATGGCTACGACACGGCCGACCTGCCCTACAAGGCCGGTCTGTTCCCGTTCGGCCCGCTGCTGGCCTTCGTGCTGTGCCTGGTGGTGACGCTGGGCCAAAACTACCAGGCCTTCCTGGAAGAACGCATCGACTGGATCGGAGTGGTTTCAACCTACCTGGCCATTCCGCTGTTCCTGGCGTTGTGGATCGGCCACCGCGTGGTGAAGCGGTCGCGTTGGGTCAGGTACGGGGACATGCGCTTCTACGGGCTGGACCTGGACGCCGGCGCCGCGCGGCCCACGGCGGCGCCTGACCGCGCGGCGCGGGGGTAGCGCCAAGTCAGGGGGCTTCGCGCGCTAAAAAGGGGGCGCAACGCATGCCCGACACCGCGGTGCACCGCGATGCCGGGCGGCGTCAAAGGCGGCTACAATACTGTATATTCATACAGTCATTCCAACCATCTCAGGTTACCCGCCCACCCCTTTTTGGCTTATTGAACTGGCCAACTGAACCGGCCAACCCCGCCATGCAGTCCCCTGAACGTATCCATCCCGCGTTGTGGCGCGCCACCCAGATGGCCAAAGGCGCCGCCCGCAACCTGCCCACCGGGCACGCCGCGCTTTCCGCGCAGTTGCCGGATGGCGGCTGGCCGCTGGGTTCGCTGATCGAGCTGCTGACTCCACACCCCGGCATCGGCGAAATCCGCCTGCTGCGCCCGGCGCTGGCCCAACTGGAAACACGCCGGCCCATCGCCCTGGTGCAGCCGCCGCACGCCCCGCACATCGCCAGCTGGATGAGCTGGCGGCTGGATCCCCGGCAACTGCTATGGGTCGCGCCGCAAAAGCCCGTCGACACGCTGTGGGCCACGGAACAGATACTAAAGAACGGCAGTTGCGGCGCCCTGATCTGCTGGCTGCCCCACGTTCGCCCCGAATCCCTGCGCCGCCTGCATCTGGCGGCCCAGGCCAGCGACTTGCTCTTCATCGCCGTGCGCCCGGCCAGCGCGGCGCAGCACGCCACGCCCGCCCCCTTGCGGCTGGCGCTTGCGCCCGCGCCGGGCGGGTTGTCCGTCCATATTCTGAAACGCCGGGGACCGGTCTGCGACACGCCGCTGCATGTTGCCCTGGAGCCCGGCGTCCTTACGCCTTCTTCCCCCCGCCATGCGCCTTTGGATCGCCGTATTCCTGCGCTGCCTGCCGCTGGACGCACTACGCCCGCACTGGCCGCTTGAGGAGCAGGCGTTCGCCGTCCTGGACCAGGAACGCGTCGCCGCCCTTACTCCCGCCGCCCGACAGGCAGGCGTCAAGGCGGGCATGCGCCGCGCCGGCGCGGCGGCCATCGCCCCCCAGGTCGACCTGCTGCCGCGCCAGCCCCAAACCGAAGCCGACGCCCTGCTGGGCGCGGCGCTGGCCTTGCTGCAATACACCCCTGAAGTCGCCCTGGTCGGCAACGACACCGTGCTACTGAACGTGGGCGCCAGCCTGATGTTCTTTCGCGGACCGCGCGCACTTAGCCAGCGCATCCGCGCCACCTTGCAGGCCCTGGACCTGCGCGTGGCGCTGGGCATGGCTCCTACCGCCATGGGCGCCTGGCTGCTGGCGCACCACCCCGGCCGCCGCATGCCCCGGCGCACGTTGACGCTGCCCACGCTGACGCGCCGGCTGGACGCGCTGCCGCTGGCGCTGCTGCCTCAGGCGCAGGCCCGCCGAGACTGGCTGGACGACATCGGCTGCCACACCCTGGCAGACCTGCGCGCCCTGCCGCGCGCCGGCCTGCAACGTCGCAGCACGCCCGAACTGCTGCAGGCCCTGGACGCCGCCTATGGCCAGACGCCGGAGCTCTACCGCTGGATCGAACCGCCCCACCAGTTTTCGCGGCGCCTGGAACTCACGGACTATGTCGAACACACCGACGCCGTGCTGGCGGTGGCCCGCCGGCTGGCCGAACAACTGGGCGGCTGGCTGACCGCCCGGCAGTTGGCCGTGCGGCGCGTGGTGCTCAGCATGGAACACGAACGCGGCCGTCACGCCCGCCCGCCCACCGAACTCGAGCTGGCGCTGGCGCAGCCCGTCTGGCAGGCGCCGCAACTGTTGCACCTGCTGCGCGAAAAACTGAACCACTTCACCCTGGAAGCGCCCGTCATCGCGGTGGCGCTGCAAGCGCCTGACACGGTAGAGCAGCCTGCCGCCAGCACCACCCTGTTCCCCGAACCCGGCGGCACGGCGGCCGACCACGCCCGGCTGCTGGACCTGCTGGTGGCACGGCTGGGCCGCGACCAGGTGCGCCACGCGCAGCCCGCCGCCGACCACCGCCCCGAAGCCGCCAATGCCTGGGGCGACGCGCTGGCGCCTCCCCAAGCCCCCACGCCCTTGCCCACCTTGCTGGACCGCCCGTTCTGGCTGCTGGAAACGCCGCTGCCCTTGAAGCTGTCCGGCCATCGTCCGCAATACGGCGGCCAGGCGCTGCGGCTGATGCGCGGCCCCGAGCGCATCGAAAGCGGCTGGTGGGACCCCGCCCTGACCGTGCGCGACTACTTCGTCGCCGAAGACGCCGCCGCCGCGCGCTACTGGATCTACCGCGAACGCGACGCCGAGCACGCGCGCTGGTTCCTGCACGGGCTGTACGCCTGAAGCCGTCCGCATCATGCACGACGACGCCTTCGACGCCCCCGATCCGTCCGCCCCGCCCGCGGCGTTGCCCGGCTATGCCGAGCTGCAATGCCAGTCGAATTTCTCTTTCCTGCAAGGGGCCTCGCATCCGGAAGAGCTGGCCGCGCGCGCCGCGGAACTGGGCTACGCCGCGCTGGCGCTGACCGACGAATGCTCCCTGGCGGGCGTGGTGCGCGCCCACATGGAAGCCAAGGCCCTGAAGCTGCCGCTGATCATCGGGGCCACCTTCCAGCTGCGCGCCGCCCCCGACGCCGCGCCGCTGGGGCTGACCCTGCTGGCGCAGACCCGCGAAGGCTACGGCAACCTGTCCGAACTCATCACGCTGGCCCGCACCCGCGCGCCCAAGGGCGAATACCGGCTGGCGCCGGAAGACCTGACCGATCCGCCGGAAGGCTACGCGCATCTGCGTCACCTTCCCGAATGCCTGGCCATCCTGACGCCCGCCTACGGCACCGACGCCGACCGCCTGGCCGAACAGGCCCGCTGGCTGGCGCGCGTCTTTCCCCACCGCGCCTGGGTCGGCCTGAACCTGCTGTACCAGTCGCGCGACGATCTGCACCGCGCCGCCATCGAAAACGCCGCGAATGCGGCGGAATTGCCCGTCGTGGCGGTGGGCCAGGTGCAAATGCACGTGCGGTCGCGCAAGCCGCTGCACGACACGCTGACCGGCATCCGCACCCGCCAGCCGGTGTCCCAATGCGGCTATGAACTGTCCGGCAACGCCGAACAGCACTTGCGCACCCGCATGCGGCTGGCCAACCTGTATCCGCCGGAGGCCTTGGCGCAAACGCTGGTGGTGGCGCGCCGCTGCACGTTTTCCCTGGACGAGCTGCGCTATGAATACCCCGACGAGATCGTGCCGCCCGGGCACACGCCGGCCACCTTCCTGCGCCAGGAAACCCTGGCGGGCGCGGCCCGCCGCTTTCCCGCCGGCGTGCCTGACATCGTGACCGAACAGATCGAAAAAGAACTCGACCTGATCTCCGACCTGCAATACGAAGCCTATTTCCTGACCGTCTACGACATCGTGCTGTACGCCCGCAACGCGGGCATCCTGTGCCAGGGCCGCGGCTCGGCCGCCAACTCGGCGGTCTGCTACTGCCTGGGCATCACCGCGGTGGACCCCATGCGCGGCAACAACCTGTTCGAGCGTTTCATCAGCAAGGAACGCAACGAGCCCCCCGACATCGACGTGGACTTCGAACACCAGCGCCGCGAAGAGGTCATCCAGCACATCTACCGCAAGTACGGCCGGCAGCGCGCCGCGCTGACCGCCGTGGTCATCTCGTACCGGCCACGCAGCGTGCTGCGCGATACCGGCCGCGCGTTGGGCGTGGACCTGGGCCTCATCGACGCTGTGGCGCGCGCCCATCAATGGTGGGACGGCAAGAAGGAAATGCTGCGCACGTTGGGCACCTGCGGACTGGACCCGGAATCCCCGGTTGCCCGGCAATGGGCGTCGCTGGCCCAGACCCTGATGGGCTTTCCCCGCCATCTGTCCCAGCATCCCGGCGGCTTTGTGATTTCACGCGGGAAACTGTCGCGCCTGGTGCCGATCGAAAACGCCGCCATGGAAGACCGCAGCGTCGTGCAGTGGGACAAGGACGACCTGGACGCGTTGAAACTGCTGAAGGTGGACGTGCTGGCGCTGGGCATGCTGTCGGCACTGCGCCGCACGCTGGAACTGGCCGGCCAGCGCCGTGGCAAGCCGCTGACGCTGCAGGACATTCCCGAAGGCGACGACGCCACCTACGACATGATCTGCGACGCTGACACGGTCGGCGTGTTCCAGATCGAATCGCGCGCGCAGATGACGATGCTGCCCCGCCTGCGGCCGCGTAAATACTACGACCTGGTCGTGCAGGTGGCCATCGTGCGGCCCGGTCCGATCCAGGGCGGCATGGTCCACCCCTATTTGCGCCGCCGCCAGAAAAAAGAAGAAGTAACCTACCCCAGCGAAAAAGTCCGCGGCGTGCTCAGCCGGACCATGGGCGTGCCCATCTTCCAGGAACAGGTGATGCAGATTGCCGTGGTGGCTGCGGGCTTCACGCCGGGCGAAGCCGACCAGTTGCGCCGGTCGATGGCCGCCTGGAAGCGCAAAGGCGGCGTGGACAAATTCCGCGTCAAACTGGTGGGCGGCCTGCTGGCTCACGGCTACACGCTGGACTTCGCGGAAGCGCTGTTCCGGCAAGTGGAAGGCTTTGGCGAATACGGCTTCCCGGAAAGCCATGCCGCCAGCTTCGCGCTGCTGGCGTATTCCAGTTCGTGGCTGAAGCGGCACGAACCCGAAGCCTTTCTGGCTGCCCTGCTCAACTCACAACCCATGGGCTTCTACGCGCCCGCCCAACTGGTGCAGGACGCCCGCCGCCATGGCGTCTGCGTGTTGCCCGCAGACGTCACCGTCAGCGGTTGGGACTCTGCGCTGGAGGCCTTGCCGGACGGCCACCCTGGCGCCCGACGCAGCGCCCGTCCGCATGCCCCGGCCTCCGACACCCCACGTCCCGCCGTCCGCCTGGGCTTGAGCCTGATCCAGGGCATGCGCGAAGACGCCGCCCGACGCATCGAACACGCGCGCGCGCAGGCGCCTTTCACCGACACCGCCGACCTGGCCCGGCGCGGCGCGCTCAACCGCCATGACCTGAACGCACTGGCCGCGGGCGATGCGCTGCGCACCCTGGCGGGCCATCGGCGCCAAGCCAGTTGGGAAGCCGCCGCCAGCGTGCAAAGCCGTGACTTGCTGCGCGATGCCGCCATCCAGGAAACCCAGGCGCCCCGGCTGCAGGCGCCGTCGGAAAGCCAGACCGTCGCGGCCGACTACCGCAGCGTGGGCCTGACCTTGCATAGCCATCCGGTGGCGCTGCTGCGCGACCAATTGGCGGCCCGCAATTTCCAGCCGGCCGACGTTCTGAACCGCTATCCCGACAAGCGCGTGGCACGAGCCTGCGGCATCGTCACCGTGCGCCAGCGGCCGCAAACGTCAAAGGGCGTGATCTTCGTCACGCTGGAAGACGAGACCGGCCCCGTGAACGTGGTCGTCCGGCCCGAACTGATCGAACGCCAGCGCCGCGAATTGCTGGGTGCCAAGTTGCTGGGTGTCTACGGCGCCTGGCAGAGCGTGGACGGCGTGCGCCACCTGATCGCGCAACGGCTGGTGGACCTGTCCGACCTGCTGGGCGGACTGGCCACGCACAGCCGCAACTTCCATTGATGCGCCGCGGCAGCAACGGACGGTTCACCGGCCGAACAGAATGCCGTCATCCAGCGCCTGCGCCATCGCCTGATAGCCCGCGTCCCCGGGATGCAGATGGTCGCCCGAATCGTAGGCCGGCAACAGACGCGCGGGGTGCGCCGGGTCGCGCAGCACAGCATCCATATCCACCACCGCGTCGAACACGCCACTGTCGCGGATCCACTGATTCACCTCGCGCCGCACCGCATCCTTGGCCGGGCGGTAATGGCCCGCGAGCGGCGTGCCGTGCAACGAACCCTCATAGGGCGCGATGGTCGCTCCCACGATGCGCACGTTGCGGGCGCGGGCCGCCTCGGCCAG
This sequence comes from Achromobacter sp. MYb9, assembly GCF_002975275.1. GTDB lineage: Bacteria > Pseudomonadota > Gammaproteobacteria > Burkholderiales > Burkholderiaceae_B > Achromobacter. The sequence continues at coordinate 230,175 of NZ_PCOQ01000005.1, read as the reverse complement.
TTGCCGGTAACCCTCCACCAGCCGGGCTGCGGTCATGGGCGCATCGTCGGGCGCGAACCCGCTATCGGGCCAACCGATATCGTTGATGCCCATCAGCACGACCACCGTCCGCACACCGGGTTGCGCCAACACGTCGGCCTCGAAGCGGGCCATCGCATTCACGCCCATCTTGTCGCCCCACACCCGCGCGCCCGAAATGCCCGCATTGACGACGCCCACGCCCTGCGGCGCCAGCCGGCGCGCCAGGAAATCGGGCCAACGGCGGTTGGCGCCGGGCGTGGAGCCGTTGCCATCGGTCAACGAATCCCCGAACGCCACCACGACCGGAGTACTGGCAGCACTTTCCACCCAGATTCCCGTCAGGAACGCGCGCCCGTGCAAAGCGCTGGCGCCCGGCAAGTCCGCCGCGCCGCCGACGTCGCCCGACGCCAGCGCGGCGGTTTGCTGCGCGCCCCAATGAAACGTGGTGACGGGGGTCGGCTGCGGGAAATAGGTGCTGACGGCCAGTTCGCTCAACGCCGCCACGGGCAGGTCCACCGGGTCGCTGACCACCTGGGCGCCGGGCGCGACCGTCACACCCGGACGGCCGCCGAAACGCAGCGCCCGATCCGACGCCGGGTCGATGGCCGCCCCCGCCCGCGCCTTTGCCACATGGGCGGCGCCGATCACCAATGGCTGCGTGCCGTAGCGGTTGGATAGCACCACGCGCAAGCGCTTGCCGCCCAGGCTGATCTTGACGGTCTCGCGCAGCGTCTGGTCCGCGACTTGCGCCGGCATGCCCGCAGGCAGCACGAACGATTCCTCCCATAACGGCTGCGGGCTGGCGGACCAAGAACTGACCCAGGCGGTTTGCGGCCCCGACGCGGCCGCCTGCGTGGCGGACGGCATCCACGCCAGGCTAGCCGCGACCAGGCTGGCGGCGCGGAAAAAGAAATGACGGTTCATGGCAGGCTTCATGGGATCTCCTTGGGACGGGCAGTGATTAACAGCGATGCCGTCACGATAGGTTCTTCCCATAACCAAAGGTAGACCTCTAAAATGCATACCACTTCTTCCAAAACGGAATGCCCTGCATATGGATACGTTGCGCGCCATGCGGGCCTTCGTCCGCGCCGTGGAACTTGGCACCTTGTCCGCCGCCGCCCGCGAACAAGGTCTGACCCAGCCCGCGCTCAGCAAGATCGTCGCGGCGCTTGAGAAAGACTTGAACGTGCGCCTGCTGGAGCGCAGCACGACGCGCGTCGTGCCCACCGAACAAGGCAAACGCTTCTACGAACGCGCCAACCGAGTGCTGGAGGAATACGCCGAGGCGGTGGCCGACGCCCGAGGCCAGACCGAGCAGCCCGCCGGCTTCCTGCGCGTCAACGCCCCCGTCGCGCTGGGCCAGTTCCGGCTGAACGCGCTGATCCGGGAATTCCTGGACGCCTATCCCGACATTCAGGTCGAACTGATCCTGAACGACCGTTTCGTCGACCTGGTGGAAGAAGGTGTGGACGTGGCGCTGCGCCTGGGCGGCGACCTGCCGCCCAACGCCATCGCCCGCAAAGTTGCCCTGTCGCCGCGCCATCTGGTCGCGGCGCCTTCCTATCTGGCCCGCCACGGAAAACCCCGCACGCCGGAGGACCTGACGGCCCACGACTATGTCAGGTTCGCGTGGCTGCCGGCCGGCGACACCCTGGAGCTGCACCAGGGCGCCACCCGCGCCAGCGTCCAGACGCAAGGACGGTACCGCGTCAACAATGCCCTGGCCATCCGGGAAACGCTGGCGATGGGCGCCGGCGTGGGCTTGTGCCCTGCCTGGCTGGTGCAGGACCTGGTGGCCGATGGCCAATTACTGCGCGTCTTGCCCAAATGGAGCGGCGCGCCACAGGAAGCGTTCCTGATTTACCCCTCGCGCCGCTACCAGGCATTGCGGGCCCGGCTGCTGATCCAGTTCCTGGCCGACCGGCTGCCCGCGATGCCCGGCATGCAGGCCCCCCACGGCTTCTGATTACAGGCCGCCCCGGCTGGTCTATCATGGCTTTTTTGTCGCGTAGTTGTAAGGAGCTTTACATGATCCGCAAGCTGATCCCTTTCCTTCTGGTTGCCAGCCTGAGCGCATGCGCCAATACCGGGACGTCGTCCTCGTCCAGCAGCGCGCCGGCAGCCTCCAGCTCCTCTAGCGCGTCAAGCTCATCGGGGTCGTCCGGCGGCGCCACCTACGGCGGATCTTCCTATGGCTCGTCGTCCAACATCCCCGGCGCCACAAGCGGCGGCAAGACGTGCGACGCCACCGCCCTGCAGGCGCAGATCGGCCAAAAGGCCACCCAGTCTGTCATGGAAGACCTGCGCACGCGCAGCGGCAGCGCCACCGCGCGCATCCTGCGCCCCGGCCAGCTTGTCACCATGGAGTACAACGCGACCCGCCTGAACCTGATCGTGGACGACAAGGACGTCATGACGGCGATCCGCTGCGGTTAAGCCGCCTTGGGAGCCGGCGCCCGCCGGCCTGCCGCCTACGCTTGCCGCCGCAACGCGGCCGGCGGCACATGGGGCAGAAACGCCCCCGCCACCTCGAACGCGCATTCCTCGCGCGCGATATCGATCACCCGCGACACAATCGGGTTGACGATGTTCTTCTTGTGCACGGCGTAGTAATTGATGGTGGGCAGGTCGGGCCGCACATCCAGCCGGCATAGCGCGCCGCGCTCGACCAGCGGCGCGAAATACGCGCCGGGCAAATAACTGATGCCCAGCCCCAGCATCGTCAACTGCGCCATCATCCCCAGGCTGTTGCAGGTCAGCACGCGCTTGACCGGCAGGCCTTGTTCCGCGAACCACGCGTCGTACAGATGCGACAAGGCCGAGTTCGTGGGTTGCGATATCACCGGATACGGCGCCAGGTCCTGCGGCGTCAGGCGGGCCGAAAAGTCGATGTCCAGCGCGGGACTGGCCATCCACACATTGGTGACGGCGCCCAAATGGGTGCAATCGTACTGATAGCTCCAGAACGGCCCCGGCATGATGGCCAGGTCGATCTGGTCTTGTTCCAGCCTTTCGTATAGCGTGATGCCGCCATCGATCTCGGGCATCAACTGCACGCGGGGGTAGCGCTGGCTGATCTGATTGATCAGCCGCGCCAGCCAGGTCATACCCACCAGTTCCGTCACGCCCAGCCGCACCACGCCCTCGAAACTGGCCGGATCGGCCATGTTCTGCACGATGCGGCTGTTCAGGTCCAGCATCTCGCGGGCCAGCTCGAACAGCTTGCGGCCCTGCGGGGTCATCACCAGTTTCTTGGCCCGCCGCTCGAACAGGGGCGACCCGGCGAAGGCTTCAAGTTCGCCCACCCTCTTGGCCACGGCCGACTGCGTGGTGTGCAGTTTGCGGGACGACGCGCTGAAGCTGCCCAATTCGGAGCTCCAGTAGAAAGCCTCTAGCTGTTTAAGGGTGTACATCGCGGCGGTCGAGGCGAAACGCATGGAAACCCCCAACCTTACCATCGCCGCCGCGACCTCAGCCGCGCGGATGCAGGATGTCGGCCAGGAAGCGCTGCGCGCGCGGATGGGACGGCGCGCTGAAGAAGCGCTCGGGCGTATCCATTTCCAGGATCTCGCCGCCATCCATGAAGACGACCCGGTCGCAGACGTCGCGCGCGAAGCCCATTTCGTGGGTTACGCACACCATCGTCATGCCGTCCTTGGCCAGCCCCTTCATCACCTGCAGCACCTCGCCCACCATCTCCGGGTCCAGCGCGCTGGTGGGCTCGTCGAACAGCATCACCGGCGGTTGCAGGGCCAGCGCGCGGGCGATCGCCACGCGCTGCTGCTGGCCGCCGGACAAGGCGCCCGGATAGGCGTCGATCTTGTGTTCCAGGCCCACCCGCTCGAGCAGGGCGCGCGCCAGCTCCATCGCCTGCTTGCGCGGCTGCTTGCGGATGTTGACCGGCGCGAAAATCACGTTTTCCAGCACGCTCATGTGCGGAAACAGATTGAACTGCTGGAACACGAAGCCAATCTTCTGGCGCAGCGCGTTCAGGTTGGCGCCCTTGGCGTAGATGTCCGCGCCGTCGATCAGGATGCGGCCTTTTTCAATCGGTTCCAGACGGTTGATCGTGCGGATCATGGTGGACTTGCCCGACCCCGACGGCCCGCACACCACCAGCACTTCGCCACGCGCCACCGACAGGTCCACGTCCTTCAGCACATGATGCGCGCCGTACCACTTGTTCACTTTTTCAAGATTGATCATGTTTGTTCCCGTAGGGCCTGATAACACTAAAAGGAGCCTCGCACAGGCCCCTAAGCCATGGCGCGCGAGCGGCGGATACGCAAGTCCAGCCAGCTCAAGCCGCGGCTCAGGCTGAAGCACACCAGGAAATAGATAATGGCCAGGATGCCGAACACCTGCAGCGGCTGGGTCAGCACCAGGTTGTTGACCTGATTGGCCGCAAAGGTCAGTTCGTTCACGCTGATGACGTAGCCCAACGACGTTTCCTTGATGGTCGACACGAACTGGCTGGTCATGCTGGGCAGCACGTTGAACAGCGCCTGCGGCAAGACCACCTTGCGCATCGTCGTCCAGTAACCCACGCCCAGCGAGCGCGACGCCTCGATCTGGCCGCGCGGCACCGCCTCGATACCCGAACGGATCACTTCCGACAGGTACGCGCTTTCATAGACCACCAGTGCGAAGATCAGCGTCCAGAAGCCGCTGACGACCTGCCCGGTCAGCTTGGGCACCACGAAATAGGCCCAGAAGATCAGCATCAGCAACGGCATGCCGCGCACGACGTTGACCAGTGCCTTGCTGGCCACGCGCAGCCAGCCAAACGGGCTGACCCGGGCCAGCGCGATCAAGAGCGCAAGCGGCATCGACATCGCCAGGCCCAGCGCCGCCAGGATAAGCGTCAGCGCCAGTCCGCCCAGCGGACCGTTGGGATATTGCCCGACCAGCAGCGTCGGCCAGTATTGCAAGAGCAGATCAAGCACCGTGGCCTCCGCGGTTCAGACGATAACGGGCGTAGATGCGCGATCCCACCGCCATGATCAGGAAAGATCCCAGCAGGTACATGATCGTCGCCGCGCCGAACGTGGCGAAAGTGCGATAGGTTTCGTTTTCGATCTCGCGGGCCTGATAAGTCAGCTCCATCACGCCGATCGCCATTGCCACGCTGGTGTTCTTGAACAGCAGCAGCGCACGTCCCACCAGCGGCGGTATCGAAATGCGAACGGCCTGCGGCACGATCACGAAGCGCATGCATTGCAGGTAGCTGGCGCCCAGCGCGCGGGCCGCCTCGAACTGCGTGCCGGGAATGGCGCGCAGCCCGCTGCGGATGTCTTCCGCGATATAGGCGGCCGACCCCAGCGCCAGCGCGATCGCGGCCAGCGACATCTCGGCGTTGTGGTCGTACAGCCACATCCGGAAGCCCTCGGGCAGCAATTCGGGCATGCCGAAATACCAGAACAACACCTGCACCAGCAGCGGCACGTTACGGTGATATTCCACATAGGCGTCCACCACCCAGCGACACGGCGCCAGGTTGGTGGCGCGCACCACCACCAGTGTCACCGCGATGGTGAAGGCCATGACCCAGGCAACCAGGAACAGCTGCACGGTGACCACCATGCCGCTTAGCAGCAGCTGGTATTGGGAAGCGTCAAGTAGGCTCATAAAGCGATCGATCTCCGACAGCCTAGCCGGCGATGGGGCCGATCTTGAAGCTGCGCTCCAGCTTGTACGGCGTATCGGGGCCGAACCACTTGTTGAACAGCTTGGCGGCCGCGCCGGAGGTTTCCGCTTCGTCCAGCGCCTGGTTCACCGTTTGCAGGAAACGCGGTTCGGACTTGCGCACGCCCAGGCCCCAGGGCTCGTCGAACACCGACTTGGGGATCACGCTGACCGGTGCGGTCGGCGGGCTTTGCAGCACCAGGCGCACCAGCACCAGTTCCGAGGCGAACTGCGCGTCCACTTTCTTTTGCTGCAAGGCCAGATAGGTGGCCGAGCTGTCGCCGTAGCCGATGACCTGCGACTTATTCAGGATGCGCTTGATCTCGCGCTCCGAGCTCGATCCCTTGGTGGCGCCGATGCGGCGGCCGTTCAGGGCTTCAACCGAATCCAGGCCCGAGTCCTTGCGCACCAACAGCTTCTGCGGGCTGACGTAGTAGGCGTGGCTGAAGGCGATCTGCTCGGCGCGGTCGGGCGAATAGCCCAGGTTGGCCGCCAGGATGTCCACACGGCCTTCGTTCAGTTCCGGCACGCGCGCCGCCACCGACAGCAGCTTGTAGTTGACCTTGACGCCAAGCTTGTCGGCAACGAGCTTGCACACGTCCACGTCATAGCCCACCAATTGGCGCGTGGCGCCGTCCTGGAAGCTGAACGGCTGCGAGGTGCCAAGCGTGCCGCAGACGAGCTCGCCGCGCGCCTTGATGTCGTCGACCTGGTCGGCCTGGGCAGCGGCGCCCAGCGCCAACGTGGCCAGCCCCAGGCAGGCCGCGAAGAGAGAGTGACGTTTCATGGTTGATTCCCCTTGTCTGTTTGTGTGGTGGTCGTACTGGAATGAAAGACGCGAGCCTCAGGCCAGCTTGGCGCAGGCTTCGCGGATAGCGGCGCATCCCTGCTTGATATCGTCCAGGGACGCGGCGAACGACAGCCGGAAGGTGCCCGGCGCGCCATACGCGTGGCCATCGATGACGGCCACGCCGGCCTCGCGCAGCAGGTAGTGCGTCAGGTCGGTGTCGGTGGCGATCACATCGCCCGCGGGCGTCTTCTTGCCCAGCAGGCCCGAGCAATCCGGAAAGACGTAGAACGCGCCTTGCGGCACGACAATCGCCAAACCCGGCGCGCCGGACAATTCGGCGATCGCCAGGTCGCGGCGTTCGCGGAATATGCGGGCGAATTCGGCCACGCAGTCCTGCGGACCCGACAGCGCCTCCAGCGCCGCCGCCTGGCTGACGGACGATGCGCCCGACGTGCTTTGCGACTGCAGGATGGCCATTGCCTTGATCAGTTCATCCGGGCCCGCGCCGTAGCCGATGCGCCAGCCCGTCATGGCATAAGCCTTGGACACGCCATTGACCACCAGCGTGCGGGCGGCCAGCTCGGGCGCGACCTGCAAGGGGTGGACGGTGGCTTCGCCCGTGAAGTTCAAGCGGGCGTAGATGTCGTCGGTCATCAGCCAGACGTGCGGATGGCGCTTGAGCACGTCGGTCAGGCCGCGCAGCTCATCGGCCGTGTAGACCGATCCCGTGGGGTTGCTGGGCGCATTCATCATCAGCCATTTGGTGCGCGGCGTGATCGCGCGCTCCAGTGCTTCCGGGGTGACCTTGTAATCGGTGGCGGGCGACGTCTGCACGGCGACCGGAACACCGCCGTTGACCAGCACCATGTCCGGGTACGACACCCAGAACGGCGCGGGGATCAACACCTCGTCGCCCTCGTTCAAGGTGGCGGCCAGCCCATTGAAGATCACCTGCTTGGCGCCGGTGCTGACGATGATCCGCGCGGCGGGGTAGTCCACCCCCGTCGCTTCTTGCAGATGGACGCCAGCGGCGCGGCGCAGGGCGACCGTGCCCTGGGCGGGCGGATACTTGGTTTCGCCACGGTTCATGGCCGCGGTTGCCGCCACACGGATATGCTCGGGCGTCGAGAAATCCGGCTCGCCGATTGTCAGGTCGATGATGCGGCGGCCTTGTTCGCGCAGTTCGGCGATGATGGCGCGCGCGGCGACGCTGGGCGACAGCTTGATGCGCTTGATACGGTCGGCGACGATGCTCATTTGGCGGCCCCCATCTTCTCGGCCAGGGTCTTTTCCAGCCACGGCTTGGTGTAGGTGCCGGCGCGCAGCTTTTCCTTGGCCACGGCTTCGTCGGCTTCCTTCTTCTGCGCCAGCGCCAGCACGGCCACCGCGAATTCGGCCGGGATCACCACGACGCCGTCGGCATCGCCCACGACCACGTCGCCGGGGTTGACCACCTGTCCGCCCACGGACACGGGCACATTGATTTCGCCGGGGCCATCCTTGTACGGTCCCTTGTGCGACACGGCGCGCGCAAAGCAGCCGAATTCCCCCTGGGCGAAGACGTCCAGGTCGCGCACGGCGCCGTCGATCACGAAGCCTTCGATGCCGCGCGATTGCGCATCCATCATCATCAGTTCGCCGACCAGCGCGTTGCTGGTGTCGCCAGCGCCGTCGACAACGATCACGTCACCCGCGCCACCCAGCGAAATCGCCTTGTGGATCATCAGGTTATCGCCGGGACGGGTCTTGACGGTCAGCGCCAGGCCCACGGTGCGACGCGTGCCGGCATGCAACGGGCGCAGGCCCGAGACGCCATAAAGGCGATTCATGCAGTCGCTGATCTGAGCCGAGCCGATGCCGGCAAAGCCCGCCAGCACGTCAGCGTCGACGGCCGGAGCGGGCCGGGAAAGAATGCGGTAACCGATGGGAGTCATAAGGAAGTCAGGAATGAATGCGTGAAGCGATTAAGCGAACATGCATTACAAAGCCCGCCATGCCTTTCCTCAAAACGATATAAATTCCCAGTGATCCAGGAATTTTTTTCGCACATAATATCGATAAGGGTTATCCCTTATTCGTGCATTCCTTCCCGCGCCTGGTCTTAATCGTCGCCGCCGCTGCTGCCGTTGCGGGCTTCCGCCAGCGCCACCGTCAGGTGCATCACCTTCTTCTTCAGTTGGTCGCGCTCGTCCGTCAAACGCGCCAGCACACCGCGCAGCCGCGCCACTTCGGCCGGCAGGTCCGCGATACTTTCAATAGGCACCTCGGGCGGGGCCTCGCGGGGCGGCGGCGCCTTGGCCAGGCGCACTTCGCGCGCGGCCTGCTGCAGTTCTTTCTTGCCGCCGGCCACGGCCGCCGCCTGGCGTTCGGCGGGCAAAGACGCCACCGCTGCGGCGGCATTGATCGAAATCGCGCCCTCTTTCACTGCGCGCACCAATTCCGGCGCGGCGTCTTTCTGGATCTTTTCGATCTGGCCCAGCGTATTGCTGCTGATGCGCGCCGCGCGCGCCAGCGCCTGGCGGCTGGGCACGGGCGGCGTCCAGGAGATATTCGGCGGCAGGCGTGGCGCGCCGTCGGCGCCAGCAGCATCCTCGTCCCAAGGCGGTGAACCATCAGACGATGCGGCGTCAGCCGACCCGGCGTCGGGCGGCGCGCTGCCTTCTGGAGGCGTGCGCGCCAGCAGGATTTCCTTCTTGCGCAACGCCAGCACGCCCCGCTGGAAGTCCGACACGCTGCGCCGGCCCAGGTGGTTTTCGATCATCCAAAGGTGCACGTCTTCGATCGATTTGAACGTGGTGTTCTGGCGGGTCTGGAATTCGATGCCGTGTTTCTGGCAGATGGCGTAGCGGTTGTGCCCATCCACCAGCAGGTCGCCCCACAGCACCAGCGCGTCGCGACACCCCTCGGCCAGCAGACTGCGTTCCAGCGCCTCGTGCTCGTCTTCGGTCAAAGGGTCTATATAGGCGCGCAGGCCCTCGTCAATCCTGATATCCATGATGTCCAAAAAGGTTACTCGCCCGGCGTTTCCAAAAAAACCACCTGCTATGCCAGCCCTTGGCCGCGCAGCAGGTCCTGAATGGCCGCCAACCGCGCCACCGGGTCGGTCAGGCCCAACAGCCTGGCCTTGTCGTCCGGCGGCAACGGCAGCAGTTCGCACCAGCGGTCCGCCACCCAGCCGCAGTCGTCCAGCCGGTACGGTGGCGCCAAAGGCATTCTTTCGGTGGGCACGCCGTCTTGCTGCCATTGCGCCACCAGACGGCCCAGCGCATCGGCGCTGGACTGCATGGCCGCCGGCACGGGCGTGGGCGGATCGTCGGCGATGGGCTCGGTGCTGCCCATCCAAAGACCGTATTTTGCCACCTCGCTGGAAAGCAGCCGGAAACGCCCGGTGCCGATGCAGCGCAGCTGCAGCAACGCCGGCATTGGCGCATCCCATGACGCGATGCGCGCCATCGTGCCCACGGGCGCCAGGGTCTCGACGCCTTCCGGCGATCGGACCTCGCTGCCCGCCAACAGCCCGACCACGCCGAACTCGCTGCCTTCCGCGATACAGCGGCGGATCATATCCAGATAGCGCACCTCGAAGATCCGCAGGTGCAGCACCCCGGCGGGAAACAGCGCGTTGGATAAGGGGAACAACGGGATCAGCGCCATGGCCGCCTCCTACTTGACCTCGAAAGCGGCGTCCACCGGCACCTGCATGGCGGTCACCATCGCGTTGGTTTGCGCCGCCATGCCAATCACCGATAGCAGTTCGGCATGCTGGCCGTTGGTCATGCCCTTGGCCTTGGCCGCCGCCGTGTGCGAATGCACGCAGTATGAGCACCCGTTGGCGGTGGACACGGCGATGTAGATCATTTCGCGCACCAGCGGCGACAGTTCGCCCTCAGCCATCATCACCTGCTTCAACTGCGCCCACACGCGCTGCAACTGCGCCGGATCGTTGGCCAGGGCACGCCAGAAATTGTTCACGAAATCGGATTTACGCGTGGCGCGGATGTCTTCGAACACCGCCCACGCCTCGGGGCTTTTGCGGACCTCTTCGTCCGACAGCAATTTGACCGTGCTCATGCGTGGTTCCTTAAAATCGTTCAAGGTTCAGACAAAAGGCTGTGCGTGGGCGACGTGATGCGCGACTGCGCGCGGCACGAACCACAACAAATAGCCTTTGCGGCTACAGTGCGTACAGTTGCACTTCAGAACCCGCGACACATCGCCATCGACTTCGAACCTGATCTGTCCGCAGTGGCAGCTACCTTGTTGCATGGACGGGCTCCTTCGGTATCACGAGCCGGGCCTTCCATCATAGATCGGCAACGGCTGCCCCGGCGCCTGCCCTGCCCCACCAGGAAGACATCATGCCCCAACTCTCCGCCTACCTCAGCTTCGACGGCAACTGCGCCGACGCCCTGCATTTCTACGAACGCGTCCTGGGCGGCCGGATCGAAGCCATGATCCGCTACGCCGACGCCCCAGCCGACGCCGCCATGCCTGCCCTGTCCGCCGAAGACGCCGAACGCATCATGTACGCCCGGCTGGCGCTGGACGAGCAGACCCTGATGGGCAGCGATGCCACGGCCGGACACCCCTATCCCGGCAAGAAAGGCATGGCGCTGTCGCTGGCCTACCCCACCGTGTCAGATGCGCAACGCGTGTTCGACCAATTGTCCGACGGCGGCACGGTCACCATGCCGTTGCAAAAGACATTCTGGGCCGAGGCGTATGGGGCGCTTGTGGACCGGTTCGGAACGCGATGGATGGTCAGCGGCGGCCGGCAGACCCATTAAGGCCGGTATCCGCCGGACGGCGCGCCCGCCGTCGCGTCCGCGCGACGCCCGGCACCGCTTTTGAATCATTGACATTGCCTCGCCCGCGCCTTGCAGTAATCTGGCAGCGCCCCCCCTACCGGACGCGCCCGCCATGAACTTCCTTGCCACCGCCACGCTGCTTCGCCGCCGGGACGGCCACGAAGCCCGCGTCACTTATGTGGAACTGTTCTTCGACCTGGTCTACGTCTTTGCCGTGACGCAGCTGTCGCACAGCCTGCTGCACGACCTGACGCTGATGGGCGCGATGCATACGCTGGTGTTGTGGTTCGCGGTCTGGCTGGGGTGGCAGTACACCTGTTGGGTCACCAATTGGTTCGATCCGGACGCCATCCCGATGCGGATCATGCTGTTCGCCGTGATGCTGGTGGGCCTGATCGCCGCCGCCGTCCTGCCCAGCGCGTTTGGCGACAACGGCCTGATCTTCGCCGTCTGCTATGCGCTGCTCCAGGTCGGGCGCACCGTGTTCATCGTGCTGCACCTGGGGCCGAACCATCCGCTGGCGGACAATTTCCGGCGCATGCTGGGGTGGCTCTGCATTTCCGCCGTACTCTGGATCGCGGGCGGCCTGGCATCGAGTGACGCGCGCCTGGCGCTGTGGGCGCTGGCCGTGGCCTGCGAATACATCTCGCCGATGTTTGGCTTCCGCCTGCCTGGCATGGGGCGGTCTTACACCGGCGACTGGACGATCGAAGGCGGCCACCTGGCGGAACGGTGCCAATTGTTCGTGATCGTGGCGCTGGGCGAAACCCTGCTGATCACGGGCGCCACGCTGGGCGAGCATCCCCACTGGGACGCCCCCACGCTGATCGCGCTGCTGGTTGCCTTCCTGGGCACGGCGGCGATGTGGTGGGTGTATTTCGACACCAGCAGCAAGGACGGCAGCGAAGCCATCGTGCATGCTTCCGACCCGGGCCGCATCGGCGCCTATTTCCACTATGTGCATGTGATCCTGATCGCAGGCGTCATTGTGTCGGCGGTGGCCAATGAACTGGTCATCCTGCACCCCGACGGCCGCATCGCCACGCCGGCGGCCGCGGCGCTGATAGGCGGTCCGGCGCTATACCTGCTGGGCAACGGCATCTACAAGACGGTGGTGTACGCCCGCTTTCCGCTGTCGCACGTGGTGGGCCTTGCGCTGCTGGCGGTACTGGCGCCCGTGGCCTACGTGACCGACAACCTGATGGTGGGCGGCCTGACCACGCTGATCATGATATTGGTGGCCGTCTGGGAAAGCGTGTCCCGGCGCCGCGCGGTGCACGCCGTACATTGAGCCTGGCGCGGCGTCACCCCCGCCGCTTGCCGAACACCGACTTCGGCGCACGGCCATGGAAACGCGCAAATGCCGCGCTGAAGTTGGCAGGATGCCGGTAGCCCACGCGATACGCGGCCTGCGCCACCTGGCAGCCGGTCTCCAGCAGTTCCCAGGCGCGGCGCATCCGCAATTCGGTCAGCAGCCGGTGCGGGCTGGTGCCGTAGAGCTTGCGAAACCCCTCCTTCAGCTTGAACTCGTTCAACCCCGTGGCCAGGCACAGGTATTGCACCGTCAGGTCGCGGTCCATCTGATCCTGCATCAATGCCCGCGCCGCTTCCAGCCGGCCGATGTCCGCCTGGCTGAGTCCCCCCGGCTCGGGTTCGGGCGCCAAGCCGCGCAGTTGCCGGGACAACAATGTCAATGCACGGATATGGGCGTCCAAGGGGTCAGCGCCTGAGGCCAGTTCCTTGGACGCGGCGACCAGATCCGGCGAGGTCCTGCCATGCGCCAGGCGCCGCAGCTCCCCTCCGCCCATCAGGTATTCGGCGCGTTCATGCCCCGCGTAGCGGCGCAGCACCGGTTCGCCGACCAGCAAACGCAATTGCGACACGGTGGCGCCGCCTGCATAGCAACGTTCCCCCTGGCTGCGTCGGAATGCCGTCACGGTTGTGTGGCCGCCGCGGAAATCCAGGCTGGCGCCATCCGCGCCCCGATAGGCCGACACGCCCTGCATCGCCAGCGTGATCACTAGCGTACGGCCGCCGTAACCGGCGGCGTTCTCTTCGACCAGGTCGCGCAGCGGGGTGTACTGCGAATGCACCAACGTCAAGCCGTCATCCAGCTCCAGCCGGTCCACGCGGCAATCGCCCAGTTCTTGCGGCAACGCAACGCGCTGCCAGCCTGGACGGGGACTCTTGCCCGGTTGGGCAAGCAAAGACGAAACACGCATGACCATGAAGAATTTCCCGCGCCGGTGCCGTTTTGCATACGGATGGATCCGGAATGCACATAAATGTGAATGATAGTTGTTCGCATAAAGAAATACCATCTTCGGGACGGCCGCACAAGGATAGCGGCCGCGAAGTCCGCACAGGAAACCGATGATCCAGCCCTCTTCTTTCATGCCCGCAGCCTGGGCGCTGCTCTGCCTGGCCGCCTCGCCTGCCGCCCTGGCGACGCCCGCCGCCGAACTTCCCGCCATCACCGTTACCGCCGACAAACAGGAACGAACGCTGGAAGATGTGCCGGGCAGTCTCTCGGTGTTCGACGGCGACACGCTCGAGGCGCAGGGCATACAAAACGTCGAATCCCTGCAAACCATCACGCCCGGGCTCAGCTTTCAGCCCTTCGGCCAGGCGGGCGTGAACTCGCCCGTCATGCGCGGGCTGTCGGCCAACTTCTTTTCGTTCTCCACATCGACCCTGCTGGTGGTGGACGGCGTACCCACGCTGACCGCGCAAGGGTATGACGACCCGTTGCTGGCGATTGACCGCGTGGAGGTGCTGCGCGGCCCGCAGTCCACGCTATATGGCCGCAACGCCGAGGCCGGCGTCATCAACGTCTACACCCGTCAGCCGGACAACACGTTGCGCGGCCAGGTGTCGGCCGAAGTCGGCAGCCGCGACCTGCGTGTGATGCGTTTCGACCTGAGCGGGTCCGTGATCGAAGACAGGCTATACGCGAGCGTAGCCGGCGCCTGGCGCAGCCAGAACGGCTTCATCAACAACACCTACACCGGCCGGCGCGAAGATGACCGCGAGCTACGCAACGGCAAAATCGCGTTGCGGTGGACGCCTTCGACCCGCACCGACGCCACGCTACGCTATGCGCAGGCGGACTACCGCGACGGCGCGGCCCGATGGGGAGCGCCGGCCGCGCCGCGCGACACGGTGGCCTCGGGCACACCCAGCTGGAACCGATCCATCGGCCGCAGCGCGTCGCTGGCCGTGCGCCATGATTTCGATTCGGGCCTGCGCCTGTCGTCCGTGACGGCGTGGAACGACTTCCGCGACAGAGTGCAGCAAGACACCGATTTCCAACCGGCCGATCTGTTGCACATTCAGCGCGACCATCAGTTGCGCAACCTGTCGCAAGAACTGCGGCTGGAAGGCGATTGGAAGCGCGCGCATTGGCTGGCCGGGTTATATGCGGATAGCGATGACCACGACCTGCGCAACACGCAGAAAATGCCGCGGGGCCTGACGGAGAGCATCGTCAACTTGCGCGGCGATTCCGCCGCCGCATTCACCCATTGGACCGTACCGCTGGCGGAACGCTGGACGATCGAAGCCGGCGCCCGCGTCGAACGCGACCGGATCCGCTTCCGCCCGGAAGGCAATTCGCCGCGCCGGGCCGACTGGACCCGCACCACTCCGCGCATCGCGCTGCAATACGCGTTCGCACCGCGCCAGCAGGTCTACGCGTCCGTGTCGGACGGATTCCGTGCGGGCGGCTTCAACGTCTTTTCGCCCGCCGCCAACTACGCCCCCTACCAGCCCGAAACGCTGCGCGCTTACGAAGTCGGCGCCAAGGGCTGGCTACCGGGCACCCGCCTGCGCTATTCCGGCGCGGTCTACGTAATGACGGTCAAGAACATGCAAGTGCAGCAAATGCCCTTGCCCGGGCTGGTCTACGTAACCAATGCCGCATCGGCACGCTCCGTCGGCGCCGAGTTCGAACTGGAATACCTGCTGGGAGACGGCTGGTCGATGCAGGCCGGGCTGGGCCTGAACCGCACGCGGTTCTCGCGCTTCATGGACGGCGCGGCAGACTACCGCGGCAATCAGAATCCCTTTGCGCCGCGTGTCAACGGCTACGTCAGCGCCCGCTATGACGCACCCGCCGGCTGGTACGCGCAAGCGTCGCTGACCGGCACCGGCCGCGTTTACCTGGACGCTGCCAACCGTTATGCCCGCAATGGCTACGGCTTGGTCAATCTGGCCGCCGGCGTCACCGTGCAGCAGGTCGAGATCACCGCTTACGTCAATAACCTGGCCAACCGCCGCTACGACGCCGTCGGCTATCAAAACGGCATCGTCACCGTCTACAGCCCGCCGCGCGAAGCCGGCGTGCGATTCACCTGGCGCATCTGACAAGGACCCGCCCACCATGCATACCGACCATTCCCTACCCCTGCAACGCTATTGGAACCTGGCCGCCGCATCCGTCCAGGCCGCGGCGCTGGATGCCGCGCTTGACCGCGGCGTGCTGGAACAATTGGCCGATCCCGCCAGCGCCGAGGAAGTGGCCCAGGCACTGGCCCTGCGTCCCGAGCAGACCGCGCACCTGCTGGATATGCTGTGGAGCCTGGACTTGCTGCATCGTATCGATGGCGACCCCGTGCGCTACCGGTGCCGGCCCCACGCACAGGCGTATTTCTGCCAGCGCCAGCCCGGCTATTGCGCGGATGCCTGGCGCTACCGGCGCCGTTCGCTATTGGACTTCAGCGAACAACTGAACGGACTCCTGGACCTGGACAGCCCACCGCCCGATCCCTACGTCCAGACCAACGCCACTGGCTGGGCCAACGCGGCGCGCGTACAGATCGGGCAGGAACAGCGCGCCATCGCCGTCGCGGCGGCGCGCGACGCCATCGCCTGCGTCCCGGACGCGGCCCAGGCCCGCCGCATCCTGGACCTGGGCGGCGGCCCCGGCCTGATCGGCATCGCGCTCGTCCAGGACAGCCCCGACGCCACCGGCGTGGTGTTCGATTGGCCCGAGACCGCCGCGGTCGCGCAGGAGAACATCGCGCAGGCCGGCTTGGCCGGCCGCATGACGGTGATGGGCGGAGACCTGGCAGCGGACCCGATTGGCCAGGACTATGACCTGATCTGGTGCTCGTCGGTCCTGCATTTCCTGCCGGACCCGGCCGCCACGTTGCGCAAGATGCTTGATGCATTGGCGCCCGGCGGGCAGTTGGTGATGGCGCATGCCGAGATTCCCGCCGACGCGCATGCCGCGGCGCGCGTTCTGCCCTATTACCTGCCGATGCTGCTGCTGGGCCGGCGCGTCACCCGCGCGGGCGACTTGGCCCGAATGCTGCAAGACGGCGGCTACCGCGACGTACGCGGCTTTGATTCCGACCGTTTTCCGATGGCCCCGGTGCATGTATTGACGGCTCGCAAGGCCGCCGCATGAGCCCCGCCGTCCGCAACGGCTTGCGTCAGGCGCTGTTCGGCTGGCTCAACCTGGCGTTGACGGCGCCGGGCGTCTACTTGTGGCTGGGCCTGCCGCTGGTGTTGCGCCAGCACGGTTGGTCGGGCACCGCCATCGGGCTGTTCCAGCTGGCCAGTCTGCCCACCGTCTTTAAATTCCTGTTCGCCCTGCCCCTGGACCGCCCGGGACGGCCACGCGGCAACTATCGCGCCTGGGCGGTCTGCCTGCTGCTGGCCTATGCGGCGGTGCTGGGCGCGCTGGCTTGGCGCGACTTGCTGGACGACAAGCGGATCTTGTTCGCCCTGGCCGCCTCTGCCGCGTTAGCGGGCACCTGGGCCGACGTGCCCGTCAATGCGCTGGCAATCCGCGTCCTGCCCGCATCCGAACGTGCATGGGCCGGCGGCATCCGATCCATGGCCCTGTGCCTGGGCGCCATTGCCGGCGGCGGCCTGATGCTGGTCGCCCATGCGCGCTGGGGCTGGCAGGCGCCCTTTCTGATCATGGCCGGCGCGCTCATATTGGGCGCGGCACTGACCGCGTTCGTGACAGAACGCCGCGAACCCGATACGCCTTCGGCGACCTGCGCCCCGCTCGCCACCGCGTCGCTCATGGCCTACTTCCGCCTGGACAGCACTCGCCGCTGGTTGCCCTTGCTGGCGCTGTTGTTCCCCTTCATTGGATCTGGCTGGTTCTATCTGAAGCCCTTACTGCTGGATCAGGGGCTGGCGCCCGAACGCGTGGCCTGGCTGGTGGGCGTAGCGGGCGGCGCTGTCGGCGCGGCGGCCAGCGCCTTGTCCGCGCGCGCCAGCAAGCGCTTGCGTCCCGCCCTGACGGTACCGTGGCATGCGGCGGCGAGTTGCGCCGCATTGCTTGGCCTGGCCGCTGCCGTCTGGCTGCAGGCCCCGCCGCCCGTGCTGATCGCTTGCGCCCTGGGCATCGCCGCGGCGATGGGCGCCATGGCGGCGCTGGCCTTCAGTCTGATGATGTCGCATGCGCGCCCTGGCTTGCAGGCGCTGGACTACGGCATCCAGTCCAGCGTGTTCTCGCTGACCCGGATCCTTGCGCCCCTGGCCGCCGGCGTGCTGATGGATGCCGCGGGCCAGGCATGGATGCTGACCGCCCTGGGTGTGGCGGCGGCGGGCGTGTGGCTGCTGGCGTTGCGCACGGCGCGGATGTTGAACTTGTAGCCGACGACAACCCTTGGCGTGCATCGGCGCTGGTTACGACTCCCGCCAACGAGGTCTTCCCTACGGTGCTTTCATCTCCTTTTCCTTCTTCGCTTTATCCTTTTTTTCTCCATCGTAGTGAGACTTAATGGCGAAAAACATGCCCGTACCCAACACCAGAAGTTTGAACGTACCGAAGACTACAGGGACCCAAAAATTCATCATTTCCTCAAAACGCTGCTTCAGCAGCTTCATTTACTACACCTGGGCCAGGCAAAGACAAACGAACGATAGCCGTGACGGCCACGAAAACCACCAGCCCGCTTCCGACGAGCGTGATGCTCGATTCCATCTTGCGCTCTGCGGTTAAAACGCACCGGCTCTCTGCATCCAGATTTTACCGCCAAGTTCCTTACAAACGCGGGTTTCCACCTAATTTGCAGTAAGGGTCGAGGTGCGCTCGCAGGACTGCCGCCCCATCCCCGGCAGAGATGCCCGCCAGATACCCGTCCGGCCTGACCAGCACGGCAGCGCCCTCGGCAAGGCCGTAGAACCTGGCGAACTGGTCCAGGCAATCTTCGATCTCCATGCCGGGTCCAATGCTGTGGATGTGCAGGCCGGCGCTTGGCGCAAAGGTCGAACGGCCGTTGACCAGCAAGGTCCAGTGCGTGCCCTTGAACAGGTTGAACAGCCGCGTTGGGCTGCCACCTGCGCCACGCACAATGGCATCGGGCGCGCGATGGCCCGGGACAAGTCTGCTGTCGGCCGGCGACGGAAGCGACAGCGGCGAGGCGGGATAACCGATGTCCAGTTGCTGGACTTCACGGGTCCGCCTGTTGTCCCCGGTCTTGAAACCCGCAAGCAGCCGCGTGGACAGGCCCAGCACGTCCGCGGCCACGGGTCGGCGTTCGGCTTCGTAGGTCTCCAGAAGCGCCTCGGGCGCGCCGGCGAGCACGGCCGCCAGCTTCCAGCCCAGGTTGTAGGCGTCCTGCACGCTGGTGTTGAGGCCTTGTCCGCCCGTGGGGGGATGGACATGCGCCGCATCGCCGACCAGGAACACGGGGCCTTCCCGGTAACGATCGGCGAGCCTGGCATTCATGTTGTAGGTCGAAGACCAGGCAACCGAATGAACCGTGACGTCCGTGCGCGCGGCGTGCAGGGCAACGCGTTCGGTCAGCGCGGCAGCGGAAAGGTCGATGTCGCCCTCAAGAGGAACCGGCGCCTGGATCTGGAACAGGTCAGTGCCCGCGAGCGGGCAGATCGCCAGGGGACCTGCGCCGTTGCCGTCGAACTGGTGCCACCTGTCGCGCGATAGCCCTTCCAGCACGACATCCGCCACGATTGCCCGCACGCCCAGGGTCTTGCCGGGGAAGCCGATCCCCAGGGTGCGGCGCACCAGGCTGCGCCCGCCGTCGGCACCCACCAGGTAGCGGGCGCGCAGCGTCTGCTTGCCCTCCGGGGTGGCAAGCATGGCCTCTATCCCGTCGGCGTCGACCACCATCCCGATCAGCTCGACACCAAACTCCGGCGCATGGCCCAGTTCGACCAGGCGCTCTCGCATGACCGCTTCGGTCTTGAACTGCGGCACCATCAGCGGAAGCGGATAGGGCTCGGCAGGCGTAGGTTCGGCAGCACGCGTCACTTCCTGGTCCTCATGGCTGCCGTCCGCCGAGTATTTGCGAACCATGGGGTAGATACCACCCGCGGCCATGGCTCGGTCCAGGATCCCCAGGTCTTCAAAGACCTCCTGGGTGCGCGGTTGAATCCCTTTGCCGCGCGAGCCCAGGAAAGGAGAAGCGAGTTTTTCAATGAGGGCAAAGCGCACGCCGCGCCGCGCCAGTTCTATTGCCAGAGTCAGGCCAGCCGCACCGGCACCGCAGATCAGCACATCAACGGGCTCACGCATATCACTTCTCCAAATTATGTGTAAGATGCACATATCAGGAGCACAGTCTATGGCCAGCAAAAAGAAAGTGCAAGATACACATATCTCGGCGCAGATGAAGGATCTCCATCGGTCCTTGATCTCGATCGTCAGCGTGATGAACCGCCCTCGCAACGACGAACGGCTGATCGCGGAAGCCGGCGTGCAGCTGAACCAGGCGCTCTTTCGCCTCTTGGTGGTGATTGAACGGGTGGGCCCGATCGGCGTGGTGGATCTGGCAGATCGCCTGGGCAGGGATTACACGACGATCAGCCGCCAGGTCGCCAAGCTCGAACGGATGGAGATGGTGACGCGGCACGAAAACTCGGGTGATCGCCGGATGCGCGAAACGGTGGTGTCTTCCAAAGGCAAGGCCGTGACCGACAAGATTGACCAGGCCCGCGAGCGCCTGGCACGAGGGATCTTCCAGGAATGGCCCGCAGAAGACATCACGGATCTGGTGCGTTTGATGCGCAAGTTCGCAGAAGCGCTGGAGCTGGGCACACGGGCGGGAGGTGTCGAGCCCGGCACGGCCAAGGTTCCGGCCGCCGGGAACAGCGTGGTTGTCACTGAGTAATGCTCGACGGCAACGATGACGAACACCATCCGCAGTGCGCTGGCGGACGACAAACTGAAAATTCATCGAAGTGCCGTTGTCCGCGCGCGCTCATCCAACCGCCCTCAGTACCGCCAGCGCACGTTCAACGACCCCGCGTGTTCGCGGTTACCCCCGCCGTACTGCCCGCTGTAGTTCACGCCCACGGACGCGTTGCGCGACACCGCCACTTCGGCCCCCAACTCGGCCAACGCCGCATTGCGGGCGATGGGCGAGCCCGACACGGTGAATGCCTGGCCGCCGTCAAACGCCATGCGGGTTTGCGGCAGCACGTCGCCAAACGCATGGCGCCAGCCCAGCGTCGCCTGCAAGCGCCCTTCGGCGCCCGCCAGCGTGAAGTCCGTCTGCGCACGCACGCCCAGTGTGCTGGTGGTTTGCTGGTTGTTGCTGCTTTGACCGCGCAGCGCCGCCGAGCCGCCTGACTCGGAGAAACTGCGCGTGCGCAGGTCGCTCCAGGCCAGGCCCGCGAAAGGCTCGATCGTCGCACGGTCGGCCAAGGGCAAGGCATAGCCTAGTTCGGTGAAGAGCTGGGTGGTGCTGGCGCCGTAGTCGGCGGTCAGCTTTTGCGAGACGCCCGCCACCGTGGCGGAGCGCTCGGTGCTCACGTCGTGCCAGGTGTACGAGGTGCCGACCAGCCAGTTCAACTTCCCTGCGCCCGCTTCGAAGGCCTTGCCGCCATAGATGGCTGCGCTGTAGCCGGACACATCGGCCTGCGACGCGCGGTCATCCACCCGGATCTTGCTGTCGGTGTAGCCGACGGCCCCGCCTACCCGCCAGCCATCGCCCACCGCATGGTCGGCGCCAGCGAAGACGCCGCCGATGTGCTGACGAACTTGCGCGGTGTTGCCAGTGGCTTTCTGCGTTTGCCAATTGCCGACGAGCTCTGCCCAGGCGGGCTGCGCGTTCGACGACGGCAAGGCAGACGCGGACAGTCTGCCGCCCGCCTGCGCCGTCGGTGCGCCGGGGCGCATGCCCGCGTTCAGATTGGCGCGCAGGTATGACAGCGGCAGCGTACGCGTGGTGGTGCTGGCGCCCATCAGGCTGGAGGCGACGCTGGCATGCGCTTCACCGGACAGGTTGTTGAACACCGCAGGCGGTGCGCCATTGGGCAAGGTCAGGATGAACTCTTGCAGCGCATTGCCCAAGGGCAGCGTTTCCAGCGCATTGGCGACGGCGCGCTGATTGGCGGTTTGCGCAGCGTCTGCAAAGGTGATCGGGCGCGTGCCCGGGTCCGCGGGGTTGACGGGAACCTGCTTGCGACCCAGTTGCAACATGACGTCCTGTGCGCCGTAGCGCAATGCGGGATCCAGATACGCGTAGTTCGACGACACGTTGTCGAACTGACCGTTGATGGCGCCCGCGCTCAGGATCGTGTACTGGCGCGTGGTGTCAAAACCGCCTTCCGGTCCGACATGCACGACGGAGCCCGCCAGATTGGCGACGCCGCTGACGGCCACGCGGGCGCTGGCAGACGATGCCGGGTCGGCCGCCACTTGATAGACGGAACCCGGCATGAACGTCAGGTCGCCCGCCACGTTCAAGGCGCCCGCGACATTGCCCGGCGCCAGGGTGGCGCCGTTTTGCAGCGTGGTCGAACCCACTTGGCCCGCGCCTTGCAACAGCGCGCCGCTGGCCAGCGTCAACGTACCGCCCAGCTTGCCCGTCGACGCGACGTTCAACGCCCCTGCCTGCACCAGCAGGCTACCGGTGTAGGCGCTGCCGTCACCCGACACCGTCAGCGTGCCGGCGCCCGTCTTGGCCAGATCGCCGTTGCCCGTGACGGATCCGGTCAGGCCGAAGTCCGTACCGGATGCCACCGCGATACGGCTGGATTGGGCCAGCATGACGCTGCGGGCGGTCTCGAAGCTGGCGCTGGTGGACAGCGTGCCACCATTCAACGTAAGACCGCCTGCCGCGGCGCCCAGGTTGGCGTCGCGGGCGACCGACAAGACTCCCGCGCGCACCTCCGTACCGCCGGAGTAGGTGTTGTCGCCTGCCAGCACCAGCGTGCCGAAGTCGGTTTTGACCAGTTTGCTGGCGCCCGTCAGACGGGCGGCGATGGTGCCGACCATGCCTGCATCCGCCGTCGATCCCGATCCCACGCGGATGATGCTCTCGCCGCCCGCGCCTTGCAGGGCAATGGCATCGCCTTCAATGCGGTAGCCATCGGTGGCAATCTGCATGCCCGTGACCCCGATGGCCCCGGCCGAGGTGTCCACCGTGACCGTGCCGGCCATGCCCTGGAAAACGGCAAACGTCGGATTGGGTTGGAAGACGCCGTTCAACGTGCCGTCCACGTTGGCCCAGTTGCGGCCATCCGCGCGCCACGTGCCCGACCCGCCGTCGATGGCGCCGTTGTCGTGGCCGGCGGTGTTGCCGCCATCCCAGAAGCTCAGCGTTGCGCCGGAGGTCGAGGCCAGGTTGACCTGGCCGCCAACTGCGGTTTGCAGGGTCAACGCGCTGGCGGAGACGCCGGCGGGCGTGGTGCCGATGGCCAAGCCATGGTTCGTCAGGCTGCCGCCGTAGTCGAACAGGCGATAAACCCCCGCGCCGAAGCCGCCTTGATCTTTGATGTTCAGGCTGCCGGCCAACGTCAGGTTGTCTGCCACCGTGAACAAGGCGGTGCCGGGCGCATTGCCCAGTTCCACATTCACTTGGCTGGCGCTGGACAGGGTCAGGTCGCCGCCAAATGCCAGCGTCTGACCTTGCACGCCTTCCAGTACGCCGCCAGTCAGCGTGGCGTTGCCGTTGATACGGCCCGCGCCCGAGAGTATGCCCGCGCCGCTTGCCGTGACGTCACCACCCAGAACGCCATCGGTATGCAGACGCCCGCCCGTGACCGACGCCGAGCCGCCCAGCTTGTCCGACACCCACAGCATGCCGGATTGAACCTGCGTCCGGCCCGCAAAGCCGCTGTTGTCGCCCAGCAGTTGCAGCATGCCCGCGCCGGTCTTGGTGACCTGGCCTGCGCCCGCCAGCATGCCACTGAACGACGTGCTGCTGGCTTGATTGAAGCGCACCTCGGCGCCCGAGGCGATCGTGGTATTGCTGGTGTAGCGGCCGGCGCTGACGGCCAGCGTGCCGGCATCGATGCGCCAGTCTTGCGCGTTGACGCCGGTCAGCGTCAACACGCCCGTGCCTTGCTTGACCATCGTGCCCGTGCCCGACACATAACCCGCGTAGGTCGCGTCGGTGGCCTGGTTGAACACGACCGCGCCGTGGTTCAGCAGATCCCCGCGGATCGAGGCCGCATTGCCCACCAGCGTGCCGGCCAGCACTTGCGTGTTGCCGTAGCTGTTGGCGCCGGTCAGCGTCAACGTGCCGGTGCCGAACTTTTGCAGGTTGCCCGTGCCGCCGATGTCCCCTTGCAAACCCAACGTGGTGCCTGCCGCGACGTTGATATCAGCGGTTTGCGCCAGCGTCACGGCACGCGCCGAATCAAAGCTGGCCGTGGTGGCGAGCGCGCCGCCGTTCAACGTCAATGCGCCTGCTGATGCCCCCAGGTTGGCGTCCGACGACACGAACAACGTGCCCGTGCGGATTTCGGTGCCGCCCGTATAGGTGTTGTTGCCCGCCAGCACCAGCGTGCCGAAGTCGGCCTTCACGAGCTTGCTGGCGCCCGTCAGGCTGGATGCAATGGTGCCGGAGGTCGCCGCGCCCGACGCATTGCCCGATCCCACGCGCAGAATGGTTTCCGCGCCGCCGGCAAGTTCAATCGAATCCCCTTCAACGCGATAGCCGTTCGACGTGATCTGCATGCCCGTCACGCCCACGCCGCCCGCCGCCGCGTCCACCGTCACGATGCCGGACGCGCCCTGGAATACGGCGTAAGTCGGGTTGGGCTGGAAGCGGCCGTTCAGCGTGCCGTCCTCGTTGGTCCAGTTCAGCCCGTCGGTGCGCCATGTGCCCGAACCGCCATCGATGACGCCGTCATCGCGCCGCGCGGGATCGCTGCCGTCCCAGAAACTGAGCGTGGCGCCCGCGGTGGACATCAGGTTGACCTGCCCGTTGACGGCGGTCTGGATTCGCAGGTCATTGGCCGTGATGCCTGTGGGCGCGGTACCGATGGCCAGCGTGTTGGACGTCAGTGCGCCGCGATAGTCGAACAAGCGATAGACGCCTGCGCCGAATGCGCCTTGGTCGGTGATGTTCAGCGTGCCGGCCAAGGCCAGGTTGCCGCCCACATCGAACAACGTATTGGACGCGGCGCGGCCCAGCGCCACGTTGACCCGGCTGGCGTTATCCAGGGTAAGGTTGCCGCCAATCTTCAGCGTGCTGCCTTGCGTGCCTTGCAGCACGCCGCCCGCTAGCGTGACGTTCTGGCCAATGGTGCCGGTGCCCGACAGGATGACGTTGTTGCCGATGGCGGCATTGCCGCTCAAGATGCCGGTCACGTGCAGGCGGCCGCTGGACACCTCCGCGTTGCCACCCAGTTTGTTGGCCACGACCAGTGTGCCGCTCGAGACGCGCGTCGTGCCGGTAAAGGCGTTGTTGTCCGCATTCAGGCGCAATGCGCCCGCGCCGGTTTTCTCGAACGTGCCGCTGCCGGAGATTTTGCCGGCATAGTCCGCATCGGTGGCTTGATCAAAACGCAACGTGCCTGCGGCGCCGATCGTGGCGTTGGCGGTGTAGCGGGTCACGTCGCTTGCGAGCGTGCCGGCTTCGATGTTCCAGTTCAGCGTGTTCAGGCCATTCAGGGTCAGGATGCCCGCGCCGCGTTTCACGGTGGCGCCGGCGCCGATCAGCGCGCCGGACACGCTGCCGTTCCACGTTTGATCGAAAATGACCGTGCCGTCGTTATGTAGATCGCCACGGATCGACGTGCTGTTGCCGATGAGCCCGCCGGCTTGCACGCGGGTGGTGCCGTAGGTATTGGCGCCGGTCAGTACCAGCGTGCCCGCGCCTTGTTTGATCAGGTCCCCGCCGCCCGTGATCACACCGGTCCAATCCAGTTTCGTGCCACTGGCAACGTCAAGCGTGCCGTTCTGCAACAGGCTGATCTGCCGGTTCGAGCTGAAGCTCCCCCGCGTCGCCAAGGTCCCGCCCGTCATGGCCAGCGCGGTGCTCGCCGCGCCCAGGTTGGCGTCCTTTGACACCAACAGCGTCCCCTGGCGAATCTCGGTGCCACCCGTGTACGTATTGTCACCGTCCAGCGCCAACGTGCCCGCGCCGGCCTTGGTCAAGGTCGTGCCGTTCCAGCCCGTCGCCGCGTTGGCCGTCTGATCGCCAAGCGCTGCGCCCACATTGAAGAGGTCGGTCGACTGAGCCAGCGTGAAGGTGCCGTGCCGCAGATTGTTCTTGGCGGTCCAGCTGAGGTCGTAGGTGGCGAGGTATTGCCGGTTGTCGACCGACTTGCCCGTATGAATGGTCAGGTAGTCCACCGCGCTCGTGAAGCCGCTGACGTTCACCGTCGTGAAATCGCCCTGAATACCGCCTTGGGTAGCGATCAGCACCTTCCCTAGCTGGCTTTCGTCGGCAATGCCGCTCAGGTTGAGCACCGTGCCGGCGCCCAGTGACATCGAAACGGCCTGCAAAGCGGGGCCGGCCGTGCCTGTCCCGACCGCCAACAGGGTGTTGTCGGCCATCGCAAGGTCGCCCATCACCTGCAGCGTCGCAGGCCCCTGGATGGACAGCGTGCCCAGGTTACCGGCGACGCTCAGGTTGCCGGAGAGAAGGTTCGCCGCGCCGATGATGCCGTCGCCATACTGCAAGGTGCCCCCTGACACGTCGGCCCACCCGCCCAGCGTGTCCAGCACGACCAGCTTGCCGCCCGACACCGTCGTCTTACCCGTGAAACCGGCGCTGTTACCCGTCAATACCGTTGTTCCGGCCACTTGATTCAGGCGATGCTGGCCAGCGCCCACGCTGCGCACGCCTGGCGCGAATTTAAGCTCCGTGTCGGTGTGGTTGAAGTTCAAGCTGGCGATGCCTGCGCCAAATGTGATCTCGGCCGCATTGAGCGTGCCGGCTCGAACCGCAGCCGAGCCGACTTCACCACCGATATTGAGGGTGGCGGTGCTGGGCGGGAACGGGAACGCATTGCTCACCAACTCCACGGCGGCCAGCGAGCCTGCCACGCCAGCTGTGACCGTGCCACCGTCCGCGATGGTCAACGTGCCGTTGGCTGCGCCCACGCCATAGCCGATATACACGGGTGCCGTGCTGGACCACTCGGAACCTGTTCCGGTGACGGTCACCTTGCCGGTGCCGCCCATGCTTGCGATGAAGGCGCCGCGGTTGCTCACGACGCCTCCTGCCGAAACAGACAGGCTGCCCTGACCAGAGAGGTCGCCCACTCGCAGAGCGCCGTCGTTATGCCAGGACGAGCCGGAACCTGCCACCGACACAGTGCCTACGCCGCTTGTGTTGCTGCCAAGATACGCGTCGGCGCTGAACAGACTACCGCCCGCCTCGACGGATACCTTGCCCTGTCCGCCCTGCGTACCGACGCTAAGCGCATGACTATTGCGCCAGACTGCCCCCCCGCCCGACACCGTGACTTGCGCCGGGCCGTTCTGCAGCGCACTGACCGTGCCAAACAGATTATTGACCTGGGCGCCATTGGTCACCGCCAATGCACCCGTACTCGTCTTGCCGACGAACAAATTGCCGGAATTCGCCCAGACGGCATTCAGGCCATCCACCGTGACCGTCGCGGGGATGGCCGCTCCCGAAATAGTGCTTTCACCGGAACCCAGCTTGTCCAGAATCTGCAGCTCGCCGCCGGTCACGTTGATTTTGCCTAGAAAATCGGTGCTGTTGGCAAGCAGGCGCGTGGTACCGCTGTACTGATTGAGTTCGTGGATGCCTGAGCTGTCGCTTCTCAGGCTGGCAGCGAAATCAACAACCGAATTCGTATTGAAATTCAACTTGGCCGTGCCCGCACCAAAGAAGACCTCTTTCGCCAGTAGCTGGCCCGGGGCCGCTGGCGCCGCGCCGGGCGTCGCGCCGATATTGATGGTGCCGGTCGCCGTTGCCGCTTTAGCCAGCGACACGGTTCCTGAGCCCAAGACCTGCACTCGCCCATAGTTCCAGAGGTTCAACGTGCCCGTACCGCCGTAGCCGATGGACAGCGTCTGACCCAGTGACCAGCGGCTGCCTGACCCCGAAACATAGACCGTGCCGCTGGCGGTCGCCTCCTTGCCCACCACGCCGTGGGTGTTGTTCAGGGGCGCTCCATCCGATATTCGCAGTGTGCCGGAAGCCGTGTCGCCGATGACCATGTCGACAGCTCTTTCCCAGTTCGCCGGGTGATCGGGAAAAATGTCGCCCGAGCCGACGATGGTTTGCGCTATCGCGGCTGGAGGCATCCCGCAAGCGGCAAACACCGTGGCGGCCGCAAGGACTCTGGGTATGAACGCCGGTGCGTATCGCTGAGAGATGCCCGCACGATGGGTGTCTATCGCCCCCGAACCCGTGTCGTTCACGCGCCGGGTCTGGCTGCCGCTTTTGCCCTGCCCTCTTGCATGCTCACTTGCCACCTGCCATAAACCCACGCTACGGTTGAAGACAATGCGATAAGTGCGGTTCATGGGCGGTTCTATGTTGTGGTTGCCCGCAGGAAAACCTCTGCAAGCAGCAATTGAAATTCGCGCTGGCGCAAGAAGGCTAGCCCGGGAATTACAATTAGAAAGATTGCGTCTAGCTTTGCATATCCCTCATTCTTGGTATTTCCGTGCTTGGCCACCTCCGCGTGGTGGCCCGTGTGAAGCGGGTGAGTTCAGCCGCGCTCGGATTTGCCGTCGGCGGCGAAGGCGAACAGGTTGCTACTGCTGCCCTAGCCGCCCGGCCGATGCTGGGCCAGCACGTCATGCAGCGATTGCGCGGCGCGCTGCAACACGGGCACCGCACGCAACAAGTCATCCAGCATGACGCGCGCCGTGGGCGCATGGCAGGCCACAGCCGCCACCACCCGGTCTTCCGCATCTTTGACGGGCACCGCCACCGCGCTCATGCCGCGCACGAACTCCTCGTTGTCGATGCCGATGCCGCGGGCCGCCAGCCGTTCCAGTTCTTCTTCCAGTTGCATGGGATCGGTCAGCGTGCGCGGCGTGTTGCGCGTCAGCGGCAGGCGCGCCAGCACGCGGCCGCGTTCCAGCCGGTTCATCGATGCCAGGAACAGCTTGCCGCTGGCCGTGCAGTGCATCGGCACATGGCTGCCCACCGCAAAGAACAGGCGCAGCGGTTCGGTGGTTTCCACACGCTCCATGTAGATCACGCGGTCGCCGTCCGGCGCGGTCAGGTTGCAGGTTTCGCCCAGCGTACCGGCCAATTGCGCCAACACGGCCCGGCACGCCCGCGTAAACGCCGAGGCACGCAACGTGGACAACGCCAGCGATGTGGCCTGCGGCCCGGGTACGAAGCCGTGTTCGGTGGGTGTTGCCGCGACGAAGCCGGCGCGCTGCATGGCAGCCAGCAAGCGCATGAGCGTCGTCTTGGGCATGTCCAAGCGCTGCGCCAACTGCGCGAGCGTGGGCGGATGCTGGGCCCGCGCCAAATGTTCCAGCACCACCAGGGCACGCAGCGATCGCGCGGCCTCCTGCTGCGCGCCAGGCGCGTCGGCCGACGCTTCAGCCGAAGCCTGCACCGATGCTGCACTGCGATTTTGAAACCGAAGTTGCATGTTCCGTTCCATTTGTCCGCCTCCACGCGTGTTGTGCTTTGCGCGACGCGACAGCTTTCTAGAATCGCCACAGATCCCCGGCCCGCGCGCCGCGTTGCGAACGGATGCCGGAACCGAACCAGTATATAAGTGCGCCCCGCCGCGGCAAGCAGGGAAAACGCGCCGTCCGCCGACGTGGCGAAGGCGGACGGCAACAGGGAGGCAAGGCAACATGACCGACACCGTGGATGTCATCGTGGTTGGCGCCGGCTCGGCCGGATGCGTAATGGCCAACCGGCTGAGCGCCGATGGCGCGCTTTCCGTCTGCCTGCTGGAGGCGGGCCCCCGGGATCGCTATCCCTGGATACACATTCCCATCGGCTACGGCAAGACGATGTTCCACAAGGTCGTGAACTGGGGCTATTACACCGACCCCGATCCCAACATGCTGGGCCGGCGCATCTACTGGCCGCGTGGCCGCACCCTGGGCGGATCCAGCGCGATCAACGGCCTGATCTATATCCGCGGCCAGCGGCAGGACTACGACGCCTGGGCCCGCGCCGGCAATCCCGGCTGGAGCTGGGACGATTGCCTGCCCGCCTTCCGAAAACTGGAAAACAACGACTTGGGTGCAGGCCCCACCCGGGGCGTGGACGGCCCCTTGAACGCCACGTCGATCAAGACGCCGCATCCCCTGGTCGAGGCGATGATCGCGGCCGCCGGTGCCCAAGGCGTTCCGCACGTCCAGGACTTCAACACGGGCGACCAGGAAGGCGTCGGCTACTACCAGTTGACCACGCGCAATGGCCGCCGCTGCTCGACCGCGGTCGCCTATCTGCGCCCGGCCGAAGGGCGCCCCAACCTGCGCGTGGAAACCGGCGCCCACACCATGGCCATCCTGTTCGAAGGCAGCCGCGCTTGCGGCGTGCGGTATCGGCAGGACGGCCAGGTCCGCACCCTGCGGGCACGGCGCGAGGTGGTCCTGTGCGCGGGTGCGCTGCAGTCGCCGCAACTTCTGCAATTGTCCGGCGTCGGGCCGGCGGCGCTGCTGCGCCAGTTCGGCATCGGCGTGGTGCGCGATCTGCCCGGCGTCGGCGAAAACCTGCAAGACCATTTGCAGATAAGGCTGATCTACGAGACGACGCGGCCCATCACCACCAACGACCAGTTGCGCACGCTCTCCGGCCGCGCCCGCATGGGGCTGCAATGGCTGCTGTTCCGCAGCGGGCCGCTGGCCGTCGGCATCAACCAGGGCGGTCTGTTCTGCCGGGTGGACCCCGCCAGCCGCACCCCCGACACCCAGTTCCACTTCGCGACCCTGTCGGCGGATCTGGCCGGGGGCAAGGTGCACCCGTTCTCGGGTTGCACGTATTCGGTCTGCCAGCTGCGCCCGTCGTCGCGCGGCCAGGTCCGCCTGCGCAGCGCCGATCCGTTCGATGCGCCGTCCATGCAGCCCAACTATCTGTCGACGGAGCGGGATCGCCGCATGACGGTCGCCGCCGTGAACTATGCCCGCCGGCTGGCCGCGTCCGAACCGTTGGCCGGATTGATGAAGCGGGAGTTCCGCCCGGGACCCGATGTGCGCACGGACGACGAGATCCTCCACTTCTGCCGCGAATACGGCGCCACGATCTTTCACCCTTCCGGCACGGCCAAGATGGGGCCGCGCAGCGATCCGATGGCCGTGGTGGACGAACGCTTGCGCGTGCATGGCGTGGCCGGCTTGCGGGTGGTGGATTGCTCCATCATGCCGACACTGGTTTCGGGCAACACCAACGCGCCCGTCGTGATGCTGGCCGAACGCGCGGCCGGCTTCATGCTGGAGGATCTGAAGGCAACGCCGCGGCAGACCGAACTGGTCGCCGCGTAACGCGCAGGAAAACCCCGCAGGAAAGCATGGCGAACGGCAACGCAGAGTGCCCCGCCCCCCCATCAAAGGAGACTGAAATGGCCAAGCAAAACGAAGCCGCAGTACGCCGTGTCGTTACCGCGTCGCTGATCGGCGCCACGATCGAGTGGTACGACTTTTTCCTCTACGGTGTCGTGGCGGGCATCGTATTCAATAAGCTGTACTTCCCCACCGGCGACCCGCTGGTCTCGACCATGCTGGCCTACACGACATTCGCGGTCGGCTTCGTGACGCGGCCCCTGGGGGGCCTGATCTTCGGCCATTTCGGCGACCGCATCGGCCGCAAAAGCATGCTGGTCATGACGCTGATGATCATGGGCGTGTCCACGTTCCTGATCGGCCTGGTGCCCACCTACGACACCATCGGCGTCTGGGCGCCCATCCTGTTGCTGCTGCTGCGCGTGTTCCAGGGCATCGGCCTGGGCGGCGAATGGGGCGGCGCCGTGCTGATGGCCTATGAATACGCGCCGCCGGGCAAGAAAGGCTTCTATGCATCGTTGCCGCAGATCGGGCTGGCGATCGGCTTGTGCCTGGCCTCCGGCACCGTCGCGCTGCTGTCCACCTTGCTGACGGATGCGCAATTCATGGCCTGGGGCTGGCGCATCGCCTTCCTGGCGTCGGCCGCGATGGTGCTGGTGGGCATGTACATCCGGCTGAACATCAAGGAAACCCCGGAATTCACTGCCGTCAAGGAAAGCAACGCCGAAAGCCGCATCCCTTTTTTCGACATGCTCAAGCGCTACCCCGGCAATGTCTTCAAGGGCATGGGGGCCCGCTATATCGACGGCGTGTTCTTCAATGTGTTCGGCGTGTTCTCGATCTCGTACCTGACGCAGACGGTGCAGATCACCCGCACCGAGGCGTTGACGGGCGTGATGGCGGCAGCCCTGGTGATGTGCTTTTTCATCCCGTTCTTTGGTCGGCTGTCCGACCGCATCGGCCGCACGCGCGTCTATTTCTGGGGCTCGCTGATCACGGCCGCGGCCTCGTTCCCCGGGTTCTGGCTGATGCTGCATAGCGAAGGCAGCGTGATGCTGATCTGGCTGGCTATCATCATCCCCTTTGGCATCTTCTACGCAGCCATCTATGGGCCCGAGGCCGCCCTCTTCTGCGAGCTATTCGACGCCAAGGTGCGCTACACCGGCATCTCTTTCGTCTACCAGTTCTCGGGCATCTTCGCGTCCGGCATCACGCCCATCATCGCCACCGCGCTGCTCAAGACCGGTAATGGCCAGCCGTGGCTGATCTGCTTGTACGTGCTGTTCGCGGGATTGGTATCGGCGCTGTGCGCGTGGTTGATCGGGCGCGGCCGGCCGGCGGACGAACCCGTCAGCCATGCCGCGCCGCCGCTGGCCCGCCCCGGCCTGCGCAAGGCCTGAGGCGGCCCCGCGCCGACGGATCAAGCGCGCGGCGGCCACAGGCTCCGGGTCGCCGCAGCATCGCTGCCCCGCCGGTTCAACCGCGCCGGGGCTGCGCGAACCAGGCCTCGGCCAGCTTCACGAACGCGCTGGCGCCGATGGGCAACAGCGCGTCGTTGAAGTCATAACTGGTGTTGTGAACCAGGCACGGCCCCTCGCCATGGCCCAACTCACGATGGCCGCCGTCGCCGTTGCCGATGAAGCAGTAGCTGCCGGGCACGGCTTCCAGCATGAAGGAAAAGTCTTCCGCCGCCATGATGGGCGTCTGGGCCATCACCCGCTCGGCGCCGACCACCTGCGCCAGCGCCTCCCGCATGAAGGCCGTCTCGGCCTCGTGGTTGATGGTCGACGGATAGTGGCGGGTGAAGACGAAATCGCATTCCGCACCAAACATGGCGGCCACGTGCCGCGCCACCTCGCCCATGCGCCTCTCGATCAGATCCAGCGTTTCGGCCGTGTAGGCCCGCACCGTTCCTCCCAGTTCGCAGGTATCCGGAATGACGTTGACGGCCTCGCCCGCCCGCAGCGTGGTCACGGAAATGACGGCCGTCTCCAGCGGCTTCTTGTTGCGGCTGATGATGGTCTGGAAAGCCTCGATCATCTGGCCCGCCGCCGGGATCGGATCGACCGCCAGGTGCGGCATGGCCGCGTGGCCGCCCTTGCCGCGTATCGTCACGTGGAATTCGCTATTGGACGCCAGCACCGGGCCGGGCGACGACGCGAAACAGCCCTCCGGGATGCCTGGCATGTTGTGCATGCCGAACACGGCCTCCATGGGAAATTTCTCGAACAGGCCGTCGCGCATCATCTCGCGCGCGCCGCCGCCGCGTTCTTCGGCCGGCTGGAAGATCAGGTACACGGTGCCGTCGAAATTGCGATGCTGGGCCAGATACTGGGCAGCGCCCAACAACATGGCGGTGTGGCCGTCGTGCCCGCACGCGTGCATCACGCCCGCATGTTTGCTGGCATGCGCGAACTGGTTCGCCTCCTGCATCGGCAACGCGTCCATGTCGGCGCGCAACCCCAGCGTGCGCGACGAGGTGCCGTTGCGGATCACGCCCACCAGCCCGGTCTTGCCGAAACCACGGTGCAGCGGGATGCCCCAGCCCTCCAGCAGTTCGGCCACCCGTTGCGCCGTGCGGTTCTCTTCGAACGCCAGTTCAGGATGCGCATGGATATCACGCCGGATGTCGCGAATGGCGGGCGCGTGTTCAACAATCTCTTCAATCAGGTTCATGGCTGCGGGTTCGGCGCCGCGCACGGCGCCGTTGATTCCAGGTTCGAGGAAAAAGGGAAAGAGGAAAGGTCAATCGGGCTTGATGCCCAGCTTGCGCAGCACGGGGCCGGACGCCTTGCGCTCATCGGCGACGCGCTGCGCGAAGGCGGCCGCGTCCAGATGGTACGGCAGCGAGCCGTGACTGGCGTACATCTGCCGCATGGCGCCGTCCTGCTGCGCGCGGCCGATCTGGGCGTTCAGGCGTTGGACGATAGCGTCGGGCGTGCCGGCGCGCGCCGCCACCCCCAGCCACACCGCGCCTTCGAAGCCGCGGAAGTCCTGCTGCGCCAGCGTCGGCGCGCGGCCGAAGGCCGCATCGGGCACGGCATCGCTGATGGCCAGCACGCGCAGGCGCCCTTCCTTGACCATGGGCTCGACCAACGCGGTACCGCCGAAGTACATCTGCGTGTCGCCCGCCAGCACCGAATTCAGCGCGCCGGTGCCCGTCTTGAACGGCACGTGCATGATGTCGACGCCCGCCTGTTCGCGCAGCATTTCAAACAGCACGTGGGGCGGGCTGCCATTGCCCGAAGACGCATAGTTCAACCGGCCCGGCTGCTGGCGGGCCAGCCCGAACAACTGCGCCAACGACTGCGCGGGCACCTTGTCG
The DNA here is from genome assembly GCF_002975275.1 of Achromobacter sp. MYb9. Taxonomy (GTDB): domain Bacteria; phylum Pseudomonadota; class Gammaproteobacteria; order Burkholderiales; family Burkholderiaceae_B; genus Achromobacter. The sequence continues at coordinate 195,919 of NZ_PCOQ01000005.1, read as the reverse complement.
TTGACCGTCAGCGCCATCGGGATGACGGCCAGCGGGCTGACCGGCACCACGTCGCGGACGGGGTCATACGTCAGCGCGGGAAATATGTAGGGGTTCCACACCAGGTGGGCGTTGGTGACCAGCGCCAGCGTGTACCCGTCGGGCGGTGCCGACTTAAGCTGCTGCATGGCCAGCAGGCCGCCGGCGCCAGGCTTGTTCTCGACGACGACAGGCTGCCCAAAGGCGTGATGCAGCCGCTCGGCCAACGGCCGCGCGAACAGGTCGGGCAAGCTGCCCGGGCCGCCGTTGACCACGATGGTTATCGGCCGCGCAGGCCAATCCGCCGCCTGGGCCGGCGTGCCTGCCGCCAAAGCGGCGCAGGCGACCAGGCCGGCCCACACCCACTGCAAGCCACGGCGCGGCGTGCCGAAACACACCGCCCGCATCCGCCCCGCACGCGGCGACGCCGCGCGGGATAACTGCCGGCAGGGCCGGCTGTCGCATGGACGTATCACTGCTTGTCTCCTCGTGCGCCTGCCGCCGGCGCAAGGCCAGGAAGTGGCAGCCGGCTATCTGGCAGCGCTTTTTTTCTACGATAAGCAGCACAAATCTCGACGTCAACTATTTTTATCGAGATTTATGGAAAATGGGGCTACATCATCCCTTCCCCGCCCCGTCCGCCGCAGGCGCTGCGCCCCGCTCCGCCGCCTGTTCCGCAGGCCGCGCCCCCGGCCATCCCCCGCCCAGCGCCTTGAACAAGGTCGCCAACGCGATCTGGCGCTGGGTGCTGACCTCGATGTAGCTCAACTGGTCGGTGAATGCGCTGCGTTGGGCGTCCAGGTAGCGCAGGTGGCTGTCCACGCCGCCGCGGTAGCGGGCTTCGGACAGGCGCATGGCTTCCTGGCTGGATTCGGCCAGCGCGCGGCGCGACGCCTCTTCGCGCCGAAGCGTATCGGTCGCGGCAAGCGCATCGGCCACTTCCTTGAACGCCGTCTGGATGGTCTTTTCATACGCCGCCACCGCGATGTCCTTGCGCACGTGCGACAAGTCCAGGTTGGCGGTGTTGCGTCCGCCCGCGAAGATCGGCAGCGTGATCTGTGGCGCGAAGGACCAGGCGCGCTGCCCCCCGTCGAACAGGTTGGACAGGTCGGCGCTGGAAGAGCCGAACAGGCCGGTCAGCGAAATGCTGGGAAAGAACGCCGCGCGGGCCGCACCGATGCTGGCGTTGCGCGACTGCAGCTGGTGTTCGGCAGCCAGGATGTCTGGCCGGCGTTCCAGCAGTTCGGACGGCGCGCCCGCCGCGATTTCCTGCAGCAGCACGGGTGACGCCGCCAGGTCCCGAGGCAGGTACGGGCCCAGGTCGTTGACGCCCACCAGCAGCGCCAGCGCGTTGCCCGCCTGGCGCACCTCCCGGTCCATTCGTTCCAGCTCCGCCCGCGCCTGCTCGGCCAAGCCCAGCGCTTCCTGGTAGTCCAGCGCCGTGGCCGCCCCGGCCTGACGCCGTTTGACGATCAGTTCAAGCGACGATTCGCGGCTGGCCAGCGTCTGGCGCGTAACTTGAAGACGGCGCTGCGCGCTGTCGCGGGTCAGATACGCCTGGATCACCTCGGCGACCAGGCTGATCCGGGTGCCATGGGCGGTTTCTTCGGTGGCCAGGTATTCCTGGAGCGCGGCGTCCGACAGGCTGCGCACGCGCCCGAACAGGTCGATCTCGAACGCCGTCAGCCCGATCCCTGCCTGATAGGTGCTTTGCACGCCAGCGCTGCCCGTGCTGCTCAAGTCGCCCGGCACCCGTTGGCGCGTACCGCTGCCCTGGGCGTTGAATCCCGGCAAGCGGTCCGCGCGCTCGATCCGGTACTGCGCCCGCGCCGCTTCGATGTTCAACACGGCCTGGCGCAAGTCCCGATTGTTTTCAAGCGCCAGCGCCACCAACTGGCGCAGCGGCGCATCGGTCACGAACGACTGCCAGTCCAGCGTGGTGGCCGCCGACGGCCCGGCGGGCGCGGCCGATTGATTCAACGACGCCGGATACTGCGCCGGGATGGGCGCGTCAGGCCGTTGATGGACCGGCGCCAGCGAACATCCCGCCAGCGCGGCGCTCAGGGTCAGGGCGCCAAGGCGCAAAGGGAAATAGGTTTGCATCATGAGTGTCATTCCTGGGCCGTGCGCGGGGACGGCAAGACGTCGGATGCGGGCTGGCCGCCCTGCTTCGACACCCGCGACAGCACCCACACGAAAAAGATGGGCACGAAGATCACGCCCAGCAACGTGGCGGTCAGCATGCCGCCAATCACCCCGACGCCCAGCGCGCGCTGGCTAGCCGCGCCCGCGCCACTGGCCAACGCCAACGGCACCACCCCCAGGATGAACGCCAGCGACGTCATCACGATGGGCCGGAAGCGCAGCTTGGCGGCCTGGATGGCGGAGTCCATCAGTGAATGGCCTTGTTCGCGCAGGCTCTTGGCGAACTCCACGATCAGGATCGCGTTCTTGGCAGCCAGGCCGATGATGGTGATCAGGCCGACCTTGAAATACACATCATTCGACATACCCAGCACCGTCACCGCCAGAACCGAACCCAGCGCGCCGATCGGCACGATCAGCATGACCGACGCGGGAATGGCCCAGCTTTCATACAGCGCGACCATCAGCAGGAACACGACCAGGAAGGCCAGCGCGAACAACATCGGCGCCTGGGCTCCCGCGAACTTTTCCTGATAGGACAAGCCCGTCCATTCATAGCCGATGCCGCTGGGCAGCTCCGACACGATGCGCTCGATTTCAGCCATCGCTTCACCGGTACTGCTTCCGGGCATGGCGTCGCCCGCGATCTTGAACGCCGGATAGCCGTTGTAGCGCGAGATCTGCACGGGCCCGGTCTCCCAGCCCGTCTGCACGAAGGCGCTTAGCGGCACCATCCCGCCCGACTTGTTGCGCACGTTCAACATCAGGATGCTCTCGGGCGTCATGCGGTCGCGCACGTCCGCCTGCACCACCACCCGCTGCAAGCGCCCGGCGTTGGCGAAGTCGTTGATGGTGGCCGACCCGTAGGCCGACGAGATCGCCGTGCTGATGGTGTCGAAGCCGATGCCCAGCGCTTCCGCCTTCTGGCGGTCGATGTCCAGGCGCAACTGCGGCGCGTCGGCCAGCCCTTCCATCATGGCGTAGGCGATCATCGGCGAGCTGTTGGCCTTGGCCAGCAACTGGTTGCGGGCGTCCGTGAGGGCCGCGCGCCCGAGGCCGCCGCGGTCCTGCAAACGCAGTGCAAAGCCGCCTGAGTTGCCCAGACCCTCGATGGGCGGCGGGTTGACCGCCATGACCGTGCCGTCATCGATGGCGGCAAACCGCGCGTTCACGCTATTGGCCACGTCGGTGGCGGCCTGGCCCTTGCCGCGCTCGGACCAGTCCTTCAGCGACGGGAAGGCGATGCCCGCATTCTGGCCCGTGCCCGAAAAACTGAAGCCCATCACCGTGAAAGCGTCGCCCATGGCATCCAGCGACATCAGGTGCTGCTCAACATCGGCCACGACCTTGTCGGTGCGGGTATGGGTGGCGCCCGGCGGCAACTGCATGTCGACGATGACATAGCCCTGGTCTTCAGGCGGCACGAAGGACTCCGGCACGCGCACGTACAGCACGGCCAGCACCGCCACGATCGCCACGTAGATCACCATGTAGCGTCCGGTGCGCTTGACCAGCCGCGAATTCAGCGCCTCGAAGCGCGTGGTCAGGTGGTTGAAGCGACGATTGAACCAGCCGAAAAAGCCTTTCTTTTCATCATGGTGCCCCTTGGGAATGGGCTTGAGGAACGTGGCGCACAGCGCCGGCGTGAAGGTCAGCGCCAGGAAGCCCGAGAACAGGATCGACACCGCCAGCGACAGCGAAAACTGCTGATAGATAACGCCGACCGAACCGCTCATGAACGCCAGCGGCAGGAACACGGCGGCCAGCACCAGCGTGATGCCGACGATGGCGCCCGACACCTGCTCCATCGCCTTGATGGTCGCTTCGCGCGGCGGCAGGCCCTCTTCGGCCATGATGCGTTCCACGTTTTCGACCACCACGATCGCGTCGTCCACCAGGATGCCGATTGCCAGCACCATGCCGAACATCGTCATCATGTTCACCGAGAAACCCAGCACCGACATCACCGCGAAGGTGCCCAACAGGCACACCGGCACCACGATCGTCGGGATCAGCGTATAGCGGATGTTCTGCAGGAACAGGAACATCACCAGGAAGACCAGCACCATTGCCTCGAGCAAGGTGTGCACCACCTTTTCGATTGCCACGCTGACGAAGCGCGACGTGTCGAACGGCACCGAAAACGCAACGTCTTCCGGGAACGAGGCCGACAGCTCCTGCAAGCGCGCCTTCACGGCCTTGACCGTATCGATCGCGTTGGCGCCCGGGGCCAGCTGTACGGCGGCGCCGACCGACTTCTTGCCGTTCAGGCGCGTTTCGAAGTCGTAGCTCTGGCGGCCCACTTCCAGCCGCGCCACATCAGCCAAGTGGACGGAAGAGCCGTCGGCATTGGCGCGCAGCACGATCCGGCCAAATTCTTCCGGCGAATCCAGCATGCCCTTCACGGCCAGCGTGGCCGTCAGTTCCTGTTCGGGCGAACCGGGGCGGCTGCCGAAACTGCCGGCGGGCACCTGCACGTTCTGTGCGGCAATGGCGGCGTTGACATCGGCCACCGACAGGCCCAGGCCCAGCAGCTTTTGCGGATCGATCCAGACTCGCATGGCCGCTTCGGCCCCGAAGAACTGCACCTTGCCCACGCCGTCGACGCGGCGGATCTCGTTGTTGATGTTGCGCGCCGCGTAGTCGGACAGGCCCACTACGTCCTTGTGCGCGTCATCGCCCTTGTAGGTCAGGGCGTAGATCATCAGGAAGTTGGAGCTGGCCTGCTCGACTTGCAGCCCCTGCTGCGTCACGGCGGACGGCAGGCGCGCTTCCGCCTTCTTGATGCGGTTCTGCACGTCCACCTGGGCCAGGTCGGGGTCCGTGCCGGGTTCGAACGTGACGGTGATTTCCGCGCTGCCACTCGAGCTGCTGGACGACTCGTAATACAGCATGTGCTTGGCGCCGTTCAATTCCTCCTCGATGACGCTCGTCACCGAATCGACCAGCACCGATGCGGATGCGCCCGGATAGACGGCAGAGATCGTCACCTGGGGCGGCGCCACCACCGGAAACTGCGACACCGGCAGCGACGGGATCGCCAGCAGGCCCGCCAGCGAAATGAAGATGGCCACCACCCACGCGAAATTGGGGCGGCCAATGAAAAACTTGGACATGATCTATCCTTGGGAATGCATGCAGGGCACGGGCTGCCGGTCAGTTCGCAACCGGGGCCGCGGCCTCGGTGGCGGCGGCGACCTTCGGCTGCGCCGCTGGCGTCACGCTGACTTTCTGGCCAGGCACGGCGGCGTTGACGCCGCCCACGATGACGCGGTCGCCGGCGCTCAGGCCATCGACGATGTGCCAATCGCTGCCGCGCATCGTGCCGGTTTGCACCAGACGCGATTCCACGACCTCGTCCTTGCCCACCACCATGACCTGCGGCTTGCCATCGGTGCTGCGCAACACCGCGCGCTGCGGCACCAGGATGGCTTCGGGGTCCACGCCTTGCCGCGTCTGCACGCGCACATACATGCCGGGCAGCAGCAGCACATCGGGGTTGGCGAATTCGCCGCGCACGGACACCTGCCCCGTGCCGCGGTCGACCGCAATGTCGGAAAACAGCAGACGGCCGCTGCGACGCTGGTCGGTGCCGTCGATGGTGATGGAGATATTGGCGCCCTCGCCCTGCCCCAGGCTGCCATCCTGCAACGCGGCGCGCATGCGCAGCATGTCCGCCACGGGCTGGGTGAAGTCCACGTAGACAGGGTCCAACTGCTGGATCTTGGCCATGACCGTGGCCTCGTTCTGGCCCACCAGCGCGCCCTCGGTGACCTGGGCCCGGCCGATGCGGCCCGAAATCGGCGCCTTGACCGTGGCGTAGTCCAAGTTCAATTGCGCGGTTTCCACATCCGCCTGCGCGGACCGGCGCGCGGCCAGGGCGCTCTTTAGCGTGGTGGTGGCAGTATCGAAATCCTGCTGGCTGACGGCCTCGATCTTGACGAGCGGCGTGTAGCGTTTGACGATGGCCTGCGCATCCGACACGGCGGCATCCGCCTTGGCCAGGTCTCCCAGGGCACGCGACAACGCCGCCTTGAATGGCGCCGGATCGATGCGGAACAGCACGTCGCCCGCCTTCACGTCGGCGCCTTCCTCGAAATTGCGGCTAAGCACGATGCCCGCGACGCGGGCGCGAACTTCGGCCACGCGCATCGGTTCTACCCGCCCCGGCAGCGCGCTGGTAAGCGCGTAGCGCTCGGGTTGTACCGACAGCACTTGCACCGGGCGCGGCGCCGACGCCTGCGAATGCGCATCCTGGTCTCCGCCGCATCCCGCCAATGCGATGGACGCCAACAACGCTGTCAGGGGCCACTGCCACCTGGTTTGATTCTTCATCATCGATACCCCCCGCCCGCGGCGACCTGAATTCAATAAGCCGCTGATGGTACCTTGGAGTTCATTTTGAATCAATAATGATTCATATGATTCTGTGAAGTTCGTTGCACTGGACTTAACAAGTTTTTACTTGCCAATTCAGCCAGAATTTGTACAAAGTGAATCGCCCGTGATTCAATAGCGCCTATCAAGTTCGAGACAAGAACAGGGACGGAACATGTCTGACGAGGCGGGGCACGAGAAGCTACTAGTGGCGTTGGCCATGGCAATGGTCGACCAGCCGCGGGCCACCTTGCAGGAACTGGCGAAGGCAGTCGGCGTCAGCAAGGCGACGCTGTACCGGTTCTGTCAGACGCGGGACCAACTGGTCCTGCGCTTGACGACCCATTGCGCTCATGTGATGAAGAAGGCGCTGGCGGACTCGCATCTGGACACGGCCCCCCCGCGCGAGGCGTTGCGGAACCTGATTCATCAGAACCTGGCTCACAAGGAATTGACGGCTTTCCTGATGTACAACTGGAAGCCCGATAACGAGCAGCAACCCGACATCATGAACAGCTGGTCGGGTTACCTGGAATCCATGGATGCGTTCTTCCTGCGCGGACAGCGTGAAGGCGCCTTCCGCGTGGACATCACGGCGGCGGCGCTGGCGGAAATGTTCTTCGGGGTGTTGACCAGCATGATGGACGCCGAACGACGCGGACGCGTCGCCCGGCTAGGCATCGCCACCGCGGTCGAACAGATGATGCTGCACGGTATCGCAGCAGAACCGGTCCGCGCCTCGGCCTGAGGCGCGCCCCGGAAACCCGGGCGCGAGCCGTTATGCAACTGCCACGGGCCGCCCGTGGAACGGGTAGTTGGGGTCGTTGTAGCCGTGCGTGGACGCATGGCCCGGCGTCACCCAGCCGTCCACGACGGCTTCGTCTTCGGCCGTGATCGTCACGTCCAGCGCGGCGTAGTAGTCGTCCATCTGCGCCAGCGTGCGCGGGCCCGCGATCACGCTCGTAATGACCGGATTGGCCAACACCCAGGCCGTGGCGAAATGGCCCGGCTGCACGCCCCGCGCCGCGCTGTGCCGCACCAGCTGTTGCGCGATCTGCAGCGATTCTTCGCGAAACTCCGTGGCCAGGATGCGGCGGTCGCCGCGCCCGGCGCGGGTGTCGGCGGCAGGCGCCTGGCCGGGCAGATACTTGCCCGTCAGCACGCCCCGCGCGATGGGGCTGTACGGCACCACGCCCAGACCGTAATGCTTGCAGGCCGGCAGGATTTCCACCTCGGGTCCGCGGTTCAGCATGTTGTAGTAAGGCTGGCACACCACGGGTTGCGGCACGCCCATCTTTTCGCACAGGCGCATGACTTCGGCGATGCGCCAGCCGCGGAAATTGGACAAGCCGAAGCTGCGCAGCTTGCCCGACCGGATCAGGTCGCCCAGCGCCCACAGCGCCTCTTCGAGATTTTCCTCGTGGTAGTCGCGGTGCAGGTACAGGATGTCCATGAAATCCGTGCCCAGGCGCGACAGGCTTTGTTCCACCCCACGCATCAGCCACTGGCGCGAGTAGTGCGCCTGGTTCGGCCCCTTGCCCACCGGGTTGCCGATCTTGCTGGCCAGCACCCAGTCGTGGCGCTGCCCTTGCAGCAGCTTGGCCACGACTTGTTCCGAACGGCCTTCGTTGTAGACGTCGGCCGTATCGATGAAATTCAAGCCATGGTCGCGCGCCGACGCGACAATGCGCGCCGCCTCGTCGTCAGGCGTCTGTTCTCCGAACATCATGGTGCCCAGGCATAGCGGCGACACGCGCAGATTGCTGGTTCCCAGTCGGCGGTAGTTCATGGCATCGTTCCTTGGTCGGTGAGAGCTCAGAATGTTACGCCTGTGGCGCGTCCACCGCTGCAAGGATCTTGCCGAACAAGGCATCCGCATGGGCCGAATTCAGCCAGCGCACGATCACCACCATCTTGCGTTCCGGTTCCACCCACGTGAACGAGCTGCCCGCGCCCACGCCGAAAAAGCTGGTGGCCGGCACGCTGGGAAACACGCGGCCTTCGTGGTTGAGCCAGATCAGGTAGCCGTAGTACGGCGCGATGGCGCACGGCGTGCGCATGGCTTGAATCCACTCGCGCGACAGGATCTGTTTGCCGTTGGCCTGGCCGTCGTCAAGCAGCATCTGGCCGATCAACGCCTGGTCCCGCGCGCTGATGGACATGCCGCCGCCCCAGTGCGAGCCGCCGGGAACCGACGGCATGCGCTGGCCGTCGATCTCGACCCAGGCGGTGTCGTAACCCACCCATTGCCAGTTTTCGCTGGCGCCGATGGGGCGCGTGACGGCTTCGCGAAACACGTCCGACAGCGGCTTGCGGAACAAGTGCAGCAACGCGTAGGACAACTGGTTGATGCGCACGTCGTTGTATTCCCAGTACGTGCCGGGGCGCTGCAACGGACGTGCGTCGCCCTTCTTGCCGTCGGGCGGCACGCCGAACGTGACGGCGCGATAGCGATCCGCCTGGTCCGACACGCCGAAGCGCTCGCCTTCCCATTCGCTCGTCTGCTGCAACAGGTGACGCCAGGTGATGTCGGCGTTCTGGCCGTCATCAAAGCCGATGCCGGGCACCCGCTTGCCCACGGGCTCGTCGACATCGGGCAGCAGGCCCCGGTCGTGCGCCACACCCGCCAATATCGCCAGATATAGCTTGGCGACGCTGAAGGTCAGGTCGGCGCGATCGGGTTCGCCCCAGGACGCGACCGTCTTGCCGTCAACCACCACCACGCCCGACACCGGCCCACGGTCATGGATCGGGCCCAGCAGGCGGTTCCAGGGCGGCGGATCGTTCAGGTGCACGCCGAAATTGCCGTTGACGCTGCGGTCCCAGGTGGATTCGTGTTCATTGGCGAATTGGATCGCCTGCTGCATAAGCGCGTTCATCGTTTCCCTCGTTATTGTGGTGGGTCAGGCCGTGGCGCCCTGGGGCGTCCTGGCCAGGAATTCCATCGCGGCCTGCAGCCCGCCGGCGCGGTGCGGCACGCCAGCGGCCGCCAGGCCCATCTCGACCCCGGCCAGCGTGCCGCACAGGGTCAGGTCATTGAAATGGCCCAGGTGCCCGATGCGAAAGACGCGGTCGGTCAATTTGCCCAGCCCCTGCCCCAGCGACATGTCGAAGCGGTCCAGGATGACCTTGCGCAACGCATCCGCGCCATGGCCTTGCGGCATCAGCACGGCGGTCAGCGCGGGACTGTGCGCCGACGGTTCCAGGCTAAGCAGTTCCAGCCCCCAGCCCGCCACGGCCAGGCGCGTGGCGCGCGCATGGCGTTCGTGCCGGGCGAACACGCGCGGCAACCCCTCGGCTTGCAGCATGGCCAGCGCTTCGTGCAGCCCGTACAGCAGGTTGGTCGACGGCGTGTAGGGAAAATAACCGTTGGCGTTGGCCGCCAGCATGTCGCGCCAGTCCCAGTAGGCGCGCGGCAGGCGCGCCGTGTCGGCAGCGGCCAGCGCCCGTGCACTGACCGCGTTGAACGCCAGGCCCGGCGGCAGCATCAGGCCCTTCTGCGAGCCGGCCACCGTCACGTCCACCCCCCATTCGTCGTGCCGGTAGTCGACCGACCCCAGCGACGAAATCGTGTCCACCATCAATAACGCGGGATGCGACGCGCCGTCGATGGCGGCGCGCACGGCGGCGATGTCGCTGGTGACGCCGGTCGAGGTCTCGTTATGCACGACGCACACGGCCTTGATGCGGTGCTCCGCGTCCGCGGCAAGGCGCGCGCCAATCACGGCGGGATCCACCGGATGCCGCCAGTCGCCTTCCACGTAGTCCACCTCCAGCCCCAGACGTCCCGCCAGCTTCTTCCACAGGCTGGCGAAATGGCCGGTTTCCACCATCAGCACACGGTCGCCGGGCGACAGCGTGTTGACCAGCGCCGCTTCCCATGCCCCGGTGCCCGACGACGGGAAGATGATCACGGGGGACTGCGTCTGGAAGACCTGCTTGATGCCGGCCAGCACCGCCAGCCCCAGCTCCCCGAACGCCGGCCCGCGATGGTCGATGGTGGGCTGGTCGATAGCGCGCAGCACGCGGTCGGGCACATTCGTCGGCCCCGGAATCTGCAGAAAATGCCGGCCGGACGGATGGGAGTTCAGGGTAATCATGCGTAGCCCCAGAGTGGAATTTTTTGTATACCAACGAAAGACGCGCGACAGGCGAACGATGTTTGCCGCGCAGGCAGACTTGCGGCATGCGCCACTCTATCCCATTGTTTTTACATCGATAACCTAGGGTATACACCCATGATTGATCCGCTTGCCGCAGGTTTATAGTCTAGAAAAATACGGGGAAAAGTTGGTATACAAATGAGCAGCAATCCTAGCCTGATGCCGAATCTGGCCGGGCCGGCGCATGCGGGTTCCGCCGATGCTGGCGCGACGCCGACCGCCGTGGCCCCGCGCCCGGCGGCGCGCGCCGCCGGCAACGGCCGCACCCTGCCCGGCGCGGTGGCAGGCCAGCTGCGCGAACGCATCATCCAGGGCGAATTTCCGCCCGGCTCCCGTCTGAACGAACGCGCGCTGTGCGACCTGCTTGGCGTGTCGCGCACCCCGATGCGCGAAGCGTTCCGGGTGCTGGCCGCCGAGGGGCTGGTCCAGATCGAGCCGAACCGGGGCGCCCAGGTGGTGGCGCTGTCCGAGGCGAATATCCGCGAAGCCTTCGAGGTTATCGGCGGACTGGAAGCCATGTCATGCCGGCTGGCCTGCGAACGGGCGACCGATGTCGAAATTGCGGAAATCCGCGCGCTGACCTACGAAATGATGGCCAGCCACGCCCGCCACGACCTGCCCACGTACTTCCGCACCAACCGCGAAATCCACGAACGCATCAGCCTGGCCTCGCACAACAGCCTGCTCAAGCAGCTGTACGACGCCCAGAACGCTCGTGTGCAGAACCTGCGCTTTGTGTCGAACGAAAACCGCCAGAAATGGGATCTGGCGATGCGGGAACACATCGAAATGGCCGACGCCCTGAACGCGCGCGACGCGGACCGGCTGGCGGGCATCATGCGGCAGCACTTGCAGCGCAAGTGCGAGGCCGCGCTGAAGACGTTGAACGCAGGGCAGGCCCCCGCGACCGCGCAGTCGTCCGATTCCGGTTGAAGCGATTCCCGGCGCACGGACGATAACGATAAGAACCAGGGTGGCGCGGCCCGGAGCGAGATGATGGATACGCAGTACATGTAGTGCCTTCCAGAGGAGCCTTCACCATGGCTGATTGTCGCTTCACACCCGTCTCACCCTTGCCGTTCCGCCGCACCCCTGCCCTTCGCGCGCTGGCCGCCGCCTTGCTGGCCTGCGCCACGCTTGCCTCCCAGCCCGCGCTGGCCGGCAAGAAGGACGACACCCTGCGCATGGCTTACGACCAGGCGCCGGAAAGCGTGGACCCGTATTTCAACAACGTGCGGATCGGCGTCATCATCGCCGCCAACGTCTGGGACACGCTGCTGTACCGCGATCCCGTCACCAACGAGTACAAGGGCCAGTTGGCCAAGAGCTGGAAGCAGGTCGACGACAAGACGATGGAATTCGAGCTGCGCGAAGGCGTGAAATTCCATAACGGCGAGGAATTCGACGCGGACTCGGTCGTGTACACGCTGAACTACGTGGCCGATCCCAAGAACAAGGCCGTCACGCAGCAAAACGTGGCCTGGATCGACAAGGTCGAGAAGATCGACAAGTACAAGGTGCGCCTGACCACCAAGGAGCCCTTCCCCGGCGCCAAGGAATACCTGTCGACCACCGCCGCCATCCATCCGGCCAAGTATTACCAGGAAGTCGGCCCCAAGGGCATGAACGCCAAGCCGGTGGGCTCGGGCCCCTACAAGGTCACCGACTACCAGCCCGGCAAGTCGATCACGCTGGAGCGCAACGCCGACTACTTCAAGGACTCGCCGAAGGCGCAGCCGAAGATCGGCCGCGTGGTCATTCGCTTCATCCCCGACCGCCAGACCCAGATGGCCGAAGTGATCTCGGGCGGCGAAGACCTGATCATGAGCGTGCCCAAGGACCAGGCGGAACAACTGGGCCAGATGCCCAACCTGCAGATGGTCACGGGCAACACGATGCGCATCGTGTTCATGCAGATGAACATCCAGGACGGCACGCCTGCGCCCCAGCTCAAGGATGAACGCGTCCGCAAAGCCATCATCCACGCGATCGACCGCGACGCCATGCTGAAGAACATCGTGGGCGAAGGCGGCGGGCTGATCAACACCATCTGCACGCCGTCGCAAGTGGGCTGCACGCAGGACGGCGCGCCCACCTACAAGTACGACCCGGCGCTGGCCAAGAAGCTGCTGGCCGACGCCGGTTATGCCAATGGCTTCGACATCGACATCGTGGCGTACCGAGAGCGCAACCAGACCGAAGCCATCATCAACTACCTGCAGGCGGTGGGCATCCGCGCCAAGCTGAACTACCTGCAGTACGCCGCCATGCGCGACATGATCCGCGCCAACAAGGCATCGCTGACTCACCAGACCTGGGGCTCCAACCTGGTCAACGACGTCTCGGCGTCCACGCCGGTGTACTTCGCCTTCGGCAACGACGACGTCACGCGCGACCCGAAGGTGCGCGACTTGCTCAACAAGGGCGACCACACGATCGACCCCGCCCCGCGCAAGGCCGCCTACAAAGAGGCGCTGGACCTGATCGCGCAGAAGGCCTACGCGGTGCCGCTATGGACGCTGCCCGCCTACTACGTCGCCACCAAGGACGTGAACTTCAAGCCCTACTCGGACGAGCTCGTGCGCTTCTGGGACATGAGCTGGAAGTAACGCAGGGTTGCCCCGGGCGGGTCTTGCGCCGGCCCGGGGCGGTGAAACGATAGAGGAAGTCCTATGCTTTATTTCACGATCAGGCGCCTGGGCCTGGCGGCGCTGGTGGCGCTGACCGTTTCAATCCTGGCGTTCCTGCTGCTGCATCTGTCCGGCGACCCGGCCCTGGCCCTGGCGGGCGAAGGCGCGCGCCAGGCGGACATCGACATGATCCGCAAGACCTACGGCCTGGACCGCCCCCTTGTGGTGCAGTACGCCGACTGGCTCTGGCATATCCTGCAAGGCGATTTCGGCACGTCGGTGTATTTCAAGACGGAAGCGGGCCCGCTGATCCTGTCCAAGCTCAAGACCACCTTGTTGCTGGGCATGGGCGCGCTGGGGTTCGCACTGCTGATATCCATTCCGCTGGGCGTGCTGGCCGCGCTCTATAAAGGTAGCCTGATCGACCGCATCTGCCTGGCCATCGCCGTGCTGGGCCAGGCGCTGCCCAACTTCTTCTTTGCGCTGATCCTGATCATGCTGTTCTCGATCTCGCTGCGCATCCTGCCCGTGTCGGGCAGCGGCACCTGGCAGCATTTCGTGATGCCGGCCATCGCGCTGGGCTACTACGTGGCGCCGGCCTTCATGCGGCTGATCCGCGCCGGCATGATCGAAGTGTTGGGCGCCGACTATATCCGCACGGCGCGCGCCAAGGGGCTGCCCGCGCGCAAGATCATCTTCAAGCATGCGCTGCGCAACGCCATCGTGCCGGTGGTGGCGCTTGCCGCGGTGCAGCTGGGCTACCTGCTGGGTGGCTCGGTCGTCATCGAAACGATCTACGCGCTGGACGGGCTGGGTTACCTGGCCTACCAGAGCATCACGTACAAGGACTACCCCGTCATGCAGTTGATCGTGCTGCTGCTGTCCGTACTGTACGTATTGCTGACGCTTGCCGCCGATATCGCCAACGCGTGGCTGGATCCGCGCATCCGGGTGTCCTGACATGAATACGCCTATCCTGACTCCCGCCGCGCCCGGCGCCCCCGCGCCGGCCCCGCTGGAACTGTCCGCCTCCACCCTCCGGTGGCGCCGGCTACGCCGCAACAAGGCCCTGTTGGCCGGCGGCGGCATCCTGCTCATCATCGTGCTGATTGCGCTGCTGGCGCCGTGGATCGCCCCACACGACCCCTACTTCCAGGACCTGGCCTACCGCACGGCGCCGCCCGTCTGGTATGACAAAGGCACCTGGCTGCATCCGCTGGGCACCGACCAGCTGGGCCGCGATTACCTGTCCCGGCTGTTCTACGGTGCTCGCATTTCGCTCTTGATCGGCATCAGCGTGGCGCTGATTTCCGGGCTGATCGGCACGGCAATGGGCATGGCAGCCGGCTACTTTGGCGGCAAGGTCGACATGGCGGTGTCCTTCCTGATAACGACCCGGCTGTCGATGCCCGTCATTCTGGTGGCGCTGGCCACCGTAGCCATCGTCGGCGGGTCGCTGTGGGTGGTGATCCTGGTGCTGGGCCTGCTCAAATGGGACCGCTACGCCGTCGTGATGCGCAGCGCCACCCAGCAGGTACGGTCGCTGGAATATGTGGCCGCGGCGCAGGCCGCCGGCGCATCGACCTGGCGCATCGTCTGGGGCGAAGTCCTGCCCAACGTGGTGCCGCAGTTGATCGTGATCGCCACGCTGGAAGCCGCCAGCGCCATCCTGCTGGAGGCCTCGCTGTCATTCCTGGGCTTGGGCGTGCAGCCGCCGCTGCCGTCCTGGGGCCTGATGATCTCCGAGGCCAAGGCCTACATGTTCTTCTCGTTCTGGCTCATCGCCATTCCGGGGTCGGCGCTGGCGCTGCTGATCTTCGCGATCAACCTGGCCGGCGACGGGCTGCACCAACTGCTGACGCCTGAAGAGAGGGCCTGACATGAACGACAAGGAAATCGTCCTGGACGTGCAAGGGCTGACCGTCGACATCGCCACGCCACGCGGCCCGCTGCATGCGGTGCGTGATGTGTCCTTTCAGGTTCGGCGCGGCGAAACGCTATGCCTGGTGGGCGAATCGGGCTGCGGCAAGTCGATGACGTCGCTGGCCATCATGGGCTTGCTGCCCAAGGCCGCCACGCGCAGCACGCGCCGGCTGTCGGTGCTGGGAGAAGACCTGTCCGCCGCGCGCGGCCGCCGCATCAACGCCCTGCGCGGCAGCAAGATGGCGATGATCTTCCAGGAGCCGATGACGGCTTTGAATCCCGCCTACGCCATCGGTGAACAACTGACCGAGCACTACATCCACCACCGCCATGCCAGCAAGCAGCAGGCACGCGACCGTGCCGTTGAACTGCTGGAGAAAGTCGGTATTGCGTCCGCCGGACAGCGGCTGACGCAGTACCCACACCAGTTGTCGGGCGGCCTGCGTCAGCGCGTGATGATTGCGATGGCGCTGATGTGCGGCCCCGAACTGCTTATCGCCGATGAACCCAGCACCGCACTGGACGTCACCATCCAGGCGCAGATCCTGCGCCTTCTGGCGGACTTGCAGGCGGAACTGGGCATCGCCATGGTGCTGATTACCCACGACCTGGGCGTGGTGGCGCGCATCGCGCGGCAGGTCGCCGTGATGTATGCAGGCCAGATCGTCGAGGAAGGTCCGGTTGAAAGCATCTTCGCCACGCCACGCCATCCCTATACCCAGGGACTGCTGGGCTGTATCCCCGTGCCCGGACGCACGCCGCCCGGCGAATCGCTGGGCACCATCCCCGGCGTCGTGCCGTCACTGGTGGGCGACCTGCGCGGCTGCGCTTTCGCCGACCGCTGCCGCCACGCGCAAGCGCAGTGCCGCGACACGATCCCCGTTCATGGCCGCCCGCCCGAACAGCAATGGCGCTGCATCCGCCAAGAAGAAGGAGTCCCGGCATGAGCGCGCTCTTGCAAGCCGATGCCGTCAGCCGGCAGTTTTCGATCCGCGCGGGCATGTTCAAGCCGCGCAGCACGCTGCATGCCGTCAATGGCGTGGACCTGGCCGTCGAACGGGGCGCGGTGCTGGGCATCGTGGGCGAATCCGGCTGCGGTAAATCCACGCTGGCCCGCATGCTGCTGGGCTTGACGCCCCCCACCGAGGGCGTGATCAAGCTGGACGGCCAGGATATCCGCCAAATGGACCGCCGCGCGCTGGCGCGCCGCGTGCAGCCGATTTTCCAGGACCCGTACTCGTCCTTGAACCCGCGCCGGTCCATCGCATCCATCGTGTCGCTGCCCCTGGAAGTGCACGGCATCCCCAACCCCAAGCTGCATAAGGCCATCGAGATGCTGGAACGCGTGGGGTTGCCCGCGCGCCTGGCGCACAACACGCCGGGTCAGCTGTCGGGCGGGCAGCGGCAACGCGTGGCCATCGCCCGCGCGCTGGTCATGCACCCCGAGATCGTCATCTGCGACGAACCCACTTCGGCGCTGGACGTCTCGGTGCAGGCGCAGATCATGAACCTGCTGATGGACCTGCGGCGCGAATTCAACCTGACCTATGTCTTCATCAGCCACAACCTGGCGGTGGTGGAGCACATCGCCACGCACGTCGCCGTGATGTACCTGGGACGCGTCGTGGAATCTTCGCCCACCGCGCAGTTGTTTCACGCCCCCCGCCATCCTTACACGCAGGCGCTGCTGGCCTCGGTGCTGACGCCGGAGCCGGGCCTGGGCATCCCCGACATGGGGTTGGGCCTGTCTTTTCCCGACCCCTTGCATCCGCCGCCAGGCTGCCCCTTCCATCCACGCTGCCAGTCCGCGATGGCGCAATGCAAGACCGACCGGCCGGCATTGGCGTTGCGCGACGAATCCGTGGTGGCCTGCCACCTGTACCCGACTTCTTCCTCTCATCCCGACGGAGCCCGACCATCATGACCCGTGAGCAAGCCATCGCCCAAGCGGAACACTGTTTTGATTCGGGCGCCTTCCGCGCGCTGCTGGCGCGCCGGCTGGCGCTGCCCACGGAAAGCCAGAACCCGGACCGCGCGGCGGTGCTGGCCGACTATCTGGAATCCGAGATCCGCCCCGCGTTCGAAGCCCTGGGCTTCACCTGCCGCACGCTGACCCATCCCAAGGCGCTGGCCCCCTTTCTGTATGCCGAACGCATCGAAGACCCCGCCCTGCCCACCGTGCTGGGCTATGGACACGGCGACGTCATCCGCGGTCTGGAAAAGGAATGGAAGGACGGCCTGTCGCCCTGGGCGCTGACCGAAGCCGAAGGCCGCTGGTATGGCCGCGGCATCGCCGACAACAAAGGCCAGCACACCATCAATATGGAGGCCCTGCGGCTGGTGCTGGAAACCCGCGGCAAGCTTGGCTTCAACGCCAAGTACCTGATCGAGATGGGCGAAGAGACCGGCTCGATGGGCCTGCGGGAACTGTGCGCCGAACATCGCGACATGCTGGCCGCCGACCTGCTGATTGCTTCCGACGGCCCGCGCCTGGCGGCCAGGCGGCCCACCATTTTCCTGGGCGCGCGCGGCAGCCTGAACTTCGACCTGAGCATCGACGCGCGCGCCGGCGGCCACCATTCCGGCAACTGGGGCGGGCTGATCTCCAACCCGGGCATCCAGCTGGCGCACGCCATCGCCACGATCGTCTCGCCCACGGGCCAGATCCGCATCCCCGAATGGGTGCCGGCCGAACTGCCGGCCGCCGTGCGCCGGGCGCTGGCCGATTGCCAGGTGGACGGCGGCGCGGACGGGCCCGAGATCGAACCGGAATGGGGCGAGCCGGGGCTGTCGCCGGCCGAACGCGTGTTCGGCTGGTGTTCTTTCGAGGTGCTGGCCTACAAGACCGGCAACCCGGACACGCCCGTCAACGCCATCCCGCCAAGAGCATGGGCTCGCTGCCAGCTGCGCTTCGTGGTGGGCGTGAACCCGGACGACCTGATTCCGGCGTTGCGCCGGCATCTGGACCGCCAGGGTTTCCCGATGGTGAAGATCTCGCTCACGCGAGAATCCATGTTCTGCGCGACCCGTATCGACCCGGACGACGACTGGGTGCAATGGGCGGTGAATTCGCTGGAACGCACGTCCGGCGAAAAGACCGCCCTGCTGCCCAACCTGGGCGGCTCGCTGCCCAATGACATCTTCACGGATGTGCTGGGCCTGCGCACGATCTGGGTGCCGCATTCGTATCCCGGCTGCTCGCAGCACGCGCCCAATGAACACCTGCCGCCGGAATTGCTTCGGCAGGCGCTGGGCTTGATGACGGGCTTGTACTGGGATCTGGGCGCCGGCGGCACCCCCGCCGTGGCACGCTAAGGCCGTTCGGGCGCACGCAGGAAATCAATGAAGCGCCGGACCTTGGCGCTGATGTGGCGGGTGTCGGGATAGACCGCGAACACCGGTTGCGGCGGCAGCGAGTACGACGGCAACACCCGCTGCACCACGCCGCGCGCCAGGGGTTCTTCCAGCAGCCAGTCGGGCAACGCGGCCACGCCGCAGCCCGCCTCGGCAAATGCCAGCAGCGCCGATGCCGTGTCGGCATGCGCAACGGGCGCGACGCGCAGCGCGTGCTCGCGGCCCTTGCCGTCCGTCAGGCGCCAATGGCCGCTGCGGCCAGGACGGTTCGCCAGCCACGGCATCGCGGCCAGAGCCTGCGGCGTGCGCGGCGCGCCATGAGCCGCCAGCAAGGCGGGGCTGGCCACCAACAGCAGCTTGAATTCACCGATCGGCGTTGCGCGGTAACTCGAATCCGCCAGGGCGCCCACGCGGATCGCCAGATCCAGCCGGTCGCCGATCAGGTCGGCGTGCGCGGAGCTGGCCTGATAGCTGACGCGCAGCGCCGGATGGCGGCGAGCAAAAGCCGCCAACGCCGGCGCAACGATCCGGTTGCCATAGTCCACCGTGGCGGTCACGCGCAAACTGCCCGACAGGGTGGCCTGCCCCGACCGCGCCTGGTCCACGGCCGCCTCGGCCTCGCGCAGCAGACGCGCGCATTCGGCATAGAAGCCTTCGCCTGCCTCGGTCAGCGCCAGCCGCCGGGTGCTGCGGGTCAGCAGCGCCACGCCCAGCTCTCGTTCCAACTGCTTGAGATTGAAACTGACCACCGCCTTGGTGACGCCCAATGTGTCGGCCGCCGCCGTGAACGAGCCAGCTTCCACGACCGCGACAAACATCGACAGACGATTCAGGTTGATCATGGCGCGCCTCATTGTCAAAAAAACACGAACAGTATATCTGCCAATAGGGTCTTTTTTCGGCACCACACGCCACCTAGAATGGCCCTCCCTTTCGCCGATGAAGCCAGTTATGACCGATCTGCCCGCCACCTGCCTGCGTCTGACGCTTGACGCTCACGCCTTGATCGAGCAATGGATCGGCCAGCCCGATGCACCCGACGACGCCTTGGCGGAACTGCTGTCCGGCTTCGCGCCTGGCTTCACCATGATCACGACCGATGGCCAGCGCTTGGCCGGTGACGCGCTGCCGGCCTTGTTCGCCGGCCTGCGCGGTGCGCGCCCCGGCTTGAAGATCGGCATCGATGAGATGGCAGTACGGCACGCGGACGCCGCCTCGGTGCTGCTGAGCTACCGCGAACGGCACGCCTGGCGTAATGGCGCGACGCAGCGGCGCGCCACCGTCCTGTTCATCGCCGGCGCCGACGGCCCGCCGCTCTGGGCGCATCTGCACGAGACCTGGGCCTGAAGCGCGCGGCCCGGTTCGCCATATCCCCTGCGGCTATATGCAAGCGGGGAATAAATCGTTGGCGCAAGCGGCGGGAATCATTAGAGTCCAACGCCGTCCCGTCGCGTCGGCATTCCGCCGATGCGCGCCTTCGATACGAGCCGCCTTCATGCCCTTCCGATTTCTCGCGGTACGCCGCAGCACCCTGCTTGCCCTGACGCTGGCCGTCGCCGGCATCGGCCTCGCCCAAGCCCAGCAACGCGTCGTGCGCATCGTCGTCCCTTACGGCACCGGCGCCGTCCAGGACACCATCGCCCGCGCCATCGGCGACGAGCTAGGCCAGGCGCTGAACGCGTCCATCGTGGTGGAAAACCGCGCAGGCGCGGGCGGCACCGTGGGTACGTCGCAAGTCGCCCGCGCCGCGCCGGACGGCAACACGCTGGTGCTGGCCGCGGCCAGCCATCACATCGCCGGCTATCTGTACAAGAACCTCAGCTACGATCCCTATAAGGACTTCACCGGCGTGGCCTATCTGGGCAACACCGGCTACATCATCCTGGCGTCCGCCAGCTTGAACGTGAAGAACCCGGCCGAGTTCATCCAGGCCATCAAAGCCAAGCCCGGCGCATACGACTATGCCTCGGCCGGCAACGGCAGCGCCTCCCATCTGGGCATGGCGTCGTTCCTGGCCGCCGCCGGCGCGCAGATGCAGCACATTCCCATGAAATCCACGGGCGATGCCGTCACGGAATTGCTGGCCGGCCGCGTCCAGGCGGTCACGGCGGCCACCATCGGCGTCACGGCCTACCGCCAGGACCCGCGCGTGACCTTCCTGGCCTACACCGGCAAGACCCGTTCGCGTTTCGCACCCGACCTGCCCACCGTCGCCGAAAGCGGCTTGCCGGGCTATGCCTTCGATTCCTGGCTGGGCTTGTTGGCGCCGGCCGGGCTGCCGTCGGCCGAACGCGACAAGATCAACGCGGCGGTGAACAAGGTGCTGGCCGACCCCAAGGTGCAGGCGCGCCTGGCATCCCTGGGTGTCGAAACCGGCGCCAAGAGCCCCGAACAGTTCCAGGAACTGCTGAAGGCCGACTGGGAGGCAGCCGGCAAGCTGGTGGCGGCATCCGGGGCGCGGGTCGAATAACACGAGCGCTTTTTGCCTGGGCACGGCCCAGGCAAAAAAAAGCCTCCGGCTAGGAGGCTTGACGTGGCGGCTGCCGGTCGGGGCGACAATCCGGGCCGGGGTCGGGTCCCCGTATGCCGTCCAGCAACAAGTCGGTGATGAACGCCGCCAAGGCCTGCTGCTGCGCGGCGTCTGGCATTTGGCGCGTGAAGCGTTCGATGATGCCCATCAGCGACTGCGCGAACCAGTCCGCCGGGATCGTCGTCCGAAACAGGCCTGCCTGCTGCTCGGCGCGGACGTTGTCGGCGATCATCGCCACCAATTCGTCCTTCAGCGCTTCGGCTGCCGCCACCTGGAAAAAGCCGATGCGGGTCAGGTTGGGGTCTTCCTGCAAGATGGCAAGCAGCGCGCGGACGCCTCGGCGGATGCGGTCCGCCAGTTCCGAGCCGTCCAGTTCGGCAGGCAAGCGCGCCTGGCTGATGGCTTGCCGCAAGCGCTGCGCGAACATGCCCACCAATTCATCATAGGCGGCTTGCTTGCTTGGGAAGTATTGATAAAAGACGGGCTGGGTCACGCCGGCGCGGGCGACGATGTCGCTGATCCGTGTCTGCTGGAATCCGCGCTCGGCGAACTCCGCCGCAGCAACCTCCAGAAGCTGTAACCGTGTGCGTTCACCTTTCGTGAGACGCTTGTCTTGCGATAAAGAAGTGGGTCGTGCCGTAATCATCGCGAGAAAGTACTACCGTTCATGGCTTTCCGCCACTGTTTCACCGGCCCGCCCGGCAGCGTGAAATCACGATCGTTACGCTTGTTGCGGTGGGCGCCGTTCGCCCCGCACGGCCGATCCGGCAGGCGGCACGGTGGGGAGTCCGTTTTCTGAAACGAAACCGTCCCACGGACCGGTTACGTGACTTACGAAACGTTGAACAATGCATCGTCGCAATTTGGCGACAAATGGGCCGCCCCCGTTGTCGCCGGCGGGTCGCGTTCCTGCAACATGCGCTGAAGCGAGTTGAAATGCCCGTAGCTTTTGCAACAACTTTTAGGGCATTCGCGGCAGTAAAGTAACGGTATCGCTTTGCGCCATGCAATGTGCCTGCGCAAGGCGTTCAGGAGCACGATCATGAAACGGTTTACAGGCCGGATGCTCGTCGCGGCGTTGGCGCTTGCCATGGCAAGCGCGCCCGCGATGGCGGGCGGACGCGGCGGTTGGGGAGGCGGCTACGGTGGCGGCCACGGCGGCTATGGCGGCGGCAATTACCACGGCGGTTATCACGGCGGCGACGGATATCGCCACCATGGTGGCGGCGGCAGCAGTTCGGCCGGATGGTGGGTGGGTGGCGCATTCGCGCTGGCGGCGGTCGGCTTGCTGCTGGCGGCGGACTCGGGCCCGACCTATGCGCAGACGGGCGTCTACGCTTCGCCCGGCGTCGGCTATACCAGCCCTCCCGTGTATGCCGAACCGGTCTACGACACGCCGCCGGTCTATGCCGCGCCCCCCGTCGCCTATGCGCAACCTCAGCCCCAACCGCAATACGCGCCGGTGGAGTACGAGGCCGCGCCGAAGGTCAATCAGGCGCAGGCGAACGCCACGGCCGATTGCCAACGCTGGGCCATGAACCAAAGCGGCTACGACCCGGCCACCATCTCGCAATGGACCACGCAGATCATGGTGGATTCCTACAACAGCGCCCTGGATTCCTGCATGACCAGCCGCGGCTACCGCGCCAACTGACGCCGCAACCCCGGATATTCCCGATTGCCCCAACGCGCCGGCCTGCACACACTGCATGCCGGCGCGCCGCATTGGACGGCCGCCGGAACGCACGGCCGTCCAATGCGGCGCCGGGCATCAAGGGGAAGCCATGCTCAAGTTCAAGCGGTTCGCCGGCCTGTGCGCATTCAGCGCCATCTGCGCCGCCTCATTCGCGGTACACGCCCAGCCCGACGCCAAGTCGCCCGCGCTGACCATTGTGGTGCCCTATGGCGCGGGCGGCATCGTCGACAATACCGCGCGCGCTTTCGCACAGAAGCTTGCCGTCGAACTCGGCCGGCCTGCCGTCGTTGAAAACCGTGGCGGCGCGGGCGGCATGATCGGCATGAACACCGTGGCGCGCGCGCACGACGAGAACACCCTGGGCTTTACCGCCGTCAGCCCGGTGACGCTGTCGCCCCACGTGATGAAAACGCTGTACGAGCCGTTGAAAGACCTGGCGCCGGTGGCCGCCGTCATGTATTCGCCGGTGTACCTGGTGGGCGGGCCGAAATTCACGGGTAAGGATTTCAAGGACATGCTGACCCAGGCCAAGGCAGACCCCGACGGGCTGTCGCTGGCAACAGCCGGCGTCGGGTCGCTGGGCCACCTGATGCTGGAGCAGATCAACGGCCAGGCCAAGGTGCGCATCACCCACGTCCCGTACAAAGGCATGGCGCAGATGGTGCCGGACGCCCTGGGCGGCCAGTTCACGTTGATGCTGGTCAACGCGTCTGCCCCCATCAACACGCTGATCGACGAAGGCAAGCTCAAGCTCCTGGCGGTAGGGTCACCGGCGCGCCTGCCCGCAAGGCCCGACACGCCGACGTTCGCGGAGCTGGGTTATCCCATGGCCAACATGACGTCCACCTTCGGCTTCTTTGCGCCGGGCAGCTCCAGCGCCGACTTCCGGCTGCGCATGAACGTGGTGATCAACAAGGTGGCCGCCATGCCCGACATCAGCAAGCCCCTGACCGATGCGTTGAACATCATGTCGCCCGGCAGCGTGGAGCAGTTCGCGGAACAGGTCCGGCGGGAATATGCCGACAACGGCAAGATCGTCAAAGCGGCGAATATCCGCAGCGAATGACCCGCCCGGCGCAGCGCGGGTTCAGCCCGATTCAGGGCCGCCAGCCGCGCCAGGCGCACAGCAGCCCGGCGGCCAGCAGCAAGGCCGCCGGCACCACCCACACGAAGCCGGACGACGTGTAGACCACCTGGTCGATGGGGTCGTAGTAGCGGCCCAGTTCGTTGAAATCCCACTTCCAGTAGAACGCGTACCAGGCGTAGAAGAAGCATGCGGACAACGGCAGGAACAGCGCGGCGGCAATACGCGCCGGCCACCGGCGAACGCCGCCCACGCCAGCCGACGGTCCGGAAAGCCTGCCCGCGCGCCAGGCGAAGGCCGCAGCCACCACCGCCAACATCAATACGCCTGCGCTAATCCACATGCCGCGCCTCCCATGCCGCCAGACAGGCCGCGGCCTCGGCCCATTGCTTTTCGCTGAAGACCCGTACGCCCGCTCGGGTCAGCAGTTCCGCCGTCACGCCGACGCCCGGCTGGCGCCGGCCCGCGAAATGGCCGTCATACACATAGCCGCTGCCGCAGGACGGGCTGCCTTCTTTCAGCACCGCCACGTGGATGCCGTGTTCCTGCGCGGCAGCCAGCGCCGCGTGCGCGCCCTGCACGAAGGGCTGCGTGACGTCTTCGCCCGTCACCGCCACGACCCGCGCCCCCGCGTCCAGCACGGCGGCGGCCGCCCTGCCGGGTTCGATCTCTGCAGGCGGCCGGGGAATCGGCATGCCGCCCGCCACTTCGGGGCAGACCGGCACGACGCGGCCTTCTGCCAGCCAACGCGTCAGCACGGCATCGCCATGGGGCACGCCGCGTCCGTCGTAGCGCACGGGATTGCCCAACAGGCAGGAACTGATCAATACGTATTGCATGAAAATCCGACGGGCACGACGCCCAGGGCGGGCGGCAAGCCGCGGCGCAGGTGGAAAACGAGGAATCATAGACCACCGGGCCGCGCTTGCCCGGCGCTTAACCGCCCTGGCGCCGGCCTGCTTCAGCTTTCCTTTCGGCTTCCGCTTCCCGGACCCAGGCGCGCAGGCCCGCATCCTGGATTTGCAGAATGTCGAACAGGCCCAGCGCGCGTAGCGCCGGCAGCGCGTCCCGGATATCCCGCCGAGCCGCTGCGACAGCCTGCGGCGCCGCCGAGGCGTCCAGGCACACCCGCGCATTCGCCAGAAAGGCGCCCACCGTTCCCTTGCGCACGGCAACGCCGTTGAAGGTTCCTTGATCCCTGCCATCCGGCAAAACGTCTTGTGCTTGCATCTGTCGCTCCTGACTGTGTTGGACACAAGCGCTACGATAGACGTCCCGGCTTGGCAATTCTGCGTCGTTTCTTACGATCAATACGGTATTTCTGCCACATGTCTTCCCTGGCTTCCCCCCTGCCCTTGCTTGCGCCCGAACGAGCGCGGTCGCGGCGCGGCCCCCGGCTGATCGCCGTCCGCCGCGAGGACGGCGCACTGCGCGACACGGCCATGCATCGGCATGCGCGAGGGCAACTGCTGGGCGCCTATCAGGGTTTGCTGACCGTCTACGCGGGGGACATGCAATGGGTGGTTCCGTCGCTGCATGCCGTCTGGATTCCGCCGGATCAGCCGCATGGCCTGCTGTCGCATGGCCCGTATGCCGGCTACAGCGCCTACCTGAGTCCGGCCGCCTGCGCCGGCCTGCCGGCGTCGCCCACCCTGCTGCGGGCTTCCGCCCTGCTGGTGGCCGCGGTGGACCGCGCCGCCTCGTGGGAGGACGGCGCACCTGACACCGCGCGCCGCCACATCGAAGCCTTGATCCGGGAAGAAATCCGCACCTTGCCGCAAGCGGGCACGGCGCTGGTGCTGCCCGGCGATAGCCGGTTACGACGCCTGGCGTTGGCGCTATCGGACGAACCGTCCGATACGCGGCAACTGGACGCCTGGGCCAAGGTGATCGGTATGGCGCCGCGGACGCTGGCGCGCCGTTTCCTGGCGGACACCGGCATGACCCTTGGCGCATGGCGTCAGCAAGCGCGGCTGATGCGGGCGCAGGAGATGCTGGCCGCCGGCGCACCGGTCACCACCGTGGCGCTGGAATTGGGCTACGACAACGTCAGCGCGTTCATCGCCATGTTCAAACGCGAATTAGGCGTCACGCCGGGCCGCTACCGCGGCCCGGCGATCTGAACCGAGCGCGCCTCAGGATTCCGAGGCGGCCGTCTTGCGCGGCTGGCGCGCGCGCGTTGCGGTTTTGCCTGCCGTCTTGCTGGCCGTCTTGGCCGGCGCCTTGGTGGCCGTCTTGCTGGCGGGCTCGGAAGCCGCTTCAGCTTGCGGCGCGGACGCCGTCCCTGCCTTGGCCGGTTCGGCAACCGCAGCGGCCTTCGACGTCCGGGCCGTTTCGCGTTCGCCGGTCTTGGCCGCAGCCGTCTTGGTGGCGCTGCGACTACGGGTGGCGGCGCGCTTGACCGCCGGGGTGGCCGGCGCCTCTTCAACCGTCCTGGCCGGAGCGCCGGCGAACGGGTCCGCTGCCTTGGCGGGCACCTTCCCGGCGGGCTCGCGGCGGGTTTCCACGGCAGGTTCGACAAAGGTCCATTCGGCGATGTCCACGGCCGGAATCGGCTGGCGTGCCTGGGGCAACGGCGTGGGCATGGGAGGCAGTCGCGAGGCCTGGACCGGCTTGGGGGCCTGCGCCCGGGCCAACGCGTCCGCGCGCATGGCTTCCAGCTTGGCCGCTTCCTTCGCCAGTTCCTCGGCAGTTTGCTTATCGGCTTGCGCCTGTTTTTCAGCTTCGGCCCGTTTGTTGGCTTCGGCCTGTCTGTTCGCTTCGGCCTGCCGGTTCGCTTCAGCCTGTTTTTCGGCGTGAACAAAGGTCCCGGACGGCGCCGCGGGCGGCATGGCTACGCCGGCTTGCGTCGCCAGGGGCACCGTGACCGGCTCATCGGATGCCACGTCGGACGTGGCGGCAATGGCGGCTTCGGCAACGCCCTGCTCGGCATGCTGGCTGGCGCCTCGGCCCGACTTGCGGCCACCGCGCGATCTGCGGGAAGGACGGGGATTGGCTTCCTCGGGCGCCGCGCCCTCTTGCGCGCCCTCTTGCGCGTCGTCGGCATCGACCTCGACATCGGCGTCCGCCGGCGCCGCCGCCTGGCGGCCCCGCGCGAATCGCGATCCGCCGTTGCGGCCTGCGCGGCCTGCGGCAGGCGCGCTATCGGCGCTGTCTGCGCCGTCTGCGCTGTCGCGATACACGTAGGTGCCGGACTTCTCTTCACGGCCGACTTCCAGAAAGCCGCGCGACTGCGCCTCGTCAAGCAGATTGCCGAAGGCGCGGAAGCCGTAGTACGACTCGTTGAAATCCGGTTTGCGGCGCTTCAGCGCGTCCTTCAGCGCCGACGCCCAGATCTTGCCGCTGTCGCCGCGTTCGGCCATCAGCGCTTCGAATGTCTCGACGACCATTTCCACGGCCTGGGTCTTGCGGGCTTCCAGCTCTTCCTTGCGGCGGCGCTCTTCGTCCGGCGTCCGGCGCTGGCCGGCATTCGCGCCGCCCCGGGTGTCGCGCCGCGCGTCGGCGGTACGCTGGCCTTCGCGGGCCAGATCGTCATAGAAGATGAATTCGTCGCAGTTGGCGATCAGCAGGTCGGACGTGGATTGCTTCACGCCCACGCCAATCACCTTCTTGTTGTTTTCGCGCAGCTTGGACACCAGCGGTGAAAAATCGGAATCGCCGCTGATGATCACGAACGTGTTGACGTGCGACTTGGTGTAGCAAAAGTCCAGCGCGTCCACGACCAGCCGGATATCGGCCGAATTCTTGCCCGACTGACGCACATGCGGAATCTCGATCAGCTCGAAATTGGCTTCGTGCATGGGGGCCTTGAATTCCTTATAGCGTTCCCAATCACAATAGGCCTTCTTGACCACGATGCTGCCCTTGAGCAGCAAACGTTCCAGCACGGGCCGGATGTCGAACTTCTGGTACTTGGTGTCGCGCACACCCAGCGCTACGTTCTCGAAGTCGCAGAAAAGCGCCATGCTGACGTTTTCGTTGGGGGTATTCATGGGGTTCTCCAATGCTGCGGCGGCGATAACGGCTGACCGCCAGATACCGCTCATGATATACATATCCGGCTACATCACCTTCAGCGCCCCTGCCGGCCCCTGCCGTGGCGTGCCCCGCACACACCATGACCTACCCCGCCCTGACCACCGCCCGCCTGACGTTGCAGCCCCTTGACATGGACGACGCCGAGCCCATCCAGCGCATCTTTCCCCAATGGGAGGTCGTGCGTTTCCTGGCGGATCAGGTGCCGTGGCCCTATCCGGAAAACGCCGCCGGCGACTACATCGAGCATGTGGCGCTGCCCGCCATCCGCCGGGGCGAACAATGGCATTGGACCGTACGCACGCTGGACGCTCCCGGCCGCCTGATCGGTGTTGTCAGCCTGATGGACGACGACTCGGGCAACAACCGCGGCTTCTGGCTGGACCCCGCCCACCACGGCAAGGGCTACATGACCGAAGCCAGCGAAGCCGTTACGGCCTATTGGTTCAATGTGCTGGGCAAACCGTTGCTGCGAGCGCCCAAGGCCATCGCCAACACCGGGTCGCGCAAGATTTCCGAGCGCAGCGGGATGCGCATCGTGGGCGTCGAAGAACGCGGTTTCGTCAGTGGCCGCCAACCGGCCGAGATCTGGGAGATTACCCGCGACGAATGGCTGGCCCGGCGTCAGCGCCAAGCCTGACGCCTTGAATCCGCCCCCATTTCCTGCCCCCGCGGCAAGGGCCGGCTAACAGGTTAAGCCGGCGCTTACCGGCCCTTTCGCCCTGCTTTCCGACGGATTGACCCCGGCGGCTCCTGGCTAGAATTCCCCGAAAATCCAGCATTCCGCGCGCGGAGTGCCTTCCCTTTCGGGCAAGATCCATGAATCCGTCTTCCGTCATCGGCGCCGTCGTCGGCCTGCTTACCCTGCTTATCGTCGTCGCGCTGTCCGCCACCGACGCCAGCATGTACTTCAACCTGCCGGGCCTGGCTATCGTCCTGGGCGGCACCTGCGCCGCCCTGTTCATTGCCTACCCGCTTGCCGAAGTGCTTCGCATCTTCAAGCTGGTGCGCACCGTGTTCCGTAACGATCAGCACGATCAGCAACGCGACATCGAAGAACTGGTGGCGATGGCGCAGTTGTGGATGAACACCGACGTCCACAAGGTCGAGCAGGAACTCAAGAAGGTGTCGAACCCGTTCCTGCGCACCGGCGTGCAGTTGATCATCGACAACACCCCGGAAGACCAGATCATCGAAGTGTTGCAATGGCGCGTCGCCCGCCTGCGCGCCCGCGAACAGGCCGAAGCGCAGATGTTCCGCGTCATGGCCACCTTCGCCCCAGCCTTCGGCATGCTGGGCACGCTGGTCGCCCTGATCAACCTGATGGCCGTGCTGGGCGACGGCAGCATGACGATGATCGGCAAGCACCTGGCGGTGGGCCTGATGACGACCTTTTACGGCATTCTGCTGGCCAACCTGGTCTGCAAGCCGATCGCTCTCAAGCTCGAGCGCCGCACCGCCCGCCGCATCGAGTCGATGAACATGGTGCTGCAAGGCATCTCGATGATGTGCGAAAAACGCGGCCCGGCCGTCGTGCGCGAAACGCTGAATTCCTTCGTGATGCACGTCGAAGACGAAATCCACGACGGCGGCGTGGCCGCTACGACCGCGCCCAAGCCCAAGGCCGAAGGTCAGGTCAAGCCCGCCGTTCAGCCCGTGTCCATCACCCGTCCGGCGGCCGCGCGCCAATGAGCCTGATTTCCCCTTCCCTGGCGCAGCGGATCGAGCAGGCCCGCCAGGCCCAGTTGCGCGCCCAGAAAGCGGCGGACAACAGCGGCTGGCGCCCCAGCCAGACCGACCGCAAGGACCGCTACGCCCGCTGGCACGTCGAAGAGACCGTGGAGCAGGATGCCGAAAACTGGCTGCTGAGCTATCTGGATCTGATCACCCTGCTGCTGGCCATGCTGGTGGTGATGCTGGCCGTGGCGCGTCTGCACGGCCAGGCCCCCGCCGCGTCCGATACGCCGGTGGAACTGGTGGGCACGCTGGCCACCAGCGGCCTGCCCAAGTATGACGGCGAATACGCGGAATTCGACACGACGCCGATCCCGGCCAGCTGGGCGGAACCGCCCGCCGAAGCGCCCACCGCCGAGGCCCCGGCCGCCGACGAGGGCGTGAAGGTGGCCGACGCCGCCCCGCCGCTCAAGGCGCCTTCCAAGGAATCCCTGGGCCTGGGCGACCTGGGCAAATCGGTCGACGTGATCATTAATGAGCAGTCGGTCAGCTTCCGCATCAGCAACGAACTGCTGTTTGCCTCGGGCCAAGCCACGCTCAGTCCCGCCGGCCTGGATGTCATCAAGCGCCTGGCCGCGATCCTGACCAAGAACGAGTACCAGGTGTCGGTAGAAGGCCATAGCGACCCGGTGCCGATCCAGACTCGGCAATTCGCGTCCAACTGGGAACTGTCCAGCAGCCGCGCCACCAGCGTGCTGCGCGAACTGGTGCGCGACGGGGTGTCGGCCCAGCGGCTGCGCGCCGTGGGCTACGCCGAAACCCGGCCCATTGAATCCAACGACACTCCCGCCGGCCGCGCCGCCAACCGGCGCGTCGAGCTGATCATGGACATCGCGCCGAAACAAGCCCCCGTGCAGGAAGCGCAAGCCGCGGTCAAGGCCGTTGCCAAGGCGCCCTGAACAGGGCGAGTCGGCGGCGGCCGGGGACGGCCCCGCCGGCGCGAACGCCACGGCCCGCCGGATCGATTTTCCGGGAAGACTGACGTAAGCTCTCTGGAACCGCCATCGTGAGCCGAACCGGAACCCTCCCCATGTCCTACCTCTTGCTGATCGTCGAACCCGTGGGCCAGCGCGCGCAACGCACGCCCGAGGAAGGCCGCGACGCCTATGCGCAAATGGTGCGCTACGCCGAAGGCTTGAAAGCGCGCGGCCTGCTGACACAGGCCGAGTCCCTGAAATCCGAATCCGAAGGCGTGCGCCTGCAAATCCGCGATGGCGAACGCACGCTGGTGGACGGCCCCTATGCCGAGGCCAAGGAAATGATCGGCGGGTTCTTCCTGCTGACGTGCGACACCCGCGAAGAGGCGCTGGCCCTGGCCGCCGAATGCCCGGCCGCGCAATGGGCGACGGTCGAGGTCCGCGAACTGGGCCCATGCTTCATGTAGGCGTCCCGCCCGGCGAAACGCTCCATCAAGCAACGCCTGGGCAAACCCGCCCGACAATGCCGGGCCGGCCTTGGCTTACCGGGTCAGCAGTTCCCTTTCTTGGCCTGTCCGGGCGGACAGAAGCCGCCGCGGCCGCCACCGCCGTCGTGGGGATCGATCACCACCGACCCGCTGGGCGTATATACGGCACAACCAGAAAGCAAAATGGCCGCCAAGGCCAGACCACACAACATTCTCATATCAATACTCGCTTGGAAAAAGACGCTGCGAGTGTAGGAGAGGCGCCTGCAACCAGGTCCGGTTGTTCGTAACAGACTGCATTACCGTTCCGGGGCGGCCCAGAACCTGGTATTTACCCTAGACCTGAAAATTCTTTGTCGATCTGGCGTCGTCCCGTTCGTCGTCCCAGTACAAGCCCGAATCTCAACCCGGAACCCAACCCGGAACCCAGGCTGCGATGTCCAGACCCCAGGAGAAACTCAGATGCGATTCATGATCATCGTCCGCGCCACGCCCGACAGCGAAGCCGGCTTGATGCCGGAAGAAGACCTGCTTGCCTCGATGGCGACCTATCACGAAGCGCTGGCCAAGGCCGGCGTGCTGCTGGACGCCAACGGATTGAAGCCCTCGTCCCATGGGTGGCGCGTGCAATACGACGGTGGCCAGCGCACGGTGGTGGATGGCCCCTTTGCCGAAACCAAGGAATTGATCGCCGGCTACACCATGATCCAGGTGCGCTCGCGCGAAGAAGCCATGCAGTGGGCGCTGCGCTTTCCCGAGCCTTTCATCGGCCAGCCTTGCGCCATCGAAGTGCGCCAGTTGTACGAATTGGAAGATTTCGCGCCCAGCAAAGCCGTGGACCGCTTTCGCGACATTCCCGGCGCCAGCCACTGATCCCCACCGGAGCACGACGATGCACAAGCAAATCTACATCAACCTCGCTATCGACGACATGCAGAAGTCCCAAGCCTTCTTCAAAAGCCTGGGCTTCACTTTCAATCCAAAATTCACCAACGACCAGGGCGCCTGCATGGTCATCGGCGACAACATCTACGCCATGCTGCTGACCAAGGACTTTTTCCAGGGCTTCACCGACAAGCCGCTGGTCGACGCGGCCCTGGCCAACGAAGTGCTGATCGCCCTGTCATGCGAGAGCCGTGCCGAAGTCGACGGCCTGATTGCCCGGGCGCTGGCCGCCGGCGCCACCACGCCGCGCCCGCCGCAAGACCATGGATTCATGTACGCCCATGCCTTCGAAGACCTGGACGGCCACATCTGGGAACTGGTTTACATGGAACCCGAAGAGGCCGCCGGCGCATGAGCCTGACGGAGACCCATCGGGCCATCGAGGCGGTCTGGCGGATCGAAGCCGCCAGCGTCATTGCCGGCGTCGCGCGGTTGGTGCGAGACGTCGGCCTGGCCGAAGAGCTGGCGCAGGACGCGCTGGTGGCCGCCCTTGAACGCTGGCCCGACACGGGTGTGCCGGACAACCCGGGAGCGTGGCTGATGACCACCGCGAAGAACCGTGCCCGCGATCGCTTGCGCCTGGACGCGCTGCACACCCGCAAGCACGATCAGATCGGCCACGAGCTGGAGGCATTGCAGGCTGACGTAGAGCCCGATTTCGTGGATGCGCTGGATGCCGCCCGGCAGGACGACATCGGCGACGACCTGCTGCGCCTGGTCTTCACCGCCTGCCATCCGGTATTGTCCACCGAGGCTCGCGTGGCACTGACGTTGCGGCTGCTGGGCGGGCTTTCCACGGCCGAAATCGCCCGCGCCTTCCTGGCCTCGGAATCCACGATCGCCCAGCGCATCGTGCGGGCCAAGCGCAGCCTGACGGCAGCCAAGGTGCCCTTTGAAGTTCCCCGCGAACAAGATCGTGGCCCCCGCCTGGCTTCCGTGCTGGAAGTCATCTACCTGATCTTCAACGAGGGCTATTCGGCGACGTCGGGCGACGACTGGATGCGCCCGGCGCTGTGCGATGAAGCGCTGCGCCTGGGCCGCATCCTGGCCGAACTGGCCCCCGGCGAAAGCGAAGTGCATGGCCTGGTGGCGCTGATGGAACTGCAGGCGTCCCGCCTGCCTGCACGCACCGACGCGCAAGGCCGGCCCGTACTGCTGATGGAGCAGGACCGCGGCCGCTGGGATCCCTTGCTGATCCGGCGCGGGCTGGCGGCGCTGGCGCGGTCGGCCGCCCAAGGCGGCGCCTTGGGCGCTTATGCGTTGCAAGCAGAGCTGGCCGCGTGCCACGCGCGCGCCCGCACGCCCCAGGAAACCGATTGGCCGCGCATCGTGGCGCTATACGACGCGCTGGCGCAGGTCAGGCCGTCGCCCGTGGTGGCGTTGAACCGCGCCGTCGCCGTCGGCATGGCGTTCGGCCCGCAGGCCGGGCTGGACCTGGTCGACGCCCTGTCGGCCGACGCCACGCTGGCCAACTACCATTGGCTGCCCAGCGTGCGCGGCGACCTGCTGGCCAAACTGGGCCGCCACGCCGAGGCCTATACGGAATTCGAACGCGCCGCCTGCATGACGCGCAACGCGCGCGAACGCGAACTGCTGCTGGCGCGCGCCCGCGACATGCAAGCGCAGCCTCCGCCTTCCGTCAAAGCGTGACACGCGCCCGTGGCGAGAAATTCGGCGCACATGGGCGCCGACGCCCCGACCTTCCTCGGCGCTATCCCGCATGCTTAAATCACAGGCATGTGCCCCGATCCCGCAGCTGCTTCCATGCCGGGCGCGCCCGTCCTGGCGGGCGTGCCGGCGGCGTTCGATCATCCCAATGACCGCGCCGAATTTCGCCATGCCGCCCACCAGCCTGGCGTAGAGCTGTACCGCGCGCACATCGTGCGCCACGCCTTCGAGCCCCACACCCACGAAGCCTACGGCTTGGGCGCCATCGAATCCGGCGTCGAACGGTTCCGCTACCGGGGCGCGGATCACTTGGCGCCGTCCGGGTCGGTCGTGCTGATGAATCCTGATGAATTGCA
Organism: Achromobacter sp. MYb9; assembly: GCF_002975275.1. Taxonomy (GTDB): domain Bacteria; phylum Pseudomonadota; class Gammaproteobacteria; order Burkholderiales; family Burkholderiaceae_B; genus Achromobacter. The sequence continues at coordinate 161,856 of NZ_PCOQ01000005.1, read as the reverse complement.
CACCGGCCGCGCGGAAACCGAAACGGGCTGGCGCTACCGCATGGCCTATATCGATCCGGACGTGGTGGCGCGGGTCACCGGCGAATCCGGCTGGTGGTTCGACACGGCCGTCGGCCATGACAGCGCCGGCGCGCAACGGGTTACCGCGTTGCTCGACGCCTTGTGGCAAGCACGCGAACCGCTGGCCTTCGACAGCGCCCTGTATCTGCTGCTGGCCGAATTCCGCCGCCACGCGCAAGTGCCGCGCGCCACGCCGGACGAAGGCGCGCAACGCTTTGCCCCCGTCATCGACTATCTGCGCGCCCACCTGTCGCGCCGCCTGACGCTGGAAGAACTGGCGTCCGTGGCGGGACTGAGCCCGTTCCACTTCCTGCGCAGCTTCCAGGCACAGCACCACGCAACGCCGCAACAGATGCTGATGGCGCTGCGGCTGTTCGAAGCCAAGCGCCTGTTGGCGGCCGGTGTCGAACCCGCGCAGGTGGCGCTGGCCGCAGGCCTGACCGATCAGGCGCACCTGACCCGCGCGTTCTCGCGCCGCTACGGCGTCACGCCCGCCCGCTACCAGAAGCAAGTCCGCAGCTAGCCGCCCCACCGCAATCTGGTACAAGACCCGCCCGTCCGGGCGTGGCTAGACTGCCTGCATTGATCATCTGGAGCGATGTATGTGGGCGGGAACCCTGTATGCCCTGGCCGCCGGCTTGATGTGGGGGCTGGTATTCGTGGGGCCCCTGCTGTTGCCGGAATATCCGGCCGCGCTGCAATCGGTAGCGCGCTACCTGGCGTTCGGCCTGATCGCGCTGCCGCTGGCGTGGCTGGATCGCCATCGGCTGCGGCTGTTGACCCGCGCCGACTGGATCGAGGCCCTGAAGCTGGCCGCCATCGGCAACCTGCTGTACTACCTGTGCCTGGCCAGCGCCATCCAGCGGGCTGGCGGCCCTGTCCCCACCATGATCATCGGCACGTTGCCCGTGGTGATCGCCGTCTGCGCCAACCTGCGCAATGCCCGCCGCGACGGCAAACTACCGTGGAAGCGGCTGGCGCCGTCGCTGGCCCTGATCGCGCTGGGCATCGGCTGCGTCAATCAGGTCGAGCTGCAAGCGCTGCGCCAGGACGCCGATGCCGATCTGTCGCGCTATGCCGTCGGCGCGCTGCTGGCGCTGGGCGCCGTCGCCTGCTGGACCTGGTATCCGTTGCACAACGCCGATTGGCTGCGGGCGCATCCCGACCGCAGCCCCCGCACCTGGGCCACGGCCCAGGGGGTGGCCACCCTGCCCCTTGCGCTTGCGGGCTACGCCTTGCTGTGGGGCGGGATGGCCGCCACGGGCAGCGGTTTCGCCATGCCGTTGGGGCCGCGCCCAGAGGTGTTCCTGGGCCTGATGATCATCATCGGCCTGTTTGCGTCCTGGCTGGGCACGCTGTGCTGGAACGAGGCCAGCCAACGGCTGCCCACCGCGTTGGCCGGCCAACTGATCGTGTTCGAAACGCTGGCGGCGCTGGCCTACGCCTTCATCCTGCGCGGCACGATGCCCGAACCGCTGACGATGGCGGGTATCGCCTGCCTGGTGGTTGGCGTGCTGCGCGCGGTGCGCGTCAAGCCGGAACCGGTGCCCCTGGCGGTCTGATCGAAGCGGTCTGATCATAGCGGCCGATCAAAGCGCCCGGCCGCCGCGGCCGGCTACAGCAAATCGGGCAATTGGCTCAGATCGTCGATCACCACGGACGCGCCTTCGGCCAGCAAGCGCTGGCGCTGGTCCGGCCCGTTGTGCGATGCGCCCACGTAGCCCACGGCCCGCATGCGCGCGGCGCGGGCGGCGCGCACGCCCGGCACGCTGTCTTCAACCACCACGCAGTCCAGGATGGCGGTGCGCATCTGGCGCGCCGCGAACAGAAAGACGTCGGGCGCCGGCTTGCCTTTGGCCACCTGCGCCGTGCTGAACACATGGGGCGCGAAGGCGTCCCACAACCCCACCAGCTTCAACGCGGCTTCCAGCTTTGGCGGCGTGCTGCTGGAGGCCACGCAAAGCGCCAGCCCGCGCGCCCGCAGCGTCGCCAGGGTTTCGTGCACGTGGGGCAACGCGCGCAGCTCTTGCCGGAACGTGGTTTCCAGGCGGTCGGCGTATTGCCGCGCAAAACCGTCGGGCAAGGTGCAGGCGTTTTCCACTTGCAGCGTCTGCCACATGTCAACGTCGGGAATGCCGGCAAACCGGCGGGCGGCGTCTTCCGGGGTGATGGCGATGCCGTGTTCGGCCAGCGCGCGCGACTGGGCGCGCGCCGCAATGATTTCGCTATCGATCAGTACGCCGTCGCAATCAAAGATCACGAGGCGGGTGGCAGGCGTGTGCATGGCGGCTCCAACAGAATCGACCTCCATGATAGGCCTGCTTCATGACGCTGCGCCAACCGCCTTTCGGCGGGTGGCGCCAAGCCAGCTACAAGCGCGCGGCGCGCACCTTGCGCAAGCAAGCGGCAATGGCCACGCCGCCCAAGCCCGCCGCCAGCACGACGTAGGACGCCGACGCCCAGCCGTAGCGGTCGATCACCCCGCCCACCGTGACCGGGCCGATGACCTGCCCCAGGTTGCTGCCCTGCATCACCAGCCCCACCGACGCCGCCGTCAACGCGGGGCGCGGCGCCACCAGCGGCGCAGTGCCCAGCAGGGTCGCGGGAATCAGGCCGCCCACCGCGGAAAACAGCACGCACAGCAGGAAGGTTGGCATCGCCGGCAACACCGACCGGAAGATCAACAACGCCACCACGCCCATCGTCACGCTGGCGGTGGCGATCAGCGTCGACCGCCGCCAACCGCGCGCCAGCAGCATGCCCGCGCCCAGATTGCCGATGATGTTGGCGGCGCTGGCGATCGCGCTGTACAGGCCCGCCTGCGCCAGCGTCAGCCCCAGTTGCTCCATCAGCAGCACCGGCAGGAAGGTGAACAGCGCAAAGAACATCACGCTGTACAGCGTGAACGACAGCGCCAGCAGCACCGGGCCCGCCGCACCCAGTGTATCAGCGGTGTCTTGCCGCAAGCCGCGCCACGACAGGCTGGCGCTGCCTGGGGTGGCCGGCGCCAGCGCCGCCACGCAGGTCAGCGCCACCAGCACCGCCGCACCCGCGCACCACCAGTACGCCTGCCACTGGTCGAAGGCCTGCGAGGCCAGCATCGCAACCGCCATGCCGGCGGGCATATAGCAGCTCCAGAGCGCAAAGGCGAAATCCCGGTTCGACGCCGAGACCATGCGCTGCAAGGCAGCGGGCCCGGCCACCGTAATCATCAGAAACCCCAAACCTTCGACTACGCGGGATGCCAGCAGGACGCCGTAGCCCGGCACCGTGGCGCCCGCAGCCGTGCCCATCGCCGTCGCCGCCAGGCCCAGCAGCAGCATGCGCCGAGCGCCGAAGCGGGCGATCACGCCGCCCGCCGCAATTCCGCCTATCACGCCCAATATCGAAAACACCGCAGTCAGCGTGCCGATCGACGCCAGATCCAGCCCCATGTCCTGGCGCAGCAGTGGCGCGGCGATGATGACCTTGCCCACCTGCAACGACGCCACCACACCCGCGCCCACGATAGCCAACACCCCGGCCCAACGGGTTTCACGCTGATTCATCCCGACCTCTCTTCCCATGCGATGCCGACAGCATGCCTGCCCGCGCCGATCCTGATAAGTGATAATCTTTTGATAAGACCGATCGATTGAATAGATCAGCCAGACGATGATAGACGCCCTGACGCTGGATCAACTGCGCGTGTTCGCCGCCGTTGCCGATACCGGCAGCTTCCGCGCCGCCGGGCGCAGCCTGTCTCGCGTGCAGTCGGCGGTCAGCCACGCCATCGCCACCATGGAAGGACAACTGGGCGTGACGCTGTTCGACCGCAGCGGCCGACGGCCCGTCATGACGTCCGAAGGCCAGGCGCTGCTGGCCAATGCCCGCGACATCCTGCTGCGCGTGGACGCGCTGCGCGCACGGGCGCAAGGCCTGGGCGAAGGTGTCGAGCTTGCGCTGTCGCTGGTGGTCGACACGCTGTTTCCCATCGCCACGGTCGGTGCCGCGCTGAATGTCATGCGCGCCGCTTACCCAAGCGTCGCCACCCGCGTGTCGGTCTTGCCGCTGGGAGGCCCCATCGATGCATTGCTGAGCGGCAGCCACACCCTGGGCATCATCGCCGGCGAACATTTCCGCCACCCCCGCATCGCCGTGCAGGCGTTGTCCTCGGTGCAGATGGTCGCCGTGGTTGGGGCCGCCCATCCCCTGGCCCGTTGGCCACCGGCCGATGCCGCGCTGGGCGCGCCCGAGCTGGCCGATCACTTGCAGATCGTGCAGTCGGATCCGTCCACCCTGACCGAAGGCCGCGACTTCGCCGTGTTGTCGCCGCAGACGTGCCGCGTCAGTGGCCAGGACACCAAACATGCGCTGATCCTGGCGGGCGTGGGTTGGGGCCGCCTGCCATTGTGGCTGGTGGAACGCGATCTGGCCGAAGGCCGGCTGCTGCGCCTGCCCACGGACAGCCTGGGGCGCGCCAGCCAGGTCGCCACCGAAACGTACCTGGCGCATCGCGTCGATCTGCCGCTAGGGCCCGCGGCACGCGCCCTGGCGGCGGCGTTGCGGCACGCCGGCTAGGTTTTGGGCGCTTGCGCATAGCTCACGCCCATGCCTGCCCGCACGTCGTTCTGAATGCCGTAAGGCGCAATCGGATAACGCAACCCGTTGGCCGCCAACGCCTTCATGCCCGCGATCGCCACTGGCAAATAGCGCGGCGGCAGCGCCATCAGCATTTCTTCGTCGGGCACGCCGCCATAGCGGCGCTCGGCGAAACAGGGCAATGACAGGCTGGGCTCGCCCGTTGCCAGCGCTCGGCCCCAGGAATCCGCACAGGCCGTCTCGCCCACCACGCTCCAGTCAAATCGCCGATAGTTCTTCCACTGCAAACCATTGATCAGAATGATCATCTGACCCGGCGTGGCGTACACCAGGCAGATGTCGGGCGGGTCCAGCCGCCCCGAGGCCAACGGCGACACCACCAGCCCCCGGTACTTGCCCGCCGGCACACAGGACAGCGCTTCCTGGCGCGCCCGCGCATCCGCCTCGGTCGCATGCCAGACGCCGACGTAATCCTTGCCGCTTTTCCAGGCTTCGTCCTGCGGGCCCAGGCCGACCACCGCGCGGCATTGCGAGCCAACAAGGTCGTCTCCGGTAATGCCCACCGTCCAGCCCAGCCGCGCCGCCATGCCGACGATCTGGTCAGTCGTGTGCGTGGCCTGCGGCCGCCGCAAGCCACGCACGCCCGCCATGGCGGCTTCGTCCTCGAACAACTTCATGCCGATGACCGTGGTTTTCAGCCGCAGCAGCTTGTTCAGGTCGTCGACCATCGACGCCCAGTCAAGGGGCGTGTCGTGCGTTGTCTCTTCCATTTCCGTCCTTTGGACTGTTGTGCGCGGCAATGCCGCGTTGGATGCCTGGCGATTTTACGTATTTACCCGCTTCATCAGGTACTTCGGCGATTCCTGGTACCCCTGCCGGTAGTAGAACCGGTGCGCGTCGGTTCTACGTTCATGGCAATGCACTTCGATGCGGTCGCAGCCGCGCGCGCGGGCCAGCTCTTCGGCCGCGGCTTCCAGTTGCCGCCCCACGCCCGCGCTGCGCGCCTGATCGCCGACGCAGAAATACGTGATGCGGCAAAAATCGCCGGGCAGCGCCAGCTGGATCATGAAATGCAATCCGATGAAGCCCAGCAAGGTGCCCGCCTGGTCTTCGGCGACCAGCAGGCAGGCGTCGGGGTGGGCCGCCAGTTGCGCAATCTTCTGCGGCGCAAAGGACGCCGTGCCGGGGTAATCCAATTGCGTCAGCAATGCCGCGATGGCGGCGCTGTCCTGGGTCGTGGCGGTGCGGATCTGCATAAGAGCTTCCAGTCGGTGTCAAAGAAAGCGGGCAAGCGTATGACAGCACCGTGTCCGCGCCATGACAAGCGCGCCGGCCCACCGGCGCGGCCTACCCCGCCTTGTCATCCCGCTGCAACATGGCGAACAACGCCCGGACCGGTCCACTGTTGGCCGCCTGCCCGGATGCCGCCAGGCCGAAGGACCGGTACAGCGGTGACGCCAGCCGCAACACCCGCAAGCCGCGCCGGCTTTCCGGCAAGGTCAGTGCAGGCACCAGCGTCACGCCCAGGCCGTCGCGGACCAGGGCGAACGCGCTGGCCCAATCGCGGACCGAGGCCCGCACGTCCGTGATCGCCAAGCCGGCATCGGCGGCCAGGGTTTGCGCATGCACGCTGCATCCGCCGGTAGCCAGCACGAACGGTTCAGCCGCCAGCTCCGCCAAAGCGATGGCGCCGCGGGCGCGCGCCAGGGGATGCGCGGCGGGCAGCACGGCCATCCATTCGTCCTGCCCCAAAGGACATACTTGCCGGCCCGGCGCGGCATTCAGCACGACGCCCACGTCCACGGTGCCCGCGGCCAGCAGCGTTTCGACTTCATCGTCGGTGGCTTCCAGCGATATCACATCGATCTCGGGGTGCAGTTGCCGGAAACGGCGCAACACCGGCGGCAGCACGGTCGAGAACACCATGGGGAAACTGGCCAACCGCAGCGTGCCGCCCGCGGCGCCCCGCGCCTCGCGCGACAACGTCTGGATGCGATGCAGCGCGCCCAGCATGGTCCGGGCTTCGTCCGCCACCCGCAGGCCCAGCGCGGTTGGTACGGTCTGTCGGCGCTCCCGCGTGAAAAGCGGCGCGCCCAACGTGTCTTCCAGCTGCGCGATCGCCTGGCTGGCGCCGGACTGGGTCATGCCCACCTGGGCCGCGGCGTGCGTGATGTTGCCAGCGTCCACCACCGCCAGCACCAGCCGCCAATGGATCAGGTTCATCATGGCATTACCTTTGCTTATGGCTTATTTCTTGAAAAGTAATTTTACCCATGACAGGAATAGCTTCAAGCTGGCCGTCCCATTGCCTCAAGAGCCCATCCATGAAGCTGTACTACGCCCCGCACACCTGCTCGCTGTCGCCCCATATCGTGCTGCGCGAACTAGGCCTTCCATTCACGCTGGTGCGCGTGGACAACCAGACGAAGCGCACCGCCGATAACGGTGACTTCCTGGCGATCAACCCAAAGGGGTACGTCGCTGCGCTGGAACGCGATGACGGGCAGGTGCTGACCGAAGGCCCCGCCATCGTCCAGTATCTGGCCGACCAGAAGCCCGAAGCCGGGCTGGCGCCCCCCAACGGCAGTTGGGCGCGCAGCCGCCTGCAAGAATGGCTGAACTTCATCAGCGCCGAAATCCATGGTGGCTTCGGTCCGCTGTTCAACCGCGAGCTGCCGGCCGCCGCCAGGCTCTGGTGGCAGGCGCGCCTGGAAAAGCGCCTGGACTATACGGCGCGCCAGCTGGACGCGCGCCGGTATCTGCTTGACGAGCACTTCAGCGTCGCCGACGCCTACCTGTACACCGTACTGCGCTGGGCCGTGTTCTTCGACATCGACCTGGCCCGCTGGCCTGCCCTGGCGGCCTATATGACCCGGATCGGCGAGCGGCCCAGCGTGCAGGCGGCGCTGGCGGCCGAAGGCGCTACCAGCGGTACGTGATGGTCAGGCGCTGGCGGCCAGAACGCACAGAGAAGACGACAGATGCGCCAGGTCGTCGCGCAGCGAAACAACAACCCGGGCGACGCGTTCAGCCGAAAGCGTCGACCCCGCGCATCAGCGCCTGCGCCATTCTGGGCTGCCGCAGTTGCTCCAGCCACCATTGCAGCGCCCTGCCCTCATGCCCGCCCCGCCACGCCAAATACAGCAGGTTCGGCTCGCGCGGCGTCTCGGTCTGCTTTTCCACCAATTCGCCGCGTGCAAGCAAAGAGGCCACGCGGTGGCGTGGCACCCATCCCACGCCCAGGCCCTCGCGCTGCGAGAGGATCTTGGCGCGCATGCTGGGCACCGCAAGCACCGCTTGGCCGCCCACCCGGCCATAGCCGCGCGCGGACACACCCCGCGACGTGTCCGCCACCACGATCGCACGGTGCTGCTGGATCTGGTCCTGGCGCAAGGGCGCTTTCGCCTTGGCCAGCGGGTGGCGGCGCGATACGGCGAATAGCCATTCCATTTCGCCCAGTGCCGCCCACTGCAGATTCGGTATGGACTGGGGTTCATTCGTGGCCCCCACGATCAGGTCGGCCCGGCCTTCCCGCAGCGCTTCCCAGGTACCACCCAGCACCTCGTGCGTAAACCGCAGCGTCACGCCGGAATCCAGCCCATCGAACGCCTGGATCAAAGGCGACATCAATTCGAATTCCAGGATCTCGTCGCTGACGATATGCAGCCGGTCCTCCCAGCCACTGGCCACCTGTTTTACGCGTTGCGTCAGGCGCGACACGTCAAGCATCACCCGGGCGGCCTCGTCCGCCAGCAACCGACCTGCCGGCGTCAATTGCAAGCGGTACCGGCGGCGGTCGAACAACAGCGCGTCGAACCGTTCTTCCAGTTGCCGCGCCGCGTGCGATACCGAGGATGGCGCGCGCCCCAGTTTCACCGCCGCGCGTGACAGGCTGCCGCTGTCGCGTATGGCTTCCAGCAGCGCCAGCTCATTGACCGTCAACATGTGCGATTCCTTCGAACGTGTTCGTTCAAAAGATCGTACGACAAAGGGCTGCCTTCGGCGCACTATGGCTACACCTTATCGAACGACTCCCAAGGAGATAACCATGAACCGTTTTGAACAGAAGACCGTTTTGGTCACCGGCGGCACGAGCGGCATCGGCTTGGCGGCCGCCCAGGCTTTCGCGGCGGAAGGCGCCCGCGTCATCATCACGGGACGCGACGCCACCACCCTGGAAACCGCACGCGCCACCCTGGGCGCGCGCGCCGTGGCCATCCAGAACACGGCCGGCGCGGCGGGCGCGGCGGCGGGCTTGGCCGGCGCGCTACAGACCGCGGGCATCCGCTTGGACGCGGTCTTCATAAATGCCGGCATTGCCAAGTTCGCCACGCTGGCCGAGGCCACCGAGGACCTCTGGGACCAAACCTTCAACACCAACATCAAAGGCGTGTTCTTCCAGTTGCAGGCATTGGTCCCGCTGATGAACCCGGGCGCCTCTATCGTGCTGAACGGATCGATCAACGCCCACATCGGCATGCCGGCGTCGTCGATCTACTCCGCCAGCAAGGCCGCGCTGATCTCATTGGCCAAGACTTTGTCGGCCGAATTGCTGCCGCGCGGCATCCGCGTGAATGTGGTCAGCCCGGGCCCGATCTCGACCCCGATCTACGACAAACTCGGCCTGGACGCCGAGACCCTGGAAAAGACCGCGGCGGGCATCCAGGCGCAGGTCCCGCTGGGCCGCTTCGGCACACCGCAAGAACTGGCGGCCACCGTGCTGCACCTGGCCGCGCCGGAATCCGCCTTTATCGTCGGCACCGAGATCGTCGTGGACGGCGGAATGAGCCAGCTCTGACGACGATGCGGCTAGGCCCCGATCGAACGCAATGCGCGCTTGCAGATGCGTTCGGTCGCGGCGGAAGTTTCAGCGGCCAGCCAGCGCGCGCACACGGCGCGCACCCATGCCGGCTGGTCCTTGCTGGCGTCGTTCAGCCAGTTGGCCACCGAATCCTGCACATAGGCCGCCGGATCGGCGCGCAACGGATCCAGTAGCGGCAACGCAATAGCCGGGTCCGACTTCAACGCCGCGATATGGGCGCACCAGACCCCGCGCGGGCGCAGCGATTCGCTGGCGAAGCGGCGCACGCGCTCGGAGGGATCCCGCGTCCAGGGTCGTAACGCTTGCACCGACGCTTCCAGTTCGTCGGCCAAACGCGGCCGCACCGCCAGCCACGCCCACTCGCGCACGCCGAAATGGGCGTCGTCGGCCAAGGGGCGGATACGGTCCAGCCGCGCTTGCAATGGCAGGTCCGGCTGCGCGCCCACCACGAAGCAGGCCCAGCCGCGCACGGTGTCGGAGCCGTGCGCCATCAATGTCGCGTCGGCATCCCGGCCCAGGTGGGCGCTCAGGATGCGGGCGGCCGCCACCATGCGTTTGGAAATGCCGGTGGCTGCCTGCGCGCGCATCTGCGCGATGGCGTCGACGCCCACTTGCGGGACCACCGCCTGCATCAACGCCGCAAAGTCCACCGCCAGGCACTCGGTCAGCGTGGTGGCGGGCGCCCCCGCGTTCAACTGCGCCAGCCTGGCTTGCCCGATGTCCTTGACGCCCCGACCAGTGGCTGTCGCGGCGGGCGATGCGGTCCGGGTCATTGCGCCCCCTTCCGAAACGCCGCGCGGCCGGTGTCGGTGCCATGCCACACCCGCGCCAGCAGGTCGCTCAGCCGCGCCTTGTCGGCCGCGCCCAGCCCGCCAAACAACGAACCAATCCAGTCCGTATGCTCCTTGAACAGCTTGGCCGCCGCCGACTTGCCCTTGGCGGTCAGCGTTACCCGGACCATGCGGCGATCCCCGGGGCCGGGTTCGCGCCGCACAAAGCCGTCGCGCTCCAGCCCGTCGACCAGGCCGGTGATGGTCGCGCGCGTCACGCCTGCCCCGTCCGCAAGCTGATGCGGCGACAGCCCCCCGGCCTGCTCGTGCAGCAGGAACAGCACCACGAACTTCCCTTCCGACAACTGCTTCGGCGCCAGGCGGGCCGCGCAATCGCGGTCGATGGCGTTGGCCAGCGACAGCAACTGGAAACACAGGCCGATGTCGTCAGCCGAGGCCAACCCGCGCCGCGCCGCTTCGTCGAGCAGCGCGTGGTGTTTAGGTGCAAGCATGGGCGGCGTCCGCATCACGTCGGGCATGGGCGATCTTCCTTTTTCCAAGTTCATTGGCATATAGTAAGGCGCCTAATCAATTAAACGCAAACCGCCACACGTACCGGTATCATCGGGAATCGCTCAGCATCCATTCCGCCCATGCCCCGCACCACTGCCTGTGTAACCCTGCGCCGCGTACAGATCGACGATGTGCCCATGATCCTGGCCATGGAGTCCGATCCCGTGGTCATGCGGCACAGCACGGGCATCAAGCCCGCCAGCGAAGCGCGGCGCCAGGAACTGTTGGCGTGGCTGCGCGAACCACTTCCCGACATCGGCCATTGGACCGTCCTGGCCGATGGCGCCGCCGTCGGATGGATCAGCCTGGTCCCCCTTGGCGACGGCGGCCGCATCCAGCTGGCCTACCGCTTGTGCCGTGCGGCCTGGGGCCATGGATACGCCACGCTGGCGGGCCGGCTGCTGTGCGGCCATGCCTGGCGCGTGCTGGACGTCCCCGAACTGGTGGCCGTGGTCTGGCCCGGCAACCACGCTTCGATACGCGTCCTGGAGAAGCTGGGCTTCGCTTTCAGCGCCCACGAACAGCACTACGACCGCCCTACCGCCGTGTACGCGCTGCCGCGGCCCGCCGGCGGATCTTGCCCTATCATTCTGACCCGATCCCCTTTCACGGAACCGACCCGCATGTCCGACACCGCCCAGCCCTTCGACGTCCACGCCTTCATCGCCCAGAGCGTGGAGGGCATGCGTGCCGCCACCAGCGCGCATTGCGCCACCTGGCATCTGGACGACGCCGAGCAATGGTCGGTGGACATGGATAGCGCCAGCATTGTCTTCCAACTGCCCGGCGGCATCACCGCGACGGCGCCGGTGCAGATCATCGGCACGTCCAACAGCGCCGACGGCAGCTTCCTGTGGGGCTGGGACCACCCTTCCGTGCCCGCCGAACTGTCCGAGCACGCACAACTCGCGCTGGCATTCGGACGCGCGCACGGCCTTGCCGCCTATACCCACCGCAAAGTCCAGTGCGACGACGCCCAAGCCTGGGAATTCGCGGCCGTGGCGATGCGCCTGGGCGACGCCAGCGGCACGTATCGGGCCCAGGCGTCCGAAACCGCGCAGGTATGGATGACATTCGGGCAAGTCACGCTGTCCGCCGCATCCGGCCAATCCCAGGGCTGACCGCGCCATGATCCGGTTCCATCTGCCCCGTTTGCCTCTTGCCGCGATGGCGTTGGCGCTTCTTGCGCATGCCGGCAACCCGGCCCATGCGGCCCCGCGTGTCGTCTACACGGGAACGCTGCAAGGCGCGGGCGATGTGGTGATGGAACTGGACAGCAAGCCGGCGGACAACGGCATGCTGACCGGCCGCTACTTCTATCCGAAGCACGGTGTCGACATTCCGTTGAAAGGCACCCCGCAGGCCCTGATTGAGCCTAAGACCTTCCAGGCGTTGGCCGACGCCGGCACGGACCCGGAATCGGACGAACTGGCCGCGATTGCCGCCGCCACCTGGCAAGGCAAACGCGACGCCGGCGGCTACCAAGGCCGTTGGACCGACGCCCGCACCGGCAAGCAGCGCAGCTTTACCTTGCGCCGCGTGGCCGAATACGATCCCGACGCGTCCGCGCCCGGCAGCGTACAGGCCGTCACCACGGCGATCAGCGGCGGCGTGGGCAGCGGCATCGACGTAAATGTCGGCATCAATGACCGCACGGCCCCCTACGAAACCTTGAAACTTGCCGGCCATGCCGTGCCTGTCGGAAAAGACAGTAGCGATGGCGCGGTCGCCTACCGGATGTGGCGCGACCCTCGGACGAAATTCACCTACCCGAGGCTAAGCCGGCACCCCAACCCGCAAGTCCTCGACCGCGTCAACGCACTGCTTGAACAGCGCCACTGGCAAATGAACCTGGCGGCGCTGGCCTGCATGGCGTCGGCCTACACAGACGGCAACCCGGCCGCCGGCACGCTCGGCAGCTACGACGATGAGGCCGTCACCGTCCAGTGGCTGTCCAAGGCGTTGATGACCGTGACCGAATCCGGCAGCCTGTACTGCGGCGGCGCGCACCCCGACAACCACTTCGAGCCCTACACCTTCGACTTGCTGCGCGGCGAATATCTGGACTGGAACCGCGTCTTCGACGCCTACGTGCCCGGCGAAGACGGCTGGCGCAAGGAAAGCCCAGCCCTGCTGGCGCTGATGGAAAAAACGCGCGCGCCGCTGGCCGCCGCGAACGCAAAGGGCGCGACGGATGACGATTCCCTGGAAAGCTGTTCGGACCTGTGGCCCAGCTACCTGGCGTTGGGCACGGAAACGCCCGGCGTGCTCACGTTGTCGATTTCCGGCATCGGCCATGCGATGGGTGTCTGCCTGGGCACCCATGCGACGGTGCCCTTCAAGGACCTGGCGCCTTATCTAGCCCCGGGGGGACAGGCGTATCTGGTCACCGAGTGACCGAACCTACCGATACAGCACCGTCGGCAGCCACATCCCGATCCCCGGGAACATGTAGAGCAGGAAGATGGCCACCACCTGGATCCCCATGAACGGCATCATGCCCAGGAAGATCTGGTTTAGCGTCACATGCGGCGGCGACACGCCTTTCAGATAGAACGCCGACATGGCCACGGGCGGCGACAGGAACGCGGTTTGCAGGTTCAGCGCCACCAGCAGGCCGAAAAACAGCGGGTCGATGCCGAACGCGTTCAAGAGCGGCACGAAGATGGGCATGAAGATCACGATGATCTCGGTCCATTCCAGCGGCCAGCCCAGCAGGAAGATAATGACCTGCGCCAGCAGCAGGAACTGGATAGGCGTCAGGCCCAGCGATAGCACCCAGTCCTCGATGATGCGCTGGCCTCCCAGCAAGGCGAATGCGGCCGAGAAGATCGACGACCCCACGAACAGCCAACACACCATCGCGCTGGTCTTGGCGGTCAGGAAGACCGATTCCCGCAGTACCGGCAGATTCAGGCGCCGGTACGCCAGCGCCAGCAGCGCCCCGCCCATGGCGCCCATGGCCGCCGCCTCGCTGGGCGTGGCCAGGCCAAAGGCGATGGACCCCAGCACCGCCGCGATCATGACCGCCAGCGGAAAGAACGACGACATCAGCATCTTGAAGATTTCCAGCCGCGCCCAGGTCAGCGCCGCATAGAACACCACCAGCATCACCGCGCACACCGCGACGAATATCCAGAACCCGTTTGGCGTCGGGACGGATTCGGCAGCGGCGGCAGCAGGCGGGGTAGCAACGGCGGCGCCAGCGGCCGGGCCCGATGCCTCCGGGGTGCCCGGCGGTTCGGACAGGCCCGTTGCCCCGGCGTCCGAAGACGGCGGTTCGGCCAATTCACCCGAGGGCGGCTCCGCCAGACCACCGGCGTCCGGCTCGCTCAAGCCCCCGCCCGTATCGAAACCGCCCGACCCAAGACGCAGTTCCGCAGGGATGTCGTATTCCACCTGCGGCCGTGTCACGCCATGGTGCACCACCGCCACCAGTAGCAGCGTCACGGCCAGCGGCGCAAGCGCCGTCGCCATGTTGCGCAACAGGAAGCCAGCAGACACATCACGGTTGCGGCGGCCCTTGAACAGGGCGGCCACCATGCCCGACAATGCCCGCGTGTAGCCCGCTGCGGCCAGCGCCCGGGTCTCCGGCGACAGCGGCACGCCGCGCTCGTTCACCGGCAGCGGCGGCGCCATATCCGGGCGCAGCTTGGCCACAATGATCACGTAGATCATGTACAACGCCGCCAGCATGATTCCCGGAAACAGCGCGCCCGCATACAGCTGCACCACCGACACGCCCGTCGTCGCGCCATAGACGATCAACATCACCGACGGCGGCAGCAGGATGCCCAGGCAGCCGCCCGCCGTGATCGCGCCCGCCGTCAGCCGCACGCTGTAGCCGGCCTTCAGCATCGCGGGCATCGCCAGCAGTCCCATCAGCGTCACCACCGCCCCGACGATGCCGGTCGCCGTGGCGAAGATCGCGCAAGTGGCCAGCGTGGCCACCGCCAGCGCGCCGGGCAGTCGCGCCAGCGCCAGATGCATCGACCGGAACAATTTTTCGATCAGGTTGGCCCGTTCGACCAGATACCCCATGAAGACGAACAGCGGGATCGAGATCAGGGAATCGTTGGTCATCGTGGCATACGTGCGCTGCACCATCAGGTCCAGCGTCTGACCGATGGACCGCCCCGCGTCCGCGCTCTGCATGTAGTACGCCAGGAAGGTGAATAGCACCCCCATGCCCATCAGCGTGAACGCCGTCGGAAACCCCAGCATGATCGCCACCACGATCAGCGCCAGCATCAACAGGCCGATGTGCCCCGTGGTGAGATCGCCCCACGGGGTCAGGAAAGCGATCATCAGCAGCACGATTCCGATGCACGACAGGCCAAACCACAACGCCTTGTGGATTTTCATCAGTGCGGCTCCCGGGGCGTCACGTAGCGGTCCAATTGGGCGATGTCTTCGTCCTTCACGTGGACCATCTTCTTCAGCTTGTCCACGTCGACTTCCTCGACGTCCTCTTCGCGCGATGGCCAGGCGCCGCGCCGCAGGCACAGCACACAACGCAGCACTTCGGCCACGCCTTGCAACAGGAGGACGGCGCCGGCGACGGGAATGAACGCCTTGAAGGGATAAATGGGCGGCCCGTCCGCCATCAGCGACGAGTGTTCACCGATGGCGATGGAGTAGCCGGCGTAGTACCAGCCCGCCCACACCAGCGCGATGACGCCGGGGAAAAAGAACACGATGAACAGGATCAGGTCCAGGCCCGCCTGCACTCGCGGCGGCAGAAAGCCATAGAGGATGTCGCCGCGCACGTGCCCGTTCTTGGCCAACGTGTACGCCCCGGCCATCATGAACAAGATGCCGTAATACATCATCTGCATATCGAACGCCCAGGCGCTGGGCTGGTTCCACACATAGCGCGCCGCCACTTCCCAGCACACATGCAGCGCCAGCACGACGATCAACCAGGCAAACGTCTGCCCGACGAAAGTGGAGATGCGGTCAATCAAGCGTATAAGTCGGATCATCGGGCATCCAGGACAAGACGCATGGCGCCGTGGGCGCACACGCCGCCCGCTTGGCCCCGGGGGGCCAGCGGGCGGCCAGGCAGACAGGCGTCAGGCCGGTTTGGTGCTGCGCGAGAAGTAGTGGTTGTAGGCCATGCGGTAGTTCACCGACACATCCCCATGCCAGCGCCCCACCCGTTCGGCGAATGCGCGCTGCGAGTCCAGCACCTTCTTGAACAGCGGGTTCTCGGCCGACCGTTTGGCGATCATCTCGTCCCAGATCTTCAACTGCGCCTGCAGGATCGCATCAGGCGTTTTGTAGAACTTGACGTTGTGGTCCTTCTGCAGCTTGATGTAGTCCTGCGAATAGCGGTTGGCCGCTTTCCAGGACATGTCCGCGCTGCAGGCCTGGGCCGCGTAACTCAAGACGTGCTTCAAGTGCGGTGGCAAAGAGTCGTACTTGCCCTTGTTGAACAGCACTTCGAATTGCTCGGCGCTCTGGTGGAAGCTCTGCAGCATGCAGATCTTGGACACGTCCTGGAAACCCAGCGCCAGGTCGGACGACGCGTTGTTGAACTCGGCCCCGTCCAGCAGGCCACGGTCCAGCGCCGGCACGATCTCGCCGCCCGGCAAGGCGTTCACCGCCGCGCCCATGGCCGTGTACATGTCGATTGCCAGCCCCACGGTGCGGAACTTCACGCCCTTCACGTCCTCGACCTTGGTCACGGGCCGCTTGAACCAGCCAAAGGGTTGAGTCGGCATCGGCCCATACATCAGCGACACCACGTTCACGCCCATCGCCTTCTGGATCTCGACCAGCAGTTCCTTGCCACCGCCGTATTCGTGCCATGCCAGCAGCATATTGGCGTCCATGCCAAAGGACGGCCCCGATCCCCACAGCGCCACGGCCGTGTTCTTTCCGTACCAGTAGGCCACCACCCCGTGGCCGCCGTCCAGCGTGCCGGCCGACACGGCGTCCAGCAGATCGAACGCCTTCACGACCGCGCCGGCAGGCAGCACTTCGATCTTCAACTGGCCGCCGGCCATGTCGTTGACCTTCTGGGCATAGTCGCGCGCGAACTCGTGGAAGATGTCCGTGGCGGGCCACGTGCTTTGGAACCTGAGGGAAACAGGCGCGTTCTGCGCCCGGGTGACGGCGGGAAATCCCAATGCGGCGGCGCCCGCGGCGGCAGCGCCGGAAATGAACTTGCGGCGGGGTTTCGTGGGTTGTTGCATGGCTTGTTGTCTCCTTGGTGGACTACATGGAACAGCTTGTAGTGACTGCACCTGCATGGACACGTGAGAAACGCCTGCTGCGAGCTTCCCGGTGCCGGGACTGCGACCGCTTTGCAACTTTGAGCTGATTAAACCTTTCCGCCTAAGCGCTGACAATCAGCTTGTTGTCAGGAATTACCCTAGACCGCCGGATTAGGCCTTTGGTCTAACCAGCCGTGGGGCGCGCCAGCAATGCCTGAAGCAATGCGCCTTGGCGCATGATTTCCGGTTCGTCCAGCCCGCTGTAGCCAATCACCAGGCCCGCAGGCAGGTCCACGCGCCGGCAATAGTCCGCAACCGGCTGCAACGCCAGGCCCCTTGCCCGCGCCCGGTCCCGCAACACGTGCGCATCCTGCCCAGGCGGCAGCCACCACAGCAGATGAAACCCGGCGTGCTCGCCGCTGGTTCGCACGGGTTCACCGGCCGCCGCCTGCGCCAGCAACCGCATCACCACGTCGCGCCGTTGGGCATACACCGCCCGCGCCTTGCGGACATGGCGCGCAAAGCTGCCGTCTTCCAGAAAGCCCGCCAGCGTCATCTGTTCGATCATGCTGTTGGACCGCCCGGTCGTATGGCGTGCCCGGGAAAATGCCGAGACCCATCGTTTCGGCACCACCGCATACCCGATCCGCAGCGCATTGAACATCGTCTTGTTGAAGCTGCCGCAATGGATGACCCGGTCCGCCGTATCCAGGCTTTTCAACGCCGCCAGCGGCGCGCTGTCGTAGTTGAATTCGCTGTCGTAATCGTCTTCGATGATCCAACAATCCGCTTGTTTTGCCCACGCCAGGAGTTCCAGGCGGCGCGAGACCGGCATCGTGACACCCGTGGGCGACTGATGCGCGGGCGTGACATGCACCAGCTTCACGCCGCGGTGACGACGCGCGCGCGCCACCGAAAAGCCGTGTTCGTCGATGGCGATGGGAACGACTCGCGAGGTGAACTGGCTGAACAGCGGCATGGCGTTCAAATAGCCCGGGTCTTCCACCAGTACCTTGTCCTGCCGCGACAGCAGAATGCGCGCGCTCAGGTCCAGCCCGTCCCGGATGCCGGTCAGAATGACGACCTGGTCCGCATGGCACGAGATGCCGCGGGCCGTGCCCAGATAGCGCGCGATCTGTTCGCGCAATGGCAGCCAGCCTTGCGATTCCTCGTTGGCCAACTGGTCTGGCGTCACGCGCTGCGCGCTGGTCATCAAGCCCTTGCGCCATGTGGCCATGGGAAACAGCGACGCGTCGGCGGTTCGGGCGGCAAAGAGCGGTTCGGGCCCGGGCGTAGCCCGCGGCGTATCGGCGCGCCCGGGCTGCGCGGGTCGCTTGGACTCCGACGCGGCATGGCCGCCGGAATCGCCTGGCAAGCCTCGGCGGAAGAAGTTATCAGGGATGATCGCCGACACGTAGGTACCCGAGCCGACGGCGCCTGTCGTATAGCCTTCACCGCGCAGTTGGTCGTAGGCCGCCTCGACGGTCGAGCGCGACACGCGCCAACGCTGCGACAGGCTGCGCGTGGACGGCAGCCGCGCGCCGGAGGCCAACGCCCCTTTCAAGATCCGCTCCTGAATCTGCCGATACACCCACGACTGCTTCGATTCGCCCTCGCGGGGCGACTCTTGCGGCAAGTCCAGGCTGGATTCCAATTTCTTCCGGCTTGAAAGTGGCTTGTTCATTTTTACGAATATGGCCCTATTGGATAAGCCATTCTATCGATAAATTCAGGTCTGGATTTCTCTTTTCCACCCTCCACCCCGGACCCGCCATGCCCCCGTCCTACACGATCTCCCTGCCTTCCGGCCAATTCGCCACCGACGGCCAGACGCCCCTCCTGGACGCCGCGCTGGCCGTCGACACGCCGGTCCCGTTTTCCTGTCAGCGCGGAGAGTGCGGCGCTTGCCGGGCGCAGGTGCTGGCGGGACGCTACACGCGCATCACCCCGCCAAACGAGTCTTCCTATGTGCCGGCAGCCGATGAATTGCTGATGTGCCAATGCCGCGCGGTCAGCGACATGACGCTGCGCTTTCCGCATTGGACCGCCCCCGCCAGCACGCCGCGGCGCCGGCACGCAAGCGTGGTCTCGCGCCGGCCCTTGACGCCGGAGGTGACCGAACTGATCCTCGACATCCAGGGCGTCGAGCCCTTTGACTACCAGCCCGGGCAGCATGTGCGCGTGCACCTTGCGGACGGCAGCCACCGCTGCTTTTCGATTGCGAATGTGCCCGGCGCCGTCGGCCCGCGACGGTTGGCGTTCCACATCCGGCGCACCCCCGCCGGCACGTTCACCGGTCAGATCCTGCCTGCGCTGATGCCCGGCGACGCCTTGTCGCTGGACGGGCCGCATGGCGCCTGCGTCTGGCCCGCCACGCCACCCGCCGGCATCGACCACCTGGTGCTGCTGGCAACCGGCACGGGCTTTGCGGGCGTGTTCCCGATCCTGATGGCCGCCCTGGACAGCCGAAGCCTGCAAAGCGTGACGCTCTATTGGGGCGGACGCAAGCCCGAGGATTGCTACGCCAGCGGCCTGCTGGATGCGCTGCAAGGTAAAGACGGCGTGTTGCGGTGGCATCCCGTGCTGTCCGGCGGCGCTTGCGACGGGCCTTCGGACGGATCTTTGGGCGCATCGTCGCGCCACCCCGCTACCGGCCAAGCCCCCGGCCGCCATGTGCAGGACGTAGCGGCGCAAGCCGGGCATGACTGGGCACGCACGATGGTCTACGCCTGCGGCAATGGCGCCATGGTCCGGGCAGCGCAGGCACGGCTGCGCGCGGTGGGCCTGCCGGAAGGTCGATTCCATTCCGAAGCGTTCTTGCCTGCCGACGACTCTCGCCCGAGCCAGACACCGCGCCAGCCACCGCACCCTTGGGAACGCGTCGGCGAAAGATTCACGCTGGACGGCATCCTGCAAGCCCGCCAGCGTTCGATGGCGGCCGTGCACGAGATTGCCGCCCTGATAACGCCCGGCATCACCACCGGCGATGCCATCGCCTTGGCCGACCAGCATTTGCGCCGCATGGGCGCGTCGCACAACTGGCATCCCACCTACGTCAGGTTCGGCGCCGACTCGCAGTCGCCTGCCGTGCAGCCCACCGACCGCCGCCGCACGCTGGGCGAAGACGACATCTTCGTCGTGGACATCGGCCCCGTCTGGGACGGCTACGAAGGCGACTACGGCGACACCTTCGTCACCGGGGCCGACGCCGACCGGCAGCGCTGCGCCCAAGCGGCCCGCGACGTCTTCCAGCGCGCGCGCCTGGCCTGGCTTGACGGTCTGACCGGGCAAGCGCTATATGACCTGGCCGATGTCTACGCCCACGAATACGGCTGCGCGCTGGTGCACGATATCGCCGGGCACCGGGTGTCGGATTTTCCGCATGCGCTATACGGCAAACACCGGTTGGCGAATGCCGATTTCGTGCCGGGCGACGGCATCTGGGTGCTGGAAATCCAGGTGCGCGACCTGCGCTTGCCCATCGGCGCGTTCTACGAGGATGTGCTGCTGCGTCCGCTCACGGCCTGAACGGCCAAGCGGCCAACTGCGCGCGCATGGCCCGCGGCCGCACAAGCATGGCGCTACGGCTTGGCCTGGCCTTCCACCCAATGCTGGTTCGCCAGCTTGGGGTCGGGAAACGGCAATGTCAGGTTGGTGGGCGGCGACGCCACCCACTTGCCGCCGTCCTGGTAGAAATCCATCGGCGCTTCCGAGCGGCCCGCCGGCATCAGCAGCATCGTGGTGCAAGACACGCGCCCCTTGTGCGACGGATTGGGCGCCGGCAGGCAGGTGCCGATGGCCAGTTGAGACTGCTTCATGCCGGGCAGATCGTCGCCCAGCAGCGTGACCACGGCGGCGTGCGCCTGCTCCGGTGTCGGGATGACCAGCGGCTCGGCGTGCGCCGCAAAGCCGATGACGGCCATTCCGAAAATGCCAAATGGAGCAAGCTTCATGCGTTTCCCAGTGAGAGGTACAGGGCCAGGCCCTTCGGGCCTGCTAAAACAAGCCCCGATCCCTCTCGATTCTACCCGGGCCGCCGCACCGCCCTGACCTTGCCGCTATTGCCGCCACCGCAAAAAAAGCGGTCCGCCCCATCCGACTCCAGGCCCGAAACGCCCATACCCGCAGGCATCTCGACGCTTTCCAGGACGTCGCCCGTCGCGGGCTCCAGGCGCCGCAGTTCGCTCGCGTCGTTCTCCCAGGTGCCGTGCCAAAGCTGGCCGTCCACCCACGTGACGCCAGTGACATAGCGGTCGGAATCAATCGTGCGCAGCACGCGGCCGGTCTCGGGATCCACCTGATGGATCTTGCGCTGCGGGTACTGGCCCACCCACAGCGAGCCCTCGGCCCAGGCCATGCCGGAATCGCCGCCACCGCCCGGGGCCGGGATCGTCGCCAGCACGCGGCCGCTCTTGGGGTCCAGCTTTTGAATGCGCCCGTCGGCGATTTGATAGAGGTGCTTGCCGTCGAAGGCCGTGCCGGCGCTGGCCGCGACGTCCAGCGCGCGCGCCGTGACGCCGGTGGCCGGATCCAGCGAGACGAGTTTTTCCCCCACGGCCATCCACACCTGATCGCCATCGAACGTGACGCCGTGCACGTTGTCGACGCCGGGGAACGGGCCGTATTCACGGAGGATCTGGGCTTGGGTTCGTTTCATGATTGCATCCTGGTTAGTAGGAGACTTCATGCTACTGATCGGACAACAACGCAGGGAGTAACAAGCTTGTCGTGAAACCCGGCACCGGCGGCGTCATCCAGCGGCGCGCCCGTCCGTGCCCCAACGGCTGCGCCTGCCCGGCCGCCGCCAACGCATCCAGCGCCCGCTGCACCGTGCGCTGGCTGGCCCCCAGCGCCAGCGCCAAGGCGGAACTCGACCACGCCTGCCCATCGGCCAAACAGGCCAGCACGGCGGCCTGATCGCGGTCCGCCACATCCACCGGGCGGGCCAGCACGACCACCTTGGGCGCGCCCTCCGGACGCAAGACAAAGCCGTGCTTCGTCGCATGGACGCCGGCCAAGGGGTGCATCGTCGCGCGCAAACGCCCGATTTCCACGCGCAGGCGCACACGGTGTGACTCGTCCTGGAAGCCGGTCCGAAAGGCCTGGGCGATCAGCAGTTCGCGCGACACGTCCCGCGGCCATGCCTCGGCCAGCATCCGCGCCAGCGCGAATAGCACGGGGCGGCTGGCCAGCGACACCATTCGGCCCTCGCGCCGCAAGACGTTGCGGCATGCGTCGATGATCAACGCCGCTGACGCCATCAGCGCTTCCACCTCGCCCAGCGGCATGTCGTGGACCCCGTCCTGCGACACCCGGCGGCCGGCCGGCGCATGCAGCGCCCGGAACGTCTGGTCCACTTCCGCCAATAACGCCGGAATGCCTGCCTGCCGCGCCGCGCCCGCGGCACGCGCCAATGCCGCGCTTGCGGCCGACGCCTGGACCCGGCGCAATGCGATGCCGGCCCGGATCAATTCATGGATTGCCCGCGATGCCGCGGGCAGGGCCGTCGCATCCACGCCGTCCAAGATCTGGCCGGCGTCATCGGGCCGTCCGACCAGCAGTTGCCGACGCGCCTGAAGCTGCGCGGCATGCGCGGCATTGACCGTGTCGCCCTGCGCCAGCAGCGTCGCGCGGGCGGCGGCCAACGACTTTTCGGGCCAGGCTAGGTCGCGCGAGGCCAGCGCCACCTCGGCCTCGGCCACCACGCAGCGGGCGCGGGCGATGACGTCCTGCGCGCCGAAGGCTTTCGTCGCGCGGCGCAATAGCGCCTTGGCCCGTGCAAAGTCCCCCAATTGCGCCATCGCGATCCCGCGCAACGCCAGTGCCGGCGCGTCGTCGCGCAACGCAACATGGTTCAGCGCGCTGATCGGATCACCCGCAGCCAACGCGCGTGACGCGTTCAAGATCAGAATATCCATCGGAATGCCGCCATGCGCTCGCTCCTGCTGGCCCGGGCCTGGAAACTAATCTACCACCGCAGGCCTCGCCGGCGCCCGCCCGACCCGTCACACTGTTGCACCCGGGCATTGATGCGACCCCATTTTTTAACCGGCGCCTGCCGCCGCGCCCCCTTTCCCCTCGCCCCACCGTGTAAACTCCCCCCTTTTTGACTCTGGTGGTATGTTGCAAGCCCCACAGCGCACAGGTTTAAGCGGCCCGACGCTCATTCGCTTGCTGACTCGCCTGACGGATGTCGACGTTCCGGAATCCAGGCAATCGCTTTCTGACCATCTGAGCCAATGGCTCGGCTGGACGGACGCGATCGCGCTGTCCGCGGCCTTGAATACCCGCCCGCCGGTGATCGCTCCCGGCGCGCGGACGTTCAGCAATGCCGAGGAACGCGAGTGCCAGCGCGTCCGGACCACGCTGGCGGACGCCATTGCCAGCGACACGGCGGCCACGGCCGCCAAACGGCCTCTTCCCGGACAAGCCTCGGCCAAGAAGCCGGCGGCCATCGCGGAAGCCGAAGCGGATTACTCGAATTTCCGGCAGCGTTATCAGTCGTTGCAGCACACGATGGAGACCAGCGTGGGCAATCTGCGTAGTCGCCTGCGCGGGATGGTCGCGGCCAAAAACGGCGAGATGACGCGTCTGGCGGTGGTGGATGCCATCATGGACCGCGCCCTGCTGCCCAAGGAGCGCGCCCTGTTGGGCGTCATCCCCAAGCTGCTTGCCGGCCATTTTGAACGGCTGCGCCTGGCCGAAGCGGCGGAAGCCGCCGAAGCCACGGACGCGCCGATAACACCCGGCGCATGGCTGGACGTGTTCCGCAAGGATATGCGGAGCGTCCTGCTTGCCGAATTGGATGTTCGTTTACAACCGGTCGAAGGGCTGCTTGCCGCCCTTCGCGCCAGCTAACCGGGACACTATGTCCAAGTATCTGATCAATTTCGTGGTTTTCCTGGCCGGTCTGGCCGTCGTGGGCTGGATCGGCGCGGGCTATGCGGGCACCAACCCGCTGGCGCTGGCCGTGACGCTACTGATCGGCGTCTGCTATCTGGCGGGCACGCTGGAGCTGCTGCGCTACCAGCAAGCCACCGCCAGCCTGACGCGGTCGGCCACCGGTCTGTCGGAAGCGCCGGCCAGCCTGGGTTCCTGGCTGGACCAGTTGCATCCCAGCCTGCGCAACGCGGCGCGGCTGCGGGTGGAAGGCGAGCGAGTCGGCCTGCCTGGTCCGGCGCTCACGCCTTATCTGGTGGGCCTGTTGGTATTGCTGGGCATGCTGGGCACGTTCCTGGGCATGGTCGTGACCCTGCGCGGCACCGGCATGGCGCTGGAAAGCGCCACCGACCTGGGCGCGATCCGCGCGTCGTTGGCCGCGCCGGTCAAGGGACTGGGTTTCGCGTTCGGCACGTCCATCGCCGGCGTGGCGACCTCCGCCATGCTGGGCCTGCTGGCCGCGCTGTGCCGCCGCGAACGCGTGCAGGCCGCGCAACTGCTGGACACGAAGATCGCGACCACGCTGCGGGTGTACTCGCAAAGCTATCAGCGCGAAGAATCCTTCAAGCTGCTGCAACGGCAGGCTGAAGTGATGCAACGGCAGGCCGACGCCATGCCCACGCTGGTCGATCGGTTGCAATCCATGATGCAAAACATGGAAAAGCAGACGCACGCCATCAACGAGCGGCAACTGGCCAGCCAGGACGTGTTCCAGGGCAAGGCCGAGGCGGCGTACGCCCGGCTGGCCGCCGTGATGGAACAGTCCATGAAGGAAGGCGTGGCGGAAAGCGCGCGTTCCGCCGGCGTGGCCTTGCAGCCCGTGGTGCAGGCCACGATGGAAAGCCTGTCACGCGAAACCGCCAGCCTGCAAGACACGGTGACTCAGGCCGTGCAGCAGCAGTTGGCCAGCCTGACCTCGGGTTTCCAGGCATCCACCGCCACCGTTGCCGACATCTGGAGCCAGGCCCTGGCCGGTCAGCAGCGGGCAAGCGAGACGCTGGCCCAGGACCTTCGCGCGTCGCTGGACCGCTTTGCGCAGACCTTTGAACAACGCTCGTCCGCCCTGCTGGACGGCGTCTCCGCGCGGCTGGAAGCCTCGTCGGGCGACATGTCCAACGCCTGGGCGTCCGCGCTGTCGCGGCAAGAGCGGGTCAGTGAAAAGCTGGCGGGCGACAACCTGCAAGCCCTGACCGCAGCCGCCGCCAGTTTCGAGCAGCACTCCGCCTCGCTGCTGCGCACCTTGAACCAATCGCACTCGCTGCTGCAATCCGAGCTGGCCTCGCGCGACCAGCAACGCCTGGCCGCATGGACCGAAACGCTGGGCGCGATGGGCGCCACCCTGCGCCAGGAATGGCAGCAGTCCGGCGCGCAAGCCGCCGACCGCCAGCAGGCCATCAGCGACGCGCTGGCGCAAGCCGTGCGCGACATCAACGCTCAGGCCGCCACGCAAGCCAGCCTGCTGGAAGGCGTGTCGGCGCGCATGGAAGCCGCCGCGAACAACGTGTCCGACCGCTGGGAAGCCGCGCTTTCCCGCCAGGAACAGGTCGGCGAAAAACTCGCCACGGACAACCAGCAAGCCCTGACGACCGCCGCCGCCGCGTTCGAGCAGCATTCGGCGTCGCTGCTGCGCACCCTGGAGCAGTCGCACGCCGACCTGCAGGCCGCACTGGCTGCCAAGGACCACGAGCGCCTGGCCGCCTGGTCGGATGCGCTTGCCCGCACTGCCCGCGATGTCACGTCCCAGACCGAAGCCCAGGCACTGCTGCTTGAAAGCGTGTCCACCCGCCTGGAAACGGCGGCCACCCGCGTGTCCGACCAATGGAACACCGCGTTGTCCCGCCAGGAACAGGTCAGCGAAAAGCTGGCTGCCGACAACCAGCAGGCCCTGACCACTGCCGCGGCGGCCTTCGAGCAGCACGCAACGTCGCTCTTGCGCACGTTGGATCAGTCACATGCCGACCTGCAAGCCGCGCTGGCCGCGAAGGACGAACAACGCCTGACCGCCTGGACCGGCACGCTCGCCACGATGGCCGCGGCGCTGGGCCAGGAATGGAAGGCGGCCGGCGACCATACTGTGGTCCGCCAACAGGAAATCAGCGACACGCTGGCCCTGACCGCGCAAGACGTCGCCACCCGGAACGAGGCGCAAGCCCGTCTGCTGGAAACCGTATCGGCCCGCCTTGAGTCGGCCGCGCGCGAGGTCACGCAGGCATGGACCGACGCGCAAGCGCGCCAGGAACAGGTCGGCGAAAAGCTGGCTGCGGACAACCAGCACGCCCTGTCCAGCGCCGCCGCCGCCTTCGGCGAGCACTCGGCCGCGCTGCTGCGCACGCTGGACCAATCGCATGCGGACCTGCAAGCCGCGTTGGCCGCGAAGGACGAAGAACGCTTGTCCGCCTGGACCGGCAAGCTGGCCGCGATGGCCGATGCGCTGGGCCAGGAATGGGAACTGGCCGGCGTGCAAGCCGCCGACCGCCAACAGGCGCTCAGCGACACGCTGACCCAGGCCACCCGTGAAATCACCACGCAGACCCAGGCGCAGGCCGGCCTGCTGCAAGACGTATCCGCCCGTCTGGAAACGGCGGCAAGCCATGTCACGCAGGCCTGGACCGATGCGCAGACGCGCCAGGAACAGGTCGGCGAGCAATTGGCCGCCGGCAACCGCCAAGCCCTGGAAACCGCCGCCGCCGCGTTCGAGCAACACTCGGCGGCGCTGCTGCAAGCGTTGGACCAATCGCACACCGGCCTGCAAGCCGCGCTGGCGTCCAGCGACGACGCGCGCCTGGCCGCCTGGACCGAAAAGCTGGCCGGCATGGCCGATGCGCTGCGCCAGGAATGGGAACAGGCCGGCGCCGCCACCGCGAGCCAACAGCAGCAGATCTGCGACACGCTGGCCCAGACCGCCCACGACATCACCTCGCAGACGCAAGCGCACGCCAGCGACACCATCGCCGAGATCGGCCGCCTGGTGCAAGCCGCGTCCGAGGCCCCGAAGGCGGCTGCCGAGGTCATCGGCGAACTGCGCCAGAAGCTGTCCGACAGCATGGTGCGCGACAACGACATGCTGGAAGAACGCAACCGCCTGCTCGACACGCTGGACACGTTGCTGACCGCCGTGAACCACACTGCGGCCGAGCAACGCACGGCCGTGGACGCGTTGGTCGCCTCGTCGGCCGAACTACTGGAACGCGTCGGCACGCAGTTCACCGACCGGGTCGAAGCCGAAACCGGCAAGCTCACGGACGTCGCCGCCCACGTCACCCGCAGCGCCGTGGAAGTGGCCAGCCTGGGTGAATCGTTCGGCGTCGCGGTGCAGCTGTTCGGCGAGTCCAACGACAAGCTCGTCGCCCACCTGCAACGCATCGAAGCCGCGCTGGACAAGTCCATCGCGCGCGGCGATGAACAACTGTCCTATTACGTGGCGCAGGCCCGTGAAGTGGTCGACCTGAGCCTGATGTCGCAAAAGCAGATCATCGAAAATCTGCAGCAACTGGCGATCCAGCGCGCCACCGCCGGAGCCGAAGCCGCATGAGCGAGGACATCGATGGCGGCGTCGAGGCAACCGCACCGGTTTGGGCCGTCTTCGGCGACCTGATGTCGGTGCTGCTGGGCGCCTTCGTGCTGATCCTGGTCAGCGTGATCGGCGTGCAGTTGCAACTCTCGACACAGCTGGAAGAAGAGGTCAAGCAGCGCCAGGAAGAAACGCAACGGCGAGAAACGCTGGAGCAGGCGCTGGCGGGCCCGCTGGCGGCTGGCCGCGTCACACTGATCAACGGGCGCATCGGCATCAGCGGCAGCGTGCTGTTCGCGTTGAATTCCGACCAATTGCAGCCCGAAGGCCGCGACGTCCTGAAATCCCTGATCGAGCCGCTGTCCGCCTATCTGAAGACGCACGACGAAATCCTGATGGTCAGCGGCTATACCGATGACCAGCAGGTGCGCGAAGGCAACCGCCGCTTCGCGGACAACTGGGACTTGTCGGCGCAACGCGCCCTGACGGTCACGCGGGCGCTGATCGACGAAGGCGTGCCCGCCTCCACCGTCTTCGCGGCCGCATTCGGCTCCGAACAGCCGGTGGCGTCGAACGCCGACGAAGCGGGACGCGCCAAGAACCGCCGTGTGGAGATCACGCCGATTCCCAAGCCGTCCAATGACCCGGAAAAGCCGCGTGGGCAGTGACGGCAGCTTTGGCGGCGCGCGCGACGCGCAGGCTACGCTGGACGCCTGGCGCGACAGCGGGGCGGACCGCGTCGACCCGGTGCGTTTCCGTTTCCTGGACGCCATGGCCCGGCGCGCGGCGGCGATGGACGGCCTGGCGCGGCAGTTGCTGGACGCAAGGCTGGCCGATTTGCTGCATGCTTATGAAGGCCGGCTGGAGGCCGATTCCCTGGCCGATTCCGCGGCCGCCGATGCCGGCGCCTCGGAGGCCGCCCGCAGCGCCGGCGCCCTAGCCGGCCTGATCGATTACCTGGCCGACCCGGATCCGCCCGGCGGCGTCAGCGGCTGGACGCGCGACACGCTGGGCCTGCGGGCCACCTATCCCGACGTGCAGATGCTGGATTATTTCCGCGGCGTCTGGTCACGGGTCAGCGCAGACCGCCAGGTGCGCCAGTCGCAGGAACAGGTGCACAAAAACGCCGGCCCGCTCAATTCCAATCAACTGGTGCACCGCGCGCTGTCGTTGATGCGAGAGCTGTCGCCGGGCTATCTGCAGCAGTTCCTGTCGTATACGGACGCGCTGATGTGGATGGAGCAGCTCCACGCCGTCACGGCCCCGGCGCCGAAAGAGACCGCTCGCGCGGGCGCCGGCAAGTCGGCAACGGCAAAGACAGGCACGGCCAAGGCGGCGCCGGCCAAAAAACCGACACGCGCCAAGACACGCTAAGAGCGGACCGCAGCCGCCCCGTTGGCCCCCGATTTGCACGGTCTGCGGCCCCGCAGTAAGATATGATCCATATACAAACCATATACGGATCATTCCCACCATGGGTCTCGTCAAAATCTCCGAGCAGATGCATGAGAATCTGCGCGTCGCCAGCGGCGCCCTCAGCCGCTCGATCAATTCCCAGGCCGAACACTGGATGCGCATCGGCATGCTGTCCGAGCTCTATCCCGAACTGCGCCACGCGGACATCTGCCAATTGCTGATCCGCATCGAACAGGGCGAAGGCTTCACCATCGCGTCGCTGTCTCGGCGCTTACCCGACGCTGCCCAGCAGGAGGCCGCGTAAATGGCGAAGAAGGTTTCCATCAAATCCGCCGCCGATATCGAAATGGCCCGCAAGGCGGGCGCCATGGCGGCCGAAGTGCTGCACATGATCGGCGAACACGTGCGCCCTGGCGTCACCACCGATGACCTGGACCGCATCTGCAACGAGTACATCGTGAACGTGCTGAAAGCGATTCCGGCCAACGTCGGCTATCACGGCTTTCCCAAGACGATCTGCGCGTCGGTCAACCATGTGATCTGCCACGGCATCCCGTCAGCCAAGGTGCTGAAGAACGGCGACATCCTGAACATCGACGTGGCCGTCATCAAGGACGGGTGGTTCGGCGACACCAGCCGCATGTATTACGTGGGACAACCCAGCCCCCTGGCGCGCCGCCTGGTCAACACCACCTACGAAGCCACGCGAGCGGGCATCATGGCGGTCAAGCCCGGCGCCACGCTGGGCGATATCGGCCATGCCATCCAGACGGTCGCGCATCGCGAGCATTTCAGCATCGTGCGCGAATACTGTGGCCACGGCATCGGCCAGATCTATCACGACGAGCCGCAAGTGCTCCACTACGGTCGCCCCGGCGAAGGCCTGGTGTTGCAACCCGGCATGATGTTCACCATCGAGCCCATGATCAATGCCGGCAAACCCGCGACCAAGCAGTTGCCCGACGGTTGGACGGTGGTCACCAAAGACCGCTCGTTGTCGGCCCAATGGGAGCACATGGTCGTCGTGACCGAAACCGGGTACGAGGTGCTGACCCCCTGGCCGGACGGCTACGGCGACTATCCGCCGATTCCCTGACCGTCCAGGGCGCCGGCCCCGCAAGCGCGAGGCCGGCGCAAGGAACGGAGTGCAGGCCGCCAAGGGCACGATCATGATCGTGCCCTTGCCGTTTACCGCGCCCCGAACGGGCGTCGCCCATGCCTGCCCTGCCCTCCGCTTTCCGCCGTCTGGCCGCCTCAAATCTGGCAGCCCAGTTTTCCGAACAGATGGCCTTGGCGGCGGCGCCGTTGGTCGCCGTGCTGGCGCTGGGCGCCACGGCATCGCAGACCGGCTATCTTCAAACCGCGCAGACCCTGCCGTTCCTGCTGCTGTCTCTGCCCGCCGGCGTGCTGGCGGACCGGATGTCTCGCCGCGCCCTGATGACGGCGGCCGAATGCGTGCGGGCGGCCAGCCTGCTGGGCTTGCTGGCGCTGCTGGGCATGGGCGGTCTGAGCCTGAACTGGCTGGCCGCGCTGGGTTTCCTGGGCGCGGTCGGCACGGTCGCCTACAACGTGGCGGCGCCGGCGCTGGTGCCCCGGCTGGTGCCTGCCAGCGAGCTGGCGAGCGCCAACCGCTGGCTGGAGCTGGCGCGCAGCAGCGCGTTTTCGGCCGGGCCCGCGGCAGGCGGCGCGCTGGTCGGCTGGATCGGCGCCCCCGTCGCGTATGTGATCGCCACGACGCTGTCTCTGCTGGCGGCGGTGCTGCTGGCGGGGCTGCCGTCCGACACCCCTCAGCCGGCCGCTCGCCGTCGCGTGCTGGCCGACCTGCGCGAAGGCGCCGCCTTTGTCGGCACGCATCCGCTATTGCGCCCGGTACTGGCGACCGCCGTGTTCTTCAATACCGCCTGGTTCGTGCTGCAGGCCGTCTACGTCGTCTACGCCATCGAACGCCTGGGCTTGTCGGCCGCCGGCGTGGGCGTCACGCTGGGCGTGTACGGCGGCGGCATGTTGGCGGGCGCATTGGCCGCCCCGTGGCTGGCGCGCCGGCTATCGTTCGGGGCGATGATCGCCTCGGGCCCGCTGTCGGCGTTGGCGGCAAGCGGCATCTTGCTGTCGACACTGGTCTTTCCGTCCGGTGTGTGGGCGGCCGTGGGCTTTTTCCTGTTCGGCGCGGGCCCCATCCTCTGGACGATCACCACCACCACCTTGCGCCAGGCCGTCACGCCCAACGCGCTGTTGGGCCGCGTGTCCGCCGTGATCCTGACCGCCACGTTCGGCGCCCGTCCCGTCGGCGCACTGATCGGCGCCACGCTTGCCGCGCGGGTCGGGTTGGAAGCCTGCCTGTGGGTGTCCACGGCGGGCTTCCTGGTGCAATTCCTGGTGTTGTTCGCGTCGCCCGTGCGGCGGCTTCGCCATCAGCCCCAGCCGGCGGGCGCCTGACTTCGCCCCGCCATCCGCGGCTGTTACGCACGGCGCGGCCCCAATCTGTATCTGGCGGACCGTCCCGGCGGCCGCTAGACTGCCCGGATTCTCTTCACGGGCTCTGCTACAAGATGCTGAAAATATTGGGTAAAGCGTCATCCATCAACGTGCGCAAGGTGCTTTGGGCCTGCGCCGAGCTGAACCTGCCCTTCACCCGTGAGGACTGGGGCAAGGGCTTTCAGCCGACCAACGATCCGCGATTCCTCGCGCTGAACCCCAATGCCATGGTGCCCGTGATCCAGGACGGCGATTTCGTGCTGTGGGAATCGAACAGCATCATCCGATACCTGGCCGCGCAATACGGCGGCCAATACTTGTATCCCGCCGAGCCCCAGCTGCGCGCCCGCGTGGATCAATGGATGGATTGGCAGGCGACCGACTTGAATCGGTCCTGGAGCTACGCCTTCATGGCGTTGGCGCGGCAATCACCCGACCACCGCGACGCGGCCAGTATCCAGGCGTCGTGCCAGGGCTGGGCGCACTTCATGGGCATCCTCGAACAGCAATTGGCGCAGACCGGCGCCCATGTGGCGGGCGATGCGTTTTCACTGGCGGACATTCCCGTCGGGCTATCGGTGAACCGGTGGTTCGCCACGCCTTTCGACAAGCCCGCCCTGCCCGCGGTCTCCGCCTATTACGACCGGCTGGCCGGCCGGGAAGGCTACCGGCTGCATGGCCGCAACGGCACGGCCTGAGCGGCCGTCGCAGCCTTTCCGACGCGTTTGGGCGGGCGCTTCGACTACTTCACCACACCGCAAACCAGGCGGCCGCCTCCACCGCCCAACGGCGCGGGCGTGTCGCTGTAGTTGTCGCCGCCCACATGCACCATGACCGCGCGCGCCTTCACGTCGGCCAGTTTCAAGTGGGGCGCCACGACCGCTTTCTTCGCGGTGCCATCGGCGGCCACCACGATGAATGGCAGGTCGCCCTGATGGCCATCGGTCGCCATCGGGCCTTTGTGGGCCTTGGTGCCCTTCGGGTCCAGATGGCCACCGGCCGCGCCGCCGGGCGCCGTCTGACCGTTCACCGGACCCGGCATGCACGAACCTTTTTCATGAACGTGAAAGCCATGTTCGCCTGGAGGCAGGCCCGTCAGGTTGGGCGTGATCTCCAAGCCGCCTTTGGTGTCCTTCAGCGAAATCGTGCCAGCGCTCTTGCCTATGCCGTCGGCCGTCAGGAACGACATCGAGACGTCTTCGGCCAGCGCCGCGCCCGAAGCGCCCGCCAGTGCCAGCGCCGCGACAAGCATCGAGATTTTCTTCATGAAGTGCCTCCTGGAATCATGCACGCGAAGTGCGGGTGCCCGGCGCGGCGCGGACTGCGCCGGCCACGCCCGGGGCGCCAATGACAATAGCACCGGCGCCGCCCCGTCGGCCAGCATTCTTCATTCCTGATACAAGCGATCAGCCTTGTTAACGATTGACCAGCAGCACCAGCGCGTGCAGCGCCACGCCGATCAGCCCGCCCACCAAGGTGCCGTTGAAGCGGATGTATTGCAGGTCGCGCCCCACGCTCAGTTCCAGTTCGTCAACCAGATGGCGCTCGTCCCAGTGCTTCACGGTGCGCGAAATATGCTCCGTCACGCCGATCCGCAGGCGGCCGGTCAGGCGCCGGGCGCTGCCAAGAACGTGGTTGTTGATGGCGTCGCGCAGCCCCGGGTCTTCACCCAGTTTGCGGCCCAGCGCCAGCAAGGCGCTTTCCAGATGGCGGGCCAGCGCCGACTCCTCGTTCGACAGATCGCGCCGCAACGCCGCGTGAATGTCATCCCACAGGCCCTGCACGTACTCCTGCACTTTCGGATGGTCGATGGCGCGCTGCTTCAGTTCTTCGACCTGCGCCGACAGGGCCGGATCGGACTTCAAGCGTTCGATGTAGTTCAGCACCCAGGCCTCGTAGTCGCGCCTGACGGGATGGTCGGGTTCGGATAGAACGTCGCGCACCTCCTGCACCAGCGCCAGGGCCAGCCGGTCGGCAAGGTTGTCGGCAATGCCGTCCACCGACTTGACGACGTCGACGGCCGCGATGATCCGCGGCCATTCCTTGCGGGCGAATTTCACCAGCAGCGTCGATGCGCGTTCCTTTACGTCGTCTTCGCCCAGGTACCCGCCCAGCCGTTCCATGGCCGCATCCAGCAGTTCCTGATGGCGCCCGTCGCGGGTCAAGAGGCCCAGGATCTCGCCCACCGTCCCGGCCGCGTCCCAGCGGCGCAGGTTCTTCACCACGAACTCCTGGATGACGCCGCGCACGGCGTGGTCGTCCAGCAGGTCCAGCGTCTGCAGGGCCACCCGGCGGGCGCCGTCGCTCAGCGCATGCGCCTGGCGCGGCCGCACCAGCCAGCGGGACAGGCGGGCGGCGGGATCAAACACCCGCAGCTTTTCCATCAAGGTGTCCGGGTCCAGGAAATGGTCGCGGACGAACACGGCCAGGTTGTCGCCGATGCGATCCTTGTTGCTGGGAATGATGGCGGTGTGCGGGATCGGCAGGCCCATCGGCCGGCGAAACAGCGCCACCACCGCGAACCAGTCCGCCAGCGCGCCCACCGTCGCGGCTTCGCAAAATGCCCGCACCCATGCCCACACGCCCTGCCCGCCCATCACGTGGCTGGTGATGAAGCCGCTGATCATGGCAACCAGCAAGGCCAGCGCGGCAAGCTTCATGCGCCGCAATTGCGTCCGGCGCACGTCGGACGCCAAGGCGGAATGGGGGGCTGACGGCGTCGGAGATCGGGACGTATCGGGCATAGGGTTTCCGTCGGAGCAAGCCGTCAGCATACCAACCCCGGCCTACGTGGGCCGCGATGTCTTGCCGCGGCGCGTTCGCGCCGACAGGCGCGTCGCGTACCACCCCATCAAGGGCGAGGCCGATATGCCATGCACCAGCACCGACGCGACGATGGTGGCCAGCAAGAGCGGCGCCAGTGCTCTCGCCACCCCATCGGGCGCCTGCTCCACCCCCAGCAGCAAATAGTAGAACGTGCCGACGCCGCGAATGCCCAGCCAGCTTGCCAGCCCACGCTGCCGCCAATCAAGCGTGGAGCCGGCCAGCGCCAGCATGACGCTGGCCGGCCGCACCACGACAAACAGCACGGCAGCCACCAGCAGCGGCGTCCAACCCAGCAGTTCGCGCCAATGCGCGGACACCACGCAGCCGATGATCAGCATCAGCGCCAACTCGGCGAACCGTTCCATCCCCACCGAGGTCGCCATCATCGATTCGGCCAATTGCGCATGCGCCAGACGCGGGTCCTGTTCGCTTTGTTCCTGTTCGGCAAGCGTCACTTCCTGCAAGGCATCCCGTGGCTTGCGCGCGCTGCCGGTGGCGCGCAATTCCTGCTGGCGCAACGCCACCCCGGCGCAGAAGACCGCAAGAAAGCCGTAGCCGTGGGCAAGCAACGTCGCCCCATAGCACAGCGCCATCAGGCCCAGCGCCAGGAATTCGTCCAGCCCCAAGGCGTTGCCGTAACGGATACGCAGCATGGCGATCAGACGTTCGCCCAGCGTGCCCATCAGCCACCCGATCGCCACCGCCCCGGCCACGCCCCAGATCAGCGCGGCCGCAGTTCGTTGGCCAGCACGGGGTCCGTCGGCGCCAACGCGGCCGCCATGAGCAGCGCCGCGCCCAGGTCCAGACCCAGGAAGCCCAGCCCGAACGCCGTCATCAAGCCGATGGTCAGCAACATGGCTGGGGCGGCCAGGCGCAAGGGCAAGCGCCACAACGCGTGCCCGCACGCCACGCGCAAGTGCATGCCCACGGCGAACAGTGAAACGGGCAACGCCGCTTCGGTCGCCAGGCGCAGCAAGTGACTATCGCCGTACAGGTCCAGCTTCAGCAGCCCCAAGCCCGCCGGGCCGATCAGGAAGCCGACCCCCAGATACACCATGGCCCCCGTCATGGGCAGCGCATCGATCAGCCGCTTCGACACCACCATCAAGACGAACAACGCGCCGATCAGCAGAAACCAGACCGCTTCGATATTCATTGCCTATTCGCCCAGAAACTCCGACACGGCTTCCAGCCCTTCGACGTGATCGGCGACCACCTTGGCGATGAAGGCAAGAGGCACCGACAACAGCGTCCCCCACACGCCCCACAGCCACGTGAACAACAACAGCAGCATGAACACCGCCACGGCGTTCATCCTGGCGATGCGCCCCGACATCCAGGTCGTGACCACCACGCCCATCAACAAGGCGATGGCCACCGAACTGCCGGCCACCGCCAGCGCCGGGCCGATCTCGCCGAACTGGATAAGCGCCGCGATTCCCGTCCCCACCGCCGTCAGCAACGGACCAAAGTAAGGAATGATGTGCAATGCGCCAGCCACCACCGCCCAGGTCGTCGCGTTCTCCAGGCCCAACAGGCGGAATGCGATCCACGACATCAGGCCCAACGCCAGGTTCGTCACCAGCATCATCGCCATGTACCGGTGAATGGCGCTGTTTATCTGGTCCAGCATGTGCACACTGATTTTCTTCTGCGACAAGGTCGTTCCCGCCACCTTCACGAACTTGCGCTTGAAGGCATTGCCAGACAACAGCAGGAAGAACACCAGGAATGCGCTCATCGTGGCCTGCCCGATAAAGGCGGCCACGCCCTTCGATCCCCACAGCAGAAAATCGCTCAGGCCGGAATCGGACTTGGCCACGACCACCTGCCGGCCGGGCACGATCCCGCCGTTGTCCTGTAGCAGGCTGACCGCGCCTTTCATCTTTTCAAAAATGGAGCCGTCGCCGCTGGACACGCCGGCCAGGATACGCGAGAGCTTGCCCGAAATCTCCGGCAACGCCTGCACGATGGAGCTGACCTGGTTCTGCGTCACGTAGGCCAGCCCGGCCAGGCCGGTGGCGATCGCGAACATCAGGATCAGTATGCCGATCACGCGCGGCACCCGGGCGCGTCCCATCAGGCTCACGATGGGGTCCAGCGCATAGGCGATGACGATCGCCATCACCACGGGCACGATGAATTCCTGCGCCAGCTTGAGCGTGAACAACACCGCCAGGACCGTCAGCGTGGTCAGGCAGGCGCCGCGTGCCCACACATGGGGCGTATCGGGCGGCGAATCCGGGATCAACCCGGCGTCCTGGGCCGTCACCTTATCGGGGACAGCCGTGTCCCCGGCGGCGGCTTCCGTCGGCCTCGCCCGCTCCGCCGCGTCCGGCGCCGGCTGCACCGGTGTCGTGATCTCCATCTTGCCCCCGCATTCGATATGGGATGGGGACAGCAAGTTGCGTGCCTGGCCGCTCAGCCCGCCGGTGCCAGCAAACCCGCCTGGCCCTCGTGACCCCGCTGGGCCCGTTCCAGGATGAACTCGATCATCATGGAAATCGCCCGGGGATGGTGCCGGTTCGGCATATAGAGCATGTACATGCCGCGGCCGAAGATGCTCAACCGCCATTCGGTCAGCGCCGCCAGCAGGTCGCCGCGGGCGATATCGTCATGCACGACATAGTCGGGCACGACGCCCACGCCCAGCCCGGCGCGGATCGCATCGCGCAGGAACGCGTAATTGCGCGATATCACGGTGGGTTCCAGCACCACCTGCTGACGCGGCTCGCCGCCGTAGTAGGCCGACAGCCGCAGCGGCCGTCCGATGACCGCCGCGCTGATCACGGGCGTACCCGCCAGATCTTCGGGGCGCTGCGGCAGGCCGCGGCAGTCAGCGTAGGCCTTGGACGCGCACGCCACGTAGCGGACCTTGCCCAATTCACGCGCCACCAGGTTCTGCGGCGGTTCCGACATGATGCGCACCGCAATATCGACTTCGTCGCGCAGCAGATCGTCCACGCTGTTCTCGAACAGCACGTCCAGCACGATGTCCGGATACGCCAGCTTGAATTCCAGCAGCCACGGCGTCATCACAAACTGCCCATAGCCGCTGGGCACGCTCAGGCGCACCTTGCCTTGCGGCGTCTTGCCCAAGGTTTCAACGGACTCGCGGGCCGCCACCAGTTCGTCCTGGATGCTGCGGCCATGCTGATACAGCTTCAGTCCGATTTCGGTGGCTTCAACGTGGCGCGTGGTGCGCCGCACCAGTTGCATGCCCACCGAGCGCTCTAGCTGGTTCAAGTGATAGCTGACGTTGGCGCGCGTCATTTTCAGGCGGCGCGCGGCCTCGCTGAGATTGCCGGCATCCAGGATTTCCACCAGCAATGTCAGGGATTTGGTGTCCATAGCAGGTCCTCCACTGTTATTGTCAAATTTTATTATCCGCCATGTCAATTCCCGATGCCATTGTCAAGACATCTTTACTGGGAAAGAATAAGGAAATAAGAGACGAGCCGTTCCCGGCCCGCCAGGCGCCGCCACGGCGGACGCCCCACTGGAGACAAGGTCCCATGACGGACAAGAGCCCTGCCGGCGCTGCCCACGCGCGCCGCGACGAAGACATCCTGGTCATCACGCTGGATCATCCCCCGGTCAACGCGCTTAGCGCCGATGTGCGCCGCGATCTCGCGGCCGGCATCCAGGCCGCGCAGTCCGATGCGCAGGTGCGCGCCATCCTGCTGGTGGGCGCAGGCAAGAATTTCATTGCCGGCGCCGACATCCGCGAATTCGGCAAACCTCCCAAGCCGCCCGCCCTGCCAGACGTATGCAACCAGATTGAAGCCAGCGCCAAACCCGTGGTGGCCGTGCTGCACGGCGCGGCCTTGGGCGGCGGACTGGAAGTGGCGTTGGCCGCGCATTACCGGCTGGCTTTGTCCACCGCCAAGCTGGGCCTGCCGGAAGTGAATCTGGGCCTGCTGCCGGGCGCGGGCGGCACGCAGCGCACGCCCCGCCTGATCGGCGCCCGCGCGGCGCTGGATCTGATGCTGTCGGGCAAGCACTTGTCCGCCGAGGCCGCGCTGAAGGCCGGCCTTGTCGACGCCATCGGCGAAGGTGACGACGCCTTGGCTGCGGGGCTTGCCTACACCCGGCGGTTGCTGGCCGAGGGCGCCGGTCCACGCCGCAGCCGCGATGCCGCCGCCGCGCTGGCCGACAAGGCCGCGGCGTTGGCGGAAGCGTCTGCTGCCGGCGAGCAAGTCGCCAAGACCTTGCGCGGCCTGTACTCGCCCGCGAAGATCGTCGAGGCCGTGCGCGCCGCCATCGAACAACCGTTCGATGAAGGCCTGCGCACCGAGCGCACCCTGTTCCTGCAATGCCTGGAAAGCCCGCAGCGGGCCGGCCTCGTGCATGCTTTTTTTGCCGAACGCGAAACCACCAAGATCCCTGAACTGAAAGAAGCACGCGCCCGCCGGCTGGACAAGATCGGCGTGGTGGGCGGCGGCACGATGGGCGCGGGCATTGCCGTGTCGGTGCTGGACGCCGGGCTGCCCGTCGTGATGGTCGAACAGGACGAAGCGGCGCTGGAACGTGGCCGCGCGCGCGTGGCCCAGGTCTACGACCTGCTGGTCAAGAAAGGCCGCATCACCACCGACGAGCGCAACGGCCGGATGGCGCGTTTCACGGGCGCGACCACGTATGACGCGCTGAACGACGCCGACCTGATCATCGAAGCCGTGTTCGAAGACATGGACGTCAAGCTTGCCGTCTTCGCGCAGCTGGACCGCGTGGCCAAGCCCGGCGCGGTGCTGGCCACGAACACCTCTTACCTGGACGTGAACCGCATTGCCTGCGCCACGCGCGTGCCGGGCAACGTGCTGGGGCTGCACTTCTTTTCGCCCGCCAACATCATGAAGCTGCTGGAAATCGTGGTCGGCGAACACACCGCCGCGGACGCGGTGGCCACCGGCTTCGACTTGGCGCGGCGGCTGCGCAAGACGCCGGTGCGCGCCGGCGTATGCGACGGCTTCATCGGCAACCGGATCCTGGCCGTGCACCGCCAGGCCGCGGACATGATGATGGAAGACGGCGCATCGCCTTACGACATCGATGCCGCCGTGCGCGAGTTCGGCTACCCGATGGGGCCTTACCAGATGGCGGACCTGGCCGGCGGCGACATCGGCTGGGCGACCCGCAAGCGCCGCGCCGCCACGCGCGATCCGGCGTTGCGCTATGTACAGATCCCCGACCGCCTGTGCGAACGCGGCTGGTTCGGCCAGAAGACGGGGCGCGGCTTCTACCTGTATCCCGACGGCGCGCGCGTCGGCACGCCCGACCCGGAAGTGCTGGCCATCATCGACGAAGAGCGCCGCCGCGCCGGCGTCACGCCACGCCCGTTCACGCACGAGGACATCCAGCGCCGCTACCTGGCCGCCATGATCAACGAAGCCGCCAACGTGCTGCACCAGGGCATTGCGCTGCGCCCCTCCGACGTGGACGTGGTGTTCCTGTCCGGCTACGGCTTCCCGCGTTACCGCGGCGGCCCCATGCATTACGCCGACAGCGTGGGCCTGGACCAGGTACTGGCCGACATCCGCGGCTACGCCCACGAAGACCCCGCATTCTGGAAGCCGTCGCCGCTGCTCGTGCAGTTGGCCGAGTCCGGCCGCAACTTCGCCAGCCTCAACCAGGCAGACTGATCCGCGGCCCCGCTTTCCCTGCTTTCGATCCGACCCAATTCCACAGGACATCCCATGCGCGAAGCCGTTATCGTCTCTACCGCCCGCACCCCCATCACCAAGGCGGGGCGCGGTGAATTCAACCTGATCGCAGGCCCCACGCTGGCCGCCCACGCGGTGCGCGCCGCGGTCGATCGCGCCGGCATCGACCCCGCCCTGATCGAAGACGCCTTCATCGGCTGCGGTTACCCCGAAGGCGCCACCGGCCGCAACATCGGCCGCCAGGCCGTGATCCGCGCAGGCTTGCCCGTCAGCGTCGGCGGCGCCACCGTCAACCGCTATTGCGCATCCGGCCTGCAAGCCATCGCTTCGGCCGCCGGGCGCATCGTGCTGGACGGCGCGCCCGCCGCGATCGCAGGCGGCGTGGAACTGGTGTCGCAGATCCGCACGCGCGACGACGGCGTCAGCGGCATGGACCCCTGGATCGTCGCCAACAAGCCCGAACTCTACCTGCCGATGATTGAAACGGCCGACATCGTGGCGGCCCGCTACGGCATCAGCCGCGAAGCCCAGGACCGCTTCGCCGCGCA
Source organism: Achromobacter sp. MYb9 (assembly GCF_002975275.1). GTDB lineage: Bacteria > Pseudomonadota > Gammaproteobacteria > Burkholderiales > Burkholderiaceae_B > Achromobacter. Next base: position 121,454 of record NZ_PCOQ01000005.1, on the reverse strand, counting down.
AAGCCAGGCGCGCACCGAAGCCGCCCAAGCCGCCGGGCGCTATCGCGAAGAGATCATCGCCGTCACCACCACCATGTCCGTCACCGACCGCGCCACCGGCGCCGTCAGCGAACGCGAAGTGACGGTGGACAAAGACACCTGCAACCGTCCCGGCACCACTTATGAAGCCCTGGCCGGCCTTGCGCCCGTGCGCGGCGACGGCCAGTTCGTCACGGCCGGCAACGCATCACAGCTGTCCGACGGCGCCGCGGCCTGCGTGCTGATGGAAGCGGCCGATGCGCAGCGCGCCGGGATCCGCCCCCTGGGCGCTTTCCGCGGCCTGGCCATCGCCGGTTGCGAGCCCGACGAAATGGGCATCGGCCCCGTCTATGCGGTGCCCAAGCTGCTGGCCCGCCACGGGCTGAAGGTGCAGGACATCGACCTGTGGGAACTGAACGAAGCCTTCGCCTCGCAAGCGCTGTACTGCCAGGAAAAACTGGGCATCCCGATGGACCGCCTGAACGTGGACGGCGGCTCCATCGCGCTTGGCCATCCCTTCGGCGTCACCGGCGCGCGACTGGCCGGCCATGTGCTGATCGAAGGCCGCCGCCGCGGCGCCCGCTATGCCGTCGTCACGATGTGCATCGGCGGCGGCATGGGCGCGGCTGGCCTGTTTGAAATCTATTAAGGACCGACATGGACCTGGAATTCACCCCCGAAGAAAACGCTTTCCGCGACGACGTGCGCGCGTTCCTGGCGGCCAAGCTGCCCCGGCGTCTGTCCGACAAGGTCGGCCAGGGAAAACTGCTGACGCGCGCCGACATGGTCGAATGGCACGCCATCCTGAACCAGCAAGGCTGGCTGGCCAGCCACTGGCCCGTCGAATACGGCGGCACCGGCTGGAGCGCCACCCAGAAGTTCATCTTCGACAATGAATGCGCGTTGGCGGCAGCGCCCCGCATCGTGCCCTTCGGGCTAAGCATGCTGGGCCCGGTCCTGATCAAGTACGGCAGCGACGCGCAGCGCCGCTACTGGCTGCCACGCATCCTGGACGGCAGCGACTGGTGGTGCCAGGGCTACTCCGAACCCGGCGCGGGCTCGGACCTGGCGTCCGTCAAGACGACCGCCGTCCGCGATGGCGACAGCTACATCGTCAACGGCCAGAAAACCTGGACCACGTTGGGTCAATACGCCAACATGATCTTCTGCCTGGTGCGCACCTCGCAAGAAGGCCGGCGCCAGGAAGGCATCAGCTTCCTGCTCATCGACATGAACAGCCCCGGCGTCGAAGTGCGCCCCATCATCACGCTGGACGGCGAGCACGAAGTCAATGAAGTGTTCTTCTCGGACGTGCGCGTGCCGGCCGAAAACCTGGTGGGCGAAGAAAACCGTGGCTGGACTTGCGCCAAGTACCTGCTGACGTACGAACGCACCAACATCGCCGGCGTGGGCCAATCGACCGCCGCGCTGGAGCGCCTGAAAGCCGTGGCCGCCCGGCAAAAGAAGCACGGCCGCCCGCTGGCCGAAGACCCGGATTTTGCGGCCCGCCTTGCACGCGTCGAAATTGAATTGGCCAATATGCGCACCACCAACCTGCGTGTCGTGGCGGCGGTGGCCGGCGGCGGCGCGCCCGGCGCCGAGAGCTCGATGCTGAAAATCCGCGGCACGCAGATCCGGCAAGAGATCACGGCATTGAACCGCCGCGCCATGGGCCCTTACGCGCGCCCCTTCGTGCCCGAAGCGCTGCATGAGGGCTACGACGCGCCCCCCATCGGCCCGGAAGGCGCCGACAGCGCCGCGGCGCAGTACTTCAACAACCGCAAGCTGTCGATCTTCGGCGGCTCCAATGAAATTCAGAAGAACATCATCTCGAAGATGATCCTGGGACTGTAAGGGCCGGCCATGAACTTTGAACACACCGAAGACCGGCGCATGCTTTCCGACATGCTACGCCGCTTTGTCACCGAGCAATACGACTTCGCCACCCGCGAACGGCACGCACAATCGCCGCAGGGATACAGCATGGATTTCTGGCGCCGTTACGCCGAACTGGGCGCCATCGGCGCATTGTTCGCCGAAGCCGACGGCGGCCTGGGCGGGGCGGGTTTCGATATCTCGGTGGTCTTTGAAGCGCTGGGCCGCGGATTGGTCGTGGAGCCCTTCCTGGACGCGCTGATGGTGGGCAGCGCCATCGCCGCGGTCGGCACGCCGGCACAACGCGAGGCGCTGGACGGCCTGATCGCGGGCGCCATCACTGCCGCGCTGGCCCACGCCGAACCGGAATCCGGCTATGAGCTGGCCCACGTGGACACCCGCGCCGAACGCGCAGGCGACGGCTGGGTGCTCAATGGCGCCAAAGCGGTCGTGACCGCGGGCGAGCACGCGAACCTGTTCCTGGTGTCCGCCCGCACGGCGGGCGCGGAAGACGACGCCGCCGGCATCAGCCTGTTCCTGGTCAGCGCCGGCACCCCCGGCCTTACCGTGCGCGGCTACGGCCTGATCGACGGAGGACGCGCCGCTGAAGTCGCCCTGGACAACGTTCGGCTCGCCCCCGAGGCGCTGCTGGGCGAAACCGGCGCGGGCCATGCGTTACTGGAACGCGCCACGGGACGAGGCATCCTGGCCCTATGCGCGGAAGCCGTGGGCGCCATGGAATGCGCCCGCGACGCCACCCTGGAATACCTGCGCACGCGCCGCCAGTTCGGCACGCCCATCGGCAGCTTCCAGGCGCTACAGCACCGCATGGCGGACGTGCTGCTGGAAATCGAACAGGCGCGCTCCGCCGTGATCAATGCGGCCGCCGCGCTCGACCACGCCGACCGCGTCACCCGCGAACGCGCGTTGTCGGCCGCCAAGTACACCATCGGCCGCATCGGCACGCTGGTGGCCGAAGAGAGCATCCAATTGCATGGCGGCATCGGCATGACCTGGGAACTGCCGCTGGCGCACTACGCCAAGCGCCTGGTGATGATCGACCATCAATTGGGCGACGAGGACCACCACCTGCGCCGTTATATCGCGCTGGGACAGGCTTGAATCGAGGACGCCAGGACATGACGCAGGCCCCAACCGCCCCGCCCTTGTCGCGCCCCTTCGCGGCGCCCTTCCTCGTGCGCAGCGCCGCCGACGTCCAACGGCTGCAAGCGCGGCCGCTGGCTGAAACCCTGACGGTGCAAAGCACCTACGAGATCTTCCGCAATTCGGCCGCGGCCTTCGGCGACAAGACCGCGCTGACGTTCCTTCGCACGGCCGATCCCGACGACGAGGCCGTGCGCTGGAGCTATCGGCAATTGCTGGCCGGTATCCACCAGACCGCCAACCTGCTGCATGACCTGGGTGTGCGCGCGGGCGATACGGTCGGCGTGATGCTGCCCGGCTGCCTGGAATACCATCTGGCATTGTGGGGTGGCGAGGCCGCCGGCATCGTTCAGCCGCTGAATCCGCTACTGACGGAAGACAAACTGGCGTCCCTGATGACGACGGCGCGCGCCAAAGTGCTGATCGCCTACGGCTCCGACGCCGAATGCGGCACGTGGTCCAAGGCCCTGCGGCTGCGCGAACGCGTCCCCACGCTGCAGACGCTGCTGCGCGTGGCGCCGCTGGACGAGCCGGTTTCAGCCCGCCCCACCCTGCCCGACCATGCCCTGGACTTCAACGCCAATCGCTCGGCGCAGCCCGCCGACCGCCTGGTGAGCGAACGCGTGATCCGCGCCAGCGACGTCGCGGCGTACTTCCACACGGGCGGCACCACCGGCGCCCCCAAGCTTGCCATCCATACCCACGCCAACCAGGTCTTCACGGCCTGGGCCGCCGTGCAGCTGCAGAACGCCGGACCAGGCGATGTGGTCATCAACGGCTACCCGCTGTTTCACGTGGCGGGGGTGCTGCCCGCCTCGCTGGCCGCTCTGTCGGCGGGCGTGGAAACCGTCATTCCGACCACGATGCTGCTGCGCAACCGCGACGTGCTGCGCAATTACTGGCGGCTGGTGGAAAAGCACCGCGCCACGTCGCTGCAAGGCGTGCCGACCATTCTGGCCGCGTTGGCGGAAGTGCCGCTGGACGGCGCCGACATCTCGTCGCTGCGCTATTGCCGCACCGGCGCGGCGCCACTGCCCGCCGAGCTTGCCGCGCGTTTCAAGCGCCTGTTCGGGCTGCATGTGAACGAAAGCCTGGGCATGACCGAAATGGCCGGCATTTCGTCCATCACGCCCCCGGGTTCGGAATTTCCCGTGAACTGCGTGGGGTTCCCGCTGCCCTATGTGCAAGTACGGATCGTGGGCCTGGACGTTCCGTCGGGCCAGGCGGCGCGCGACCTGCCCACGGGCGTGGCGGGCATGGTGCTGTTCAAGGCGCCTAACGTGATCCCCGGCTTCCTCGACGCCGAAGACACGGCGCGGGCCTTCACCGAAGACGGCTGGCTGATCAGCGGCGACGTGGGTTTCATGGACGACCAGGGCCGGCTGCATCTGCAGGGCCGCGCCAAGGACCTGATCATCCGTGGCGGCCACAACATCGACCCCAAGACCATCGAAGATGCGCTGGCCACGCACCCGGCCGTGCAACTGTGCGCCGCCGTCGGGGCGCCGGACGCCTATGCGGGCGAATTGCCCGTGGCCTTCGTGACCCTCGCCGAGGGCGCCCAGGCGACCGAAGCCGAGCTGGTCGCCTACGCCGCCGCGCATGTGGACGAGGGGCCGGCACGGCCCAAGCGCGTCATCGTGCTGGACGCCATGCCCATGACCAACGTGGGCAAAATATACAAACCCGATTTGCGCCGCCTGGCCACCGCCGTATCGGTAGAGGCCGTGGTGGCGCGCACCTTGCAAGCGGCTGGCCTGACGGAAGACAGCAAGATCTTCCGCGTGCTGGCCGATGCGCAACCGGACGTCGCCGTCGAAGCGGCGCCCGGCACGCCCGCGCCGCTGAAGGAGCAGCTGCGCGACGCCCTGGCGCGGCTACCGGTGAAAATCGCCTTGCGCGACTGAGCCGACGCCGTCCCACGCCACCACAAGCCATAACAACATCACTGGAGACAACCCCATGCTCAAGAAGCCTCTGCGACGCGCCTGCCTGGGCGCCCTGCTGTTCGCCGCCGCCGGCGCCGCGCTGCCGCTTGCCGCCGGCGCGGAATCCGCGTTTCCCAGCAAGCCCATCACGCTGATCGTGCCGTTCCCGGCCGGCGGCTCCACCGACCGCCACCTGCGCATCGTGGCCCAGGACGCCTCGAAATACCTGGGGCAGCCTGTCATCGTGGAAAACCGCCCCGGCGCCGGCGGCACACTGGGCACCGCCACGATGGCCCGCACCGCCAAACCGGACGGCTACACGATCAGCCTGTACACGCTGGCGATGCTGCGCATGCCTTATATGCAGAAGAGCAGCTGGGACCCTATCAACGACTTCAGCTTCATCATCGGCCTGTCGGGCTACACCTTCGGCTTCACGGTGCGTTCGGACTCGCCCTACAAGACATTCAACGAATATATCGAGGCCGCGCGCCAGAACCCCGGCAAGATCGATTACGGCTCCACCGGCATCGGCTCGTCGCCGCATCTGCTCATCGAAGAAATCGCCATCAATGCCAAGGTCAAGCTGAACCATGTGCCCTTCAAGGGCAATGCCGACATGCAGCAGGCGCTGCTGGGCGGCCACGTCATGGCGCAAAGCGACGCCACGGGCTGGGACCAGTTCGTGGATGCCGGCAAAATGCGGCTGCTGGTGACCTTCGGCGAAAAGCGCACCACCCGCTGGCCCGACGTACCCACCGCGAAAGAGCTGGGCTACAAAGTCGTGTCCACCTCGCCCTACGGCCTGGCAGGCCCCAAGGGCATGGACCCGGCGGTGGTGAAGACGCTGCACGACGCGTTCAAGAAGGCCCTGTTCGACCCCGCCAGCGTCGAGGTCATGAAACAGCTGAACCAGCAGCCCGCCTATCGCAATAGCCAGGACTACAAAGACTGGGCCCAGGCCACCTACATCAAGGAAAAGGACCTGATCGAATACCTGGGGCTGATGGCCAAGAACTGAGGCGCGGGGCGTGACCGGCGGCGCGCAGGACGGTATGGCATTTTTGTATTCAAAAAATGTCTGCCGTTCCTGTTCGGCTTTTTGATAGACTGGGGGCCCGATCGTTTTCCCCCCCGGCAGCCGCTGCCGCGCCCTATGACCCAGGAAGTCCAGCTAGATCCCAGCGCCGACGATATCGCCCGCGAAGTAGCCGCCGCCATCGTGGCGCACAAGCTTCCGCCCGGCACCCGGCTGCGCGAAGAGGCGCTGGCACGGGTCTACAAGGTCAGCCGCACCAAGATCCGCGCGGCGCTGCTGATGCTGTCCAAAGACAAGCTGATCAATATCGTGCCCGACAAGGGCGCCTTCGTCAGCAAGCCGGACGCCAACGAGGCCCGCGAGGTCTACGCCGTGCGCCGCATCCTTGAAGCCGCCTTGGCCCGGCAATTCGTGGCCACCGCCACCGCCGCCGACTACCGCCGCATCGACGCCCACCTGGCCGAAGAACGCCGCGCCCTGGAAAGCGGAGATGTGCAAAAGCGCAATCATCTGCTGGGCCATTTCCATATCCTGCTGGCGGAAACCGTCGGCAATTCCGTGTTGACGGGCATGCTGCGCGAACTGTCCGCGCGCAGCGCCGTGATCACGGTGCTGTATCAAAGCTCGCACGACGCCAGTTGCTCGTCGCAAGAGCATCATGCCTTCATCGAGGCCGCCCGCGCGGGCGACACCGAACGCGCCTGCGCGCTGATGGACGAGCACCTGGAACACGTCCAGACGGCGCTGAACTTCACGGACGAGGGCCAGGCCGGCAGCGACCTCGTCACCGCCCTGCTCAGCTAGCCGCGCCAGGTTCCCCCAGCAGTTGGCCCATGCGCTGCTGCAACCACGTTTGCGTCGTGCTTAGCGACGCGCCTTGCAGCCATAGCGTCCGCACCGACAGCATCGGCAGCGACAGGCCGGTGCAGGGCACGCGTGCCAACGTCGTGCGAAAGCTCTCGTATTCCGCGATGTTCAAGGGCAGGATCGCCCACCCCAGGCCGTCCGCCACCATGCCCGCGATGCTATAGAAGCTGTCGGTGCGCCACACGGCCGGGCTCAATACCACGTCGTCCACCCCTTCCATCTGCATGACCAATTGCCGGTAACGCGCCAGATCGCTGCGCGTCACCTCGGCCAGCGCCGCCAGCGGATGCCCCGACGCCACGAAAACGGCCTGCTCCACATTGCCCAGATAACGGTGCGCAAAGGCGCTGCCGGGGTCGCCGCGGTCAAAGTGGAAAGCGATGCTGGCGCGGCCCTGCAGCACGTAGTCGGCCACTTCGGTCGCCGTGCCATTCAACTGCGTCAGTTCCAGCGCCGGAAAGCGCGCCGCCAGCTCAAGCACCAGCGCGCCCAACACCTGGGACGGCAGAGCCTCGTCCAGCGCGATGGACAGGCGCGCGCCCTGGCCCGCGGCGAACGACAGCGCGCGCTGATTCAGGCCGCCCGCCTGGCGCAACAGTTCGCGGGCCTCTTGCAGCATCACTTCGCCCACGGGGGTCAGCGCGGCGTTGCGGCGCGACCGGTCGAACAGTTCCACGCCCAGATCCGCTTCCAGCAAACCGAGCGACGTACTGACGGCGGACTGCGCGCGACCCAGCGCGCGCGCCGCGGCCGAAAACGAGCCGGCGTCGGCTGCCTCGACAAAGTGGCGGAGTTGATCCAGGGTCCATTGCATGGCGTCTCCTTGTTTCCATCAATTTTATAGATGGAATCAAACTTTTTTTGGCAAATATACAGATGGATAATGCCTACCTCGAAAATCGGCGCAGCCACCTGGCGGCCCCCGTTTTCAGTTGCCTCACAGGAGTAGAACCATGCAGCGGATGCATTCGAACGCTGTCGCCACAGCCAATCCCCGCCGTTGGCTGGTGCTGGCCATCGTGTCGATCGCCTTGCTGTTGATCGTGGTGGACATGACGGTGCTGTACACCGCCTTGCCGCGGCTCACGCATGATCTGGGTGTCGGCGCGTCGGCCAAATTGTGGATCGTGAATGTCTACGCGCTGGTCGTGTCCGGGTTGCTGCTGGGCATGGGCACGCTGGGCGACCGCCTGGGACACAAGCGCCTGTTCATGATGGGCCTGGCCGTGTTCGGCGTGGCCTCCCTTGCCGCCGCCTACTCGACCGCCGCCGCCGCGTTGATCGCGGCGCGCGTGTTGCTGGCGGTGGGCGCCGCCATGATGATGCCGGCCACGCTGTCCATCATCCGCCTGACCTTCGCCAACGAACGCGAACGCGCTGTCGCCATCGGCATCTGGGCCTCGGTCGCCTCGGGCGGCGCGGCGCTGGGCCCCGTCGTGGGCGGCGTGTTGCTGGAGCATTTCTGGTGGGGGTCGGTGTTTCTGATCAACGTGCCCATTGTGCTGCTGGCGCTGCCGCTGGCCTGGCGTTGCATCCCCGCCAGCCGGCCCGACGCCGCCCGCCCCTGGGACCTGGCGGGTTCACTGCAAATCATGGCCGGACTGATCCTGTGCGCCTATGCGCTGAAAGAACTGGGCAAGGCCGAAACGTCCTGGCTGCACGCCGGCGTGGCGTGCGCGGCAGGCGTCGTCATGCTGACCGTGTTCGTGCGCCGCCAGCGCCGCCGCCCGTACCCGCTGATCGACTTCGCCATTTTCCGCAACGCCACATTCAGCTCGGGCGTCGCCGCCGCGCTGTTCGCGGGCGCCGCCCTGTTCGGCATGGAACTGGTGTTCAGCCAACGCCTGCAACTGGTGCTGGGTATGTCGCCGATCCAGGCCGCGCTTTACATTCTGCCCCTGCCCTTGGCCGCGTTCGTGGCGGGTCCGCTGGCCGGCTGGCTGCTTGCCTACGTACGTGGCCCCCGCCTGATGTCCCTGGCGCTGACCGTCTCGGGCGCCGGCATGGGCGGCTACCTGTTGAGCTATGACGGCTCGTTCGCGGCGCAAATGGCCAGCCTGACCGTGCTGGGTCTGGGCATTGGCGCCACCATGACGGCCGCGTCCAGTTCCATCATGCAAAGCGCCACACCGGAACGCGCAGGCATGGCCGCCTCGATCGAAGAGGTCTCATACGAACTGGGCGGCGCGCTAGGCGTGACGTTGATGGGGTCGATCCTGACCGGCGTCTATGCGCAGGCGCTGGACGTGCCGGCGGGCGTCACCCAGGCCGCGACGGTGCGCGACAGCCTGGACGATGCCCTGATGGTGGCAGAGGGCCTGCCGGCGGATCTGGCGGTGACGCTGACGCAAGTCGCCAAGTCGGCGTTTGATACCGGCTACGCGGCGGTGATCGCGACCGCCACGGTGATGCTGCTGGCGACCGCCGCCTTCGTGCTGCTGAACCGCACGCGCCGGCCCGCGCAAGCCGCGTAGCGTACCGGCGGGTCAGCGCTTGCGGAAGGCGTTGTCCATGTCGGCGATCAGGTCTTCTTCGTGCTCCAGCCCGATCGAGACGCGAATCAGCCCTTCCGACACCCCTGCCGCGTCGCGCTCGGCCGCCGGCACGCCGGAATGCGTGGTCGACGCCGGATGGCAGACCAGCGATTCGGTGCCGCCCAGGCTGACCGCCGACTTGAACAGGTGCAGCGCATTGATAAAGCGGAAAGCGCGCTCGCGCCCGCCGTCCAGCACGAAGGCGAACGTCGACCCCGGCCCCGTGCATTGACGCTTGTAGACCTCTTGATACGCACGGTCCGCCATCACCTCCGGGTGAAAGATGCGCACTTTTTCATACGGGTTGCCCGCCAGCCACTGCGCCACCTTGGTGGCCGTGCGCGCCGCCTGCTTCATGCGCAGCACCAAGGTCTCCATCGACCGCGTGATCATCCAGCACGAATGCGGATCCAGTTGCGAGCCGAACGCGCTGCGAATCGCGCGCACCTTCTTGATCAGTACCTTGGTGCCCGTCACGGCGCCCGCGACCAGGTCGCTATGACCGCCCACGTACTTCGTCAGCGAATAGACGCAAAGGTCCACGCCGTGCTCGGCGGGCTTCTGGAAGATGGGGCCCAGCAGCGTGTTGTCGCACACCGAGATCGGCCGGTAGCCATGGCGCGTTTCAAACGCGTCCAGCTCGTTCTTCATGGCCTCGAAGTCGATCAGGGTGTTGGTGGGGTTGGCGGGCGTCTCGACATAGAACACACGCACCGGCCCCTTGGCCGCGGCGGCTTCCAGCGCGGCGCGCATGTGCTTGGGCGACAAGCCGTCGTGGATCGGATGCGACCCAATGCCCCATTCCGGAAAGATCTTCGCGATCAAGGTTTCGGTGCCGCCATACAACGGCAGCGACTGCACCAGTTGATCGCCGGGGCGCAGGAAAGCCATCAGCACCGCGCTGATCGCGGCCATGCCGCTCGAGGTCACCGCCGCGTCCTCGGATCCGTCCAGCAAGGCCAGTCGGTCTTCCACGATTTCCAGGTTGGGATGGTTGAACCTGCTGTACACCAGCCCGGCCGATTCGCCCTGCGGCAACGGTTTGCGCCCGGATACCAGATCGAAGAACGCCGCGCCGTCCTCGGCCGAGCGGAACGCGAAGGTGGACGTCAGGAACACGGGCGGCTTGACCGCCCCTTCCGACAGAAAGGGGTCGTAGCCGTACGACATCATCTGCGTCTCGGCATGGAGGGGACGGCCGAAAAATTCTTTCTTGTGATAGGTCGAATAGGTCATGGGGTGCCTCTTGCTCTGGAGTACCGGCCGACCGGGCAGGCGCGTTTCGCATTCGAAGACGATAGCGCCGGCCGCCGCGGGATGTCTTGGAGTATGGGCGCAGGCCGGGCCAATATTCTTTTCATTTCAATCACAGGACTGCGATAATGGGAAATATTGTTTCCCGCTATAGCCTATCCATGAAAGACACTGCTTTGTTACATCAACTTGACGCGATCGATTGGAAAATCATGAAAATCCTTCAAGAAGATGGTCGCGTCAGCAATGCGGAACTGGCCGAGCGCGTCTCGCTGTCGGCATCGCCTTGTTGGAAACGGTTGAAGCGGCTGGAAACGTCGGGCGTCATTCGCGGATACCAGGCCATTCTTGACCGTCGCGCGCTGGGGATGGGGGTGGTGGCGTTCGTCAGCATTTCGCTGGAAAACCACACGGAAAAACTGTGCCACGCGTTCGAGGCCTCTGTTGCCGCCATGCCTGAGGTGCTGGCCTGCCATAACACGACCGGGCAGCACGACTACCTGCTGCACATCGTGGCGCGCGACTTCGATGCCTATTCCGAGTTCGTGCGCAACCGCCTGCGGACGCTGCCCGGCGTGAAGGAACTGCTAAGCACGCTGTCGATGCATGAAGTGAAGTCGTCGACCAAACTGCATCTGTAGATCTCGCCGGTTTGGCGCCGAGCGCGGCAACAGGTCGGGCGGCGCATCGGGACGCCGCCCCTGCCGGCCCACTGCCGGCCGCCGGCCTACTCCGTCGCGGACGGCATCTGGCCCGGCACGACGCGATTGCGCCCCTGGCGCTTGGCCTGGTACAGCCCCCGGTCGGCCACCAGGATCAGGTCGGTGCACGGCTGCTCCCCCGCCGGCACGGCCGTGGCGGTGCCAATGCTGACCGTCAGCCAGCACCCAGAGCCCGTGTCCTTCTGCGGAATCTGCATGGCTTCGACGGCGCGGCGCAGCTTCTCGGCGGCCAGCCTTGCGCTGCCGGCCGGCGTGCCCGGCAGCACCAGCGCGAACTCTTCCCCGCCGAATCGCGCCGCCAGGTCGGTAGACCGGTCGCAGCTGGCGAAAATGGTGTTGGCCACACGCTTGAGTGCTTCGTCGCCCGCGATGTGGCCGTAGGTATCGTTGTAGGACTTGAAGTGGTCCACGTCGATCATCAACATGCTGATCTCGCGGCCGTCGCGACGCGCGCGCTGCCATTCCGCGTTCAGGTATTCGTCGAAATAGCGGCGGTTGCCCAGACCGGTCAAACCGTCGGAGTTTGTCAGGCGGCGCAATTCCATATTGCTTTCCAGCAACTGCTGCTGGCTCTGGCGCAAGGCCTGATAAGCCTCGTCACGCTGCACCAGCGCCAGATACGACCGTGAGTGGTAGCGAATGCGCGCCACCAGTTCGATGGAATCGGGCAGCTTCACCAGATAGTCATTGGCGCCCGCCGCGAAGGCCGCGCTCTTGATCGCCGGATCTTCCTTGGTGGACAGCACGATGATCGGGATGTCGCGCGTGACGGGGTGGGCGCGGTACTCCTGCACCAGGCTCAAGCCGTCCACGCCCGGCAGCACCAGATCTTGCAGGATGACGGTGGGCCGCGTCTGGATCGCCACCGTAAGCGCCTTGTAGGGGTCTGAGCAATAGTGAAAGTCAATATTGCCCTCCGTGGCCAGCGCTCGCCTGATCGCTTCGCCAACCATCACCTGGTCGTCGACGAGCAGCACCATGGCCGCATGCGAATTCAGGTCCGCGGAAGCCGAGCTGTCAATGGGAGGGTGCATAGTGATCCTTGATGTCTGCCAATGTCAGCCCGCTCAGGCAAACGCCTGGACCAAGCGGGGAGCGATCTGATTCAATGGTCTGATTTCCACGGCCGCCTGCATGGCGGCGGCCGCTTTGGGCATGCCGTACACGGCGCTGGTGGCCTGGTCTTGCGCGATGGTGAGGCATCCGCGTTCGCGCATGGCCTTCAAGCCGCGCGCCCCATCCTGCCCCATGCCGGTGAGCAACACGCCCACCGCGGTACCGCGCCAATGTTGCGCCACGCTGTGAAAAAACACGTCGATGGATGGCCGGTACAGGCTTTCCTTCGGCTCTTCGGTGTAGCGCAGCGTGCCATCAGCCAGCAAATGCAGATGGTCATCGGTGCCCGCCAGCAGTATCTGCCCGGGCAGCGGCCGTTCGCCTTCGCGCACCAGCCGTACCGGCAACAGTACCTGATCATTCAGCCAATCCGCCATACCCGCCGCGAACGAGGCGTCCACATGCTGTACCAGCACGATCCCGGCAGGGAAATCCAGCGGTAGGTCGCGCAGCAACTGCGCCAGCGTCGCCGGGCCGCCCGCCGAGGCGCCAATCACCAGCAAACGCTGCGAGGTGGGCCGGGGCGTCAGCGTATCCACGGGGCTCAACGCCGGACGATTGCCGTAGCGGCCGATCAACCAGCCGATATTGCGGATCTTGCGCAACAGCGGCGCCGCAGCGGTGCGCATGTCGGCATCGCCCACCACCGGTGTATCCACCGCGTCCAGCGCGCCATGCCCCATCGCGTCGAATACGCGCGCCGTATGCCGGGCCACATCGGCCGTCACGACGACGATGGCGCACGGTGACTCCGCCATGATGCGGCGCGTGGCCTCGACCCCGTCCATGACGGGCATGATCAAATCCATCAGCACCACGTCGGGCCGATCCCGGGCGCACAGCGCCACGGCCTGTTCGCCGTCGGACGCCACCCAGGCGATTTCCAGCCCTGGCTCCAGCGCAATCGCGCGCCGCATGATCTCGACCGCCATTTGAAGGTCGTTGACGATCCCGATTCTCACGTGAGTGCCTTTCCGATCAAGTCTTCGACGGCATCAAGCAGCGCATCGTCATGGAAGCTGCCCTTGGCCAGGTAGTAGTCGGCGCCGGCATCCAGGCCGCGCCGCCGGTCTTCTTCACGGTCCTTGTACGACACCACCATCACCGGCAGGCTTTGCAATCTGGGGTCCGCCTTGATCCGGGAAACCAGTTCGATGCCGTCCATGCGAGGCATGTCGACGTCGGTCACGACCAGGTCGAAATCTTCGCCGCGCAGCATGTTCCAGCCATCCATGCCGTCCACCGCCACCGCCACTTCGAACCCGCGGTTCAACAGCAGTTTTCGTTCCAGCTCGCGCACCGTCAGGGAATCGTCCACCACCAACACACGCTTGCGGCGGCGCGCCTCAATGACCGCCCCCCCGCCGTCCACGCGCGTCAGGCGTCCGCCTTCGATCAGCTTCTGGACCGACATCAGCATGTCTTCGACGTCCAGGATCAATAGCGGCGTGCCGTCGTCCATCAGGGCGCCGGCCATCACATCCTGCACCTTGCCCAGGCGCGAGTCCAGCGGCTGCACCACCAGGGTGCGCTCGCCGACGTAGCGGTCCACGGTGATCCCGTAAAGCTTGTCGTGGTCGCCCACGACCACGACGGCCACCGATTCCGCCGACGGCGCCGGCTCGCCGGCGCGCAGAATCTGGCGTGCCGACACCAGGCCGATCTGCCTGTCCATGAAACGGAAATGCTGGTGGCCTTCCAGTTGCTCGATGTCTTCCGAGCGAACCTGCAAAGCATGGCTGACATAGGCAAGCGGAAACGCGTAGATATCGCCCTGCACCTCGACCAGCAAACTGCGCACCACCGACAGCGACAAAGGCATTTCCAGCACGAAACGCGTGCCCTGCCCGGACGTCTGATGAATGCGCACGGCGCCGCGCAACTGCCTCACCATGGTTTGCACCACGTCCAGGCCCACGCCGCGGCCCGAGATTTCGGTGACTTCGCCGCGCGTGCTGAAGCCTGACAGGAACAGGAACTCCAGCAGTTCGGCCTCGCTCAGCCGGGCCGCGGTTTCGGCGTTCGTCAGCTTGCGCTGCACGACTTCGACGCGCAGGCGATCCAGCGAAATGCCCGCCCCGTCATCGCTCAGTTCTATCAGCAGCATGCCGGCCGCATGGCGCGCCGACAGCTTGATCAAACCTTCCGGCGACTTGCCGGCATCCATGCGGTCCATCGGCATTTCAATGCCGTGGTCCACGGCATTGCGCAGCAGATGCATCAGGGGCGCATCCAGTTTTTCCAGGATGTCCCGGTCCACCTGCGTCGCGTCGCCTTCGATTTCCAGCCGCACCTGCTTGCCCAGCGAACGGCCCAGGTCCCGGACCATGCGAGCCATGCCGGCCAGCCCGTCGCCGAAAGGCCGCATGCGGCAAGCCAGCGCCGTGTCGTACAGACGCTTCGCCAGATGGCTCATGCGCCATCCAAACTCATCGACCTCGTTCGTGCGCTGCACAAGCTCTTGCTGGCACTCCGCGACAATGCGTTGGGCGTCGTCCAGCGCGGCCTGGACGCGCGCGTCCACCTGTTGGCCGGCCAACGCCGCGCGCACCCCGTCAAGCGCTTGCGCCGCGCCGGACTGCATGCGCCGCAGACGCAGCATCGACGCGCCGAAGGGGCCAATCCAGTGCGACTCCACCAGGGTTTCGCTGGACAGGCCCAACAGCTTATTCAGCGTGTCCGCAGTCACCCGCAAAACGCGCTCGCCTTCGGATATGCCTTGGTCCGAACTCCGGCGCACCATCGCCTGCGGCGGCATGGCGGACCTGACCGCCGCAGGCTGCGGCGTGGACGGCACAGGCGGCGGATCGTCGGGCCGGTGAATCGGTGGCAGGAAATCAGAAGGTCGCGCTGGACGCGGCGGCACGGCGGGCGGCGCGTTGGGCGCGCTGCTCAGGCGGACGACCAGTTCGTCGATCTCGCCCCCCAGTTCGACGCCCGGCGTGGCCACGCGCTGCAGCAAGTCCGTGCCCAACAGCAGGGCATCGATGTCGGTCGCCTGCAAGCGCAAGCGCCCTTCCTGGGCGGCCACCAGGCAGTCTTCCATGGCATGCGCGATGCGCACCGCCGGGTGCAGGTCCACGATGCGGGCCGCGCCCTTCAGCGAATGCGCCGCGCGCATGCAGGCTTCCAGATGAGCCGCCGATGTCGGGTCGTGCTCCAGCGCAAGCAAACCGTTGTTCAGCACCTGCACCTGCGTGCGGGTTTCGAGCTGGAACAGCTCTAGCAGCGACGCGTCGCGCATCTCATCCGGATTCACGCCAGACTCCGTTCCAGAGCTTGCATCAGGAGATTTTCGTCCAATACGCCCACGCTGCGGCTACCGCAGCGGGCCAAGCCGCGCGAATACTTCAAGGTTGCGCCCTCCACGGTTGCCGGCAATGGTTCCAGCGCCTCGAGGTCAACGGCATGGATGCCTTCCACTTCATCCACCGGCAGCACCAGCGCGCGACCGGCGCCACCGAAAATCAGCATGCGGGCCGCAGCCCGTTCGCGCGTGTCCGCCACCGCGGCGTCAAGGCCCAACAGGCGCGCCAGCGAAACACAGACGGTCAGCGTGCCGCGCACGTTGGTCACCCCCATCACGGCCGGATCACGGCGATGCGGCAGCGTCAGCACGGGGCGCGTGCCGGCCACTTCGTCCAGCGCCCGCGTGGGCAGCCCCAGCCACTCCCGGCCCAGGCGGAACACCAGCAGCGACGACAACTGCGTGCCCTGGACGGCTTCCGGTTCATGATCCTGCACGTCCGTCTGGGGCGGCAGCCGGTCCAGGATGCGTTTGGCCGCTGCCGCGTAGACCGGACAATTTCGGCAATGCACATGCCCGGGCAGCTGCCCGCAACTTTTGTCGCCCCGGATCCCGATGCGGTTCCAGCAGTCGTCCACATCGGACAGCAGCGCAATGGACTCATTCACGTCGGGCCTCCTGTCGCGCCGCGCGCGCTTGCAGGCGGCGGGCGCCTTCCACGTCGCCCGCCGACGCAATCAGCGCGGCCAGATGCAGCAACGCTTCGCGGTGTGTCGGGTCCAGGTACAACGCCTTGCGGTAGGCCGCCTGCGCCTCGCGCGCGTCGCCCGCCGCGTCCTGCAGCAGACCCATCAGATGCAGTGCATCGGCGCTGGCGCCATGAACTTCAAGGTGTGCGCGACACTGGGCCAGCGCATCCCCCACGCGCCCCTGGTCGGCCAACGCCTCGATCTTGCGCAAAGCCGCAGCGGCGCTGCCCGTGGGGGGCGCGGGCTCGGGCGTGGCGAAGGCCGGGGCAATGGCCGCGTGCGGCAACGGCAGGCGCGCTGCCGGCGGCTGCGCGACCGGCCGCCGTGGCGGCGTCCAGGCGTGCACGATGGGCTTAGGCGGCGAATAGGTCGCCGCGGGCGGCGGCATCGCTTGCGCCGAAAAGGCGAACGACCGCGCGATCGGTACGGCGGGCAGCCGGCGCGCCGTCATCAAGCTGGTCTCGGCGGGCCCCACGAAAAGCACGCCATCGCCGCGTGTGAAGCGCCGCAGCACTTGTACCGCGCGTTCCTGCGTAGCCGCATCAAAGTAGATCAGCAAATTGCGGCAAAACACGAAGTCATAGGGCGCGGCGCCCAACAGCAAATTGGGGTCGAACAGATTGCCCTGCTGGATGCGCACCCGTTCCCGCGCCAGCGCCGACAGCTGATAACCGTCGGGGGTCTCGGTGAAATGGCGATCGCGATACGTCAGATCGTCGCCCCGAAAGGAATTGCGGCCGTACACGCCACGCCGGGCGAACTCGACCATGCGTTCGCTGATATCCACGGCATCCACCTGAAAGCGGGCGGCGGGGACGCCGGCGTCCAGCAAGGCCATGGCAATGGAATGCGGCTCTTCGCCACTGGAACACGGCACGCTCAGCACTCGCAGCACCTGGTCGTTGGCCACGTCCGCCGCAAACAAACGTCCGCATGCCAACGCCGCCATCGCGGCCAGCGATTCCGGATACCGGAAAAACCAGGTTTCGGGCACGATCACGGCTTCGATCAACTGCTGCATTTCGGCAGGCGAAGCCTGCACCCGCATCAGGTAATCGCGTTCGTCCGCCGCGTTCACGGCGCCCATGCGATGCCGCACGGCGCGTTCGACCGCGGCCTTGCCGATGGAGCCGCTGTCCAGCCCCATCTGGCGCTTGAGCAAGGCGCTGAAATCATCGACCAGAGTCATGGCGACGCCTCGCCGCCCTGGCCGCTGCCGACGGGCGGGAACAGCAGCGCCCGGACCGAGGCCGGCAACAGGTCGCCCACATTGACGGCCTGCACCAAGCCGCCGGCGTCACTCAACACGGGCCCCAGGTAGGGCGCGCCAGCGTTGTCCAGACCATATGGCCGGAACGCCGCCGGGTCGTAATGGACCGTCTCGGTCGCATGTTCCAGGATCAGGCCCAGCAAACGGCCTTCTCCGCCGGCATCAGGACGAAAACGCACCAGCGCCAGACGCGTGCTGGTCACCATGACCGCGCTTGCGCGGCCGGCCAGCGCGCTCATGTCGATCACCGGCACAGGCACGCCTCGCCGGTCAAGCATGCCGGCCACCCAGGGCGGCGTGCCCGGCACCTGCTTGAACGCGCGCAGGCCCAACACTTCGACCACATCCGCCGCATCCAGGGCATAGCGGTCTTCGCCGATGCGAAACAGCAGGTACAGCCGCCGGGCCGCCGCAAACGCGGCGTCCGGCTTGGATAAAGAAGGGGCAAGCGCTGCCATGGCGGGGTTCACACCTTGAAGCGCGACACGCCACTGCGCAGATCGTTGGCGACCAGCGTCAATTCTTCGATGGCCAGGCTGGACTGACGCAGGGATTCCACCGTCTGCTGGGCGGCATCGCTCAGTTGCTGCAAAGCCTGGTTGATCTGTTCGGCGCCGGTCGCCTGCGCCTGCATGCCCTCGTTGACCATCTGCACACGCGGCGCCAGCGTCTGCACCTGCTGGATGATCTGCGACAGCTGGTCGCCCACCTGCTGCATATCCGCCATGCCGCGGCGCACTTCTTCAGAGAACTTGTCCATGCCCATCACGCCCGCCGACACCGACGACTGGATCTCGCGCACCATCTGCTCGATATCGTAGGTCGCGACAGCGGTCTGGTCGGCCAGGCGGCGGATCTCGGTCGCCACCACGACGAAGCCGCGGCCATACTCGCCCGCCTTCTCGGCTTCAATCGCCGCGTTCAACGACAGCAGGTTGGTTTGGTCCGCCACTTTCGTGATAGTCGTGACCACTTGCGTGATATTGCTGGCCTTCTCGTTCAGGATGGCCAGCTTGGCGTTGACCGAACCCGCCGCGCCGACCACATTGCGCATGGTGTCTTCCATGCGTGCCAGCCCGACCTGGCCGCTGCCCGCCAGCGAAGCCGTCTGTTCGGCGGCGCCAGACACTTCGGTCATGGTGCGGACCAGTTCGCGCGAGGTCGCCGAGATCTCGCGGGAGGTCGCGCCGATCTCGGTCGTGGTGGCCGCCACCTCGGAGGCCGTGGCCTGCTGCTGCTTGGACGTCGCCGCGATTTCAGTGACCGAGGTGGCCACTTGCACGGCCGATCGCTGCGTCTTGCCCACCAGTCCCTTCAACTCGTCGACCATGCCGTTGAAACCCGTTTCAATGGCGTTGAATTCATCCTTGCGCGCGAGCGACAGGCGGCGGGTCAGGTCGCCCCCGCCGGTGGACTCCAGCGTCGAGACGATATCGCGCATCGGATTGGCGATGGCCCGCATCAGCAGAAAACCGCACACGATGGCGGCGGCGATCGCCAGCGCCAGCGAAATCAGCATGCCGGCCTCGGCCGTTTGCACGGCGTTCTGGATGCTGACCGCGGCCTCGTCCGCCTGCTTCTTGTTTTCGGCCACCATCTTGGCCAGGATGTCGCGGCCCTTGTAGAAAGCCGGCCGAAGCTCGGACTTGATGCGCGCCTGCGTGCGGGCCACATCGCCGGCCGCGGCCCCCGCCAGGATTTCGGTACGAATATGCTTGTACTCCAGCAATTCCTTTTCGAAATCTTCGAACATCGTGCGATCGTCCTCGCGCGAGATCGTGCGGCGGTACGACGCGATGTTCTCTTCCAATTGCTGGTCGTTCTTGGGCAACGCTTCCAACGCGGTGCGCCGTTCTTGATCGGTGTCCGAGTTGTAGGCGTCCTGAACCACCACGAACCCCGCGAACCATGAAGACCGGATCGAGGTGCTGTAGTAGATACCCGGCACCGCGTCGGTATTGATCATGGCGACTTCCGCCTCGACATGCAGCAAGCGCCGGTAATCCACCACCACCATCAACGCCATGATGGCCAGAATGACCAGGAAGCTGGCCAGGATGCGCTGGCGGAGTGTCAGATTCTTCATGCCGGGAGCCCTTTGTGCTGGTTCAACGCGTCAACGCCCCAAAGGACGCCCCTGAACGATCATTTGGATGCGCGTCCACGCCCGTCTATGACGGAATGTGGGTAAGTTCACCAATTATTGCAAAGGCTTGGCCTGGCAGCCATGAAAATGCAAGGGAAACCCGGCGGAAAGGCCTGTTCGTCGGAAAAATGCAAAGTCCGCTTACAAGGCCTTGTGTTTTATGGTGACAGTGCGTACCGCGCCGGCCTATCAAGCGGCGCCGCGCCACAGCGTTTCGGGCTGCCGCGCGCGTACCCAGTCGCTGGCCTGCTCATAGGCATGCGCCAGGCGCAGCACGTCCAAATCCGCCTGCGGCGGCCCCACCAATTGCATGCCCATCGGCAAACCTTGCGCATTGAAGCCCACCGGCACGCTGATCACCGGGCAACCCGCCAGCGTCCAGGGCGTCACGGTCTCCATCCAGCGGTGATAGGTGTCCATGGGGCGCCCGGCGATCTGCTTGGGCCAATCCAGCGACGCGTCGAACGGAAAGACCTGCGCCGACGGCACGGCCATGAAATCCACCTCGTCGAACATGCGCAGGACCGTCTGATACCAGGCGCTGCGTTCTTCCGTTGCCTGGTAGACCTGCCGCGCCGTCATGCCTTCCAGCCCCTCGACTTCCCAGATCAGCGCCGGCTTCAGCAGCTTGCGGGTCTCGGGGTTCTCGACCAGTGCATGGAATTGGCCGCCCACCATCAGGTGCCGGTGCGCCAGCCAGATGCGCCACAACCGGTCGCCGGCAAACGGCACCTGGTAGTCGACCACGTCACAACCCGCGGAACCCAGCGTGCCCAGGCCCTGGGCGCACAGGTCAAGAATGCCCGGCTCCATCGCCAGATAACCGTTCCAGTCGCCCAGCCAACCGATGCGCTTGCCGCGCATGTCGGCGTCCAGCGGGGCGGCAAACTGCGCCGGGTCGTCGCGCAACGACAGCGGAGAACGCTTGTCGTACCCCGCCATCACCGACAACAGCAACGCCACGTCGCGCGGCGTTCTGCCCATCGGTCCCTCGTACGACAGCTGCTTCAAGAACACTTCGGGCGACGGGCCAAAGGGCACGCGCCCCGCCGACGGGCGCATGCCGTAAACATTGCAGAAGGCAGCGGGGTTGCGCAGCGATCCACCGAAGTCGCTGCCGTCGGCCACGGGCAGCATGCGGGCAGCCAGGGCGGCGGCCGCGCCGCCGCTGCTGCCGCCGGCCGTCTTCGAGGGATCATAGGGATTGCCGGTGGTGCCGTAGACCTGGTTGTAGGTATGCGAACCCAACCCGAACTCCGGCACGTTGCTGCGGCCAATGAAAAGCGCGCCCGATGCCCGCATCCGCTCGACCATGATGGAGTCGTGCGGCGTGACCAGATCCTTATAGACCAACGACCCCATCGACGTGACCATGCCGCGTACGGCCGTCAGGTCTTTGGGCGCCTGCGGCATGCCGTGCATCCAGCCCAGCCATTGACCCGCATCCAGTTGGGCGTCGCGTTCAGCGGCCTCGCGCAGCAAGGCGTCCGGGTCCCGGCGGGCGACGATGGCGTTGATCTTGGGATTGACGTGGTCGATATGCGCCAGATAGGCGCGCATGACCTCGACGCAGGACACCTCGCGCCGCCGGATCGCATCCGACAACGCGTGCGCCGGCATGGCGACGATGGGATTCAGGCTGGCGGGCGCGGCCGGCGTGGCGGGGGGCATGCGGTCTCCTGGTAGGTCGTTTTGGGCGCCCAGGGCAAACCGCCCGGCGCACCCGACATACTACGCAAACCGCAAGAAATGCGCCTGCCTGCCCAGGCCCTCGGCCCGCTGCCTGTTGCCTGCTGTCTACCGCCCGCTGTCCGCTGCCCGATCAAACCCGTTCTATCGCCACCGCCATGATCCTGGCGGCGCTTTATTCACCCTGCGGCAACGGCAGCAGCCGGCCGCGCGAACACCAGCAACGTGGACGTGGCGGAGGCCAGCAAGCGGCCCTGCGTGTCCGTCAATTTGGCTTCGGCGTAGGCCACGCGCTGGCCCATCGACAACACCCGGCCTTCCGCGCGCAGCAGCCCGCTATGGCGCGTAATGGCCTTGTGATAGGCCACTTTCAGCTCCAGCGTGGTGTAGGCCTGGTCGGCCGTCAGCTGCGAGTGCGCGGCGCAGCCGCAAGCCGAATCCAGCAGCGTGGCCGCGTACCCGCCGTGCACCGTGCCGATCGGGTTGTACGCCTGAGGCCCGGGCGTGCCCGCAAACACGGCGCGGCCCGTTTCCACTTCCACGAAGTCGAAGTCCAGCGTCACCATGATGCCGGGCTTGCGGCCGGAAGCCAGCAAGGCGCGCAGTTGCGCCAGGCCATCCAGGCCCGCGCCGGTCTCGTCGACCAGACTGGGTTCGCGATGCGGGGTCGAGGGGGAAGTCATTGGCATTGCTCCAGGCCCAGCCGGGCCTTCAAGAGCCGGCGGGCATCCGCCAGCATGGCATTCGCCTGTTGCGCATCGGTCTCGCAACGGGCCAGGGAAACCGTGCCCACCAGTTCGGACAATACCGAACGGGCCAGCGGTTCCGGATCGGGGTAGCCGCCTGCGGCCAACCGGCGCGCCAGGGCTTGCACCAGGCGGCGCATCCCGGTGGCGTAAGCGTGGCGGCAAGCTTCCGACTGGCGGGGCAGATCGGATGCCAACGCAACCAGCGGACAGCCGAGCGCCCGCGCCTCGCAATGGGCGGGCGACAAGTAGGTGTCCACGTAAGCGGCAAGCCCTTCGGCCGGCGTGCGCCCGTCCAGGTGTTTTTCGGCACGCGCCTGGGCCTCGTCGAACATGTGCGCGATAGAGGCTTCGACCAGGGCATCCTTGGAATCAAAATGCGCGTAGAAGCCGCCGTGCGTCATGCCGGCCTGGCGCATCACCGCCGCCACGCCGATCCGTTCGGGACCCTCGGCACGCACCGCGTCAGCGGCCGTTTTCAGAATGCGAATCCGCGTTTCCCGCTTGTGTCCGTTGTCGTAGCGCATGGCCGGCCCCGGCATTAAATGATGCTCGTCATATTAATATGACGAGCATCATGCTACAAGCCCGGCCGACACGGATTCAGGGAAAAAGACCCTGCGCCAGATGGTCGATGAACACCCGCAGCTTCGGCGACGCATGGCGGCTGGCGGGCCACAACGCCCACATCGTGCCCTTGCCGCGCGTGCGGTCTTCCATCACGATCTGCAATTGGCCAGAGGCCAGTTCCCGGCGGATCGTGAAGTCCGGCAGGCAGACGATGCCCTGCCCGCCTACCGCCAGCGATATCCGCATTTCAACGCTGTTGCAGACGAGGGTCAGCGGCAAATCAGGCGATTGCGCCTCGGGCCCCAGCTTCAGCGGCCATTTCTCCAGCCGGCCCGTAGCCGGATATCGGTAGTGCAAACAAGCGTGGCGTTGCAGGTCGCTCGCGCGTTTGGGCGTGCCATGCTGGCGCAGGTAGTCGGGTGACGCGGCCAGCACGCGCCGGAATGGCCCCAGCCGGCGGCGCTTCAGGCTGGAATCGTCCATGTCGCCGGAGCGCACCACGGCGTCGTAGCCTTCACCGATCACGTCCACCATCCGGTCGGTGAACTCCAGGTCCAGCTCCACGTCGGGATACTGGCGCATGAAGCTGGCGATGGTGGATTCAAACAGCCCGCTATAGCGCGGCAGGCTGACCCGCAGCTTGCCGCGAGGTGCGTCGGCCGCTTCGGACAATTCCAGCTCGGCCGCTTCAACCTCGCACAGGATGCGGCGGCAACGCTCCAGGAATTTCTCGCCCTCGGGCGTCAGCGCGATATGGCGCGTGCTGCGATGAAACAGCCGCACCTTCAGGCGCTCTTCCATGCGCGCCACGCTTTTGCCCACCGCTGACGGCGACACGCCCAGCACGCGGCCCGCCTCGGAAAAGCTGCGCGTGTCCGCCACCAGCACAAAAACCCCGATGCCTCCAAGGCTGTCCATTCCGTTCCCCCAATTGCGGACAGTTATGTCCAGAATATTCAGAATCCTAGCCTATTTTTCTTTTATCAGTGGCCCCCTAAGCTTGCGGTCATCCTGTCGCCGCTCCCGCAATTCCGCCACGCGGCGCCCTTGTTTCAACCCCACGCCCATGCCGCTATCCCAACCTCCTGCCCACAGCCATCGCTGGCTGCAACTGCTGTCCGCCTGCCTCACGGCCCTGCTCATTCCGTTGTGCTTCACCGGCCCCGCCGTGGTCCTGCCCTCGATCAGCCAGGCGCTAGGGGGTACGCCGGTGGAACTGAACTGGATCCTCAACGGCTATATCCTTGCCTACGGCAGCGTCATCATGGTGTCCGGTAGCCTGACCGACCTCTACGGCCCCCGCCGGATCTGGTTGTGGGGTCTGGCCTGGTTCTGCGCCGCCACCTTCGCCATTCCCTATATGCCCACCACGGGCGCGATCGACTTCCTGCGTCTGATGCAGGGCATGGGCGGCGCGGCCGCGTTCGCCGCCGCGATGTCGTCGCTGGCCCCGCTGTTCCATGGCGTGGCGCGCACTCGCGCCTTCAGTTTGCTGGGCACCACGTTCGGCATCGGACTGTCGTTCGGGCCGCTGATAGCCGGATGGATGGTGCAGGCAGCCAGCTGGGAATGGGTATTCCTGGCGACCGGCGGCGTGGGCGTGCTGGGCGCCGTCATGGTGGCCGTCAGCGTGCGGCCGACGGCAGGCGTCGCCCAAGGCAGGCTGGACTGGCCCGGCGCCATCAGCTTCACCGGCGCGCTGGGCCTGTTCACCTACGGCATCCTGCTAGCGCCCGAAGCCGGGTGGGCCGACGCGCATGTCATTGGCGCCCTGCTGGCGTCCGCCGTGCTGTCCATGGTCTTCGTGCGCGTGGAGCGCCGCGCCGCCCGGCCAATGCTGGACCTGAGCCTGTTCCGCGACGCGCGTTTCGTGGGCGTGCAAGTGCTGGCCGCGTCGCCGGCATTCCTGTTCATCGTACTGATCGCCATGCTGCCAGGGCGTTTCATCGGCATCGACGGCTATAGCGCGCTTGCCGCCGGCCAACTGATGATCGGCCTGGCCGCGCCCCTTCTCATCGTGCCGTTCCTGGCCGCATTGCTGACGCGCTGGTTCAACCCCGGCGTCCTGTCCGCGGCCGGCTTGCTGGCGGTAGCGGCCGGTCTGGTCTGGCTGGCCGACGTCATGGCCACGGGCGCCACCGGCCTATGGCTACCGATGGGTCTGATCGGCGTCGGCATCGGTGTGCCATGGGGCTTGATGGATGCAATGGCTGTCAGCGTGGTGGCGCCGCGCAACGTCGGCATGGCTACCGGCATCTTCAACACGGTGCGCGTGTCGGCGGACGGCATCGCCATCGCCGTCGTGAGCGCGCTGCTGGCCTTGCTGATCCAGATGCCCTTGACGGCCGCGCTGCCTGCCGCGATGGACGGCAAGGCCATCCTGATGGCCGCGAACCGCGCGGCGCTAGGCCAACTGCACGAGGCCGCAGCCTTGTTGCCCGGCGCCACCGCGCTGCTGCAGCAAAGCTACAACGACGCGTTCCGCCATGTGCTGCACGCCTTGGCTGGCATCGCGGTGCTGACCGCGCTGGCCGTCTATGCGCTGCTGGGCCGGCGACGTCCGGCAGCCCATCACGACAGCGTGCCAGTGGCGCAATAGCCGGATCAGTCCACGCGCCACCAACGGGGCAGCAAGCCCCGCACTTTGGCCCGGCGATAGCGGTCGTCGATCAGGTGAACCGTTCCCACATCATGCTCGGTGCGGATCACCCGACCGGCGGCCTGCACCACCTTCTGCATGCCCGGATACAGGTAGGTGTAGTCGTAGCCGTTCTCTTCGCCATAACGCAAGTCCATGGCCCGCTTCATGTTTTCGTTCACGGCGTTCACTTGCGGCAACCCCAGCGTGGCAATGAAAGCGCCGATCAACCGCTTGCCCGGCAGGTCCACCCCTTCTGAAAACGCGCCGCCCAGCACCGCGAAGCCCACGCCCTGCCCGGTTTCGGTGAACCGGGCCAGGAACGCCGCACGGCTGGGTTCGTCCATGCCCGGCGTCTGCAACCAGATCGGCACCGACGGATGACGTTCGCGCATCAGGTCGGACACCTGGCGCAAATAGTCGAAACTGCTTAAAAACCCCAGATAGTTGCCGGGCCGGTCGGCGTACTGCGTGGCGATCAGGTCGACGATGGGCGCCAGCGACCGTTCGCGGTCCCGATAACGCGTGGAGACGTTGCCCACGACCCGCACCGCCAATTGCTCGGCCTGAAACGGTGCCGCCACGTCGATCCATGGCGTGTCTTTCGGCAGCCCCAGCGTGTCGCGGTAGAACTGCTGCGGACTTAACGTGCCCGAAAACAGCACGGTCGCGTGCGCCGCCGCATAGCGCGCCGCCAGGTACGGTGCCGGAATCACGTTGCGCACGCATAAGGTGGACGGCCGTGTCTTGGCGCTGGCGACGCCCACGTCGGACAGCGTCACGTCAAACAGCGCATGCGAACCGAACTGTTCGGCCAGGCGCATGAACTGCAGCGCTTCGAAGTAGAACGCCAATACCGGATCGTCCTGCGGCAACGGCGACTCGGCCATGTACTCCATGATCGCGCCTACCGCCTTCTGCACGGCGGCCAGCACGCCTGGCGCCACCATGTCATAGGCCTGATACCGGTCGGCCTGCTTCTTGTTCAGCGCGTTCCATGAACGCTGCAAACCATCCAGCGACTTCTTCAGCGCCTTGGGCGCGGCGTAACGCGCCGCGGACAATGACGCCTGGTCTAGTTCTCCCGTGTACATGCGGCGCGCCCGATCCACCAGGTTGTGGGCCTCGTCCACCAGCACCGCCACCTTCCACTGATAGGCCTGCGTCATGGCGTACAACATCGCCGTGGCGTCGTAGTAGTAGTTGTAGTCGCCCACCACCACGTCGCTCCAGCGGATCAGCTCCTGCGACAGGTAATACGGGCATACCTGATGCGCGCGGGCCGTGGCGCGCACGGTGGGCGCATCCAGCCGGAAATGCTGCAGCGCCGCCTCGCGCGCTTGCGGCAGGCGGTCGTAAAAGCCTTGCGCCAAGGGGCAGGAATCTCCGTGGCACGCCAGGTCTGGATGCTCGCAGGTCTTGTCGCGCGCCTGCAGGTCCAGCACCCGCAGCCCGGGCGCCGCAGGCTGCGCATTGACGGTATCCAGCGCGTCGATCGCCAATCCGCGTCCCGACCCTTTGGCCGCCAGGAAGAATATCTTGTCCAGGCCGGTTCCCGGACTGGCCTTGAGCAGTGGAAAGATCGTGCCCAGCGTCTTGCCGATACCGGTTGGCGCTTGGGCCATCAGGCAGCGGCCGTCGCGCGCCGTGCGGTATACGGCCACGGCCAGGTCGCGCTGCCCGGCGCGGAACGCGCCATGCGGGAATGCCAGCTTTTCCAGCGCCGCATCGCGTGACTGGCGATGCGCAAGCTCGGTCTTGGCCCAGCTCAGAAAGCGTTCGCATTGTTCCCGGAAAAAGGCAGCCAGCGCCGGCGCGTCGTGCGTTTCCACCAGCACGGTCTCTTCTTCGGTGACCACATTGAAATACACCAAGGCCACGCGCACCTGCGCCAGCCCGCGCGACTGGCACAGCAGATGGCCGTAGACGCGCGCCTGCGCCCAGTGCACCACACGGTGGTTGTCGCGCACGCTCTCCAGTTGCCCCCGGTACGTCTTGACCTCTTCCAGCTGATTGGCCACCGGGTCGTAGCCGTCGGCCCGCCCGCGCACCAGCAGGTCGGCATGCTGGCCGGACAGCGCCACTTCGGTCTCGTAATCGGGGCCGCGCCGGCCCGTCACCACCGCATGGCCCGCCATCCCTTCCAGCCCGGTCGGCGCCGGCGTGAAGCGCAGGTCAAGATCGCCCGCCCGCGCCGTGAATTCGCACAGCGCGCGCACCGCCACGGCGTAGCTCATGCCCCCTCCTCGCGCCAACTGACATGGCAGACACGCACCGGCATCCCGTGCGACACGCAATACTGCAACCAGCGGATCTGGTTGTCTTGCAATTTGTCGCCGGGTCCTTTGACCTCGATCAGTTCATAGCGGCGCTCTGCCGGCCAGAAACGGATCAGGTCCGGCAACCCGGACCGGTTGGTCTTGACGTCCCGCAAGAGCCGGGTGAAGTACAACTTCAGATGCGCGGCGGGCAGGCAATCCAGCGCTTGCGCCAATAGCGTGTCCGACAACGCGCCCCAGAACACGAACGGCGACTGCACGCCCGATTTTTCCGCATAGCGCCGCAGGATCACATCGCGATAGGCCGAGGTATCCAGCTGCGCCAGGCAGTCCGTAAACAGGGCCTTGCGGCGCTCGTGGAAATCTGGCGCGTCCAGGTCGGCGGGGCCACGCTGGAAGGGATGAAAGAACGCCCCCGGCAACGGCGCGAAAACCGCCGGCCAACACAGCAGACCGAATAGCGAATTAATCAACGCGTTCTCAACATAGTGCACCGGCGCATCGTCCTGATGCAGATGATCGCGGGTGACGTATTCCACCGCGGTGGGCACTGGCGGTCGCGGCAGTGCGAGATCCGTGCGTAGCAACGCGGGCGCTGCCGCCCGCGCGGGCGCGCCCTGCCCGGCGCCTCGGTACAGGCGCGGCAACATGCGCGCCAGGCGCTGGCTTTCTTCCTCGCTTTCCGGCGCAGCTTGCGCCTGCAAGGCCAGCGCCAAAGCCTCGTCGAACCGCGCCATGCGTTCATGGACGCGGATCCGGCGATGCCGCGCGCCCGGATACGCGCAGCGTTCATAGACGCGTTGCGCCGCCGGCCAGTCCTGGGCCCGCTCGCACGCCTGCCCGATGCGCAGCAGCACCTTGGCGCGGCGCTTTTCCAGCCAGGGGTTCTGGCTGGCGCACCCGTCCACTGCTTGCAACAGGGCATCAAGCTCGGCGCCTTCGTCCAGCGCCGCGCGGCAGGCATGCAAGGCCAGATAGCCATCCACGTCGGCACGCGTCTGGAACGCCCGCGACGACGCCTCGAACGGCACGGTCTCGTACTGGAACACGCCCAGGTCGGCCAGCACGAATTCCGACCAATCCTGGTGCAGATTGCCGAAGAACATCAGGCGGAAGCGTTCGCAAAGCCCGCCCACCATCACGCGCCACACCGCTTCCCCGGCGTCGGGATTCCAGGCGGCATAATTGCGGCCCGCATCCGGGTGCGGCCCCCCCAGCCGGGCACGCACGGCTTCCAGCAGTTCTGCCTTGCGCGCCCCAGGCTTGACCGGCTCACTGGCGAACATGCGGCAAAGCTCGGGCTTGGTATGCAGGCTGAATAGTTCGTCAAGCGTCATCGGCGCATCGGCGTCCAGCCAGCCCAGCGCTCGCAACGGCGCGGCGGCATCCGACGTGCTGGCGATTTCTTCGTAGACGAGCCGGCTGGCGCGGAACCACGGTCCGCGCCGCATCAGCATGCGCACCATCAGTGCCTGGGACGCCTGCGGCAAGGCCTGGAAGTCATCCAGGAAACGGCGTTCGTCCGCATCCAGCAGGTCGGCGTAGCGGTCGCAGACCCACGCAAGCGCGCGCTGGAAATTGTGCAGGTAGTAGTAACGGTGCGGGGGAAACATCGGCTGGGCCGGATAACTGGGGTTTTATCCAGTAATCATAGCAGGCGGCCGCGGCCAGCGCCTGCCTGCGCACTCCCCGGATGGACCGGCAAGCAATCTCAGTTCTTGGCCGTCAAGGCCCTGTTCATGGCGAAGACGATGCCCAACAACGAGACCGCGAGAATTCCGATAACGATCCATGCAAAGGACGCCACGCCTGACCGATCAAGCAGAATTCCGCCAACAACGCCGCCGCTGGCCACCGCGGTGTTCCAGCCCGTGGTGTACATGGATTGCGCCACGTCAACCGACTTGCCGGCAAAGCGAGACAAGGCTGTTTGAGTGATCGTGGCAAAGCCGCCGACAGCGAGCCCCCAGACCGCCACAGACGGATAGACCATCTGCGAAAGATCGCCCCAAAGGCCTAGCAACAGGGACGCACCGGCGAAAATCATGATGCTTGCCACGGCAAGGAATTGCAGCCGCCGATCGACCATTGCACCGACGAACCACAAGCCGATGATCGAACCCAGCCCGAAGACGAACAGGACGACATCCACCTTCGCGGACAAGCCAGCAGGTTCGAGAAGCGGCTCGATATAGATGTAGAGAATGTTGTGGGCGACAACGAACGTAAAAACAACGAACAGCACGGCGCGAATGCCGGTTTTCAAAAACACACTGGAGAGCGTTTGGCGTTGCGCCTTGGTCTGACCAGGGAAGTCGGGGACGATGGCAACGATCCACACGATGAGCAGGAGTGCCAGGGCACTCATCAGACCAAACGCGCCTTGCCAGCCGATGGCGCGGCCAAGCAACGCTCCAAGCGGTACACCCAGCACCAAAGCGATGGTCGCACCGGCGCCAGATATCGCAATTGCCCGACCACTGAGATGCGACGGCGACATGCGCATCGCATAGCCGGCCAGCAGCGACCAGACGATGCCGCCGAACACGCCGGCGAAAAAGCGTGCCGCCAGTGAGACACCATAGCTGTCGGAAAGCGCGGTGACGAGGTTGACCGCCGCAAAACCGAAGATTGCAGTCAATAGCAATGGACGCCGCCGCATGCCTTGTGTGAGGCTGGTCACCGGGATGGCTGCGACCAGTGCGCCCGCCGCGTAAGCCGTAATGAACTGACCCGCGAGGCTTTCAGAGACGTTCAAGCCTTGCGCAATAGAAGAAAGCAATCCAGCCGGCATGATCTCGGTCAGCAGCGTGATGAAGGCTGCCATTGCCAAGGCAAGCAGTGCACCTAAGGGCAATCGCTCGGTGCTCTTGTGCAGAGCAGATGCGGTGGTCTGATTCATAAACACAATTCCTCAAATGGAAGTCGTTCGGGCTCTTTGCCGAGCATTGAGATCCATGGTGCCGGGAGACGAACAAAAGAAAAATAGGCTACAGTGAAAAATATATGTGACACATATGTCATCAATTGATGGGCTCAAATGGAAAGTCTTGGTTCTCTTGATGTCTTCGTACGCGCGGGCGAGTCCCGCA
The DNA here is from genome assembly GCF_002975275.1 of Achromobacter sp. MYb9. GTDB lineage: Bacteria > Pseudomonadota > Gammaproteobacteria > Burkholderiales > Burkholderiaceae_B > Achromobacter. Next base: position 90,511 of record NZ_PCOQ01000005.1, on the reverse strand, counting down.
GCTTTACGGCGGTCGGGCAACAGTTGGGGATCTCTGCATCGGCAGTCAGCAAAGCGATCGCGCGGCTGGAAGAACGCTTGGGGGTTCGTCTGTTCCACCGTTCTACGCGTACCATCAGCCTGACGCCGGAAGGTGCCCTGTTTCTGGAGCGCTGCCGCCGTATCCTTTGCGAGGTCGAGTCGGCCGAAGCCGAACTCCTGCAAACGCAAAGCGCCCCTCAGGGCAAGCTGCGCATCAGCCTGCCCTCGGTCGGCACGTTGTTCATGCCCAAGCTGGCGGCCTTCCAACGGCGCTATCCCGACGTCGCGCTGGACATCGACTGCTCGGATCGGTTGGTGGAAGTGATCGAAGAGGGTTTCGACGCTGTGATCCGTACTGGGGAACCCGGCGATTCCCGATTGATGGCGCGGGTACTCGGCACCTACCGAAGGGTCATCGTCGGAACTCCCGACTATTTCCAGCGGGCCGGACTCCCCCAGCACCCTGAAGACTTGGCCGGCCACGCCTGCCTGCTGTACCGGTATCCCACCACCGGCAAAACGGATGTATGGCCTTTGAGCATGGACGGACAGCCCCTTGCCCTGGATCTCTCAGCGAGCATGGTGACGAATTCTCTGGACCCGCAAATCTGCTTTGCCGAACAAGGTCTCGGTATTGCCTGTGTCCCTGACATCGCCGTGCGTCGTCAAATGGACGAAGGCAAACTGATCACTGTGCTGGACGACTACAACCAAGACCGCACCACGTTCCGAATCCTGTGGCCCTCCAGCCGACATCTGTCGCCCAAAATCAGGGTGTTCGTGGACTTCATCGTGCAGAATTTATTTCCGCTTTGACTGCGGAAATTGCCCGATATGAAGGCGCGCTTCCCGTCCGACACGGGCCGACGGTCAAATAAAAAAGCGGCGCCGGAAAGCCTGGGCTTTCCGGCGCCGCCGTCAGGTGGAACCGCCGGGCGCGTTATCGCGCGGGCTGCGCGGCCGCCCCCACGTCCTTGCGCACCTTGGCGACATCCGACGCGCTGACCGCCGCGCCCTTGTTGCCCCAGCTGGACCGCACGAAAGTCACCACATCCGCGACTTCCTTGTCGGTCATGCGCCAGTCGAAGCCCGGCATCGCGTAGGCGGTCGGCGCCGCCGTCGTGCCCGGCATCTGCGCCCCCTTCAACACGATGTGGATCAGCGAGGCAGGATCGGCGGAGTTTACCGTCGAGCTCAACGCCAACTGCGGGAACGTTTCCGTGTAACCCTTGCCAGTGCTGCGGTGGCAGGCGGCGCAGTTGTTCAGGAACGCCATTGCGCCATCGCTCTTGTCGCGGCCGGTGCGTAGCGCTTGCGCCACGGACTCGTCATAGGCCAGCGGCTTGGTCGCGTCCTTATTGACCGGCGGCAAGCTCTTCAGGTACACCGCAATCGCGTTCAAGTCGGCATCGGACAGGTGTTGCGTGCTGTCCTCGACCACTTGCGCCATGCCGCCGAACGCCGCCGAATGACCGTTGCGGCCCGACTTCAGGAACACGGCGATGTCTTCCTTCGTCCAGCTGCCCAGCCCATCGGCGACGTCACCGCGCAGGTTCTTGGCCAGCCAGCCTTCGACCACGCCGCCCGACAGGAAGGCCGAGCCGTCCGTGTCGCTCAGCGCTTTTTCCTGCAAGGCAAAGCCACGCGGCGTATGGCAGGTGCTGCAATGGCCCAGGCCTTCGACCAGGTACTGGCCACGCAACAGCGCTTCGCGGTCGGCGCCCTTCAAGTCGCTGGCCGCCGGGCCGCTGACGACGTCCGGCGCGAACATCCAGCGCCACACGGTCAAGGGCCAGCGCATCGACATGGGCCACGAAATATCCGTGTCCTTGTTTTCCTGCTTGACGGGTTCCACGCCATGCATGAAGTAGGCATATAGCGCCTTCACGTCATCAGGCGTGACCTTGGCATACGCCGTGTACGGCATGGCCGGATACAGCGAATGGCCGTCGCGCGCCTTGCCGTGGCGCACGGCCAGGTCGAAGTCTTCGTACGTGTAATTGCCAATGCCCGTCTCTTTGTCGGGCGTGATGTTGGTCGAATAGATGGTGCCCAGCGGGGATTCGATGCCCAATCCGCCGGCGAAGGGCTTGCCGCCCCTGGCCGTATGGCAGGCGATGCAGTCGCCCGCGCGCGACAGGTATTCGCCCTGCTTGATCATCTGCGCATCGGCCGCGGCCGGCGTGCCGTCGGCGGCGAACGCGGCGCTGGCCACCAGGGCCGAGAAGGCCGCAACAATGGTTTGCTTCAACATTGTGCGTCTCCTTAAGCCTGGACCAGCGGGCCGGGGTTCTTCAGATACTGGTCGCGAATCGCCTGCGCGGCCCAAAAGGCCAAGGCGCCCACCAGCCCGGTCGGGTTGTAGCCCATGTTCTGCGGGAACACGCAGGCGCCCATCACGAACACGTTCGGCACATCCCAGCTTTGCAGATACTTGTTGACCACGCTTTCCTTGGGGTTCGAGCCCATGATCGCGCCGCCCGTGTTGTGGGTGCTCTGATAAACCCGCGTGTCATAGCGCGCGCCCTTCTTGCGCACCGCCACGAAGTGCTTCTCGGGGTTCATGGCCTTCGCCACGGTCTCCATGCGCTTGCCCATGTAGCCCAGCATGTCGAATTCATTGTCGTGCCAGTCGAACGTCATGCGCAGCAGCGGCTGGCCATAGGCGTCCTTGTACGTCGGATCCAGCGACAGATACGCGTCGCGGTACGACATCACCGAACCGGAAATGCCGATGGTCATGAAGCGCTGGTACGCGTCCTGCACGCCGGCCTTCCACGCGGAGCCCCAGGTGGGCGTGCCCGGCGTCGTCGGCGTCTGCTTGATCGGGCGGCCGCCGTAGCGCACGTGACGGATGCTGGCGCCGCCCACGAAGCCCAGCGGGCCGTGGTCGAACTGGTCGCCGTTCAAGTCGTCCATGCCCACGCCGCCCGCGCCGGTGCCCACGAAGGGGTTCAACTGGGTGCCCTTGGGCAACAGCACGTTCACCGCGCCGTTCATCTGGTACGCGTAGTTCTTGCCAACCACGCCTTCATTGGTCTTCGGGTCGTACGGCTTGCCGATGCCCGACAGCAGCAGCAGGCGCACGTTGTGCATCTGATACGCGGACAAGATCACCAGGTCGGCCGGTTGATCGATCTCGCGCCCCTCGGCGTCGATGTACGTCACGCCCACCGCCTTCTTGCCGGTGGAATCCAGGTTGACCTTGATCACCTGCGAGTGCGTGCGCAGCTCGAAGTTCGGCTTCTTCAGCAACACCGGCAGGATGGTCGTCTGCGGCGACGCCTTCGAGTACATGTAGCACCCGTAGTTTTCGCAGAAACCGCAGAAATTGCAGGGTCCCAGACGCACGCCATAAGGGTTGGTGTACGGGCCGGACGCATTCGCGGCAGGCGCGGGATACGGATTGAAGCCGACCTCGCGCGCGGCCTTCTCGAACAGCTGCGCGCCATAGGTGTTGGGCAGCGCGGGCAACGGGAATTCCTTGCTGCGTTTGCCTTCCAGCGGGTTGCCGCCTTCGACGATCTTGCCGTTCAGGTTGCCCGCCTTGCCGGACGTACCGCACACGTACTCGAACTTCGAGAAATACGGTTCCAGTTCGTCGTAGGTCACGCCGAAATCCTGGATGGTCATGCCTTCCGGGATGAATTTCTTGCCGTAGCGCGTTTCATAGCGCGTGCGCAGTTCCAGCTCTTCCGGCAACACGCGGTAGTGCATGCCGTTCCAATGGAAACCCGCCCCGCCCACGCCCGTGCCCAGCAGGAACGAGCCATTCTGGCGGTACGGCACGGCCACGTCGTCCACGCCATGGCGGATCGTCACGGTTTCCTTGGACAGGTCCTGAAACAGCTTGCCGCGCACGGAGTACGCCAGCTCGTCGACCACCTTGGGGTACTCGGCGTCCTTCGGCGTGTCCTGCATGCCGCCGCGTTCCAGCGCCAACACATGCAGGCCGGCTTCGGTCAGCTCCTGGCCCAGAATCGCGCCGGTCCAGCCAAACCCGACCAGCACTGCATCCACTTTGTCTTTTTTGATCGCCATGATTAACCCTTCTCCCCAGAGATCGACACGGGGCCATAGGGGTACTTCACATTGGGCTGGTCGACCCAGTCCATATAGTCGGCGCGCGCGCCGGGAAAGCCCACCATCTTCCAACCCACCATGTTCTTGTTGCCGCCGTAGATCGGATCGGCAAAGAACCCTTCCTTGGTGTTGGACAGGAGGAAGCTGAAGAACGTCGTGGCGGGCACGGTATCAAACCGGATCTTGCCGCCCTGGAGATCCTTCAGGATCTGTTCCTGCAGCGCCTTGTCCAGCTCGGCGTATACCTTGCCATGCGTCTTCACGCACCAGGCGTTGCAGGCCTCGATGCCGTGGCGGTAGACCTGGCGGGGATTCTGGTTCAGCTGGTAACCCAGTTCCGGCACCTGATCCGTATGGAACGGGCCCTCCATGTACCAGAGCTTGCCGTGGCCGAAAGGCGTTTCCATCTGGCGGTCGATGAACTCGGGCACGCCAGCGGCAATGGCGCCCGGACCGTAATCGTCGGCGGGGATCAGATGATCCACGGCCGCCACGATGAAGGTCCATTCGGGCTGGGTGAAATAGGTGGGTGCGTAGGGCTTGGCCGCCTGGGCGGTTTTGCCGTCATCGCCGCTGGTACAGGCCGTGGTCAAGCCGCCTACCGCCAACGTCGACGCCGGCACAATGGCCAGCGCTTGCAGAAACCGCCGGCGCGGCTTTGCATCTTCCGTCATAGACATCTCCGTGAATACTCCAAGTTGTCCTAGCGCGCTACCGAACATGAAACCTGGAAACACGAACTGCCGAGCTAGTGACAACACGCTCTTTGCTTACAGAAAATTGGACCTGCTCTTGAAAAGGGACGTAAGAGAAGGTGCCGGCATTATGCGCCTTTTCGCGCATCTGATCTGCTCCAAAGACCATATCAGTTCAATTTTCTTGACATGAAAATATCTTTTGCATTAAGGACAATGTAAGAAGTCCGAAAAATCGGACTTTCCTGACAAGCGGATTAACGGATTCTGTATATTTCGCGGCAGGAACAGCAACGGATCCCTCCCCATGAACGACAAGACGAAGACTTGGCGCAGTTCGACAACCACGCGCAGCTGGAGCACCACCACGGATCTCACGCCCGAGCAGCGCGTCCACATCGAAGACCTGCTGGACAGCAGGATGGACGGCGTCAGCGTCAGCCAGGAATGGAATTACTCGGGTCTTGAAAACGGCGAAGTCTTCAAAGTCCAGATCAAGGACGGTGCCGTCACGGTGAACGGCCGCAAGTACGACAGCCTGGACGAGGTCCCGCGCGCCGATCGCGAACGCATCGACGCGCTGCGCAGCGGCAACGACCTGAGCGGCCTGTGGGATATGCTGAAAAACGCCGGCATCGACGTCAAGGATCTGCCCGACGCCTCAGGCAAGCCGGCATTCACGATAGAAACCGACAACCCGGACCGGGAAGCCTCGGGCGCGGTGCCCTCCGCCCCCGCGGACGATGCCGTGCGCATGGCCGCCGCCGACCCGTCCGTATCGCCAGGCGCGGTACGCCCGGGTGGGGGATTGCGACGCACGCTGCTGATCGGCATCGCCATCGGACTGGCATTATGGGTGGCGCGAGCGCTGAATGTATTCTGATCCAGGCCGGGCCTAGGTCGTCGTCTGGACGTGCAGCCGGCTGGACTTGCACCGGTGCAACGCCCGGTAGTATTCCAGCGGCCGTCCATTCGATCCGTAGGCAATGGACTCAATGCGCAACAGCGGTTCCGCGCTGGCCATGCCCAATAGTTCGCACGTTGGCGCGTCAGGCGCCACGGCGTCGATCCAACGCTCGGCGCGCACGATGCGCAATCCGTATTGCCGGCGCAGCACGTCATACAGCGAACGGTTCTCCAGGCGCGTGCGGTGCAGGCCGGGCGCCAGATCCGCCGGCACGGCGGTTTCCACCAGCAACTGCAATTCGCCATCCACACTGCGCAGCCGCTTAAGCCCCACCACCATGTCGGTATCCGCCAGCGCCAACGCCGAGGCTTCCTGCGCGGTGGGCGCGCGCAGCTCCTGCACCAGCACTTGGGTGCGGACCGTACGGCCCTTGCGGGCCATTTCGTCCGAAAAGCCCAGCACCGTCGACACGAAATCTTCGTCGCGTTCGCGCGCCGACACGAAAGCGCCCTGCCCGCGGATCTTGTAGATCAGGCCATTGCGCACCAGGTCCGCCAACGCCTCCCTGACGACGATGCGGGAAATGCCGTACTGTTCGCCGAATTCGGCCTCGGTGGGCAGCTTGGCCCCCACGGCAAGCTCGCCCAGGAGGATCTTGCTGCGCACCACATCGCGGAACTGTGTCCAGAGCGGGGCGCCGGCGCTGCGGTCCAATACGTCTTGGGTCGGAATGGGGCTGCTCATGTCGTGATAAGGCTAGAAGTCGAATCAATATCTACAAAATGCCGGTCGCGCAGGATAGCGGCGCAAGCCAGCCATTCGTCGCGCCGGCGCGTGTCTGTCCACCCCAGCGCCGCCGCGGCCAGATCCGCCAGTTCGGCCAGCAAGCCGTCGGTCACCCGGCCGCGTATCGCCAGCAGGGTCCGGCGGATCACCAGATCCGCCAGATGCTGCACGCCGGTCTCTTGGCACAGCGTGCGGATCTCGGCTTCGGAATAATCCGGCGCATGGCGCAGCGGAACATCGCCCGCGCTGGCAAAGGACCGCGCCAACGCGCCCGCGCGCGAACCGTAGCGACCCATCAGTTCGTCGATGCGCTCGCGTGGCAAGCCGGACCGGCGCTGGATCATATCGACCCGTTGTTCCCTGGCTTTCCCGTCCGCAGGCATGTCCGCGCCGCCGCCGATGGCCAACGTCTCGGTCAGGCGCAGGCGCGGCCGGCCCAGTTGCGTCAGTACCTGGTTCGCGGCCATTTCCGCCAGCGAACGGAACGTGGTCCATTTACCGCCCACCAGACACACCAGCGGCACATCACGCACCGCGTTCGGCGGGTCCACCACCACGGCGTGATCGCGCGATATCTGGCCAGGCTTGTCGGCATCGGAGTACGCCAGCGGGCGCACGCCGACGTAAGTGTAGACCACGTCCCCCCGCGCAAAACGCAACCGCGGAAAGACCTCGCCCAACACTTCCAGCAGGTAATCGATCTCGGCGGGTTCGGTCGCCGCCTGGTCAGGATCGTCGACCGGAATGTCGGTGGAACCGACCAGCACGCGGTCCATGAAGGGATAAACAATGCAGACGCGGCCGTCCGACGCCTCGAAATACACCATGCGCCCATCCAGCGCCGCGCGTAGCGCGGGATGGTCCAGGATCAGGTGCGACCCCTTCGTGCCCATGACGCGGGAGCCTGCCCCTTCAAGCACGCCCGCCGACCGGTCCAGCCAGGCACCCGTGGCATTGACCACGGTGTCGGCGGTGACCTCGGCGGTCTCGCCGGTGATCTCATCGCGCAGGCTCAACGTCTTGCCGCGACAAGCGGTCACATTGCAATAATTGGCGGCCAACGAGGCGGGTTGGTCCGCATGCGCGTCGGCCATCAGTTCCATGATCAACCATTCAGGATGGCTGATCCAGGCGTCGAAATAGGTGGCCGTCCAGCCAACCGTATCCCGAAACAAGGCGCCGTCCGCGGCCGACGCCCGGGCGATGCGATGTTCGGGCATCACTCGCTGGCGCCGCCCCAACCGGTCATACAGGCGCAGGCCCAGCGCCACCACGAATACGCCGCGCGCACCGGGCGACGCCGTGAACCCCGCAAAACGCAACATGCTGCCCAGCAAACCGCCGAACCGGCTGGACAACGGCACGACGGTTTCCAGCGGACGCACCAGATGCGGCGCATTGCGCAGCAGCAGATTGCGTTCGCGGGTGGCTTCGGCCACCAGTGCGAATGCGCCGCTTTCCAGGTAGCGCAGACCGCCATGGATCATCCGCGACGGCGCGCTGCTGGCGCCCGCCGCGAAGTCGCCCTTGTCGACGATCAGGCAGTCCACGCCCTGCAAGGACAAATCGCGGAACACGCCCACGCCGTTGATGCCGGCGCCAACAATCACCGTTGAAAAATGGCGGCCCGCCAACGCCGATGGGCGCACATAGGGCAAGGCGTCCGTCGTCATGGCGCGCGCCCCGCCATTTGCCCGAACACCGGCGCCATATTGCCGATCAGCATTTCAAATTCCGAATAGAACGCCGCATGGGCCTGCAAGGTCGCGGCGTCAGGCGCTTCTGCCACGCACCGCACCGGCAAGACCTCATCCGCGCAAGCCCCTTGCGACATCGCGGCATAACCAGCCGCCCCACGCGCCCCGGTCTCATCATCGCCGCAACGCTCCACCGGATGCCCCATGAAGTCCGCCAGCAATCGCACCAGCCGCGGATCACGCGCGCCGCCGCCCAAGGCGGCCACCCGCCCCGGCACGCCCAGGCCACGCGCAGCCAGACGCTTCAGGTGCCAGGCATGCAATGCCGCCACCCCGTCGATCACCGCCCGGGCCATGTGCGCGCGGCCGTGATGCCCTTTCAGCCCAATGAACCCCGCCGCGGCGCCGGCCGCCACGCCGCCCCCGTTGATGAACGGCAGGAAGCGCAGGCCCTCGGCGCCCAACGGCACCGACATCGCGCCATCCACCGCGGCGGCCGCGTCGTCGAACTGCAGCGTGCGCGCCAGCCACGCCACATTCGCCATGGATGACGGGCTGTTCTCAAGATAGAGCCGCGACGCCGCCGGGCCGTAGCGCACGATCGCGCCGACTTCCGGCTTGGGCTCGTGCTCGGGCGCCACCACCGCGTTCACGCACCAGGTCCCGAACACGGCAACGGCATGGCCGCTTTTCACGGCGCCCACGGCAGACAGCGAAGCCAGCAGATCGATCGCCCCCATGGCGATGGGCAGGCCGGCGGGCAATCCGCAGGCCGCCGCGCGCGCGGGCAACAGGTGCCCGATCACCGTTCCCGTGGGCACGATCGGCGGTAACGCTCCGGGCATCAATGCCGCCAAACCGGCCGCCTCGAACGCCAACCCCGACCACGTCCCGGCTTCCAGGCTCAGCAGGCCAGCGGTGCTGGCATCGCTGGCGTCGGTCGCGATCTCTCCGCTAAGCAAAAACCCCAGATAGTCCTTGGCGAACAACAGGCGGCGTATCACCTGCTGCCCGCCACCTTCCGCGCCGAACAGTTCCGCCGCGACCAGGCTCGGCTGACCCGCCCATGGCCGGCAGCCCACCTCTTGATACAAGGCGTCCCCATACTGCTGCGCCAGCCGTCGCGCGCGGCCCGCCGCCCGCTGATCGGTGGAAGCCACGGCACGCTCGGCCAGCAGCCCGCCCCGCTCGTCCAGCGCGTACAGCCCCGCCCCATGCCCGGTGCAGCACAGCGCGCGCAACTGGGCCGCGCGCGGCCCCAGCTGTTCGGCTACGCCACGCAAGGCCTGCATCAACGCGGCGTCGATGGCGTCCGCCCGCAGCTCGCAGCCTCCGCCAGGTAGATGCCGGTAAGGCATTGCGCTACCCGACGCAGCCAGCGTGGCTCCCGTCCCGGCTTCGAAGGCAACTGCCTTCAAGCCCGTGGACCCCATGTCGATACCCAGGAAGATGTCTGCTTTCATGTTATGACATTGTCTACAGATATTTTCCGCAGGATAGCAGTGTTTCCCCTAGTAAAAGAAATAATTCCGCTGCCATATAGTTCAATCGATGTCATAACAACGAGTTGAGCCAATTCAGGCCCACCACCGGGTATCCACGCCAACAGGCAATGGATCAATGCGAGGAAAAGGAGCGCAACATGAGAAGAGATTTCTTGAAGACCGTAGCCGCTGCGGGCGCCAGCCTGGCAGGAGCCAATGCCTTTGCGCAAAGCGCGACGGCCTCGCCGGGCACGGGCCTGAAAGGCGCCACCACCGACGTCTATGTCATGAACGTCATGGTGTCCGGGGTGGAGTACTGGTTCCCGGTCTATGAAATGATGAAGCAGCTTGGCCAGACGCTAGGCGTCAAAACGCGCTACTCGGGCACGCCCGAGTACGACGTCAACAAACAGTTGGCGTCGTTCGAACAGGAGCTTGCCCGCAAGCCCGCTGGCATTCTGCTGCATCCGATGAACCCCGATCCGTTCATTGAACCCATCAACCGCGCCGCGGCGATGGGCATTCCCGTGGTCACCTTCGCCGCCGACTCCCCCAATTCCAAGCGGGTGTCGTTCGTCACGTCCGACAACGAACGCGAAGGCGCGCAGGCCGCCGATGCGATCGCTGCCGCATTGAACGGCAAAGGCGATTACGCCGTGCTGGAGAATCCGGGGCAAGACAACCATGACCGCCGCATCGCGGCCTTCATCAACCGCATGAAGACCAAGCACCCGGGCATGAAGCTGGTGGGCCGCGCGGCCAGCAACCAGGATCCCAACAAGGCGTATCAAGCCACCTTGAGCCTGGCGCAGGCCAATCCGGGCCTGGCCGCGCTGTTCATGCCGGAAGCCAACTCCGCGCTGGGTGCGGCGCAGGCCAGCATCGAGACCAAGAAGAACATCAAGGTGCTGTGCTGCGATGTGAACGCCAAGATCCTGGACATGATCAAGTCGGGCGAAGTCTACGGGTCCGTCAATCCGAACCAGGGCGTGCAGGGCTATATGGGCATGATGCTGCTGTTTCTGGCGCGCAACCAGCAATTGATCGACCCCATGAACGACGCCAAGCGCAACGGCACCAACCCGATGGCCGTGCCCTTCCTGGACAACGGCCTGTCCATCGTCAGCAAAGCCAATGCCGACGATTTCTACTGGGACAAATACCTGGCGCGCCGCGGCACCAAGGGCATCAACGAATGACCGCGCAACCGCCCCTGCTGGAACTGCACGGCATCGCCAAGCGTTTCGGGGCCTCGCGCGCGCTGGCCGGCGTGCATTTCTCGCTGCAGCGGGGCGAAATCCACGCCCTGTGCGGCGAGAACGGCGCCGGCAAGTCGACGCTGATGAAGATCATCGACGGCATCCACGCGCCAGACGAAGGCGATATCCGCTTGAATGGCGAACGCGTAGTCATCGACGGCCCCGCCCACGCCATGCGGCTGGGCATCGGCCTGGTCCACCAGGAAATCGCGCTGTGCGGCGACGCCACGGTCGCCGAGAACATCTTCATGCCCGAAATCGCCACCCGGCCCCGCGCCTGGATGGACTTCGCCAGCTTGAACACGCGCGCAACCCAGGCGCTGGCGCGACTGGGCCAGCAGATCGATCCGGGTCTGCGCGTGGACGACCTCGGCATCTCCAGCCAGCAACTGGTCGAAATCGCGAAGGCGCTGACGCTGGATTGCAAAGTCCTGATCCTGGACGAACCCACGGCGGCGCTGACCGAGGTCGAATCGGCCGCCCTATTCCGCGTGCTGCATGACCTGAAAGCGCAAGGCATCGGCATCATCTACATCAGCCACCGCATGGCCGAGATCTTCCAGCACTGCGACCGCGTCACCGTCCTGCGCGATGGCCGCGACGTACTCTGCGCCCCGCTTTCCGGCCTGACGCCCGATGCGCTGGTGCGCAGCATGGTCGGGCGCGACCTGGGCTGCTACTACCCGCCAAAACAGGCAGCGGACGAAGACGCCACGCCCTTGCTGGAGGTCGACGGCATCGCCGACGGCCTATGCGTGCACGGGGTCTCCTTCACGCTGAAACGCGGCGAGATCCTGGGCATCTCCGGCCTGATGGGCGCGGGGCGCAGCGAACTGGCCGAGACCTTGTGCGGCCTGCGGCGCGCGCGCCGCGGCAAGGTGCGGCTACGCGGCAAACCCCTGCGCATACGCCGCTATGGCGACGCCCTGCGCCATGGCATCGCCTACCTCAGCGAAGACCGCAAGGCCGCCGGACTATTTCTGGAACTGCCCATCGAGCAGAACATATCTTCCATGGCGCTGGCGCGTATCAGTTCGCGCTTCGGCCTGCTGCGCAGGCGCGCCGAACGGGGTCTGGCCACCGAGCTGGGCGCCCGGCTCAAACTCAAGTCCAACGGCGTGGCCATCGACGCCGCCAGCCTGTCGGGGGGCAATCAGCAGAAGGTAGCGATCGCCAAGCTGCTGGCGACGCATCCCGCCGTGCTGCTGATGGACGAACCCACACGCGGCGTGGACGTCGGCGCCAAATCCGAGATCCACCACATCTTGCGCGACCTGGCCAGCCAGGGCGTGGGCGTGATCGTGATCTCGTCCGAACTGCCGGAAATCATCGGCCTGTGCGACCGCGCGCTGGTGATCCGCGACGGCCGGCTGGCCGGCGAACTGGCCGCCAGCGAAATGACCGAAGAACGGCTGCTGAGGCTGGCCTCTGGCCTCAGCGCCCAGGAGACGATCTGATGTCCGAACTCAAACCTTCCTCCGCGACCGACGCCGTCCTGGCGCCCGACGGCGGCCTGGCCGCTGCGCGCCCCGCCACCGGGCTACCGTTGCGGCACCGGTTGGCCAGCATGCGCGAGGCCGGCCTGCTGCTGATCATCGCGCTGCTTGCCATCGGCATGAGCTTCGCGTCGCCACACTTCCTGACCTGGGAGAACATCCGCGCGATGCTGCTGTCGTTCTCCATCGAGGGCATTGTCGTGGTTGGCATGACCCTGCTGGTGATCGTGGGCGGCATCGACCTATCGGTGGGCTCGGTCGTCTGCATGGCCATGGTAATCACCGGCAAGCTGTTCCTGATGGGCGTCGACCCGTGGACCGCCAGCCTGGCGGCCATCGCGGCAAGCGGCGTCGTGGGCGCGCTGATCGGCCTGTGCGTGACGCGCATCGGGCTCAGCCATTTCATCGCGTCGCTGGCTTTCATGGTGATCGTGCGCGGCTTGTCGCTGGCCATCACGCAAGGCACGCCGCAGTCGCTGTTTTCGTTGCCCGCGCAGTTCAAGTTCATCGGCCAGGGCGTCATTGGCGGCATCCCCGCCGTCATCCTCATCTTCGCCGCCATCGTCATCGTCAGCGACTTCGCCCTGCGCCGCGCCGCGCTGCTGCGCAAAGTGTTCTACACCGGCAGCAACGAAAAGGCCGCGCTGTATTCCGGCATCCGCACGGGCCGCGTGAAATTCTGGGTCACCGTGCTGTGTTCAACGCTGGCGGGGCTGGCGGGCGTGGTCTACACCGCCCGCTTCGGCGCCGCCACGCCCACCTTCGGCATGGGCATGGAACTGAACGTGATCGCCGCCGTGGTGATCGGCGGCGCCAGCTTGAAGGGCGGCTCCGGCACGGTCCTGGGCGCCGTGCTGGGGCTGGCCCTGCTGTCGGTCGTGACCAGTTCCCTGATCCTGCTGGATGTCTCGCCCTACTGGCAGGACGTGGTCAAAGGCCTGATCCTGCTGGCCGCCGTCACCGTCGACCATCTTATGAACGTCAAGAAAGGACACCGATGAACATCACAACACTGGGCGCGTCCGGCATCGAATGCGAAACCGTCGGCCTGGGCACCTGGGCCATGGGCGGATGGATGTGGGGCGGCGGCGACGATGCGGCAGCCATCGACGCCATCCGCGCGTCCGTGGACACCGGCGTGCGCCTGATCGACACCGCGCCCGCCTACGGCCTGGGGCACGCCGAACGCCTGGTCGGCACCGCCCTGCAAGGGCGCCGGCATCAGGCCGTCATCGCGACCAAGTGCGGGCTGGTATGGCACACGCAACAGGGCACGCACTTCTTCGACGAAGACGGCAAACCGGTGCACCGCCACCTGGGGCGCGCGTCCATCTTCCATGAAGTGGAACAGAGCCTGGGCCGCCTGCAAACCGACTACATCGACCTTTACATCACGCATTGGCAGGACAGCGGCACCCCCGTCGCGGAAACCATGGGCGCGCTGCTGGACCTGAAGCGCCAGGGCAAGATCCGCGCCATTGGCATCAGCAACGCCACGCCCGAAACGCTGGCCGAATACCTGCGCCACGGCCCGGTGGACGCCATCCAGGAACGCTACAGCCTGATCGACCGCGACATCGAGTCCACGCTGCTGCCTCCGTGCCAGGAACACGGCGTGGCCTCGCTTGGCTACTCCTCGCTGGCGCTTGGCCTCTTGGCCGGCCCGATCGACCCCAGCCGGCAATTCACCGGCGACGACCAGCGCGCCGGCAATCCGCGCTTCTCCGCCGCCAACCGCGCAAAGCTGAAAGCCTTCTTTGACGCATTGGCGCCGTTGCGGCAGCGCCTGGATTGCTCTTACGCGCAACTGATGATCGCCTGGACCACGCGCAACGGTGGCGTCAGCACCGCCTTGTGCGGCGCCCGCACGCCGGCGCAAGCGATTCAAAACGCCCGTGCCGCGAACCTCACGCTGGACCCGACCGCCCTTGCCGCCATCGACACGGCCGCCGCCCTCCATCTTGAAACGCTGGACTGAAAGGACAAGGAAACCTCTTCATGACGCATAACAAAGAAGCGCGCCTGAACCGCCTGCTAACCGCCGGCCGCTGCCTGGACATCGCCGTCGACCACGGCGTCTGCAACGAACCCGGATTCCTCGACGGCCTGGAGGACATGCCCGCCGTCATGGATCAACTGGTAGCGGCGCGCCCCGACGCCATCCAGCTCAATTACGGCCAGGCCGGTCTGCTACAGCAACGCCCGGGGCGCGATAAACCCGCGTTGGTCATGCGCCTGGACATGGGCAACCCCTACAACGCCACCACGCACCGCGTGATGTGGGCCGTATTGCAGAACACGCAAGATCCGGTATTGCCGGCCGTGCAGATGGACGCCGCCTGCGTCGTCGTCAACCTGTTCATGCTGCCCGACGAACCCGACCTTTTCCGCCAATGCGTCTCGAACATCGCACGCGTGCGCGCCGACTGCGACCGTTATGGCATGCCGCTGATGATCGAACCGCTCGTCATGGCGCCCCACTCCGCCCGCGGCGGCTACATGGTGGACGGCGACGCCGAAAAAATCGTGACGCTGGTCCGCCTGGCGCGCGAAATGGGCGCCGACATCATCAAGGCCGACCCCACCACCGAAACCCGCGACTTCCATCGCGTGGTCCAGGCGGCGCGTTGCCCGGTGTTGGTGCGGGGAGGCGGCCGCGAAGACCTGCAACGCGTCTTCGGTCGGTCATGGGAACTGCTGGACCAAGGCGCGGTGGGCCTCGTGTACGGACGCAACGTCTACCAGCACGCTTCCCCCTCGGCGGTTGTGCGCGCACTGATGGCGATGATCCACCAGGGCGCCAGCGCGCGCGAAGCATGGCAGCAATACGAAAGCGAATCCCGCCATGGGTAACGCCACGCGTTGGCCCAGCCTGATTATCATGTCGAAGCTCGCTCCTGAGCCCCCACGTGAATCGGTAAGCCAATGGAATCGTCCAACGCAACGGAAAGCCACAGCATCGCCCTTCCCGCCAAATGGCGCGAAGACTTCGCCCACGCATCCCTGGAACCGCAATCCATCGGCGAATCCCGCGCGGACGTGTTCCGCGTGCGGCGCCCCAAGCAGCCTGATCTTTTTCTGAAGTCGGAACTTGCGGGTGCGGAAAGCGAGCTGCCGGACGAGATCGACCGGCTTCGCTGGCTGCAGCAGGTTGGCCAACCTGCCCCCCACGTAGTTGACACCGCGATGGAAGGCGGCCGCCACTGGCTTCTGATGACGGCGCTTCGCGGTGCCGACCTGGCCAGCGCCGCCCTGCCTCCCGCGCAAGTCATCGGCGTGTTGGCGACGGCATTGCGCGACTTGCACCGCTTGCCCATTGCAGCCTGCCCGTTCGACCACCGGCTGGAAGCGCGGATTGCGCAAGCGCAGCGCCACGTCCACGCCGGACTTGTCGACGAAGCGGATTTCGACGATGAACGGCTGGGGCAATCGGCCAACCAGGTGTTGGCCGAACTGCTATCAAGCCGCCCCCCGGCGCACGATCTGGTAGTGACGCACGGCGACGCCTGCCTTCCCAACCTCATGATCGACGGCCACCAGTTCACGGGGTTCATCGATTGCGGCCGTCTGGGCATCGCCGACCGCTTTCAAGACCTGGCGCTGGCGGCGCGAAGCATTGCCCGCAATGTCGGCAAGGAATGGGTTGCCGCCTTTTTTCGCGAATATGGCATTGCGCCCGATACGCAGCGCATCAACTTCTATTGCCTGCTGGACGAATTCTTCTAGCGCGCAAATAGGCCAATGCCGGCCACAACTCGGGCGGCGAGCCCGCCCAGCGTTAGCCTGGTGGCCGCAGGCCTATCGCGCTGGCCATGTCCATGGACGTATGTACCCCATTGCCCAGCACATGGCGGATTAAATCGGCATCTGTTGTCACGCCCAATTTTCTCATTGCGCTGCGCTTCTGGGTGCTGATCGTTTGCACGCTCCGATGCACCATCTCGGCAATATGGGTAATGGTGCCGCCTGCGCAGAATAATCGAACCACTTCTGCCTCGCGTGGCGTCAGGCGACTTTCTCCGCCCATCTGCATATTATTCAGCAACAGTTCTTTTATAACTGGCGAATAATACTGCCGCCCAGCATGGACCGCCCGCACCGCACTAATCAAATGGCTGGGGGAATCGCATTTACTGACGATTCCCAGGACATTCTGGCGCACCATCGCCCATACCAGTATCGGGCTATCGAACATGGTGTAAATAACGGTACGCAGCGTCGGATAGCTGCGTTCCAGATAAGCCACAAGCGCCAGGCCGTCGCCGTATTTCCCTCCCGGCATCGAGAAGTCGGAAATCAGCACATCACACGGATTTTCGTTCAGTAAAGCCACCAGGCCCGTTGAGTCCGTGGCTTGTCCCACCATCACGAACTCGGGTCTCTCGCTTAGTACCGACACCACACCCAGCGACACTGCGGGGTGATCATCGACAAGCGCGACATATATATCGGTTTCAGACGCCAACACACTCTTCCATATCAAGGGAGGAACCCAATCGTTCGAATTTATTGTAGACGAGAGCCACGCCTTCAGAATATTGGGACACAGCGACCGAACCGGCAACACATACTAAAAACAGGACCAGTTCCACACTACGGATTCGCCGCGGAATGGGCAAACTTCGTCCACTTTACGACAAAAGCGAGACCAATCCATTCATTTTTATAAAAATTATCAGTCAGGCCATTAATTAAACGAACTCAGTTTCGAATAACTATCCCTTCAATTTCGTATTTTTCCTAGTTCTCTTAGTCCTACAAAAACCTATAGTCGTTCTTCGTGGCGACGGCCTCGCGACACGCCCGACGCCCGAAAAAAAGCCGAGCCCTGCATTGTGTCCCATGCGCTCACCGGGCATCACGCACTCAGGGCAAACGCGCTCCTGAGCGGCTCACGACGATGACAACAAAATCAATAAAGGGCCGCTGCACACAGCGGGTAGAACCAAGTGATATTCCACAATGCAATGACGGCAATACGCCGGGGGATTCGTCCTGGCCGTGCTTACACCCTGCCGCCATATTCCCCCACCGCTGGCTTGCGCTGGCGACTGACGGTCAGCCTGCTGCTGGCGCTCCCGCCGATCGCTACCTTCGCCCAAACCCCCGACGCCGGCCGGGCGCTCAGAGAGCTTGAGTCAACACTTCCCGCCTTCACGCCTTCGGCTTCGCAGCCGAGCCTCGACGTAACCGCCCCGTCCTCCTTGCCCTCGGCCACCGGCCTGTCCGAAGGCCCCGGCGTGCCGGTCAGCAAATTTCAACTCCGCGGCAATCGGGTTTTCGATGATACGGAACTCCTGCAACTGCTGGCGGACCTGCCCGGCACAGAACAAAGCCTTGATGGCTTGCGCGCCGCCACCGACCGCATCACCACGTTCTATCAAGGCCATGGCTATCTGCTGGCCCGCGCCTACCTGCCCCCACAAGAAATCGTCGACGGCGTGGTTCAGATCGCCATCCAAGAAGGCGTCTACGACGACGTGACGCTCAACAACCAGACCCGCGTCAGCGACTCGGTCCTGCTCCGGGCGCTCTCGGCTTTGCGCCAAGGCGACGCAGTCCACCTCGAAGCGTTGGACAGCCGCCTGATGCTCGTGAATGATATCCCCGGCATCCAGGTCCAAGGCACACTGCGGCCCGGCAAGACGCCCGGCTCAACGGAATTGTTCATCGATGCCGAGCCTGGCCCCTTAGCGGCCGGCAGCCTTGACGTCGACAACTTCGGCGGCTACTACACCGGCGAGTTCCGCCTGGCCGGCACGCTGGATATCAACAGCCCGTTGCGTCTGGGCGATCAGTTGAACCTGCGGCTGCTGAGCAGCGACAAGAAGCAGCGCTACTACCGCGCGGCTTACCAGGTGCCGGTCGGATCCAGCTTGACGCGACTCGGCGCCAGCGTCTCCAACATGCGCTATCAGCTAGGCCGGGACTTCGACCTCTTGGAAGCGCACGGCAAGGCCTCGATCGTCAGCCTGTTCGTGCAGCAGCCGCTCTTGCGCAGCCGCAACCTCACGCTGCAGGCCCAGCTGCAGTATGACGACAAAACCATGCGCGACGCCATGGATTTGTTTGAAGTCGTCAACCGCAAGCATGTCGGCCTGTGGACGGCGTCCCTGAACGGCAGCCGCGACGATGGCCTTTGGGGCGGCGGCCGTAGCGCGATGTACCTGTCCTACGGTATCGGTTCGCTGCAGCTGCGCGACGCCATCAGCCGCCAGGGCGACCGCCTGTACAGCCGCGCGGCCGGCCGGTTCGGCAAGGCCAACATCACCTTGCTGCGGCTGCAAAACCTGCCGGGCCCTTTCATGCTGTCCGCGCAATTCAACGGCCAGCTGGCATCGAAGAACCTGGACAGCTCCGAGAAGTTCAGCCTGGGCGGCCCGTTCGGCGTACGCGCCTTTCCCAACGGCGCCGCCAGCGGCGACGAAGGCTGGCAAGGCAGTCTGGACCTGCGCTACCTGCCGCTTCCCGGCCTGCAACTGGCTGCCTTCGTGGACAAGGGAGCCGTGCGGCTCAACAAGCGCCCGTGGATCGGCGGCCGCAACAGCCAGCATCTGTCGGCCACGGGCGTGAGCCTGATCCAGACCGGCCGCCAGCACCAGATCACGCTGACCGCGGCATGGCCGCTGGAGCAGAACAACTATCGACAAGAAGGCCCCAAACGCGAACCGCGCTTGTGGTTCCAGGCTACCCGTCTTTTCTGACCCCGACGCGTGTACGCGTTTTTCAACCCAGCACGGAACTTCTTCCGTGCGTCAATTGCAAGAAAGGAAGATATGAACAAGTCCTATACCGTGGTGTGGAACGAATCGAAGGGATGCTGGAGCGTCGCTGGCGAATCCGCCAAGCAACGCGGCAAGTCCAGTTGCTCCGGGGTGCGCGCCGGCGTCATGGCAGCAGTCGCGCTCGGCCTGACGGCATTGATGCCGGCGGCGCACGCGCTGCCCACCGGCGGCGTCGTCACCCATGGCACGGCCAACATCCAGACCATCGGCCAGGATATGGTCGTCGGCCAGACCACATCCAAGGCCGTCATCAAATGGGACAGCTTTGGTGTCGGCCACGGCGAACGGCTCACCTTCAACCAGCGCGCTAGCGACATGGCGCTGAACTATGTTTCGGGTAATGACCGCTCCTTCATCAATGGCAGCCTCAACGCGGGCGGCAAGGTGTTCATCGTCAATCCCCAGGGCATTGTCTTCAACGGCGCAGCTCGGGTGAACGTGGGCGGGCTGGTGGCCTCGACACGATCGGTCAACCCCGATCTTTTCTACAACAACACCAACGGCGAATTCGTTTTCGAAGGCGGTGGGACGAACTTCGTCGAGAACAACGGCGCGCGGATCACCGCCCAGGGCGGTGACGTGGTGTTTCTGGGCGCGCGCGCTCTCAACAGCGGCATGATCCGCGCCAATGGCGGCACGGTCGCCCTGGGCGCGGGAGACCGCTTCACCGTCCGCATGGGAAGCGGCCTGCTCAAGCTGGAAGTCAATGCCGCGTCCACCCAGGCCCTGGCGCAGAATGCGGGGATGATCCAGGCCAGCGACGGGCAAGTCTTGCTAAAGGCCAGGCACGCAAATGCCTCGCCCTTGACGACGGTCGTCAACAATACCGGCATCATCGAAGCCAACATGCTGAACAACACCTCTGGCAAAATCGTGCTGGACGGGGGCGCTCGAGGCGTCGTGGACGTGGCCGGCCGGCTCACCGCGAATGCGTTCACCGGCCCTGGCAACGGCGGCGCCATTGAAGCCTCCGGTCAGCGTGTTCGTGTGCGCCTGGGCACCACCTTCGATACCCGCGCCATCAATGGCTATACCGGCAACGTCAAGATCGCCGCTAGCGAAGTCAAGGTCGAAAAAGACACCCCCGCCATCGTCGACGCGACGATTCACGCCAACACGCTGAACCGCAACCTGGCCGATAACAACCTCGAACTGGCCAGCACTGCCGGCGACGTGGAGGTCAACGCGCCCGTCAACTGGAGCAGCGGCAACAGCCTGACGCTGAACGCGCAACACGGCGCCTCGGGCAAGACGGTTCTGAACAGCACCGTGGCAACGAACGGCACGGGAAGCGCGCTGCTCCTCAAGGCGAACGATCGCATCCAGATCAACGACCAGATCCAGTTAAGCGGCAGTGGCAACCGCCTTGCGTTGAACACCACCACTGCCGCTAACGGCACCGGTCCAAGCGCCTCAAACCCGGCATCCGCCAATTATTTCTTGGGCGGATCCCAGGCCAACATCACCTTGAACGGGGACGGCACCGTTTTCCTGTCGAACGACATCCCTCACAACATCATCCAGAATCAGCAAGATCTGCAAGCCGTCAACCGCAACCTTAACGGTCGCTACGTGTTGGGCGTGGATTTGCACGGCACGGACATGTTCCAGTCGATCGGTGGCGCCTACGCCACCTTCAACGGTTCCTTCGACGGCCTGGGCCACACACTGACCGGCTTCAATGTGGTCAATGGTGGCGGCAACGTCGGATTATTTTCGTCCTCGGCCGGCATTATTCGCAATCTGGCCCTGACCTCCATGACCGTCAATTCATCCAACGCCGGCGCCATGCCCCTGTCCGTGGGTACCCTGGCTGGCCGCAACGCCGGCCTGATCGACAACGTGCGCGTCTCCGCCACCACCGTCTATGGCGACAATTATCGTTTCAACGTCACGGGCGGCCTGGTCGGCACCAACGACGGCGGCACCATCAGTAATTCGACGTTCGCGGGGGAGGTCTACAGTGGTTCGGCAACCCACACCCTGGGCGGATTGGTCGGTATCAACCAGGCAAGCTTGTCCTCCCTGGCCACCATCCTCGACAGCCATACGTCCGGCACGGTCAGCGGAAACCTGCTGACTAACGACCTGGGCGGAATGGGGGGGCTGGCTGGCGCCAACAACGGCGGCGTCATCCAAAATTCGGGCAGTACATCGTCGGTCGTTTCCTACAGCGCCAAGCGCAATATCGGCGGGCTGGTGGGGGTGAACCACAACAGCGGTAAGCTCGACAACGTCAACAGTTCGGGAATGGTGTCCGCGTCGAACGCCAACAATGCGGGTGGCTTGGTCGGCATCAACAGCGGCGTTATCACCCAAGGCCATAGCAGCGGCCAAGTCGTGGGCACTACAAACAGCACCATCGGCGGATTGATTGGCCTGAATACCGGTGGCACCGTTTCAGACTCCACAGCCTCCGGCAAGGTCGACAACTACAACGGCGCAAACACAGGCGGGTTGGTCGGCGCCAACCACAACGGCACTTTGCGCAATGTTCAGGCCAGTGGCGACGGCGTCGAAGATAACTGGAATGCCGGCAACATCGGCGGCCTGGTGGGCTACAACGGCGACGGTAGCCTGATCCAGAACGGCGTGGCCAGCAGCGCCACGGTCAACGCCTATTACCCCAACTCGGGCACCCGCATCGGGGGCCTTGTAGGGGCCAACGGCGGCACCATTGAGTATGGTGTCTCAAGCGTCGCCGATGTCCGCGCGGGCGAGTACGCCACGATAGGCGGTCTGGTAGGAGAGAACCGCGGACGCATTTCGGGTTCTAGCTCGGCCAGCACGGTGCAAGCCGGTAGTTACAGCGTGGCAGGTGGATTGGTGGGGCAAAACTCGGGAACGATAACGGCCGGATACGCCAGCGGCATCGTGGCGGGCGACTCTTACGCCACCGTCGGGGGCCTGGTGGGCCACAATCTGCTGCGAGGCATAATCGACTACTCTTCCGCCGCCGGCCGCGTCACAGGCGCGCAATCGGGCTGGTCTTCTTATTGGGGGTATGGCATGACAATGGGCGGGCTGGTCGGTTTGAACGAAGGCCAAGCCACCTATTCCCAAACATCCACCCAGGTAGACTTCGCCCCCGGCCAAAGCCAAACCTTCGGGGCGCTTGTGGGGGTCAACGCTGGCGCGATGCTGGGCAACACCGTGTCTGCATCTGCTAGCCAGGTACCGCTGGCGGGCGCCAACTACGGCATGATCGATATGTCTTGGTGACAAAGGCGGGTTGACCGGCCGGCGCGGTTGCGCCGGCATGAACGCTTTGGCCGCCGCGACAACGCGGCGGCCAAGTTGCGCTTACCGCTCAGCCGGTATGCGTCCAGTCTTCAATCATAGAAAATCTTGAAATTGACTTGGCTAATGGCGGCACCGGGCTGGACACCGCGCACGCCGGACTGATCTACCCGCTTGTAACGGGCTTCCAAGGCGATCTCAGCCATGGCATTGGCAGCAACGCCCGAGGCAGGAATGTTGTCAAAATCGTATCTGGTGCCGACGGTGCCAGGGCCATCACCAATACTTAACGCAGAAGATTGACCAGCCCGGGTAAGGATAATGCCAAGATTCTTTGCGACTCCCACGTGACCCGCGTCTTTGAGCTGTAGGACGCTACCCGAGGCGCCCGGCACCAAGCCGTATTGCGCATTGAACGCAATCCTGGGTTTGGCCCCGGCCGCGCAACTATTTACCGACACACTGAAGGGAACCTGCCGGCCAACATCTCCATCGTTCGGAAAATCGCTGACGCGGTGGGTGGTCATCGGCAGCGTGAACCCCGCGCCTGTGAATTTGGCGTCCACCGTACACGTGGCCTCGATAACCGGTCCCCCACCCTCAAGGGTCAACATATCCGAGACGTCGTATTCCAGGCGCTGGTAGCACTGGACGCCCCCTCCCGGCGGCACGGGTCCATCGTCAAGGGGCGCAACCAAATGTGCACCCACGTCCGGTGCCAATGCCTCGGGCCGCTGCAGCGTCACGGCTTCAAACACGGTGCTGCTCCACCCGGGATCCAGACCCGTCACAGTGTGTGTGCCTGGCGCCACATCCCCTATCACCACCAGCTCTATCTCGATCGAAGTGCCATATTGCTCTTTGTTGCCCACTACTACCAACGGCGGGAGCGAGGACGTGATCCTGGCGGTATACAGCGTCAAAAAATCATCCATTCGCTCTGCCTTGACCACGGCGGAGCCTTTCTTGACGCGAATGCCCAACCCTTTCACGTTGGTGGGAACAAGGGCACCCGCATACGGAGGCCCTCCCGACCACCTTCCACCGATGAGCATTTTGGGCTTGGCCCCCGTGTCGTCTCGACGCACGAAAGTCCCCTCGGAGCTCAGGCTCAACGTGCGCGTGGCGATCACGTTGTCAACCGTGGACGTGTCCAGGCCTGTCTTGACCCAAGGGGTCGCCCCCCCGACCGGGCTGGCGGAAAATTGGAATAGCGAGCAAGTGCGTAGGTAGTAATCGCGGGGTTGAGCCTGCGCCGCTCCTACCGAAGCCGCAATAAGCACGGCGCCCAAGCCCAATTGCCGGCCGTGCCGTCCAAGGCGAGGAAGTATTGAGACAGATTTCATCGCTGATGTACTCCAAGAGGTGGCGTCCGCCCCTTTCCCGCTGGGCCGGGACGCATAGAAATCGTTAGCGAGGGGGTGCGGCGCGCAGCGTTGCCGTACCGGGCACCACAAGGCCCAGGTCGTCGACTGCCTCAAATTCCAGCGTGTCGCCCGCCGGGGGCGGCGCGGCCGTGTCCAAGGGAAGGGAAAACCGTTCAACCGCCTTCGGCATGAGGGTCAGGCCCTTCAATTCGGTGGATCCCTGTCTGCCGCGAATGTGCACGGTCGCCAGGGACACGCTGAACGGAGTGGGGTTCTCGGCCTGCAGGTAGGGCGCGGCCTGCGCGGTCCCAGGGTGGTACGTCCATCGCACCTGCCCTGGCGCATCCTGGGGCGTGCCCGACAGGCCTTTGGGGCGGTACAGCACCTTCATCACGTAGCTCAACACCACCTGCAGCCTGTTCTCTGACTGGCCGGTGGATGGCGTATGCCGAAGGTTGATCCGCAAGACCGTTTCCTGATCTTGCGGCAGCGCCTCGCCCGTATACCGCAATTGCAACGCTCTACGTTCGCCGGGGTCGATTCTGAACAGCGTGGGCATCAGCACGAATGGCACTTGCAGGCGGCTAAGGTCCGCTTCAGCGCCATCGTGGTCTAGCCAGGCCTGCACAAGAATGGGGGCTTTGCCGGTGTTGCTAAGAGGAACCAAGACGTGCTTTTCCCCCTCGCGGTAGACGAAGCGCGTGCCGCTGACGGCCAGGTCGGCCCATGCAGCTGCCATCGGCAGACACAGAAGCAATAGCGGCCATCCGATCGACCATCGCTTGGGGAAGACGCGGTTGAATGTGCTCA
The DNA here is from genome assembly GCF_002975275.1 of Achromobacter sp. MYb9. Classification (GTDB taxonomy): domain Bacteria; phylum Pseudomonadota; class Gammaproteobacteria; order Burkholderiales; family Burkholderiaceae_B; genus Achromobacter. The sequence continues at coordinate 65,882 of NZ_PCOQ01000005.1, read as the reverse complement.
TCGGCGCGCCAACGGAGACATCGGCTGTGCTTGCACGGGCACCGGGTGGCAGGTCTGTTGCAGCGTGTCGAAGCCGTCCTGTTTGGCGCCTTTGGCGCGTTGCGGCAGTTCGTACTCGATCTGGCATTGCTGCTCGGGCTTGCTACCCCACTCCACGCGAATCGAACCCTGGTCTTGCGCCGCCCGCATGACAATGCGGCTGCCTTGGCCCACCCCTCCGATGGACTCGCCACTGGCAACATCAAATACTTCCGCGCCAAACGGAAGCGTGCTGCCATCGGGCCGCGTGCTGTCGATCAGCACGGGCCGCGCACGCCGGGTGGGATAAGAAAGCAGCACAACCGCCCCCGCTCGCGGCGCCACGGTGCGGGAACTGTTCATCAATTCCACGTCATCGGACATGTCTCCCGGGTTCAGCTCGACGGTATTGATCTGGTAGGGGGACAGGCTTGAAATCAGGCCATACCCACGGCTGTCGATCTTGCTTTGCCCGAATCCGACTCGAGCGTCCTCGGCATCCGGCGCATACAGCAGCCCCACGGTTTCGCCCATCATGGGCGCGAAAGTCAGCCCGCCTTGGTGCGCCAGCACGCTTCCGTTGGCCCGCAAGGTGCCTTGGCGGTAGCCCGTTCCCTGGGACACGCTGGCACCCAGGCTGGCCACCGGCGCCCGGTAGTCCAGGTTGCCGTTGACCGAATTGTTGCCGGCACGGGTGTCTCGGGAAGCGGACAAGGAATACGAAAGATCACCGGCTTGATCCAGGGTTCCTCCGACGCCCGTGGTCACGTTGGTGCCCGCGCGGCTATCGCGACTGACGAACGTATTCATCACAGGCGCACGTGCGGAGCGGCCCAATGGAAAAGAGATGTTGAACGCCAGCACCGTGTTCTTTTCACGGCCCGCCCTGTATACAGAGCTACCAGGCCATATGCTTTGCGATCGCTGCACGCTGAACGAATAGGACACATCGCGCCACTGGTTGGAGTACCCCATGCTGTAGTTCACGGCGCTGCCAGAGCGCTTCCAGTACTGCGTGGCGGTTCCGCTGGCGTATAGCGTTCCCCCGGATGCCCCCAGGCGCTGGCTGACATTAAGGTCGAAACGATTGCGAGGCCGGCCCAGGTCGCCATAGTGTCTGCCACGCCCCGCATCGCGCAAGGCGATCGCCTCGTTGAAACCAACATAGCCGCTGGTGGAGTACCGGTAGGCCGCCAACGAAAAGTTGGTTCCGCTGTTTGGAAGGTTCTTACTGTAGGCAAAGCGATAGCTGGAACCGGAAGTGCTGGATTGATCCGGCAGGTTCGCGCTGGCCACGGTCACATCGCCGCCAAATGCGCCCAAAGACGTATTGAGCGCCATCCCACCCATGGCCGCGCCGTAATAGTCGCTGGCCGCCAGGCCGCCGTAGCCGGTCACCATATTGCTAAGGCCTCGCCGGATGACGCCTTCGAATATGTTTTGACCGCTGCTGCGGTTGACCGACGACATCGCGCGACCCGCCGAGACCGAATAGCGCATCGTCCCCGGACGCAAGAGCTCCACGCCCGTTGCGAAGGGCACGATGAATCGGCGCTCCTCGCCATTGGCTTCGACGACCTTGACCTCGAGATCCCCGCCAAAACCTGCGGCCTGTAGAGAGTCGATGGCAAACGGCCCCGGCGGCACCGTGACCTCGTAGATGAGGAATCCGCGCTGATAAACCGATACCGAAGCGTTGGTGGCCGCCGTGCCGCGAATCACCGGCGCGTAGTTGCGAAGGCTTCGTGGAAGCATGCGCTCGTCACTGCTCACATTCACCCCGCGAAACGATACTGCGTCGAAATAATCGCCATTGGTGGAGGTTTCACCGATGCGCAGCTGCGAACGCCATGCCGGGATGTCGGTACTGAGATAGGTCTGCCCGCGCTGATAGTCCGCGCCGGCGCCCCTGGAGCCCCACGTCAATGAACCCACGTGGCGCAAGCGCCAAGCGCCCACGTTCAGCCCAGCATTCAAACCTGCATAGGCCCGCGTGTAGCGATTCCCGCGGTTTTCCACGGTGTTGGCATTGGCGTTGTAGTTCAGCCTGCCCGACGTGATGCCGCTGTCCCAATAGCTTGGATCCACGTAGTTGTCGGCCAATTCGGTACGCAGGTAGTAGGTCGGCACGGTCAGATACAGCCGCTGCTCACCCAAATCAGTCTTGACCAAAACGCCCGGCACGAATTGGTCCAGCGCCTCGCAAACCGGGTTGTCGCCCAGCGGCACCCGGCCTTGCTCGGCGGCATAGCGGGCGCTGCGCTGAACATCCAGGCCCGCGCGCTGCAAAAATCCCACGTCGTAGCAGGGCTGCCCGCCAAGCGCCTGCGAACCGCGGTACTCGATATCCTGCGTGCCGCGCCACTTGCCGTTGACGTAGAGTTCCAGCCGGTACTGCCCTGGCGCAACAAAGCCACTGCGCTCAAAGCGGGAAAGGTCAATGGTGTCTCCCCCGACCCCAGGCATAAGAACCTGGGGATCAAACTGGACGTGCCGCGTGGGCTCCGTGGCCTGGGCTCCGGAAGAGCAAGCCAGGGCCAACGCTACGAACAATCGCCTGGGTTTCAGTTGCGATGCTGTGTTACTGCAACAATGCTCGTCCCTGCTCCGGCCAATCACAAGACGTGTCTTTCCCCGCAGTGAAGCGTACATGCCAACCATCCAGATACAAATGCTTTAGTGGTCTGGCCGCTGAAGCATCGCGACCAGATGGGTCTAGCGCGTCAACTCGCGCGTCAACGTATGACGGCCGCCGAAATCGTTGATCGCTTCGTAGTCCACGCGAATCTTGCCGGCGCCGATGCCCTGGGGCAGTTTGAAGCGCTGAGTGCCATAGGGCTCGACCATGCCTTTGCCAACGCTTGTGCGCTTTCCGCCAACCACCGATTCGATGGAAGACATGGACACGTGAAATGGCGTCGGGTTTTTGACTTCTAGCGCCCGACTTGTACCCGAGCTGACCAGCTTCCATTCGAGCATGGAGGGTGCGTCGTCCAGGCCATCACGCAGCGCAGCGGGCCGGAAAAAAATCTTTATACGAGTCCTGAAGGTGAACATCGCCGACGTGGTGGAATCGCTGCGTGGCGGCGCTTCCAGCACATTCAGGTAGAACAGGGATTCCCGGTCATCCGGCAGTTGACCGCCGGTATAGGTCAAGCGGATCAGGGCGCTGGAGTTCGGGTCAATTCGAGTCAGAACCGGCGACACCGTGAATGGGACCACCATATTTGCCGGCGCGATGCCCGCACTGCCATCGTCCACCCACACTTGCGTAAGCATGGGTTCCGAACCCTCGTTGCGTGCCCGGATGGAAACATCCTTAGCATCGGACGGATATACGACCCGGGTTCCCATCAGCACCAAGGCAGCTTGCGCCGGACCGGCGCAAGCTGCCCAGGCCATGACGCCAGCCACCACAGCAGAAAAAACACTACGCACAACTAGCGTCATGATTGATACCCCTACTGACTCAGCCGTCGATTATTCGTACGCAACCATGAACGGAATAATCGAATTTGCCGTGCCCGGCAGGACGGCCGCTGCGGTCGAAACGTAATTGGCCGTGTAGTACAGGGTGCCACCCGCGGCAGTGAGCACTACTTCTTGGGGATTCTGTTGGGCCGCGCCCAGATGAATCTTGCCCGAGCGGCTGTTGCCGGCATCATTGATCTCGATCTGCACGCCCTGAGCGGGCGCCGAGCTGGAGATCTTCAGGTTGCCAGAGCTCTTGTCAACGTGGACAGAATCGTTGTCAAAGGCGACGCGGGCGGTCGCACTGCTTGAGCACGCTGCCCCGCTACCGGCAGTCAAGTTGATATCGAACGAGACGGGCGAGGTTTTGACACCAATACCGGTAAAGTCGCTGGGTGCGTGTTCACCCATGGGCACTTCCAGAATGTTGTTCATGCCAGGCGCGTTGCCATTGATCAGGCAAGTGACGTCGCTGACCTTACCCACGAATTTGACTTGGCCATCCCATTGGGCGTGCGAGACGCCCGGCGCCAACGCCACCACCAAAGCGCCGACTGCGGACAAGGATGCGAGAGTGCTACGTTTCATTTTTGATTCCTGATACTGAGGGATTAACTGCCACGACCGTAAAGGTTTGCAGTGAACAAGCATCCACCATGCGCGCACCGCTTATTCAGTGCAGGCATCGTTTTGCCATCTTTTTTTTTGCCGCCACAACAAATGCGATCGACAGGTATTACTTTAGTGATACGGCCCCATCAGATCCCTAGGAAACGGTGCAAAATCGCGTCGTATTCGTTCGAATCCTCTCGGCTCCTCTGCGCGCATCCCGCCGGCCGCACCCGGCGGGATGCGCCCGGTCGTTCCCCCGCCGCCCCCTTGCCGTCCAGTACAATTCCCGGTTTGGCGACGTTGTGATCGCCCATCCATCTGGACCCAAGCATGTTGCGACTGTCTGAAATCAAGCTGCCGTTGAACCATACCCCCGAGGAATTGCCCGCCGCGATTCTGAAAAAACTGGGTGTTCCGGCCAGCGATCTGCACGGCTTCACCATCTTTTTGCGCAGCTACGATGCACGTAAAAAGCACAATATCCTGCTGACCTACACGCTGGATATCGACGTCGAAAATGAAGCGGCGCTGCTCAAGCGATTTCATGACGACCGCCACGTCAAGCCGACGCCCGACACCGAATACAAGTTCGTCGCCCAAGCGCCCGGCAACCTGGCCAAGCGCCCTATCGTCATCGGCACGGGGCCCTGTGGTCTGTTTGCCGGCCTGGTGCTGGCGCAGATGGGTTTCAAGCCCATCATCCTGGAGCGCGGCAAGGCAGTGCGCGAGCGCACCAAAGACACGTGGGGCCTGTGGCGCAAGCGCGTGCTGAACCCAGAATCGAACGTGCAATTCGGCGAAGGCGGCGCGGGGACTTTCTCGGACGGCAAGCTCTACAGCCAGATCAAAGACCCGAAGCACTACGGCGAAAAGGTGCTAAAGGAATTCGTGCTGGCCGGCGCCCCGGAAGAAATTCTGTACGTCAGCAAGCCGCACATCGGCACGTTCCGCCTGGTGGGCATGGTGGAAGTCATGCGCGACACCATCACAAAACTGGGGGGTGAAGTCCGGTTCTCCAGCAAAGTGGAAACCCTGCAGCGCGAAAACGGCCAGATCACGGGCGTGACCCTTGCCAACGGCGAGCACATCGAAGCCGATCACGTCGTATTGGCCATCGGCCATAGCGCGCGCGACACCTTCCAGATGCTGCACGACCAAGGCGTGTTCATGGAAGCCAAGCCGTTCTCGGTCGGCTTCCGGATCGAACACCCGCAATCGCTGATCGACAAGGCACGTTTTGGCCCGAACGCCGGTCACCCGATTCTGGGCGCCGCGGATTACAAGCTGGTGCACCACGCCAGCAACGGGCGGTCGGTGTATAGCTTCTGCATGTGCCCGGGCGGCACGGTGGTGGCCGCCACCTCCGAACCCAATCGTGTCGTCACCAATGGCATGAGCCAGTACTCGCGCAACGAGCGCAATGCCAACGCGGGCATCGTGGTGGGGATTTCGCCCGAGCAGGACTACCCGGAACACGTGCTGGCCGGCGTGGACTTTCAGCGCGCCCTGGAATCGCGGGCGTTTGAACTGGGAGGCGGCGATTACAGCGCGCCGGGCCAGCTGGTTGGGGACTTCATCGCGGGCAAGGCATCGACGGCGTTTGGCTCGGTGCTTCCGTCCTACACGCCGGGCGTGCATCTGACCGACCTGGCTACCGCCCTGCCCGACTTTGCCATCACTGCCATCCGCGAGGCGCTGCCCGCCTTCGACAAGACCATCAAGGGCTACGGCATGCACGACGCCGTGCTGACGGGCGTGGAAACGCGCACGTCTTCACCGATTCGCATCAAGCGCGACAACGAGACGCTGCAGAGCATTAACACCAAAGGCCTGTTCCCGGCGGGCGAAGGTGCCGGCTACGCGGGCGGCATCCTGTCGGCCGGCGTGGATGGCATCAAGATCGCCGAGGCCGTGGCCTTGAGCATCATGAGCCAAGGATAGACCGGCTTGCCTTGAGGTTTACCTTGAGGTTTGCCAATGCGACGCAGCGGTTCGGCGGGGTCTCCCAAGTGACCCGCTGCGTGCGCGGCCCCTACTGCGCGCGCGCGTAGCAGCCCAGGAACATCGCCACCGCCGAATCCGCCACGCGCTTGCGCGCTTCCGGGCTTAACGGCGGCTGCCCCAACGTGACTTGCGGCCAAAACGCGAAGCTCTTCACAAGCCCCTGCAACTGATGGCCAGCAAAGTCGGGATCGACTTCGATGAGACGCCCGTCCGCGATGGCCGCCTGGATCCAGACGGTTACGCCGCTTTCCTTTTCCCCCATGCGGCACACGATGCGCTGCGCCCGCTCGGGAGAATGAATGATCTCGGCCAACGCCACGCGCGCCAGATCGATGAAGCTCGGATCGCTCAGCAATTCCAGCTTCTGCTTCAGCAGCTGCTTCAGTTGCTGATCCAACGGCACGTCGGTGCGATAGGCCATATCGACGCTGTCCGCGCTGCTATCCCACAACTGCTCGAGCATCTGCCCAAACAGCGCGTCTTTGCTGGGGAAATGGTTGTAGACGGTGCGCTTGGACACCCCCGCAGCGGCAGCAATGCGGTCCATGCTGGTGGCCTCGTATCCCGCCGTGCGGAATTCATCGACCGCCGCGCGCATGATGGCCTCGCGTTTGCGATCAGTCAGGCGTTGTGACGAAGTCGACATGGCGGGGCCCAAGACAAAGAAATCTAATTTTACACCGCGCGGTGTACTTTTTACCCAAACAAAACTACACTGTGCAGTCTACATTTTTGATGGCTTCCATGAAGCGTCTCCACGTCTTTGCCCTTGCCCTCCTCCTGCCTGGAATTCTTGCCGTGACCGCCACTACTGCCTACGTCCATTGCACCCCACCCAGCTATCCGGATTCGCCCCAGCACCGAGACGGGCGCTTCGCCAATGTATCGCCGCGCCCGTCAATGGGCTTTTGGCAGGGACTGAAACTGACCTGGGCTTTCCTGTTCGACAAGCCGACCGGCACCGTGCCCGACCAACCGATTCCGGTGCGCGCCCTGGATCGCGCCCAACTTGAAGCCGCCCCCGACCGCAGCCTGTATCGACTTGGCCATTCCACCGTACTTTTGAAGCTGCGCGGCAAGTACTGGCTGACCGACCCGGTTTTCTCCAAACGCGCGTCACCCGTGCAATGGGCGGGCCCCGCGCGCTTTCATGCGCCCCCCATCGCCATCGAAGATCTGCCACCGATTGCCGGGATCATCTTGTCCCACAACCATTACGATCACCTTGACCATGCCGCCGTCATGCAACTGGCCGCCAAGACCGGCCGCTTCATCACGCCGCTAGGCGTTGGCGATCAATTGATCGCCTGGGGCATTGACGCGAAACAAGTGGAACAACTGGACTGGTGGCAGTCGACCGAGGTTGAGGGATTGCGGCTGACGGCCACCCCCGCCCAGCACTTCTCGGGCCGAGGCTTGACCGACAGCGACCGCAGCCTGTGGGCGTCATGGGTCATTCAAGACGCCGACCTGCGCGTGTTCTTCAGCGGCGATACCGGGTATTTCGACGGATTCAAGGCCATCGGCGACGCCTTTGGCCCGTTCGACCTGACGCTGATGGAAACCGGCGCCTACGACAAGCGCTGGGCCTACGTGCATATGCAGCCGGAACAGACGCTGCAGGCGCATTTGGACCTGCGCGGCCAATGGTTGCTGCCGATTCATAACGGCACGTTCGACTTGGCAATGCATGCCTGGCAGGAGCCTTTCGAACGCGTCGCGGAACTGGCCGCCTTAAAGGGCGTGTCGTTGACCACGCCGGAAATGGGCGAGCGCGTGGATCTGAGTACGCCCCACGCGGGTGAGGCATGGTGGCGGAAATCGCAGTCCCAAGCGATTTCCGCGGTTGCCGCGGCGGCTCGGTGAAGCGCGCCTAGTCGGGCTTGGCGTGCTTTGCCCGATATTCAGGCACGGTGACGCCGCCAACGCCCCAGTTCTCCATATCGACCTCGTCAATGACGACGAAGGTTGATGCATGTGGCTTTCCCAGGACGTCAAACAACAGGTCGCTGACGCCTTTGATCAGCGCCCGCTTCTGCTCCGGCGTGGTCGCCGTCGCACCGGGTTCCGTTCCTTCTCGGGTGACTTTGATGTTTACGTAAGGCATCTCAATGCTCCATTTTCGGCCTGCGCCATAAGGGTTACCGACCAGACGATCAGACGCCTGCCACCTGTCCGCCGTCGACATGCAGGATCTCGCCCGTCACGAAACCGGCGTCCTCCAGATAGAGTACCGCCTGCGTCACATCGGCGACCTCGCCCAATCGCTTCATGGGGTGCAATGCCGCCAACGCGCCGTGCGTTTCCGCTGCGTGCATGGGCGTCTTGATGATGCCCGGCGACACGGCGTTCACGCGGATATTGCGGGACGCATACTCGATCGCCAAACTGCGCGTTGCAGCGGCCAGCCCCCCCTTGGCCAATGAAGCCAGCACCGATGGCACGTTCGAATTCGCATGGTCCACCAATGTCGTGGTGATCTGCACGATATGGCCGCCGCCCTGCTCGAGCATTGCTTCCACCTCGGGTTGCGTCGTATGGAAGAAGCCATTCAAGTTGGTGGACAGCATGTCCTGATACTGCTGCCCGGTGTAGTTCGTGAATGCACTGGCAATGAAAATGCCCGCATTGTTGATCAGCGTGTCCACGCGCCCGAAGCGGGCCAGCGCCTGCGCGACCACCTCCCTTCCCGTCGCCGGTTTGGTTTCTACGGCGAGCCGACGCTTTGCGGACGGATCGAAGAAGGCGCCGCGCCGGTGTTCGTAGGGTTCGACGAGGCCAACGCGTATCTGCCGGAAGCGGCGTGGCTGGCTCGGCATTTTCCAAGATCGCGTGTGGCATTTCGAGCCAATAACCAAGTGGCTCAAGCCACGGCCGCCCAATCGGGCGTCGGCATTGCGCTGCTGCCTCATTACATCGGACGCACGACGCCAGGTCTTGCGCCCTGCAAGCTGGAACAAGCCCCGCCACCGCGCGAGATCATGCTGCTGACTCGGCGGCAAGACCGCAAGGACCTGCCGATCCGCGCCGTCGTCGACTACCTGATCCAGGTATTCGACGATGAGCGGGCGTTGTTCGAGGCCTAGGCCTGGACTGCGGCGCGGAAGGCGAAAAAGCAGTCACCGGGAATCAGCCGCATCGTCTCCACATGGGAATAGCCGGCCTCGCGCAGTTGTTGCTGCATTTCATCAACACCCGGCAGCCGCCCGCCATGCCGATTGGACGCGCCCCACAGATTCAGCGCTTCCATGCCGGGGTTGCCGCCCTGGCAGCAGGTCGCCAATAGCAACGCGCCGTGTGGCTTGAGCAATTGCCTGATCCTGGCCAGGAGCGCCACGCGCTCATCCACTGGAAAGTAGTAGATATTGTTGTACAGCGTGACCCAGTCAAAGGCCTGCCCGGCTTCCATGTGGCGGATGTCGCCCGTGGCGATGGTGACGCGGTCTTGCAGGCCCCATGCAGTGATGTTCTCTTGCGCGACCTGCGCCACCCGTGGCTGTAATTCCAGCCCCGTCGCCGTTAGTCTGGGGTTATGGCGGGCAGCATGCCGAATGTAGACCGCCGAACCGCAACCCACTTCCAGCAGACTGCACGGCGCATTTCGCGGCATGAAGCGCGTGATGGCTTCGACCAAAAACGGCTCTAGCGCGCGGGATGACCGGGCGGTCAACTCGCCGTCCTGATTGTCCAGGTCCCACAGCTTGCCGTCGCGAAGCTTCGCGGGCGTTTCGGTGATCAAGCGGTGATGCATGCTTGCCGCCTCTTGGGCCAACGCCAAAGCGGCATCGTTTTCAGGCCGCGCCAATTTCCTGGCCAGCCGTTTCAGCTTGTAGCCATCGCGCCCCAGTTCCAACAACCCTAACCGGCATCCCATCCGCAGCCAGGCCTGCAAGGCCTCGACCGCTTTGCCATCGGCTGCGCCGGCACCGGCCAATTGCTGAAATGGGACAGGTCCTTGGGCGAGTTTTTCCATCAGCCCGGACGTTTTCAGCGCCGCCAGAAAGGTCAGTTTGTAGAACGGTTTGTACAGCGCATTGGTGGCCAAGGCTGGAAAAAGTTGCCCATTCCACAGCATCTGCAATAGCGGTCTTAGCGACATGATCGATCAGGCCTTGGTCTTGGATGGATGGCGCCGTGCGGGCTGGTCCGCATGCGTCGGGATGGCGGATGGCGCACGACAGCCCGCCAGGAAAAACGCGGCCGCCTGCTTGAGTTCATGCGACAGCGAGACGCCGGCATTGCCCAGCGCGTGCATCACTGCGCCGAGATACAAAAAATGCAAATAGCGCGCCAACTGGGGCGCGGGCGTGGTCGCGATAATCTCTTGTGCGTCCTGCGCGTCGGCAATCAACCGTTCGTATACGGCAAGCATGTCGGAGCCAGATGCCGCGTCGTTGCTCTGTACCTGTTGGAATCGATGCCTGAGATAGGGAGCGATATAAACCCAGTGGCCTTGCCACCATTGGGCCGACGCCTCGAATACGCCTGTCACCCGTTCTTCGAACGACGATAGCGTCATGACGTGGTGCAGCAACTGCGGGATGCCCTGCGCAAGCTGGGTGTCTACCCAATACGCCACGATCGCGTCCTTGTCCGCGAAATGGTTGTAGAGGGTTCCCCGAGCGACGTCCGCCGCCGTCGAGATCTGGTCCATGGTCGTGGCGGCATAGCCGTTCTGGTCGAACAGCCCGATTGCCGCCTGAGCCAGATGGTCGCGGGTTTGTTGCTGTTTACGCAGGGCTCGATCAGACACGACAGACACCTTATTGAACATTGTCCAATCTTAGACAATGTTCAATATTGGAGTCAAGCCTCCCGGCCCCGCCGGTGTGGAATCTGGGGTTTTGCCCCGCTCAGCGCGGCGAACCTATTTGCAGCACCCTGAAATCGCGCTGCATATAGCGATCCATCACCAGCGACAGAATCGGGTTACCCGCGTTCTCTGCCTTGGGCGACACCATGCTGACAACTGCGGCACACAAGTTGCCGGCCTGGACGGTACGCCCCGAAACCTTGGCTTGCACCGCGCCAGCCATGCTTTCTTTCCACGCAGCGTCGATGCCGTCGACGGCCTGCTTGGCGGTGGCACAATCTGCGTAAGCCAGGGAAATGACCACAGCGGGCAGATTGTTGATCTGGGCGTCCGCGATGATGCCGGAGAAGTAAGGAGGAATACCGCGCCGGCTCGATTCAACCGCCGCCTGGAGATTGCGTTTCGCGGCTTCGATGTCTTGGGGGTTAGCGGGTAGGACCTTTGCCGGATCAACGCCTTCAAGACCCAAAACAGGTGAGATGACCGCAGCTTGCACAATTTGGCCACGGCCAGAAGAAACGGCGTCCTTCAACCCGGCGACGGACGCGCCAATGACTTCACTGTCTGCAACCGACGGCGACGGTTTCGCCAGTCGTTGCATACCCGTGGGGGCCGCCGCTTGAACCAACGCGGTATCCAAAGGTAGAACAAAGCTCGCCTTGCCCATCGTGCCTCTCCAAGGGTCTCTTGGATTGGCCTTTTTCATATCCATCTTATTGGCCTCGCCGTTCGCGAGAACGCCTGGAACGTCGCCATCAACCGCCGAGAAATCGGCCTGCTTAAGATGATCAACCAACGTTCCCAAGGATTTCGAATCCTTCAAACCCCAATAGGTGATATTGCCGGGCGGCGGGCCGAATGCGGCGAAATACGAAAGTTCATCAAAAGGGATTTTCGCGTTCGCCGACCATTGGTCCAGCCCGTACCCCATCGATTGAAGCGGGCTGATCCATTGCCCCATGGTCAATCTGCGCATGCCGTCCGCTGACGGGCCGGCTTTCTCAAGCCCTCGCCAGGCTTGCGTGTCCACAAAGAATATCTGCATCGCTTCAGGTCCGCTCAGCACCGCCTGCGGTATCTGCTTCAAGGCATGCTGCAAGGATTGGGTGCTGTCTTGTGCGACGGCAGACGTCGCAAATCCGGTCATCAAGCAGAGAGCAAAAGCCTTTAAGCGCATCAGTTTTTTTCCTTTTTTCTTTGGGAAGTGGCTGGACGATGGTACATCAATACAAATGATCAATCGTCTCGTCGCGCGGACGCTCGGCGCGAGCGCGATACTGCGCGATCCATCTCACGGACTGTGCGACGCCTCCGAATGGAAAGAAATGCAGGCTTACCTTTCCATGTGCTGGCGTCAGTCCGGCGGCAAGGCGATCCACAAAAATATCCGCGCCGGCCGTGCCGAACAGCTTGCCAAGCAAGATGCCGTACTTGGACCACATTGACGCGCATGCGCTGACGCCGCACAACGAGGCATCCCGAGCAAGCACCGCGATACCTGCCGGACCCGGCACACCCACGCGTACGAGATGTTCAATGCCGCGCTCGCGCAGCGTTTTCAACCAAGCCAACACGATGTCGGCATCGCATCCAAACTGCGTGACGATCAAGGGCGTCATGCCTGGGTTGCGTTCGACGATGGGGTTCATCCATTGGCGTCTTGTGCAACGGCGGTGGCGGTAGCTGAATGGCGAGCCAGTTCGATGAAGGCCCGCACGTAGTCGATGGCGGTGTCTGTCTCGCGTGCCCCAAGAAAAATCTGCTTCGCGATGCCGCGCGCACCCAGCCGCACCGGCACCACGTCCATCCTGGCCGCATATTCCTCGACCAGCCAGCGCGGCAGAGCGGCCACGCCGCGTCCGCTGGCTACCATCTGCACCATGATGTCGGTGGTTTCAATGGCTTTGTGGCGCTTGGGCGTAACACCGGCCGGCAACAAGAACTGGTTGTAGATGTCCAAACGCTCGATGTCCACGGGATAGCTGATGAGCACCTCCTGGTTCAACTGCTGGGGCTTTACGTACGCGGCCGCTGCCAGGGCATGGCCCTTGGCGACAACCAGCACCTGCTCGTAGTCGAACACCGGCTCGAACTTCAGCCCCGGCTTGAACAGCGGGTCGGGCGTGACCAGCAAGTCGATCTCGTAACCGAAAAGCGCGCCGATCCCGCCGAACTGGAATTTCTGTTTGACGTCCACGTCCACGTCGGGCCATGCGGTCAGATAAGGTGAAACCACCTTAAGCAGCCACTGATAGCAAGGGTGGCATTCCATGCCGATACGCAGCGCACCGCGCTCGCCCTGCGCGAACTGGCCCAGCCGCTCTTCGGCCAGATCCAGTTGCGGCAGCACGCGGTTCGCCACCGCCAGCAGGTATTGGCCTGCCTGCGTCAGGCGCAGGCTTCGGCCTTCGCGCAGCCAGACGTCGGTGCCCAGTTGCTGCTCCAGCTTCTTCATGCTGTGGCTCAGGGCCGACTGGGTCAGATTCAGCACGCCTGCGGCGGCCGTCAACGACCCCTGCTTCTCGACCTGCTGGACGATGCTGAGGTGGATGCGTTCAAGCATTCAAATGAATTCCGCTCATGGATTTGTGAAATAAAACCATTTTACTTCATCGTCACCCTACCCTAGTATGCGATCCCGGCTTGTTGCTGCAACTGCACAAAAAAACAGATGCGGCAGCGCGTAGATCCATACATGTGAAGCACAAAAATGACACGTCCACTCCGTCTAGTCGCCGTTTCCGGAGGACTGCAGCGCCCCTCCAAATCTGCGGCCCTGGCAGAGCACCTGCTGGACTTGATTGCCGAAGCCATCCCGTGCGAACAACACCTGGTCGAACTGGGTCAGCTCGCCCCGCAACTTGCTGGCGCGGTCTGGCGCTCTCAATTGCCCGACGCGGTAGAGCGGGAACTTGGCGTCGTTGAGCAAGCTGACATCGTGGTGGTGACAACCCCAGTCTATCGGGGCTCCTACACGGGACTGTTCAAGCACTTCTTCGACTTTATCCATCACGACGCCTTGATTGACAAGCCCGTCTTGTTGGCCGCCACCGGCGGCAGCGAACGCCATGCCCTGATGATCGATCACCAACTGCGGCCGCTGTTCAGCTTCTTCCAGGCGCGCACATTGCCGCTGGGCGTCTACGCGACCGACAAGGATTTTGCCGACTACCGCTTGCACGACGAGGCCCTGATCGAAAGGGCCAGACTGGCGGTCCAACGGGCATTGCCCTTAATCGAACTGATGCGCCATCCAAGCACCGCCGCCGCAGAAGAAGCGGTAGCAGCCTGACGCAAAGCCAATTCAATCGCCGCCCGGAGCGGCGATAGCGTCCGTCGCCAAGCGGCAGCCGGACTCCGCATTTCTTTCGCCAAAATCAGCACACCCCATGAGCAACGCGTTCACATTCAACATCAAGAGCATTCCTTTTAATGAAAATTATCAGCCCTCCGACGGCACTCGCATAACCACCAACTTTGCCAATCTGGCGCGGGGCGCGAGTCGCCAGGAGAATCTTCGCAACACGCTGAAGATGATCGACAGGCGCTTCAATAATCTGGCGCATTGGGACAACCCCAAGGCGGATCGCTACACGGTCGAACTCGAAATCATCTCCGTTGAAATGAACATCGCCGCCAACGGTGGCAGTGATCTGTTTCCGCTGATTGAAATCTTGAAGACCAATATCGTTGACCGCCACAACAACGAACGCATCGAAGGGATCGTCGGGAATAACTTCTCTTCGTACGTGCGCGACTACGACTTCAGCGTGCTTTTGCAAGAGCACAACAAGAACAAAGCCACCTTCAGCTCGCCTGACGATTTCGGCGACTTGCACGGCAAGCTGTTCAAGCACTTTGTCGGTTCCAGCGCTTACAAAGAGCGGTTCAGCAAGCCGCCTGTCATCTGCATCAGCGCCTCAAGCAGCAAGACATACCTGCGCACGGAAAATCAGCACCCCATCCTGGGCGTTGAATATCAGCAAAACGAATTCTCGCCGACGGACCAGTACTTCGAAAAAATGGGCTTGCGGGTCCGTTACTTCATGCCCCCGGGCAGCGCCGCGCCGTTGGCCTTTTACTTTCAGGGCGACCTGCTTGGCCACTACACGAACCTTGAGCTGATCAGCATCATCAGCACGATGGAAACGTTCCAGAAGATCTACCGTCCCGAGATCTACAACGCCAATTCCGCCGCGGGGAAGGTCTATCAACCGAGCCTGAATAATCAGGACTACTCGCTGACGCAGATTGTCTATGACCGCGATGAGCGCAGCCAGCTCGCCGTGAAGCAGGGAAAGTTCACGGAAGAGCACTTCATCAAGCCCTACAAGCACGTGCTGGAAAGCTGGGCCGCCAGCTACGCGCACTGATCACTTAAAAAACACACGAGACCGCCTGATCATGAAAAAACTACTGCCCACCTCCACCGCCGGCAGCCTGCCCAAGCCTTCGTGGCTGGCACAGCCCGAAAAACTCTGGTCGCCTTGGAAACTGCAAGACGAAGCGCTGATCGAGGGCAAACAAGACGCCTTGCGCCTGGCGCTGCAAGAGCAACAGCACGCGGGCATTGATATCGTCAGCGACGGCGAGCAGACCCGTCAGCACTTTGTCACGACGTTCATCGAGCATCTCGACGGCGTCGATTTCGAAAAGCGCGAAACCGTTCGAATCCGTGATCGCTATGACGCCAGCGTGCCGACGGTGGTGGGCGCCGTCAGCCGCCAAAAGCCGGTGTTCGTTGAAGACGCAAAGTTCCTGCGTCAGCAGACCAAGCAACCCATCAAATGGGCGCTGCCGGGTCCCATGACGATGATTGACACGCTGTACGACGCCCACTACAAGAGCCGCGAAAAGCTGGCCTGGGAATTCGCCAAGATCCTGAACCAGGAAGCCCGCGAACTGGAAGCCGCAGGCGTGGACATCATCCAGTTCGATGAGCCGGCCTTCAACGTCTTCTTCGACGAAGTGAATGATTGGGGCATCGCCACCCTGGAACGCGCAATCGAAGGCCTGAAGTGCGAAACCGCCGTGCACATCTGCTACGGCTACGGCATCAAGGCCAATACCGACTGGAAGAAGACCCTGGGTTCGGAATGGCGTCAGTACGAGGAATCTTTCCCCAAACTGCAACAATCCAGTATCGACATCATCTCGCTGGAATGCCACAACTCGCACGTGCCGATCGATCTGCTCGAACTGGTTCGCGGCAAGAAGGTGATGGTCGGCGCCATTGACGTAGCCAGCGACAAGGTTGAAACGCCGGAAGAAGTCGCCAACACGCTGCGGAAGGCGCTTAAGTTCGTGGATGCCGACAAGCTGTATCCGTGCACGAACTGCGGCATGGCGCCGTTGTCGCGCGCCATTGCGCACGGCAAGTTGCTGGCGCTGAGCGAAGGCGCGGAGATTGTTCGGAAGGAACTGTTGGGCTGATGCGCCATGGAGTCAGACTGCATTTTTGCGCTGGCATCGGCGAAATTGCAGTCTGACTCCTTATTTCTCTACTGTTCCTTCAGCCCCAACGACTTTATCAATGGGGCGAACAATTTCTTCTCGTCCTGCACACGCGCGGTGTAGTCGGCCACACTCAGCGGTAGCGCCTCGGCGCCGGCGTCCAGGAACCGCGCCTTGATCTCAGGCCGTGCCAGTACCTTATTGATTTCGCCGTTCATGCGATCGACCACATCATCGCGGGTGCCGGCGGCGGCATACACGCCGAACAGGCTGTCCGCGAAAACGCCGTCAATGCCGGCCTCGGAAAAGGTTCGTATGTCGGGCGCCACGGCAGCCCGTTGCCGGCTTGCCACCGCCAGCACCTTCAGCTTGCCCGCTTGCACCATGGGAAAAACCGTGGCCGGTCCAAACGCAAAGTCGATCTGGCCCGCGGCCAGGTCTTGAATCGCCGGCGCCACGCCGCGATATGGCGCGTGGGTGGCCTGCATGCCGGTAGCCTGCTTGAGCAGCTCGCCAGCCAGATGCGGCGTCGTGCCGTTGCCCGCCGACCCGTAGTTGAGCGGATTCGGCTGTTTGCGGGCGTATTCGACGAACGCTTCAAGCGTATCGACGCCCAGCGAGGACCGGACAAACAGGAACAACTGGCTGTTGGCCAACAAGGCGACCGGCCGCAGATCCCGCTGCGGATCGAATGGCATGCTGGCGAACATCAGCGGGTTGACCGATTCGGTGGTCGACGGATTGAGCAAGAAGGTATGGTTGTCTCCGCCGTTGCGCACGACCTCGGCGCCCGCCAGGTTGCCGCCCGCGCCGCCCCGATTCTCCACGATAACGGTCTGCTTCAAGGCCTCGGCCAAATGCGGCTGTACCGTGCGCGTCAGCACGTCGACCAGCCCGCCAGGGGCCAACCCCACGACCAGGCGCACCGGCTTGGTGGGCCAGGCCTGAGGCGCCGTTTGCGCTTGGCTGCCCGTCGCCCACCCAGCCAGCGCCAGCATCATCATGGCAAGGCAATGTCTACGCAGCAGCATGCGATTCTCCTTTGGGGCGCCACCGCGCGATCCTGCGTACGGTGCGTCAGGTGCCGCACCCCGGTGAACCGCCTTGATGCCTCATCACGGCGGTGCCCTGCATCTGGCGCTTATTCTTCACAAAAGTTTAAGCATAAAGAATCCCGGATAACCCTAGTTTTCCGGCGCCGGCATCATCAAGCAAAGCCAGCGCGGGCCGCACCAAGCCGCGCAGCAGTTCCGCTTCTGGCCGTGCCCGCGCCAGTACGCGCAGGCCCATCAGCAAGCCGAGCAGCATGCGTGCAAGATCCTCCGCCGACTGCCCGGCGTTGATGGTGCCTGCCTCTTGACCCGCCTTCACGCAACGCAGGAAAAAGGCCTGCATATCCCGCAGCACAAGCGCCAGCGCCTCGCGAAACTCGGCATCGTGCGGCGACAGCTCCAGCGCCGAATTCACGATCATGCAGCCCTTGCGCTGCTCGTCCGCCAGCGACAATTCGATGATCTCGTCAAAGAATGCACCGATAGCCGCCCGAGGCGCCAACTGGGACTCGAAGCGCCTGACCCGTTCACAAAAGCCGCGTTCGACATAATGGGCAAGCGCCCGCTGGTACAACGCGCGCTTGTCTCCAAACGTGTTGTACAGGCTGGGACCCACGATACCCATCGCAGCAGCCAGATCGCGAACCGAGGTCGCTTCATAGCCGCGCGACCAGAAGCACTCGATGGCGGCGTCGAGCGCCGCCGCTTCGTCAAACGCTTTCGGGCGCGCCATATCAACTTTCCTGCGCCGACGCAGGAGGAAAATTCGACGGGAACAACGCGCGCTTGGTCTCGTCGTCGTTCACCGTTTTCCACTGGTGGCTTTTACTAAGCGCCCGAGCGCGTGCGACGGCCGGGCGTGCATCCACGCTGGCAAACCAGCGTTTCAGTTCCGAAAACGGCGCCAGCGGATCTTCGGCACCTTTGCGCACGCGCGAGGCCCGGTCAAGCCAGCCCCACGCCGAAATATCCGCAATCGTGAAGCTGTTGCCGACGATGAACTCGCGTCCCGCCAGATGCTGGTCCAGCACCTGATAGTGCCGCTCGGCCTCCCGGCGATAACGGTTAACGGCGTAGTCCAGGCCAGGGGGTGCGGCAAACTGAAAGTGCACCGCCTGGCCAGAGAACGGCCCCAGCCCCGAGGCAATGAACAGCAGCCACGACAACAATTCGGGCCGATCCTCGGGCGTGCCCGCAAGCTGGCCGGTCTTGTCGGCCAGATAGATCAGGATGGCGGTCGAGTCAAAGACGCGCGCTTCCTTGCCGCCAGGGCCGTCGGTATCAACGATGGCCGGCACTTTGCCATTCGGATTGATGGCCCGAAACGCCGGTGCGTGCTGCTCGCCTTTGCTGGTGTCGACGGGCACGGCTTCGTATGCCAACCCGGTCTCTTCCAGAAAGAGCGCGATCTTGGCAGGGTTAGGCGTCGGATGAAAGTAGAAACGGATCATGGCTGTTGTCTCGCTGTCGTGGTGGTCGATGGGACTGCTACCTGGCGCTTGGGACGGGCTGCCATAAGCACGCCGCCGACGACGGCAAGAAGCGCAACGCCCTCTTCCCACGACGGCAACTCACCCAGAACGGGAATGGCGGCAAGCGCGGCAACCGCCGGTATCAAGGCAATGATGGCCGTCGCGGCGGATGGCCCCAGCAGCGCGACGGATCTGTTGAAGGACACGATAGCCACGCCGCTCATCAAGACGCCCTGATAGAAAGCCTGCAAACCAATTTCGCCGGGCGATGCCAAGGCAAGACGGCTAAGTCCGGCAAACAGGTAGACCGGCAGGAACAGCACGGCCGACCAGAAGCAGATCAGCGCCGCCGCCAGCACCGGCGTCAATGCACTGCGCCGAAACAGCAGCGTATACACGGCCCACATTGCGGCGGCAGTGACCAGCGCCAGCAACCCCACCGGATTCGCGACGCCATGGGCCGAAGCTCCGCCAGCAACCATGCACACCAACCCGATGACGATGGCCAGATAGCCGAGCCACCGCCCCCTGCCCGGCCGTTCTTTCAGGAAGACCCAGGCAAATAGCCCGACGAAGACGGGCATGAGCGTCGGCGCAACCGCCGCTGCCCGGCCGGCGGACGTGAGCTGCAGGCCCAGTGCGACCGCCAGGACGAAGGGCATGCCCCACAGGCAGGCGTATAGCAGCCCTTCTGCCCACTGCGTGGCGGAAATGCGCCTTGCGCCACGCAGCAGCACTGGAAAGAGAATGACGGCCCCGATGCCAAACCGCAACGCGGTGACATCCCACAAGCGCAGTTCCCGCGTCACGCTAAAGCGCGTCACCACGAACCAACCGGCGAAGATCAATACGCTAAGAGCCGCCCAGCCAAGCCCGCGAAGGGTTTGGCGAGACGGTGGTCGGAGTTGGGATACGGGAGCGGGTCCGATGGCGGCGTCCTGGCTGGGGTCGGCAAATCGCGTCATACGGTGACCACCCCTGGAGCAAGCTGGTTGACGGAGGCACTTGCGTTGCAGACGCCGTGCAATGTCAGGGGATTTTATATCGACTGCTATAAAACATGCCAGCGTTGATTTTTCTAGTCCGCCGATGAAGGGCTAACGCGGTGTCGCCGCATCCACAAAGGCGGACAGATCGCGATTGAAGCGCTGCGTCTCCTCCAGAAAGGGCGAGTGCCCCGCCTTTGGGTAGAACCTGCCGATGGCGCCGGCGTTCAGAGCCTTGGCGCGGTTGAAGGACGGTTGGGCTTGAACCAAGGCGTCACCCGCGCCATAGATCAGCAACAGCGGCTTGTGCATGGCTCCCAAGCCCTTGGGCGCATCCAACGACATGCCATGCACGGCGTTCTGCATGTTCTGTGAGGCCATGGCCGCATTCGCCAGCAAACGCTGGAACGTCAGTGCGTCAGGCGGGTTGGCAAAGCACAGCGCCACAAATTCACGCTCGGCATCGAGATGCGTCTTGAGATCCGGCGATGCCATTCCTCGGTACACCTCTGGATGCGACACGATTTGCTCCGGTGTCAGCTCGATAACGCCTCCAACGTATACCGCCCCGGCGATTTGCCCGTCACCATAGGCAGCCAAGTAATTCGTGGTCACGGCGGCGCCCAGCGACCACCCCACCAGGACAGGCTGGCGGGCTCCCGAGCCGGCGATCACCGCTGCCAGGTCATCCGCCCAACGTCGCCCATCACGGTAGGCATCGGCACGCTCAGGCTGACCGGACAAGCCATGCCCGCGCATATCGAACGTAATCAGCCGATAGCGCTGCAACTCCCGGCTGTTGACCTGCTTGTCCCAACTGAGATGGCTGCCCAGCAGTCCATGAATGAAAATGATGGGCTGGCCGTTCGGGTCGCCGGCCTCTTGTACCGCGATGCGCACCCCATCAGGCGCCGTCACGGTGTACGGTTCCACGCCGGCCTGCGCCAGCGCGGATGCAGCCATCAAGACCACTGCGGCAAAACCCTTGCGCCATTGGGTAAAGAGATTGAAAGACAACATGTTGAAGCTCCTTCAAAGGGAAAGAGCCCAGGCTAAAGCCTGACATTAGTGTCACAGTCAAGCGCCGGTGATAAGGTTCGGCTCATGAACCAGACCGAGTCCACCACCCTGCTGAAGATCGGTGCCTTGGCGCAAGCAACCGGCGTCAGCGTACGCGCGATTCGTCACTACGATCAGCACGGTTTACTTGCGTCGACGCGTGCCCAGAATGGATACCGCGCATTCGAGGCGGTGGCCGTCACGCAGGTTAAACAGATCCAGCGTTTGATCGCCACCGGCTTCAGCTTGGAAGAAATTCGCAGCTTTCCGGATTGCATGTTGCTGATCGAAGGGGCGAAGGCATGCGCGGATATCACGGATGCGAAGCGCAAGCGGCTGGCGATATTGGAGAAACAGATAGCGGCGCTGGAGAGACAACGTCAGCGATTAAGGTCGATGTTGATTGAAGGTGGGGAGCAATGAACCGCCGCGAATTTTGCGGAGTCATGCGCCTACTTGATTCTGCTAGTTCTCGCCTGGGCCAATAAGCAAGGACAGCGATCGGCGCATATCGGCAGTAAGCCAACCAGTGGATGTGACGTTAACCCCGCAGGGACGAGGAGGCTCCCAGGTCACCATCTATCGCTCTGTACGGCATCAAGCCGCCGAGCGTTAACGGCGCTTTTTTCCACACAAGCCTTGTCACCGCTGCCAACGTTTCAACTCTTGGCATTTGCATAAGCCGCCAGTCTCCCTGTGAAGTGAAGAACAAACGCGAGCAACACCAATAAGCCGCCGAATAGGCACGCGGTATGCCATCCACCCAGGCGCCAACTAACGCTTGCCCCCCATGAACCTGCTGCGCCACCTAAGAACATGCCGCTCATGAACAGTGTGTTGAGCCGACTTCTAGCCTCTGGTCGAAGTGCGTAAACCACATGTTGGTTGGAGATGAGAGCTAACTGTTCACCAAGGTCCAACAGGATGATGCCGACAATCAGGCCAACAAGGCTGCCCCAGAGGCCAAGAACTGGGTATGACAGCAGCATAATTAGGCAACCAACCCCGATAACGACACGGGGTCCACGATGATCGGCTACGCGGCCAGCGAGTGGGGCAATCAAAATGCCGACCGCACCAACAACCCCCATGAGGCCCGCCACATCAGCGCCCAAGCCGAATGCCTCATGCAGATGCAATGCCAGAATTGTCCATAGACCGATAAAGGAACCGAACAGCGCCGCCTGAATACACGTCGCGCGGCGTAAAAGCGGTTCTTCCCGCCACAGCACGATGAGTGACTTCATAAGGCCAAAGTAGCTGTGGTTTGTCTGGGGCTTGCTGTGTGGAAGCTTGACTAGCAACATTAACCAGGCAATAGCGGTCATCAAGGCCCCTAGCCAAAACGTGGCACGCCAGCCCCAATGATCGCCAGTAAACCCGCCGACAGCCCTACCCAGCAGAAGACCGCAAAGCACGCCGCTCATCACTATGCCGACGACTTGGCCACGGCGACTAGGGGCGGCGAGTTCTGCTGCGAACGGTACGATTTGCTGGGCAACTGACGCTGAAATACCTACAACGGCTGAAGCGATCACAAGCATCCAGGCATTCGGGGCAGCAGCTAGGCATACCAATGCCACGATTAAAGCTGCCGCTTGCCCAAGAATCAATTTTCTCCGATCAATCCGGTCGCCCAGCGGGATCAGAAAAAACAGACCGCAGGCGAACCCCAGTTGCGTAGCCGTTGGGGCCAAATTAACCAGGCTAGTCGCTTGCGGGAATGCCTGATGTAACAGCTCCAGAATTGGCTGGTTGTAGTAAACATTTGCGACGAAGACGCCGCAGGCTACCGCCATCATCATCAGCAGGGAAGTGTCAAGCCGAGGTGCCAATGCAGGCTCTTCAAGGTCGGCAGAGCCCGCCCGAGATTCGCTATCTGCCGTTGTCTGGGACATGGACAGTCTCACAAGGAAGTACAGGGACAGCCATCGTGACGTAGCGCACGGGCGAAGTCTTTGGTCTACAATTTCAGACGTCTGAAATTCAGATCGACTCTCGCGATCTGCCATGTGACGAAAATGCCTACCGGTACAAAGACTCGCCATGAAAGGCCGTCGAAGAGCCCTGATTCGCGCGACGACGATATGGTTGCTTTCGGCCGCTACCAACTGTTCCCGCGTCTGCGACTCTTGTTGAGAGATGGTTTACGACTAGAGTTGGGTGAGCGTGCGCTTGAGGTGCTAGTCCAACTTGTAGGTACAGCGGGCCAGGTGGTGTCCAAAGATGCGCTTCTTTCCCGAATATGGTCGAAAGAAGTCGTCGAAGAAAACAGTTTGCAGGCGCAGATCTCGTCATTGCGAAAAATACTTGGGGACGATCGGGATCTTATTGCAACGGAATTTGGCCGGGGTTATCGATTTACAGGTTCAGTGCAGTCTCATCGGGCGGTAACGTCGTCCATAGGAGCACATCATGCACGGGTCGGTCTGCCGCGCCCGCGGTCCCCTTTGATCGGTCGTGCTGAGGAACTGCTTGAATTAAACCGACTGTTGGCTACCCAAACCCTATGTACGCTCACCGGCCCTGCCGGCATAGGTAAGACCCGTTTGGCGATAGAGGCCGCATCAGAATCCAGCCCTTGTTTTCCCGATGGGGTTTACTTCGCCGACTTGTCGCAACTGGACAGCGCTGCATCAGTATCACCAGCCATTTCGAGCGCGTTGGTGGGACTTGCTGGAACAGGTACACAGTTAGCCTCTCACCCGAGAAGAGCATTACTGGTCGTTGATAACTGTGAACACGTTACGTCAGCCTGTGCAGCAGCCCTCGAGCGGCTTCTGGAATCCGATTCTCGACTGACCGTGCTACTCACCAGCCAGACCCCATTGGGGTTGGACGGTGAGCAGGTCTACCGGCTCAGTCCTCTCACCGTCCCCCCGCACACCATCAACGCAGCAAACGCACAAAACTACAGTGCTGTTGAACTGTTTGTACGCCGTGTAACTTCCGCAGACTATCATTTCGAGCTTACGGAAAAGAACGTAGAGCAGGTCACGACGTTATGCAGGGCGCTCGATGGGGTTCCACTGGCATTGGAAATCGCCGCAGCTCGCGTGCCATCGCTCGGTCTCGCAGCGGTCACCGACGATTTAGCCCTTTCATCCGGATTGCTTGCCGCTCAGAAACGCCAGACCCCGGGTCGCCACCGGACTCTGGGTGATGCCTTGAAGTGGAGTTACCAGTTACTTAACTCCGTAGAGCAAACGGTGTTCCAGGAACTGGCCATTTTCCCTGGCGATTTCACTATTACCACCGCAGAACGGATCGTAGGCGCCCAGCCGGAAGGCTCTTCCAGACTGGTCGATGTTCTTTACGGCCTCGTCGAAAAATCGCTGATCACGCTGCAGGCCGGAACCCAGCCGACTCGCTATCGCTATCTGACCATGCTACGGGCGTACGCCTTGGAGCAGCTTGCAGACCGCGCGCCGGCCATGGCTGAGAAGCATGCACGCTTTGTTGAAGAATTAGTTTCTCAAGCCCAACGGGATTGGATGTCTCTGCCCACGACACAATGGAGGAGACAATACGAACACCACATCGATGACATCAGGTCTGCTCTTGCCTGGGCATTCTTAGATAATCAGCACCGCACCCTAGGGCTGCGCATCCTGGCCAACTCAGCCCCGTTCTGGATACAACTATCACTCCATGACGAGTGTCGCGAGAGGATTACGGACGTACTGGAAGAAACAAAAGCTCCTGCCATTGAGGAGCAGCAGGAGATGATGATTCAGGCTGCACTGGCCACTTCGTTAACCTGGTCACGTGGACCGATTCCGGCCAACGGGCAGGCTTGGACAAGGGCCGGCGATCTCGCCCTGAGACTGGATGATAAGGAAACACAGCTCCAAGCTGAATATGGCCTATGGCTCTTTCATCTCCGTAGCGGACGCTACGCACAAGCCCTCCGGCACGGGAAAAGCATGGCGGATTTAGCCCTGAGGCATCGCGACCAAGCTGCACTTCTGACAGCACGTCGCCTGATCGGGACATCTCATCATTTTTTGGGCAATCACACTGAAGCTTTGATTGAAATTGAATCCATGCTCGACAGTTATGCGCGCGACGAACGTCATGGATCCCATTTCAGATTCGGATTGGACCAGCGTGTGGCTGGCTGGGCCTTTCTTTCTCGCATTCTGTGGTTAATGGGGAACGCGACTAAAGCTCGACGGGCCGCCCGAGTAGCGATTGATGAGGCTATGGCGCTGGATCACGCCTGCACCTTATGCTGTGCCCTTGCGGAGGGAAGCTGTACTGTGGCGGCACTTTCAGGAGACGTCGAAGAAGTCGCGCGCGTATCGCAGCAGCTCAATCAAGTGGCAGGAAATCACGGCCTGGAGTTTTGGGGACTCTATGGATCGGCCTTTTCGCTTTGGGCGCAAGTGTTCCAAGAACCCAATGCTGTCTCTTTCCTGGATCTTCAATCAGCAATCGAGACGCTTCAAACGCACGGATTCGACCCAACTTATTCCGTTTTTTTATCTGACTTTGCAAACGCGATGGTCGAACAGGGGCGTACCCGAGAAGCAGCCAAACTCATCAATGCCTACCTGACAGGTGGCGCCGCCAGAGGGCAGCTTTGGAACGCCCCCGAGCTCATGAGGATCAAGTCCCGGACGCTATCGAATAAGTCGTCTGGACGCGCATCGAAATCAGAGATTTTGCAGCAGGCGTTGACGCTGGCACGCACTCAGGGGGCCAAAGCATGGGAACTCAGACTAACGGCCGACTGAAGAAAATCGGACAAGGGTCAAATCACTCTACCGACGACCAGCGCAGCCGTCCGAACTCCCCGCGTCGAGCGCAACACGCGGCACCTGCGCATCACTGACGAAGGCCGCGCCGTCGCTGAGCGTGCCCGCCCGGCGTTGGCCTTGCTGGACGAGGCCGCCGACGTGGCCCGGCAAGGTGCACAGACGCTGACGGGCATGCTGCGCATGACGGCGCCGGTGCCGCTGGGAGTCCGTTATCTGGCACCGGTCATCACTGCCTTTCGCGAGCGCCATCCCCAGTCGGGCTTCGATTTGCAGTTGAGCGACCATGTGGTCGATCTGTACGGCGGCGATATTGACCTGGCCGTGCGCGTCGGCCAGCTCGCCGACTCCCGGCTGGTCAGCCGCAAGCTAGCCGACAGTCGACGCATTCTTGTAGCGGCGCCGGCCTATCCGCGAGACATGGGCGCTCGTTCGCATCCCCGCAAGTTGCATCGGCCCCCATGCCTGCTGTTTGCCTATTCAGGCTTGCGACAAGCACAGCGTCCGCGGCGGCAAAACCGAGATGGTGGAAATCATGGGCGACCTGCGCAGCGACAACGGCGATGCCCTGCGTGCCTGGAGCGTTGCCGGCATGGGGCTCTCGCTACGCGAGACCTGGCATGCCGCCGAGGAACTGCGCAGCGGTGCCCTGGTGCGCGTCATGCCCGAATGGGCGGAACCTGCGACGCCCATCCAGGCAGTGCACGTCCAGCGCGACCCTGTGCCGCCCCGGATCGGCGCTTTCGTGGTTGACGAAACTCCATCGCTATACCCTCATCCAGGCACTTCGGTGCGTTGAGCACGGTTCTCTCGCATCTGCCAGAGCATCCAGACAATCCCCAACCCCACGGCCACCGCACCGACCCAGGCTGTACTGGTCAGCCCCATCGCTTCCAGGCTGACACCCCCCAGCAGCGCCCCCAGCGCGATGCCGCCATTGAAGCCGGCGATATTCAGCCCAGCCGCCACTGCCGGTGCCTGCGGCGCGTGGATGTGCGACAGCCCGATCACCCGCGCCTGCAAGGCAGGCACCGCCGCATAGGTCAGCGCACCCAACAGGCCCGTCCACAACACCATCAATGGCAGCGATGGCGCCGATGCCCAGATCGCCAACAGCACGACAGCCAGGCCGACCAGCACGGTCATCACGGCGAAGTCCGCGCCCTTGCGGTCGGTCAGGCGTCCACCCCAGATGTTGCCGATGGCGGCCATCACGCCGTAGCCCAGCATCAGCAGGCTGGCCGTGCTCTCGCTGACGTTCGTCACCTGCCGCAGAATCGGCGAAATGTAGGTGTAGAGCGCGAACGACCCCGCATACGCCAACACGGTGATGCCGGCCCCGGCCAGCAGGCGCGGATTGAACATCGCTATCAGGCCATCCATCGCGTTGGCCTGCGCTGAGGCGTCGTTCCGATCCGTCGGCATCAGGGCCAGCAGACCCAGAAAGCCAATCAGGCCGCTCGCGGCTACTGCCATGAAGATCACCTGCCAGCTCAACACGCTGCCCAGGTAGGTGCCAAGTGGCACCCCCAGCGCCAGGGCCAGCGTCAGGCCGCCGAACACCACCGCCACCGCTGCACCGGCACGATGCCGCCCCGCCAGTTGGGTTGCCACGCTGGATGCCACGGCGAGAAACACCCCATGCCCCAGGCCCGAAGCAAAGCGGGCAATTAGCATGGGCGTCAGTGCATCCGACAAGCTGACCACCGCATTGCCCAGCGTGAACAGCCCCATCGCCACCAGCAGCAGCCGTTTGCGCGGCCAGCGGGTCGCCAGCGCAGTCAGGCCCGGCGCACCAATCACCGCACCCAGCGCATAGGCCGTAACCGCCGTGCCGACCTGGCTAACGCTGGCATGCAGATCAGCGGAAATAGTAGACACCAGGCCGATGGTGACGAACTCGGTAAAGCCCAGGGCGAACGCGCAAAGCGCGAAGACGTAGATGACGAACGGCATACGTGGACTCATGGTTCAGACTCGCTTTTCGGCCAACACCCGATGCGGATGCGTGACCTCGGACAGATAGGAACCACTGAGCGCGGCGTCGGCGGCGCCGGCCGGTCCCTTGCGATCGTGGCGGGTCAGGACGAAAAGGATGCGATGGGTCATCGGAGGCTCCTGCAAGCGAGTCAAGCACACCGCCGAGCGCCTCCGGCGGAGGCGCGCGCGTTGCGGCATGCGAAGTAAGAAACCTCATTTTGGTGAATCCGGTATATCCTTTAAATGACCAAAATAGACAAACACTTTCCCCGGAATGACC
Source organism: Achromobacter sp. MYb9 (assembly GCF_002975275.1). Classification (GTDB taxonomy): domain Bacteria; phylum Pseudomonadota; class Gammaproteobacteria; order Burkholderiales; family Burkholderiaceae_B; genus Achromobacter. The sequence continues at coordinate 37,921 of NZ_PCOQ01000005.1, read as the reverse complement.
CAAATGGCCCTGCGCAACCTAGATGACCTGGTGGTGTTCGTGCACGTGGTGGAGCGCCAGAGCTTTTCCGCCGCCGCACGCGACCTGCACCTCGCGCCTAAGACGGTCAGCAAGCAGATCGCCCGGCTGGAACAGGCGTTGGGCACCACGCTGTTCGAGCGCAACACCCGTAACTTGCGAATCACCGGCGAAGGCCGCGCCATCGCCGAGCGCGCACGGGTTGCCCTGTCGGTGTTGGAAGAAGTGCAGGAACTGGCGACCGGGGCAAGCCAGGAACTGAGCGGCACCATCCGCCTGACCGCGCCCACGCCGTTCGGGCGCAAGTTCGTCGCCCCGGCGATCCACGATTTCTGCCGCCTGCATCCCCGCGTCGGCTTCGACCTGCGCCTGTCCGATCAGGTGCAGGATCTGTATAGCGGCGACCTCGACCTGGCGATCCGCATGGGCGAGTTGGCGGATTCGCGGCTGGTGGCGCGGCGCGTGGCCGACAACCGGCGCATCCTGGCTGCCTCTCCGGCCTACCTAAAAGCGCACGAACAACCCGCGCAACCGGAAGAACTGGAGCGGCACAACTGTCTGGTGTTCGCGTATCCGGGCATGCTGCAAAGCACCTGGCCGCTGCGTAAAGGCCGCCGGGAGAAGCCTGTTGCAGTCAGCGGCACGCTGTGCAGCGACAGCGGTGACGTGCTGCATGCGTGGTGCCTGGCTGGGTTGGGTATCTCGCTGCGCGAGACCTGGGACATCCACGAGGAACTGCGCGACGGCCGGCTGGTGCGCGTGTTGCCGGAATGGGAAGCCACGCCCTCGAAGATCAGCATTGTGAGGGCGCGGCGAGAGCCCGTGCCTCGTCGGCTAACGGCGTTCAGCGACTTTTTGTTTGATCGCTGGCAGCAAGCGCCGTGGGACAGTTGATGCGGCTTGACTGAGCCGCGTACGCTGCGACGATAAATCGATAGCGCTCGTTGAGAGATGGGATAGAGAGCTGCTGGGCGAGATTTTTACCGTCAAAGACGGTAAAAACCTCAATAGTGAACGAGAGTGTCTTAATCCGGCCTCGATTCTTACCGATAGTCCTCGAAGGACGTCAAATCACTCCCACTCAATCGTCGCCGGCGGCTTGCTCGAGACGTCATAAACCACGCGGTTAATCCCGCGCACTTCATTAATAATCCGCGAAGAAACGCGAGCCAGCAGCGGGTGCGGCAGCGGCGCCCAGTCGGCCGTCATGAAGTCAAACGTCTGGACGGCACGCAAGGCAACAACGTACTCATACGTCCGCCCATCGCCCATCACGCCCACCGACTTCACCGGCAGGAACACGGCGAACGCTTGGGACGTCAGCTCGTACCAGGTCAGGCCGCTGGCCTCATCCTTGGTGTTCCGCAGTTCTTCGATGAAGATCGCGTCGGCGCGGCGCAGCAGTTCGGCATATTCATGCTTCACTTCGCCCAGGATCCGCACGCCCAGACCCGGACCGGGGAACGGATGGCGATACACCATCTGCGGCGGCAGGCCCAACGCAACACCCAGTTCGCGGACTTCGTCCTTGAACAGTTCGCGCAGGGGTTCCAGCAGTTGCAGGTTCAGCGTGTCCGGCAGGCCGCCCACGTTGTGGTGCGACTTGATCGACGTGGCCTTGCCCGTCTTGGCGCCGGCGGATTCGATGACGTCGGGATAGATCGTGCCCTGGGCCAGCCACTTGGCGCTTTGCTGCTTGCCGGCTTGTTCCTGGAACACTTCGACGAATTCGCGGCCGATGATCTTGCGCTTGGCTTCCGGGTCGGCAACGCCGGCCAGCTTGCCCATGAATTGCGCGGTGGCATCGACGTGAATGATCTTCACGCCCATGTTTTCAGCGAAGGTCTGCATGACCTGCTTGCCTTCGTCCAGGCGCAACAGGCCGTGGTCGACGAAGACGCAGGTGAGCTGGTCGCCGATGGCCTTGTGGATCAGCGCGGCAGCAACGGACGAATCCACGCCGCCGGACAGGCCCAGGATGACTTCGTCGGTGCCGACTTGCTCGCGGATGCGGGCAACGGCTTCCGAGACGTAGTCGGGCATGTTCCAGTCGCCCTGGCATTCGCAGATCTCGTTCACGAAGCGGGCAAGCATGGCCTTGCCTTGGACGGTGTGCGTGACTTCGGGGTGGAACTGAACGGCGTAGAAGCGGCGGTCTTCGTCGGCCATGCCGGCGATGGGACACGACGGCGTGGACGCCATCAGCTTGAAGCCCGGGGGCAGCTCGGTGACCTTGTCGCCGTGGCTCATCCAGACCTTCAGCATGCCGTGGCCTTCAGGCGTGTCGAAGTCTGCCAGGCCTTCCAGCAGCTTGGTGTGGCCGTGGGCGCGGACTTCGGCGTAGCCAAATTCGCGGTGGTCCGAGAAGCTGACCACGCCGCCCAGTTGCTGCGCCATGGACTGCATGCCGTAGCAGATGCCCAGCACGGGCACGCCCAGCTCGAACACGGCGTGCGGCACGCGCATGGAGCCTTCTTCGTAGGCCGAAGCGTGGCTGCCGGACAGGATGATGCCCTTCAGGCCTTGCGCCATTTGGTCGCGCACGAAGGCGTCGTCGACGTCGCCGGGGTGCACTTCGGAATAGACGCCGGCTTCGCGGACGCGGCGGGCAATCAGTTGGGTGACTTGCGAGCCGTAATCAAGAATGAGGATGCGCTGGTGCATTGAGCTCTACCGATTAAATAAAACCGCACCGGCAGAACCGCTGTTGTTAATGCGATTCTGCCGGTGCGTGATGCATGACATTGTAGTTGACTGTACTGGATCAGTCGGCGCGGTAGTTGGGCGCTTCCTTGGTGATCTGCACGTCGTGTACGTGGGACTCGCGCACGCCGGCGGAGGTGATCTCCACGAATTCGGCCTTGGTGCGCATGTCGTCGATGGTTGCGGCGCCGCAATAGCCCATCGAAGCGCGGATGCCACCGACCAGTTGGAAGATGATGGCCAGCACGCTGCCCTTGTAGGGGACGCGGCCTTCGATGCCTTCCGGAACCAGCTTGTCGGCGTTGTTGGACGGATCCTGGAAGTAGCGGTCGGCGGAGCCGTCCGTCATCGCGCCCAGGCTGCCCATGCCGCGGTACGACTTGTACGAGCGGCCCTGGAACAACACAACTTCGCCCGGCGCTTCTTCCGTGCCGGCGAACATGCCGCCCATCATGCAGGCGAACGCGCCGGCGGCCAGCGCCTTGGCGACGTCGCCCGAATAGCGGATGCCGCCGTCGGCGATCAGCGGAACGCCCGTGCCTTCCAGCGCCTTGGCAACTTCGGAGATGGCATGGATCTGCGGCACGCCCACACCCGCGACGATGCGCGTGGTGCAGATGGAGCCGGGGCCGATACCGACCTTCACGCCGTCAGCGCCGTACTCGACCAGCGCGCGCGCGGCGGCGGCGGTGGCGATGTTACCGCCAATGACTTCAACCTTGGGGTAGTTCTGCTTGACCCAGCGCACGCCTTCCAGCACGCCCTTGGAGTGGCCGTGGGCCGTGTCGACGATCAGGACGTCGACGCCTGCCGCAACCAGCTTCTCCACGCGCTCTTCGGTGCCAGCGCCCACGCCTACCGCTGCGCCAACACGCAGCTGGCCTTGGCCGTCTTTGCTGGCCATCGGGTGTTCGGTGTTTTTGACGATGTCTTTGACGGTGGCCAGGCCACGCAGCTCAAAGCCGTCGTTCACGATCAGCACGCGTTCCAGACGGTGCTTGTGCATCAGGGCCTGCGCTTCGTCCAGCGTGGCGCCTTCCTTCATGGTGACCAGGCGTTCCTGCGGCGTCATGATGTTGCGCAGGGGCTGATCCAGGTTTTCTTCAAAACGCAGATCGCGGTTGGTCACGATGCCGACCAGCTTGCGGCCTTCGACCACCGGCAGGCCCGAGATGCCATGCTGGCGCTGCAACGCAATGGCGTCGCGCACTTTCATCTGGGGGGTGACGGTGACCGGATCGATCACGATGCCGAATTCGTGGCGCTTGACGCGAGCCACTTCACGGGCTTGGGCATCGGCGGACAAATTCTTGTGAATGATCCCGATGCCGCCCTCTTGCGCCATGGCGATGGCCAGACGCGATTCGGTGACGGTGTCCATGGCGGCGGACACAAGGGGGATATTCAGGCTGATATTGCGAGTCAGGCGCGTGGCCAGGGAGGTGTCGCGCGGCAACACCTCGGAATACGCAGGCACCAACAACACATCGTCGAAGGTGAGCGCTTTTTGAACGAGACGCATGGGTAACTCCGGGCGCAAAGCAAGATTATACGCCGCCTGCATGTTTTGACTAGGTGTTCACCCTAGGTTTGTACGGAATTTTTGCGGTTCGGCACGCAGGAGAAAGCTGCAAATCGCCTCACCATCCGGCCCCGTTTTATGTGCCCCGCTTTGCGCGCCGCATGAATTATTTTACCCGGATAATATTGACAGCTATTTTTACCCGGACCATAATCCACCACTACTTCTTCGAACCTACTTCTTTCTCGGCTCGGGCATCGGACCCTAATTACCATGAACGTCATCGCCTCTTCTCCTCGCTACACCGCATTCGAAGGCCACCGCATGTTGGCCGCCGGGCCTTTGGCCGAGGTGGCGCTGGCCGTCAAACGCGCGCTGGCCAACCAGAACGGCCACGCGTTGTTGGTGTTTCAAGACGGCACCGGTCTGCAAACGGACCTGGACCTGAGCGGCGACGACGCGCAGATCATCGCGCGCCACACTCCGCCACCGAATGCAGACGCGCCGACCGCCGAACCCGACGCCGCTGACGTGGCCGATGTGGCGGACGCCGCGCCGCGCGGGCGGGGCCGGCCGAAACTGGGTGTGGTGCCCCGGGAAGTCACCCTGCTTCCTCGGCACTGGGACTGGCTGGGCGCGCAGCCCGGCGGCGCGTCCGTGGCGTTGCGCAAACTGGTGGAACAGGCGCGCCGCGAGAACGACGCCCGCGACCAACAGCGCCAACGGCAGGAAGCGGCCTACCGCTTCATGTCCAGCATCGCCGGCAACCTGACGGGTTTCGAAGAAGCGACCCGGGCGCTCTATGCGGAAGACCAGGGGCGCTTTGCGCAGTGCATTGCCACGTGGCCGCATGACGTGCGGGCCTACGCAATGAGCCTGGCCTGGGCAGCGCCCGCTTAAGCCGAAAGGTTGCAGGCCGCGCCGCTGGCCGGCCCTGCCGCAGCCGGAAGCAGAAGCGGAAGCGAAAGCGGATACGACGAACAGGAAGGCCGCATTAACGTGTTCACCATCCGGCGGTTTCGGTACCATTGCGTTGAGTTCGCATTTACCTTCCCCACTCTCCGGATCGCTGGCATGCCACAACTTGTACTGCTGCTTTTGGGCGTCCCCTATCTGCGCAAGCGTTGGCGCGCGCTCTTCGTCCTGGGCATCGTCTTCCTGGTGGCGGGCGTGGCTGTCTTTATCGACGCTCTTGACGACGCCCTGTACTTTCCCCTGAACGCCTTTGCCGTCCTCATCATCATTGAAGGGCTGGCGACGCTGCTGATCGCCTCTTCCGGCGTGGGCGGCCAGCGCGTCCTGCGCTACACCAAGGGCGTTTTCGTGCTGCTGGCGGGCACCTTGATTCTGATCGGGCACCATCACGGGCACTTTGTGCTGTCGATGATTTTCGGCGCGCTGTTCCTGATGGACGGCGTGCTGCAATGCCTGGCCGCCTATGTCGTGCGATACGACCGCTGGCGCTACGCTTTCGGCGCCGGGGTGGCCGAAATCCTGCTGGCTATTTTCTTCTTCCAGCCCTATCCCACGAACTACGTGGGCACGGTGCCGTATTGCCTGGGGCTGTTCCTGGCCATTGCAGGTTTGAAATTGCTGTGGCTGGCGCGGCGCGTCAAATACCTGGCCTCCAACCCGGCGTTTGCCGCCAACGACTCGTCTGACTATCTGCCCGCCGAACCCGCGGCGCCGGCGCCTGTCTGGGATGGTCCGCCCGCCGATTCCGAACGTGCCCTTACCGTACACGTCTGGACGCCGTCCGGGTCGGCCAAGGCGCAAACGCGCAACTATCCGCTCGTCGACCGGTATATCGCCGCCGTCGACGTGAATGGCGTGATCTCCACCGGCCATGCGGCAATGGAGTCCCCCGAAGGCATCTACATCAGCCTGTATCCCAAGGAAGAAATCGACCGGTCGCCCGACGAGTTCGGCAACCTGCTGCGCGCGACGCCCGACAACGACATTCCCGGCGTATACCAGCCCGATTACGCGACCGAATCCAAGGCCTGGTGCCCGTCAACCACACGCGTGCGCATTCGGAATTACGACGCGGAAAAGCTGGCCGCATTCTGGGAGGAATACCGGCAGGACAGCACCTACAACCTGACCCACCGCAATTGTTCGAGTTCGGTGGCGCGCGCGCTTGACGCCGCGCTGGACGGCGTGGTCGGCCGCCTGCATGGCAGCCGGGCGGGATGGGGCGTCCTGATCCGGCTACTGCTGACGCCCGAGCTTTGGGTGGCCTCGCAGATCCGCAAGCGCGCCATCACCATGGCCTGGACGCCGGGACTGACCTTGGACTATGCCCGCGCGATGAGCATGTTGGCGGATCCGCGGCCGTTCGGCTGGTGGAAAATGTCGCAGAAGGCACTGCGCCACATCGCCGAGCTTCGCGCGGGCTGGCGGGCCCAGGACCGTAGCGCTAGCGGACAACGCCCGCAAGCGGCCGAGGGCCTGCGCGGCCCGGGGCCCGAAGCCTGAGCGCCTGCCCCTGGACACGGCGCCCCGGCACTTTTTTATCGTGGGCGAAATGCGCTTTAATCGGTACAGACGGGCGGGCTTTCCACGCCCGCGCAAACTATAGGGTGCGCCATGTCCATCGCCAAGAACTTCCTGCTATATGACGGAGACTGCCCCTTCTGCTCGAATTACGTGCGGATGCTGCAACTGCAAAAAGCCGTGGGCCCGATCGATCTGCTGAATATGCGCGACCACCCGGATATGGCGGTGGCCTACAAGGCGCAAGGCTACGACTTGAACCAGGGCATGCTGCTGCATCTGGACGGCCAGGACTATTGGGGCGCCGACTGCATCAACCGGCTGGCGTTGATCAGCACCGGCAACGACCTGTTCAATAGCGTCAACGCCGCCGTTTTCCGCAACCCGTGCCTGTCGAACGCGCTCTACCCCTTCATGCGCACGGGCAGGAGCCTGGCGCTGACCTTGCTGGGCAAGAAGAAGATGCAGATGTGATGCCGCCGCGGCCGTGGCGGGCGCCCCAGGCGCAATCATTTCGCCGGGGCATCCACCACCCGTTGAAGGAAGGCGTCCAGCGCCGGGTTGTCGTGCTGCGCATGCCAGGCCAGATACATGTCGGCATACAGGTTGCGCTGACCAATGGGACGAAACTCCACGCCTTCAAACCGCAGCTCCCGCGCCGAATCCGGCACGATGCCCACGCCCAACCCCGCCCGCACGAGCGCCAGCAAGGTGTGCGTCTGCCCTGCCCGCTGCACATAGTCCGGCTGCACATCGGCCAGCCCGAAGGCGCCCACGATACGGTCATAGAAGTACTTCCCTTCGCGCGGCGAATACAGCACGAAAGGCTGCCCCTGCAATAGGCGCAGCGGCACGGTGTCGTGTTCGCACAAGGGGGAGCCCGCGGGCAACGCCAGCACCAGCGGTTCGCGTTCGATCAGCCGGGATTCGATTCCTGCCTGCTGCGGCACGCTGCGCGCCAGGATGACGTCGAGTTCGCGCGCCAGCAGCAGCCGCGCCAGATCGGTGCTGACCGTTTCGCGAAGCTGGATCTCGACGCCCGCCAGCAGCTTGCGCGCCAACATGATCATCGACGGCATCAGCCGATAGGATGCGACGGCAGTGAAACCCAGCGTGATATGGCCGGCATCGCCACCCGAGGTGCGCCTTGCCGTCGCAGCCGCGCGCGCCGAGAACTCCAGCAGATGGCGCGCGTCGCGCAGGAACCGCCTGCCCGCCGCGCTAAGCAGCACCTGTCGGCTATTGCGTTCAAACAGCGTCACGCCCAGGTCTTGCTCCAGCAGCTGGATCTGCCGAGAGAGGGGCGGCTGCGTCATGCATAGCCGTTCGGCCGCCCGGCCGAAATGCAGCTCTTCTGCCACCGCGATGAAGCACTCCAGCTGACGAAATTCCATCGATTCAATCCTTGAATTGATCAATGCTATTTATAGCTCGAACGGCTATCTATCGGTAGCCGTTTTTATACTCGGCGACAAGGCCGCAAAGCCGGCCCGCAGGATCAAAAGGAGCATTTTCGCAGCACGTTTCATTCGCGGCAGCTGCCGCCCCACGCCTAAAAAGAGAAGAGAGACATGGAGACAACCCCCATCGCCCGACAACGCGTCCGGCTCATCGCCGCGGCGCTGGCCCTGGCCGCCACCGCCGCGTTGCCCTGGAACGCCAGCGCCGCCGGATATCCCGAGCGCCCGATCAACCTGATCGTCCCGTTCTCACCGGGCGGGGGCACCGACATTTCGGCTCGCCTGCTGGCCGCTGCGTTGGGCGACAAGCTGGCGTCTTCGGTGGTGGCGGACAACCGTCCGGGCGCGGGCGGGCAGATCGCCGCCGACCTCGTGGCGCGGTCGCCGGCCGACGGCTACACGTTGCTGTTCGCCAATTCCGGCATGCTTGCCATCAACCCGTGGATCTATAAGCTGCATTCGGACCCCGCCACCGCGTTCGCGCCCGTTTCGCTGTTTTCAGACCTGCCTTTCGTGTTGGTCGTGCCAACGGGATTGCCCGCCAAGGACGTCGCCGGACTGGTGACACTGGCGCGCGCGGAGCCGGGCAAGCACACGTTTGCCAGCTCGGGCACCGGCGGCGCTCCGCACCTGTCCGCCGAGATATTCCAGCAAGCCACCGGTGTGGATCTGATGCATGTGCCTTACAAGGGCGGTGGTCCGGCCATGACCGACCTGATGGCGGGCCGGGTGGACATGCTGTTTGCCTCCGTCCTGGAAACCATGCCGTACGTCAATGGCGGCAAGTTGCGCGCGTTGGCGGTGACAGGCGCCACGCGCTCGCCCGCCATGCCAGATGTGCCGACGATCGACGAGGCCGGCGTGAAGAACGCGCAGTCCGGCTCCTGGACCGCCGTGCTTGCGCCTGCCGGCACGCCGCCTGCAGTCATCGAAAAGCTGTCGCAGGCGATCCGCGACATCGCCGCCGACCCCGCAATGAAGACCAAGCTGGAATCCCAGGGCGCGGTGGCGCACGGTTCCACGCCGCAGCAGTTGCAGGAGCTGGCCGCCAGCGAACGCGCCCGCTACGGGCAGATCATCAAGACCCGCAATATCCAGACGAACTGACCTCTATCCGGCCCGGTCACCGGGCCATTTCTTAAAGCCGTATCCATGACCGATTCCCTGCCCGCTTCCGCCCCCCACCTGCTGATGGTCGGCCCCCTGCTGCCCGAACTGGTGGCCGACCTGGCGTCCCGCTACCACGTCCATCGCTTGTGGGAAGCCGCCGATCCCGCCGCGCTGCTGCGCGAGCATGGCCCCGCCATCCGCGGCATTGCCACCAGCGGGCGTTTTGGCGCCACCCGCGAACTGATCAGCGCCTTGCCGGCGCTGGAAGGCATTTTCAGTTTTGGCGTGGGCTACGACACCATCGACCTGACGGCGGCGCAAGAACGCGGCGTGGTCGTCACGAACACGCCCGGCGTGCTGGATGCGTGCGTGGCCGACACGGCGTTGGCGTTGATGCTGGCCGCGCCGCGCCGTATCGCCGAAGCGGACCGCTTCGTGCGTGCCGGACGCTGGCCGAACGAAGGTTTCCCACTGGGCACGCGCATGACCGGCAAGCGCTGCGGCATTGCCGGCCTGGGCAATATCGGCTTGCAGATCGCCCGTCGCGCCGCCGCCTTCGACATGGAAATTCTCTACACCAGCCGCAAACCGCGCGCCGACGCGCCCGCCGACTACCGCTATTGCCCCGATATCACGTCATTGGCCGCCGCCTGCGATTTTCTGGTGCTGGCCGTGCCGGGCGGCAGCGCGACGCGCCACTTGGTGAATGCGGAAGTACTGGATGCGCTGGGGCCGCAAGGCTGGCTGATCAACATCGCGCGGGGCACGGTCGTTGACGAAGCCGCGCTGGTCAGCGCGTTGCAAGACAAACGCATCGCCGGCGCGGGGCTGGACGTGTTCGAACACGAACCCGCCACACCTGCCGCGCTGCATGCCATGGACAACGTGGTGCTGCTGCCGCATATCGCCAGCGGCACGCACGAAACCCGCCGCGCCATGGCCGACCTGATGGTCGCGAACCTGGATGGCTGGTTTCGGGATGAAAAGGTGCTGACGCGGGTCGTTTGATCCGGCGGCGGACCGCGCCTATTCGCTGACCCATTGCAGCTTGGGCGACGGCGCGCCCTGCTGCTGGAAATACAGGATGGCCTCTTTGGCCAGTTCGCGGCACACGCATTGATACTGCTGATAGCTGCCGGACTGGCCGCCCACCACCACGTTCTGGTCGTGGTCTTCGGATTTGGACCGGTCAACCAGCGTATAAATGCGCGCGTCGTCATCCAGCGTGATCGACACCACGTACCCGCCATCGCCGCCACCGCCAATCGCCATGACGGTTTCATCTTCCGTCACGAACGCGGTGGAGCTGAATTCGGCGCCATCCAAGCGGTCCAGCGCGGCAAGCAAGTCGGCATCCGAAGGATCGACGCGTTCGCTGACCGCGGCACGTTCGCCTTGGCGTCGTTCTTCGATGAGTTTTCTTATTTTCATGGATTCGGATCCCCCGATTATGGTTAGCAAGCCGGCCGCGGACATTGTCGCCGGGCGGGCGCGTGGAGACACCCACGTGAAAGCGCCTGCCAGTCTAACCGGCTTGCTTCAAACCCGAGGGGCACGCGCGGAATGCGGCTGTTGCAATTGACCGCTGGAATCCCCGACGAGCCGGGCGTAACGTGGTTGGACGGCATATGCCGCGTCGCCTGAAAAGGTACGCACCATGACGTCCCACACGCCCCGCTCTTCCCACTCGCCCGCCGGACCGTCTGCGCCCGACATGGCGGCGTCTCCGCACGCCGAGAAAGACCGCGCCAAAGCGGACCACTTGCAAGAAGAAGCCCGGCGCAAGGCGCTGGCCAACACCCAGCACAAGGAAAGCCCGCGGAATTTATCCGCGCCGCGCTATCACGGCGGACACCGCGGCGGTTGACGGCCGATAGCCAGATAATCGGCCCCGCTGCGGCAATACTGCGGAAATACGGCGAAAGAATACAACCACTTGTTTCTTTCGCCGGTGGCGATCTGCGCCCTTTATACGAGCCAAAGACCCTGCGCTTCCTTCCTGAACGCGCTTGGCAGACAGCGGCCGCGCAACGCTTAGCGCGGTAACGATTTGGAAAATAATCGCATTGAAATATGTGACACGAAAGCCGACCATCGCCCATTGGATTAGACCGGGCGAATCAAGGAGACTTATCGTGAATCCGATCAGACCCGCAGTAGCGGCCTGTGCGCTGGGCGCCATGCTGACGCTAGCCACTTTCGGCCATACGGCCAACGCCCAGGCCGCAGCCGATGCGACGGCCGCCAAACCGTTGGCGACGGGCCTGACTGAGACCGGCAGCGCCGAAGGCCAGGTCGTCGAAGCCGTGCGCAGCGGCGATATCCTGACCCTTAAGGTCCGGTTCAAACCCATCGTGCCCGGCAAGACCGAGATGGTCTATTCGCAGATCACCCAAAACGATTACGAAGACAGCTTCTATGTCATTGCGGGCAACAAAAAGCACCTGCTGCTGAAAGACAGCAACGATAAACCGCTGACCAATCCCAAACTGGTGCTCAAGACCTCTAAAGACGCCCCCATCGCCGGCGCCTGGCAGGGAAAATTTCCCGCGCCGCCTAAAGACATCACTGAAGTGTCCTTGACGATACCGGGTGTCGAGACCTTCGACGCCATCAAGATCACCGACCGATAGCCCATGGCCGCCGCCCGGAACCTGTCGGCCGCCGTTGCCGCGCTGCTGCTCGCAGCCAGCGGCGCCCACGCGCAAGAGCCGCCCTACAAAGCCGAAGTACTGGACCTGCGCGCGACGATTTTGGACCTGAAAGGGTTTCCGTCCGACACGGGGGGCGGCGTTTCTGACCTGTCTGCGCAGATAGGCGACCTGGCCGGCCGCCACGAAGGCTTATCCGTGCGCCAGGACAAGGACGCCGTCACGGTATCGATGCTGGGCGATGTGCTGTTCGATTTCGACAAGGCCGATATCCGGCCGGCCGCCGAACCCGCCCTGCAGGATATTGCGCGCGCGATCCAGGCGGCGCCGGCTGGCTCGGCCCGTGTGGCCATTGAAGGCCATACCGATTCCAAGGGCACCGCGTCGTATAACCAGACGCTGTCATTAAAGCGGGCGAATGCCGTATTGCAGTGGCTGACGAATCACGGCGTGGATAAGGGGCGTTTAACCGCCAAGGGCTACGGTGATGCCCGGCCCGTACAGCCCAACACGCTGGCAAATGGCGCCGACAATCCGAAAGGACGCGCGCAGAACCGGCGGGTGGAATTCGTGTTGCCCAAACACTGAGGCGGGATAGCGCGGCGCAAGAGCGCTTGCGGCCGCTCACCCCGCTATATAAGGATGAGAGAAACAGACCTACCGGTCGCGCTCTTCCTCCTCCTCTTCCTCTTTCGACTTGACCTCCTCCAGCTTCACCATTTGCGTACTGCCATGCGTGGCGGCACACTGGTCGGGCTGCTGTGAGCTTTTCACGCACTCGGCAAAAGCCAAGGCAGCATCCACGGTGGCGAAGTGGTACGAATGGCCGTTGGTAAAAGCAACCTTTCCTTCGACTGAGCAATCCATCAGGCCTCCGAATGACTATTGATTTGTGGTTTTCGAGCGCGGTAGCGGCAGCACGTTTATGACTGGTCTCCCCAATAACCAAATGGCCAGCGTCGCTTTGGGGGTTCGGGCGGGGGATTTTTCCTATTCATTATGCGTTCCGTTTTTTAGTTATGAGAATCCTATCTTCGGAGTCGTAACAGCGATGTAAGGGTTCGCAAACAAGCCCTTCTCCTCTCCAGCACGCATGCCGATTTGGCAAAGGAATTCCATGCCCCCAAAACACGCTAGCGGCGAGATCGAGAAAATGCTCTCGGGCGCCCTGTACGACCCCAACGCCGTAGAAATCCAGCAGGAACAGACGGCCACGATGGCATGGCTGGCCCGATATAACGCCGCCCTTGCCCAGCCGTCCGTGCAGCGTTTTGCACTCTTGCGGGAACGCCTGGGATCAGTGGGCGAAGGCGCCGTGGTGCGGCCGCCATTCCATTGCGACTACGGCTTCAACATCCACCTGGGCGCCGGGGTGTTCCTGAACTTCAACTGCGTAATTCTGGACGTGGTCGAGGTGACCATCGGCGACCGGACCCAGATCGGGCCCGGCGTACAGATCCTGACCGCGGACCACCCGCGCGTTGCGGCCACCCGCAACGCGGGGCTGGAGTTCGGCCGCCCGGTCCGCATCGGCGCCAATGTGTGGATCGGCGCCGGCGCGCTAATCTTGCCCGGCATAACCGTAGGAGACGATGCGATCATCGGCGCGGGCAGCGTAGTCACCCGCGATGTGGCCGCTGGGGCAACCGTGGTGGGCAATCCTGCGCGCCCCGTCAACCGTTGAGGTGGCGACGACTCGTCTGAACCTGGAGACCCCACATGGCAATATTCGGCGCATTCGTACTGCTGCACGGCATCATCCTCCTGCCCTTTCTTATCTAGCCGGCACGGCGCCGCCCCAGGTCCCGAGATACTGCGGGGCCCCGATTTGCATGCCGGCGAACCGCCTGCAGCCTCCTCAAGTCACCCTAAGGTCACGCCCAGTTTCCCCGCGGCCAGAAAACGCCCTTAGGGAAAACCCGCTAAACCCTTGAAATAACTGGAAGTAATGAAAAGGCATCAGGAAATCCCCTATTAGGGAATTTGCTTATGCCTTTTAACTATTTGCAGCGCGCATACTTGCCGGGCAAGAATTCGTCCTGAGCATAAAGCAACGCAGATGGAATTACGTCAACTCGAGGCCTTCGCGGCCGTCATGTCTACGGGCAGCGTCACCGCTGCCGGGCGTTTGCTTGGGCGCTCGCAGCCGGCCATCAGCCGCCTGTTGCAAGAGCTGGAAGCTGAGATCGGCTACGCCCTGTTCAACCGTAGCGGGCCGCGCGTCACCCCTACCGAACAGGGCTTTCTGCTGTATGACGACGTAGAGCGCGCGCTGGCCGGCTTGCAGCAGATTCGCAGCCGCGCCGAAGAAATCGCGCGTGGCCAAGCCAAGCCGCTGCTGTTGGCGGCAACGTCGGCGCTGGCCGCCGGGCTGCTGCCCGACGCGCTCAAGCGCATCGAATCTCAAACCGGGGCCACGCGCGTGCAAGTGCGCAGCGCCTCGCCCGAACGCGTCGTGCACGCGGTGCTGACCGGCGCCGCACAACTGGGCGCCACCAGCTTGCCGCTGGAACATCGCGGCCTGACGGTGCATTGGATTGCCCAAGCGCCCTGCGTCGTGGCACTGCGCGACGACGACCCGCTGGCCGCGCACGACGTGGTGCCCGTTCATCTTCTGGCCGGCCGCCGCCTGATAACCATGGCTAACCCGTACCGGCTGCGCCGTCGCCTGGACGCCGCGCTGGCGCCGGACGGCAATGCGCCGGGCACCATCGAAACCAATTCGTCCGTCAACGCCCTGGCCGCCGTGCGCGCCGGCCTGGGCGTGTCGGTGCTGGAACCGATCACCGCTTACGGCGTCCCGATGCCGGGCGTGGCGATCCGGCCTATCGACCTGGACATCCCCTTTTTCTTTGGGGTCATCACCCCGCAGTCGCAACCCCTGACGCCGGCCTGCCAGGCCATGGCCGACGCGCTGGCCGATGCCGCCGCCGCCCTGCTGCCCGGCTTTGTGCTGCACGACGCGTGCGAGCACTCGGCGCTGTTGCAGTCGATCTACGGTGATGACGCCCCTGTTATGGAAACCCCCGCACTATGAATTTGCCCGTTGCCACCCCGCCGCAAGGCTTAGCCGCGCTGGAAGCGCGCCTGCGGCAAGACCTGTCCTGGCTGGAGATCCCCGCCAAGAGCTGGGTCGCGCCCCGGCTCGTGGACGGCCAGCAAGTGCTGGACGTCGTCATCATTGGCGGCGGCATGGCCGGTTTGGCTGCCGCAGCGTCGCTGACGCATCTGGGCATCGCCGCGCCGATCTTCGACCAGGCGCCCGAAGGCTACGAAGGCCCGTGGGCCACCACCGCCCGCATGGAAACGCTGCGTTCGCCCAAGCAATTGACGGGCCCCGCGCTGGGCTTGCCCGCGCTGACGTTCCGCGCCTGGTTCGAAGCGCAATTCGGCTTGGCCGAATGGGACGCGCTGGACAAGATTCCGCGCCTGCAATGGATGGACTACCTGCGCTGGTATCGCCGCGTGCTGAACCTGGACATACGCAATGAACACCGCGTGCTGTCGGTGCAGCCGCGTGCCGACCGTCTGGTGCAGCTGGACGTAGAATCCCCCGCCGGCCGCAATACCGTGCTGGCCCGCCGTGTTGTGCTGGCCACCGGCCGCGACGGCCTGGGCGGCGCCTACGTGCCTGACTTTGCCAAGAAACTGCCGCGTGACCGTTGGGCGCATTCGTCCGATGTGATGGACTACGCCACCCTTGCCGGCAAGCGCGTCGGCGTCGTGGGCGCGGGCGCGTCCGCCATGGACAGCGCCGGCACCGCGCTGGAAGCCGGCGCCGCCAGCGTCGACCTGCTGATCCGCCGCAATGACATCCCGCGCGTCAACAAAGGCAAAGGCGCGGGCAACCCCGGCCTGACCCACGGCCACCTGACCCTGCCCGACGAATGGAAGTGGAAGATCCGCCACTACATCAACGCCGCGCAAGTGCCGCCCCCGCGCGGCAGCACCTTGCGCGTGTCGCGCTTCCCGAACGCCCGCTTCAACCTGGGCTGTGGCGTGCAAGACCTGGCAATGGTGGGCGACGACATCCACGTCACCACGCCCAAGGGCGTGTTCGTGCTGGACTTCCTGATCTTCTCCACGGGCTTCCGTATCGACTGGACCGTGCGCCCGGAATTCGCGCCGCTGGCGCCTCACGTGCGCAACTGGGGCGACCGGTTCACCCCGCCCCCCGGCGAAGAAGACCAGGAACTGCATGACTCGCCCGACCTGGGCGCCGTCTTTGAATTGCAGGAAAAAGTCCCCGGCGCCTGCCCGGGTCTGGACCGCGTGCACTGTTTTTCCTACCCCGCCGCGCTGACGCAAGGCACGATCTCGGGCGACATCCCGGCCATCAGCGACGGCGCCAAGCGCCTGGCGCAAGGCATCGCCGGCCTGTTCTACCGCGAAGACGTCGAAACGTACTACGCCAACATGGAAGCGTTCTCGGAACCGGAAGTGTTCGGCGATGAGTGGACGCCGGCCCCGCCCCCCGCGGCAGTCGCCACCCCGGCCTCCCAAGCGGAGACCGCGCAATGACTGGTTGGTTGATACGCCGTGTCGCGCAAGCGGCGGTAGTCGTGTTGCTGATGACCCTGATTGTCTTCGTGGGCCTGCACGCCATCGGCAACCCCGTGGACATCCTGATCGGCCAGGACGTAGACCAAGTCGACCGCGCCCGCATCATCGCGGAGCTAGGCCTGGACAAACCGCTGTGGCAGCAATACCTGGCGTTCCTGAACGGGGCGCTGCATGGCAACCTGGGCAACAGCTTCGTCTACAACATTCCCGCGATTGAACTCGTCATCCAGCGCCTGCCCGCCACGCTTGAACTGGCGATCAGCGCCCTGGGCCTGGCCGTCATCGTCGGCCTGCCGCTGGGCTTGATTGCCGGCCTGTACCCCGACAGCCGCTTTTCCAAAATGATCATGGCCGGCAGCATCGTCGGCTTCTCGCTGCCCACCTTCTGGGTGGCGCTGATGCTGATCATGACGTTCAGCGTGTCA
Organism: Achromobacter sp. MYb9; assembly: GCF_002975275.1. Taxonomy (GTDB): domain Bacteria; phylum Pseudomonadota; class Gammaproteobacteria; order Burkholderiales; family Burkholderiaceae_B; genus Achromobacter. The sequence goes on along the minus strand of NZ_PCOQ01000005.1, from coordinate 20,973 downwards.
CTCGGCTGGCTGCCCGCCAGCGGGCGTGGGCAAACGGTGGAATTCCTGGGTTTTCAGTGGTCGTGGTTGACTGCCGACGGCTGGCGCCACTTGATCTTGCCCGCGCTGAACCTGTCGCTGTTCAAGATTTCGCTCGTCATCCGCCTGACCCGCGCCGGCGTGCGCGACGTGATGCCGTTGGACTTCGTGAAGTTCGCCCGCGCCAAGGGCTTGTCGCCGTTTCGCGTGGTCTGTGTACACGTGCTGCGCAACACGATGATCCCGCTGGTGACCGTGCTGGGCCTGGAGCTGGGTTCGACCATTGCGTTCGCCGTCATCACGGAGAGCATTTTCTCGTGGCCGGGCGCCGGCAAGCTGATCCTGGACAGCCTGAACGCGCTGGACCGCCCCGTGATCGTGGCCTACCTGATTGTGGTCGTGTGCCTGTTCGTGACGCTGAACCTGATCGTCGACATTCTTTATAAAGTGCTGGACCCCCGGGTACGGCTGGAGGGCTCGGCATGAGCACCACTGCAACCCCTGAGAAGGTTCCCGCCCTGCGCCGCGAATCGCCCTGGCGCCGCAACCTGACCGAATTCCTGTCGTCCAAGACGGCGGTGTTCGGCCTGGCCGTGGCCACCCTGCTGATCCTGGCCGCCATCTTCGCGCCGTGGATTTCGCCGCAGAACCCGTATGACCTGCTGCAAATCGACGTGCTGGATTCCCGCATGCCGCCCGGTTCCATGAACGGCCTGGACACCTTCCACTATTGGCTAGGCACCGACGGCCAGGGCCGCGACCTGCTGTCCGGCATTCTGTACGGCCTGCGCATCAGCTTGATGGTGGGCGTGGGCTCGGCCGTTATCGCCGGCATCGTCGGCACGCTGCTGGGCCTGCTTGCCGCCTACGCGGGCGGCAAGGTCGACGCCTTTATCATGCGTTTGGTCGACTTGATCCTGTCGTTCCCGTCCATCCTGGTTGCCATGATGATCCTGGCCTTTCTGGGCAAGGGCGTGGGCAACGTGGTGCTGACGCTGGTGATTCTGGAATGGGCCTACTACGCCCGCACCGCGCGCGGCCAGGCCCTGGTGGAACGCCGCCGTGAATACGTGGAAGCCGCCCGCTGCCTGGACATTCCCAACTGGCGGATCATGTTGAAGCACATTCTGCCCAACTGCCTGCCGCCGCTGATTGTGATTGGCACCTTGCAGATTGCGCGCGCCATCACGCTGGAAGCCACCTTGAGCTTTCTGGGCCTGGGCGTGCCGGTGACCGAACCGTCGCTGGGCCTGCTGATTTCCAACGGCTTTCAATACATGCTGTCCGGCGAATACTGGATCAGCTTCTACCCCGGCATCGCGCTGCTGATCACCATCGTCGCCATCAATCTGGTGGGCGACCGCCTGCGCGACGTGCTGAACCCAAGGACTCACAAATGACCGACCGCACCGCTACCGGCGCGCCGGCCACGCTTGAAGTGCGCAACCTGCGCACGCACTTTCATACCCGCGCGGGCGTGCTGCCCGCCGTCGACGACGTGTCGTTCACGCTGGAGCGCGGCAAGATCCTGGGCCTGGTCGGAGAATCCGGCTCGGGCAAATCCGTGACGGGCTTTTCCATCATGGGTCTGGTTGACGCGCCTGGCCGCATCGTCGGCGGAGAAATCCTGTTCCAGGGCCGCGACCTGACCAAGCTGGCCCCGCGTGAACTGCGCAAGTTGCAAGGCAACCGCATCGCCATGATCTTCCAAGATCCGATGATGACGCTGAACCCAGTCCTGCGCGTGGATGTGCAGATGATCGAAACCGTGCGCGCGCATAACAAGATGAGCAAGCGCGAAGCCCGCACGCTGGCCCGCGACACGCTGGGCATGATGGGCATTCCCAGCCCCGAAGAACGCTTGCTGGCCTACCCACATCAGCTTTCTGGCGGCATGCGCCAGCGCGTGGCCATTGCCATCGCCATGCTGCATCGCCCTGACCTGATCATTGCCGACGAACCCACCACCGCGCTGGACGTCACCATCCAGGCGCAGATTCTGTCTGAAGTGCAGAAGCTGGCGCAGCAGCACGGCACCAGCCTGATCTGGATTACGCATGATCTGTCCGTGGTGGCAGGCCTTGCCGATGACGTGGCCGTGATGTACGCCGGCCGCATCGTTGAACACGGCAAGGTCGACGACGTGCTTGACCGCCCGCAGCACCCGTACACGGTGGGCCTGATCGACAGCCTGCCCAGCAATAACCTGCGCGGCCAGCGCCTGCGCCAGATTCCGGGCATGACGCCCAACCTGCTGCACCTGCCCGCCGGCTGTGCGTTTTCCGCGCGCTGCTCGCGCGCCACCGCCGCCTGTGGCCAGCAACCCGGCATCACTCAAGCCCTGCCCGAACACGACGTGCGCTGCTTCCATCCGACTATCCAGATCCACAACGAGGTGACGGCATGACTGTATCCGCCGCCCCCACTCCGCTGATTGACCTTTCTCAAGTCAGCAAGCGCTTTGGCGAAAGAAAGGTCGGCGCAGCCGGCCGCGCCATGCAGCGCATGGGCTTGTCCAAGCCGCCCGCCATCACGCGCGCCGTCGACAACGTGGACCTGATCGTGAACCCCGGCGAAGTCGTCGGCCTGGTCGGTGAATCCGGCTGCGGCAAATCCACGCTGGGCCGCATCGCCGCCGGCTTGTTGACGCCATCGGGCGGTGAAGTCCGCATCAACGGCGTGCGCCCGTCCGACATGAACTCGGCCGCCGCCCACGCCGCGCGCCTGACCGTGCAGATGATTTTCCAGGACCCCTACGCCAGCCTCAACCCGCGCCTGCGCGTGGACGAGATCGTGGGCGAAGCGGCCCGCATCCACGGCCTGGTCGACAACGCGGGCTTTGACGACTACGTCAGCGCCCAACTGGAACGCGCGGGGCTGGACCCCGCACTGCGCCAACGCTATCCGCACCAATTCAGCGGCGGCCAGCGCCAGCGCATCGGCATCGCCCGCGCGCTAGCCGTGCAGCCGTCCATGCTGGTGTGCGACGAAGCCGTCGCCGCGCTGGACGTGTCCATTCAAGCGCAAATCCTGAACCTGTTCATGGACCTGCGCGAAGAACTGAACCTGACGTACCTGTTCATCAGCCATGACCTGGGCGTGGTGGAACACCTGTCTGACCGCGTGGTCATCATGTACCTGGGCCGCGTCGTGGAAACGGCCACCGTGGACGAAGTGTTCCAGCGCCCCAACCACCCGTACACACAAGCCCTGCTAGCGGAAATTCCCAGCCTGAAGTCGCGCCACAAGGTCTTTACCGCGATCAAAGGCGAGATTCCCAGCCCGCTGAACCCGCCCGGCGGCTGCCATTTTCATCCGCGATGTCCGCATGCGATGCCGCGCTGCAAGACCGAAGTTCCCACGTTGAAGGGAATCGCCATCAACCATTTAAGCGCCTGTCATTTGAACGACATGGCCTGAACCTAATTGGCCGCGGTGTCCTTAATGCCTTCAGTGGCGCTAATGACAACGCAGCCTTCGGAACACTTAACTCGTTCCCCCCCTACCAAGGACCCCGAACATGAAACGCTTGATTCTTTCGACCCTGACCGCCGCCATCCTCAGCGCCTCTGCCGCGGCGTCCGCCGACAACCTGACGATCGGTTTTGCCGACCCGCTGTCGTCCCTGGACCCGCAGTTGAACAACCACGCCGGCGACCGCTCGGTGGCCCTGCACTTCTGGGACCTGCTGATCGAAAACAAGTGGAACAAGCTCCAGCCGGGTCTGGCCGTCAGCTGGAAACCGCTGGACCCCACCACCTGGGAATTCAAGCTGCGTGAAGGCGTCAAGTGGCAAGACGGCACGCCGTTTACCGCCGACGACCTGATCTATTCCTACACCCGCGCGCGCGGCGTGCCGGGCAGCGTGGCAACGTACGCCGGCTACCTGCGCACCATCGACACGATGACCGCGAAGGACCCGCTGACCCTTATCGTCAAGACCAAGGCGCCCAACCCCGACCTGCCGCTGAACCTGGCATCTGTACACGTCGTCAGCAAGCACGTTGGTGAAAAGTCGACCACCGAAGACTACAACTCGGGCAAGGCCATGGTTGGCACCGGCCCGTACAAGTTCGTGTCCTACACGCCGGGCGACCGCGTCATCATGGAACGCAACGACGGCTACTGGGGCGACAAGGCCACGTGGGACAAGGTCAACTACCGCTACATCAACAACGCCGCCTCGCGCACCGCCGCCCTGTTGGCCGGTGACGTGGACGTGATCGACAAGGTCTCGGTGTCGGACCTGGCCAAGCTGCAAAAGGCCCCGAACATCGCGGTGTACCCGTACGACGGCCTGCGCGTCATGATCCTGCAACCCAGCTTCAACCCCGCGCCCAACCAGTACATCACCGACAACAACGGCAAGCCGCTGGACAAGAACCCGCTGCTGGACCTGCGCGTGCGTCAGGCGCTGAACCTGGCCATCAACCGCAAGGCCATTTCGGACCGCATCCTGCAAGGCGCGGCCACCGAAGCCAACCAGTGGATGCCCAAGGGCACCTTCGGCTACAACCCCGACGTGAAAGACATCCCCAACGATGTCGCGCAAGCCAAGAAGCTGCTGGCCGAAGCGGGCTTTCCCGACGGCTTCAAGCTGACCATGCACGTGCCGAACGACCGCTACCCGCAAGGCCCGGAAACCGCCCAAGCCGTGGCGCAGTTCTGGACCCGCGTCGGCGTGAAGACCCAGGTGGAAGTGGTGCCATGGGCCGTGTATTCGGGCCGCGCCAACAAGAACGAATTCGCCGTCAGCATGCTGGCGTGGGGCAACGGCACGGGTGAAGCCAGCTACGCGCTGGTCAACATCCTGGCTACTGTCGACGCCAAGAAGGGCCTGGGCGCGTCCAATTGGGGCCACTACACCAACGCCAAGGTGGACGCCGCGCTGGAACAGTCCACGTCGGAATTCGATGTGGCCAAGCGTGAAGCCATCTTGCGCGACTCGGTCAAGCTGGTGTCCGACGACGTCGGCATCATCCCGCTGTTCCACTACAAGAACATCTGGGCCACCAAGAAGGGCTTGAAGGTGACGCCGATGACCAGCGACCGCACGGCCGCCATGATGGTCACCAAAGAACCCGCCGCCGCGGCCGGTAAATAAGCCATGGCGCCGACCCTGACCATCACCCCCGCGGACGCCTTGATCGACGTGCCGCGCCAGATCCGGGTGGAAAACGTGGCACCCGGCCAAACGGTGCAAATCACCGCGCGCACCCGCCGCAACGGCGTGCTGTGGCAAGCCCAGGCCGCCTACACGGCGGGCGAAGACGGCGCTGTCGACCTGACCCGCGACGCGCCTATCTCGGGCGACTACACCGGTTTGTCGCCGATGGGCTTGATCTGGTCGCAAGCCCCCGTGGACTCGCCCAGCCGCGAACACTTCAACCACCCGGTGACCGATGCTTTGGTCACCGATGTGGTTGCACGTGTGGGTGCGGTTGAAGGCGGTGCGGAAGCCAGCGCTGATGCCGGCGTTGTAGCCGGCGCTGTGGCCGAAATGCAGGCCCAAGCCACGTTCACGCAACGCTTGGCGCTGGACGGCGTTACCCGCCACGAGGTCCGCGAAGAAGGTCTGGTCGGCACGCTGTACCTGCCGGCAGGCAGCAAGCCCGGTTCGCACCCCGCCGTCATGATCCTGAACGGCTCGGGCGGCGGCATCAACGAACCGCGCGCGGCGCTTTACGCCTCGCGCGGGTATGCCGCCTTTGCGCTGGCGTACTTCAAAGCGCCGGGCCTGTCCGACTACATCTCGAACACCCCGCTGGAATACTTCCAGACCGGCCTGCGCTGGCTGCGCAAAAAGGTTCAGCCCAAGCACGACTTCGTCGCCATCAGCGGCCAATCGCGCGGCGGTGAACTCGTGCTGCTGCTGGGCGCAACCTTCCCCAAGGAAGTGTCCGCCGTCGTCGCCTACGTACCCGGCGCCGTCGTCCACAGCGGCCAGAACGCCTGCGATCCCAAGATCGGCCGCGAAGGTCCCACGTGGTTGCTGGGCGGCAAGCCCATCCCCCACGTCTGGGAAAACAACCGCACCGCCACGTGGGCCCCGTTTGACGAAGGCCCATCGCCGCACCGTCACGAGAAAGCCATCCTGACCGCGCTGCAAGACCCCGACGCCGTCGCCCGCGCCCGCATTCGCGTGGAAGACATCGAAGGCCCGGTCATGCTGCTGTCGGCCACCGACGATGGCTCGTGGCCGTCCAGCCTGTATTCAAAGATGGTGCAGGACAAGCTGGTCGAGGTGAAACACCCCTACCCCGTCGAATGGCTCGACTACGAAAACGGCGGCCACTCGATCCTGTTCCCGTACGTGCCCACCACTCAGCTCGTCTACGCCCACCCCGTGTCGGGCAAGATCAGCACCAGCGGCGGGAATCCGAAAGACAACGCACGCGCCGACCAGGAATCGTGGGAAGGCGTGAAGAAGTTTTTGGACGCGGCGGTGAAGGCGCGGGCGGCTTCGGCTGCTGCCCCTTCGGCAAGCACTTCCGGCAACGCCGGCTGATCAGACACCAAGGAGAACATCCCCATGGCACAACAACCCATCGTCTATGACGCCGTCAATGATCTGGTCGACAAGCTCGTCGGCCTGACCCCCGGCAGCAAAACTTTTGAGGTCCGCCACCAACGCGAAAAAGTCGCCGCCGCCACGCAAGGCAGCTACGACGCCCTGTTCGACCCCGCCCTGCCCGGCTTGTCGCTGGCCGAACGCCTGCTGGTCGCGCTGTACGCCACCCGCATCAGCCTGTCGCCGCTGCTGGCATCGCACTACCGCGCCCGCTTGGCGGAAACCGACGCAGCCCCCGCCGACATCGCCGTCGCAGAATCCGGCAAACCGTCAGACGCCTCCACCCCGCGCCTGGCTGCCGTGTTGGAATTCACACGCAAGCTGATCGAAAACCCCGTCGAGGGCGACGAAGCCGCGCTGAAGACCCTGCCCGCAGCAGGCGTCACCACGCCCGCAGTGGTCACCCTGTCGCAACTGATCGCCTTCCTGTCGTACCAGACCCGTCTGGTCGCGGGCTTGATCGCGATGAAAGACCTGGAAGGCCAAGCCCCCCGCGCCGCCGCCGTCCCGCCCGCGCCCTTCGAACCCAACACCGCTGCCACCGAACCCGGCGCCGTCATCAAGGCCCACGGCTTCACCAACGAAGTGCTGGAGTGGAAGGCATGGCTCGACGTCGTCAACGTCGACACCGCCACCCCGGAACAAGTCGCCGTCCTGGAAGAAAGCCACCCCAAGGCCAAGGTCTCGGACTACTACCTGTTCCTGGTCCACCAACCGGAAATCCTGCGCCAGCGCTCCACCGCCTTCAACGCCATCATGTACGCCCCAGGCGGCCTGTCGCGCGCCGAACGCGAGCTGGGCTCCACGGTCGTCTCGCGTGTGAACGGCTGCGTGTACTGCGCATCCGTCCACGCGCAGCGCTTCGAACAACTGGCCAAGCGTAATGAAGTGATCGCGCAAGTGTTCGAAGACCCCTACACCGCCGGCACCACGGCGCGTGAACTGGCCATTGCCCAGTTCTCGATCCAGATCACCGAAGCCCAGGCCGACGTCAACGCCAACAGCATCCAGGCATTGAAGGATGCGGGCTTGAGCGAAGGCGAAGTGCTGGACCTGCTGCACTCGGACGCGATCTTCGCCTGGGCAAATCGTTTGATGCTGAACCTGGGCGAACCGGTTTTTGCCACCGTAGGCTAAGACCCACTTTTCCGCCGCCCTGTGGGCGCGCCAGCGTTTTCGTTAAACTGACGCTTTCCGCGCCACTACGCGCCCCGCCACTAGCGGGGCGCTTTGCCTTCCCCCCATGTCAGAAAAAACCCACGACATCCGCCCCGGCCAGTCCGTCGAACTCCTCAAAGCCCTGCACATCCTGACCCGCGACGGCAAGATGAACCAGGACAGCCGCCGTAAATTGAAGCAGGTCTATCACCTGTTTCAGTTCATCGAGCCGCTGCTGAAAGACGTCCAACAAGAACGCGGCGCGGTAACGCTCGCGGATCACGGGGCTGGTAAGTCGTATCTGGGGTTCATTCTGTATGACTTGTTTTTCAAGGAACAGAAAGACGCCGTCGGGAAGGGGTCCCATATTTATGGGATTGAGACTCGCGAAGAACTGGTGAAGTCGTCAGAGGAACTGGCGAAACGGCTGGGGTTTGCCGGGATGTCGTTCTTGAATCTCTCTGTGGCGGAATCGATCACGTCTGATAAGTTGCCGGCGACGATTGATGTGGTGACTGCGTTGCACGCTTGTAATACGGCGACGGACGACGCGATTCACTTTGCGTTGGAGAAGAAGGCTAAATACATCGTGGTTGTGCCTTGCTGCCAGGCGGAAGTGGCTTCTGTGCTTAGGAAGAATAAAGGCAAGGCGCTGGCTGATCCGCTGGCAGAGATTTGGCGGCATCCGCTGCATACGCGGGAGTTTGGAAGCCAGATTACGAATGTGCTGCGGTGCTTGCAGCTGGAAGCGCATGGGTATCAGGTTAGCGTGACGGAGCTGGTCGGGTGGGAGCATTCGATGAAGAATGAGCTGATCGTAGCGCAGTATAAGAATCTGCCGACCAGGAAGCCTGCGGAGAGGCTGACGGAGATGTTGGAGAGGATTGGGTTGCAGGAGTTGAAGGATCGGTTTTTTGTGCCGGTGGCTGCATGAAGATGACGAAGGGCTCTGCGGAGCCCTTTGTGTTTTTTGGGTCTCATCCAGCATGAGACAAAACTGCCACTCTGGTGATTGCTGCTTCCGAAGAGTTCCGCCGTATACTCGCCCTGCGGTCACACCAATGACCGTCCGGTTTGACAGCCGGTTCTAACAGGAAGCGGACAGCCGCTGCAATAGCGGCATTTTTACGTCCGTAGGCCGAAGCACGTCCCTGCTATGGGCGGGCCTTGGCCGGGGCACGCTCGCGTGCGCCGGTTGCTCCTGTTACCGGTCTGTCAACCCGGCCTTGCGCCCGCCCACCCCGATTGACAGCGGGGAGTGGGTCTGACTGAACAGGAGGCTGATATGGAAGACAACCCTTTCACATATGACCGTTGGGCCACGCCGGATGATCCGGAGTTTGGCGTTGTGCGGTTTGATGATTTGCGGAAGATGGAGCGTGCTTGCCAGGGGATCTGGGCGATTGCTCGGATTGTGGGGAATAGTGTGAATGAACCAGGGGCTTCGGGTGAGCGACCGCTCGATGCTTGGGTAATGTCGAACTTGATGGGCGGCGTCGAGAGTCTTTGCGATCACCTAGCGGGACTTGTAGCCGTTGTGCCCGAGGAACCATTGTCGAGCCTTACAGAGACAATAAAAACGACAACGCCAGTCCATTAGAGCCCATCCGACGGAGCCGACAGATAACCAATGTCGGCTCCACCTGCCTTCGTATAACTATTCAGAAGGATGTAGGACAGAGATTCAAACCGGATAGTCGCGTCGGGTATCGAGATATGCAAGCTTCCTTTTCGATGCGACGGTTAGCCTCATCGGCCAGGACGCTCATGCCCAACCCCGCTAAGGGACGAGAAAAATTTCCTCGCTTAGTCCCACCAGCTACGATGATTCCAGTGCCAATCCAAGGCATCCTGGCTTACTCGTTGCGAATTCTGTTTTGGGAGCCGGAGCGGGGAGCCGTCCAACCTTCCGTACTCGGTGTTCTCCAGTTCCGGTGAAACCCGCACCACCATCACCTCAGATTGGATGGCGATCAGCCCTAGATCGAACAAAGTATGGATGTCTGCCCGCAGCAACAGCCCATTGGATACAACGTTAGTGTGGTCGCCTTTATAAGGAAGGACATGGGCAGCCTCAAGCACTGCAGGCAGGCTACACCCGGTAATGGCACAGGCGTTGCCGTAGGCGTCTAGCAGAGCTTTTCGGAAAGCGGGCTGTCCTCTACGACGAACAATATCAGCGCTTACGCGCCTTCTGGCATCGGCCACATCGGTAGGGTCGAAGGCGGCTGTTTGTTCGGCATTCTTCTCCGCGACGGCTAATGCGCCCTCCATAGGACTCGAAATCCGTCGAATTGAGACCCCTTGTCGACTCCCCGATAACGCGTCGGAATAGATTTCCCAAATACCATGCTTGGCCGGATCGTAAATATCGAAGATTCCCTCGCCGACCTTGAAGAGCTTGTCGTAGCGGCTACCTTCATCAGTTCTACGAGGCTTACGATTTTGCGAGTAACCAGTGCGGGCTGGAGAATTGACGGCCATCATATATAGGTCTGCCAAATTCTTTTTGTTGTACCCCGGGTCACGGGAGCGGATCCAATCCTCGACCTGCCTTCGACTAGCATTGCCCCCAAGTTGCGTCACGGCCGCAAGTACCTTCTCCCATTCAAGTCTGCCTTCTAGGTCATCAATCGCAGTAGCGTTCATAAACTCAGTATCTTGAACGTATTGAATGAGCTTGGCCTTCATGGCGCTGCCGACGTTCTTGGCTGGCTTCAGTCCGGGGATCCACGGCAAATTTAGTTCGTCGAGCACCGCTGAGATATTTTGCATTCGGTACTCGAACGCTTTCGCGGTACGACCAAATCGAATGGCCAACTCCTCATAGACCTGCTTCTTCGTTTGGCCAAATTCGGTCTCACGCTGCTGAGCCAGTCGCCGATAAGCCTCGACAGAAGCGATGAGCTCTTCATTGCTCCAACCTTTCACCATAGCTTTTCTTACCTTTAGTGCTAAATCTGCTTTACGGAACCTTAGTGCTCCTACCTCTCCAACCTTTCAAGATCGCTTTCGTTGGTACATGATTGCAGCTGGCAGACACGGCCAACGGTCGAAGGATAAGAAGTGCCCCGGATTGCACTAAGCATGAACGCTCGCATGGTAGTGAAATAACGCTGACGCAGAGCCCCGACATTAGATATTAGCCAGCGATGGCAGCGGCGGCTTCCGCAGCCCTCTGAGCTTGCATCTGCGTAACCTTCTCCCTAAGTGTCTCAACTACAGCAATTGCATCAGGGGACTGCTCCGCGAGCTCTTGCATAAGGGTGAGTGCGTATTCAATTTTACGAGGACTCCTGTAGCCAACCACTTTACACATCAACTCATACGCGTCTTTGCGCGACCCGGGAGAAAACTTCTGCGCCAGTCGCAAGAAGTTAATGCCATCCATCGCACAAATCGATATAGTTTCAGTACCCTTAGCACTACCCTCAACCGGCAAAATTCGGCCAATATCGTCGAACCGTAAATGATGATTCCACTCATCAAAATGAGGGTGAAGAATCTTGTAGTCTTCAGATTGTGTTGGAATGGTCACAGGCCTCACGTCGTTGCCGGTGAGTACAGACTTTGTAGACTTGTGCGTATTGCATATCACACAAGCAACGGCAATATTATCTGGGAAGAACATAAATTCCGGAAAACCGTATTTATCGAGGATGTGTTCGGCATCGAAAACACGACCGTGATACTGAAGTTCCATGCTGCAGTAGCAACACCTCGATCCTTGGTGCCAAAAATAATGATCTTTTACTTCAGCCCGAAATCTATTAACTAAATCTCTATGCAGATACTCACCATCCGACCAAAGGTGGTGATTTAATGCCCCATCCGACTTGATAGTTCCATGCTCTGCCTCATTTATCTCAGTAAGTTGCAGCAAACGTGCAGCCTTATCTCTAAACGTCATAATATTCTCACCCGTCGTTGCGGACGGCACTGTCACCAAGCGGCGAATTATCAGACATATTTATAAGTCGAATTGCATCTCTGACGAGACGTCCAGTCTTCCCTTCCTTCTCGTCTTGATACAACTCGTTGAGTTGCTCAAGCCTCGCAAGCGCCTCATACTTTTCGCTAATGCTGCCAGTCTCCGCTTTGAGCACAGCCTGGAATATTTCATTCGAAACGTGAGCGCTACCAGCAATTGGGGTGTGGAAGATGTCAACAAGCGCTTCCTCTACTGATACCGATTGTTCAGAAATAGAACGCGACGACAAAGCTGAATCGTGAGCTCTTTCTCCCATCTGTACAACATCAGCTCCGCGTAGTACCGCTTGCTGAACCACCAATGGGGAATGCGTCGCCACGATAATATGAGAACCCTGCACAGTGCTGACGATTCTGAAAATCGCATCCACAAACTTCAATTGCCATTCTGGATGAAGGCTTAGCTCAGGCTCATCCAGTAATGCGATACAACCACTTGATATAGATGTGGCAAGGCCGAAAACGCCGCATAACATTTGCTGTTGGCCGGAACTAGTCTTTGCCACATCTATCGATTCATGCTCATTCGTTTTAAGTTCGCAAGATGTCAGATTAAGAAGGCCAAGGCGACGTAGAAATGCGAAAGACTGAATGGTGTGAAAATCCCGTCGCACGTCGCGAAGTGAAATCGAAAGTTGGTAGTCTTTACGGTGACTTTGGCGGTGCTCTACGACGACATCAATTGAATGGTGCAGCACTCCAAGAAAATTTCTGGCATCACTTGAATTAAGCTCGCTGAGCAGCAATTTATCACGTTGTAGAGATTTCTCGAGGTATCGAGCATTGGACAGATACGCGTCCATAAAGTGGCGAGGCTCTTCACTATTAAACGCCTCGGCAAACCCGGCTCTAGGCCTATATCGAAGGCTGAGTTCGCTTTGGAAGCCAAGTTCTTCCAGGACGGAAAATAGAGTTTCCGCCGACTCAGGATTTTCGCTAAGCCTGAACAGAGCTTCTTCTAGCACCTTCCGCGATAGGCCCGTCCCGACATTTCGGGACGACTTATGAAGTCCAACACAGACATACTTGTCTTGAGAAACGCCATCCTCGATGTACTTTCTTGTAAGTAACGTCTTGTCTTCGAGCGGCGCCAAAAAACGTGAGAAAGGGCTGAAGGTCTGAACGACAACCTTATCTGGAATGCCATCCATGGTGACATCAGGCCATCGACTGTGCCCCACGTGAGCGGGCGACGTGGTCACATATTGCAGCAGCGCTTCAAGAATCTCGGTTTTTCCGCAGCCGTTAGGCCCAGTAATTATGTCGACACAATTATCTGCGCGGTCACGTTTTCGGCCGAACGAAACAGAAACCCGTCGGCTGATGACTTGTCGAACTTGCATTGCTCCAATCCCCTTAATTTACTTATCGCCGAGTTTTCCCATCGCCTTCTGCAGCACCAAGATTCTCACACCTATAGGTCCAACGCAGAGACTCTATTATCGGTGCTATCGCGTAGCCGAAAAAACCGCCGAGAGGATGACAATACTGAGAATAAATTTCAAACTTCATCATCAGTACCCAATCGCCGCAAAATTTCATCCAACCCCTTCGGTCGACAATCAACACATCTTGATTATTTTTGCTGCTGATCCAGGTCCACAATGTTGGCTCTGCCAAACCAGATCTCGGCCTGTTGAAGCGCCTCTGCTGATGGGGCAGGAAAAAAAACAGCCAAGCTTTCTTTCGCGCGAGTACAACAAACATAGAAGATCTTCCGCGTTCTTTCAACAACACTTAATTTGTCTTGTCGGCCTGCGAAAAGATAATTGAAATTGTAGTTGTTCCAATTTCCACCATCTAGCACAACTAGCACGTTTTCATACTCAAGCCCTTTGGTCTTATGTTGAGTCGAAAATGGTGTATATCCCTCAAGATAGCTATATAGACTTTGAAACTCAGAGAATGCCACCTTGGATACTCTGTTATACAAATATTCCTTTTGTACTCTAAATCGTTCTAACTTGTCGTCAATTCTGACTATCCCCTCTGAGTCAGCTAGCTCAATAATCTCCTGAATCGTTCTTTCGCCTGCATTACACAAAACTTCCATCTTGTCCCTCAACGCTCTCTTCGCGGCTTGAGAGGAAACTCTATAGTCTGTAATTCGAAGAAACTCATTGAAGTTTCCAGTCACATACAATTGAACATTGCGCTGGATCTTAAAAAGATGTTTTATCAAATCGTCTCGACTCGAACTTGGCCGACCCGTATCTTTTTGGTCATTCTTTTTATCATCGACCAACTGATCTTTGTCAATATACATCCTTGCAAGCTCTTCGTACGGCATAGAAAGCGCAATATCAAAAACATCTCGATATTGCGCGATATATGCCTCCATGCCTTTGGTTGGCATAATGAGTTTCAGCTCGGCCGTATCTTTCCCGGCCGTTAGTTCGTCGATCACGTGACCGAGGGTTTTCCCTTCAACGGCCAGATCAGGTACCGTACTCTTTATGAAATTTTTAATTCTCTTTACGTAATCAATGATTTTGTCCCCGTCATACAATTTCATAAGCTCGGGGAATCCAGCCTTTTCCGCAATCAGATTATGCGTAAGATTCAGTTCTTTCGTGGATTTTGAGTCAGAAAAATCCCATCCCAGGCATGCTTTAGCCAAATCCACGTTAGCCTCCTTTGAATGCAGGAATTTTATACTCCCGGACCTTAATGTTCCATACGGAAGCATATTCGGTGCTTTTATATCTAGGGATGCGCGCTGCACTAAACCATCATTGCGTAAAGAATTGGCAAGCGCAATTACTGACTCTGGATTCCTACGATTTTGTTCCTTTTTTATCTCAACGACCTTGCCCGGCCCGTCACCAATAAAGTTACTTAAATCGCCGACACCGTCTTCATAAATTGCCTGCATTGCATCGCCGAAGAATCCCACCACGTTACCTCGCCGTTTTTTGCCTAAGAAATTAAGCAAAATCTGCACTACTTTCTCGTCAGTATCCTGATATTCGTCCACAAGAATAATTGGAAAGCGAGATTCCGTTATTCGACATAGCTTTTCATGGCGCTTAAACATTTCATAAGCTACATGCAGGAGTTCGTCGTGGGAAATTACGCCCTCTGCGAGCCGCACATACTCCCTATAGCTTACAGGCTCATCTAGTCGGTCCAAGGTCTGGACTTCACCACGCCGGTTGGTCACAATAAATCGCGTAATCTCAGGATCATTTATTAGGGCAAGCAAAGTTTCTTTCAACTCGACTTGAAAGTGCTTTATTGAATCCCATAGAAAATCATGAATAGTTGATACGCGAAGATTCGGATTGTTTGCACGCTCCTCGATTTCGCGGACTGCCGCATTAGTGTAGGTTATGCACGCTATTTTCTTCAGAGGATAAGCTTGAAGTAAAGATGAAATAATCTCAACCAGCGAATAAGTCTTTCCACTCCCCGCACCACCACTGAGCAGAAAGGATTGACCTCGCTCCATGGCAGCAAGGATCGTAGTTGCCTCATCACTCAACACCATGGTATTTACTGTTTGCGCAGCCATTCCAACCCCTCTCTTATATACGCAGGTATTTTCCAGTTCGCGAAAGACTGAACGCCTTCTTCGGCGCTATTAAGCAATATCTCGATAGCAAGAGATGGCTTGCTGCCCACCGCCTTCGCTGCGAAGGTAAGCGCATCACAATCTCCCGAGACATATTGATCGAACCACTTCGCAGCCAAGGAGGGGAATCTATGCGCCTCTAAACCCAAGAAATCTTTATTGAGGGCGAAAAATGCATCCTCAAAACTTCTGCCGTGATATCCGCTTTCGGCAGACTGGAATACCAAGAGCATTTGGCCGTTAAGAGTTCTCACCCAGGAACCAGAAGTTTTCGACAATACCTTATCGGCTAGTTGAAGGCCCAAGAAGTAAGACAGGTCTGTACGCGCCTTCTGGTGATAAAAAACTAGTGCAGAGTTTGCAGTGTGATCAGCCCTAGGATCGTTAGGGAGACATACATTCGTCTCCATAACCTGTTTGCCATTTTTATGTAGCTTTGGCGTTACATTATCATCTTCAAATACAGGAGATGTGTACCCACTATCTATATCGGTAATTACCAGCGCTTTGACGCCGATGAAATTTATAAATTTCTCGAATATTTGAGCATGCGCGCCCACCTCAACGACAGACACGTACTGGGATAACAGCGGAGGGCATTCGGCATCCGGGAATTCTTGATCCAGTTTTCTCATCATGGCCGGAAGAAGTATTCGTTCAGTATCTCCTTCAACAAAAATTACTTTGTCGGCAAAAAAAAGTTCAGCTCTATTTAAAGTGAGATACTGTTTTAAGAATTTATAATGCTTCTTGCTGTCCGCATCTAACGAATACTCTTCCTTCAACGACTTCAGACTTCTTGCATCCACACCATTTGTAGTCGCGATCCTCTTCAAATACTTAACATCATCAAAATCTGATTCCGCCACGATATGCGAAGAATGGGTCGTAATTACTGTCTGTAAATTCATTACAAGACCATCTTCACGAATGCGATTTTCCTGGAGGAGAGATTTTATATTTTTTATGAACACATATTGCATTTGAGGATGGGTGTGGGCCTCTGGCTCCTCAATAAAGAGCAAATTCAGTGCTGCAGGCTTTTCGTTGAGGGCTCGTCTAAATGATGCCATCAGCATTTCGATGTCGAAAATCATGCTGATGAGATTCATGTACCCGAGACCATTGAAATGCTCAGGCAGATCGTGCGCGTCGTGTGAATACAGCACTGTTGTATTGCCATCTAGCAATTCTCGATGCTGTAAGGTGGACGCGATCTTTATATGTGTCTCGCTTCCTTTTATACCGCCGAATTTTGAGACGCTATCCAGCAGCCCCGCAAACATCTTTTTATATATTCCACTCAACTCCCCATCAGTTCTTCGCAACTCTTTCTTGAAATCTGCAACGGCCTCTTCCTGCTCTAGGCTTTCAGCAGTCCGTTTATATATCTGGGATGTCTGCGCCGATAGTGTTTTATCATTTTCTTTGTTGGTTACATTTCTTTTTGCGCTGATGCTCTTGAAAGACAAAACATTTTGGAGGCTGATGCTCTCTTTATTTAGATCTATAAAAACGCTTTCCTCTTTATGCTTTACGCTCTTCCTTCTTATTTGACCAAAATAATCGTGCTGCTTATCTTTCAGGAAAAGCGTGGGATCCCCGTCATAACTTACTTTATCATTATTATAGATTGCCAACATACGCAGAAGAGTCTCGCGGTTAATCTCATAAGAGAACTCGAGAATTATATTGTCGTCTGCGGGATCCAGACTCATTATTAGATTTTCAACAGAACCTAGATCGTCTTCCTCTTCATATTTTATATGCAGCCGCAGTTTTAACCCTAACGGCTCGTACAGATTCGCGTCAGCGACTGACATCTCCCCAGTGAGAATTTTTACCAACTCATCTTTCAAATCGACATTAAAATCATCATACGATATTTTGTTACGTTCGCTTGAATTAAGGAATTTATCTAAAGCAGCCAAAAATGAGGTTTTACCTGAATTATTTTTCCCGATAACAAGGGACAGATTCTGCTCCAGTTCTATTGAAAAATTTTTCAACAACCGAAAATTTTTGATCTCTATGCAGATTATTTTCATGAATTTCCTTTCACTCTGAATCCAAATCTGGCCATTCGTCACCCGCCGCTCAATATCAGACCTCTGCTGAAATTTTCAACATACGGTATGCCTCCTAGCAGAATAAGAGTCGATATTTGCAGCATTCTTTTTTACAATTGATTGAAAATAATGACGCGCTCGGAAAAGGTTTCGCTAATACCAACCCACTTCAGAGCCTCAATGCGTCCTGCGCCGGCTCTTCTGTACAAGCCCCCCGCCTTCGCCAAATATTCCTTCAACAACCCTGCCCCATTTTCCAGCAACTGATATTTCGTCGGCGGGTTCGTGTCCTCCCCCTGCCCCGCGGCGCAATCCGACTTCGCCGCCACGGTCTTCGTCACCGCAGCAATCGGCCGAAACCTTGCCGTATAGCTAACCCGGTAATGCGCCCAATCCGTCAGGTAGTAATTGAACCTCCATGTCAGCATGTTCACGTCCAAAACAAAATCGCCGCCTTAACTGGCGGCGACTACCGTTGAGACGCCATCTTTAGTGCCCACGCCAGACGCGTTCATAGCCGTCGTGTTCTTCAAGCTAGCGTGCTTGCTCTGCTGTCCGGCAGAAATCGCAATCGCAGGGTCTACGATGCCGTTTTCTTTCACAATGGTATTGCCCTCCGTGACCATGGCGGCTATGCCAAACATCGAGAATGCCGCTTTACCAGCAGCGAAGGCAGTAAAGTCGGGATGGCCTTATCCAGAGGATACGATCGGTTTTCCCTTCGGCTTGCCGAGCGAATCTTGGAAAATGGCCGCATGTCAGCTTATTTCATAGACAAAATCAAGTTGCCAAATCGCCAGCATATTTTTTTGAGAACAATTCAAAATTCTGATCGATATAGGCAGCTGAAATAGCAAGATACTCAGTATGTCCAACGAGCTTATCAAGCTCCTCCCGCAGACCTATAGTCGAAACAAGCGCATACACAAGTTCCCCAGATTCCGGGGGACTTCCAGTACGCCGCCTAGCTTCAGTTGCATTCAGAGTAAATAGAATCAGTGCATCCTCGCCCCTTACACGCCGTGCGGCCCAGTGGGCGAAATTATGGCGATGGACTCGGTGCATTTCTATTGTCTCGCTAGCCCTAAATAGGCCATCTTTTAAATCAGAAGCCCATAACGAGCTAGCCACGTCGCGAAGTTTTTGAAACACCTGAGCATCTCGAAGGTTTCCTGCGTTCCGGGCGCACTCCCCTAAAGCGGCATGCTGCAATAGATCGATAATTCGCCGCGCATTCAAATCAGCAAAACAATACTGCTGTATAAAGCGCCCCATCAATTCGCAATCGGCTGGGGACACGTTTGACGACTCAGCCAATACATCAAGAGGTGCGGCATCCAAGCGTGTCTTAATCGCCTCTAATTTTCCTAAGCCAGTCTCAAAATCGTTGCTCACACTCCCTCCCGGTTTCTTGAAAAAATTGAATTGAGGGAAACTCTCGCTCAGAACACGAGGGATTTTTCATTCTAATATTTCAACTGCGAGAATCACTCTTCTGTATCTATCCTGTCGATTAGCCGATAAAGCTCAGATACCGACGCCCCCTTTACACGCACAGTTACTCCATCAGTTGGCTCTAACTGAACACCACCGGTCACTGGATCAAAAAGAATAATGTACTTATCTGTGGAAACAACATGTCGACCTTCGGCTATCATCGTTCCGCCCTTCCACAAAGATAAGCACGGAGTAATTCTTACGTCTTCAGATGACTTACGCTCCGCCCCTGCATTTCGATTGTGCATACTCAACCTCTCCTGACGGCTACTTACGGGCGCACAATGTTCCGCGCCGACAATCCAGCCATGAAGGTATTCCTTTGCTATGTCGTAACCCATGAGAGGTATCCAGGAAAACAAAACAAGCACGAATGCCATCGAAAAAGCACACAACCATGGAATCGAACCTACAAGCAGCACCGGAACCAGGCACAGTTTCTCTTTAAATAGCCAATACCCGAAACGGCGTGCAGTATTTAATCCGGGAATGCGACTAGCCGATCGACAGTTTCCGTCGTCTTCTGGAGTTCTTTTTTGCCCTGCAAGCCCCCGGCAAACCAGCCACAAAGCACTAATTGCAATTCCAACATACATTGCGCTTAGCGCTGTTAACCTGAATTGCGCGGACTTCCGCCACCCATCTAGGAACTCCAGCCCTCCCGCAATGACATGCCCCCCCAAATTGAAGAGATCCAAGGGCGAGTCATAGGTCATTCCCCTAGGAACACCGAACACGCTCTCAATGGCGAGCGCGACCCCGAATCCAAGCAAAGAAAGGGTTACAGCGCCAATCAAAACGAACACTGGCGGTACCATGATCAGAAATCGGATAAGGCTCTTAATTAAGTCCATTTTCGAAGAAAATTGGTGGTGTGCGACAACCATAACGCTGAGTTAGATCAATCTAATCTATTTAGGCCCTAACTTACGATACCCAACTTCGCTGCGAGCATCTTTAGGGCCGAATACTGCGCGATACGGGTGTACGGAACGAGGCGTAGCTAAAAATACATTCTCAAAGTTTCAACACGTCCCGAGCCAGCACGTCAGTGCACGCCTCCCCCAGCTTCGCCAAATACCCCTTCAACAACCCTGCCTCGTTCTCCAGCAACTGATCCTTCGTCGGTGGATTCTTATCATCCCCCTGCACTCCAGCGCAGGACGATTCCGCCACCACAGTCTTCGTCGCCGCATAAATCAGCCGCAACCTAGCCGCATAGCTGACCCGGTAATGCGCCCAATCCGTTGGGTAGTAATTGAACATCCACGTCAGCGTCTTCACGTCCAAAACATAATCGCCGCCTGGACTGGCGGCGACTACCGTTGCGACATCATCTTTAGCTGCTACGCCAGATGCGTTCACAGCCGTGGTGTTCTTCAAGCTGGCTAGCTTGCTTTGCAGTCCGGCAGAGATCGCAATCGCTGGATCTTCGATGCCGTTTTCTTTAACGATGGTATTGCCCTCCGTGACCATGGCGGCGGCGCCAAGCATCGCGAATGCCGCCTTACCAGCGGTAAAGGCAGTGAAGTCGGGCTGGCCATAGCGGGCGGAAACGATGGATTTTCCTTCCAGCTTGCTCAGGGAATCTTGGGAGATCGGTGCGTGCTTGACGGTCGTGCAAGCGCCGAGGGAGAGGACAACTGCTGCTGCGATAGCGATACGGAACATCAACATCTCGTTCTAAGGTTGCAGGATAGAAACTCTCTATCTCGGAAAGCGCTTATGCGCGCGTTACTCCGAGTCCCGACCGATGATGCGGATTGTGCTGTCCCGTGCTTGGGCTGCTCTTGCGGTGTGATGCCCGCCGACCTTGCCAAAGCTGATGCACAAGCAAACCGCAAATGACAACTTGGCTTAACGAATCGATGCTGATTACGTCGCCCCGAAGCCAGACTTCAGGGCCAAGGTCGGCCAAAGATTCCAAATGTTACCTCAGTTACTAACTTTGATCTACGGCAGGTCAAAAGCCGCATGCAAGCGGCCACACATAAGCAGATACCGATCTGTTGTCTGCGCTGGCTCTTTCCTTAATGCGAATTTCCCTACGCGAGGGCCTCAATACCCGCCGAGCTTTCCTCTCACTTCCCCTCCAC